>CAWHIC010000035.1:0-171005 GCA_963829165.1 uncultured Acidimicrobiia bacterium | reverse complement strand
GCCCCGGGACCGGCCCCCGTCGCTCTGGGGCGCGCCCGAGTCGCCATCCGGCATCAACGCGCCAAAGACCGAGGACGCAGCGGCACCTCCCTCGGCGGCGGCCCCGCTTGGACCCCCTGTTCGCCGGTCTTTGGCGCGCTCGGGTCGCCACCCGGCATCAACGAGCCGAAGACCGAGGAAGCCAAGCCGCAGCGGCGACCGCATCGGGCCCCCGTCCGCCGGTCTTTGGCGCGCCCGGGTCGCTATCCGGCATCAACGCGCCAAAGACCGAGGAAGCAAGCCGCACGTCCTCGGGCGGCGGCTCGCATGGACCCCCTGTTCGCCGTCTTTGGCGTGCCCGGGTCGCTATCCGGCATCGACGCGCCAAAGACCGAGGAAGCAAGCCGCCGCGGCGGCTCACTTGGACCCCCTGTTCGCCGTCTTTGGCGCGCCCGGGTCGCTATCCGGCATCGACGCGCCAAAGACCGAGGAAGCAAGCGCCGCGGCGACCGGCGCTGGACCCGGTCTAACGCGACAACGACGAGCGGCCGGCGCCGCCGATGCACGGCATGGCCCGGTACCGACCGGTCTCAGCCGGGGCGGGACAGGCCGGGGGCGCCGGGGACGTGGTAGCGCCAGGGGCGGTCGGTGGCGACCCGGAGGCCGATGCGTCCGCTGACCGCGGCCACCGCCGGCGGCGGCGTCCCGTCGTCGGCCACGACCACCCCGCCCTCGCCCGTCACCAGGTCGGCGCCGTCGAAGGACCGGTCGATGCCCAGGGCCAGGCACAGGCGGGCCGGTCCCGCGCACAGGTCGCGCTCGCGCCGGCAGGCGGGGCGCACCGCCCACATGTCGTCGATCCCCGCTACCGGCGTGAGGCCCCGGAGGAGCACGGCCGACGCCTCCCCGTCCTCCCCGCACACCACGTTGGCGCAGAAGTGCATCCCGTAGGTGAAGTAGACGTACAGGTGCCCGGGGGGGCCGAACATGGTCGCGTTGCGGGCGGTGCGACCCCGGAAGGCGTGGCTGGCGGGATCGTCGGCTCCGCAGTACGCCTCCACCTCCACGACGCGCCCGGCACGGCCATCCCCCGCCACCAGCAGCTTGTTGAGCAGGTCCGGCGCCACCTCGAGGCTCGGCCGGCGGTAGAAGTCCCGGGCCAGGGGGACCGCTTCGGTCAACCGCGGGCCAACCGTTCCCCGTCGACCTCCAGGCGGGATCGGAAGCGGCGCAGCTGCTCGGCCACCGGTCCGGGGCCGGCGCCGCCGGGGGTGGTGCGGCGGGTGACGGCGACGCCCGCCTCGAGCAGGGCCACCGCGTCCGCCCCCAGGTGGGGCGACGCCGCCACCAGCTCGGCCAGGGGCACATGACGGTCGAAGGACTCCCGCACCAGCTCGGCCACGATGCCGTGGGCGGCCCGGAAGGCGACGCCCCGCACCACCATCCACTCGGCCAGGTCGATGGCGGCCGACTCGGGGGAGTCGGCGGCGGCGGCCATCCGGCGCGCCTCGAAGGTGGCCGTCGCCAGCAACCCGGTGAGGGCGTCCAAGGCCAATCCCACCTGGTCGACGGCGTCGAAGAGGGGCTCCTTGTCCTCCTGGAGGTCGCGGTTGTAGGCGAGGGGGAGGCCCTTGAGCGCCACCATCACCGCCACCAGGTTGCCGATGAGGCGGCCGGCCTTGCCCCGGGCCAGCTCGGCCACGTCGGGGTTCTTCTTCTGGGGCAGCATCGAGCTGCCGGTGGCCCACTCGTCGGCCAGGCGGAGGAACCCGAACTCGGCGCTCGACCAGAGCACGATCTCCTCCCCGATCCGGGAGAGGTGGACGCCGAGCAGGGCCAGGTCGAACAGGGACTCGGCCACGAAGTCACGATCGCCGACCGCGTCGAGGGAGTTGTCGAAGGCGGCGGCGAAGCCCAGGTCGCGGGCGGTGCCGACCGGGTCGAGAGGCAGGGACGTGCCGGCCAGGGCGCCCGCGCCCAGGGGGGACACGTCGACCCGCCGCCGGGCGTCGAGGATGCGGTCGATGTCGCGGGCCAGGGCCCAGCCGTGGGCCAGCAGGTGGTGGGCCAGCAGCACCGGCTGGGCCCGCTGGAGGTGGGTGTAGCCGGGGAGGTAGACGCCTTTCTCGAGCGCCCATTGGGCCCGGGTGAGAAGGACCCGCTGCAGGGCCACCACCTTGCGGGCGACGCCGACCAGCTCCCGCTTGGTCCACAGGCGCAGGTCGGTGGCGACCTGGTCGTTGCGGCTGCGCCCGGTGTGGAGCTTGGCCCCCGAGGGACCGGCCAGCTCGGTGACCCGACGCTCGACGGCGGTGTGCACGTCCTCGTCGCCGGGGCCGAAGCGGAACGTGCCCGACGACAACTCCTCGCCGATGGTGTCGAGTGCCTCCAGGATGGCGGTGGATTCCTCGGCGGTGATGAGGCCGCCCCGCTGCAGGCCCCGCACGTGGGCCTTGGAGCCGGCCACGTCGTCGGCCGCCAGCCGGACGTCGATCGGCAGGCTGGCGGTGAAGGCCATCAGCCCGTCGGCCGCCTCCACGTCGAGCCGTCCCTGCCAGAGGGTCATCCGCGCTCCGGACCCGGGCCCGGGCCGGTGCCGTCGCCGCCGCCGCCGGGGCCCGACCGGACCTGGCGGCCGGCCCACGTCTGCACGCCCAGGCCCCACAGCCGGACGAAGCCGGCCGCGTCGGCGTGGTTGAACGTGTCGGCCGCGTCGTAGGTGGCCAGGCCGTAGTCGTAGAGGCTCACGTCGCTGCGCCGGCCGACGACGGCGCACTGCCCCGGCGTGCACCGCAGCCGGACGTCGCCCGTCACGTACTTCTGGCTCTCGTCGACAAAGGCGTCGATCGCCTCCTTGAGGGGTGAGAACCACATGCCGTCGTAGACCAGCTCGGCCCAGCGGGGCTCGAGGCGGAGCTTCTCGTGGGCCAGGTCGCGCTCCAGGGTCAGCCCCTCCAGGTCCTGGTGGGCCTGGATGAGGGCGAGGGCGCCGGGGGCCTCGTAGCACTCCCGGCTCTTGATGCCGACCCGCCGGTTCTCAACCATGTCGATGCGGCCCCACCCGTACGCCCCGACCACGGTGCCGACGGCCGGGATCAGCTCGTGCAGGGGCATGCGCACCCCGTCGACCGCCACCGCCAGGCCCGCCTCGAAGGTGATCACCAGCTCGGTCGGCTCGGTGGCGGTGGGGACCGTCATGGTGAACACGTCCTCCGGCGGCTGGGCCCACGGGTCCTCGATGATCCCGCACTCGATGGCCCGGCCCCACAGGTTCTCGTCGATGGAGTAGAGGGTGGTGCGGTTGGCCCGGATGGGGATGTCGTGGCGGATGGCGTAGTCGAACGAGTCCTCCCTGGTCATGCCCCATTCCCGGACCGGGGCGAGCACCTCCAGGTCGGGGGCGAGGGCCCGGGTCGACACCTCGAAGCGGACCTGGTCGTTGCCCTTGCCGGTGCAGCCGTGGGCGACGGCGTCGGCGCCGAACTCCCTGGCCGCGGCCACCAGGTGCTTCACGATCACCGGCCGGGACAACGACGACACCAGCGGGTAGCGGCCCTCGTAGAGGGCGTTGGCCTTGAGTGCGGGGGCCACGAAGTCGGCCGCGTACTCCGCCTTGCAGTCGACGACCATGGCCTCGATGGCGCCCGCGGCCAAGGCCCGATGGCGGAGGGTGTCGGGGGAGTCGGTGGCGCCCTGGCCCACGTCGGCGGCCAGGGCGATCACCTCGACGCCCTTCTCCTCGATCAGCCAACGGACGGCGACCGAGGTGTCGAGCCCCCCCGAGTAGGCCAACACGACCCGCTTAGCCACGGTTCACTCTTCTCCTTCGGTCGGGGTGGGGACAGGTGTGCCGAACGCGAACCGGCTGAGGCGCTGGGCCACTCGCTGACCGCCGGCCCGTTCCGAGGCCACCACCAGGACGGTGTCGTCGCCGGCGACGGTGCCGAGGACGTCGGCCAGGCCGGCCCGGTCGAGGGCGGAGCCGACCACGTGGGCCGACCCGGGAGGGGTGCGCAGGATGACCATGTTGCCCGAGTGGGCCACCTCCACCACCCACTCGCCGAGGACCCGGCGCAGGTGCTCCTCGGGGACCAGGCGCTCCTTGGCGTGCTCGGGGATGGCGTAGACGGGCTCGCCCCCGGCCACCCGGACCTTGACCGCGCCCAGGTCGTCGAGGTCGCGGGAAACGGTCGCCTGGGTGGCGACCACCCCCTCCGCCGCCAACAGGTCGACGAGCTGGGCCTGGCTGGTGACGGCCTGGGCCTCGATGATGCGAGCCAACCGGTGCTGGCGCTGGGGCTTGGCCAGCCGGAGTTGGCCGCCCGAGATCAATGGGTCCCGCCCCGGCGCGGTCACGACGCCGCCCGCCAGGCCGAACTGGGGACGCGAAACCGAACATCCTGCGGAGAACCGTCACCAGTTCGCAGGACGGGGGGCGTCATGGGCGGGCGCCCAGGAGCCAGAGGAGGAGGCCGCGTTGGGCGTGGACCCGGTTGTTGGCTTGGCGCCAGACGACGCTGTGGGGACCGTCGACAACCGAGGCCGAGACCTCCTCGCCCCGGTGGGCGGGCAGGCAGTGGAGGAAGACGGCGTGGGGGGCGGCGGCGGCGATCATGGCGTCGTCGACGGTGAAGCCGGCGAAGTCCTCCCGGCGGCGCACGGCCTGGCCCTCCTGGCCCATCGACGCCCACACATCGGTGTAGACGGCGTCGGCCCCGGCAGCGGCGGCCATGGGGTCGTTACCTATATCGACGCCATCCCGCCGGCGGGGGCTCGTACCCGGACGGAGTAGCGACCCGCAGGGTGAGGCCGGCCAGGGGCGCGGCCGTCATCAGCGACCGGCACACGTTGTTCCCGTCGCCCACGTAGGCCACGGTCAGACCCTTGAGCCGGCCGAAGCACTGGCGCAGGGTGAGGAGGTCGGCCAGCGTCTGGCACGGGTGGGCGTCGTCGGACAGGAGGTTCACCACCGGCACCGCCGACGCGCTCGCCATCCGCACCAGCCGCTCGTGGTGGTACACCCGGGCCGCGAGGGCGGCGCAGTAGCCCGACAGCACCTTGGCCACGTCCTCCGCCGGCTCCCGGTCGTCGACGCCGACTTCATCGGCCCGCAGGGTCACCGGGTGGCCGCCGAGCTGCACCACCGCCATCTCCATCGACACCCGGGTGCGGGTGGACGCCTTCTCGAAGATGAGGGCCACCCCCAGGCCGGCCAGCAGCGGGGGCGGGCTGGGCAGCTCGGCCAGGTCGAGGACGTCGATCAGCTCGTTCGGATCCAGGTCGTCGACATCCAGGAAATGTCTCATGATCTGGGCCTCATCGGGCCAACACCTCCCCCAGGACGGCGAGGGCCTGGTCGAGCTCGTCGTCGGTGACGAGGAGCGACGGGGCCACCCGGATGGCCGTCGGGGTGACGGCGTTGACCACCAGGCCCCGCTCCAGCGCGGCCAGGGCGACGTCCCTTGCCGAGGGCCCGTCGGGCGACAGCTCGGCCGCCAGCAGCAATCCCAGTCCCCGCACCGACACCACGCCCGGCAACCCCGCCAGTCCCTCGGCCAGACGGGCTCCGGCCCGGGCCGCCCGGGCCGGCACGTCCTCCGCCTCCATCACCGCCAGCACCGCCCGGGCGGCGGCGGTGGCCATGGGCTGGCCGCCGTAGGTGGTGCCGTGGTCGCCGGGACGGAAGGCGTCGGCGATCTCGGCCCGGGCCCAGCAGGCGCCGATGGGCATGCCGTTGCCCAGGGCCTTGGCCAGGGTGACGACGTCGGGCCGGATGCCCTCGTGCTCGAACCCGAACCACCGGCCGGTGCGCCCGAGGCCGGTCTGGACCTCGTCCATGATCAACAGGACACCCTTCTCGTCACACAGGCGGCGGACGTCGGCCAGCCAGCCCCGGGGCGCGACGTTGACCCCGCCCTCGCCCTGCACCGGCTCCAGCAGCACCGCCGCGATGGAGGGGTCGATGGCCGCGGCCAGGGCCTCGATGTCGCCCAGGGCCACGTGGCGGAACCCGGGCGGCAGGGGTTGGAACGGTTCGTGCTTGGCCGGCTGGCCGGTGGCGTGGAGGGTGGCCAGGGTGCGCCCGTGGAAGGAGCCGTAGGCGCTCACCACCCCGTAGCGGCCGGGACCACCCCACCGGCGGGCGAGCTTGATGGCGCACTCGTTGGCCTCCGCCCCCGAGTTGCAGAAGAAGACCTTGCCGCCGCCGCCCAGCAGCCGGTCGAGGGTGGCCGCCACCTCGGGCCCGACCTCGTTGCCGTACAGGTTGCTCACGTGGAGCAGGGTGCGGGCCTGGGTGGCGATGGCCTCGGCCACCGCCGGGTGGCAGTGCCCGAGGGAGGTGACGGCCAGCCCCCCGAGGAAGTCGAGGTAGCCCTTGCCGTCGGCGTCGAACAGCCACGAGCCCTCCCCTCGGACGAACGTCACCGGCGGCGGGGCGTAGTTGGGCATGAGCACCGTCGAGACGACAGCGGTCGTCGTCGGTGGTGGTCGACGTGGTCCCGGTCGTTGTCACGGCGTCACCATGGTGCCCACGCCCTCGGGCGTGAAGACCTCCAGCAGCAGGGCGTGGGGGACGCGCCCGTCGAGGATGTGGGCGTGGCCGACGCCGTTGCGCACGGCCCGCACCGAGGAGACGATCTTGGGGATCATCCCCCCCTTGATGCGGCCGGTGGAGAGGAGGCCCTCCAGCTCGTCGGCCGAGGTGGTGGTGATGAGGCTGAAGGGGTTGCCGACCTCGGACAGGAGCCCGACGACATCGGTGAGGTAGACGAGCTTCTCCGCCTTCAGGGCCTCGGCCACCGCCCCCGCCACCGTGTCGGCGTTGATGTTGTAGGCCTGACCGTCGGTGTCGGACCCGATGGTGGCCAGCACCGGGATGAGGTCCTCGGCCAGCAGGCGCTCGAGCAGCCCCGGGTTGACACCGTCCACGTCGCCCACGAAGCCCAGCTCGGGTGAACGGGCGGTGGCCATGATGAGGCCGGCGTCCTCCCCCGACACGCCCACCGCCAGCGGCCCGTGGACGTTGATGCTGGCCACGATGTCGCGGTTGACCTTGCCCACCAGCACCATGCGGGCGATGTCGAGGGTGTCGGCGTCGGTGACCCGCAGCCCGTCGAGGAACTCGGGCTCCTTGCCCAGGCGCTGCATGAGCTGGCCGATCTGGGGCCCGCCGCCGTGGACGACGACCGGCCGGATGCCGACCATGCGCATGAGGACGACGTCCTGGGCGAACAGGGCCCCCAGGCCGGGCTCGCTCATGGCCGCCCCGCCGTACTTGATGACGACGACCTTGCCCGCGAAGCGGCGGATGTAGGGCAGGGCGTCGGACGAGCACCTGGGCCTTGGCCAGGGACGTGGTGAGGTTCACGACGTGCGCATGTTCTCGTCGATGTAGGCGGGGGTGAGGTCGGTGAACAGCATCGCCGCCCGCCCGTCGCCCAGGCCCAGGTCGGCGGTGATGTCCACGTGGCGCCCGGCCAGGTGGGCGGCCACCTCGGCCCCGTTGTGGTCGGCAGGGATGCCCTCCCGGCACACCTCCACCCCGCCGTAGGCGATCGAGACCAGGCGGCCGTCGAACTCGCACCCCGAGCTGCCCAGCTCGCTCACGATGCGGCCCCAGTAGGGGTCGGCGCCGAACAGGGAGCACTGCACCAGTTGGCTCTCGGCCACCTTGCGGGCCGCCCGGCGGGCGTCGGCGTCGGACGCGGCCCCGTGGACCCGGATGCGGGCCAGCTTGGTGGCGCCCTCGGCGTCGGCCGCCATCATCTCGGCCAGCTCGGTGCAGGCCTGGGCCAGCACGTGCCCGTCGAGGGGCTGCCCGGAACGGCCGTTGGCCAGCACGATCACGGTGTCGTTGGTGGACGTGCAGCCGTCGACCACCAGGGCGTTGAAGGAGTCGGCCACCGCCGCCCGCAGGTGGGCGAGGAGCTCGTCCGGCTCGGCCACCGCGTCGGTGGTGAGGACGGCCAGCATGGTGGCCATGTCGGGGGCGAGCATGGCCGCGCCCTTGGCCATCCCCCCCACGGTGTAGCCGTTGACCGTGATCGACACCTCCTTGGGGACGGTGTCGGTGGTCATGATGGCCCGGGCCGCGGCCGGCCCCCCATCGGCACGGCGGGCGGCCACCAGGGGCGGGATCCCGGCCTCGACCTCGGCCATGGGGAGGTAGTAGCCGATCAGTCCGGTGGAGCAGACGAGCACCTCGCTCGCGGCGCAGCCGAGGGCGGCCGCCACCAGCTCGCACATGCGCTCGGCGTCGGCGTCGCCGGTGGCGCCGGTGGCGGCGTTGGCGCAGCCGCTGTTGAGGACGACGGCCGCGGCCCGGCCCGACGTGGCGGCCAGGTGGGCCCGGGTGACGTTCACCGGCCCGGCGGTGGCCTGGTTGGTGGTGAAGACGGCGGCCGCGCTCACCGGGTGGCCGTCGGCAGTGGCCACGAGGGAAAGGTCGGGGTCGCCGCTGGCCTTGATCCCGCAGGCCACGCCGGCGGCCACGAACCCGTCGGGCGAGGACACGCCACTCATGAGAGGTAGGTCACGGGTACACGCCCACCGGGGAGAGGCCGGCCGTCTCGTCGAGGCCGAGGACGATGTTGGCGCACTGCACCGCCTGCCCCGAGGCCCCCTTGACCAGGTTGTCGATGGCGGCCAGCACCACCACCCACCCGGTGCGGGGGTCGTAGCGGGCGGTGAGGTGGGCGGTGTTGGAGCCCCAGGTGGCCTTGGTCGACGGAGGGGCGTCGCCGACGACCACGAACGGCTCGCCCGCGTAGGCGTCGCGCAGGAGGTCGAGAAGGTTGGCGGTAGACGTGGCGCCTCCGGCGGGGCGGGCGTAGCAGGTGGCGAGAATGCCCCTCGTCATAGGGGCGAGGTGGGGCGTGAAGAGGACGGTGGCCCCCGTGGCCTGCTCGATCTCGGGCGTGTGGCGGTGGTCGAGGAGCCCGTAGGCCACGAAGTCCTCGTTGACGGTGCCGAAGTGGGAGGTGTGGCGCAGGGTGCGACCCGCCCCCGACACCCCGCTGGCGGCGTCGACCACGATCCCCTCGGCCTCGACCACGCCCGCCGCCACCAGGGGAGCCAGGGCGAGGGCGGCCGCCGTCGGGTAACAGCCGGGCGCGGCCACCGCGGTGGCGCCCAGGATGTCCTTGCGGTGCAGCTCGGGCAGGCCGTAGGCGAAACGATCGAGCAGGTCGGGGGCGGTGTGGGCCTCCCCGTACCACTGCTCGTAGGCGGACGGGTCCTTCAGCCGGAAGTCGGCGGCCAGGTCGACGAGGCGGGTGTCGGGGGCGACGGCGAGCAGGTCGGGCACCAGCCTCTGCGACGCCCCGTGGGGCAGGGCCAGGAAGACGAGGTCGACGGCCGCGGCCATCGCCGGGTCGAACGTGTCGAACACCATGGTCGGGTAGGCGGCGGCCAGGCTCGGGTAGAGGGCGCCCACCGCGGTGCCCGCCTGGGTGTCGCCGGTGGCCCACGCCACCCGCAGGTCGGGGTGACCATGCAGCAGGCGCAGCAGCTCGGCGCCCGTGTACCCCGACCCCCCGACGATCCCGACGTCAACCATGGCCGCCAACCATACACCGTCGTGCATGATTATGCGACCGACTTCCGGGTGTCAGGTCATGGTTGTGAAAGCCCGCCTCGTCGGTAGAGTTGAACCCATGGGTGGCTGGACGATCGTGGTGCGTCCCAAGGAGATGGAGGTCCTCCGCGCCTGCCGGCGGCAGTGGGACTTCGACAGCCGGCTGCGCCAGAACCTGGTGCCCGTCAAGCCGGCCAAGATGTACGACTTCGACCTGGCCATGCACCAGGCCCTCGCCGTCTGGTACTTCCCGGCCATGGACGACTGGAGCCGGGTCATCGTGCGGCCGGTGGCGCTGAAGGGCTTCGAGCGCAAGATGCTCGAGGACCGCACCGCCTACGCCGAGTACCACGAGGTCACACCGGAGATGGACGAGGAGTTCCAGAAGTTCCTCAAGCTGGGCTTGGCCGTGCTCAACCGCTACTTCGACTGGGCCACCTCGGCCGACGACCTCGACTCCATCCTCGCCGACGAGGACATCTGGACCGCCGTCCCCGACCCCGACGCCCCCGAGAACGACCTCGGTTCGGCCGACCTGAAGCGGGAGCTCCGGTACTTCGGCCGGATCGACCAGGTGATGTCCACCCCCGACGACGAGTACTGGGTCGTCGACCACCGCGTCGTCTGGGACAGCTTCGCCGACGAGGACGAGCTGCTCGGCGACACCCGCACCCTCCTCGGCCAGCGGGCACTGGAGTACGCCTACCCTCAGCTGCGCATCGCCGGCACCGTCTACAACGAGCTCCGCATCGGGAGCGACGAGCTGGAGGGGGCGGCCCCGTCCCCCGAGCCGGCGGGCGAGGACATGCGCGACCACTCCAAGGGCGCCCGTCACATCAACTTCCGGCGGGTGGCGTCGGCCATCGAGAGCAAGTACGTCGACGACGGCTCCGACCACGTGGTCCAGCGGGAGGGCAACGACTACGTGCGGCGCACCTACATCACCCGTTCCCGGGCCACCATGGAGCCGATCAGTCGGCGCATGGCCGCCGACGCCATCCTCGTGCGCGACCCCGACATCGAGGTCTACCCCGATCCCGAGCCGGAGAAGTGCGCCGCCTGCCTGTTCCTGGTGCCGTGCCGGATGATGGATGCGGGCGAGGACCCCTCCGAGTACCTGGCCGTCCACTTCCGGCCCCGCACCGACGAGGAGTTCGACGAGGAGGGGCTGCGCTTCTCCCCCCGCCGCCAGGCCTACCGGGCGTCGCTGGGCGGCACCCAGGAGCGGATGCAGAACGCGGCCAAGTGGCGCGGGGGCGGCGCCACCTAGAGAAGGCCGGCAGCGGGCAAGGGCTCGCTGCACCCCCTGACGCCGGCTTCTGGCGGTTGTCGCCATCGCCCGCAGGACCAATATAGGCTCGCCTGGACGGGCCCGAGGAGCGCACCGCCGAGCACCTCTACGATCACGACGGAGGGTTGGATGGACGACACCGGCGACGCCGCCCCGACCCTGGACTGGAATTCCGTGGGGTTGGCCTTCATCACGACGGGCCTCGGCGAGATCCCCATGGTCGGCGGAATCCTGGCCGCGCTGGTCTCGCTGTTCTGGCCGAAGGACCAGCCCGACCTGTGGAGCCAGGTCGCCGACCAGGCCCAGAAAATGGTCGACCAGGCCATCGCCCAAGAGGTCATCGACAGCGTCCAGACGACGTTGGCCGACCTTCACAACGTGTTGGTCAACTATCAGGACACGCTCCTCCCCGACGGCAACGGGGAGGACTCGCACAGCATGTGGGACGCGGCCAATTCCGCGTTCATCGGCAGCGTTGACGATTTCCAGCAGGAGGACTACCAGGCGGCACTGCTGCCGCTGTTCGCCCAGTTCGCCAACCTGCATCTGGCGCTGCTGCGCGACGGAGCCCAGCGCGGCTTCTGCACGGCGGCCGCGCTGACCGGCGACTCCTCCACCGAGGGACCGATCAACGCCTACTCGGACTATGTGACGACGTGGCTGACAAGCGCCATCTCCGGCTCCAAGCTGGCGTCCTTCAACGACCTGAACGTCTACTCCCGTTCCCTGACGACCTCGGTCGCTGCGTTCAGTGTGACGTGGCCGTACTTCGCCCCCGGCGCAGGCAGTGTGCCCCGGTCGGTTCTGAACAGCGTCAAGATCTGGTACACGGCCACCGAGTCCATGCCCCTGGCCGGCAACCCGCCCGCACGCCAACCCGAGTACGAGGCCAGCACCAGCAGCGCATACCAGGGCGAACCCGATACTCCGGTCTCCAACATCGTCATCCACTGGCTGGAGGACGCCACCACCCACCGCATCAAGCATCTCGTGCAAGGCGCCCAGGTGACCTACGGCCCACCCGACCAGGGGTTGGCATACGTCGGTGTGCTCAAGGACGGGCAACCACCGCCGGTGGCCTGGACCCGCGACCCACCCGACGGGTTCCTCACCTGGCAAAGCCAAGCGGTCCCGGTGCCGCCGGACAACCCTGTCGTCGGCGCCAGCGGCGTCTATGACTCGAGCGGCGCCGTGTACTCCGTCGCCTTCACCTTCCAAGACGGAACGTCCTGCGCGACCATCCCCGCGGCCGCCTACGAGGCCTACCCGTACCCGTACACGGTCAGCGCACCCCGCGGCTTCGTGCTCTGCAGCATCAACGTCCCCACCGCATCGACCTTTTACCAAGCCGCCCACGACATCGTCTTCGGCTTCAAACTCGACCCCGCCCCACCACCCTCCACCGGCCCAACCTCGACGACCTGAGCCCTCGACGGCGGGCCCGGCCGGGCCCGCACCTCGTCATCGGGCACGTCGGTCGCCATCGGCCGGCCAACCGGGTCGGCGGGTCCACGTGGACCGGGTCCGACGTTGTTGTTCTGGGCGGGTGCGACTGTCCGAGCACAACGGTCCTGCCATCGAGACCGGGTCCCGGCTCCGGCTTAGGGCCTCAGCCCCGCAGGCGGCCGCCGCAGTTGGTCTCGACGGCCTCGATGCAGCGGCGGCGGATCGCCGACAACTCGTCTTCGGTGAGGGTGTGGTCGAGGGCGGAAAAGCGCAGGTGGAAGGCGAGGCTGCGGCGGCCGGGGTCGACGCCCGGGCCCCGGTAGACGTCGAACAGCTCCACCTGCTCGACCACGGTCGCCGGCCGCGACCCGCAGGGTGCGCTCGACGTCGCCCGCGGGGGTGTCGTCGTCGACCACGAAGGCGAGGTCGATGTCGGCCGACGGGTAGCGGCTGATGGGGCGGAAGGTGGCCGGACGGCGGGGGGCGTCGCGGAGGAGAAGGCCCAGGTCGAGCTGGATCCAGCCGACGGGGCCGTCGAGCTGATGGGCGGCCAAGACGCCGGGGTCGACCTCGCCCACGGTTCCGACGACGATGTCCGCCCCCGCCACCAGCTCGGCGGTGCGGGTGGGGTGGAGGCCGGGGCGGGTGGCGGCCCGGAGCTGGACGTCGTCGAGTTGTAGCCCGGCGGCCAGGGCCCGCCAGGTGCGGACGGCCTCGGGGGCGTCGCGGCCGGCCAGCACCACGGCCAGGTGCTCGGGCTCGTCGGGCAGGCGGTGGTCGGTAGCGGGGGCGGGCGGCAGGAAGACGTGTCCGACCTCGAACAGGGCCACGTCCGGCCGGCGGTGGTTGGCGTTGGTGACGAGGGCCTTGAGCAGCCCCGGGAGGAGCGACGGGCGCAGGATCGACTCCTCCGCCGCCAGCGGGTTCTCCACCTCGATGGCGGTCGCCGGCAGGCCGGCCCGGGCCAGGTCGTCGGGGGCGAGGAACGACGTCGCCCACGCCTCGGACAGGCCGGCGCCGACGAGGATGTCGGCCACCAGCCGCCGGTCGCGCTGGTACGGGTTGAGGAGCCCGACGGTGGCCACCGGCGGCCGGGTGCGGGGGATGCGGCTGTAGCCGTGGTGGCGGGCCACCTCCTCGATGACGTCGATCTCCCGCTCGCTGTCGGGACGCCACGGGGGGATGGTGACGGCGAGCGTGCCGTCGTCGTCGACGGTGGCGGTCTCGAAGCCGATCGGCTCCAGATAGCCCCTGACCTGCTCCGACGTGAGGTCGGTGCCGAGGATGGAGTTCACCCGGGCGGTGCGGACGGCCACCGTGACGGGGCCCGGCAGCTGGTCGGGGTCGGTGACGTCGATGATGCCGCCCACCACCTCGCCCCCCGCCATCCCCGTCAGCAGCTCGACGAAGCGGGCCGCGGCCCGGTCGGTGATCGCCGGGTCGACCCCCCGCTCGAAGCGCACCGACGCCTCCGATCGCAGGGCCAGGCGCTTCGACGTGCGGGCGATGGCATCGGGCCGGAACCAGGCCGACTCCAACAGGACGGTGGTGGTGGCGTCGGAGATCTCCGACGACGCCCCGCCCATGACCCCGCCCACGCCCACCGGGGCGCTCTCGGCGTCGCAGATGAGGCAGTCGTCGGGGCCGACCCGACGCTCGACCTCGTCCAGGGTGACGATGGTCTCGCCCTCCCGGCCCCGGCGGACGAGGAGTCCCCCGCCCCCCAGCCGGTCGAGGTCGTAGGCGTGGTTGGGCTGGCCCAGCTCGAGCATGACGTAGTTGGACACGTCGACCACGTTGCTGATCGGGCGCATGCCGGCCATGGTCAGCCGCCCCGCCAGCCACCGGGGCGAGGGGCCGACGGTGATGCCCCGGATGACGGTGCCGGTGAAGCGGGCCGAGAGATCGGTGGCCTCCACCACCACGGTGGCAGGCGAGGAACCGTCGTCGGCGGGGAGCGGCGGGGGCTCGGGCCGGGCGAAGGGCAGGCGGTAGTGGGCGGCCAGGTCGCGGGCCACGCCCGCCACCGACAGGGCGTCGGGCCGGTTGGGGGTGATGTCGAGGTCGAAGACGGCGTCGGGGTGGATGCCGAGGGCGTCGGCGAGGGGCATGCCCGGCGCCGCGCCCTCCGCCTCCACGATCATGATCCCGGAGTGGTCGTCGGCCAGGCCCAGCTCCGACGGCGAGCACAACATCCCCTCCGACCACTGCCCCCGCACCTTGCGCCGGGCGATCTGCATCCCGTTGGGCAGCTGGGCGCCGATGGTGGCGAGGGGGACGAGGTCGCCCGGCCCGAAGTTGAACGCGCCGCACACGATCTGGCGGGTCCCCCCGGCGCCGTCGCCGGTGTCGACCTCGACCAGCTGCACCTTGTCGGCGTCGGGATGCACCGAAGTGGCCACCACCCGGGCCACGATCACCCCGTCCAGCCCCTCCCCCACCCGCTCCACACCCTCCACGACCAGCCCCAACTCCGACAACGACGACGCAAGGTCGGCGACATCGTCGCCAAAGGGCGCGAAATCACACAGCCAGGACAGGGGGACCTTCACGCGACCTCGGTTTCGTGCATCCGAAGGGACGTGATCGGGGTCGTCGCGGCAAATTCCACGTCCCTCCGGACGCACCAAACGGCGCCGGTGCGGATTCGGATCATCGGAAGCGTGGTGATTTCGGCCCGATCGGCCGATTTCACCACGCTACGGACGCATGAACCGCGGACCGCGGGCATCAGAACTGCTCGAGGAAGCGGATGTCGTTGGAGATGAAGTGGCGGATGTCGTCGATGTCGTGGCGGAGCATGGCGCAGCGGTCGATGCCGAACCCGAAGGCGAACCCCTGCCACTCCTCGGGGTCGATGCCGACGGCCTCGAACACGTTGGGGTCGACCATCCCGCAGCCGCCCAGCTCGATCCATCCCGACTGCGAGCACACCCGGCACCCCTTGCCCTCGCAGAAGATGCAGGTGACCTCGAACTCGGCCGACGGCTCGGTGAAGGGGAAGTACGACGGTCGCAGCCGGGACGTGATGGTGGGCCCGAAGTACGCCGAGGTGAAGGCCTCGATGGTGCCGGCCATATCGCCGAAGGTGATCCCCCGGTCGACGACCAGACCCTCGATCTGGTGGAAAACGGGCAGGTGGCGGGCGTCGGGGGTGTCGCGGCGGTAGGTGCGGCCGGGGGCGACGATGTAGATGGGCGGCGGCTGCGAGGTCATCACCCGGATCTGCACCGGCGAGGTGTGGGTGCGCAGCAGGGTCGACTCGGGCTCGCCCAGCTTCACGTAGAGGGTGTCCCACATGCCCCGGGCGGGGTGGGCGGGGGGCATGTTGAGGGCCTCGAAGTTGTGCCAGTCGGTCTCCACCTCGGGACCCTCGGCCACCGAGTAGCCCATGCCGACGAAGACGTCCTCCAGCTGGCGGCGGGTCTGGTTGACCAGGTGGAGGTGGCCCCGGGCGGCCGAGCCCGACCACCTCGGTGAGGTCGAGCCGGTCCGCCTCCAGCCGCCGCCGCCGGTCCTCCGCCTCCAGCACCACCCGCCGCGACTCAAGGGCCTCGGTCAGCCGCACCCGCACGCCGTTGATCGCCCGCCCCGCCTCCTTGCGCTCATCGGCCGGCATGCGCCCCAGCTGCTGGTTGAGCCCGGACAGGTCGGAGCGCTTGCCCAGCACCTCCGTCTCCGCCACTTTCAGCTCGTCGAGGGTGCCCGCGCCCGCGATCCGGGCCAATCCCTTCTCCTCGACCTCCTCCGGCGTCACAGCAACTCCTCCGGCACCGCGGTAGGGAGCGTGAAGCGGAAGACCGACCCCACGCCGACCTCGGACTCCACCACCAGGCGGCCGCCGTGGGCCTCCACCAGGCCCCGGCTGATCCACAGCCCGAGTCCCGACCCCGACGGGCGGGTTTCCGCCCGCCGGTAGAACTTGGTGAAGACCCGGGGCAGGTCGGCCTCGGGGATGCCCTCGCCCTGGTCGACGACGGCCACCGACACCTCGCCGTCGCCGGGCCCGATCCGGCCCTGCACCCGCACCCCCTTGGGGTCGGCGTACTTGGCCGCGTTCTCCACCAGGTTGGTCAGCACCTGCTCGATCTTGTCGGGGTCGGCGTAGACCTGCGGGAAGTTTTCGTCGAAGTCGACCTCGGCCCGCACGTCGGCCTCGATCATGCGCACCTTGTCGACCACCACCACCACCAGCTGGGCCAGGTCGACCATCTGCCGGCGCAGGACGAGGCGCCCGCTCTCCAGCCGGCTGATGTCGAGCAGCTCGGTGACCAGGCGGGTGACGCGGTCGGCGTCGTGGTGGACCTGCTCCAGCATCATCAGCTTCTGCTCGTCGGCCAGCCGGTCCCACCGGTTCAGGAGCAGGCTGGTGTACCCCTTCACCGACGTGAGCGGCGAGCGCAGCTCGTGGCTGACGGTGGAGATGACCTCGATGCCCTGGGCCGCGGCCTGGCGCCGGCGGGCGCCGTCGCGCAGCACCACCACCGCTCCGAGGATGCCGCCGTCGGCGTCGCGCTCGTAGCGGCCGGTGAGCATCACCCGCACCTCGGTGCCGTCGGCCGCCCGCAGCCGCACCTCGTGCTCGGGGATGCGGGTGACCGACCGCAGCCGGCTCGACCGGTGCCAGCCGCCGGCCAGCAGCCGCTCGCCGTCGTTGCCTCGGGGGGCCATGACCTCGTCGACCTCGCGCCCCACCAACTGGTCGGCGGGGTAGCCCAGCATGTCGACCATGGCCGAGTTGACGGCCCGCACCCGGCGGTCGCCGTCGCACTCCAGGACCGCGTCGGGGAGACGGTCGAGCTCGTCCCGACCCGGCTGGCTCATGAGGCGCGTTGGCGGGCGGCCTCGAAACACAGGACGGCGGCGGCCATGCCGACGTTGAGCGACTCCCCCCGCCCAGCCATGGGGATGGTCACCGTCTCGTCGAGCAGCCGGTCGAGCCCGGCCGGCAGGCCGGACGCCTCGTTGCCGAGGACGATGGCGGTGGGACGGGCCAGGTCGGCCTGGTGGTAGGCCTGACCGCCCGTGGGCCGGGTGGCGATGCGGTGCAGTCCCCAGTCGGCCAGCGTCGCCAGCACCTCGTCAGGCTCCCCTCCTGCAACGACACGTACGTGGAACAGCGATCCAGCCGACGCCCGGACGGTCTTCGGGTTGTAGACGTCGACGGTGCCGTCACAGCAGATTACCCCGCCCACCCCCGCGGCCTCGGCCGTGCGCAGGACGGTGCCCAGGTTCCCCGGGTCCCGGACGTCGACGCACACCACCACCAGATCGGCGTCCCGCAGGGCGTCGAGGGCCACGTCGACGTAAGGGGCGACGGCCAGCACCGGCTGGGGCGTCACCGTGCCCGCCACCCGCTCCAACACGCCCGGGGCCAGGTCCGACGCCCGGATGCCGGCGGCCAGGGCCCGCTGGACGGTTTCGTGGTCGGCGCCCCCCGGCGGGAGGTAGAGCGACTCGACGGCCGCGCCCGCGTCGAGGGCGGCATCGAGAACCTTGAGCGAGTCGATCACGAACGAGCGCTCGGCCTGGCGGGCGGTGTGGCGCTGCACCAGCTTGCGCACCCGCTGGACCCGCTTGTGCTTGAACCCCAACCCGTTCGCCGGGGCCGGGGCGGGACTCACGAGGCGGCGCTGGTCTCCGCGACATCGGCGCCAGGGACATCGGGT
The DNA here is from genome assembly GCA_963829165.1 of uncultured Acidimicrobiia bacterium. Classification (GTDB taxonomy): domain Bacteria; phylum Actinomycetota; class Acidimicrobiia; order Acidimicrobiales; family AC-14; genus JAXDMK01. Next base: position 153,043 of record CAWHIC010000035.1, on the reverse strand, counting down.
TCGGCGCTGGCCGACTCGGCGCGGGCGGACTCGGCCCGGTCGGCGTCGACCTTGTCGTTGGCCGCCTGGGCCACCTTCACCAGGGCGGCGAAGGCCACGTCGTCGCGGACGGCCAGGTCGGCCAGGATCTTGCGGTCGACCTCGACGCCGGCCTCCCGCAGGCCGGAGATGAAGCGGCTGTAGCTCATCCCGTGCACGCGGGCACCGGCGTTGATGCGCTGGATCCACAGCTGGCGGAAGTCGCCCTTGCGCGCCCGCCGGTCGCGGAAGGCGTACTGCAGGGAGTGCATGACCTGCTCGTTGGCCGCCTTGTAGGAGCGGCTCTTGTTGCCGTAGTACCCCTTGGCCGCCTCGAGGACTGCGCGGTGGTGCTTCCGACCGTGGACTGCGCGCTTGACCCTGGCCATGGAGTTCCTACCTTTCTCTTTCTTGCGGGGAGTGTCGGGGAGAGCCGGAGGGTTACAGGCCGAGCAGGCGCTTGACCTGGGCCTTGTCGCCGCCCGTGACCTCGGCCGGACGGGCCAGGCGACGGGTGCGGACGGACGACTTCTTCTCCAGGATGTGGGCCCGGTAGGCCTTGCGGCGCATGATCTTGCCGGTGCCGGTCACCTTGAACCGCTTGGCCGCGCCGCGGTGCGTCTTCATCTTCGGCATTGATTCAGCTCTTCCCTCTTGGTAGCTGGTGCTCAGGTCTGGCCGTTGCCGGCCGCCGCCGTGCCCTGCTCGGTGCCCTGCTGCTGCTCGTGGTCGTTCTCGTGCTCCTTGGCCTGGCTGGCCTGGCGGGCCCGGCGATCGGGCGCCAGCACCATGATCATGTTGCGCCCGTCGAGCTTGGGTGCGGCCTCGACCTTGGCCGTCGAGAGCTGCTCGGCGATGCGGTCGAGAATCCGCTTCCCCAACTCGGGGTGGGCGACTTCGCGGCCTCGGAACATGATCGTGATCTTGACCTTGTGACCCTGTTCGATGAACTCGCCGACCTTGCGGGTCTTGGTGTCGAAGTCGCCGCCGCCGATCTTGGGTCGGTACTTCATCTCCTTGATGGCTGCGTTGGTGGCCTTCCGCCGTGACTCCTTCTCCCGCTGGGCCGCCTCGTACTTCCACTTCCCGTAGTTGAGGATGCGGCAGACGGGCGGGTCGGCGAGAGGTGCCACCTCCACCAGGTCGAGCTCCAACTCACGGGCGATGGACAGGGCCTCGGGCAGGGGCTTTATGCCCAGTTGGTTGCCATCAGGGTCGACGAGACGAACCTCTCGTGCCCGGATCCGGTCGTTGATCCTGGGGTCGGCACTCTCCGGTGCAGCTATGCGGCATCACTCCTTATGCAGATGGAACTGGCCTGAAACGCGTACAGAGGCGGACGTCGAGGAAGCGACGCCCGCCTCAGCGGTCGATCGACCCGCACGCACCGGCGCGATCGCTCTGTACTTCCGATCGCTGGTGGCCGGGTGGGGGCCCGTCGCATCGCTGCTGGGGGCCCCGCTTCCGTTCTTCAGTTGTCTGGTTAGGGTAGCAGCATGAGTTCGATCTGGACACCGTCGGGGGAGCGCCCAGTCGGTCGACCGGAGCCCGAGCCGGCTCCCCGATCGCAACCTCAAGGGGGCCCCGCCGGCCCCGACGACCTCACCGACGAGGAGATGGCGGAGCAGATGCTGCTCATGCAGCAGCAGGTCCTGGCCACCCCGGCGGTGGTGATGGTCGCCAACCACGCCATGGCCCTGTTCGAGCTGGCCGCCCTCTACCTCGCCCCCGAACCGCCCCAGCTCGACGACGCCCAGGTCGCCATCGACGCCATGGCCGCGGTCATCGACGCCGTCGGCCCCCGCTTCGGCCCCAACGAACGGGTCCTGCGGGAGGGCCTGGCCCAGCTGCGCATGGCCTTCGTGGAGGCCAAGACCAACCCGTCCCCCCCGCCGCCGACCTGAGGGCGGTCCCGGGGCACCTGCGCCCAGCCCCGGACGATTCGGCAACGCGGTGGCGATACCGAACCAAGGCCTGGCACACCCGCGGGGGTAAGGCTAGCCGTAGGCCTGCCACCGCTACAGAGGAATGCGGCCTGCACCATTGAGCGCAGCACCGAAATCCACGAATGTGCTCCTTGTAAGAACTTCTCGAAAACGAGGGTTCATCGCTCACCAAATGAGAACAAGGAGAATTCGAAATGAACAAGAACATCAACTTCAAGAGTGCCATCCTGGGATTCGCCGCCTCGGCCGTGGCCGTCGGCACCATGCTCGGCGCCGGGGTCACGCCCGCCCACGCCGGCCCCGTTCTGTGCAGCCCGAGCCCCACGCCCGCCTTCTCGGTGGACGACGGGTCGAACTACGAAGTCAACGGCGTCGCCGTCGTCAGGGTCCGGCTCACCCGCTCCCCCTGCACCTCGGTGAAGGTCCACCTCGCGACCGAGGACAACATGCCGCTCAGCGCGTTGGCTGGCAGCGACTACACACCCACGTCGGTGGACGTGGTCATCCCGGCCAAGGCGACCTACACCGACGTCTTGATCCCACTGAACTCCAAGGACATGCCCAACGAGACCAAGGAGACCTTCCGGGTGCGGCTCACCAATCCGGTGGGTGGGACGATCCTCGACGGACTGGGCATCGTCTCCATCCTCGAAGGGCCGGTCCGTCCCGGCTAGCCCTCGAAGAGAAGCCGAGCGGAGAGACAACGTGGTCTCTCTGCTCGGCTTCTTTGGCGCGTTTTGTCGTCGGTCGATACTGCGATCACGCCGACAGCGTCGCCGTGTAGCGGGCGTCGTAGGTGAGTGTCAGGATTCCCTCAACGCGGTCGGCGTGGATCTGGTCGTCGACCTTGACGCTGAGCCGCCGTACGGGATCGAACCACAGGGTCAGGCGCTGGGTAAGGACCTCGCCGCCGGGACGGCTCCTCCGGGAGAACTGGACCACCCAGGTCTCCACCGGCATCCCGGCGATGACCAGGGTCTCGCTCCCGGTCACCCGGGTCTCCCAGTCGTCGACCCGGACGACGGTGCCCCCCGGGGACCGGGCGGTGCTCGTCCCCGCCCGGGTGGTACCGGGCACCAGCGGAGTCGGGATCTGCGTCATCGGCCGGTCGTAGGTGACCTCGCTGGCCTCGGTGACGAGGCCGAAGGTGACGGACCCGCCCTCGTGGGTGAGGGACACGCCGTCCGCCCCGTAGGTCGCGATCTCCCTCTCCTCGTGCTGCGCCGAGAACGTGTAGTCGAGGACGACCTGGTCGGGGCCGAGCCCGGCCGCGGCGTGCACGACGACGGTCAGCTGGGGCTCGAACGTCCGGCTGCCCACGATCGAGGCGCTCTCCGTGCCCACGACGGCAAAGGTGTACCGGCCGGGCGCCGGGGGCCGCGTCGGCTGCGGCCCGGGCTGGGCCGCGGGTGGGGCCGTCGTGGTTGTCGTCGTGGAGGTCGTGGTTGGAGTCGCCGCGGTCGGTGCCGGCCAGAGCGAGGTGGTGCTGCGGGCGACGGTGACGGCCACGGGCGACGTCGTCGTGCTGCCGGCCTGGGCCGCGCCCAGGAAGGCCCCACCCTGGGCGAACACTGGGTCTCCCCGCGACCGGATGGCCTCCCGGATCACCAGGCCGTCCCCCGTCAGGACGAGCACGATGGCGACCGCCAGCGCGGCCACGGTGCCGGCGCGAGGCCGTCGTCCGCCGATGCCCGTCGTCCCCCGCTAATGCACGATCTTGGAGATGGGGAGCTCGATGATGTCGGTGGCGCCGGCGTCCTTGAGGGCGGGGATCAGGGTGTTGATCTCCGTCTTGGGCACCACCGTCTCCACCGCGTAGGCGTCGCCGCCGAAGAGCTGGGCCACGGTAGGCGCCTTGAGCGCCGGCAGCAGCTCGATCACCCGCTTGAGGTCGGGTTCCCCGACGTTGAGCTTCACCAGCACCCGGCCTCGGGCCTCGAGCGTGCCCTGCAGGAGGGTGTGGAGCTGGTTCATGGCGTGGCGCTTGTCGGGGTCGTCGTAGGCCGCCGGGTTGGCGATGAGCTCGGTGTAGCTGACCAGGATCGTCTCGATCACCTTCAGCCCCGCTGCCCGCAGGGCCCGGCCCGTCTCCGTGATCTCGACGACGGCGTCGGCGATGTCGGGCACCTTGGCCTCGGTGGCCCCGTACGACAGGCGGATGTCGGGCTGGCTGACCCCGTTCTTCTCCAGGAACTGGCGGGTGAGCTGGGGGTACTCGGTGGAAACCCGCAGGTCGGGGGGCAGGTCGGCCACCGAGTTGAACGGGGAGTCGCCGGCCACGGCCAGCACGATGCGCACCGGGCGGGCGGTGGCCTTGGAGTAGTGGAGCTGGCCCAGGGACACGATCTCGCTGCCCGTCTCCTCGATCCAGTCCCGCCCGGTGATCCCCAGGTCGAACAGACCCTCGGCCACGTAGGTGGGGATCTCCTGGGGCCGCAGGATGCGGACGTCGACGATGCGGGGGTCGTCGATGGTGGCCCGGTAGTCGACCGACGACGAGCGGTTCACGGCCAGGTCGGCCGACTCGAACAGCTCGAGGGTGGCCTTCTCCAACGAGCCCTTGGGCAGGACGAGACGCAGCATCGGGCTAGGTCCCATCCCTCGTGGCCTCGGCTTTCGGCAGCTGGCGGAGGAGGTCGGCCATCTCCACCGCCGCCACCGCCGAGTCGTGGCCCTTGTGGCCGTGGGGCCCGCCGGCCCGGGCCAGGGCCTGCTCCAGGGTGTCGGTGGTGAGGACGCCCAGGACGACCGGCACGCCGGTGTCGAGCTGCACCCGTTGGCAGCCGGCGGCCGCCTGTCCCCCGACGTGGATGTGGTGGTCGGTCTCCCCCCGGATGACCGCCCCCAGGCAGATGACGGCGTCGTGGTCGCCCGAGCTCGCCAGCCGTTGGGCGACGAGGGGCAGCTCGAAGGCGCCCGGGACGTGGGCGACGGTGATCGACGCCTGGTCGACGCCCAGCTCGGCCAGCCGTTCCAACGTCCCTTCCAGGAGCAGGCCGGTGACCACGTCGTTGAACCGGCTCACCACCACCCCGATGCGCAGGCCGTCGCCCCGGCGGGACCCTTCGTAGGTTGTCATTCGAGGCCCTCTGTCATTCCAGCGCCCCCTGTCAATCCAGGCCCTCGAGGAGATGGCCCAGGCGTTGCTGCTTGGTGCGGAGGTAGCTCAGGTTCTGCGACGTCGGCACCGACTGCAGCGGCACCCGCTCCACGATGTCGAGCCCGAAGCCCTCCAGGCCGCCGTACTTGGCCGGGTTGTTGGTGAGCAGGCGCATGGTGGTGATGCCCAGGTCGACCAGGATCTGGGCGCCGATGCCGTACTCCCGGCTGTCGACGGGCAGTCCCTGCAGGAGGTTGGCGTCGACGGTGTCGGCTCCCTGGTCCTGCAGGGCGTAGGCCCGCAGCTTGTGGGCCAGGCCGATGCCCCGTCCCTCGTGGCCCCGGAGGTAGAGGACGACGCCGATGCCCGCCTCCGCCACCCGCTCCAACGCCCCCTGCAGCTGGAGGCCGCAGTCGCAGCGCAGGGAGCCGAACACGTCGCCGGTGAGGCACTCGGAGTGCACTCTGACCAGCACGTTCTGCTCGCCCTGCACCGCGCCCCGGACGAGGGCCACGTGCTGGTCGCCGTCGAGCAGCGACTCGTAGATGTAGCAGGTGAAGTCGCCCCATTCGGTGGGGATCTGCGCCTCGGCCACCCGCTTCACCAGCTTCTCCGACTGGCGCCGGTAGCGGATGAGGTCGGCGATGGTGATCAGGAGCAGGCCGTGGGCGGCGGCGAAGGCCTCCAGCTCGGGGAGGCGGGCCATCGACGTCTTGTCCTCGGTGACGACCTCGCACAGCACCCCGGCCGGGTAGAGGCCGGCCATGCGGGCCAGGTCGACCGCGGCCTCGGTGTGGCCACCGCGCTTGAGCACGCCTCCCTGCCGGTAGCGGAGGGGGAAGACGTGGCCGGGGCGGGCCAGGTCGACGGGGGTGGTGGCGGGGTTGATGAGGGCAGCGATGGTGGCGGCCCGGTCGGCGGCGGAGATGCCGGTGGTGGTGACGTGGCGGGCGTCGACCGACACGGTGAAGGCGGTGCGGTTCGACTCGGTGTTGGCCGCCACCATCGGCGGCAACTCGAGCTCGTCGAGGCGCATTCCCAGCATCGGCAGGCAGATCACGCCCGACGTGTGGTTGAGGAAGAAGGCGATCTTCTCCGGCGTGGCGTACTCGGCGGCGACGATCAGGTCGCCCTCGTTCTCCCGGTCGGCGTCGTCGACCACGACCACGATCTCGCCGCGGCCGAAGGCCTCCACGGCCTTGTCGATGGGGGCGAAGGGCACTCGTTTACCGTCCTGGAAGAAGTCGACTAACGGATTTGGCGACGTACTTGGCGATGAGGTCGTACTCGAGGTTCACCCGGTCGCCGGGCCGGCGGCGGCCGAGCGTGGTGACCTCGGCCGTGTGGGGGATGACGGCCACGGTGAACCCTTCGTCGGTCAAGTCAACCACCGTCAGGCTGACTCCGTCGACCGAGATAGACCCCTTCTCCACCAGGTAGCGGGTGTCGGGGGCGTGGACCGCGAGATGGGGCGCGGGGTTGGTGACCTGGCCCACCGCGTCGACGTGGCCCTGGACGAGGTGGCCGCCCACCAGTCCGTCGAGGCGGAGGGGGCGCTCGAAGTTGACGGGGTCGCCCGGCTGGAGGTCGGCCAGGGTGGTGCGGGAGAGGGTCTCGTCGACCACGTCGGCCGACCACGAGGTGGGGGTGAGGTCGACGACGGTGAGGCAACAGCCGTTGACGGCGATGGAGTCGCCCAGGGCGGTGCCGCGGAGGACGGTGGCTGCCTCGAAGGTGAAACGGTGGTCGAGGCGGCTCGTGAAGCGTCCCAGCTCCTCGATCAGGCCGGTGAACACGGGGGCTCCAACTCGATGCGGAGGTCGTCGCCCAGCCGGGTGACGTCGACGATCCGCCCCCGCCACACGTCGTCGATGGTGGCCGCCCCGGGGCCGGCGAGGAGGGGACGGCCGTCGTCGCCACCGGCCAGGGCCGGGGCCAGGTAGATGACGTAGCGGTCGACGAGCCCCTGGCGGTGGAAGGCGCCGGCCACGGTGGCCCCGCCCTCGACCAGGACCTGGAGGACGTGGCGGTGGCCGAGCTCGTCGAGCACCTTTTCCAGGTCGCCTTCGAGCTCGAGGGCGGGGTGGACCCGGGCGCCGGCGGGGGCGTGGCCGAGGACGACCCGGAGGGGATCCTTGCCGCCCTTCCGGTTGCGGACGGTGAGGGCGGGGTCGTCGGCCCGGACCGTGCCCGCCCCGACGATCACCGCGTCGCTCTCCGCCCGCAGCCGGTGGACGTCGTCCCGGGCCGCCTCGCCCGTGATCCACCGGCTCGACCCGTCCGCCGCCGAGGTGCGCCCGTCGAGCGTGGCCGCCAGCTTGAGGACCACGTAGGGACGGCCGGTGGTGCGGTGCTTGAGGTAGGGGGCGAGCTGGGCCCTTACCTGGTCGGCCAGGACGCCGACGTCGACCGTGATCCCCGCCGCCCGCAGGTGGGCGATGCCGGTCCCGTCGACGTGGGGGTCGGGGTCCTCCACCGCCACCACCACCCGGGTGATTCCGGCGGCGACGATGGCCTCGACGCACGGCGGCGTGCGGCCGTGGTGCGAGCACGGTTCGAGGGTGGTGAAGAGGGTGGCTCCGGCGGCGTCGGACCCGGCCCCGTCCAGGGCCACGATCTCGGCGTGACGACCTCCTGGCGGCTCGGTCGCGCCCGCGAACGTTGCGCGCCCATGGGCCGGCTCGATCACGCACCCCACCCACGGGTTGGGCGACGTCGACGTCCGCACGCCGGCCGCCAGCCCGATAGCCCGCCCCATGGCCGCCTCGTCGCCGTCGATCACCCGAGCGACCCCGGTCGAGTGTGCAGAAATGTACAAAATATGTACCTTTTCGCACACTCGACGGCAACTTCACACCTAAGGGCGGTTTGGGCGGTCACGGGTGCTCCGTGGGGCGGCCGGCGAGGAGCTCGAGGGCGTGGGGGACGACGTCGAGGACGGCCTCGAGGGTCTCCACCGCGCCCGCGGTCGAACCGGGGGTGTTGAGGACGAGGGCGGTGCCGACGGTGCCGGCCGCGGCCCGGGAGAGGCGGCCCTTGTCGGGGTTGGCCAGGCGCATGGCCTCGGCCAGGCCGGGCGCGTGACGGTCGAGGACGGCGGCCGTGCCCTCGGGGGTGAGGTCGCGGGGTCCGAAGCCGGTGCCGCCGGTGGTGACGACCAACCCCTCGAAACCGGCGGTGAGCCCCCGGAGGGCGTCGGCCACCGAGTCGGTGCCGTCGGCCACCACCTCCCGGGCGACGACGTCGTAGCCGGCCGCCGTCAGCCGCGCGACGAGGGCCGCTCCCGACTTGTCCTCCCGGGTCCCGCCGACGACCCCGTCGGACACGGTCAGCACCTTGGCCTGCAGTTTCACGCCGCCGATGGTACGTGGCGGCTCCGACCTCACGTCCCGAGATGCTCTCCGGGACTGGAGGCGGGCCCCGTTGCGCCAGGCCGCGGCCGGCTGGGCGCCCTTCCCCTCGGGGCGCACCTCCACCAGGGTGAGCGCCCCTCCCCCGCCGGTTCCCACGTGGAGGGTGGACGGGTCGAGCTCGCCTTCGGCCAGTCCGCTCCCCTCGACCGCCGCCACCGTGGCCCGGGGCACGAGCAGGCGCTTGCCCCGGAAGGTGGTCCACGCCTGGCCCAGGCGCACCACCCGGTGGAGGTGCTCCGCCGGCTGGGTCCAGTCGAGGTGGTGCTCGGCGGGGTCGATCTTGGCCGCGTAGGTCGGCTCCCCCACCTGCGGCGCCGGCTCCGGCAGGCCCTCGTCGAGCAGCCGCACCAACAGCTCCGTCCCCTCTGCCGACAGCGTCGACCGCAGCTCGTCCAGCGTGTCCTCCGCCCCCACCGGGTGCTCCCGGCAGGCGTAGACGGGGCCGGTGTCGAGTCCCTCCTCCAGGGCCATCAGGCACACGCCGGTGACCTGGTCGCCGGCGAGGATGGCCCGCTCCACCGGTGCCGCCCCCCGCCACCGGGGCAGGAGGGAGAAGTGGAGGTTGACCATGGGCACCTCGGCCAGCACCGGGGGCTTGATCAACCGGCCGTAGGCGACGACCACGCCCAGCTCGGCTCCGACCGCGAGCACGTCGTCGACCCGGTCGGTGACGGGCAGGCCCAGCTCGACCGCCGCCGCCTTGACCGGACTGGGGACCAATGCGCCCCCTCGGCCCCGGCGCCGGTCGGGCCGGCTCACCACCAGGGCGACGTCGTGGCCGGCGTCGACCAGCGCCCGCAGGGGGCCGACCGCCACCTCGGGCGTGCCCAGGAAGACGAGGCGCAGGGGTTTCGCCGAGCCGCCTAGGCGCCGGTGAGGCCGAGCGTGCGCTGGCGCAGGGCCCGCATGGCCTGCTTGCGCTGGACCGGGTCGAGGCGCTCCAGCAGGAGGATGCCGTCGAGGTGGTCGACCTCGTGTTGGAACATCCGGCCCATGAGCTCGTCGCCCTCGACGGTGATGGGCTTGCCGTCGGCGTCGAAGCCGTTGAGCAGGACCCGGCTGGGACGGAGGATCGGCCAGTGGAGATCGGGCACCGACAGGCACCCCTCGACGTACTCCCACTCCCCGTGGTGGTTGGTGAGGGTGGGATTGACCACGATGCCCCAGCCCGACCCGTCGTTGATGTCGTAGACGAACATCCGCTTCTGGATGCCCACCTGGGGCGCGGCCAGGCCCACGCCGGGCGCCTCGTACATGGTCTCGAGCATGTCGTCGGCCAGGCGCCGGAGGTCGGCGTCGAACTCGGTGACCTGGAGCGCGGGTTGGCGCAGGACCGGGTCGCCGAAGGTGCGGATGGGGAAGAGAGCCATCTCGGTCGAGGCTACCCGCGGCCCCGCCGCTGGCATCGCAAGGCCATGCGTGGCGGCGGTCGGGCGACGGGGCTGGGCTAGGACGAGCTACCGGCGTCGAGGAGGTCGATCACGCCCGTCAGCTCGAGCACCCGCCGCACGTGGGACTTGGCCGATCGGACGCGGATGCTCCCGCCGGCGGCGTCGATGGCGTTGCGCAACGACAGAAGGGCCGCGATCCCGGCCGCGTCGATGAAGTCGAGGCGGCTCAGGTCGACGGTGACGTGGGACGGCGCGGCGGGGTCGTCGAGCTCTTCCACCGAGGCGCGGAACTGGGCCGTGGTGGCCACGTCGAGCTCACCGGTGATGGCCAACAACACCGCCCCGCCCATCCGCAGCACGTCGGCCCGGAAGGCGTCGGGTACCGGCCGGCTACCCACGACCACGAGCGTCTCCCTGCTCGCCCCATCACGTGCCCCTCTGTTCGAGGCGACGTCAGCGTTCATCCACGGTACCCATTTGCCCGGCGTTCGGGAAGGGGTCACACCCGCCGGGGGTCGACCTCCACCCGCAGCCGGCCCGGGGGACGGGGGGTCGCGGCCAGGGCGTCGGCCAGCGCCTGATGGTCGGGCGCCCGGACCAGCCAGCGGCCGTCGGACGGCCCGAGCACCTCGACCTCCGGGCCCAGACCCTCGACGTAGGCGGGCGCGGCCTCGCCCGAGACGACGGCCAGGGCCGTTTCCGGAGGCAGGCGCAGTGCGGCCCGGCGGGCCGACTCCACCAGCGTGAAGCGGGACGGGTCGGCGTGGACGACCGCGTCGACCACCTCGTGGGTCGGCAGGCGGGTCTGGACCAGGATCCGTCCCCCGGGATGGTCGTGGCGGCCCCCCACCAGGCGGGCGGCCCGGGCCACCAGGGCCAGCGCCTGCTCGCCGGCCGTGTGGCGGGGAGCGAGCAGCTCGTGGTCGAAGTCGAGGAAGGCCACCGCGTGGGCGCCGGCCACCCGGTGCAGCACCGCCTCGGTGCCCACCACCACGGGTGCGTCGGGCACGCCGCCGCCGTCGCCCGCCGTCACCTCCGCCACCGGCCGTCCCGCGAGCAGCTCGAGCTCCTCCCGGGCCCGGGTGACGCCCACCCGCAATGCCTTCATCCGGGTCGCGCCGCACGCGATGCACACCGCGGGACGGGTGGCGTGACACCGGCGGCACTCCAACGTGGCCTCACCGGCGTCGGCCACCGGGCCCGCGCACACCTCGCAGCGGGCCAGCTCGCCGCAGGCCACGCAGGCCAGCAACGGCGCCCGCCCCTTGCGGTTGAGGACGCACACCACTCGCCGTCCGGGCTCCGCCTCTCGTAATAGCGTGACCAGGCGGGAGGAGTAGAGACCCGATCCCGGGGGCTCGTCCCGCCGGTCGACCACCTCCACGATGGGCCAGCCGGACCGCTCCTCGGTGCGGGAGGGGGCCAGCAGCTCCGCCCCCGGTCGCGCCAGCGCCTCCAGCGACGGGTGGGGCGAGGTGAGAACGCACGGCACCCCCGCCCGCCGGGCCCGCTCCCCGGCCACGTCGCGGGCGTTCCACGTCGGGGCCCTCTCCTCCTGGTAGGCCTCATCGCCCTCGTCGAGGACGAGCACCGCCCCCAGCCGGGGTCTCGGCGCCCACGCCCCCGCCCGGGCGCCGACGGCCACGCATCCCCCCGCCGCGGCCAGGGCCCAGTCCCGGGGCAGCTCCGCCACCCGCACCCCCTCCCGCCGCAGCCGGGCGGACAGCAGCCCCGCGGCCGACAGGGACGGAGCGAGCACGAGGGCGTCCTCCCGGGCGCACGCCTCAAGGGCGAAGGGGAGGAGGTCGTCCGCCGGCGGATGACGGACGACGGCCAATCGCCGGCTGAAGGCGGCCGCGGCCAGGGACCCGGCCGGTGCCCCGGCCGCCAGCCTCGACTGCGGACGGCGGGGCAGCCCCCGCACCGCGCCCGGGGGCGAGGCCGTCTTCAGGAACGCCGACCGCCGGCCCGCCCACCGCCAGGCGGCCCAGTCGGCGAGGTCGACCAGGTCGGCCGATGGTCCCCACCCGGTGACCTTGGCCAGCGGCTGCAGGGGACGGCCTGACGTGAGGGCGGCGGCCGCGGCCGCGTCCGTCAGCTCCACCACCCAGCCGCCGATGCGCCGCCCGGCCAGCGGCACCCGCACCATCGTCCCCACCCGGACGTCGGCCTCCATGGCCGGCGGGACCAGGTAGTCGAACACCTTGGCGATGCCCGCCACGTCGGGCGCCACCCGGGCGATCACCCGGCGGAGGCTAACTCGCCAACCGGGCCCCGCCGCCCCCCCGGTGGCGGCCGGAGGTGGCCGGGGCTCGCTCCTACAGGCTGAGGGCGCGCTTCACGTCGTCGAGGCGGCCGAGGTGCTCCCAGGTGAACTCCTTGTCGCTGCGGCCGAAGTGGCCGTAGGCGGCGGTGCGCCGGTAGATCGGCTTGCGCAGGTCGAGGTCGCGGATGATGGCCGCCGGCCGCAGGTCGAAGACGTCGTCGATCATGGCCGCGATCTTCAGCGGGTCGACGTTCTCGGTGCCGAACGTCTCCACCATGATCGACACCGGCCGGGCCACGCCGATGGCGTAGGCCACCTGGATCTCGCACTTGCGGGCGGCGCCGGCGGCGACCACGTGCTTGGCCACCCAGCGGGCGGCGTAGGCGGCGGAGCGGTCGACCTTCGACGGGTCCTTGCCCGAGAAGGCGCCCCCACCGTGGCGGGCGGCGCCGCCGTAGGTGTCGACGATGATCTTGCGCCCGGTGAGGCCGGTGTCGGCGTGGGGCCCGCCCAGCACGAAGCTGCCGGTGGGGTTGGCCAGCAGCTGGTACTTGTCGTGGGCGAACTGCTCGGGCAGCAGGGGGTTGATGACGTGCTCCCGCAGGTCGGGCTTGAGCAGGGTCTCGATGTCGAGGCCGGGCTGGTGCTGGCTGGAGATGAGCACCGTCTTGAGGCGGACGGGCCGCCCGTTCTCGTACTCGAAGGTGACCTGGGTCTTGCCGTCGGGCCGCAGGTAGGGCAGGACGCCCGCCTTGCGCACCTCCGACAGCCGCTGGGCCAGCCGGTGGGCGAGCCAGATGGGCAGGGGCATGAGGTCGTCGGTCTCGTCGCAGGCGAAGCCGAACATCATCCCCTGGTCGCCCGCGCCCTGGGCGCTGATCTGGTCCTCGCCGCTGGTACCCCGCCGCACCTCGTAGGCGGTGGTGACGCCCTGGCTGATGTCGGGGGACTGCTCGTCGATGGCGGTGATGACCCCGCACGTGTTGCCGTCGAAGCCGTAGGACTCCCGGTCGTAGCCGATGCCGCACACCGTCTGACGGACGATCTTGGGGATGTCGACGTAGGCCCGGGTGGTGATCTCGCCGGCCACCACGACCAACCCGGTGGTGAGCAGCGTCTCGCAGGCCACCCGTCCGGTGGGGTCCTCGGTGAGGATGGCGTCGAGGATGGCGTCGGAGATCTGGTCGGCCATCTTGTCGGGATGACCTTCGGTAACCGACTCCGAGGTGAACGTGTAATCGCTGCTCATGGGTGAGGAAGGCTACTCAGCCAGCCGCCCATCACCCAAGCGCCCATCACCCAGGCGACGGGCGACCACGTCGAGCACGGCCCGGGCCACCTCCCGCTTGGAGGTGAGGCCGATCTCCGACTCGACGATCCGGTCCGGCCCGTCGTCCTCCAGGATCACCACCGCGTTGGTGTCGTGGCCGAACCCGGCGCCGGGGGCGGTGACGTCGTTGGCCACGATGGCGTCGACCCCCTTGGCCCGCAGCTTCTCCCGGGCTCGGGGCCGGGGGTCGCCGGTCTCGGCCGCGAAGCCCACGAGCACCTGTCCCGGGGGCCGGGCCCGACCGAGGGCGGCCAGGATGTCGGTGGTGGGCTCGAGGACGACGTCGGGCACGCCCTCGTCCTTGCGCAGCTTGCCGTCGGCCGCCGCCTTGGGCCGGAAGTCGGCCACCGCCGCCGCCATCACCACCGCGTCGGCCGAGGGGGCCCGGGCCAGCACCTCCGCCTCCATCTCGGCCGCGGTCTCGACCGTCACCACTTCGATGCCGGCCGGCGGGGGTCGGTCGGTGGCCGCCGTCACCAGCACCACCGACGCGCCCCGGGCCGCGGCCTCCACCGCCACCGCCTCTCCCTGCCTACCCGACGAGCGGTTCCCGAGGTAGCGGACGGCGTCGATCGGCTCCCGGGTGCCACCGGCGGTGACGAGGAGGCGACGCCCGGCCAGGTCGTCCCGCCGCCCGAGGACGGCACCCACCGCCTCCAGGATGCGGTCGGGCTCGGGCAGGCGGCCGGCGCCCTCGTCGCCCCCGGCCAGGCGCCCGGTGGCGGGGTCGACCACGTGCACGCCGCGGGACCGCAACACCGACACGTTGGCCCGGGTGGCGGGGTGCTCCCACATCTCGGTGTGCATGGCCGGGCAGACGACCACGGGGGCGGTGGTGGCCAGCAGGACGTTGGTGAGCAGGTCGTCGGCGATGCCGGCGGCGTAGGCGCCCAGGAAACGGGCGGTGGCCGGCGCCACCAGGACGACGTCGACCGACCGGGCCAGGGCGATGTGGGGCACGGGCCCGTCGTCGCCGCCGGACGACGTCCACAACGACGTGCGCACCGGTTCCGAGGCCAGGGCGGACAGGGTCACGGCCCCCACGAACCGCTCCGCGTCGGCGGTCATCACCGGCACCACGTGGGCGCCGGCGTCGACCAGCCGCCGGCACACCTCCACCGCCTTGTAGGCGGCGATCGACCCGCACACGCCCAAGAGCACGCGGGCGCGGCCGAGGTCGCTCATCGGGGCGTTCAGGCCTCGGGGGCTGCTTCCTCGCCCTCGACCGGCTCCTCGATGCGGACGAAGGTGATCTTGTTGGCCGCGATCTCCTCCAGGGCGATGGTGAGGGGCTTGCGGGACACCGACGCCACCTGGGGCGGCACGATGGCGCCCAGGCCCTCGCCCAGCTGGCTGAAGTAGGAGTTGATCTGCCGGCCCCGCTTGGCGGCCAGGCTGACCAGGCTGAACTTGGAGTCGACCTTGTCGAGCAGGTCCTCGATCGGGGGGTGGATCATGCTGGCGCGCTCGTTGGACATGCGAACTCCTGGCTCAGACTGATTCTGGTGGTGGCGTCGGCGCGTTGGACTCGCGAAAGATCAAGATCGCCGCGACCGATGCCATTCCACGATACCAGCCGCCTCCTCGATGGCCCGGCCAAGGTCGTCGTTGACCACCACGTGGTCGGCCAGGGCCAGGCACGCCTTCTCCTCGGCGTCGGCCAGGGCCAGGCGGCGGGCGATCACGGCCTCGTCGTCGCCCCGTTTGCGGAGCCGCTCCTGCTGGGCGGCCCGGGACGGGGCCCGCACGCAGACCACGACCGCGTCGCCCCGCAGCGCCACGACCTGGGCCGCGCCCTGCACGTCGATCTCGAGGAGGAGGTCGGTGCCGGCGGGCGGGTTCGGCACCGGCGTGCCGTACAGGTTCCCGAAGACCTCGGCCCACTCCAGGAACCGGCCCCCGTCCCGCTCCGCCTCGAAGGTGGGCCGGTCGACGAAGACGTAGGCGTCGGCCTGGTCGGACACCCGCCGGGGACGGGTGGTCCACGACCGGCTCAGCCACAGGTCCGGGAGCCGGGAGACGAGCCCCGCCGCCACCGCCCCCTTCCCGACGCCGGACGGTCCGACGATGACGAAGACGAGGGACGAAGCCGTCAGCGGTGCGGCCGTGGTCCCAGCTTCGAGAACGGGCGTCTCAGGTGTTCGACGGGAACTGCTTGAGCAGGGCTTCCCGCTGCTGGGCGCCCAGACCCCGCACCCGCCGGGCCTCGCTGATGCGGATCTCGTCCATCAGCCGCCGGGCCCGGACCTTGCCCACGCCGGGCAGCGACTCGAGGACGGTGAGGACCTTCATCTTGCCCACGACCTCGTCGTTCTCGCCCTGGTCGATCAGTTCCTTCAGGGTCAGGGAGCCCATCTTGAGCTTGTCCTTCAGCTCGGCCCGCTGACGCCGCGCGGCCGCGGCCTTCTCGAGCGCCTTCTGGCGAGCCTCGGGTGACAGAGGAGGGGGCAGCGGCATGGGCCGAACCCTAGCGCGACAGAACAGAGGGCTGCCCAGCCGCAAATCGTGGTGCCACCGGCACTCAGCAACTCCCCGACGAGGCCCCCGTGCCGAAGATGACGGGGCCGTAGCGCTGAGCCCAGATGCCGCGCGGGTCCTCGTCGGCCACCGGCAACCGCCACGTCTGGACTTCGGGGGTGCCGAGGCGGACGGGGACCCTGATGAGGGCGCGGCGGATGTGGATGGTGGACTCCAGATAGGCAGTCGACCGCCTCCTCGTCCCAGTAGCGCAGGACAGACCTTCCGGTAGACGTCCCGCCAGGCGTCGTCCTGGCCCGGCTCGTAGAGCACCTCCGCCTTGGTGGTCACGATCACCTTGCGCTGAGGGAGCACGCCCTCGTCGACGACCGCCGCCACCCACGGGTTGTCCTCGATGTGGCGCAGCCACGCCGATTCCGACCGGGGAGTGATGAGCAGCGACCCGTCCACCGGCAGGTACCAGACCGGCACCACGTGGGGGCGGTTGTCGGCGTCGACCGTGGCCAGGCGGACCAGATGGTGGCGTTCGTCGAGAAACGACAGGGTCTCGGTCGTGCTCATGACGGGCATCGTCGGACGAAGTTAGTCTCCGGTTCCCGACCGCCTGGCTTCCACCTGCTGGCGGACGAGGGTGACGATGTCGCCGTAGGTGCGGACGTCGGCCACCAGCCGGTCGGGCAGGGCGATGTCGAACTCGTCCTCCAGCACCATGGTGAGCTCGACCGCGTCCAGCGAGTCGACGCACAGGTCGTCGCCCAGGCGGGCGGTGAGCAGCAGCCGGGCGGGGTCGAGGTCGAGGTGGGCCGCGGCCACCTTGCGCAGCTGCAGCTCGATGTCGGTCGTGGCATCGGTCATAGCCCGGCCCGATCCAGTTCCCGTGTCGCCAACTCGCTCGTCATTGTCTCCCTCAGGGCCTTCTTGTCGATCTTGCCGGTGCGGTTGCGGGGGATGGCGTCGACCACCCGGACGTGGCGGGGGACGGCGAAGGCGGCCATGCGCCCGGCCACCCAGCTCTGGACGACGGCCACGTCGACGTCGCGCCCGGTGGCGGGCACGACGTAGGCCGCCACCGACTCGTAGGCCAGCCGGTCGGGCACGCCGAAGACGGCCGCCTCGGCGATGTCGGGGTGGCTGACCAGCAGGTATTCGAGTTCGACCGAGTACACCTTGTTGCCGCCGCGCATGATCATGTCCTTCTTCCGGTCGAGGATGAAGACGTAGCCCTCGTCGTCGAGGCGGGCGTAATCGCCGGTGTGGAGCCAGCCGTCGGTGATGGCGGCGGCGGTGGCGGCGGGGTCGCCGTAGTAGCCCGACGTCACCATGGGGCCCCGTATCCAGAGCTCGCCCGCCTCGCCGGTGGCGACGTCGCGGCCGTCGTCGTCGACCACCCGGACCTCGGCGCACGGAACCGGGCGTCCCACCGACCCGGGCTTCCGGCGGAACTCCGAGTCGAGGAGGATCGTGGCCGGGGAGTGGGTCTCGGTGAGCCCGTAGGCGTCGTACAGGCGCAGCTGGGGCATCCGCTGGCGGAGGGCGGCGATGGTGGAGATGGGAACCGGCGAGCCGCCGAAGGCCCCGATCTCGACGTGGGCCAGCGCCGGCCAACCGAAGTCGGGGTCGCGCAGGAGCAGGGGCCAGATGGAGGGGACGACCATCAGGTAGGTGATACGGAGCCGGCCGATGAGCTGGACGAACTCCCGGGGCACGACCTCGGTCACCGTCACCGACGTGCCCCCCACCAGCATCATGGGCGTGACCTGGGCCATGTGACCGGTGGCGTAGTAGAGGGGGAAGACGATGGCGGTGCGGTCGCCGGCGACCAGGTTGAGGATGCGGACGTAGGCGGTGGCCGAGTGCATGGTGCCCCGGTGCACGACCAGGCTGGCCTTCGGCCGGCCGGTGGTGCCCGACGTGTAGATGACCCCGTAGACGGAGTCCTCGTCGGGGAAGGCGAGGGCGGCGCCCCGCCACGGGCGGCGGCGCCCGGTGAGGTGGTCGCCGACGTCTCGCACCCGGTCGGCGGGGAGTCCGGCGGCGGCGGCGGTGCGCAGGCCGTCGATGAACTCGGGGTGGCCGAGGGCGAGGCTCGCCCCCGAGTGGGAGAGCATGTAGGCCCACTGGGCGGGGGCCAGCTTGGTGGACAGACCCACGAACACCAGCCCGGTGCGGGCGCAGGCCCAGATGGCGACGACGATGTCGAGCCCGTTGCGGAGGGCGACGGCCAGCCGGTCGCCCGCCACCAGCCCCTCCTCCGCCAGGCGCTCGGCGGCACCCTCCACCAACTCGGCCAGCTCGGCGTAGGTGACGTCGCCCTCCGGCGTCTCCAGGGCGACGGTGTCGGGGAACAGCCGTACCGCCCGGTCGAGCGCCTCGACGATGGTGCGCACCCGGTCCGGGTAGCACCGCACCTCGGTGCCCAACCACGGCTCGAGCGACAGGCCCTCGCCGTCGGGGCTGGAGCCGTCGGGGTTGGGGCCGTCGGGGGTCAACACGGGTCGTCGGCCGGCGGGGCCTCGGCCACCGCGCCCGAGGCGCCGACGAGGCGGCCGACCCGCCGGTGGAGCTCCTGGAGCCCGCTGCGGTCGGCCGCGTAGCAGCTGAAGTTGCCCCGCCGGCTCTTGGTGACGAGCCCGGCCTTGAGCAGCACCGAGAGGTGGTAGCCGGCCAGCGGCTGCGACATCCCGACCGCCAGGGCCAGGTAGCCGGCGCTGCGGGGACCCCGGCGGAGGTGGCGGAGCATGAGCATGCGGTGGGGCTCGGCGATGACCGCAAGGTCCTCCGAGAGTCGTTCGGCCTCGTTCTTGGTCACGGCGGTCACCATGGTCGGAGACTCTACGGACGGACGGGCTTCATATCAATCCAGCCTGATACTGTCCCCGGGCCGATGGAACTCTTCCTCACCGTGTGCGTGACGAGCGTGACCCTGGGCCTGCTCTACTCCCTCTTCGCCCTCGGCCTGAGCCTGGTGTTGCGCACGTCGGGGCAGCTCAACCTGGCCCACGGCGATTCGCTCATGCTGGCCACCTACGTGGGCCTGGGCACGTCGACCGTCGTGGGCCTGTCCGGCGTGGCGATCGTGGCCGCGGTGGCAGCCGGCGCCGCCATCGGCACTCTCGCCCACCTGGCCGTCTACTCGCCGGTGGCCTCCCGTCGGCGGGCGGGCATGGCCGGTGTGGGCTTCCTGCCCGCCCTGGGCGTGGCCCTGATCGTGCGCAACGTCGCCGTCCGGGCCGATCCGGAGGGCAGCAGCCCCTTCCCCTCGCTGTTCGCGGGCCGGCCCGCGAACCTGTTCGCCGACTACCGGCTGCCCGCCGCCGGGTGGTGGCTGCTGGCCGCGGGAATTCTCGTGCCCCTGGCGGTGGCGCTCGTCCTCCGGTACACGGTGACCGGCCGGCGCATCCGGGCGGTGGCCGACGAGCCGGTGCTGGCCCGCCTCAACGGCCTCCCGGTCACCCGGACCCTGGCCGCGGCCTATGCCCTGGCGGGCGTGGTCGGCGGTCTGGCGGGCGTGCTGTTCGCCTCCTTCTTCGGCCAGGTCTTCGTCGCCCTCGGCTGGCAGGCCACCCTCAAGGGTTTCGTGGCCGCCGTCCTGGGCGGCGTCGGCTGGGTGCGAGGGGCCCTCCTCGGCGGCCTGGCCCTGGGCACGGTGGAGAGCTTCGTGTCCGGCTACCTCTCCACCCGCTTCCGCGACGTGGCCACCTTCGCCCTGCTCATCGGCGTCCTCCTGCTCGTCCCCCGCGGGGTGCTGGCCGGGGGGCGCCTCCGTTCCGTCTGAGTCCGCAAGCCCTGACCGAAGTGAAAGGACATCCCCCGATGAAGAGGTGGCGGCTGGTAACACCGGCGCTGGCGATGACCCTGGCCCTCATGGCCGGTGCCTGCGGCGACGACTCGAACGACTCGGCCACGCCCGCCGGAGGGGGCGATGAACCCACGACCGTCACCCCTAAGACCGTCACGATCGCCCTGGGCGGCCCGTTCTCGGGCGGGTCCAAGGCCACCGGCGACAACATCCGCAACGGCGCCCAGCTGGCCGCGAGCCGAGATCAACGACGCCGGGGGCATCGCCGACGGGCCCTTGAAGGGGGCCACCATCGTCTTCAAGGAGTTCGACGACGCCGGCGTCCCCGCCAACGGGGCCAACAACATGCGCACGATCATCGACGACCAGGACGTGATGGTGTTCGTCGGGTCCGGCATCTCCGACGTCTCCGTGGCCATGGCCCCCACCGCCAGCCGGGAGGCGTTCCCCTTCCTGTCGGCCTACGCCTCGTCGCCCAAGATCCTGGAGGCGGCGAAGGACGCCAAGTCGATCTTCGTGGTGCCCCCGACGTTCCCCGCCTACTCCTTCTCCGTCACCGACGAGCTGCTGAAGGCGGGTCACACCCGGCCCGGCATCATCAACCTCACCGGCACCTACGGCGACGGCGTGGCCGACCTGGTGGTCGACCGGCTGAAGGAGAAGGGCATCGTCCCGGTGGCCAAGGAGTCGTTCGTCTCGGCCGACACCGACTTCCGGGTGCAGCTGGCCAAGATCAAGGACGCCAACCCCGACTCGCTGGTGATGGTGGGGTTGGCCAACCTCGACGCTCTCATCGTCACCCAGGCCGACGAGCTCGGCCTCGACGTGCCGATCTACGACCCCGGCGGCATCACCAACAACGACACGTTCCTCAAGGCCGCCGGCCCCCTGGCCGAAGGGGTGGTCGGCAACACCCCCAGCCTGGCCAGCCGCGACACCCCGGCGACCATCTCCCTGCGTGACCGGTACCAGGCCGCCACCGGCCAGTCGGTGCTCCCCGACCCCGCCGCCTTCTCCTACGAAGGGGTGCGGGCGGTGGCCGCCGCCCTCGCCGCCGGCGCCTCCGGGCGCAGCGACCTGCCCCGGTTCCTGCGGGAGATCTCGATCACCGACACGGGCGTGGGCTCGCTCGCCTTCGGGGAGGACGGGTCGCGCATCGGCGGACGGCTGTACGTGTTCAAGATCACCGGCGGCAAGCCCGAGTTCTTCATCGGCTACGAGCAGACGGGGCCACGGGCGGTGAAGGAGATCGCGCTCGCCGGTTGAACCGCCTTCGCTCGCCGGGCGGGAGGATGGGGGTGGCGCTGGCCGGCCTCGTCCTCGTCGCGGGGGTGCCGGTGCTGATCGGCGGCAACCGCGGCTACGGGCTGGGGACGACGGCCGCCATCGCCGTCATCCTCGCCCTCGGCTACCAGGTCACCTACGGCCTCTCCGGGCAGCTGTCGGTGGCCCACGCCCCCCTGATGGGCATCGGCGCCTACACCGTGGCCCAGCTCACCACCGCCCACGGATGGTCGTTCTGGGCGTCGCTGCTGCCGGCGGCGCTGGCCGCGGCCGCGATGGGGGCGGTGGTGGGTCTGCCCGGGCTGCGGGTGCGGGGCGACGTCCTGGCCCTGGTCACCCTGGGCGCGGGTGAGATCCTCCAGTCGCTCTACCTCAACACCACCGCCTTCACCGCCGGCTCGGCCGGGATCTCCGGAATCCCCCTGGTGTCGGTGTTCGGGACGAGGCTCGACTCGCGCGGGCTGTATGCGGTCGCCCTGGGGCTGGCGCTGGTGGCGCTGGTGCTGGTGCGGGGGCTGCGGGACTCGCCGTTGGGGCGCTCGTGGACGGCCCTGCGCGACGACGAGGTGGCGGCCGCGGCCCTTGGCGTGCGCACCGGTCGGCTGCGGATCCTCGCGTTCGCCGTCGGGGCGGCCCTGGCCGGGGTGGCCGGCGCCGTCTACGCGGTGCAGGACGGGTTCGTGTCGTCGGTGTCGTTCGGGTTGAGCCAGACCGTCACCGTCATCCTGGTCGTGCTGGTGGCGGGCGAGGGCCGGCTGGGGCGCACGGTCGGGGCGGCGGTGCTCATGACTGCGGTGGTCGACCGCCTGACCGGCTATGGCGGCCTGGCCGAGGGCGT
This sequence comes from uncultured Acidimicrobiia bacterium, assembly GCA_963829165.1. Classification (GTDB taxonomy): domain Bacteria; phylum Actinomycetota; class Acidimicrobiia; order Acidimicrobiales; family AC-14; genus JAXDMK01. The sequence continues at coordinate 131,180 of CAWHIC010000035.1, read as the reverse complement.
CACCGGGGCCTTCATCCTGCTGGTGGTCGCGGCCCGGCTGGGGCTGGTCGGCGACGTGGTCGGCGCCGGCCGTCGCCGGCTCATCCCTCGTTTGGCTCGTTTGGCCCCCCGGTGACGGTGGCGGGCGGGGCGAAGGAGCCCGGGCTCGTCCTGGCCGGGGTGTCGCGGGACTTCGCCGGTGTCCATGCCGTGGTCGACGTGTCGCTGTCGGTGGAGGCGGGGCGGGTGGTGGGCCTGGTGGGGCCCAACGGGTCGGGGAAGACGACGCTGGTGAACCTGGCGTCGGGGGCGGTGGCTCCCAGCGGGGGGCGGGTGGTGGTCGAGGGCGTCGACCTCACCGGTGCGTCCAGCCGCCGCTTCGCCGCCGCCGGCGTGGTGCGGACGTTCCAGGCCCTGCGCCTGTTCGAGGCCCAATCGGTGCTGGCCAACGTGCTGGTCGGGGCCCAACGGCGGGTCCGGCCTTCGTTGGCGGGCGCCTGCCTGCGGCCGCCCGCCTTCCGCCGGCGGGAGCGGGAGCTGGCGGCTCGAGCTCGGGAGGCGTTGGCTGCCGTCGGCCTGGAGGGGTTCGCCGACCGGCCGGTGGCGGCCCTCTCCCACGGACAGCGGCGGCGGGTGGAGCTGGCCCGGGCGGTGGCCGCGTCGCCCGCCTTTCTGGTGCTCGACGAACCCGCCGCCGGCATCGACCCGGAGCAGGCGGAGGTGCTGCTGGCCCTCATCCGATCGCTGGCCGAAGGGGGTTGCGGGGTGCTCGTCGTCGAACACGACCCCGCCCTCGTCGACCGGGTCTGCGACCGGGTGGTGGGCATGGCCGACGGGTCGGTGGTGGCGACCGGCACCTACGACGAGGTCGCCGCCCACCCCGCCCTGGCCTCGATGCTCCAGCCCTCCGACCTCGAATCCCGGTGACGACAATGCGCCTGACGGCGCGGGGCCTGACGCAGGGGGGAGCGAACCCCACCTCGCGTGTGCCGTCGAAGCTGGAGCCGGCGCCGTTCGCGCGCCGGCCGACCCCGGTGATGAGGTGCCGACAGGACGGGGCCCGGCCGGGGCCAGCCGGCGCCGCGGTCGCGGGCCGACCTTCGAAAACGCGGTGACGGCGACGTGCTGACAGTGCGGGGCCTGCAGGCGGGATGGGGCATGACCACGGTCGTTCAGGACGTCGACCTGGAGGTGGCGGCGGGCGAGGTGGTGGCGGTGCTGGGCGGGAACGGGTCGGGGAAGTCGTCGCTCCTGCTGGCCGTGGCCGGACTGCTTCGGGCCCGGGCGGGCGAGGTCGAGCTCGACGGGCGCTCCTTCGGGCGCCTCCCGGCCGAGCGCCGGGCCCGGCTCGGGCTCCGCCTCCTGCCCCAGACCCGGCGGGTTTTCCCGTCGTTGACCGTGCGGGAGAACCTGGAGGCGGTCGAGCTCGGGCTGCCGACGGCTGAGGTGCCTGGGGTCCGGGCCCGACGGGCGGCGTGGCTGGAGCGGTTCCCGGTGTTGGGGGCTCGGCTGGACGAGCCCGCGGCCGGGCTGTCGGGCGGGCAGCAGCAGCTGCTGGCCATCGGACGGGTGCTGTCGACCCGGCCCCGGGTGCTGCTGGCCGACGAGCCGTCGGCCGGGCTGTCGCCGGCGCTGGCCGTGGCCTGCGGTGACGCCCTCCTCGAACTGGCCGCCGAGGGGTCGGCCGTCGTCCTCGTGGAGCAGAACGTCGCCCTCGCCCGGCGCCTGGCGGCCCGGGTCCTGCGCATGCACGACGGCCGCCTCGACCCCGAGGGCGCCTGAGCCGATGGCGGCCGGCGGTACGGTGGCGACTGGGATGGATCGGGAGGGGCCTGGCGCGCCGGCTCGCACCATCGTCATCACCGGGGTGGGTGCCGTCACCCCCCTGGGAGACGCCGCCAGCACATGGACGCGGCTGCTGGCCGGCGACTCGGGTCTGGAGGCGGCACCCGAAGTCCTACGCCGGGCCGGGTGCGAGGTCGTGGGCCGAGCGGAGTGGTTCCGGGCCGAGGACTACGTCGACCGCCAGGCCGCCCGCCGCATGGGTCGCTTCAGCCAGTTCTCGGTGGCGGCCTCGGTCATGGCCCTGGCCGACGCCGGCCTCACCGGCTACTCCGGCGACGGGCTGGGCGTGGTCGTGCACACCGGGGCCGGCGGGCTGATCGAGGCCGAGGGCGCGGCCGGGCCCGCCGCCGCCCGCCCGACCCGGGTCAGCCCCTTTTTCGTCCCCGTCTACGGGGCGAACATGGCCGCCTGCCAACCCTCGATCGTCCTGGGGGCGACGGGGCCCGTGCTAGGCGGGGTGGGGGCGTGCGCGGCCGGGGTGCAGGCGGTGATCGACGGCCTGCGCATGCTCGAGCGGGGCGACGCCGAGGTGGTGCTGGCCGGTGCCACCGACGGCGCCCTGTCGCCCCTCCTGCTGGGGTCGCTGGTGAACGCGGGCGCGCTGGCCCCGGCGGGGGTCGATCCCTCGTCCGCCTGCCGGCCCTACGACGTGCGGCGGGCGGGAATGGTGGCGTCGGAGGGGGCCGCCATCTTCGTCCTGGAGCGGCTGGATCGGGCGCAGGCCCGGGGGGCGAAGGTGCTGGCGGTGGTGGCGGGCGGGGGGAGCGCGGGCGACGCCCACCACGTCGCCGCCCCCCATCCCGAGGGACGAGGGGCGGCCGCGGCCATGGGCCGGGCGCTGGCCGACGCGGGGGCGAAGCCGGACGAGGTCGACGCCCTCGTCGCCCACGCCACCGCCACTCCCCTGGGCGACATCGCCGAGGCCCGGGCCCTGCGGGCCGTGTTCGGCGACGGGCCGGGACTGGCCGTCACCGCCCCCAAGTCGGCTCTGGGCCACGGGCTGGGGGCGGCGGGGGCCTTCGGCGTCTTGGTGGCCGCCCTCGCCCTCCACCACCGCGTGCTCCCCGCGACCCGGGGCCTCGACCCCGACCACGTCGACCCCGACTGCGCCCTCGACCACGTGATGGGATGCCCCCGTCCCGGGGCATTGCAGTCGGTGCTGGTCAACGCCTCCGGCTTCGGAGGCCAAAACGCGGCGCTCCTGCTGCGGAGAGCGGAACGGTGATCGCGGTGCCGATCGCCAGGGGGTGCCTGTCCCCCGTCGGCCACGGGGCCCGGAATGCGGCCCCCCGCCCACGGGCGACCGACCGGTGACCAGGGAGAGCGGCGCTCGGGTGCGGGTGGTCGTCACCGGCATGGGGTGCGTGTCCCCCGTCGGCCACGACCGCCGCTCCACGTGGGACGCCCTGCGCGACGGGCGCAGCGGCATCACCCGCATCACCGCCTTCGACCCGTCCGACCTGCCCTCGCAGACGGCGGGGGAGGTCAAGGGGTTCGACCCGGTTGCGCTTCTCGGTCACAAGGAGGCCCGTCGCACCAGCCGGCCGGTGCAGCTGGCGGTGGCTGCGGCCCGGGAGGCCGTGACCGACAGCGGCATCGACCTCCGACGCATCGCCGACGAGTCGGCGGTGATCATCGCCTCGGGGGTCGGGGGATTGGCCCTGTTCGAGAACGCGGTCCTGGCCTACGCCCAGGGCGGCTACCGGCGGGTCTCGGCGTTCGCCGCCGCGGGCATGCTCGTCGACATGCCGGCGGGCATGGTGGCGGCCGATGTCGGCGCCCGGGGTCCCAACTTCGCCATCGTCAGCGCGTGCGCGTCGGGCGCCCACGCCATCGGCGAGGCCGCCGAGCAGATCCGCCGGGGCGACGCGGTGGTGGCCCTGGCCGGGGGCACCGAGTCCTCGATCACGCCGGTGGGGATGGCCATGTACTGCGTGATCGGGGCCCTGTCCCGGCGCAACGACGATCCCGAGGCCGCCTCCCGGCCCTTCGACCGTGACCGAGACGGCTTCGTGACGGGCGAGGGGGCGGCCGTCCTGGTGCTGGAGGAGCTGGGCCACGCCCGGTCCCGCGGCGCCCGCATCTACGCCGAGCTGGTCGGCTACGGCGCCACCGCCGACGCCGGCCACGTCACCCAACCCGACCCCACCGGCACCCAGGCCGCCCGCTGCGTCGGGCTGGCGTTGGGGCGGGCGGGCCGGGCGCCCCACGAGGTCGGCTACGTCAACGCCCACGGCACGGGCACGCCCCTCAACGACACGGCCGAGACCCGCGCCCTGAAGCTGGCCTTCGGGGACGCGGTGGCGACGGTGCCGGTGTCGTCGACCAAGTCGATGACGGGCCACCTCACCGGTGCCGCCGGCGCCCTGGAGGCGATGGTGACGATCATGGCTATCCACGACCGCTTCCTGCCGCCCACCATCAACCTCGACCATCCCGACCCCGCAGTGCGACCTCAACCACGTCGCCCTCGTCGGCCGCCCCTCCCCGTCGGTCGACCTGGCGATCTCGACGTCGTTCGGCTTCGGCGGCCACAACGCCTGCCTCGCCTTCGCCGAGGTGGCCGACTAACCGGGCCGCACACTCGCATCGGTCTTTGGCGCGCACAGGTCGCCAGGCGAACGTGACGCGCCGCGAACTGCCGAGAGGCGGCCGATGCCGACCGCGACTTCGGTCTTTGGCGCGCACAGGTCGCCAGGCGAACGTGACGCGCCCCGAACTGCCGAGAGGCGGCCGATGCCCAACCGCGACCGGGCTTCGACTGCACGGTCGCCAGGCGAACATGACGCGCCCGAACTGCCGAGAGGCGGACCCCCCGCTTCGGCCTTGGCGCGCACAGGTCGCCAGGCGAACGTGACGCGCCGCGAACTGGCGGTCAGGCGTTGCGTGTCCGACCCCCCCAGCGGTCTTTGGCGCGCACAGGTCGCCAGGCGAACGTGACGCGCCGCGAAGGGCAGGTACCGGAGCGGACTGGTGCGCAGCAGCCTTCGCCGGAGCCGACTAGCGGAGATCCATGAGCTCGAAGCGAAGGGGCCGGCCGGCGACGACCAGATCGATGGCGCCAATGGCGTTGGTGACCTCGCCGGTGGCGAGGTCATGGGCCACGAACGCGGGCCGCCCGTCCGTCGGGAGGTCGAGGAGCACGTAGACCCCGGCGCCTCCGAGCCGGTAGTCGTCCAGCTTCCGGGTGCGGTCGACGCGCCTGGTCGATCGCGACGCGACCTCGACCACGAGCAGCGGCGGCGGGTCGAAATGGAGCTCGTCGACGCGAGTCCAGTCCGGGGCGAGCACGATCAGATCGGGCACGTTCAGGTAGCCGCTCCCACCGGGGACGCTCCACCCCGTTCCATTCCCACGGACACAACCGTCTGGAAGTCCGAGCTGGCGGATGGCCTGGGCGTGCATGACCGCCACCGCGGTCTCGTGTCCGTCGCTGGCCGGTGTGACGATCAGGCATCCCCACGGGTCGAGCTCCAGGTGGGCGACGCCTAATTCGTCGCGAAGCCAGTCGAGATCGTCGTAGGTGTAGCCGCCCGCTGCGGCCCCCGGCTTCACCCTCCGCCGCTCCCGCCGACAATGGCCGCGTGGAGGGCGGCGGCCGCGGCCGGGGGGTCGGCGGCGGCGGTGACGGCCCGGCCGATGACGAGCATGTCGGCGCCGACCAGGAAGGCGTCGCGGGGGGTGGCGGCCCGGGCCTGGTCGTGGGGGTCGCCGCTCGGCAGGCGGATCCCGGGGACGACGGCCAGCAGGCGGGGCGCCAGTTGCTTGGCCTCGTGAACGTCGGCCGCGGCCACGATCACGCCCCCGCAGCCGGACTCGACCGCGGCCGCCACCCGTCCCCCGAGGATGTGGGCGGGGGCGTCGGCGTCGCTGGTGAGGATGGTGACGGCAAGGGCGGTGGGCTCGGGCAGCCCGCCCGCGGCCGCCCCTTCCTTCAAGCCGTCGACGCCCGCCCGCAGCATCACCGCGCCGGCCCGGGCGTGGAGGGTGAGGTAGGTCGCCCCCAAGGCGCCCACCACCCGGGCCGACTTCTTCACCGTGGTCGGGATGTCGTGCAGCTTGAGGTCGAGGAACACCTTGTACCCGGCGTCGGCGATGGTGGCCACCGCGTCCGGCCCGGCCGCGGTGAACAGCTCGAGCCCCACCTTGGCCACCCCGAACCACGGCTTCAGCTGGTCGGCCAGCCGCAGGGCGGCCACCAGGTCGTCGACGTCGAGGGCCAGGATCAGGCGGTCACGGAGCTCCATGGGCCTGTCCTACCAGATCGGCGACCCGGGCCACGCGGTGGCGCCGGCACCACGCCTCCAAGCCCGCCAGCACTCGCACGCACGCCCGGGGGTCCTCGAACGTGGCCGTGCCCACCTGCACCGCCGACGCCCCCGCCAGGAACAGCTCCACCGCGTGCTCACCCGTGGCCACCCCGCCCACGCCCACCAGCGGCACGTTGGGCAGCGCCTGGTGGACGTCGAAGATCGCCCGCACCGCCACCGGCCGGATGGCGGCGCCCGACAGTCCGCCACCCCCAGCGCCCAACCGGGGCCGACGGGTGGACGGGTCGATGGCCAGGCCCCTGACCGTGTTCACCAGGGTGAGCGCGGCCGCGCCCGCCTCCCGGGCCGCGGTCGCGATCTCGACGATGTCGGTGACGTTGGGGCTGAGCTTGGCCCACGCCGGCCGCCCCCCCAGCGCGGCCACCACCGCCACCATCGCCTCCCGGGTGGCCCCCGGGTCGGTGGCGAACATGTGCCGACCGCCCTCCAGGTTGGGACAGCTCAGGTTGACCTCCACCGCCACCACCGCCGAGGGGGCCGCCGCCAGCGCCGCCGCCGCCTTCTCGTAGGCCGCCACCGTCGTCCCCCAGATCGACGCCACCACCCGGGCTCCGGTGGCTACCAGCGGCGGCAGCTCCTCGGCCAGCCACGCCTCCACCCCCGGGTTCTGCAGGCCAACCGAGTTGAGCATGCCCGCCTCGGTCTCGTGCACCCGGGGGGCGGGGTTGCCGGCCCACGCCTCGGCCGACAACGACTTCACCACCACCGCTCCCAGGGTGGAGAGGTCGAAGAAGGCGGCCAGCTCGGCCCCGTGCCCGGCAGTGCCGGACGCGGTCAGCACCGGGTTGGGGAACACGACGTCGCCGACCCGGGACGCGAGGTCGACCCGGCGCGCCTCACCGGCCGTGGTACTCCTGCAGCGACCGCACCGACGAGCCGTGGACGGCCACGTCGGCGATGCCGTTGGCCGCGGCCAGGGCGGCCGCCACCGTGGTCAGGCAGGGCACGTTGTGGACGTTGGCCGCGGTGCGGATGTAGGCCCCGTCGGCCCGAGGCCCCCGACCCCGGGGCGTGTTGACCACCAGGTCGATCTCCCCGTTGGCGATGCGCTCGACGGCCGACCGTCCGGGACGCCCCAGCAGCGGCACCACGTCGGCCACCGCCACCCCGTTCTCCTCCAGGTGGCGGGCCGTCCCCGACGTGGCCACCACCGAGAAGCCCAGGTCGACGAACTGCCGGGCCGCCCGCAGCCCGCCCGCCTTGTCGCGGTCGGACAGGGAGAGGAAGACGGTGCCGCCCGCCGGCAGGCGGTCGCCCGCCCCCGCCTGGCTCTTGGCGAAGGCCAGCCCGAAGGTGCTCGAGATTCCCATCACCTCGCCCGTGGCCCGCATCTCCGGTCCCAGCAGGGTGTCGGCCTCGGGGAACCGGTTGAAGGGCAGCACCGCCTCCTTCACCGCCACGTGGCCCCCGGTGGCCGCCGGGCACAGCAACCCCTCCGTCCGCAGCTCGGCCAGCGTCGCCCCCACCATGACCCGGGCCGCGACCTTGGCCAGGGGCACGCCGGTGGCCTTGGCCACGAACGGCACCGTTCGGCTGGCCCGGGGGTTGGCCTCGATGACGAACACCTGGCCCTGCTTCACCGCGTACTGCACGTTGAGCGGCCCGCACACGTCGAGGGCGTCGGCGATGGCCCGGGTGTGCGACTCGATGACCTCGATCACGTCGGCCGACAGGGTGGGCGGCGGGATCACGCAGGCGCTGTCGCCCGAGTGCACCCCCGCCTCCTCCACGTGCTCCATCACGCCCGCCGATGAAGACCTCGCCGGTGCGGTCGCGGATCGAGTCGACGTCGACCTCGGTGGCGTCCTCCAGGAAGCGGTCGACCAGCACCGGCCGCTCGAACGACAGCCCGCCCTCCCGGCCCAACGACCCGAAGCCGGCCAGCTGGGCCATCGCCCCCCGCAGGCCGTCGTCGTCGTAGACGATCTCCATGGCCCGCCCGCCGAGCACGTACGACGGCCGGACGAGGGCGGGGTAGCCGATGCGGCCGGTGATGGCCAGGGCCTGGTCGACGTCGACCGCGGTGCCGCCCGCCGGCTGGGGGATCTCCAGGCGGGCGCACAGCGAGCTCCACCGCTCCCGGTCCTCGGCCTCGTCGATGGCCGCGGGCCGGGTGCCGAGGATCAGGTCCTCGGGGATGCGCCCGGCCAGCTTGAGCGGCGTCTGCCCGCCCAGGGCCACGATCACGCCCACCAGCCCGCCGGCTCCGGAGGCGTTCGGTCGCTTTCGACCTCCAGGACGTTGGTGACGTCCTCGAAGGTGAGCGGCTCGAAGAAGAGGCGGTCGGACGTGTCGTAGTCGGTCGACACCGTCTCCGGGTTGCAGTTCACCATCACCGTGTCGAAGCCGGCGTCGCGCAGGGCGAAGGAGGCGTGGACGCAGCAGTAGTCGAACTCGATCCCCTGCCCGATGCGGTTGGGCCCCGACCCGAGGATCACCACCGTCGGCCGCTCGCCGGGGCGGGCCTCGTCCTCGTCCTCGTAGGTGGAGTAGTGGTAGGGGGTGGCGGCCTCGAACTCGGCCCCGCACGTGTCGACCGTCTTGAACGTGGCCCGCACGCCGCACGCCAGCCGGGCCGCCCGCACCACGTGCCTCCGGCACGCCCTTCCAGATGTAGCCCAGCTGGGGATCGGAGAAGCCCAGCCGCTTGGCCCGGCGCCAGTCGGCCCGGGTCATGCCCGCGAACCCGATCTCGGCCAGCGCGGCCCGCTCGTCGATGATGCGGACGATCTGGTCGAGGAACCACGGGTCGACCCGGGTGGTCTCGTACAGCCGCTCCACCGAGATCCCCCGCCGCAGGGCCGCCTCCAGGTGGAAGGGCCGGTCGGGCGTGGCCACCGACGCCCGGGCCACCAGCTCGGCGTCGTCGAGGTCGTCGTAGGCCACCTCGGCCGGGTCGCAGTTGAGTCCCCACCGGCCGTGCTCCAGCGAGCGCAGCCCCTTCTGCAGCGACTCGGGGAACGTCCGGCCGATGGCCATCGCCTCCCCCACCGACTGCATGCGGGTGCCGAGCACGTCGGTGACGCCGGGGAACTTCTCGAACGCCCACCGGGGGATCTTGGTGACCACGTAGTCGATGGTGGGCTCGAAGCTGGCCGGGGTCTTGCGGGTGATGTCGTTGGGGATCTCGTCGAGCGTGTAGCCGACGGCGAGCTTGGCCGCGATCTTGGCGATGGGGAACCCGGTGGCCTTGACTGGCCAGCGCCGACGACCGGACACCCGGGGGTTCATCTCGATGACGACCATGTCGCCGTTCTCCGGGTTGACCGCGAACTGGATGTTGGACCCGCCCGTGTCGACGCCGATGCGGCGGATGCAGGCGAAGGCGGCGTCGCGCATCTTCTGGTACTCGACGTCGGACAGGGTCTGGGCCGGGGCCACCGTGATCGAGTCGCCGGTGTGGACGCCCATGGGGTCGAAGTTCTCGATGGAGCACACGACCACGCAGTTGTCGGCCCGGTCGCGCATGACTTCGAGCTCGTACTCCTTCCAGCCGGCGATGCTGCGCTCGATCAGGATCTCGGAGATGGGGCTGGCGGCGAGGCCGATCTCGGCCAGGGCGGTGAGCTGCTCGGCGTTGTCGGCGATGCCGGTGCCCCGTCCCCCGAGGATGTACGACGGGCGCACGATCACCGGGTAGCCGATCTCGTCGCCCACCTTGGCCGCCTCGTGGGTGGCGTAGGCGAAGCCCGACGGGGGCACGGCCAGGCCGATCTCGGTCATCGCCGCCTTGAACAGCTCCCGGTTCTCGGCCGTGCGGATGGCCTCGGCCGACGCCCCGATGAGCTCCACGCCGTACTCGGCCAGCACCCCCCGCTCGTGGAGGGCCATGGCCAGGTTGAGCCCGGTCTGGCCGCCGAGGGTGGGGAGGATGGCGTCGGGCCGCTCCCTGGCCACGACGGCCGCCACCGTCTCCCAGTCGAGGGGCTCGACGTAGGTGCGGTGGGCGAAGTCGGGGTCGGTCATGATCGTGGCCGGGTTGGAGTTGACCAGGATGACCCGGTAGCCCTCCTCCTTGAGGACCCGGCAGGCCTGGGTGCCCGAGTAGTCGAACTCGCACGCCTGCCCGATCACGATCGGCCCCGACCCGATGAGCAGGATCGACTGGATGTCGGTGCGCTTAGGCACCCGAACCCCGATTGATCCGCGCATTTACACGCGTGAGGGGGCAACTGCGCGAAGTGTTCGGGTGCTGGCGCCCGCGTTGCCGATTGATCCGCGCAAGTACACGTATGGGGGGGCGAGTGCGCGGACTGTTCACGGGCGCTCGCCGGTCATCAGCTTCCGGAAGTCGTCGAAGAGGTACCTCGCGTCGTGGGGGCCGGGTCCGGCCTCGGGGTGGTACTGGACGCTGAAGGCCCGCACGTCGCGGCAGCCCAGGCCCTCGATGACCCCGTCGTTGAGGTTGACGTGGGTGACGTCGGCGCCGGCCACCGACCCCTCCGACACGGCGTAGGAGTGGTTCTGGCTGGTGATCTCGACGGCCCCGTCCCGCAGCCGCTTCACCGGGTGGTTGCCGCCGTGGTGGCCGAAGGGGAGCTTGAACGTCGACCCGCCCATCGCCGTCGCCATCAGCTGGTGGCCGAGGCAGATGCCGAAGACGGGGACGTCGGCCGCCAGCAGCTCGCCGATGGCCTCGATGGCGTAGGTGACGGCGGCCGGGTCGCCGGGGCCGTTGGAGAGGAACACCCCGTCCGGGTGCCGCTCGACGATGGCCCCGGCGGGCGTGGACGCGGGGACGACCTCCACCGTGGCCAGCCCCGACAGCATGCGCAGGATCGACGTCTTGATCCCGAAGTCGTAGGCGACGACCGTCAGGGGACGGTCACCTGTCCCGTTGGCTTCGACCCGGTAGGGCAGCAACGTGGTCACCTCGGCCACCAGGTCGACCCCGTCGGTGCCCGGCTCGTCGAGGGCGGCCTCCTTCAGGGTGACCTCGTCGGCGGTCCCGAAGGCGCCGGGCATGGCCCCTGCGTCGCGGATGTGACGGGTGAGGCGGCGGGTGTCGATCCCGGTGATCCCGGGCACCCCCGACGCCTTCAGCCACGAGTCGAGGTCGAGGCTCGAGCGCCAGTTCGACGGGCGTTCGGTGAGGTCGCGCACGATCACGCCCCGGCAGTAAGCCCGCCCGGAGCCGCTTTCCGCGTCCTCCGCCGACACGCCGTAGTTGCCGATGTGGGGGTAGGTGAAGGCGATGATCTGGCCCGCGTAGGACGGGTCGGTGAGCACCTCCTGGTAGCCGCTGAGGACGGTGTTGAACACCACCTCCCCGGTGGCCACGCCCCCCGGCGCCTCGGCCCCGATCGCCTCCCCCTCGAACGTCGTCCCGTCGGCCAGCACGAGCAGCGCCTCCCGCTGCCGCGCCCGCCGCCCGCCTCTCCGCCCACCCGAACTGGTGACGGTTACAGCCCCGACAGGGCTGTCAGTGTCACCAGTTGGCTGAGGGTCGCCCCCCCACCCGAACTGGTGACACTTTCCCGCACCATGTGCGGTTGAGCGTCACCAGTTGCCGCGGGGTCGGGTCGCCCGCCCGAACCGGTGACACTTTCCCGCACCATGGCGGTTGAGCGTCACCAGTTGCGGCGGCGGCGGCGGCGGGCGGGCTGGTCGGGGTCATCGTTGGGCCTCGCCGTCGACGACGACGGGTTCGCCCCGGAGGATGGTGTGGCGGGCCCGGCCGGTGAGCTTGCGGCCGGCGTAGGGGGTGTTTCGGCTCCGCGACGCCATGGCATCCGGGTCGACCACCCACACCACCGACGGGTCGATCACGCACAGGTTGGCGGGGCGACCCTCGGCCACCGGTCCCCCGTGCACACCCTCCAGCCCCGCGATGCGGGCCGGTTGCCACGACAGCAGAGCCAGCACCCGCTCGATGGGCAGGTCGAGCTCGCCCAGGGACAGGGCCAGGGCCGTCTCCAGGCCCAGCATCCCCGGGGGGGCGTGGTCGAAGGGGCGCTCCTTGTCCTCCGGGGCGTGGGGGGCGTGGTCGGTGGCGACGGCGTCGACGGTGCCGTCGGCCAGGCCCGCCTTCACCGCGGCCACATCCGAAGGCGATCGCAGGGGCGGGTTGACCTTGAACACCGAGTCGTACCCGGCCACCGACGCGTCGGTCAACGTGAAGTGGTGGGGCGCGGCCTCGGCCGTCACCGCCAGCCCCGACGCCTTGGCCGCCCGCACCGCCGCGATCGACCCCTCCGTCGACAGGTGGAGGAAGTGCATGCGACTGCCCAACGGCGCCGTCAACCGGGCCAGGGCGAGGTCGCGCATCACCATCAGCTCCTCGGCCTCGGCCGGCATGCCCGGCACGCCCAGCCGCGACGACCACTCGCCCTCGTGCATGTGCCCGCCCGCGGCCAGAGAGGCGTCCTCGCAGTGCTGGGCCAGGGTGACACCCAGGGCCGACGCGTACTCCAGCGCCCGCCGCATCAAGCGACCGTCCTGCACGCCCGTCCCGTCGTCGGTGAAGAGGCGGACGCCCAACTCGGCCATCTCCGCCATCGCCGCCAGCTCGACGCCCCGCCGGCCTTTCGTGATCGCGCCCGCGACCCGCACGTCGCAGACCGACGACAGACCCAGCTCCAGCACCTCTCGCACCGCCGAGGCGCAGTCGATGGCGGGCTCGGTGTTGGGCATGGCCACGATGGCGGTGAAGCCCCCCAGGGCGGCCGAGCGGGCCCCCGTCTCCACCGTCTCCGCCTCCTCCCGCCCCGGCTGGCGCAGGTGGACGTGGAGGTCGACCAGGCCCGGCGCCACCACGCAGCCGCCGGCGTCGAGCACCCGGATACCGGCCAGGACCGACAAGTCCTCCCCCACCGCGGCCACCGTCCGGCCCCGGACGAGCACGTCGGCCCGCCGGGACCCGGTGGCGTCGACCACGGTCCCGCCCCGGATGAGCAGGTCGTCAGTCACGGGGCGTGGCTCCCAGCAGGAGGAACAACACGGCCATGCGCACCGCGACCCCGTTGGCCACCTGGCGGGTGATGGTGGACCGGGGCAGGTCGGCCACGTCGGCCGCGATCTCCACCCCCCGGTTCATGGGCCCCGGATGCATGACCAGGGCCTCGTCGGCCAGCAGCCGGGCCCGATCGCGGGTCAGCCCGTAGCGGGCGGTGTACTCCCGCAGCGAGGGCAGGAGGGCCTCCGACTGGCGTTCGGCCTGGATGCGGAGCAGGTAGACGATGTCGGCCTTGGGCAGGACGGCGTCGATGTCGTGGCTCACCGCCACCGGCCACCCGTCCAACGAGGGCGGCAGCAGCGTGGGCGGCGCCACCAGCGTCACCTCCGCCCCCAGCATGGAGAAGGCGAGCACGTTCGACCGGGCTACCCGGGAGTGCTTGACGTCGCCCACGATGGCGATGCGCAGCCCGCCCAGCGGACCCCGTTCCTTCTGGATCGTGTAGCAGTCGAGCAGGGCCTGGGTGGGGTGCTCGTGCCAGCCGTCGCCGGCGTTGATCACCGAGCAGTCGACCCAGGAGGCCACCTGCCAGGGCACGCCCGCCGACGAGTGGCGGACGACGATGGCGTCGACTCCCATGGCCTCGATGGTCTGGACCGTGTCCCGGAGCGACTCCCCCTTCTTCACCGACGAGGTCGACACCGAGAAGTTCATGGTGTCGGCCGACAGGCCCTTGGCCGCGGCCTCGAACGACAGCCGGGTGCGGGTGGACTCCTCGAAGAAGAGCGACACCACCGTCTTGCCCCGCAAGGCGGGGACCTTGGGCATGGCCCGCTGGCTGACCTCGACGAAGGAGTCGCTGACCCGAAGCACCTCCTCGATCCCCTCCGCCCCCAGGTCGGCGACCGACAGCAGATGGAGCGGGGCGGTCACTGCTTCACCCCCACGTCGACGCCGTCTTCGCGCACGTCGACCACCTCGTCGCGGCGGGTGGGCAGGTTCTTGCCCACGTAGTCGGGGCGGATGGGCAGCTCCCGGTGGCCCCGGTCGACCATCACCGCCAGCTGCACCGCCCGGGGCCGGCCGTAGTCGTTGAGGGCGTCGAGGGCGGCCCGCACCGTGCGCCCGGTGAAGAGCACGTCGTCGACCAGCACGACCATCCGGCCCGACAGGTCGACGGGGATGTCGGTGACGGCCTGGGGCATCACCGGCCGCAGCCCGATGTCGTCGCGGTAGAAGGTGGCGTCGACGCTGCCCACCGGCACCTCGACCCCCTCCACCCGGGCCAGCGCCTCCGCCAGCCGCCGGGCCAGGGGGACGCCCCCGGTCTGCAGTCCCACCAGCACCACGCCGTCGAGGCCGTGGTTGCGCTCGACGATCTCGTGGGCGATGCGGGTGACCGCCCGCCGCAGGTCCTCGGCGTCCATGACCTGGTTGCGGGCAACAAAAACGCCCCCGTACGGGGGCGTCGCGGCGCGTTCTCGTTCGGCCAAAAGCCTGACTCCTCGTGTCCGTGCCGGCCTCTCGGGACCAGCGTTAACGGGCTGGGAGCAGCTTAGCCCACGACCCCGACCTAGCCCCCGACCCGAATGGTGACTTCGAATCGCTCGGTCGTCGCCCCCGTCCGCCGGGCCGACACCACCACCCCGGGGGTGAGCTCGAGGGGGAGGAAGGTGGCCTTCACCGAGCCGTCGAGCTCCTGGCTGGACCCGACCAGGGCCAGGGTGTCGGCCTGGGCCGCGGGCAGGCCCCAGGGGGCGTCGGGTGATCCCTTCAGGTCGAGGACGAAGGGCACGTTGGGCGGGACGGTCACCTCGCCCCCGTTGTCGGCCTCGGTGACAGCGGCTCCCGCCCGGCGGACGACACTGGTGCGCGAAGTCGTGCCTTTCCCCCCGCCGTCGTCGTCGCCGAAGCCGAGGCCGAACACGGCCAACGCCGCTCCGGCCATGACCACCACGACCAGCCCGGCCAGCACGACCCGTCTCACAGCTCCGTCGGGCTCCCGGTCGTCACTCACAGGTCATCACTCACAGGTCGCCGATCACAGGTCATCGGGCTCCTCGTCGAAGGGGACCGGCTCGGGCAGCTCCGGGGCGGGCCCGATCACCGCCGGCGCCGACTTCGACCCCGGCCGGACCTCGCCCGCGATGGCGGCCAGGACCCCGTTCACGAAGCGGCTGGAGTCGTCGGTGGAGTAGCGCTGGGCCAGCTCGACGGCCTCGGAGATGACGGCGCCGGTGGGCACGTCGGGCCGGAAGGCCAGCTCGTAGACCCCCAGCCGGAGCAGGGCCCGGTCGAGGGCGGGCATGCGCTCGAGGGCCCAGTCCCGGGCGAAGCGCACGATCCACCCGTCGACCTCGGCCTGGTGCTCGCCGAAGCCCAGCACCAGCTCGGACGCGAACGGCGCCGGCTCCACGGGCAGGTCGGCGACCACCTCGGCCGGTGTGACCCCCTTGGTCTCGGCCTCGTAGAGGAGGGACAGGGCCCGCTCCCTCGCCTGGCGCCGGGTGGCGGCGAGGGCCCGAACCATGCCTAGACCCGCGTCAGGTAGTCGCCCGAGCGGGTGTCGACCTTGATACGGTCGCCGGGGTTGACGAACAGGGGGACCTGCACCACCAGCCCCGTCTCCAGGGTGGCCGGCTTGCGGGCACCCGAGACCCGGTCGCCCTGCACGCCCGGCTCCGTCTCCGCCACCGCCAGCTCGACCGCGGCCGGCAGCTCGACGCCCACCACCTCGTCCTCGTTGGCCACCTGGAGGATGGCCGAGTCGCCCTCCTTGAGGTACTTCGACGACGCCGCCATCACGTCCTCGTCGACGTGGGTCTGGTCGTACGTGGAGTTGTCCATGAACACGTGGTAGGTGCCCTCGCGGTAGAGGAACTGCATCTCCCGCTTGTCGATGTTGGTCTGCTCGAGCTTCTCGTCGGCCCGGTAGGTGCGGTCGAGGACGGCCCCGGTGCGCACGTTCTTGAGCTTGGTGCGCACGAAGGCGCCGCCTTTGCCCGGCTTGACGTGCTGGAACTCGACGACGGTGAACAGTCCCTCCGGCAGCTGGAGGGCCATCCCGTTCTTCAGGTCGTTGGTGGAGACGTTGGGCATCTCAGCCAGCTTCCATCAGGCGACCACGAGGGTTTTCGGGGCGTTGGTGAGCACGGTGCAGCCTTCCTCGGTGACGACGACGGTGTCCTCGATGCGGACGCCGCCGAACTCGGGCAGGTAGACGCCGGGCTCGACGGTGACGACCCAGCCCGCGCCCAGCGTGTCGGTGGACAGGGACGACACCCGGGGCATCTCGTGGATGTCGAGACCCACGCCGTGGCCGGTGCTGTGGAGGAAGGCGTCGGCCCAGCCCGCCTCGGCGATGACGGCCCGGCACGCCTCGTCGACGGCCTTGGCCTCCACGCCCGCCCGCACCGCGTCGACGCCGGCCCGCTGGCTCTCGGCCACCACGTCGACCATGCGGGCCGCGGTCGGCGATGCCGGCTCGCCCACGCACAGGGTGCGGGTCATGTCGGAGCAGTACCCGTCGACGATGGCGCCGAAATCGATCACGATCAGCTCGCCGGGGCCGATGCGGCGGTCGCCGGGGCGGTGGTGGGGCTTGGCCCCGTTGGGCCCGGACGCCACGATGGTCTCGAACGACGACCCGGCCGCACCCAGGCGCCGCATCTCGAAGTCGAGGTCGAGGGCGATCTCCCGCTCGGTGGGACCCTCGGCCAGGCGGGGCCGGACCTTGGCCAGGGCGTCGTCGGCGATGCGGGCGGCCTCGGCCATGCGGGCCACCTCGCCCGCGTCCTTGGTGCGGCGCAGGTCCTCCACCAGGGCCTCGGTGGCCACCAGCTCGGCTTCGGGAAACCACTCGGTGGCGAAGCGGCGCTGCTGGGCCCAGGTGACGTCGTCGGCCTCCAGGCCCAGCCGGGGAATGCCGGCCGCCGCCGTCTGCAGGTAGTCCTTCTGGGCCGCCCCGGTGAGGCCGATGTGGATGTGGGCGTCGACGCCGGCCGCGGCCAGCTGCTCGGCCGACTGGTCGCCGTAGCGGCCGTCGGTGACGAAGAGCATCCCGTCGGTGGTGAGGAGCACCATGGCCGCCGAGCCGGTGAAGCCGGTGAGGTAGCGGACGTTGACCAGGTGGGTGACGAGCAGGGCGTCGATGCTGGATCCATCGGGCCCGGCGTCGGCGAGGAGGCCCCGCAGCCGGTCGACCCGGGCGGCGACGTCCATCTTGGGAAAGTCAGTCATCCCAACAACCTTGCCACGGCATCGACGGCCAGTTCGTAGCCGTGGCCTTTGAACCCGGCCACGGTGCCGTCGGCGACGGGCGCGATCACCGACGTGTGCCGCCACGGCTCCCGGGCGTAGGGGTTGGAGACGTGGAGCTCGACCACCGGCCCGTCGAAGGCGGCCAGGGCGTCGTGCAGCGACCAGGCGTAGTGGCCGAAGGCACCCGGGTTGACGATGACGGCCGCGGCCCGGCCCCGGGCCCGGTGGACCGCCTCCACCAGCTCCCCCTCGAAGTTCGACTGGAGGTGCTCGAGGTCGAGCCCGTGGCGGTCGGCCGCGGCCCGGGCCCGCCCCACGAAGTCGTCGAGCGTGTCGGTGCCGTAGAACTCGGGGTCGCGCTGGCCGAACAGGTTGAGGTTGGCCCCGCTCAGCAGGAGGACGATGGGCCGGCCGGCGTCCGAACCGGTGACACCTACCGCCCTCTGGGGGCTGTCAGCGTCACCAGTTGCCGGTTGGGTGGCGGACATCAGCGCATCTCCTCGTCCAGAACGGAGGCGACGGTGGCGGCGGCCACGTCCTCCACGACCTCCAGGCCCCGAGGACCGTCGAGCACGAAGGTGAGGTGACCGCCCGGCCCGACACCTTTGACGACCTTCTTGTCCCGGCCCATGACGTGCACCAGCTCGGCGGTGTCGGCGCCGGCCGGCAGGACCGAGGGCAGGTCGTAGCCGCCGACGACGGCCAGGTGCTCGGCCACCCGCTCGTCGTCGACCCGTCCCAGGCGGCGGGCCAGGCGGGCGGCGAAGACCAGTCCGACGGCCACCGCCTCGCCGTGGCGGAGGTCGTAGTGGCCGGTGGTCTCCAAGGCGTGGGCCAGGGTGTGGCCGTAGTTGAGGAGGGCCCGGCGGCCGGTGGTGTCGCGCTCGTCGGGCCCGACGTGGTCGGCCTTGCACCGCACGCAGGCCGCCACCGCCTCGTCGAGGGGCAGGTCGGGGAGGTCGTCGACGCCCAGGAAGGCGTACTTGGCCATCTCCCCCAGGCCGCTCCGGTACTCCCGGGGGGGAAGGGTGCCCAGCAGCTCGATGTCGCACAGCACCGCCGACGGCTGCCAGAAGGCGCCCACCAGGTTCTTCCCCTCCGGGAGGTTGACGCCCGTCTTGCCCCCGATGGCGGCGTCGACCATGCCCAGCAGGGTGGTCGAGACGTGCACCACCGCCACCCCCCGGTGGTAGACGGCGGCGGCGAACCCGGCGGTGTCGGTGACCACGCCCCCGCCCACGGCCACGACCACGTCGGCCCGGGTGAGGCCCCACCGGGAGAACTCCCGGCACAGCTCCTCCACGCTCTCCATGCACTTGGCGTCCTCCCCTCGGTCGAGGAGGAAGCGGCGCTGCTCGATGCCGGCGTCGACCGGGAAGTCGGTGCCCTCCTGGACCACGATGGCGGCCCGGGTGGCACCGGTGGGGATCACCTCGCACAGCCGGTGGCGGGCGCCGGCGCCCACGAGCACGTCGTACGACCGCTCGCCCAGGTCGACGGGGACGGTGATCACAGGATCATGACGTGAGCGCCGACAGGCCGAGCTCGCGCACGATGCGCTCGGTGACGTCGTCGGCGGTGTGGTCGTTGTCGACGTCGACGACGAGGTCGGCCACCTCCCCGTACAGCGGGCGGCGCTGGGCGTCGAGGCGGCGCATGGCCCCCGCGGGGTCGTCGTCGAGCAGGGGCCGGCCCTCGCCCTTGCGGACCCGGACGATGAGCGTCTCGATGGGGGCCCGCAGCCACACCACCGGGCGGTGCTGACGGAGCAGGCGCCGGTTCTCCTCGTCGAGGACCACCCCGCCCGCTGCGGCCACCACCTTCGGGGTCGTCGATGCCAGGGCGTCGGCCAGCACCTGGCGCTCCAGCAGGCGGAAGGCGGCCTCGCCGTCGGCCCGCCAGATCTCGGGGACGGTGCGGCCGGTGAGGGCCTCCACCTGGCGGTCGCTGTCGAACAGGTCCCACCCCAGGCGCCGGGCCAGGCGCCGCCCCACCGCCGACTTCCCCGCCCCCATCATCCCCACCAGCACGATGGAACGCAGCCCCCGCTCGAACTGGTGACGATTCACCACACCAGGGTGTGGTGAAGTGTCACCGGTTCGCTCGGGTGACGACGACGGGGCGGGCGTCTCGGCCACTAGCGGAGGGACTCCCTCATACCAAGGAAGCGATGAACGAGCGATGGTTGCGCACCAGCTCCGTCACCGAGTCGCCGCCGAACTTGCGCAGGGCCTCACCGGCCAGCACCAGGGCGACCATGGTCTCGGCCACCACGCCCGCGGCCGGCACCGCGGTCACGTCGGTGCGCTCCTTGAACGAGACCCCGGGCTCCTTGGTCTCCACGTCGACCGTCCTGAGCACGGGCCGGTTGAGGGTGGACAGGGGCTTCATCGCGGCCCGGGCCACCAGCAGGTCGCCGGTGGACATGCCCCCTTCGATGCCTCCCGCCCGGGCCGTCTCCCGCCGGTAGACGCCCTCGCCCGCGTCCCAGAAGATCTCGTCGTGCGCCTCCGACCCCCGCCGGCCGGCCCCCTCGAAGCCTTCGCCGATCTCGACCGCCTTCATGGCCGGGATGCTCATGAGGGCGTGGGCCAGGAGGGCGTCGAGGCGGCGGTCCCAGTGCACGTGGCTGCCGAGGCCGACGGGCACGCCGTAGCCCAGCACCTCGACCACCCCGCCGAGGGAGTCGCCCTCCTTGGCCGCGGCCTTGATCTCGGTGATCATCGCCTCCTCGTCGGCTGGGTCGTTGACCCGGACGGGCGACTCGTCGATGCGGGCCAGGTCGGCCATCGTCGGCCGACCGGGGGATTTCGCCACCACCGGGCCCATCTGGATGACGTGGGACAGGATGGACACGTCCAGGTGGGACAGGAGGGCCTTGGCGCAGGCACCGGCCGCCACCCGGGCCGCCGTCTCCCGGGCCGAGGCCCGTTCGAGGACGTCGCGGGCGTCGGTGAAGCCGTACTTCTGCATGCCGGCCAGGTCGGCGTGGCCGGGCCGGGGCCGGGTGAGGGGCTTCTCGGTGCGGCCGGGGCCGGGCGACATCTCCTGCTCCCACTTGGGCCACTCGGTGTTGCCGATCTCCAGCGCCACCGGCGAGCCCAGGGTGCGGCCGTGGCGGACGCCGCCCAGGATGGTGAGCTCGTCCTGCTCGAAGCGCATCCGCGGCCCCCGGCCGTAGCCCAGCCGGCGCCGGGCCAGCTCGGACTGGATCTCCTCGGCCGTGATCTCCAGCCCCGCGGGCAGTCCCTCGACGGTGACGAGCAGGGCCTTGCCATGGGACTCGCCGGCGGTGAGGAAGCGGAGCACGCCCCCGAATCTACCGGCGGCGGGCCCTCCCTCCCGTGGGATACCGCGATCCGGGTACGGTGCCGCCGGGGTTCGAAGGAGGAGGAACCGGATGAGTCGGTGGCGGCGGACGGTGGGCGTGGCTGCTGGTCGGATCGGTGGTGCTGGTCGGCTGCGGCGGGGGCGACGGTGACGAGGAGACCTCGACGCCGACCACGGTCGCCGCCCCGACGTCGGGCACCGACGGTGGCGGCGCAGGCGGGCGGTCGACGGGAGCCCTGACCGCTTCGGACTGCGCGACGACCAGCCTGGCCGAGGAGTACGGAGGGACCGTCCAGGCCATGGCCAACCTCACCGAGGGCCTCCGCGGCCAGTTGGCCACCCTCGAGGGCTTTGCGGCGAAGGCCCCGCCCGACCTCAGGGCCGACCTCCGGTTCGTCACCGAGACGTTCGCCGACTACATCGAGGTCCAGGACGACTTCGAGCTCGGGGCGGCGGTGGCGGGGGTGGAGCCGCCGCCCGACTTCATGGTCCGGTTGCGGGCCACGGCCGAGCGGCTGGGGAGCAGCGAGTTCACCGAGGCCGCCGCTCGGGTGACGGCCTGGGTGGACAAGGAGTGCGGACGCTGACGTAAATCGGCACGCACCCGTCAGGTCGATGTCGCTGGTCCGGTAGCCTCCGGCCCGAGAGCCACGACGTCCGACCGACCCGATCGCGGCGACGGTGGCCTCCCCGAGAAAGGGTGAGGCGCATGCGAGTTCGTCACGCAGTCATCGGAGTGCTCCTGGTCGCGGCGGTGGCACTGGTCGGTTGTGGCGGGGACGACGACGACGCGGCGTCGACGGCGACCACGGCGAGGTCGACCGCGACCACCACCGCCGGGTCCACCGGCGGCATCGATCAGGCCCGCTGTGTCGAAGCGGCGACGGCCATGGCCCAGGCCGCCACCGACATCCCCCTGGCCCTCAGCGGCACCTCGGAAAGCTTCCGCAGCTCGGTCGACAAGTTCAAGGCGTTCGCCTCGTCGGGCCCGACCGAGATCCGGGACGACCTGGAGACCATCGCCGACGGTTTCGACGACTTCGTGCAGGTGCTGGCCGACGCCAACATCAACCCCGGCAGCGGCCAGACGCCGACCCCCGAGGACTCAGCCGAGATCCAGGCTGCGGCCAACGCCCTCAGCACCCCCGGCTTCCAGGAGGCGACGGCCCGGGTGCAAGCCTGGTTCACCGCCAATTGCGACTGACGGCGGGCGACTGACGGCGGGCGACTGACGGCGGGCGACTGACGGCGGGCGTCAGCCGCCGAACCACAGGCGGATGATCTCGTCGCCGAAGAGGACGGCCAGGATGGCGCCCCCGGCGAGGAAGGGCCCGAACGGCACCGCGTCCTTGCGGCTGCGGATGCGGAGCACGACCAGGCCGACGCCGATCACCGCGCCCAGCAGGAAGCCGAGGAAGACCCCGGTCAGCACGTGGCGCAGGCTGAGCCAGCCCAGGAACAGGCCCAGGACGAAGGCCAGCCGCACGTCGCCGAAACCCATCCCCGCGGGCGAGATCAGGTGGACCACCAGCAGTCCCAGCCAGGCCAGGGCCGCCCCCAGCAGGGCCCGGCGGAACTGGGCCCAATCGCCGTCGGCGGCCGCGGCCAGCGCCAGCAGGGGCACCGACACGAAGATGGTCGGGTAGACGAGGCGGTTGGGGATGATGTGGAGGTCGAAGTCGATCACGCTGATGGTCAGCAGCGAGGTGAAGAAGACCAGGTAGGCGGGCAGGGCCCAGTCGGCCCCGAAGCGGAGGGTGGCTGCGGCCCACAGCAGCCCGCACGCCACCTGCACCACCACACCCCGCCGGGTCCCCGGCCGCAGGCGCAGGCCGAGGGGCCGCAGCGGCAGCTTGTCGGGAATCCGCTCGATCAGGACGTTGACCACCATCCCCACCAGCCCGCCCACCACGCCCAGCCCCAGCGCCGCACCCCACCTCATGCGTCCAACCTCATCGCCGGGCAGTCTTCACGATCGGGCCGCAGCCCGCATGACCCCGAGGGGCGGGTCGCAACCCGTCCACAGGCGGAAAGCCAGAGCCCCCTGGTGGACGAGCATGCCCAGACCGTCGACCGCGGTCGCCCCCCGGGCCGCGGCCGCCTCCAGCAGGGCGGTGGACGCCCGGGGGATGAGGTCGACGACGACCTGGCCGGGACCGAGGAGGGCGGGGTCGACGGCCAGGGCGGTCCCCCCGTCGAGGCCGAGGGGCGTGGCGTTGACGACGATGGCGGCTCCGGCCACCTCGTCGCCGGTGCCCACCCGGCCCACGCCGGCGGCGGCGACGGCGGCGGTGGCCTCGGCCCGCCCCCGGTCGCGGCCCGGCACCACCACCACCTCCTTGGCCCCCGCCGACGCCAGCGCCCACACCACTGCCCGAGCGGCCCCCCCGGCACCCCGCACCAGGCAGCGGCGGCCGTCGACCTCGACGCCGGCATCGGCCAGGGCGGCCAGGAACCCGGCCGCGTCGGTGTTCTCGCCCCGCAGCCGCCCGTCGGGGCCGACCACCACCGTGTTGGCCGCCCCCAGGGCGGCGGCGGTGGCCGACAGCTCGTCGACCGCGGCCGCGGTGTCCTCCTTGTGGGGAATCGTCACCGACAGGCCCCGGATGCCGAGGGCCCGCATCCCGGCCAGGGCCTCGGGCACCCGTCCGGGGGCGACCTCGAAGGCGAGGTAGACCCAGTCCAACCCCAGCGCCCGGAAGGCGGCGTTGTGGATCGCCGGTGAGCGGGAGTGGCGCACCGGGCTGCCGATGAGGGCGGCCAGGCTGGTCTGCCGGCCCGGCTCCCACCCCTCCGGGCCTGGGCTCAGCGGACGCCTCTCTGCTCGGCCAGGGCGCTCGTTGCGGTCCTGCTCCTCCAGGGTGTCGGAGAAGGCGTGGTGGCCACTTTCGTCGACGACGACGAAGAAGATCCAGGTCCCGGGCGTGGGCTGAGCGCGGCCGCCAGCGACTCCTGGCCCGGGCGACGCGATCGGCCCTGGCGGCAACCCCGCCACCTTGTAGGTGTTGTAGGGGGAGTCGATCTCGAGGTCGCTGAAGAGCACGATGTCCTTCTGCTTGCCCAGGGCGAACTGGATGGTGGCGTCGATCTGCATCGGCATGTCCGCCGCCAGCCGGTTGTAGATCACCCGGGCCACCTTGCCCCGGTCCTCGTCGACCCGCGCCTCCCGCTCCACCATCGACGCCACCACCACCGCCTCGTAGGGCGTCACGCCCAGGCGGGCGGCGGCGGCGTTGATGTCGAGGCGGGTCGCCAGCGCGTCGAACGACTCCACCATCCGCCGGAGGATGGCGGTCTCGTCGTCCTTCTCGGGGTCGAGGAAGTAGGTCTCGGGCAGGAGGAGCCCTTCCAGGCTGGTGACGCCCGGGGCCTGGTAGCGGGAGCGGATCGTGCCCCCCGCGACCACCTGCAGGAAGCGGGCCTCGGACCGGCCGGGCAGGGTGCCGACGATCTTGGCCACCTCGGGCACGGTCAGGCCCTCGGGGATGGTGAGGGGGATGCCCTTGTCGATCTTGGCCCCGGCCTCCAGGGTCTTGACCACGGTGGCCATGGCCTCCTTCTGGTGGAGGGTGTAGTCGCCCGCCTCCACGGTGCCCAGGCCGTTGAACTTCACGAAGTAGCGGAAGACCTGGGCGCTGCTGATCACGCCCTTCTCCTCGAGGAGGGCCCCGATCTCCCCGGTGGACATGCCCGGCGCCACCGTGATCTCCACCTCGGCCCCCGCCTTGCCCGGCGGGTCGACGTTGCGCTGGTACCAGAGGCCGAGGGCGCCCACGGCCACCACCCCGGCCAGGAGGAGGACGCCGAGGACCAGGGGCCACCGTCGACGGGGGTTCACCCGCCGATGCCCGTTCCCCGTCCGCCGTCGATCCCCTTGACCGCATCCAGACCTCGGCCACCGTCGAGCCACGCCTGAAGGAGCACGGCTGCCGCCACCTGGTCGACGACCCGCCTCCGGTTCTTCCCCTTCACCCCGGCCGCGACCAGCGAGCGCTGGGCGCTCACCGTCGTCAGCCGCTCGTCGTAGAGCTCCACCTCGATCTCGGGCAGGGCCGCAGCCAGGGCCGCGGCTTCGGCGCGGGCCCACGCCGCCGCCGGCCCCTCCGACCCGTCGAGCGAGAGGGGCAGGCCCACGACCACCCGCTCCGCACCCAGATCGACGATCTCCTCCACCACCCGGGCCCGGTCCCGGACTTCGTCGCCGGTGCGGGCCACGGTGGTGGACGGGACGGCCATCACTCCGCCCGAGTCGCTGACGGCGACGCCGACGCGCTGCCTCCCCAGGTCGAGGGCCACGACTCTCACGTGAGCCCGGCGGCGGCGCGAGCCTGGTCGAGGGCCTCGTCGAGGCGGCCCGGGTCGCGTCCGCCGGCGACGGCCACGTCCGGGTTCTTGCCGCCGCCGCCCCCGACGGTGCGGGCCGCGGCCGCGATGAGGTCGGAGGCCAACAGTCCGCTGTCCTTGGTGACGACCGCCACCAGGGCCGCGCCTCCGCCCTCAGGGGCGCCGCCCAGCACCACCGCCCGCACCCCGGGCTGGTCGCGGACGGCCAGGGCCAGATCCCGCAGGTCGTCGCGGGTGGTGCCGTCGACCCGGGCCACGACCACCCCGTCGAGAGCGGCCGCGGCCAGATCGCCCGCCCGTCCCGACGCGC
Source organism: uncultured Acidimicrobiia bacterium (assembly GCA_963829165.1). Lineage (GTDB taxonomy): Bacteria > Actinomycetota > Acidimicrobiia > Acidimicrobiales > AC-14 > JAXDMK01. The sequence continues at coordinate 105,886 of CAWHIC010000035.1, read as the reverse complement.
CCGCCTTGCGCAGCTGGCGGACCTGGTCGGCCAGCGCCTTTTGCTCCTCGAGCAGCTTCTCCACCCGGTCGGGCACGTCGGGCGGTGACACCCGCAGGAGGGTGGCGGTGCGGCCGAGGGTGGCCTTCTCGTCCCGGATGCGGTCGAAGCTGGCCATGCCGGTGACCGCCTCGATGCGGCGCAGGTTGGCGCCGATGGAGCTCTCGCCCAGGATCTTGATGGGACCGATGGTGCCCAAGGCGTGGACGTGGGTGCCACCGCAGAGCTCCACCGACCGGGGCCCGGCCTCGATCACCCGCACCACGTCGCCGTACTTCTCCCCGAAGAAGGCGATGGCGCCCTTGGCCGCCGCCTCCTGCTGCGACATCTCGTGGACCCGCACCTCGTCGTTGGCGATGACCTGCTGGTTGGCCAGGTCCTCGATCCGCTCCAGCTCCTCGGGGGTGACGGCGGCGTAGTGGCTGAAGTCGAAGCGCAGCCGGTCGGGCGCGACCAGGGAGCCGGCCTGCTTCACGTGGGAGCCGAGCACCTCCCGCAGGGCCCAGTGGAGGAGGTGGGTGCCGGTGTGGTTGCGGCGGATGGCGTCGCGCCGGCCGGCGTCGACCGATGCGATGGCGTCCTGGTCGGCGGACACGTCGCCCTCCACCACCCGGGCCAGGTGGCGCCGGAGACCGGGCAGGGCGTAGGTGGTGTCGAGCACCTCCAGGCTGCCGGTGGCGGTGGTGATGGTGCCGGTGTCGCCCACCTGGCCGCCGGCCTCGGCGTAGAACGGGGTGCGGTCGAGGAGGACCTCGAGCGAGCCGTCGGGGGCAGTGAGGACGGCGCGGATGCGGGCCGCCGACTCCGTCTCGTCGTAGCCGGTGAACACGTCCGGCCCGCCCTCGTCGATCAGCTGGCGGTAGATCGCCCGCCGCTCCTCGTCGGTGCCGCCCGCGGGGCCCTTGCGGGCGGCCTTGCCCATCGCCTTCTGGCGGGCCATCTCCTCGTTGAAGCCGACCACGTCGACCTCCACCCCCTGCTCCCCCGCCACCTCCAGGGTCAGCTCGAGGGGGAAGCCGAAGGTGTCGTGCAGCTGGAAGGCGACCGAGCCGGGCAGGGTCTTCTCCCCCGCCGCCACCAGCCGGGCCAGCTCCTCGTCGAGGATGGCCGAGCCCGAGCGCAGGGTGCGCCGGAACGCCTCCTCCTCCCGTCCTACGACCCCGACGATGAAGTCGCGGCGGGCGATGAGGTCGGGATAGGCGACGCCGAGGGTCTCGACGGTGGCGTCGACCAGGGTTGGGGTCACCGGCGTCTCCACCCCCAGGCCGAAGGCGTGGCGGACGGCTCGGCGGATGATCCGGCGCAGCACGTAGCCCCGGTCCTCGTTGGACGGGAACACGCCGTCGGCGGTGAGCATGGTCATGGCCCGGCCGTGGTCGCCCAGGATGCGCAGGCTGCGGTCGACCGCGGGGTCGGACCCGTAGGCGCGGCCGATGGCCCGGCCGGCGGCGTCGACGACGGGCCTGACCACGTCGGTCTCGAACACCGTCGACACGCCCTGGAGGATGGGCAGGATGCGCTCGAGGCCGGCGCCGGTGTCGATGTTCTTGGTGGGCAGCTCCACCAGCGACCCGTCGGGCTGGCGCCGGTATTGCATGAAGACCAGGTTCCAGATCTCGACGAAGCGCTCGGCCCCACCGTGGAGGGGGCCGCCGGGGGCGCCGAACTCCTCGCCCTTGTCGTAGTAGATCTCGGAGCAGGGGCCGCACGGGCCGGGCTTGCCCTTGGCCATCTCCCAGAAGTTGTCGTCGCCCATGCGCTGGATGCGCTCGGGGGGCCGGCCCACCTTGTCCCGCCAGATGGCCTCGGCCTCGTCGTCGTCGAGGTGGACGGTGACCCACAGCCGCTCCGGGTCGAGCCCGAGCACGGTGGTGACCAGCTCCCAGGCGAGCGGGATCGCCGTCTCCTTGAAGTAGTCGCCGAAGCTGAAGTTGCCCAGCATCTCGAAGAAGGTGAGATGACGGGTGGTGTCGCCGATGATCTCGATGTCCTGGGTGCGGAAGCACTTCTGCACCGTGACCGCCCGGGGGTAGGGCGCCGGCTCCTCGCCGATCATCACCGGGATGAACTGGTTCATCCCCGCGTTGGTGAGCAGGGGCGCCGCCGGGTGGTGCGGAATCAGCCCGGCCGAGGGCACGGGCGTGTGCCCGCGCTCGACGAAGAACTCGGTGAAGGCCTGGCGCAGCTGCTGTGCGTCCATCGCGTGTCCCATGGGCGTGTCCCAGCCTAAAGGAAGCCGACGAGGGACTTGGGAGCGTTCCGGCAAGTTCGAACGGGTTACGACGATTGCCGCAGGCCGTTCTCCACCCGCAGCTCGCGTTCGCGCTGGCGGGCGGTCTGCTTGCCCTCGTCGATGGCGGCCCGGGCCTCGATCACGCGGCCCCGCACGCCGGCCGTCGCCCCCCGAACCAGCATGCCGGGTGACTCCCGCCACGGGAAGCGCAGCGCCGCCCCGCCCGCGGTGTCGACGAGCAGGAAGGCGACGCGGTAGCCGACGACGAAGGCGAGGGCGAAGAGGACCGACCGTCTGAGCACGCTTCGACGCTACCGCCGCCAAGCGCGGTTCCGCGCCCAGTGACGAAACTCATTGGTCCTTGCGCCTGAATGGGCGGCGGTCTCGACGCTCACTGGTCGCCTGCATCCGCGTCGGTGTGGCGCATGCGCTCGGCGACCTCGTCTTCGAAGCCGTGGGACGACGGCTGGTAGTAGACCCGCCCCTCGACCTCGGGCGGGCGATAGGTCTGGGGCACCCACCCGCGGGTCGTCGTGCGGATAGTCGTAGCCCACTCCGTGACCGAGCTTGCGGGCCCCGAAGTAGGCCGCGCTGCGCAGGTGGGCCGGCACCTCCCCCGCGGGCCGGTTCTTGACGTCGTCCATCGCCGCTCCCAGCGCCTGCATCACCCGGTTCGACTTGGGGGCGGTGGCCAGGTGGACCACGGCCTGGGCCAGGTTGAGCTGGGCCTCGGGCAGTCCCACGAACTCCACCGCCCGGGCCGCGGAGTCGGCCACCACCAGGGCCATGGGATCGGCCATGCCCACGTCCTCCGAGGCCAGGATCACCAGCCGGCGGGCGATGAAGCGGGCGTCCTCCCCCGCCTCCAGCATGCGGGCCAGCCAGTAGAGGCCAGCGTCGGGGTCCGATCCCCGGATCGACTTGATGAAGGCCGACACCACGTCGTAGTGGTCGTCGCGCTCGTAGCGCAGGGCTCGGGCGTCGAGGGCGGCCTCGGCCTCGGCCAGGGTGACGTGGCCGCGGTCGCGGGCGAGGGCCACCGCCACCTCCAGCGCGTTGAGGGCGGTGCGGGCGTCGCCGTCGGACCGGTTGACGAGGTGGTCGAGGGCTTCGTCGTCGGCGGCGGCGTCCTCCGCTTCGAGTCCCCGGTGGAGCAGGGCTCGCACCGCCTCCGGGGCCAGGCCGTGGAGCCGGAACAGGCTGGAGCGGGACAGGAGGGGCGCGTTGACCTCGAAGTAGGGGTTCTCGGTGGTGGCGCCGATGAGGGTGAGCAGCCCGTCCTCCACGTGAGGCAGGAGGGCGTCCTGCTGCGACTTGTTGAAGCGGTGGACCTCGTCGATTTCACTGCTCGGTCGGGACCGCCTGGGTCGCATTCCTGCACGCCGAAAGGCGGGGGACTGTGACCGACATGTAGGTGACGGCCCCTTTCTGCCCTGCATTGAGGTGATTGGCGACGCTCCGGGCGGCGAGCGGAGTCGAGCTAGAGGCGCCTTGTTCAACGTGTGGGAGGTCATCGGTCAAGGCCCGGAGTCAAGGAGCATCAAGGTTGAGCCACACGGCGGCCGGGTGTGTCGCCCCGAGCTGTTCGGTCCCGGACTGCTGACGGGTCGGCAAGCGTCTTCGGCCGGACCGGCCGAGCCCGCGAGGCGCGGCTCGAAACTGCAATTCCCGTGTACGTTCAGAAAACCTGGGAGTTTGTCCCCTTGGGTCCGTTGTTTGTGCGTGAACTGCTACACTTTGTCTACTCCGCCCAGGAGAAGACACAACGACCCAAGGAGACCCCACTATCATGCCCAACATCTTCGTCGAGGTGCCCGCCGTCCGCGGGCGCATGGGAACCAACACGTATTACACGGCCAACTTCCCGCTGGGGATGGTCGTGAAGCTCTTTCAATACGACCCCGCTGCCATGGCGGCCCTGCCGGTCGAGGAGCGTCACCAGCGAGCCCTCAAGAGTGCTCGCGTTCCCGAGATCGCCCGCTACGTAACCGAGCACGACGACTACATCTTCTCCTCGATCACCGTGTCGGTGAACGCCGACGAGCTCAAGTTCACGTCCTCGCCGCTCGACCCGAACGTGGGGATGCTGAGGGTCCCGCTGGAGGTCGAGTGGATCATCAACGACGGCCAGCACCGCGTCGCTGGGATCCACCGAGCGCTCAGCGAGAGGGCTGACCTGAAGGATGACACCCTGAGCGTCGTCATCTTGTGCGACCCGGATCTGGAGCGCTGCCAGCAGATCTTCTCCGACCTGAACCGGACCGTCCAGAAGACTTCGGCCTCGTTGGACATCGCCTTCGACCGCCGCTCGCCCATGAACCGCCTCACCAACGCTGTAGTGGATCGTTCGCGGCTGTTCAAGGACAAGACAGACAAGGAGCGGGTGTCGCTTTCGACCCGTTCGAAGCCGTTCTCCACGTTGTCAGCAGTCCGGGCTGCAAACATCCAGCTCATCGGGATGCTGAAGGACGAGAACATGCCGGACGCGGAGCTTCAGCGGGAGGTAGACAAGGCCGTCGAGTTCTGGGACCTCGTCACCGACATCGTCGAACCGTGGACCGACATCGCTGACGGTGCCCTCGACCCGGCGTTCGCCCGCCAGGACTACATCTCGTCGTACACGATCGCGTTGTGGGCGGTCGCCTCAGCAGGCCGCACCGCGCAGGAGGCAGGTCCGGACTGGCGGGCCTCACTCGGTGAGTTGGCGAAGATGGACTGGCTGAAGGAGAACCAGGAGTGGCAGGGCATCTGCATGCTGGGAGACGAGGTCGTTACCCGCCAGCCCACCCGCAAGGCAACGGCGGATCTCCTGAGATGGAAGATGGGGCTGGGCCCCGAGCCCACTCGCGTCCTCGACATTGAAGACGAGGGCGGCCTGATCGACGACTAACCCCGCGGAGCCATCGCGGCAGGGGCACGATCGAGCGATCGTGCCCCTGCCACCAATTCTGGCCCTATCTTCGTTAGCCGGCTCGCTCCCCTTCCTAGAGGTAGAGGTCCCGCCCGATCACGTCGCCGTTTTCGTCGCCCGGCCACCGAGGAGATCGAGGACGGTACATCTCGCAGTACCCCCGGTGCATCAGGTCCATGGTCGGCACACCGGGCTGGGGAGGAGTCTTAGGGGGCGGAGCCGCATGCTTGGGAACCGGGACAGGCTCCTGCGGCCGACGGCGCTTTCTCCACATCTGTGCGATCTCCTCTGGTCAAGTGAAGCGTCGACAGGATCGCCGCGAACACGGCGAGGACGACACCCAGCCGGACGAGGAACACCATCCGGTGCAGGCGGGTCTCGTTCCACTCGAAGGCGCTCACCCGGTTGTTCACCAACTCTGCTGCAGCGCGGTCGGGTGGGTAGAGCCAGAGTCCGTCAAGCAGCGACCGAGGCCGGGTTTCCTCGAACCCACCCGGTAGAACGGCGATCAGGCTGCAGACCATCGCCGCGGCGTAGGCGCCAACCGCCAACGGCAACCAGGGACTGGACAACGGCTTCTCCGCCACGAACTGCAGAGCCGCAAACGCAGCTCCCAAAACGATCGCAGCTCGACCTTCGATGTGGGCGACCGCCGCTCGCTGGATATCCAACCGATGACGAACCTCCTCGTTGAGGAGGACCCACGTGGCGTTCGAGTCGGGAGCTACTCGGTCAGTCCCTTCGGGGCCATCGCTTGTCATGGCAGGTCAGGAGGTCCGGCCATCAATGGGCCGCGCACGGCGCTGTTCCGCCGGGCCAGGAGCGGGGACCACGGGACACGCGCCTGAACTGTTCCGGCGGCTCCCAGCCGCAGTTGCGCACTTGTGCGCCACTAGCAGTCGTCACGACGACCCCGCAATCGTTCGGCGACCTCGACCTCGTGGCCATGATCGGAGGGCCGATAGTACCGATTTCCGGACAACTCGTCGGGTAGGTACTTCTGCTCGACCCAGCCCCGCGGGTCGTCGTGGGGGTAGAGGTAGCCGACGCCGTGTCCGATGCGCTCGGCGGCCTTGTAGTGGCTGTCGCGCAGGTGGGGCGGGACCGGACCGGCCGGGCGGGAGCGCACGTCCTCCAGGGCCTTCCAGATGGCCATGGCGGTGCGGTTGGACTTGGGGGCGGTGGCCAGGTGGACGACGGCCTGGGCCAGGTTGAGCTGGGCCTCGGGCAGGCCGACGTACTCCACCGCGTTGGCGGCGGCGGTGGCGACGAGCAGCGCCATCGGGTCGGCCATGCCGATGTCCTCGCTGGCCAGCACCACTAGCCTGCGGGCGATGTAGCGCGGGTCCTCTCCGGCCACGATCATGCGGGCCAGCCAGTGCAGGCCGGCGTCGGGGTCGCCGCCGCGGATGCTCTTGATCAGGGCGCTGATGACGTCGTAGTGGTCGTCGCGGCCCCAGGTCAATGCCCGGGTGGTGCGGGCCCGCTCGACATCGTCGAGGGTGACGTGGCGACTCTCGCCGGCGATGGCCAGCGCCACCTCCAGGGTGGTCAGCAGTGCCCGACCGTCGCCGTCGACGGAGTCGACGATGGCAACGGCCGCCTCCTCGACGATGGTCCCGCCCTCGGACTCAAGGCCACGGTCGAGCAGGGTGCGCAAAGCCTGGCGGTCCAAGGGCTCCAGGCGGAACAGGGTTGAGCGGCTGAGCAGCGGGCCGTTTACCTCGAAGAACGGGTTCTCGGTGGTGGCTCCCACCAGGGTGAGGGTGCCGTCCTCGACGCTGGGCAGCAGGGCGTCCTGCTGGGACTTGGAGAACCGGTGGACCTCGTCGAGCAGCAGGACAGTCGGCGTGCCGTTGTGGGCCAACCGCTCCCGAGCCTTCTCCGCTGCTGCTCGGACGTCCTTCACGCCGGCGCTGACCGCGCTGAGGGACTCGAACGCGGCCCCGACCGCCTCGGCCAGCAAGCGGGCGATCGTCGTCTTGCCCGTGCCAGCCGGCCCCCACAGGATGATCGAGGTCAACCTGCGGGCCTCCACCAGGGCCCGCAACGCTCCCCTCGGGCCGAGGAGATGGTCCTGTCCGACGACGTCGTCCAGGGTCCTCGGCCGTAGCCGGCTGGCCAATGGCCCCCGGGATCGGAGCTGCTCCTCGAGCCCGTGCTCGAACAAGTTCACCGGCCGAGCTGACGATGGCGGTCAGGGCACTGCCGGTGCCGGTGCATCACGGCTTCGGCCTGCCCGGTCCGTCGGGAAACAGCTCGGTGACCCGGCGTTCGCTGAGGCGCGACACGTTCGCCCGAGCCCCGTCGAGCCGCCGCTGCAACTCGTTCCGCTCGCCCAGGAGCTGGTTCCGCTCCGAGCACAGCAGCTCGTTCTCCTTGCGGAGCCGGTCCCGGTCGTGCTCGACCCAGGTGCCGTCGGGCTCCCTCAGCTGGCCCATGAGGTCGCCGACGAGGCGGCGTTGGGACGTGACCTCCTGGCGGAGCTTGCGCACCTGCTCCTCGGCGTTGAGGGCCCTTTCGCGCCACGAGGCCTCCTGTTCGGCCGTCAACGTCTCGACCCGAACCTCAGCCCGGGCGTGGGTGCGGGTCTGGGCGGCGGCGATTATCGCCCTTGCCTCCGGGTTTTCGTAGGTGAACGATCGCGACACTCCGGCGAGCTGCGAGACGGCTGTTCGGGTGATCGGCGCGCCGGTGCGACCGAGCATCTTGACGGCCTTGTCGACCGAGGCAACCTTGGTCGTCGCCTCTCGCCGGCGGGCGTCGATGGCCTGCTCGGGCCTCGGTCGAGCCCTGCCCTGTCCTGTCGTGGCGACGCTCATGACGCGGCCTTCGACTCGGCCTCGTCGTTCAGTGCGGGCGAGAGCGCTTTCACTCCGCCTCCCATCTCCACCAGGTCGCCGGCCCGCCATCCCTGCGCCCAGATGGGGTTAAAGAAGTCCTGGTGGGGGCTGCGGAGGTCGAGATCCTTGGCGTCGTCGAGCAGGCCGAGAGCGAGCAGCGCCTTCTCCAGGCCGGCCAGGGCCTGGGAGCTGCGCTCGAAGGCGCCGTAGATGTACTCGCGCGCTGTCTCGTCGGGAGCGCCTTCGGCCATGGCGGCCCACCTCTGCTCCTGGCGCTTCCAATAGCCGTAGTCGGCGCCGGTGATGACGAAGTGCTCGCAGGAATCGCACTTGCGCTCGAACGGGCAGTCGAAGCCCCCGACGACCGGCTTGAAGGTGCACAGGCCGTGCTCGGTCGGGATGGCGGCCAAGTCGACCATCAGGGCCTCGGCTGTGGTCCGCTCGGCGTCGGTCGGGGTGAGGACGACCTCGCCCGGCCTGGCATTGCCGGGCCCGGTCACCCACACCTGCTGCAGGTAGGGCTCGACCTGGGAGCCGGCGATGAGGACGTAGGAGTCGCTCATCCGCTCCGACACGTGGCCGAGCACCCGCTTGACGTGGGTCATGCTGGCCCCGGCGTTGACCAGCCGTGTGGCCAGCGTGTGGCGCGCCTGATGGGTGGTGTGGCCGGGCAGGTTGATCTGGTCCAGCGCCAGCCATGCCTTGAACGCCACGGCGAAGCTCGACGGAGACACCGACCGCACGAAAGTTGGGTTCGTCACCCGGCTCGGGAACAGCGCGATGACTCGTTTCTGGGCGGCCGTCGGCTCTACCCCGTGTCGGAGCCGGAACCGTTCGATTGTCTTGGCCTGACGGGCGCGGATCAGGTCGTAGACGTCGCGGGGGATCTGGACGGCATAGTCGAGCTTGCCTACCTTGGTCATGTCGACCCACATCCACGTCCGCACGAGGTGCTCACCGACGCAGTCGAGGCGCAGCTTGACCACCTCGCCGATGCGGCGGCCGCAGCGCACCTGGATCGACCAGATGTCGGCGACGCCCGTGTCGTTGGTGTCCATCTCGGCCAGTAGGGCGATATTCGCTGGGTCGCTCAGCTCCCGCAGGACCGGGTCGGTGAACGGCCGCGGGTTCTTGAACGATGCCGCGCCGCCGAAGGGGATGGCAACGATGAACTCGCGGGAAAGCCCCACCGACGACGCCGCGCCCGAGTCCATCGCCCATCGCATCACCCGGCGGAGGGCGTTCATCGTCAGCGAGTACGTCGTCGCCGTGGCGATCGAGGGGCTGCCGCTCACATTGAACACTCCGGGCAGCGGCTGACCGTCGGAGACACACCGCCGCAGGTCGGCCACGAACTCCCTGGCCGTCGACTCCGATAGTGCGCTGGGCCGAGCTCCTCGTTCGGGATCGCGCTCGGCGAGATAGGTGCTGAAGCACACTATGGAGCGACGGACCTGCTCGAAGGGACCCTGGGTGCGAGGACGATCAGGGCCGTCGAGCCAACTGGCCAGGAAGTCCCACGTCAGGTCGCGAAGCCAGCGCTGCGAGATGGCGGTGAGGTCGAACGCAGAGCGACGGTCCGGGAAGCGGAATCCCCAGTAGTTCGTGTCGAGGTGCCCGAGATCTCGGGTGTCGGCCCGGCTGTGGTGGACAGGCCGAACGTCCTTCAGCATGTCGTGCAGAATCCGGTTCACCGCCTCCGGCTGGGGTGTCCAGTCCGCATCCTTGGGATCCAGCTCGAGCAGGGAGCCCACCCCGCTCTCCCGGCAGGACTTGACGAGGCGCCGCAACCACATTGGGTGCCACCGGGCCGGGGCGGCGTTCTTGGTGTGGGTCCACAGGGCGTAGCGGATCTCGGCTTCGACGAGGGGCTGGAGCCCGGCGAGCTGCACTACCCCGGCGACGGGGTGGCCGCTCCGCCTCAGCAGCCAGCGCTCCATGTCGAGGCCGTCGGGCTGGCCGGATGACACCCACGCCTTCCGGTGGTTCGGGCACAGCGACGGCTCAGTCTCGGCCCGCCGGGGGCAGTCCTGCACCCGGCAGTCGCCCGCACCGGGGAAGGCCACCTGGGCTGCCGACCACGCCTCCTCGTCAAAGCCCGGCCGTCGGCGGGCGTGGAACAGGCGCATCTCGTGCTTGCGGCACAGATCCCGGGCGGCGGCGTCCCGGTCGGGGCAGAACCGGCATGGGGGCCGCCGGCCGTCGCTCGGGAGCCTCTTCGGCGGGAAGGGGATCGCACCCGCCAACCACTCGGCTTCACCAATCCCCTGGCGCAGGGCGTCCTGGCGCTCGTCGGAGTGGCGGGTGCACCACCACGCGGCCTGGGTGCTGTGCATCGCACAGCCGGGGACGCCGCAGGAGGTGCCGTAGATCGGGTGCGTCTGCTCGAACGTGATCGGTTCGGCGCGCAGGTAGTCGTCGAAATTGGGGCCGGCGATGAGCGCCTCGAAGCGAGCAAGCGGGTCGAGGCGGAACAGGTCGTCGACGGACGCGATCCGAGCCGGGGCGGTGGTCACGGGCGCTGCCCCCAGATCTTGTCCAGCGCCGCTTCCAGGGTCGGGTCGCCGGCCAGATGGGCGTAGGTCTCCTCGACCGTCCGGGAGCTCGACCACCCGCCCTCGTCGGCCACGGCCTTGGTATTCCCGCCTGTCGCCTCCGTCAGGGCAGTGGCCCAGGTGTGACGGAAGGCGTGGGGCTTGACCAAACCGAGGCCCGCCCGGCGGCCGGCCCGCTCGATCATCTGGCGGGCCCCGTGGGTGCCGAGGGGCTGGCCCGCCGTCGGGCCGGTGAGGTGGACCAGGACGAGGTCGCTTTGGGCCAGGGCCCGGACCCGGTGGTAGTCCTCCGCCAGGTACTCGTGATAGGTGTCGACCATCGCCGGGCTGGCCCGGCGGACGGTGCCGCCGGTGACGACGCCGGCAACGATGCGGGCCGGGGACCCAGTCTTGGCGCTGGCGCCGTTGGGGTTGCGGCGCTTGACGACGTGGGCGTGAGGGCCCTTGCGCTCGCCGCAGGGATGGTCCCGGCGCAGGTGCATGTCGCAGAACGACAGCCCGCACAGTTCGCCGATGCGCATCCCCGAATCGCTCAGCCAGGTCACGATCATCCGGTCCCGGGCGGTGCGGACGGCGTCGAGCATCGCCTCGCGGGTCCCGTCCGGCAGGAGGCGCGGGTGCCTCTTCGCATGCGCGCCCGACGTCAGTGGGTTCGAGGCCACCGACATCGTGAGGTGGCCCAGTGCAGAGCGATCCCGGTCGGCGTCGTTGGCCAGCCGGCGGACGGACAACTCCAGACGGAGGACGGCGTTGACGTCCTCTCTGGTGGTCAGGTCGAGGTAGTAGCCCTTGATGCACGTCGCCCGCACCCCGAGCGCCGCATCTCCCAACGGACGCTCACGCCACGGCACGCCCAGCGGCCCGGAGTGCTTGGCGCCACACAGGGCGACGTATCGCTTCAGGTCGTCGATGGTCACGGTGTCCTCGGCGCGGCCGGTGGCCTTGAGCCATCGCAGGTGATCGACCAGGTGGTAGGCGTAGGTTCGCTGAGTCCCTTCGCTGAATGGCGCCAGGAAGCGCTCAGCGCGGGTGTGGATAGAACCCGAGGCCATGTCGAGCACGACGTAGGAGCGCCGTCCGTCGCGATGGTTCACGAGCTGCACCCGGAGATCGTCCGTCGTCGCCAGCGTCCTGGTGCTCATCCCGAGAGTGTGGCGTACACCGAACCCGAAGTGGTGTATCCCACACTGCTCGGCAGGCCACGAATCGTACGAGCCGTACGCCGACAGGGTGAGAAGAAAAGTCCAGGAACAGGATCGTGCCCTGGCCCTGCTCGCCCAGGCGGGCCTTGGCCCGGGCCACGACCTCCCGCACGTCCTTCACCCCCGCGTTGACGGCCGACAGGGTCTCGAAAGAGCGGGCGGTGACGCCGGCGATGAGGCGGGCCAGGGTGGTCTTGCCCGTGCCCGGCGGCCCCCACAGGATCACCGAGGTGAGGCGATCGGCCTCGATCAGGCGCCGGAGGGGCGCCCCGGGGCCGAGGAGGTGCTCCTGGCCCACCATCTGGTCGAGGGTGCGAGGCCGGAGGCGGGCGGCGAGGGGCGCCTGGCGCTTCAGACGGGCCTGGAGGTTGGCGCCGAAGAGGTCGCCCGGTTGGTCGGTCATCCGCCGCCGGCGCGGGCCTCCGCCAGCAGCCGGTCGAGGTCGACGGCCCGCACCCCGCCCAGGATCCGCGACCGCACGATCCCGTCGGGGTCGACGAGGAACGACTCGGGCACGCCGCTCACGCCGAAGTGGAGGGCGATGCTGCCCCCCGGATCGGTGAGCATGGGCCACGTCCCCCCCTCGTCGGAGCGGAACTCCTTCACCGCCTGGGACGAGTCGCTGAACACCACCCCGATCACCGACGCGTCGCCCGCCGCCTGGTGGGTCTGGTGGAACTTCACCAGCTCGCTGTGCTCGACCCGGCAGGGCACGCACCAGGTGGCGAAGAAGTTCACCACCACCCACTTGCCCTCGAGGTCGGACAGCTTGACCGCGTCGCCGTCGATGGTGACCGACTCGGCTTCGGGGGCCGCCTTGCCCAACAGGGGCGACTTCACCGACCGGGTGCTGGCCGAGGGCCGGGTGGCGAGCACGACCACCAGCAGGAACACGGGCACCGCCACCCCCACCACGATCCACAGCGCCCGCCGGGTGCGGCGGATGCCCGAGACCACGGGCCCCGGCGCGTGCCCGCCGTCGGACAAGGCGTCGGCGGGCGTGACGTCGGCGGGCGTGGCGGCGTCGGGCGTGCGGTCGGCGGGCGTGGCGTCGTCGGGCGGGGTTTCGTCGGGCGTCATACGGGCGGCCATCCCAGGCGGGCGAACCATCGTTGGAGGGGAATGAAGAAACCCTGCCAGCGGCCGGTCACGAACAACAAACCGATGGCCAGCAGCAGCAGCCCGCCGAAGATCTCGATCCGCCGCCCGTTGCGGCGCAGCCAGGCCAGGGAGCGGGTGGCCTTGGTGAAGCCGAGGGCGAGGAGGACGAAGGGCACGCCCAGCCCGGCCGAGTAGAGCAGGAGGAGGACGCCGCCCCACACCGCCCCCCCGTTGCTCACCGCGGCGGTGGCCAGGATGGTGGCCAGCACCGGCCCGATGCACGGGGCCCAGCCGGCGGCGAAGGCCATGCCCAGGGGAAAGGCCCACGCCGCGCCCTTCGGCACCCGGGCCATGTCGATGCGCTTCTCCCGCTGGAGGAAGGGCAGCCGCAGCACACCGAGCGTTGACAGTCCGAGGCCGATGATGACCACGCCGAAGACCCGCACGATGGTGTCCTGGTTGCGGACGAAGAGGTTCCCCAGGAGGCTGGCCCCCACGCCCAGGACGGTGAACACCAGGCTGAACCCGCCCACGAAGAGCAGGGACGCCTTGAGCGTGACCCCCCGGGCCTGGCGCTCGCCCAGCTCCGACACCGGCAGGGCCGACACGTAGGACAGGTAGCCGGGCAGCAGCGGCAGGCAGCAGGGCGAGCTGAACGACAGCAGCCCGGCCACCACGGCCAGGATGGGCAGGGTGACGGTGTCCACCGTCAGGGCCGGCGGGCGCCGGACGGGGAACGTCGGCCGGGCCGGCCCCGAGTCACGGTCACGACGGCCACGTTACCGCCGGCCCGCCCGTTCCCCGCCTCAGGACGACCTCCCAACCGGTGACACTTGCAGCCCTCACAGGGCGGTAAGTGTCACCGGTTGAGGTGCCCTGGCGAACTGGTGACACTTGCAGCCCTCACAGGGCGGTAGGTGTCACCAGTTCGAGGGGCGCGCCGGGGCGTGCGACCATCGTCGCCATGGCCGACATCCGGGGCGTGCTGTTCGACTTCTACGGGACGCTGGCCCGGGCGGTGGTGTGGGGCGAGACCCACGAGGAGATCTTCGCCCGGCGAGGCCTCGCCGGCCCGGGCGCGAGGTGGGGCAGCCAGTGGGTGGGGGGCGCGGTCGACGGCGAGGACCACGTCGAGCACTCCGTCAGCCGGGACGCCTACGTGGCCTGGGAGCTCGAACGGCTGCGGACCCGGGCCCGGGCGTGCGGCGTGGCCGACGACGAGCTGGAGCCGCTGGTGGCCGACCTCCACCGGGCGTCGAAGACCTACACCCTGGCCGCCTACGACGAGGTGACGGACGTGCTGATCGAGCTCCGCCGGCGGGGACTGGTGCTGGCGGTGTGCTCCAACTGGGACTGGGACCTGGCCCAGCAGGTGGCCAACGTCGGCCTCGACACCCTGGTCGACGAGATCGTCACCTCCGCCCAGGCCGGCGCCCGCAAGCCCCATCCCCGCATCTTCGACCACACCCTGGCCCGCTGCCGCCTGGAAGCGGCGGAGACCATGTTCGTGGGCGACACCTGGGGTCCCGACGTCGAGGGCCCCCTGGCCGCCGGGCTGCGCCCGGTCCACCTCTTCCGCGACGACCAGGCCGAGCGGGCCCGGGAGTCGGGCCTGGAGGCGTCGGCACCCCCCCTGCCCGAGGGCGTGGCCCGCGCCCCCGACCTCCGGGCCCTACTCGACCTGGTCTGAACCCTTCCGGCCGGTCAGCTCGGCTTGATGGGCCGCGGGACGCTCGCGGCCAGGAGCGGACGAGCCTCCTCCACCGACCGGGCCACCGCCCGCCGCAGCTCCTTCATCCCGACTCGGATGCCCTCCGCCTGCACCGGGAGGAGCCGTTCGGGGTCGGCCTTGAACACGAAGGCCGGGCTCTTGTCGACGTTGGCCTTGATCTCGTCGGCCATGGCGAAGGTGGCCTTCACCAGCCCGCCCAGGGCCGCGATCTCGAACAGCTCGAACGGCGGGCACGACAGGCAGGGATCACCGCCGGGCACGGGGATGCCCTTCTTCCAGAACAGGCGGTCCTTCAGCCAGGCCCAGATGTCGGCGTCGACGAGCTCGATGCTGTCGAGGAGCCAGCTGGTGACCCAGCACGGTCCGAGGTAACGGCTCAGGTAGCCGTGCAGGGAGACCCCCGAGGTCGAAGGCGCTCGCCTTGCGGGTGTACTCCTGGAAGCCCAGATACGTGAAGTGGCTCTGGATGACCTCGTAGAGGACGCACCAGTGCTGCCGGCTGGGAGGGGCGAGCCAGGTGGCCACGTTCAGGTAGTAGCGGCTGATCTTGTCCCAGTTCTCGCCCCCGGCCAGCTCGATGTCGTGGATGTTCTCGTCGAACCAGTGGTGCCACGTGGTGTCGGTGACCACCCGCCCGACCGCGGCCGGCCGTCCGTCGTAGACGCTGACCATGGCGAAGCGCTTCTTCGGCGACGGTCCCTTCGCCAGGTTGAACGGGGGGTTGGGCGTGGTGGTCCCGTGGGCGATCACCATCGGCTGGGGCCGGACACCGCCGACGGTCGGGTACTCGTCGCCGTTGAGCTTCCCGAAGCTGTAGGTGGCGCCGAGGTTGATCTCGTCGTCCTCGAAGTTCCAACCCTCGTGGGGGTGGTCGGGCATCACGTCGATCGGGCCGTGGACGGGGTGGCAGAGGATCGGGTGCGGCCGCTGGTTCACCTTGAACACGGTGACCTGCTGCGTGATCCAGGGCACCCAGTCGATGGTGCGGGGGCGCGAGTCCTCCTGGTTGCTGAACGGGATGAGTGCCCCGCCGGTGCTCTGAGCAGGGGTGAAGGGCTGGTTGGTGTCGTGGCGGAGGGCGGTGTCGGAGTCGGTGATGCCGCCGATGGGCGGGACGCCCTGGGCGTTGGTCCACCGGCGCATCGAGCGGATGCGGGGGATGCGGTGGCACATCGACGCCCCCAGGTAGTCGTGGTCGCCCATCGCCAGCAGCCCGCCCTGGCGCTCGTTCATCCACCGGGTCAGCACCTCCAGCTCGGCGTCGGTGGCCGGGAGGGCACCCGGGGCGGTGATGTTGGAATCGGGGCCGGCGTCGTTGCCGGGGTTGAACCCGAAGCACCAGACCTCGTCGTACCGGTTCAGGATGGGCGCGCCCACCTCCTGCTGGTCGAAGCGGAAGCCGGAGTAGCGGGGCTGGTCGGGCGCCGGGGTCGGGTTGACACTGGGCGGGGCGTTGTTGCGGCGGGCCAAGTCGACCTTGAACGACGTACAGCCCACGCTCGACTCCCGCAGGAGGCGCACGACCCGTCCGACACCGAAGCCGGACACGGATTCGGTGAGAGAGACGCTCCCGTCGACGACGACCAGGATCCTGACCGTCGAGCGCAGAAGGAACGCCTTCTGCAGCTCGGCGAGAGCAGTGACGTAGACGTCGGACACGGCCAGCGTGGCGTGACGCGAGATGTCGGGCACGATGATCTCCCTTGGGTGAGGGCGGGGCGGTTCGCCCGGCCGGACACGGACCCCGTCGACCCGCGTCGGTTTCTCTAGGAGCGCGCTCGACCCCGCCTGATACGTCGCGTCGACTGGTTTCAGCCGGGCAGGAAGCTCAGCCGCACCCGGCGCTCGGGGTTGTCGCGGTTGAGGTCGACGAGCACCACGCTCTGCCAGGTGCCGAGCAGAGGCCGGCCGCCTTCCACCGGGATCGACAGCGACGGGCTGACCAGCACCGGCAGCAGGTGGTCGGCGCCGTGGCCGGGAGAGCCGTGGCGGTGCCGGTAGCGGTCGTCGCGGGGCAGCAACCGCCCCAGCAGCTCGGCCAGGTCGGGCTCGGAGCCCGATCCCAGCTCCATGAGGGCCACGCCGGCGGTGGCATGGGGGACGAAGACGTGCACCAGACCGTCACCGAGCGGGCGGCAGAACTCGGCCACCCGGTCGGTGAGGTCGGTGAAGGAGCGCTCCGACGTGTCGAGGCGGAGTTGGATGGTCTTCAGGGCTCAGTCGTCGGCCGGGTGTTCCCGGACCTCGCTCCCGGCGCTCCCGGCGCTCCCGTTGGTGTCGGGTCCCTTGGCCTCGGTGCGGTTGGTGTCGGCCGCGTCGGTGGTGTCGGCGTCGGTCTCGCCGACCTCCTCCGGCCGTGTCGGCGGCACCGTGGGCAGCGCCGGCAGCGCCGGCAGCGGGGGTACGACCGGCGGCACCGGAGGCACCGGGGAGACCGTCGGCGGCCGCGACCACGGGGACGGGCCCGCGTAGGTGCCGTCGGGGCGGACGACGATGGGTTCGTAGCCGCCGTCGGCCCGCTTCTGGCCGTTGAGCTTGGGCAGGGGGATCTCGAACACGCCGTGACCCTGGTGGGCGGAGATGGCCTGGGCGTGGTACTCCTCGACCACCCGGGCGAACTCGGGATCGGCGTAGACCCGGCCGTCGATCAGGGGGCCGGGTCGGCCCTCGATGATGGCCTCGATGTCGTCGCCGGTGACCGTCTTGTGGGTTTCCAGGGCGTGGGCCACGGCCAGCACCCCGATGCGGTTGGCCTTGAGCAGGTCCTCCGCCCGCTGCAGCAGCTCCTCCAGCTTCTCCTCGATGCGCTCGCCCAGGCCGCCGTTGAGCAGGTCGGCCTCGGTGAGCTTGCCGCCCTTGCCGTCGCCCTTGCCCGGCCGCCCACCGGCACCGATGCCGACCTTGTGGGTGACGCCGTGGGACGTGACGGTGGAGCCCATGCCCCAGTAGCCCTCCATGAGGGTGGTGATCTGGGTCGCGCTCTCCAGGTCGCCGGACACGCCCGACGAGTTGTCGCCCTCGAAGAAGAGCCGCTCGCCGGCCAGCGAGGCGAGCGACACCATGACGTCGGCCTCGTACTCGGTGCGCCAGCGGGTGAACTGGTCCTCGGGCGGGATCGACGCCACCATGCCCAGGTAGTTGCCGCCCTTCTCGATGGTGGCGATGTCGATGGTGAGGTGACGCCGGACCTTGAAGGCGGTGACGGCGTGGCAGGCCTCGTGCACGGCCACCGCGTGGCGCTCGCGCTCGATGTACTCCACGTCCTCCGGAGGACCGAGATCCTTCAGCTGCTTGGCCTTGATCACGTCGGCCCACGTGATCGTGTCGCGGCCGTGGCGGATGGAGTGGATCAGCGACTCGTTGACCAGGTCCTTGATGGTGGCCCCGGTGGCGTAGGGGGTGATGGTGGCCAGCTTGTCGATCTCGGCCTCGGTGAGGCAGTGGCGGACCTTGTCGAAGTACCCCTCGTAGGTGCGGATGCGGCCCGCCTTCGACGGATAGCCCACCTTGTAGATGCGGTCGATCCGTCCCGGGCGGAGCAGGGCCTCGTCGAGCGCCTGCGGCATGTTGGTGGCCATCATCACCATGATCCGGTACTTGGGCGGCGGCTTCGGCCGCATGCCCAGCGTGCGCCGGACCACCCGGTTCATGAAGCCGCGCGGCTTCTTCAGGCCCGACAGCTCGGCCAGCAACGCCTGGAGCTGGCCCTGCCCGCCCATGCCGCCGCCCATCATGATGCGGTCGCGCAGGCGGCGGGGACTCTCCGGTCCCGCGCTGGCGTCGATCGTCGAGCTCGACAGCGACCGCTGGAAGAGCATCGAGGCGGTGTCCTGGGACAGGTACGACATCCCGTTGCACCCGGCGTGGTGGGTGATCCAGGGCGAGGATCCGAAGCCCATGCCCCCGCTGCCCGGCCCGTCGCTCGACTGGCGCCGGCTGCCGAGGGAGTCGGCCTCGTCGAAGAACACGATCACCCCGCCGTAGCGCACCGCCAGCTTGCGCAGCTTGCGGAACAGGGCCTTCACCTTCATGATGCCGACGCCGATGAACATGCCCTCGAAGGCGCCGGGGTCGACGAACACGTAGGGCCGGCCGGTCTCGCCCGCCACCGCCTCGGCCATGAGGGTCTTGCCCGTGCCGGGGGGCCCCCAGAGGAGCAGGCCGCCGGGGACGTAGCCGCCCTTGGCCTCGATCGACTCGGGGTCCTCCAGGAACAGCATGTTCTCCTTGACCCGCTCGACGACCGCGTCCTGGCCCCACACGTCGGTGAAACGGGTCTTGATGTCGTCGGGGAAGTAGGTGTCGACCCCACCCCGCGACATGAACCAGAAGAGGGCCGCGAACTGCAGGATCAGGAACATCATCGAGAAGGCCATCTGCAGCACGAAGGGCATCGCCGCCCAGATGGTGCCGGGCAGCTCGAACAGGGCCAGGATCGGCGACTGCTTGTTGGCCGCCCCCAGGATGATGGCCACGATGGCCAGCAGGCCCAGGTACTTCAGGGCCCGGGCCATCCGGAACCGGTTCCAGTCGTTGAGCCGGCCGATCCGCTTCTCGAGGGAGCCGAAGACCTTCTTGGTCCAGAACTGGTGGTAGGCGGCCGAGTGCTCGCTGACCACGTAGTGGAGCTGGCGGGCCGACTCCAGCAGGATCAGCACCAGCAGCCACCACCGGTCCTCGATGGCCTGGTTGAAGGCGTCGGCCACCGGGATGATGGGGTTGTCGACCACGGTGGCCCAGAACAGGACCACCCACACCATCCCCAGCACGACGAGGAACTTCGACCGGTCCCAGGTCGAGATCGGCTTGCGGGTGAGGGGCTCCTCGCCCTTGCCCTTGTACTCGGGGGGCGGGACGGGGCCGGTGTCGGGGCCGGGCCAGGCCAGCCCCGGGGGTGTGCCGGTCGGACTCATATCAGGGCTCCTTGACGGTCCAGGAATCGGCGATCTCGGTAATCGTGTGCCGGTTCGCGGAGTAGCAGTCGGCAGTGCAGCCGACGATGAAGAAGTAGACGAGGTTGGTGGCCGGGTCGACCAGACCAGTCTGGTCGACGGTGAAGGAGTTCTGCGTGCCCTCGACCGTGTAGACGATCCGGGTGCCCCGCAGCCCGTCCTTCTGGGTGATGGTCTCCGGCCCGTCGACCACCTCGACGTCGCCCAGCTCCTTGTCGAGGATCTCGTCGATCGGGATCACCTCGTTGCGGAGAGCGGCGAGGTTGAAGGTGTCGCGCTCCTCGATGTTGAGGCGGCGGACGCGGACCACGCCGAAGGGATGGGCGGCCGTCTGCAGGTCGTGGTCGAGCGACGGCGTGGGGTCGGCGTCGAAGATGGCCAGGTAGCGCAGGCCTTGCTCCTCCTCCGCGCTCAACTGGGCGCCGGTGGAGGCGATCACCTGCTGCTTGTCGAACAGCTCCCAGTTCTTGGGGATCTTGTAATAGGCGTTGTTGCTCGACGTCTTGACGTACTTGTAGCCGGAGCCGGAGCAGCCGGCCGCCACCGCGCCGACGAGCACGATGGCGCAGACCCGGGACAGCACTCGCCTCGTCACGGCACCATTCTCCACCGTTTCCGCCCCCGAAGCCGACGCGCCCCCACCGCGAGCGCGAGAACTCTCGGGCCGAGGGGTGAAAAACACCTTGTACCTATCGACAGCAGAGAACCCCGACCTTAGGTCGGGGCCCCCCAGGGGATTGCAACACAGAGGGCCCCGACCTTTCGGTCGGGGCCCTCTGCACTACCACTGCTTGGAACTGCTTGGGTCAGATGCGGCGCTGGATGAGCGTGCGGCGCAGGCGCATGAGCCCGAGCCCGCCCAGGACCAGGGCGCCACCCATGACGAGGGGAGCCGAGGTGCCACCCGTGGCCGCCAGGCTGCCACCGGCGATGGTGGGTCCGTTGAGGACGAACCGGCCGGTGATGGCGTTGCCCTGGATCTGGCCGCTACCGAGCACCAGGTCGTCGCCGGCGGCCCGACCCCGGCAGTTGCCGAGAGCGGCGCTCACATCGACGATGTCACGGATGACGGCGTCGCCGGAGGCGCTGTTGATGCGGACGGTCATGTTGAGCTGGATGGGTGGGTCGCCCAGGGTATAAGTCCCCAGGTTCTCCCATGTGACCACGTTCGGTGGGCCGACCACCCCGCCCTTGTCGGCGCCCACGATGGTGAAGGTGACCTGGCCGCTGGCCACCTCGACGGTGTCGATGGCCCGGATGTTGATCAGGTCACAGGCGAACAGGGCGTTGAACAGGCCCGGGTCGCTGGGGATGCTGATGGTGAAGACCACGTCCTGGCCGACTGCGACCGGGTCGGGGTTGGCCACCTTGCTGACCGGCAGGGTGCAGGTGACTCCGCCGGCGGGGACGCTGACGGCGGCCTCGAAGTGGCCGAGGCCGACGTCGAGGGCGCTGATGCCGGGGAGGGTGAGCAGCTGGATGCGCAGCGTGTCGGCCGAACCGGAGGCCGAGGTGCCATCGGCGGCGACGGCGGGGACGCCCGTGCCGGCAAGGCCGACCGGCGGGGCGCCGAGGCGCAGCGTCAGCAGCGGCGGGATGGGCAGGTTGACGCCGCCCGCGCCGAGCAGGTCCTGCAGGCTCAGCGACAGCAGGGTGGCGGCGCCGGCCCGGACCGAGAGGACCGGGGTGCCGGTGTAGGCCACGCCGTTGCGGGGGTCGCCCGGCTTGCCGGTGGCCGTGGCCCGGAAGCCGATGGGCCCGGCGATGTCGATGGTGATGTTGGTGCCGGCCACGCTGACCGGAGCCACGATCGCCTGCGACTCGGCGACGACGCCGTAGGTGCCGTCACCGTTGGGCACCATGTAGGTGACCGTGCGGGTCTGGGTGACCGAGTTGCCGGAGGCGCTGGTGCCGATGAGGCCACCGAGGGGACCGGGCAGCACCTGCAGGTTCTCGACGTAGCCGAGTCCGTAGGTGAGGGGGCGCCCGATGGGGCAGAACTGCGGGTCGTATGTCGCCTGCGCCTGGCCCCGGGCGGTGGAGGCCGTCAGCAGCCCGGGCAGGGCGATCGGGATCTCCTTGGTGATCAGCGGGCTGGGCGGGGCCGCGTTGGCCTCGGCCAGCTGCGACAGCTTGATCTGGTTGACGTCGACCGCCTGGACGGTGGGCGTGAGCACGCCGACCTCGACCCCGATGCCACGGCCGTAGGCGTTCTTGCCCGGCTGGGGCGGCCCGACGGCTTGGCCGTACTGGTTGTTGATGGTGCCGTTGAGCCCGGTGGAGTTGACCACGCCGGCCGACAGGGCCACCTGGGTGTTGGCCACCTGGGTCGTACCGAGCGCGACAGCGTTGAGCGCCACGGCTGCCGCACTGCCGTAGGCGGCAAATGGCTGCGTCGCAAGCTGGGCCTCGACCCGGACGGGGGAGGAGGCGAACATTGCGCTCGCGACGACCACCCCCATGAGCACTCGAGCTACTCGCTTCCCCACGTCCGCTCCTTTGGTCCTTCGCATCCCAGGTTGGTGGTCCCGACCTGGTTCCCCACGACCGAGGGCCCATACCATGCCCGATGGCGGGCATCCCCGTCTAGCGCGAACGAGCCGCGGCCCTCTGCCGGCTCGGTTATCTCCCACCGATGCAAACGTACAAACTTTTCTAACCGGAAGCTACTACTGAAATCCGGGGGTCCGCTCATTCCGCTCCCGGGCGGGTGACGATGATACTGGGTCGGTGGCTCCCCGGGACGTGGTCGTCGTCGGCGCCGGCCACAACGGGCTGGTGGCGGCCTGCTACCTGGCCCGGGCGGGACTCGACGTGCTGGTCCTGGAGGGCCTCGACCGTCCGGGAGGCGGTTCTCGCACGGAGGAAACCGTCGCCGGGTACCGCTTCGACACCCACTCCGTCGCCCACAACATCCTGAACATGACCAGCATCCCGGCCGAGCTCGACCTGGCCGGAGCGGGCCTCGCCTACCAGGAGATGGACCCGTTCTCGGTGGCCGTGCACGGCGACGGCCGACGGGTCCGCTTCTTCCGCTCGATCGACGACACCGTCGACTCGATCGCCGAGTCGAGCCCGGACGAGGCCCGGGCCTACGCCGCCTTCATGAAGCGGGCGGTGCCGGTGATCCGGACGGTGCTGCCGGCGGTGCAGGGCGAGTTGTCGGCGGCCGACGTCCCCCGACGGGTAGCGGCCTGCATCCGGGCGTTGGGTCGGCACCCCGTCGGCACCGCACGCGACGCCCTCGGGCCCTACGACTCGCTGTTGCGCCGGTGGCTGCCCTCCGACCTCACCCGGGGCCCGGTCGCCGCCTTCGCCGCCCACGCGGCCATGGGGCCGGGGGTGGCCGGCGGGGCCGTGTTCGCCTGGTGGCAGGCCGCCTACCACCTGTTCGGCCAGTGGCACGCCCGCGGCGGGGCGCAGGGGCTCACCGACGCCCTCGTCACCCGCCTGACCGCCCTCGGCGGGGAGCTGCGCGTGGGCACCCGGGTGGTCGGCATCGATGCCCGGGAGGGCCGGGTGCGGGCCGTCGTCACCGAATCCGGGGAGCGGATCGAGGCCCACGCCGTCGTCACCGCCATCCATCCCCAGGTGGCTCTGCTCGAGCTTCTCGATCCGCCCCTGGGCGGACGGGCCGGCGCCGGGCTGGCCGCGGCCCGACGGGGAAACGTCGTCCAGGCCCTGATCCACGTGGCCACCGACCGGCTGCCGCCCTACCCCGGCTGCCGGCACGGGGACTGGAACGGTCTGCAGAGCTTCGTCGACCACCTCGCCGACCTCTCGTCGGCCTGGACCACCTCGGAGGCGGGCGAGCTGCCCGACGTCCTCCCCCTCTACGCCTTCACCACCTCGGCCATCGACCCGACGCTGGCCCCCGCCGGCCACCACACCGTCTACCTGGCTTGCCCGGCCGCGCCCGCGCGCGTGCGAGGCGGATGGCCGAACCGGAGCGACGAGTTCGTGGCGCGAGCCCTGGCCGTGGTGGAGGAGCGGGCGCCCGGGTTCATGTCGAGCATCGTCGGCGTGCACGCCCGTACGCCCGACGTCATGGAGCGCGACGAGGGGTGGGTGGGCGCCCATCCGATGCACCTCGACCTGGCCCTCGGCCAGATCGGACCCTTCCGGCCCACCCGTCGCCTGGCCGACCACCGCACGCCGGTCGTGGGCCTGTACGTGTCCGGGGCGGGGACGAGCCCCACCGGCGGCATCGCCGGCACCCCGGGACGGGGGGCGGCGCGGGCTCTGCTCGCCGACCGGTCGTAAGTTCTGACGTATGCCTGATCCAATCGAATTCACGGGGCGAATCGTTACGGCCTACGCCAGCAAGGGTCCGGCGGTGGAGCTGGGCAAGGCCATGCTCGCGGGGACGGTCCTCCCCGACGCGGTCGTGCAGGTGCCGGCGGCCATGTGCAACCGCCACGGGCTGATCGCGGGCGCCACCGGCACGGGCAAGACCAAGACCCTCCAGCTCATGGCCGAGCAGCTGTCGGCGATGGGCGTGCCCGTGTTCGCAGCCGACGTCAAGGGCGACCTCAGCGGGCTGAGCCGCCCGGGCGAGGTGAGCGACCGGGTGACGTCCCGGGTCGACGAGATGAAGCTGGAATGGAGCCCGGCCGGGTACCCGGTGACCTTCCTGTCGCTCGGCGGCCACGGCCCGGGGGTCCCGGTGCGAGCGGCGGTGTCGGCCTTCGGGCCGCAACTGCTGGCCAAGGTGATGGACGCCAACGAGACGCAGTCGTCGTCGCTCACGCTCGTCTTCCGCTACGCCGACGACAACGGGCTGGCCCTGCTCGACCTGGCCGACCTGCGGGAGGTCCTGAAATACCTGGTCAGCGACGACGGCAAGGCGCAGCTGGAGGGCATCGGCGGCCTGTCGTCGGCCACCGCCGGCGTCCTCCTGCGCAAGATCGTGGAGCTGGAGGAGCAGGGGGCGGAGGCGTTCTTCGGGGAGCCGGAGATGGAGGTGGCCGACCTCATCCGCTGCACGCCCGAGGGGGCGGGCGTGGTGTCCTGCCTGGAGCTGGCCGCGGTGCAGGACAAGCCCAAGCTCTTCTCCACCTTCCTCATGTGGATGCTGGCCGAGCTGTTCCACGACCTGCCCGAGGTGGGCGACCTCGACAAGCCCAAGCTCGTCTTCTTCTTCGACGAGGCCCACCTCCTGTTCGACGACGCGTCGGAGGCGTTCCTCGACCAGGTGGCGCAGACCGTCCGCCTCATCCGCTCGAAGGGGGTGGGCGTGTTCTTCGTCACCCAACTGCCCGACGACGTCCCCGAGGAGGTGCTGGCCCAACTCGGGAACCGGGTGCAGCACGCCCTGCGGGCCTTCACCCCGCGCGACGCCAAGGCCCTCAAGGCGGCGGTGACGACCTATCCCAACACCTCCGACTACGACCTGGAGGAGGACCTCACCCAACTGGGCACGGGCGAGGCGATGGTGACGATCCTGTCCGAGCGGGGGGCGCCGACGCCGGTCGTCTGGACGAGGATGCGGCCGCCCCGCTCCCTCATGGCGGCCATCGGGGAGGAGGCGGTCGACCAGGCGGCCAAGGAAAGCCCGCTGTGGTCGAAGTACGCGGAGGAGATCGACCGGGAGTCGGCCCGGGAGAAGCTGGGCGCCCGCCTCACCGAGGCCGCGGCGGCGGAGGCGGCGGAGGCGGCGGCGGAGGCGGAGGCGGCGCCCGCTCCCAAGGCCCCGGCGCCCAAGGCGCCCAAGGCCGACCCAAGGCCAAGGCGGCGCCGAAGGGGAAGTCGCCGACGAAGAAGGACGACAACGTGGTGGTCGGTTATCTCAAGTCGCGAGAGGGCCGGTCGATGATCAACACCGTGGCCCGGGGGGTGTTCGGACTGCTCCGCAGGCGACGCTGACCGGCGGCGGTCCGGGACGTGATGGGGGCCGCTGGGTATGCTTCCCCGGGGCGTGGCCGGGGGGCGGCAGCCAGACTCATCAACAGGAGGCTCAATGCCGGGCAAATTCGTGATCAAGAAGGGCTCCACCGGGAAGTTCCGCTTCAACCTGGTGTCCACCAACGGCCAGGTCGTGGCGACCAGTGAGGCCTACGAGACGAAGGCCTCCGCCCAGGCCGGGATCCGGTCGGTGAAGAAGCTCGCCGCCGACGCCGCGATCGAGGACACCACCACCGCCGAGTGGGCCGAGGCCGACGCCGCCCGCAGGGATGCGGAGAAGGCGAAGAAGGCCAAGAAGGCCGCCGCGGCCAAGAAGGCGGCGGCCAAGGCCAGGGCCGCAGCCAAGGCCGCCGGCCCCGACGGCGGCTAAACCGTCTCCCGCCCGCGCCACTGGTGGCGGCCGCGGCCCCTGAGGGCGCCGGCCGTCACCGGTCCGTCGGCACCCGCCAACTGGTGACGGTTACAGCCCTGTCAGGGCGCTAGGCGTCACCGGTTCGCCAGCGAGTCGCCAACTGGTGACGGTTACAGCCCTGTCAGGGCGCTAGGCGTCACCGGTTCGCCAGCGAGTCGCCAACTGGTGACGGTTACAGCCCTGTCAGGGCGCTAGGCGTCACCGGTTCGCCAGGCCCGAGTCGCCAACTGGTGACGGTTACAGCCCTGTCAGGGCGCTAGGCGTCACCGGTTCGTCACCCGTACGTCCAGTCGGGGTTTTTGCGCGCCTGGTGCTCGTCGTAGACCACCACGCCGTCGGTGAGGTCGACGAGGAGGGGGACGACGAGGTCGGCGCGGGGCCGGGGGCAGTCGCCCTCCAGGTGGGCCGCGAACTCCTCGGGGAACGCCCGCAGGATGCTGCGGATCAGGATCTGCTCCTCCGTCCCCAGGTAGCAGCGGTTGGCGTCGGTGACCTTGTTCAGCCGGGCCCCGATGACGGCGATGTCCTCCTCGGTCCCCCGGCAGGCCTCGATCTCGTTCAGCCGGTAGCTGATCTCCTCGCAGCCGAGCTTGCACGCCGGGCACTGGCCGCACGACTCCACGAAGAGGAAATGGGAGAAGCGGAAGGCGAGATCCACCATGCACGCGCTCTCGTCGTACACCGCGTAGCCGGCCGCGCCCATCCCGCTGCCGATGGCGGCCATGGCCTCGTACGACACCGGCGTGTCGAGCCGGTCGGCGGTGATCACCGCGTTGGCCACGCCCGAGAAGACGGCCTTGATCGGCACCGCCGGGTCCCGCGGGCCGCCGCCGACAGTGGCGATCACCTCGGCCAGAGGCGTGCCCAGGTCGACCTCGTCGTAGCCGGGGCGGGCGACGTCGCCCACGACGGTCATCACGTGGTGGCCGGGCGAGTCGGCGGTGCCCATGGTGCGGTACCACTCCGCCCCCCGGGCCAGGATGTGGGGCACGTTGGCCAGCGTCTCCGCGTTGTTGGCCAGGGTGGGGTTCGACAGGTGGGCGTCGGGGTGGCCCGGCTCCGGGGTCGCCGCCTCCCACCCCATCTGGGGCGCGGTGGCGAACAGGCCGTGCTCGTAGGGGGGAAGGATGCGAGGCAGCGGCGGGCGCCCCTCGATCACCTCGAGCATCGCCTTCTCCTCGCCGAAGAGGTACTCCTCGGGACCCTCGACGATGGTGATGGCGATGTCGCCCGCCAGCCCCTCGGCCTGCATCTCGTCGATGGCCCGGGTGAGACGCTCGATCTCGACGGTGAACTTGGCCTTGATCCCGATGAACGCCTCCCGGGCGTCGACGGTGAGGGCGGCGATGGCGACGCCCTCGACCACCTGGTACGGGTTCCGCCGCAGGATGGCCCGGTCCTTGAACGTGGCCGGCTCGCCCTCGGCCGCGTTGCACACCACGTAGCGGTGGGTGCCGGCCTGGTTGCGGATGCCGGACCACTTGCGGCCGGTGGGAAAGCCGCCGCCTCCCCGTCCCCGCAGGCCGGACAGGCTGATCTCGTCGATGGTGAACTCGGGACCCAGCTTGCGGGCGGCGTCGAGGCCTCTACCTCCGCCGAGCGCCCGCCACTCGTCGACCGACATGACCGGCTCGGCCGGCAGGAGGTAGCGCTCCACTGGCGGCAACGTAGCCTTTCCCGGCAATGGCCCCGGCGCGCGTCATCGCGCTCGCACTGACGTTCTTGGCCGCGGTCGGCTGCAGCCGCGGTGGCGACGGCGATGGAGGCGCGGGGGGACTCTCGAACTCGCCCGAGAGCCGTCGGCGGATGCCCTCGTGCGGGTCGTACACCGCCACCGAGCGCCAGCCGTCGCCCGAGGACAGGGCCGTCCGGGACTGCTTCCTGGCCGCGGTCCGGGACGGCACCCAGATGGAAGCCACCGTCACCACGTCCACCATCGAGGGCGATGCCATCGTCACCATCTTCCGGGTCCTGGGCCCGGGCGACCTCGAGCTCTTCGTCGACGCCTCGGCCGACACGTTCTCGGGGCCGGTGAAGACGTTCCACCAGCGCTGCACGGGGGTCGTCGAGGAGGGCAACGGCTTGGCCGGCACCGGGTGCGTGACCCTCACCTAACCGGCCCAATTGACCGGCCCAATGAACGCCCAGCACCAGCACTCCCGGACGCACTCGGCCAAGGTACGCCCGCGGGCGGTTGGGGCGGTCCGGGGCCGGATACGTTGGCCAGGTGCCGTTCATCGACGTCGAAGGGATCAACCTCCACTACGTCGACGTGGGGGTGGGCGACCCCCCGGTGGTGCTCCTCCACGCCTTCCCCCTCCATTCCGACATGTGGGCCCCCCAGGTGGCGTGCCTGGCCGCCACCCACCGGGTGGTCGTGCCCGACCTCAAGGGCTTCGGGAAGTCGACCGCGCCCGACGACGCCGGGTCGTACTCCATGGGCGACTACGTGCGGCAGGTGCTCGGGTTGGTGGCGGCCCTCGGCCTCGACAAGATCGTCCTCGGCGGGCTCTCCATGGGCGGCTACGTGGCCTTCTCCCTGGTCGCCCGTCACCTCGACCGGCTGCAGGGCCTGGTGCTGGCCGACACCCGGGCCGGCCGGGACATGCCCGAGGTCCTCCAACGGCGCACCGACCAGCAGGAACAGGTGCGGCGGGAGGGTGTCGACGCCCTGGTGGAGACCCTCCTCGGCGGTCTGCTGGCCCCGGACACGTTGGCGTCGCGGCCGCAGTTGGTGGAGCAGGTGCGGCGCATCATGGCGTCGAACCCGCCGGCCGGGTTCATCGGGGGCCTGGAGGCGATGAAGGGCCGGCCCGACTCGCTCCCCACCCTCGGCAGCATCAAGGTCCCGACGTTGGTGCTGGTGGGCGAGCACGACCAGCCCTCTCCGCCGGACGTGGTGAAGGTGTGGCAGCAGCGGATCCCCGGCTCCGAGCTGGTGGTGATCCCCGGCTCCGGCCACCTCAGCAACATGGAGGACCCGGACTCGTTCAACACCGCCCTCACCGACTTCCTCGACCGGCTGTGACCGCGACCCGGTGAAGGTCAGGGCCCTCGCCCTGTGCGTCCTGGGCGTCCTGGTCGTCACGTTGTCGGCCTGCGCCTCGTCGTCGTCCGACGACGACGACACCGGGAGCGCCCCGCCGCCGTCGCCCTCGACGACCGTCGCCGTCGTCACGTCCGAAGTCCCGCCGCCGTCGCCGGCCGAGCTGGTGGTGACGGCCTACCCGGTGCCCGACGGCTCCCGTCCCCACGACGTGGCCCCGGCCGCCGACGGCACCGTCTGGTACACCGCCCAGGGATCGGGCGAGCTGGGCCGCCTCGATCCGGCCTCCGGTGACACCAGCCATGTCGCGTTGGGGGCGGGCTCGTCGCCCCACGGGGTGATCGTCGGTCCCGACGGGGCCCCGTGGGTCACCGACAGCGGGCTCAACGCCATCGTCCGGGTCGACCCGGCCACGTCCGCCGTCCGCCGCTTCCCCCTGGCCGCGGGCATCCCCAACGTCAACCTCAACACCGCCGTCTTCGCCCCCGACGGGATTCTCTGGTTCACCGGCCAGGCCGGCTACCACGGACGCCTCGACCCGGCGACGGGCAAGGTCGACGTGTTCCCCTCGCCCGGCGGCCGGGGCCCCTACGGGATCACGGTCACACCCGGGGGCGACGTCTGGTACGCCTCCCTCGCCGGCAGCCACATCGCCCGGGTCGACCGGGCCACGGGCGCGGCCACCCGGGTCGAGCCCCCCACCGCCGGCCAGGGCGCCCGCCGGGTGTGGTCCGACTCCGCCGGCCGGCTGTGGGTGAGCGAATGGAACGCGGGAAAGGTGGCCCGCCACGACCCGTCCGACGGCTCGTGGAAGGAGTGGGACCTGCCCGGCGACGGTCCCCAGGCCTACGCCGTCTACGTCGACGACGACGACGGAGTGTGGCTCAGCGACTTCGGGGCCAACACCCTGGTGCGCTTCGACCCGGCGGCGGAGACGTTCCGGTCCTTCGCCCTTCCCGCCACCCCGTCCGACGTCCGCCAGATCCTCGGCCGGCCGGGCGAGGTGTGGGGGGCGCAGTCGGCGGCCGACAGCCTGGTCGTCATCCGCGCCAACTAGGGCCGCCGAGGCCTAGCGTGCGGGCGTGTCCGACCCCTTCGCCGACCTCTTCCCCCGCCGCCGGGAGCGGGAACGGGAGCGCGACCGGGAGCGGCCGCCGCGGGAGGCGTTCGTCGAGCACGCCCGCCAGGTCCTGCTGTCCCGGTGGGGGACGGCGCTCTCCAAGCGGGTGGCCGACCTGCCCGGCGACCAGGCCGAGTTCCCCTTGGTCTCGGGCAACGGGCGCATCGTGGGCGAGGTGGTTTGGCTGCAGGGGGTGGACTCGCCGGAGGGAAAGTCGGCGGTGCTGTCGGAGCACGTGTGGGTGATGAGCCACGTGGCCGCCGCCGACCGTCTCTTCCTCCTCGTCGGCCACGACCTCGACCTCGTCACCCGGTGGGTGGCCCGCCGCCGGGGCATGCTCGACGGGGTGGAGGTGTGGTCGCTCGACGGCGACCAGCTCGAGCGGCTGGCCTAGGCCGGGTGGGCCTAGACCGGGTGGGCTGAGCTCGACCGGCCGGGAGCCCGCTCGAGAAGGGCGCTGATCCGGCCCAGGAGGTCGTTGGGGCTGAAGGGCTTGACGATGTAGTCGTCGGCACCGGCGGCCAGGCCCCGGGCCAGCTCGAACTCCTGGGCCTTGGCCGTGAGCAGGATGATGGGGAGGTCGGCGGTGGACGGTTCCGCCCGCAGCGCCTCGCACACCTCGATCCCGCTCATCCGGGGCATGGTCCAGTCGAGAAGCACGATGTCGGGCCGGACCCCGGGGGCGTCGGGCGAGAAGCCTTGGGCCGCGGCCACCGCCGCCTCGCCGTCGGCCGCGCCGAGGGTGGCGTAGCCGGCCAGGGACAGCTTCCACGTGATCAAGGTCCGGATGTCGGAATCGTCATCGACGACGAGGACCGTCTTCATCCCTTGCGGTATCGGCATGCCGGCCTCGAATCTGAAGCGCGGCCCCTACTGGACGGGGGCGCGTCCCGCTGCGTGCCGCGCAACCCTACGCTCGGGGTGCTTGCCGTTCACCTACGCGTCGCACCAGGCGCCCGTCCTCGCCCTCAAGATGCGCTGGCCGGGTGCGTTCGACGGCACCGCCATGGTCATGGGCTCGATGGCCCCCGACTGGGCCTACGCCTTCCACGGCACCCCGCTGGCCTTCGACGCCCACGCCGGGTGGGGGCTCCTGCTCTTCTGCGTCCCGGCGGCGGTGGTGGCCTCGTGGGTGCTGCGGCGGGCGGCGCCGGTGCTCTTCGCCTACGTCCCGAGTCCGCCGGCGCTGCCCCTCCGGCAGCTGCGGGTGCTGGGCGGCGGCGGCCGGGGCTGCCGATGTCGCTGGTGAGCGGCCTGGTCGGCGCCCTCACCCACGTGGTCTGGGACCTGTTCACCCACGAGGGCGCCTGGGGTCCTCGCCACGTGGCCTGGCTGCGGACGGATGCCTTCGTCCGCCTTCGGGCGCACGCTGAGCTGGGCGGGCGTCCTGCAGTGGACGGGTCACGTCCTGGGTGCGGCCGTCGCCCTCTACCTCCTCCACCGGGTCCTGACCTCGGGCTCGCTCCTGCGGTGGTACGGGGTGTCCGGCGATGACTTTGCCAGCCGCCCCCCGCCCGCGGGTTCGACCCGTTTCTGGATGGTGACAGCCGTCGGATCGGCCGCCGGGCTGGCATCGGCCGCGATCGGCGAGCCCGGCATCCCCGGCCAGATCATCCGCCTGAGCCTCGGCGTGGCCGCCGGACTGGTGGCGGCGTCGGCCGCGTGCGCGGCGGAGGCGAAGTCGGCGGACGCGAGCACGGCGGAGCTAGCCCGCGGGGCCGCCGTCCCGGAACGCGACCGGCTCCGAAGAAGGGATGGGATGACGAATGACATGCAGACGAGGCCTGACCGCGACCGTCCGACGCTGGTCGTCGGGGCGTTCGGCGCCGCCCTCGTCGGGATGGGCGGGCTCGGGTTCGTCACGCCCGAGGCGGGCGCATCCAGCACCGCCCCGGCCTACGACGGGTTTCACGTCGCCGGCGGCCTGGTGGCGCTGGCCCTGGCGAAGACGGGGCCGCCCGGTCGCCAGCCGGGCGTTTCTGGTCGGCTTCGGCGCGGTCGACCTCTACCAGGCCCTCGCCAGCCACCGGCACTGGTTCCCCGAAACCCTGTTCCGCTGGACGCCGACCGACGACCGCCTCCATCTCACCGTCGGCATCGCCCTCGTCGTGCTCGGTGCCTGGCCCCGGAGCCAGAACGCGGGCTGACGGTTAGCCGGGCGAGCCGGGATCGCTCGTCCGCCGCCTGGCCCTGGCCACCGCGTCACCGGAGGAACGTCATCCCTCACCCGCCGCTCGCCGCATCCCACCCCTTGGTCGACTCGGGCCGACCCGGACTTGAGCCCGGATCGGCCGCGCCGGTCGGTCAGGAGCAGCCGCTGGTGGTGCCGCAGCTGGAGCAGACGAAGCAGGCCCCGGCCCGTTGCATGACCATGCCGCACTGGTAGCAGTAGGGCGCGTCGGACGCCTGGGGCTGGGGCACGGCGGCCGCCACCGCCGGCACCGCCTTGGCGATCGCCACCGCAGCCTTGGAGACCGCAGCCTTGGCCACCGGGCCCGGGCCCACCGGGTCGGGGATGACGTCGGAACCCATGGCGTTGGGCGTGGTCTCCTCCTCGACCCCCGGCAGGGTGGGCTGCATGCGCTCGCCGACGGTGAGGATGCCGAGGTCGGCCCGCTCCTCGTAGGTGAGGTACTCCACCGCCAGCCGGCGGAAGATGTAGTCGACCAGGGAGCTGGCGAAGCGGATGTCGGGGTCGTCGGTCATGCCCGCGGGCTCGAAGCGCATGTTGGTGTACATGTCGACGAAGGCCCGGATGGGCACGCCGTACTGGAGGCCGTGGCTGACGGAGATGGCGAAGGCGTCCATGATCCCGGCCAGGGTGGAGCCCTGCTTGGCCACCCGCAGGAAGATCTCGCCCGGCCGGCCGTCGTCGTACTCCCCCACCGTCACGTACCCGTGGCAGTCGGCGACCCGGAACGAGAACGTCTTCGAGTTGCGCATCCGGGGCAGGCGTTCGCGGTCGGGTGGCTGGTGCTGCTGGACCACCACCGTCTCGATGAGCTTGGCCGCGGCCTCGGCGATGGCCTTGTCGGTCTTGGTGCTCGACAGGGGCTGGCCGACCTTGCAGTTGTCGCGGTAGATGGCCAGCGCCTTGAGCCCGAGCCGCCACGACTCGATGTGGAGCTGCTCCACCTCGTCGACCGTCATCGTCTCCGGAACATTCACGGTCTTCGATATGGCGCCCGAGATCCACGGTTGGACGGCCGACATCATCTTCACGTGGCCGAGGTAGTGGATGACGTTGTCGCCCATGGAGCAGGCGAAGACGCCCAGGTGGTCGGCCGACAGGTGGGGGGCGCCGAGGATCGACTTCTGCTCGTCGATGTAGGCGAGGATGTCGTTGACCTGCTCGGGGCCGTAGCCGAGCCGGCGCAGGGCCCGGGGCACGGTCTGGTTGACGATCGACATGGTGCCCCCGCCGACCAGCTTCTTGGTCTTGCACAGCCCCAGGTCGGGCTCGATGCCGGTGGTGTCGCAGTCCATCATCAGGCCGATGGTGTTGTGGCTGACGAAGCCGTTGGCCACGTAGGTGACGTTGTCGGGCACCGACAGGTCGTAGGTGAGCTCCTCGTCGCCCAGCTCGGCCGACGCCACCCGGTCGTAGAAGAAGCCGAGCAGGTGGGCCAGCTCGGGGTCGGCGGTGCGCTGGTGCAGCTCGGTCACGGTGCTGCGACTGACGCGTCCCCGGGCCAGTTCCATGAGCAGGACCTTGCGCAGGCGGTCGTCGCCGGTGCTGTCTCCTGGGGCGGGCGCCAGGCGGTCGACGAGCTCGCGGGTGACGGGCACGTGGTCGAGGCTGGGGGCCTTGAGGTCGCCCGACGCCACCGCGTTGTTCTTGCGGTCGCCGACGAAGCCGATCTCATGCGCCCAACGCCGGGAGTAGGACACGTTGAGCAGCCGCATCGTCGTGTTCTTGCGGGCGGTCGGGTAGCGCAGGGCGAGCAGGATGGCCTGCACGTCGCGGACGAGGTCGGTCGACGCCGACTCGAACGTCGGCACGCCGCCCTCCACCCGTCCGCCGGACTCGAAGAGCCCCCGGAGCAGGCCGCGGTAGACCTCGGTGTCGTTGCTGTGGAGGATGGCGTCGGGGACGTGGGCCACGTAGCCCCGGCCGGCGTTGCCCTCGGTGGGGCCGTGCTTGGCGAAGCCGCACGCCTCCCACCACAGGACGAGGCGCACCGAGCGCAGGGCGACCTCGGTGTGGTCGGCCTTGCGCTCGACGGCCGTGGCCATCCCGAAGATCTCCTTGGCCAGCCGCTCGAGGCGCTCGACCACGTCGAAGTCGGCCTCGTCGACCCGGAAGCGCAGGCTGCTGGCGTGCAGGGTGCCGCCGGCCATGAAGTGGCCGACCAGCTCGGCCAGCTCGGCCGTCATCGAGCGGGGGACGTGGAGGTGGTGCTCGCCCGTCCAGAACGCCTCCGGCAGGGGCGGCAGCGCCACCCGCTGGGGCTCGCCCACCAGCTGGCCGAGGGCGAGGGGGACGAGGTCGCCGGCACCGACGTCGGCCAGCCGCTTCCAGGCCCAGGTGCCGCTGGTCTCGTCGACCACCTTGACCCGGTGCTGGGGCGTGCCCTGGATGCGGTAGCCGCGGTTGGTGTCGACGGTGACCACCGGCTCCAACCCGTTGACGTAGAACTTCGACGCGGTGCGGGCGCCGACGTCGGTGGCGACGTCGATGCCCAGGTCCTGCCACTGCTCGCCGTCGGGGTCGCCCAGGGAGCGCAGGCGGACGAGGCCCCGCTCGGTGGGCACGAGGGTGCCGCCGACCAGGCAGCCGGTGGGGGCAAGCACGGTGGCCTGGGAGTTGCGGACGCCGTAGACCTCGGCCAGCCCGACGGCGTCGTCCCACGCGTCGTGGGCCGCGGCAAGGACCGGGCTGGGGGCGAGGGCCGTGTCGATGACGCCGATCTCGTCGCGGTGCATCTCCAGGACCCGGTTCATGGGCTCTTTGTTCTGGGCGTAGCCGGCGAAGGGCCCCATGCGGGCCGCGGTGCGGGCCGAGGTGGCGTAGGCCTCCCCCGTCATGAGGGCGGTGATGGCGCCGGCCCAGGCCCGTCCCGCCTCGGAGTCGTAGGCCACGCCCAGGGCCATGAGCAGGGCGCCCAGGTTGGCGTAGCCCAGGCCGAGCTGGCGGAAGCGCCGGGACGTGTCGGCGATGCGCTCGGTGGGGTAGTCGGCGTTGCCGACGAGGATCTCCTGGGCCGTGAACACGACCCGGATGGCGGCCCGGAAGCCCTCGACGTCGAAGCTGCCGTCGTCGTTCAGGAACCGGAGCAAATTGAGGCTGGCCAAATTGCACGCCGAGTTGTCGAGGTGCATGTACTCGCTACAAGGGTTGGAGCCGTTGATGCGGCCGGTGTTGGAGGCGGTGTGCCACTTGTTGATGGTGGTGTCGAACTGCATGCCGGGGTCGGCGCACTCCCAGGCCGCCTCCGCGATCTGGCGGAAGAGGTCGCGGGCCTTGACCGTGCGGATGGGCTCGCCGGTGGTGACCGCCCGCAGGTGCCAGTCGGCGTCGTCGACGACGGCCTGCATGAACTCGTCGGTGACCCGGACCGAGTTGTTGGCGTTCTGGTACTGGGTGGAGTGGCTGTCCTTGCCGTCGAGGTCCATGTCGAACCCGTTGTCGCGGAGGACCCGGGCCTTGCGCTCCTCGACCGCCTTGCACCAGATGAAGTCCTCGACGTCGGGGTGGTCGGCGTTGAGGATGACCATCTTGGCCGCCCGCCGGGTCTTGCCGCCCGACTTGATCGTGCCCGCGGACGCGTCGGCGCCCCGCATGAAGCTCACCGGCCCGGACGCGGTGCCGCCGCCCTTGAGGTGCTCGTACGACGACCGGATGTTGGACAGGTTGACGCCCGACCCGGAACCGCCCTGGAAGATGATCCCTTCCTCGGTGTACCAGTTGAGGATCGACCGCATGGTGTCGTCGACGGCGAGGATGAAGCAGTTGTGGACCCGGACGTTGCCGCTCAGGTACTCGCCGCTCTCGGTCTGGATGTCGTAGACGTCGGCCTCGCCGATCTCCTCGACCCGCTCAATCTCGAGCCGCTTGGTGGGGCGGGCGGCGAGGCCGGGCAGCTCCAGGCTGGCCTCGAGCTTGGCCGCCTTGACCGGGTCGACGAAGCCGATCTCGTCGGCGAAGCGGCGGCGGTCGCCGGCGGTGCGGATGCTCAGGACCAGGCAGCCCTTGCGGTCGGCCCGGCTGTCGGGCGCGAACCGGACCCGCGAGAAGATCCCGAAGCGCAGGAGGAGGGACTGGACGCCGCGGACCAGCGACTGGGAGATCATGGCCAGGCCCACGACTGCGCTCGGCGGGCGGACCGACACGTAGCCCTCGGCCTGGAACAGGCTGCGGAGGTAGGTGGCCACGACCGGCAGGGGAGCGGTGAAGAGGTGCTCGGGGACGACCATGTCGACGCCGCGGGTCATGAGGTGCCACCGCTCGACGAAGTCGGCCAGGGGGGCGCCGTAGAGGCGGGTGCGCCGGCAGTCGAGATCGGGGTCGAGGGTGACCACGGTGCGCTCGTGGCGGTGGACGTCGGGGAACAAGGTGTCGATGGCGTCGAGAACCCAGGCCTTCTCGGCCGCGGTGACGGTCATGGCCTCGATGGTGAGGGACCGGTTGGTGCCCTCGTACTTCCCGACGAACCCGTCGGACTGGAGCCAGCCGGCCAGCGCCGCCTCGGCGACGGCGTGACGGGTGATCTCGCCGTCGCCGTGGGACTCGGTGCGATGCCACTCGAGCTTGTCGCCGGGGCGGAGCTCGCCCGCCGGTACGAACCGACCGGATGCGTCGCCGCTCGCACGCCACACCAGGTGGTCGGCGGTGACGTCGAGCTGGTAGCCGGCCTTGGTGTGGAGCCGGAGAACGGGCTTGCGGCCGTTGGCCTTGACCGCCACCACCTGGGTGAGGCCGTGGGCGTCGAACACCTTGGCGCCGACCGCACCCTGCTCGACCAGCCTGCCGATCGGGATCAGTCCCTCGGGGGTGGAGACGAGGGCGTCGAAGGGCTGGCAAGCACTGGCCTGCTGCGGGGCGCCCATGACGCCGATGTTGAACCACACCGGGGAGTTGAAGGCCGCCCGCTGGTGGAGGAGGAGGGTGGTGAGCTCGTCACGGAAGGCGTCGGCCTCGGCCCCGTCGACGAAGTAGCCGTCGCGCCGGCCCCAGGCGGTGACGGTGGACACGACCCGGTTGATCACCTGCTTGAGCGACCACTCCCGCTCGGGGGTGCCCAGGGTGCCCCGGAAGTACTTCTGAGCCACGATGTTGGTGGCGTTCTGCGACCACCCCACCGGGAACTCGACGCCCAGCTGCTCGAAGGCGACGGTGCCGTCGCGGTAGTTGGTGATGCGGGCGTCGCGGCGCTCCCACGTGACCTCGTCGTAAGGGTCGACCCCTTCCGTCGAGAAATGCCGGCGAATGCCGATGCCGGTCTGCTCGGGAGCGAGAGCCATGCGGAGATCCTCCTGTTCAGCGGCCGGCCGCCAGGCCGCCCCACCACGATTGTGTCTCGGGGGAAGTGAGCCACTACCACTACATGTCGCGTCTCGCCAGGAGCGAGCCACAAGATGTGCCGATAATACTACGTTCGTAATTCCACCCGTGTCAACGATTGGTCGACGCCGACCACCCTCGCGCCGGGGCCCTGTGGATCGCTAGACCCCCACCCCTGTGGTCAGCCTGTGGATTTCAGGACGGAGTGGGATCGTCTTCGGTGAGCAGGCCCAGCTCCCGCTGGAAGTCGCCCGGCTCCTCGAACACCTTGTAGACGCTGGCGAAGCGAAGGTAGGCGACGTCGTCGAGCCGACGGAGACGCTCGAGCACCAGACGCCCGACCTCGGCGCTGGTGACCTCCGGCCCCCGCAGCCGGGCCTGCTCCTCGATCTCGACCGCCACCATCTCCAGTTGGTCGTCGCCGATGGGACGGTTCTTGGCCGCCGCCCGCATCCCCGCCACCACCTTCGACCGGGAGAAGGGCTGTCCGGAGCCCGACCGCTTGCGCACGATCAGGGGCGCCTCCTCCAGGCGCTCGAACGTGGTGAAGCGGCGCCCACAGGCCAGGCACTCGCGCCGGCGGCGGATGGCGGCCCCGTCGTCGGCCTGCCGGGAGTCGATCACGCGGTCGTCGAGATGGGCGCAACCGGGGCACCGCACGAACATCGACGCTACCCGGCGGCCGTGGGGTGGGTGTCGGCCCTTGTTTACCGGCCGCCGGTGCGGGTCGTTGGCCGCGATGGCCGAGTCGGCTCCAGACAGCCGCGCCCCGGAGGGCGGGAGCGAGGATCCCCCGGCGACGAAGGCCGACCCGGAGCAGAGGTGCCCGACAAAGTGCGCAAGGAACGTCGCGATCCCGCACCGGGCGTGCCCGTCGACGACTCCCGCCAAGTGGAGCCGGCCCCCGAGCCGTGATCGGCGCCGTCGCCGTCGGGCTCCGCGGCGCGCATCGTTCGCCAGGCGACCGGTACGCGCCAAGGACCGCCGACCATGTCGTCGCCCGGCGCCCGGAGGTGGCGCGGCGCGGGCTTCCGCGGCGCGCATCGTTCGGCTGGCGACCGGAACGCGCCAAAGACCTGGGCCGTCAGCCGGCGGCGGGGAGGGCGAGTTGCTCGCCTGCGACCAGCACCGGGCCGCCGTGTTCGGCCACCATGCGGTCGACGAGGGGCCGGGGGTCGGCGCCGGGGTCGATGCTGCGGGCGATGGCCCAGAACGTGTCGCCCGGCTGCACCTCGTAGACCTGGCCGCCGACGACGGGGAGAGGGCGCTCGGGGGCGGTGAGGGAACCGCCCCCGAGCGAGCCCAGCACGACGGACGCCACCGCCGAAAGGGCGGCGACGGCGCCGGCAGCCAGGGCTTGCCGCCGGCGATAGGTGCTGGGAGAAACGGGGCGCCGGACGCCAACGGACCGGGCCGGAGCTGCGGGCCGGAGAATGGGCGGAAGAAGACTGGTGCCCGCCGGGCGTGGTCGTAGTCGCGGGCGGGGGCGGGGGCGGGCGAGCGGGAACGGCACGACCTCGACGGGGGACGCCTGCCGGGGAACCGCTCGGGACCGCTGCTGGACCGCAACCATGACTGACCCTTCCTGACGAACGTACGTTCGGACTCGGCCAGTAGACCACGAACGCCTGTTCCCCGTCAAGACCGGAACGAACAGATGTTTGTACTCTCGTCCTCTTCCTGGTACAGTCCAAGACGAACGCACGTTCGTAGGGCGATCACTCAGGAAGGAGTCCGTAGTGACCGATCCGGCACTCACCGAGCGCCAACGGGGGATCCTCGACTGCATCGTCTCCCACACGCGCGAGCACGGCTATCCCCCGTCGGTTCGCGAGATCGGCGAGGTGGTGGGCCTCAACTCCACGTCCACCGTCCACGCCCACCTGGCCACGTTGCAGCGGCTGGGCTACCTCCGGCGCGATCCCACCAAGCCCCGGGCCATCGAGGTGCGGTACGACGCCGATTCGGCCACGCCCATCGAGCACCGGCCCGTCCGCCACGTGCCCCTGGTGGGCGACGTGGCCGCCGGCACCGACGTGCTGGCCCAGGAGAACGCGGAGGAG
Source organism: uncultured Acidimicrobiia bacterium (assembly GCA_963829165.1). GTDB lineage: Bacteria > Actinomycetota > Acidimicrobiia > Acidimicrobiales > AC-14 > JAXDMK01. The sequence goes on along the minus strand of CAWHIC010000035.1, from coordinate 66,269 downwards.
GCCTTCCCCGTCCCCGCCGACTGGACCGGCGACGGCCCCGTCTTCATGCTCCGGGTGCGGGGCGAGTCGATGATCGACGCCGGCATCCTGCCCGGCGACTACGTCGTCGCCCGCCAGCAGAAGGAGGCGGCGAAGGGCGACCTGGTGGTAGCCGGCATCCCCGGCGAGGAGGCCACGGTCAAGACCTACACCCGCAAGGGCGACAAGGTCGTGCTCCTGCCGGCCAACGCCGCCTTCGAGCCCATCGAGCTCGACGCCGACGACGTCGAGATCTACGGCAAGGTCGTCACCGTGATGCGCCGGGTCTGAGCAGGGCGCCTACCGGTGGGTACGGGCGGCCGGGTCACGGCGGCCGGAGTTACCCGGGTCGCGTTGCCGACGAGGTGACGGTCGTCGGGGTGACGGCTGCCGGCCCCTACCGGTGGGGGTACGGGCTGGCGGGGGTGAGGCGTCGTTGGGCCCACACCCCGGCCACCGACACGGCCACGACCAGCATCAGGCCCACGGCCACGCAGGTCAGAAGGGGGTCGACGGAGGGCGTGGGCGACAGCGGGGCCGCGGCCCGGGCAGCGGGGCCGGCCGGCTCCGCCGGGGCCACCCGCGCCGCCACCGGTGCCGGAATGGTCGTGGTGGTGGGCTCCGGCGGCACCGTCGTGTCGGGCGGCGGGGCGGTGGTGGTGGTCGGGGCGGAGTCCGTCCACCGCGGCCGCCGGAGACGAGGCCCGGGTGGTGGGCGGGGCGGGCGCGGCGCCGGAGGCCACCCCCACGTTGAGCCGGCCCTGGCAGCCGAGACCGCACGGCACCCGGTCGAGGGCGGCCAGCAGCTTCGACACCGCCGCCGACGGGCTCAGGCCCTGGGCCAACAGCAGGGCGACCGCGCCCGACACCTGCGGCACCGCCATCGACGTCCCCGCCGACGAGGCGTAGCCACCGCCGGCCGTGGTGGAGATGATGTTGTTGTCGGGACCGGGCACGCCCGAGCCGCCTGGCGCCACCAGGCCCCACTTGGCGTTGCCGATGGCGCTCGAATACGACGCCACCGCCCCGGTGCGGTCGGTGGCTCCGACCACAAGGGCGTTGAGGGTGCCGTAGTTCTCGCTGCTCACCCCGCCGTAGTTGCCGGCGGCCAGCACCGGCACGGCCCCCTTGCTCCAGGCGTAGTCGATGCCTTCTTTCAGGGGCGATCCGCCGGCCGACGTGAGCGCTCCCGGGTCGCCCAGGCTGATGTTCACCACCCGGGCCCCATGGTCGACGGCCCAGTGGATCCCGTGGTTGATGTCCTCCGCCCGCCCGCCGCCTCCGGGGCCCAGGACCTTGGCCACCGCCAGGCGGGCGTCGGGCGCGACGCCGGCGACTCCCCGCCCGTTGTCGGTGGCGGCCGCGGCCACGCCCGCGATGAGGGTGCCGTGGCCGTCGACGTCGGTGCCGCCCAGCCCGTCGGCACAGGCGGGCCGGTTGAAGCAGTCGGCGGTGAAGGCGACCTTGCCCGCCAGGTCGGGGTGATTGGCCTCCACGCCGGAGTCGACGATGCCGATGAGGATGCCGGCGCCCCGCGTCACCGTCCAGGCTCGGGGCGCCCCGATCTGCTCGAGGGCCCACTGCCGGTCGAAAAAGGGGTCGTTGCTGCTGGCCCGGGCCGGCGTGGCGGACACGGCCGCTAGCGCGACGACCACGCCCACGATTCCACCCAGCCACCCACGCGGCTGCCTCCCAAGGCGCACCCGACGTTCATCGGCGCCCGCCGGGGGCTACTTGAGGCTCAGCAGGACCTTCACCCCAGAAGGGCCGCCAACACCGAGTGGACCTTCTCCAGGTCGACCCGGGTCACCCGTTCGTCGGCCGCGTGGGCGACGTTGGGGTCGCCGGGGCCGAAGTTGGTGGCCGGCACTCCCCGGGCGGCGAAGCGGGCCACGTCGGTCCAGCCCAGCTTGGCCCGGGCCGGGCCCCCACTGGCCACGACCAGCGACTTCAGCAGCGGGTGGTCGAGGCCGGGCGGGGCCGCGACCGCGAAGTCGACCACCTCGAAGCCGTCGACCTCGCCCACCAACGCCCGCAACGCGGCCTCCGCCTCCTCCGGCGTGCGGTCGGGGGCGAAGCGGTGGTTGAGCACGACGGTGGCCCGGTCGGGCACCACGTTGCCGGCCACGCCGCCTTCGATCCCGACTGCGGAGAGCGCCTCCAGGAACGTGCACCCGTCGATCTCGACCTTCCGACCCCCGAAGGCGGCGACCGCAGTCAAGCACCGGTCCGAGGCGGTGGATGGCGTTGACCCCCAGCCACGGCCGGGCGGAGTGGGCCCGCACGCCGGTCTGGGTGACCACCGCCCGCATCGTCCCCTGGCAGCCGGCCTCCACCATGGCGCCGGTGGGCTCGGCCAGGATGGCGGCGTCGGCCGCCACCAGCTCGGGCCGCTCCCGGAACAGGCGCTCGACGCCGTTGTACTTGGAGTCGATCTCCTCGCACTCGTAGAACACGTAGGTCACGTCGATGCCCGGCTCGGGCACGGTGAGGGCCAGCTCGAGCATCACCGCCAGCCCGCTCTTCATGTCGCACGAGCCGAGTCCCCAGAGGACCTCGCCGTCGATGCGGGCCCGCTGGTTGTCGTTGGGGGGGACGGTGTCGGTGTGGCCGCCGATGAGCAGCCGCTGGGGCCGTCCGAGGTGGGTGCGGGCCACCAGGTTCTCGCCCACCCGGGTGACTTCGAGCCAGGGGGCGGCCGCCAGCCGCTCCTCCAGGTGGTCGGTGATGGCCATCTCGTTGTGACTGACCGACGGGATGTCGACCAGCTCGGCCGTGAGCTGGACCAAATCGGTGGTTGGCCGATCGGTGGTTGGCCGATCGGTGGTTGGCCGATCAGGCATCGTCCGATCACGCTTTGGCCGATCAGGCATTGGCCGATCAGGCATTGGCCGGTCGGCCACCTAGAGGCCGGCCACGCCGTGCTGGCGGAGCAGGCCCTCGAGGGCGGCCTTGTCGTGGCGGGCGCCCTCGGGCAGGTGCTTGATGACGAGGGCGCAGGGCAGCCCGAACTCGCCGCCGGCGAACTTGCGGGGCCGGGTGGCGGTGACCACCACGCACCACGGCGGGATGACCCCCCGGCCCAGCTCCTCGCCCGTCTCGGCGTCGATGACGGGGATGGTGTTGGACAGGATGAGGCCGGCGCCGAGCACGCAGCCCTGGCCCACCCGGGCCCCCTGCACCACCATGCACCGGCTGCCGATGAGGCAGTCGTCGCCGATCATCACCGGCGCCGCCTGGGGCGGTTCGAGGACACCGCCGATGCCGACACCCCCGCTGAGGTGCACGTTCGCCCCCACCTGGGCGCACGAGCCGACGGTGGCCCACGTGTCGACCATGGTGTTGGCGCCCACCCGGGCCCCGATGTTGACGTAGCCGGGCATGAGCACGACGCCCTTGTCGAGGAACGAGCCCCACCGGGCGGAGCCGCCGGGCACGACCCGCACCCCGCGGGCCGCGTAGCCCCTCTTGAGGGGGATGCGGTCGGCGTACTCGAAGGGACCGAGCTCGATCGTCTCCATCTCCGACAGGCGGAAGAGCAGGAGGATGGCCTGCTTCAGCCAGGCGTGCACCACCACCTCGCCCGTGCCCTCGTCGATCTCCGCCGCCCGCACCTCACCCCGGTCGAGGAGGTCGATGACCTCGTGCACCACGGCCTTGGCGTCGGTGTCGGCGGGCGACAGGTCGGCCCGGCGGTCCCAGAGTTCGGCGATCTGCGCTTGGAGGTCGGCCACCGGCCGAGCCTACCGGCCGCCACCGACGGGTCATGATGGCCCCGTGCCCCGGTCCCGACGCGCGCCGAAGGCCGCCCCGATGCTGACCTTGGCCCTCGTCGCGGCCCTGGTCCTGGCCGGTTGCGGCGGATCGTCGACGCCGTCGTCCACCACGCCCATGTCCCCCACCAGCGCCGTCGGATCGTCGGCCCCCGCCGCCCGCCTCGCCTTCGGGGCTCCCGTCCTGCGAGGCGAGATCGCCGACGAGCGGGTCGGCGAGAGCAGCGGCCTGGTGTCCTCCCGCCGCTACCCGGGCCGGCTCTGGACCCACAACGACTCCGACACCGCGCCGATGCTCTTCTGCGTCGAGGCCGACGGCGGCTCGTGCGGGGGTTGGACGGTCGACGGCGCCACCAATGTCGACTGGGAGGACATCGCCGCCGGCCCCGGACCCGACGCGGCCGAGCACTACCTGTACGTGGGCGACATCGGCGACAACACCGTGTCCCGCGACGGCGTGGTGGTCTACCGGGTGGTGGAGCCCACGGTGACGGCGGCCGGCACCACCGGCACCACCGGCACCACCGGCACCACCGCTCCCGCCACCGCCATCCGCCTGCGCTACGGCGACGGGCCCCACAACGCCGAGAGCCTGATGGTGCACCCGGTGACGGGCGCCATCTACGTCGTGGTCAAGGGGGTGGGCGACAGCGGCGTGTACCGGGCCGACGCCGGCGACGACGTCCTCACCCGGGTCGGCAACCTGGCCCTGGGCCTGTTCGGGCTGGCCACCGGGGCCGACATCTCCCCCGACGGACGGCGGGTGGCGGTGTGCACGCCCGTCGGCGGCTACGAGCTCACCCTGGCCGAGGGCGCGGCCTTCGACTCCATCTGGAAGAGCGAGGCCCGGCCGGTGACCTTCCCGCCGCTGGAGCAGGGCGAGGGCATCGCCTACCGCCTCGACGGCGACGCCCTGTTCGTGTCCAGCGAGAACTACCCGTCGCCCCTCTACGAGCTCCCCCGCCTGTGAAGCAACCGACGTGCACGCGCCCTACGAGGTGTGGGCTTCCTCCCGGAGCGTCTTGACCGACTCCGCCACCCGGTAGAGGGCGGCGTACAGGCCCTCCATGTCGGCCGGCAACGCCTCCAAGGCCCGCAGCCGGTCGTTGAAGTCCTGGAGCAGGACGCTGGCGCTGGCCAGCGATGCCTGGTGGTTGGCGGTGACCTCCTCCGACGTGCGGGTGAGGTCGCGGAGGGCCTCGTCGACCGACTGCGGCAACGACTCCATCCGGGCGATGCGGCCGTCGATCTCCGCCAGCCGGGCCTCGCCCCTGGCCGTGATCTCGGTGCGCACCCGGTCGATCTCGTCCCGGACCTCGGTGAGCGTCGCGCTCAACGGCCCGATCTGGTCGCGGAGGGCGGCGACCTGCTCCTCGCGGGCCCGGGCCGCCCCCGCCAGGCGCTCGATCTCGCGATCCACGTTGGCCAGATCGGCGGGCAGGTTCTCCAGCGCGGGCAGGTTCTCGAGGGCCTGGACCCGGCGGGCCACACCGTCGAGGGTCTCGTTGGAGTCGCCGAAGGCCCGGCTCACCGCCTCGGCCAGCTTCTCCACCTCGGTCGACACCCGGTCGACGTCGGCCGGCACGCCCTCCACCGCCCGGATGCGGGCCCAGAGGCCGGTGACCTGCTCGGTGGTGTAGATGCGCTCGTCCTCGATCCGCTCCCGGATGTCGGCCAGCGAGTCGCGCACGCCGGAGACGGTGGCCTCGAAGCCGGCCGAGCGGTCCTCGTGGTCGGTGGCCAGGGCGGTGACCCGGCCCAGCTCCCGGTAGAGGGCGTCGAGGTCGCTGGTGAGCGACTCGAGGCCGGCCAGGCGCCGGCGCAGGTCGAGCTCGGTGTTCTGACCCTGGTTGGAGACCCGCTCCAGCTCGGCCCGCAGCTCCTCCAGGGCGTTGTCGACGGCCACCTGCCGCTCGAAGGCGTCGCCTTGGCGGTCGTCACGGGCGGCGGTGGCCTCCGCCACCCGCTCGAAGTCGCGGTACATGCCCTCGATGTCGGCCGGCAGGCCCTCCAGCATGCGCAGGCGCCCGGCCAGGCCCAGCTGCTCGGTGGTGGCGGCGAGGGCGGCCTGCTGGGCGCTGCCCGCCTCCTCCGACACCCGGGTGAGCTCGTGGCCCAACTCGGCCACCTGGTCGACCAACAGCTCGAGCGGCCCCACCCGCTCGGCGACGGCCTCGACCCGGTCGGCCATGCCCGCCAGCGTCGCCTGCTGGGCCACCACCACGTCGCCGGCCAGCCGGTCGAGCTCCTGGCGGAGGCCCGCCACCGAGATCTCCAGGGGTGTGGTGCGGTCGGCGATCTGGGCCAGGGCGCTGTCGCGGGACAGGGTGAGCTCGGCCACCCGGTCGAGCTCCCGGTACATGCCCTCGATGTCGGACGTGAGGACGGACAGGGTGGCCAGCCGCTCGTCGACGGCGTTGACCCGCTCGCCGACCATGTCGAGGCGCTCCTCGGCCAGGTCGACGCGCTCGCCCACCACGTCGATGCGGCGGCCCATGCTGTCGAGCTCCGTCGCCACACCCTCCACCCGCCGGCTGACCTGCTCCTCGACCACTTGGAAGCGGCGCCCGATCTGCTCCTCGTCGGCTTCGAAGCGGGCCATGGTCGACGGGTAGGCGCCGCGGGCCTCGAGCAGCTCCTGGCGGGCGGCCACCACCGCGTCCTCCAGCGGCCGCAGCCGGTCGACGATGTCGGCCAGCACGCCCTCGCCCCCGGACAGGTGGCCGGTGAGACGGTCGATCTCGCGGTAGATGCCGTCGAGATCGGATTGCAGCGCCTGCACGCCCTGCAGCCGCTGGTCGACCGCGGTGACGTGGTCGAACAGCTCGGACCGCACCGCCTGGTTGGTGGCGGTGGTCTCCTCCGCCACCCGGTCGAGCTCCCGCCGCAGCTCGTGCAGAGCACCTTCCAGGGGTGCGGTGCGCCCGGCCACGTGGGCCATGGCCGCCTGCTGGTTGCTGAGCAGGTCGTGGGTGACCTTCTCCATCTCCTCCCGCAGCTCCCGCACCGCACCCTCCAGCAGCCCGCTGCGCAGCGCGGCCCGGGCCAGCTCGGCGAAGTCGGCCGAGCCGGAGACCTCGGAGGCGTAGCGGTCGAGCTCGCCCCGGACGTCGCCCATCGCCGCCGCCCGGCCACCGGCATGGGCCTGCGCCTCCAGGCTGGCGATGCGCTCGTTGGCCTGGGTGAGCGCCGCCGCCCGGGCCTGCACCTCGCCCGCCAGCCAGGCGAACTCCCGGCGCAGGCTCTCGACGCCGGCCGTGGCCCGGGCCATCGCCTGCTCCCGGGTCTCCAACGCGGCCAGCCGGTGCGACACCGACGCCATCTGCTCGGTGGCCAGGCGCAGGGCCTGTTCGGTGGCCTGCACCTCTCCTGCCACCCACAGCAGGTCGCGGCGCATGCTCTCGGGGTCGGCGGGGCCGGTGGCGAGCGCCCGCAGGCGGCCGGCGATCTCCCCTTCACGGTCGGGCGTGGCCGCGTAGGACGGGAACCGTTGACTTTCGGACACGAGCACCTCCGGCTGACCGGAACCCCACTCCGGTGGATACGAGAACGGGGGCGGCTCGGACAGGGGGACACCGCCGGGTGGGTAGTCGGCCTCGCCCACGCCCGCCGCCGGACGGGTGGGCTGGGCCGCAGACTGCGCCGACGGTTGGACGGGTGGTTGGGGGACGGGTTGCGGGATCGCGGCGGCCGGTGCGGCTGGAGCGGCTGCCCCGCTGGCTGCCGGGGCGGCCGGGGCGGCCGGGGCCGCCGGTGCCGATGCTGCCGGGGCCGGTGCTGCCGGGGCCGGTGCTGCTGTGGCTGACGCGGCCGGGGTCGCTCGTTCGAGGGGGATGCCCCAGAAGTCGGCTCCCCGGTCGCCGCCAGGGGAGGCCGGGACCGGGCCCTGCGGGGCCCGGCGGACGACGGGATTGGCGACGGGATTGGCGACGGGATTGGCGACGGGTCGGGCCGTCGCCACCGGGAACCCGGCCGAGGTGCGGTCGGTGTCGGACTTGGTGCGGAGACCCTTACGGTTCTTGGACGCGGTGCCGCGATCCCAGACGTCCTGGCAGCCTCGAAATAGCCCCCCGCACTCCTTGCCACACTTGGCGCACGTGCAGGACGACTCTCCGGCGACCATGACCGCCTTGCATCCGGGGCAAATCTGGATGCCGAACTCGTAACACCATCCGATGCCCAACCCTACCGCCGGTTCTGCCCGGCCCGCAGCCCTCGCCACCGAAAGTGGGCGCCGGGCCCGCCGTCACCAGCCCCAGGAACGCATTCGGGGCCGTGTCAGGCGGGGACGGCGACCACAGGCGGGGCCTGCCGGAGCCGGTCGGCCACCAGCCGCAGCCGGTCCATGGGCTGCACCAGGGCGACCCGGACATAGCCTTCGCCGGGCGCCCCATACAGGTCACCGGGGGCGACCAGGACACCCCCCCATTTGGCCAGCCAGGCGGTGAGGGCCCACGCGTCTCCGTCGGGCGCGGCGGCCCACAGATAAAAGGAGCCGGCCGGCGGATCGGCGGCCACGCCGACCGACGCCAGCACCTCCCGGAAGAACCCGATGCGCTCGGCGTAGCGCTCCCTTTGGGCGTCGACGTGGACGTCGTCGCCCAGGGCCACCGTGGCCGCCGCCTGCACCGGCCCCGGCACCATCGCCCCCGCGTGCTTGCGCACCTCGGACAGGTAGTGCACCAGCGCCGGGTCGCCGGCGTAGAACCCGGCCCGCAGCCCGGCCAAGTTCGACCGCTTCGACAGCGAGTGGACGGCCAGGACGCCCTCGGGGCCGTGCTCGAGGATCGTGCGGGGACGGTCGGCCCACGTGAACTCGGCGTAGCACTCGTCGCTCAGCACGGGCACCCCGTGGGCCCGGCCCCAGGCCGCGGCCGCCCCCAGGTCGGTCAGCCGGCCGGTGGGGTTGCCGGGCGAGTTCACCCACAGGCACAGGGCCCGGGCCGCGTCGTCGGGGTCGACGTCGTCGAACCGTCCGCCCTCGGCGTCGACCGCGACCGCCCGGCACCCGCCGAGGATCGCTCCCATCTCGTAGGAGGGGTAGGAGACGGCCGGGTAGAGCACGGTGTCCTTCGCCGGATCGCGCAGCCGCAGCCAGTGGGGCAGGGCCGCCACCAGCTCTTTCGTCCCGATGCAGGCGGCCACGTCGTCGACCGCCACCTCCACCCCCAGCCGGCGCTGCATCCACCCCACCGCCGCCTCCCGGAAGGCGGCCGTGCCCACCGACGACGGGTAGCCCCGCTCCGTCCCCGACGAGCCCAGCGCCTCCACGACCGAATCCGGAGGGGCGTCATTGGGCGTGCCGATGGAGAGGTCGACCAGTCCCCCTTCGTGGCCGTCGGCCAGCGGCTTGAGCCGGTTGAGCCGGTCGTAGGGGTAGGGCGGCGGCTCGAACCCGCCGGGAGGCGACCCGGCCCCGCTCACGCCAGGAAGTCCACGTAGCGGTTGACCTCGGGGTCGGGCAGCCGCACCCGGATGCGGGTGGCGTCGTCCTCGTGGTGTTCCGACAACACCTCGCCCTGGCGGTGGAGGGCGGCCACCACGTCGCCCCGCTCGTAGGGCACCAGCATCTCGACGGTGCGGGAGAGCAGCCGCAGCCGCTCCCCCACCGCCTCCAGCAGCCCGTCGACCCCCTCGCCGGTGGCGGCCGACAGGGCCACCGACCCGGGGTGCCGGTCGAGCAGGCGCTTGACCTCTTCCCCTTGCCCGTAGAGGCCAGCAATGTCGGTCTTGTTGAAGGCCACCAGCACCGGCACCTCGTCGGCCCCGATCTCCCGGAGGACGGTCTGCACCGCCTCCATCTGCGCTTCCGGGTCGGCGGCGGAGGCGTCGACCACGTGCACCAGGAGGTCGGCCTCGGCCACCTCCTCCAGCGTCGACCGGAAGGCCTCCACCAGCTGCGTCGGCAGCTTGCGCACGAACCCGACCGTGTCCGAGAGCAGCACCCGCTCCCCGCCGGGGAGGTCGAGGCGGCGGGTGGTCGGGTCGACGGTGGCGAACAGGCGGTCCTCCACCAACACGCCGGCGTCGGTGAGGCGGTTGAGCAGCGTCGACTTGCCGGCGTTGGTGTACCCGACGATGGCCACCGTCTGCAGCCGGGACCGGGCCCGGGCCTTGCGTTGGGTGCGCCGGTTCTTGGTCAGCACCTTGAGGTCGGACTCGAGCTTGCTGATGCGCCGCAGCAGGCGCCGGCGGTCGATCTCCAGCTTCGTCTCGCCCCCGCCGAACCGGGTGCCGATGCCGCCCGACTGCTGGCTCAGGCCCTTCCCCTTCCCCCGCAGGCGGGGCAGCCGGTAGCGGAGCATGGCCAGCTCCACCTGCGCCTTTCCCTCCTGGCTGTGGGCGTGCTGGCCGAAGATGTCGAGGATGACGGCGGTGCGGTCGATGGCCGTGCGCCCCAGGATCTTCTCCAGGTTGCGGCTCTGGGCGGGCGTGAGCTCCTCGTCGAACACGACCGTGTCGGCGTCGAACTCGTAGGACAGCTCCCGCAGCTCCTCGGCCTTGCCCTTGCCCACGAACGTGGCCGGGTCGGGTGCGTCCCGCCGTTGGAGGACGCGCTCGACCTCGTCCGCGCCGGCGGTGTCGACCAGGGCCGACAGCTCGTCGAGCGACGCCTCGGCCTGGTCGACGGTGGTGGGCGCCACCGCCACGCCGACGAGGACGATGCGTTCCCGGCGGCCCCGCTCGATGAGAGACATCAGCGCACCTCCACCGAGCAGACCCAGACGGCGGGGCCGGTGAGCACGATCTGTTCGCCGCCGAGGTCGACCTGGACCGCGCCGCCCGGCTGGTGGACCGTGACCTTGTCGCCCACCATGCCCCACTTGTGGGCGGCGGTCGCCGCCGCGCAGGCGCCGGTGCCGCAGGCCAGGGTCTCGCCCACGCCCCGCTCCCACACCCGCATGGTCAGCTCGTCGGGACCCGGACCGGGCGCCACCAGCTCGAGGTTGACGTCGAGGCCGAGGCGGCGGAGCTCCCGCCCGAGGTCGGCGTCGTAGGGGTCCTGCACCTCGATGACGGCGTGGGGATTGCCCATGTCGACCAGGAGTGAAGAGCCGGGGCCCGGCTCCACCGTAGCCACGCCCATGTCGACGCTGATCGTGCTCTGGTGGGGACCGTCGTGGTGGACGATCACCACCCGCCGGGGCCCGGCGTCGGTGTCGATGGCGAGCTCGGGCCCGACGTCGAGGCCGGCGTCGACCAGGGCCAGGGCCAGGCACCGGATCCCGTTGCCGCTCATCTCCGCCCGCCCCCCGTCGGCGTTGTACAGCTCCATCTTGAACGGGGTTGGGGTGGGTCCGGCCGTCACCCGGATGAGGCCGTCGGCGCCCACACCCGTGTGACGGTCGCACAGGGCGCGGGCCATGGCCCCGTCGACCGGATGGAGGCCGTCGAGGTCGAGGAGCACGAGGAAGTCGTTGCCCAGGCCGTGGTACTTCTCGAGTTTCATGAGCGGGCCCAGTCTCCCAGCAGGGCGGGAAGCAGATCGAGGGGTTTCGCGGACGTGCCCAGCCAGGTGATCCGGGGGTCGCGCCGGAACCACGAGCGTTGGCGGCGGGCGAAGGCCCGGGTGCGGCGGACGGCCTCGTCCACCGCCTCGGCCAGGGTGGACTTCCCGTCGAGGTGGGCCAGCAGCTCCCGGTAGCCGAGAGCCTGCCGGGCGGTGCGGGAAAGCCCCTCGTCGGGCAGGGCCCGGACCTCGTCGAGGAAACCGGCCTCGAGTTGGGCCGCGTACCGGTCCTCGATGCGTCGGTTGAGGACTTCGCGGGGCAGCCACACCCCGGCCAGGCGGAACCGGGTCGACCGGGGGTAGGCGTCGAGGCCGGGCCCGAAGGACGAGAACGGCCGCCCGCTGCCGAGGGTGACCTCCAGGGCCCGGACGATGCGGCGGACGTTGCCCGGCTCGATGCGGGCCGCGGCGGCGGGGTCGGCAACGGCCAACCGCCGGTACATGGCCCCCACCGCAGCGACCCGGTCGGCGTCGGCCAGGCGCTGGTGCGTGGCCCCCGCCGCGGTCCACGGCGTCGGCGTCGGCATCGGCGTCGGCGTCGGCGTCGGCGTCGGCCAGGCGTCGTTGCATCGCTCCCGCCGCGGTCACGGCGTCGGCGTCGGCCAGGCGTCGTTGCATCGCTCCCACCGCGGCCGGCTCCCGCTCGAGCTCGTCGCCCGCCGCCGCCGCCAGTTCCGCTTCCAACTCGGCTCGCACGTCCGGCCATTGGCCGGGTAGGCGGAGGCCGTCCACCACCGCCAGTTCCGCTTCCAACTCGGCTCGCACGTCGGGCCATTGGCCGGGCAGGCGGAGGCCGTCCACCACCGCCTGGAGGTAGAGGCCGGTGCCGCCCACCAGGAGGGCCCGGTGGCCGCGGGCCTCGATGGCGGCGATGGCGTCCTCCGCCTCGGCCTGGAACCGGGCCACGGAGAAGTCCTCCGTCGGGTCGGCCCGGTCGAGGAGGTGGTGGGGGATCTCGGCCCGTTCGGCGGGGGTGGGCTTGGCCGTGCCGATGTCCATCCCCCGGTAGACCTGCATCGAGTCCACCGACACCAGCTCCACGTCGCCCAGGGCCCGGGCGACCTCCAGGGCGAGCGCCGACTTGCCCGACGCGGTGGATCCGACCAGGGCCAGGTGCCGTGGGGTTGCGGTTTCCTGCATCGGAAGGGACGTGATTCAGGCTCTCGGCGCCGTTTTCACGGCCCTACCGATGCACGAAAGGCGGCGGCGCCCGTCGTCAGATGAACGCCACGGCTATGCGGGTGCGGTACCGGGGGCGGGCGGTGATTCCCACCTGCTCGGGCCGAGTTCAAGGCCCGAGCGGTGCAGACGCAGCAGCCGGTGCCCGTCGTCAGACGGCCGCGTCGGGAATCCGGGTGCGAGACCGGGGGCGGGCGGTGACGCCGCCAGCTCGCAGGGCCGATCTTCACGGCCCTACCGGTGTGGCCCAGCGCCGTGCAGGCCGTCAGAGGACCGCCACCGGGATTCGGGTGCGGTGGCGGGGGCGGGCCGTGATCGCTTCCAGCTCCCCGGTGAGGTGGTGGGGGGCGGCGGCGGTGATGACCACGTCGGCGAAGGTGCCCGCCGGGGGCACGGGCTCGCCCTCGGCCACCGGGAAGTGGACCAGCTTGTTCTGCCGGGTGCGGCCGGTGGCCACGGACACGTCCCGCTTGCTCGGGCCCTCCACCAGCACCTCCTCGGTGCGGCCGATCCGGGCCTGGTGCTTGGCCAGGGCCGACCGCTCCACCACCACCCGCAGCCGCTCGAAGCGCTCGGCGGCCACGGCGGGGGGCACGAACCGCTCGGGCGGCAGTTCGCCCGCCTCGGTGCCGGGCCGGGGCGAGAACAGGAACGTGTAGGCGCTGTCGTACTCGGCCTCGGCCACCACCTCCAGGGTGCGCTCGAAGTCGTCGTCGGTCTCCCCCGGGAAGCCGACGATGAGGTCGGTGGTGACGGCCAGGTCGGGCACCGCGGCCCGGGCCCCGGCCAGCTTCTCCAGGTAGCGGCGACCGGTGTAGCCCCGGTGCATGGCCGCCAGCACCCGGTCGCTGCCCGACTGCAGGGGCAGGTGGAGGTGCTCGCACACGGTCGGCACCTCGGCCATGGCCGCCACCGTCTCCGGCCGCAGGTCCTTGGGATGGGGGCTGGTGTACCGCACCCGGCGGATCCCCTCCACGCCGCCGACCGCTCGGAGGAGCTCGGCGAACAGCGGCCGGCGGCGGGTGAGGTCGCGTCCGTAGGAGTTGACGTTCTGGCCCAGGAGGGTGACCTCGACCGTGCCCGCCGCGGCCAGGCCCTGCACCTCGGCCACGATGCCGTCGAAGGGCCGGCTGATCTCCTTGCCCCGAACCGAGGGGACGATGCAGAAGGCGCACGAGTTGTCGCACCCGATCTGGATGGTGACCCAGGCGGTGTACGGCAGCCCCCGGCGGACGGGCAGGGCGGTCTCCTCGTCGAGCGGCCGGGCCGCGTCGAGGATCTCCATGACGGGGGAGCCGCCGTCGGCCGCCTCCCGGAGGAGCTCGAGGGCCCGGCCCACGTTGTGGGTGCCGAAGACGGCGTCGACCTGGGGCGCCCTGCTTTGGATGAGGTCGCGGTCCTTCTGGGCCAGGCAGCCGCCCACCGCGATCTGCATGCCCGGGTGCCGGTCCTTGACCGACTTAAGGTGGCCCAGGTGACCGTAAAGCTTGTTGTCGGCGTTCTCCCGGATGCAGCAGGTGTTGAGGAGCACGACGTCGGCCTGCTCGACGTCGTCGGTGGGCTCCATCCCGTCCGCCTCCAGCACGCCCGCCAGCCGCTCCGAGTCGTGGACGTTCATCTGGCATCCGAACGTCCTGATCAGGTACTTGCCGGCCACCAGCCCAGGCTAGAGCCCCGGCGTCGGCTCGGGATCGTGACGCTCGTCCTCGCGTCCGCGTTGGTCGCCTGCAGCAGCGGTGGCGGCGCGAAGACACCGGCCGCCTCGCCCGCGCCGAGCACCACCGACGCCCCCGTGGCCACGACTGTCCCTGCCCCCACCAGCACCCTCGCCCCCTCGTTGCAGGCGGCGGCCGACCTGATCGCGGCCGAGACCGCCATCCACGACCCGTCCACGCCCGACGCCGACATGGACCGCTGGGGCCAGGTGCAGCAGGCGGCGGTGCGGGAGCTCGTCTTCCACCCCGAGTTGGAGGCGGAGGCCCTGGGCCTGCTCCCCGACCGGGTGCGGGCCGCCACCGAGGCCCACCTGGCCGCGGCCAAAGACCTCACCGCCCTCAACGGCCCGGTCGAGCCCGACCGCCCCCTCCCCCACTGGACGATCGTCACGCCCGAGCCGGCGGCGGTGCTCCTCAGCCACTACAAGCAGGCGGAGGCCACGGTCGGCGTCCCCTGGGAGTACCTGGCCGCCATCCATCTGGTGGAGACCCGCATGGGCCGCATACGGGGCGACAGCTCGGCCGGCGCCCGGGGGCCGATGCAGTTCATCCCGACCACGTGGGACATCTACGGCGAGGGGGGCGACATCGAGTCGACCGCCGATTCCATCGCCGCCGCGGCCCGCCTCCTCCGGGCCAACGGCGCCCTCACCGACATGGCCCGCGCCCTGTTCTCCTACAACAACTCCAACCGCTACGTGCGGGCCGTCACCGTCTACGCCCAGCAGATGGAGGCCGACGAGCGGGCCTACTTCGGCTACCACGGCTGGCAGGTGTACTACGGCCAACGCCTCCTCCCCGAGGGCACCGTGCTCCCCTAGCGAAATCTGGAACGCCGCCGCGCCCGGCCTGGATCACGCAGTCGCCTCGCACTGGGACCACCGCCGTGGACTGCCCCGGAACACTCCCCGTCGACCAGCCCACAGCCGCCGCCGGCCGTCACCGGACCTCGCGCCTTTGATCCGCCCCCCAAGCATCAACCGGTCGCCATTGGCGGATCAGACTGCGCCCGCGACGCAGCAGCGGGCGGCGGCCAACTCGGGTTGGCCGGCGTCGGCGTCTGGTGGGGGCCGTGGGGGCTTCCCCGCGACTCAGCAGAGGGCGGCGGCCACCTCGGGTCGCGGGGCGTCGGATCGGGGCCGTGGCGGCGTACGCCGGCACCCTCGTCCGCGACTCAGCAGCGGGCGGCCGCCAACTCGGGTTGGCGGGCGTCGGGGTCGGGCGGGGGGCCGTGGGTGCCTTCCCACAGCCATCGTTTGCCAGCTCGGGAGATGCGCCAGCCGTGGTGGGTCTTGAGGTAGTGGTGGAACCGGCACAGCCGGCACAGGTTGGCCAGCTCGGTTCGCCCGCCGGCGGCGAGGGGGCGGATGTGGTCGATCTCCAGGTCACGGTCGGCGGAACAGTTCGGCACCACGCACACCCGGTCCCGCTCGACCAGGGCGGTGCGGACCTTGGCCGGGATGACCCGGCCCAGGTGGGCCACCTTGAGCACCTCGCCGTCCTCCACCAGCAGGGCGGCCACCACCGCATCGGGCAACAGGCTCTGGACCCAGCCCACGGTGACCGGCCCCACCCCCGGCACCTCGCACACCTCGCCCGGCTTGGTGTGGCCCCGCTCCAGGGCCGCGTGATCGACCCGCACGTGGATGACCGCCGCCGGCGTGGGCCGCAACGGGTCACCCGGCTGTGAGCAGGTTGCCGCCCGGGCCATCTCCACCAGTGCGTCGGCCGCCACCGCCCCATCGCCGTCCCGCCGCCGGCGCCTGCCCTTGTCGGATTCGGCTGCCCGCCGGGACAGGGCCTGGCGGTGGGGCTCCAGGCCCGCCATCAGCACCGCCCCCGCTTCGGGGGTGAGGCTGCCGGAGAAGCGGAACGACGCCCTCGACGTCGACCCAGTGCCGGAAGTGGCGCCGGCGATGGGCCCGGCGATGACGCTCCTCCTCGTCGGTGGCCGCCGCCCGCACCCGGGCCGCGGCCCGTTGCAGCTCGACGAAGGACTCGAGCGCGGCCAGCTCCAGCAGCTCCGCCTCCGACGCCGGGTCGGCCACCGCCGCCGACGCCACCTCGATGGCCTGGCGCTCGGTGAGGGCCCCGGAGCGGAACTTGTCCTCGGTGGCGGGCAGCGCCTTCATGGCCTCGGCCGCCTCCAGCAGGTCGACGGCGTGGCCCACCGAGGTATCCGGTGGCCTCGGCCATGAGGTGACAGGGCGAGCGATGGCCGCCGGAGAACCAGGCCTGGCTCGCCGCCATCTGCCGGGCGCAGAGGACTTTGCCCGCCGCCCCCAGCCGCTCCATGCGGTGGAACACCGAGAACAGCTCCAACGACTCCGGCCCGCTCAACGCCTCGGGGTCGAGCGCCTTGAGCACCCTCTCCATCCCCGCCAGCAGCTCGCCCACCGCACCACCGACCATACGTTCGATCATACCATGACCCTGAGACAGTATCAGATGCTTTCCAGGGGTTCGTGGGTATATCTTGCATCCGTCCCGCCCGCTCCACCATGGGGTCCGTGCGCCTCACCACCCGCTTCGTCGAGGGCGGGTGCTGCCCCAACCGGCTGTCGGTGGGGAACGATGCGATGATCGACCGCTGTCCGCCGGGTGAAACTGCTGGCCCGGCAGTCAACACCCGTACGCCTGTCCCTGCTGGCCGACGGGTCTCTGCCCCGTCGGCCCAACCAGGGTGGTCCACCCTTCCCGCGCCCGGCCGCCTTACCGTCGCTCACCGTGACCCGTCGCGACCCGTGGGACGGCATCCTCAGTGGCCCTGTCGACGGTCCGGCCCGGCTGCGGGCCACCTACCCCGAGATGACAGCCACTCCCGGCCTCGCCGTGCGCCATCGGGCGACCGGCTTCACGGGCGTCGTGGTCGGCATCGACGGCGAGGGCCTGGCCGTCCGGGGTGCCACCGGCCAGGAACGGCTCTTCCGCCCCTCCCCCGGCGCCTTCGACGTCGAGGGCCGCGCCGTCTCCCTCACGCGACCCCAGAGCGCCGCCGCCGCGCCGACGGCCCCCGCCATCACGTCCTCCGGATCGATCGCGGTCGCCGGATCCCGGGCCCGGGTGGCGCAGGCCAGCCGCATCCTGGTGGAGGGCGTGCACGACGCCGAACTGGTCGAGAAGGTGTGGGGCGACGACCTGCGCATCGAGGGCGTCGTCGTCGAGCGCCTCGACGGCATCGACCACCTGGCCGCGGTGGTCGACGAGTTCGGCCCCGGGCCCCGCAACCGCCTCGGCATCCTCGTCGACCACCTCGTCCCCGGCAGCAAGGAGGCCCGGCTGGCGGCGGAGATCGCCCATCCCCACGTCCTCGTCACCGGGACGCCGTACGTCGACGTGTGGCAGGCGGTGAAGCCGGCGGTCGTCGGCATCGCCACCTGGCCCGACATCCCCCGGGGCACCGACTGGAAGACGGGCATCTGCGCCTGGCTGGGCGTGCCCGACTCCGCCGTCCTGTGGCGGCACATCCTCGGCTCCGTCCGCACCTACGCCGACCTCGAGCCTGCCCTCGTGGGCGCCGTCGAGCGCCTCATCGACTTCGTGACCGAGCCCGACTAGCCCGCGGCGCGCCGTCGACCGCTCGCCCTTGATGCCGACGCCGCCCATGACGACGACAACGTCACCGCCGGCCGTCGCCTCAGGCACCTCCACGAGCGAGAAGCGGTGTGAAGACCCCCCGTTCGGGTCGGAGATCGATCTACCCGCAGCCTGAGCCAGAGGCCCGTTAACGCACCTCGTCGCGCTCGCGACGGACCGTCGTCCGCTTGCCCTTGATGCTCGCGTTGCGCATGACGGCGATGACGTCGTCGGCGGCCGCCTCCGGCACCTCCACCAGCGAGAAGCGGTCGGCGATCTCGATGGCCCCGATCTCGCGCCCGCTCAGGTTCGTCTCCCCGGCGATGGCGCCCACCAGGTCTTGCGGCCGGATGCCCGCGGCCCGGCCCGAGCCGATGAACAGCCGCGTCATCCCCGCCGCCGGCGCCCGTCCCCGGCGGTCGCCACCCCGCCTCGGCCCGCCACCGGCCCCACCGGCGCCGCCCGAGTCCCGCGCCGGCCGGGGCGCCACGTCGGGGATCTCCTCCTCCATGGCCGCCGCCCCGCTCGCCTCGTGGGCCAGCTTCACCGCGGCCAGGGCCACCTCCATCACGTCGAACTCGTCGCACAGCGACTCCACGACCACCCGGAAGTGCTCGAGGTCGTCCTCCCGGATCGACTCCTCCAGCGCGGCCCGGGTCAGCTCCAGCCGACGGGCCCGCAGGTCGGCGATGGTGGGCAGCTTCTCCACCGTGATGCGCTGCCGGGTGACCCGCTCGATGGTCTTGAGCATCCCGTGCTCCCGGGGCTCGGCCAGGGTGATGGCCACGCCCTCCCGTCCAGCCCGGCCCACCCGGCCGATGCGGTGGACGTAGGAGTCGGGGGCGGACGGCACGTCGTAGTTGATGACGTGGGTGAGGTGGTCGATGTCGAGGCCCCGGGCGGCGACGTCGGTAGCGATGAGCAGGTCGGCGGTGCCGCTCCGCAACCGACCCATCACCCGGTCCCGCTGCTCCTGGGTCAGACCCCCGTGCAGCCCCTCGGCCCGGTAGCCCCGGCCGTTGAGGTGCTCGGTGAGGGTGTCGACCTCGTCCCGGGTCCGGCAGAAGACGATCGCCGCCGCCGGCGCCTCCACGTCGAGCACCCGCCCGAGGGCGGCCGGCTTGTGGGCCCGGGGCACCACGTAGGCGGTCTGGCGCACGAGGGGCGCCTCGCCCGGCTCGGTCGCCTCCCGTCCCATGTGGATGCGGACCGGGTCCTTGAGGTGGCGGCGGGCCATCCCGTCGATGCGGGGAGGGAGCGTGGCGGAGAAGAGCATCGTCTGCCGCGTCGGGGGCGTGTCGCCCAGGATCGTCTCGATGTCCTCGGCGAAACCCATGTCGAGCATCTCGTCGGCCTCGTCGAGGATCACCACCTCCAGGTCCTCCAGGTGCAGCGTGCGCCGGCCGATGTGGTCGAGGGCCCGGCCGGGCGTGGCGACCACGATGTCGATCCCCCGCTCGAGCATGCGCAGCTGGCTGACGATGGGCTGGCCGCCGTAGATCGGCAGCACCCGGACGCCCAGGTCGCGGCCGTAGCGGTGGATGGCGCCCGACACCTGGATGGCCAGCTCCCGGGTGGGCACCAGCACCAGGGCCATCGGGTAGCGGCCCCTCGTCTCCCGGGCCGCCATGCGCTGGAGGATGGGCAGGGCGAAGGCGGCCGTCTTGCCGGTGCCGGTGGCGGCCTGGCCCAGGAGGTCGCGGCCTTCGAGCAGGGGCGGGATGGCCTCCCGCTGGATCGGCGTCGCCTCCTCGTAGCCGAGCTCGGAGATGGCCTTGACCAGCTCGGGCCGTAGGCCGAGGCCGGAGAAGCCGTCACCATCGTCGGCCGGCCCGTCGGCGGACGGCGGCGGCAGCCGTCGGCGGACGGCCTGTCGGCGGACGGCTGGTCGGCGGACGGTTCGTCGGCGGACGACGGCCCCTCGGCGGACGGTTCGTCGGTGGACGGCGGCTGGTGGCGGACGGGGGACGGGTGGCGTTGGGCGCTTGGGAGGTCACGGTGATGCTCACTTTCCGGGGGAACGGCGCACCCGTTGCTCCGGGTTACGGTTCCAAATACGTCGGCGGACGTGCTCCCGGGGGGCAGCGGCGGGCCGCGGCTGGCGAGGGATCGCCCGCCTGCACCCTATGCGAGCCCGGGAACCCGCCGATCAGCCGGCTCGTTGCCCGTCGTCACCCGCCGGCAACGCCTGGAGGAGGGCGGCGAAGGCTCGGGCCCGGTGGGACACGGCCGCCTTCTCCTCGACCGTCATCTCCGCGAACGTCCGTCCGTCACCGTCGTCGGGCACGAAGACGGGGTCGTAGCCGAACCCGCGCTCGCCCCGGGCCTCGGACGCGATGTGGCCCTCGACCACCCCGTGGCCGGCCACCTCCCGCCCGTCGGGCCACGCCACCAAGGCCACCGTCCGGAACCGGGCCCGCCGATCGTCGTCGTCCACGCCCGCCAGCTCGTCCAGCAGCTTGGCCACGTTGTCGGCGTAGGTGGCGTCCTCCCCCGCGTAGCGGGCCGCGAGCACGCCCGGCCGTCCCCCGAGGGCGTCGACCTCCAGGCCGGTGTCGTCGGCCACCGCCGGCTCGCCCGCCACCGCCGCCACCGCCCGCGCCTTCAGCCGGGCGTTGCCCTCGAGCGTGTCCTCCGTCTCCTCGACCTCGCCCACCTCCTCGGGACGGGGCACCAGCTCCACCCCCGGCAGGAGGCCCGAGATCTCGACCGCCTTGTGGGGGTTGGCGGTGGCCAGGACCAGCCGCATCGGGCGTGGGCTCAGGCTCAGCTCAGCGCTTGGGCCGGGCCGGCGGCGGCGTGAGCAGGTCGAGGGCCTGGGCGTCGAGGATGTCGGCGATCCCGCTCTCCCCCAGTCCCAGCAGGTCGTCGAGCTCGGATCGGGAGAACGCCAGCCCCTCGGCCGTCCCCTGCACCTCCACGAACCGCCCGGCCGAGGTCATCACCAGGTTCATGTCGACCTGGGCCCGCACGTCCTCCGAGTAGTCGAGGTCGAGGAGGGCGATGCCGTCGACGATCCCCACCGACACCGCCCCGCAGGCCGCGATCAGGGGGTTGGCCGGGATGCGACCGGCCTGGACCAGCCGGGTGAAGGCGTCGTGGAGGGCCACGTAGGCGCCGCTGATGGAGGCGGTGCGGGTGCCGCCGTCGGCCTGGAGGACGTCGCAGTCGAGCACGACCTGGCGCTCGCCGAGCATGGCCATGTCGGTGACCGACCGGAGCGAGCGGCCGATGAGGCGCTGGATCTCCTGCGTCCGCCCCGACGGCTTGCCCCGATTGACCTCCCGGTCGCTGCGGTCGGGCGTGGAGCCGGGCAGCATCGAGTACTCGGCCGTCACCCACCCGGTGCCCTTGCCCCTCATCCACGGGGGCACCCGCTCGTCGACCGACGCGGTGCAGAGCACCCGGGTCTTGCCCATCGAGACGAGGACGCTGCCGAGGGCCATCTCGGTGAAGTCCCGCTCGAAGGAGAGGGGACGAAGGTCTTCCGGCCCCCGTCCGTCGGCCCGGACGGTCACGACGCCACCGCCACCGCGTAACGGGCGCCGGTGGAGGCCACGTCGACGGCCGCACCGAACGCCTCCCCGCCCTCGGCCCGGGACTGCTCGGGGTCGAGGTTCGGCCACAGGTGGGTGAGAACGAGGTGACGGACCCCCGCCGCCTGCGCCGACGATCCCGCCTGCCGGGCGCTGAGGTGTTGCATCTTGCCCTCCTCCGCCGACGGGACGGTGGCCTCGCACAGGGCCAGGTCGAGGCTGGCGCCGAGAGCCTCCAGCGACCAGCCGGGGCCGGTGTCGGCCGAGTAGCCGACGGAGCCGTGGCCGTCGGCCGAGTCGACCCGTACCGCCAGCGTCTCGGGACCGTGGTCGGTGCGGGAGAAGGTGAGGTCGAGACCGCCGACGGCCACCCGGTCGCCGTCGGTGACGTCGTGCCACACGACCCACGGCTCGCTCGGGTGGTACGTCCGCTCCCGGAGCCCGGCCGGCGCGTACACCGGGAACCCCTTGCGCTTCACGTGGTGTTGCAGGGCGATCACGAGTCCTTCCAGGTCCTGCCAGTGGTCGGGGTGCTCGTGGCTGAGGACGAGGGCGTCGACGTCGGCCAGGGCCACGTGCCGCTGGAGGTTGGCCATGGTGCCCGACCCCGCGTCCAGCCACAGCCGGGTCGTCCCGTCGTCGACCAGATAGCCGCTGCACGCCCCGCCCGCCCCCGGGAACGACCCGCAACACCCGAGCACCGTAACGCTCAACCCGGCCGTCTCGATCTGTCCGTCGGTCACTCCCTCAGGCTAATGGGGGTCCACCACCGGCCGGCACACCGGCCCGATGTCGTCGCCGAGCTACAGCCGCGGCACCTCGATGCCGAAGGCGGCTGCATGCAACGGCGATCGGCAGTCCTCCTCATTGTGTTCCTCGCGTGCGGCCTCGCGGGCTGTGGCGGTGGCGGCGGTACCGCCCCCCTGGCCGTGGGCTCGGTCGGCGACCCGCTCGTCGAGGCGCCAGAGCCCCTCCACGACCACCGAGGTGACGGCTCCTCCCGCACCGGAGACAACGGAGGTCACGACCCCACCCGTCGCCGCCTCGCCTCCCCGCCCGCCACCGCCGCCCCGGCCACGACGAAGCCCGCCCCCCTCGTCCTCCCGACCACGCCGCCGACGGTGCCCCTGCCGGTTGCGCCCGTCGTCGCCCAGACACCCGCCGCCGGCTGCGATCCGTCGTACCCCGGCGTCTGCATCCCCCCCGGCCCGCCCGACCTCGACTGCGCCGACGTCTCCTACCGCCGCTTCGCAGTGGTGGGCGCCGACCCCCACCGCTTCGACGCCGACGGCGACGGGATCGGCTGCGAGAGCGGCTAGTTGTAGACGATCATCGGCTCGATATATATCCTTGCGGGATGAGCAAACGGCTCGTCGACATCGATGACGCCCTGCTGGAGCGAGCCCGAGCGGCGAGCGGTGCGCCCACCATCCGCGCCACCGTGGAGGCCGGGCTGCGCCGACTGGTCGATGACGACGTGACACGCGATCACCTGACGTGGCTGCGGTCCGACGAAAGCCTCGACCTTGATGCGCTTCAGGAAGCCCGGTCGCCCCGATTCCGCCCGGATGCCTGATCCCCGGTTCCTCGTCGACACCTCCGTACTGGCTCGGGCGCCGCAGGCCGTCGTCGGCGAACGCTTGGAGCAACTCCTTCTGCACGGTCGCCTGTGGACGTGCCGGATCATCGATCTCGAGCTCGCCTATGCGACCCGGGCCGGCGAGGTCCCCACCGTTTGCCGGTCACGCAGAGCGCTCCCGGAAGCACCCGTCACGCCCGAAGTCATGGATCGCGCCCTCGACGTCATGGAGGCGATGGCGGCTACCGGCCATCGAGGGGCCAAGCCGGTCGACTTCGTCATCGCCGCCGCGGCCGAGCTCTCCGGCCTTGCGGTCCTGCACTACGACGCCGACTTCGTGCGGATAAGCGCGATAACCGGGCAGGTCGCCGAGTGGGTCGCGCCACCGGGCTCGCTCGACCGCCCCACCACCCCGCCGGTCGGCTGAGGCGGACAGCGGCGACGTCCCGCGTTCGACCGCCTAGAAATAGATGATCTTCTTGGCCTTCTCCACGACCTCGTCGATGGGGTCGGTCCAGGCGCCGGTGGAGAGGTACTTCCAGCCGCCGTCGGCCAGCACCACCACGATCACGCCGTGCTTGCCGTCGGCCGCCAGTTGCGCCGCCGCCTTCGCCGCGCCCGCCATCGCCGCGCCGGCCGAGATCCCGCCGAAGATGCCCGCCTCGGCCGTGAGCCGACGGGTCCACTCGATCGACTCCCGGGGCCGCACGATGATGCGCCGGTCGATGAACGCGGGGTCGTAGACGGGCGGGACGAACCCGTCGTCGAGGTTGCGCAGGCCCTCCACCAACTCCCCCGCCGGCGGCTCGACGGCCCACATCTCCACCGACGGCTTGTGCTCCCGGAAGAAGCGCCCCGTGCCCATGAGCGTGCCCGCGGTGCCCAGCCCCGCCACCAGGTGGGTGACCTCGGGGCAGTCCCGCAGGATCTCGGGGCCCGTCGTCTCGTAGTGGGCCCGGGGATTCGCCGGGTTCCCGTACTGGTAGAGGAACGCCACGCTCGGGTCGTCCGCCGCCAGCCGCTGCGCCATCCGCACCGCCCCGTTCGACCCCTCCGCCCCGGGCGACGTGATGATCGAGGCCCCGAAGATCTCCAGCAGCTGCCGCCGCTCGGGCGAGACGTTCTCGGGCAGGACGATCTTCAGCGGGTAGCCCTTGAGCAGGCACACCATGGCCAGGCCGATGCCGGTGTTCCCGGACGACGGCTCGAGGAGGGTCTGCCCCGGCTTGAGCGTGCCGTCGGCCTCGGCCGCCTCCACCATGGCCTTGGCGATGCGGTCCTTGATCGACCCGCCCGGGTTCTGGCCCTCGAGCTTGGCCACGATCCGCACGCCCGGCGCCGGGCTGAGCTGGCTCACCTCGACCAGCGGCGTGTTGCCGATCAGGTCGAGGACCGACGGGTGGACCGGCATGCGGGGGTGGGGGCAGGCCTGGTGGAGGCTGTTAGCCCCCGGCGACGGCCGGGAGGATGCTGATCACGTCGTTGTCGGCCACCGGCGCCGACAGGGCCCCGATGAACCGGACGTCCTCGTCGTTGCGGTAGACGTTGACGAACTTGTGCAGCGCCCCCTCGGTGGTGACGACCTGGCCGCTCAGCAGTGGGAACTGGCGCACGATGTCGTCGAACACCTCGCCGATGGTGGAGCCGTTGGCCTTCACCGACGACTGGCCGGCGGCGTGCTGGCGGAGGACGGTGGGCAGGCGGACTTCGACGGGCACGACTCGGGCCTCCTGCAAACGCTGACGTACGGGGGACGGTGAAAGCCTACGCGTCCTCGACGACAACCTCTTCCTCGGTGATCCCCCCGTCGACGATCCGGTAGGAGCGGACGACCGGCGGGTCGTACTTCAAGGACACCAACACGTAGTGCCAGCCGGGGTCGGGGGCCTTGCCCACGTCGGTGGGCGACGGGTAGGCGTCGGTGTGGGTGTGGGAGTGGTAGACGCCCACGATCTCCATCCCCTCCGCCTGGGCGGCCCGGTCGGCCCGCAGGAAGTCGAGCGAGTTGAGGGTGTAGACGATCGGCGAGGCGTCGTCGTTGCCGCAGGGGTGGACGGCCGCCACCACGTCCTCCTCGAACGGTCCCGCCACCAGCCCGCACGCCTCGTTGGGGAGGTCGCGGACGGCGTGGTCGATCATGGCCTGGCGGTGGTCGGCGGGAAGTCGGAGCATGGTCCGCCGAGGCTATCTGCCGAACCTCTGGCTGTAGCCTCGGACGACGATGGCCGCGCCTGCGATACCCAAAGGGACCAAGCTGGTGGCCAGCAATCGGCGGGCCCGGCACGACTACGAGATCCTCGACGTGGTCGAGGCCGGCATCGCCCTCGTCGGCACCGAGGTCAAGTCGTTCCGGGAGGGAAAGGTCCAGCTCAAGGACTCCTACGCCCGGCTGGAGGGCAACGAGCTGTGGCTGGTCGGGGTGCACGTGTCCCCCTACGAGCAGGCCGACGGCTTCGGCGGCCACGAGCCGGAGCGGCCCCGCAAGCTGCTCCTCCACCGGGACGAGATCGACGAGTTCGGTGGACGCATGCAACGGGAGGTGCTGTCCCTCGTCCCCCTGTCCGTCTACTTCAAGGACGGCAAGGCCAAGGTGGAGCTGGCCCTGGCCCGGGGCCGGAAGTCGTACGACAAGCGGGCGGCCATGGCCGAGCGCGACGCCAACCGCGACATCGAGCGGGCCATCAACACGAGGGGCTCGGGCGAGCGGGAGGGACGGGGAGTTCGGGGCCGGGCTGTAGACTGAACATCTGCAAGTCGACGGGGGTGCATGGTTTCGACCTCGGGCGACGAAGTGGGAGAAGCGAGCCGTGGTCCCCGGAGCCACGTAAAAGAGCCGGGAAAAAAAACAAACGCCAAGCCTCATCTGGCACTCGCTGCCTAACTAGCAGCGACGTTCTCCCGGTCTCAGCCCTGCGGACCGGAACCGGACGTCATCAAGCGGGGCTTACCCGATCGGACGTGTCAGCGGGCCGGTAGGGGAAATTCACGCTGACTGGGGCGGTCGCCGAGTGCCGGCGACGAGCGACCGCCCGAGAAAATCCGTCGGCTGCGCTCGGAGAAGTCCCATGGAGGGTCCGGGGGACGAGGGTTCGAATCCCTCCACCTCCACCAACGTTTTACGTTCCGACCGTGGTCGCTAGACATCCGGTGATACGCCCTGGTCCTCCGACCAGGGCGTATCACGTTGTGATGTTGCTGGCCGGACTCACTGACGACCACGACGTTGTCCGCCACGCGTCACCGACCGACTCCTCGTTGCCGCCCTCCACCACCAAATCCACGATCCCGTGCCAGAGGCGTTGAAGGCCTGACTGAGCGTCGGATTCAGCTGCCGGGGCTCATGTTGGCCCGGGCGCACGAGGCGAGATCGATCTCCGCCACGAAGGCATCACCGAGGCTCCGCTCGACGAGAGGTGCCGATCGCGCTCACCAAATGCAAGCTCACGTTCGAGCGTCCAGAGCTACCGTCGCGAGGTCAGGACGGGAACACCCGCCTTACGGCGAGCAGAGCTTCTATCACCGCCGCTGCCCATTCACTGCTCTTCCAACCGAAGTGATTTCGCTGCCGTTCAACCGCCTCGACATAGGCGAGGATCATGGCAGCGATCGCCGAATTGACGCCCACGGATTCGGTCTTTAGGTGACCGATCGTGTCGGGCTGGAGCGGCGCCTCTCCTCGGGCGACGCCGATACTCTGCATCAGCCCATAAGCGGTCCCGTGGCTGACCGCCGAGAAGTAGCCGAACAGGACGTGTCCGAGGTCGGGATCATCGCTCTCCCCGAGTGCATTCTTGACAGTTTCGGTGGCGCCTAGTCTCGGTTCACCGATCGTTGTCGGGGTCTTCTGCTTCGTGACCTTAAGGAATCCCTGTCTCGTTGCCTCGTCTAGGATTGATCGGCGACGTTCGATTATGCGCGCCGAACCGCCAACGTCTGCCGGCAGCCGCTTCTGCTCGGCCAGGCTGTACAGCCGCTCGGTCATGCCCCGCGCAATCCTGCGTCGGACACCAATACCCGGCTCATAGAGCCACTGAGCCCGACCGCACGCCTCCAAGGCCGATCTCGCTAGGACAAGGTGACCGAAGACAGGCAAGGGTTCGCGGGCAACCAGCCGGCAGGCGGACTCGATGAAGTCCTCGGCGGCCAAGATCAGAGCAGCTCCCCAGTAGTGCGCCTGCCGCACCGGGTCCTTGCCCCAGGTGCCGGCAAAGGTGGACTCAACGTTCAGCTCGGCCATGGCGTCGGACACCGCGTCCGGCAGAAAGGCGCGATCCTGGCGCATTACAACTGCTTGACGCACCAGGCAGAGCAACGTCTCCCGCGGTGGGCCGGTCTGAGCGAAGAAGGCCTCGGTCACGGAGGTCTCGTCGCCGTTCACGTCCATCAGTGTAGACCGGATAGCCGAACACCTGTTTGGCTTTTTAGGCCTCAGCGTTTGCATGTCCCGTCATCAAGGGCCGATGCCGCCGGGTGGTCAGGGCTGGGAGAGAGGCTGCACCACCTCTGCGAAGAGATGGTCGCCAGTTTTCGGTGATCGAGTTCATCACTCCGGATGTGGCGGATCTGGAGAGGCCCGGATGCAATTTGAGGATCCTCGGATATGACCAGAAGGACAAAAGAGCCCGCCGACCGTCTCGGCGGGCTCTGCGCTCGACTCGACGGCCGAGGTCGCTCGATGCGCTGGCGCCCACTCATCTGTTTGTGGTGCATGGTGGAGAGCGTGACCACCCCGGGCTCGCCGCCGCTCGCGTTTGTATTCGGGTGCCCCAAACTGCACGCCGACAGCGAACGTGGCCGCTGGGCTGATCGTGTTCGCCCTCGCGGTTGCCTTCTTCATCTGGGGCTGGCGTCGGAACGCATGGCGGACGTTCTGGGCCCGCCCTCCTCGGAACACAGCCCTTCGTCGGACCTCGTTCGAGACGGCGCAGCGCTACGGCCTCAGTGCATTGGCGGCCGCCTGGGCGATCGGGACTGTGATCACGGGGATAACCCACCGTTGACCGCGAAGTTCGAGCTCACCCCGGCCGACCGTGCCGTTACCGGGGCGGACCGCCCGGCGACGCCCACGGGCACAACGTCGGTCAAAGCTGTCCTGCAGGGCGATGGAGCTTGAGTCCCGCGTGACGGGCGATGAGGTCAAAATCTCGGTCCGCATGCAGGACGGCCAGGTCGGTGCGCAGGGCTACGGCGGCGATAAGGCAATCGGTGAGCGCTCGGACCGTCGACCCCGCTCTCCGGCACTGCAGGTACAAGGTCGCCGCCGTCTCGTAGTCCCCGAGTCCATCAACGGGCACGTACTGGCATCGCGCGATGAGGCGCCGGAGCCGCGTCTGGTCATTGTCGTCCCGGGCACCAGCCAGCATCTCCATGACCACGACGTCGGTAGTCTGCACTTCGGCGTCTGCCTCGAGGATCTGACGAACGGTGCGGTGCGCCTCGCTGCCAGTGGCCCGGAGATATTCCACCCAGGCGGAAGTGTCGATGAGCGTCACTCAGCGAGCGACGGCGTGTCGCGGCGCATCTCGGCGAGATCACCGTGCCAGCCGCTGCCCTCCATTTCGAGAGCCTCTTGGCGGCTCATTGCGTCGCCGACGAGCCGGCGGAGGGCGAAATCGACCGCCGCCCGTTTCGATGGCAGTCCGTAGCGGCGCATGGCCTCGGTGACGAGAGCGTCGTCGATCTCGATGTTGGTTCGACCCATCTACACCACGATACACCAACATGCACACAATAGAAGCGCCACCTCGCGGCCCGACCGGTTCCTTGTATCAGCGGCCCGTGATCGGGTCTCGGAGAGACAAGGAACGAGAACCGGGAGAGGAGGTAGCCGTGGACCCCCGTCGAAGCGCTGTGCCGAGGGTTTCTCCAGAACGCAGCCGCCCGCCAGGGGGCCGTCTCCAAGGTTGCCCCTCCCGCGCCCACCGCCGACTACCTCGCCGGCTACGGCGACGGTTGGGAAGCGGGGCAGGTCGCGGGCCTGGCTCTCGCCCTGAGCATCATCATCGGCGAGTCGCCCAACCAGCTGATCGAGACCGCCCTCAGCGGGGCGGCGGTCGACGCCACCTTCCCCTTCGACCTGTTCGTCGAGCCGACCTACGTCGAGGCCGCGTGATGGCGCCCGACGACGAAGTCATCCCCTGCGCCACCTGCTGGGTGCTGGCCGACCTCATCCCACCCCAGCCGGGCGACGGCCTCTACCGCTCGCGCTGCCCTCGGGGCCACGAGAACTCCCTGGCCCCAACGGTCCTCGACTATCTCCTGACCCTCCTCGGGCCCGCATTCCGCAAGTCGGCCTGAGCACCGGGAGGACCGGCTCGAGCGCCACCCGGAGGGCGAGCAACCAGAGATACCCCGCCGCCAGCGGCGCCCTGACCTCATGGATGCCGGGGAGCAGGTGGGCGACATCCGCCGTCAGCTTTCCGAACCGAGCCCTGGCCGGCTCTTACTCGCCGTAGCGGGCGGAGGGGTGGCCAGGAGCCATGGTGATGCCGGTGATCTGGTCGCCGATGTAGACGACCTGGAGGTGGGCGATCCCCTTCTCGAACACCAGTGTCTGGTCGTGCATGACGACCTTCTCGCCGGGCTCCACGTAGGCGCCCAGGTGCTCCGAGGCCTCCGACCAGAGCTGGGCCAGGGCCGCCGCCGGGACCAGCTCCCGCAGCTCGGGCTTGATCGCAGCCTCGATGCTGTCGGTGTCGCCGCTGGTCAGGGCCTGGATCACGTCGTCCGGAGTCATGGGGCCATTGTCGCCGGTCGCAGCGGCACCCGGCGCACGAGCCCCGAGGCGGCGGCCGAGACGGCGGCCGTGAAAGGCTTCCCGACGTGCTGACGGACTTCTACGGGTCGTTCGCCTCGATCAGCTTCACCATCCTCGGCCTGTGGTTCGTGGTCGCCCAGACCCGGTACTCCGACTGGATGGCGAGCCCCGAGCACCGGCGGCGGGCGTCGGCGGTGCCCTCCACTTCGCCCTGCCCGGGCTGATGAGCCTCCTGTCACTGTCCGACCCCCAGAACGCGGGCCTGTGGCGGGTCACCTTCACCCTCGCCGGCGCCCTCGGCGCGCGTCGGACTGGCGGTCGTCAACCGGGGCCCGTCGCTGCGCCGGGGAGGACCCGTCGTCCGCCTCATCCACTGGATCTCGGTCGCGCTCTACGCCCTCATCGCGGCCGTCGCCCTCGCCCCTGGCGCCCTCGACGACCTCGGCGTCACCGCCCACCCGCTGCGGGTGGAGGCCATCCTGCTCTCCCTGCTCGTCTTCCTCGGCGTCACCCTCGCCTGGCTGCTCATGTTCGAACCGGGCGATGATCCGGCCGACCCCGTGGGCCCCGGCGCGCCAGCCCCGCCCCCGACCGCGGCGGAGTGACGAAGAGCCATCGAAGCGGACAGCTGAACCAAAGTGTCGCACCCTCGTCGTATGGTCGCAACGATCCTGTTTGAGGGTCCGGGACGAGGTGACGAATGGACTTCTGGGGTATCTACGTCGTTGTTTTCTTGATCCTGGCCGCCATAGTGGCTTGGCGGGAGACCGTCGGCAAGCGCCGAGCAAAGCGACGAATTCGAGCCTGGGACCCCGCCGAATGGGACCAGCGCCGCTGGGATTTCCTGAGAGCGATCCACGACAGAGCCGGGGGGTCGCCTACGTACCCTGTCCGGCCGGGGCGGTTGCGGAAGGAGCTCGGGTGGGAGTGGGCGGCGGTGCACACCGTCCGCGACGACCTTGCTAGCGCCGGCCTCGTCACGATCGACAAGCGCCGTAAGCGGGACACGTTTGAAGACCTCGGTTTCGTTGAAGCGCGGCCGCCGAAGGGGTCGGACGCCACGAGCGAGCGGCTCTACCTCACCGCCGCTGGAGCGCAAGCGGCCCGTTCCGGCGACGGACCGGGCCTGTTCAGTCGCCTCGGCCGCCCGGGGGTCCAGGTCTCGGGTTCGGGCCACCAGGTCATGGTTGATTCGCCACGAGGACTCCAAGCCAGGCGATCGAGGGTGACGCAGCACGGCGTGGACGATGC
This sequence comes from uncultured Acidimicrobiia bacterium, assembly GCA_963829165.1. Taxonomy (GTDB): domain Bacteria; phylum Actinomycetota; class Acidimicrobiia; order Acidimicrobiales; family AC-14; genus JAXDMK01. Next base: position 35,375 of record CAWHIC010000035.1, on the reverse strand, counting down.
CCTCCGCGCCTTCCGGCGGGCGCTCGACCTCGACCCGAGTCGGATTGCCTCCCGATCCGACGCCGCGCACTACCTGGCGTTGGCGGAGGCCGAGTCCGCGGCCGTAGCACCCGACCACGACATACTCGAGCGCCTTCTCCGGAAGCTGGGCGACATTGCGACGAGCGCCGCCGGGAGTGCGGCATGGCAGGGCGCCGCCGCCACCATCGCCCGGGTGGTCGGCGGTTGAATCAGTGCGCGTCCTGGGGGGCGAACCCGGACGCGCCGGCGGACGCTTCCTAAACCGCAGCGCTGGGCCAGGCTCCGGCCGCGGCGGGCAGGTCATCTTCCGGTCAGGAAGTGGTTGACCGGCGCGCGTCGCGGGGAGAAGATGCCCATTCACCTGAGCTGGGGAGGGCGCATGAGAAGTCTCCGACGACCCGCGGCCGTGTTCATGGCCATCGCCTTGACGGGCGGGCTGGCCGCGTGTGGCGACGACAGCGACGACGAGGCCACCACCGCCACCACGACGGCCACCACGGAGGCGCCCAGCGGCGCCGACGCCGTCGACGTCACCATGAGGGAGTACTCCTACACGATCGGCGGAGACCTGAAGCCGGGCGGCACCATCCGGCTGAGCAACGAGGGCAAGGAGTTCCACCTGATGGCCCTGGCCAAGCTCAAGCCGGGCAAGACCATCGGCGACGTCACCGCCCTTCTGGCCCAGTTGGCCGAGGGACCGCCGGGCGGGGGTGAGGAGGGTGGTCCGACGACCACCGCCGGTACCGGAGGCGCCACCACGACGACGGGCGCCGACACGACGACGACCGCGGCCGGCGGATCGGCGACGACCGTCGCCGGAACGGGCACCACCGTCGCCGGCGGGGGCGAAGAAGAGGAAGAGGACCCCTTCGCAGAGATCGTCGAGGACGTCGGCGCACCGAGCACGTTCATGGGCCCCGGACAGAAGGCCGACATCACGGTTCCCACCCTGGGGGAGGGCACCTACGCCGTGCTCTGCTTCCTGCCCGTCGAAGGTGACCCCGAGGGCACCGAGCACACGGCCAAGGGCATGGTGGGCCAGCTCACGGTGGCCGGCGAGAAGGCGGCCGTTCCGACCGCCGACGTCACCTTCAAGGTGGAGCCGGGCAAGGCCGTGAGCGGACCGTCGACCGTCAGCGCGGGCAGGCACGTCATCAAGTTCGAAGCCGTGGGCGAGGCCGACGAGCTGGAGCCGGGCCTCGCCAAGCTCGACGCGGGCAAGACCCCGGCCGACATCAACCGCGCCTTCGAAGAAGCTCTGGCTCCCGCAACGCCGCCGGCAGAGGGGGCGGGCCCGCCGGTGTTCGTGTTCCCGGTCAACCTCGCCGCCGCCATCCCCGGCCAGCTCATCGCCGCCTTGGACGACTTCAATGACGCCGACGCCATCTATCTCGGCGTCGATCTCACCGCCGGCACCTACGGCATCGATGCCCATGACATGGACCCCGACGAGACGGTCATCGACCCGATCGAGCAGACCACCTTCACCGTCACCTAAGAGACGCCTCGTCACCCCTCGGTAGGGCGAACCGGCGCCCGACGTCTCGAACGTCGGGCGCCGCTCGCCGTCAGCGGTCAGGGTCGGCTCCTACCTCGTACGGTGGCCGGCGTGACGACCCAGCGGATCGAGGCCTTCAGCGACGGGGTGTTCGCCATCGCCATCACCCTGCTCATCCTGGAGGTGCGGCTGCCGCCCGAGAACGGGGACTCTCTAACCCACCGGCTGGCCGAGGCCTGGCCCGGCTACCTGGCCTTCCTGCTCAGCTTCCTCATCATCGGGATCATGTGGGCCAACCACCACGGAAACTTCCACCTCATCGACCGCAGCACCCACGGGCTGGTGGTGGCCAACCTCCTCCTGCTGCTGTGCGTGTCGTTCCTGCCCTTCCCTACCAAGATCCTGGCCGAGGAGCTTCGCCACGCCGGTGCCGACCAGCGCACAGCCGCCATCTTCTACAGCGGGTCGTTCGTGGTCACCGCCGCCTTCTTCAACCTCCTGTGGCTGGTGGCGGCGACCGGAAACCGCCTCATCCGTCCGGGCGCAGAGGCGGCCGCAGCCGAGGTGACCCGCCGCTACCGATACGGCGTGCCCAGCTACCTGGCCGCGGCCCTGGTCGCCTTCTGGAGCGTGCCCCTCAGCCTGGCCATCGACGGTGCCCTGGCCCTGCTCTACCTCCTGCCCCAGCGTGACCCGGCGGGGTCGGGGGTAAGGGCCGAAACGTGAACCCACCGCCGCTGGACGACACCGCCGTCAAGGCGGTGGTCAACGGCCTCAAGGACGCCCTGGGCCGGGCCGGCAGCCTCACCGCGTCCGGGATCACGGAGGCGGTCGACGCCCCCTTACGGGCCCTCACCCGCCGGGCGGCGGAGAGCGCGGTGGCCGCGCCCCGGTCGGTGGCCGACGAGTCCTCCCTGGCCCGGCTGCTGGCCGAGCGCCCGGGCACGCCCGCCATCGGCAACGCCGCCGCCACCGCCCTGGCGGCCAAGGTGGCCCAGCGCTTCGGCAAGCTGAAGTTCTTCGCCCGGCGCACGCCCATGTGGGTCGTCGCCGCCGTCGGCCCCGCCCTCTACGCATCGGTCACCCGGGGCGCGGACGAGATCGGGCTGCTCGCGTCCCACCTGGTCCTGCGCACCCGGGCGGCCGGGATGGAGCCGGATCCGGAGCGGGTGCGGCGGGCGGCGGTGCAGCTGGCGACGGGGACCCCGGTCGACACCAGCGCCGAGGCCCGCCACGGTCCCCTCGTGCTCTCCTGGCTGACCCGGGCGGTGAAAGCGGCTCTGCCCTTCGGGGCCAGCGTCGCCACCCGCCAGCCGGCCTCCCTGGCCGCGGCCGCGGCCAGCGTCCCGCCCGCGGTCGTGGCCCGGTCCCACGAGGTCGGCTGACGGACTCGGGCACGGCCGAGGTCTACGAACGGCGGGCGGACGACTACGCCCGGCTGCGTCCGCCCCGCCACCAGGCCCGGGCGTCGGCCCTTGTCGAGCGGGCCCTTCCCGGCCGCCTCGTCCTCGACATCGGCTGCGGTCCGGGGAGCTACGCGGCCGAGCTGGGCGACGGCGCGGTGGCGCTCGACCTCTCGGCGGCCATGCTCGCGTTGGCCCGGGACGCCGGTGCCCGCCGGCCGGTACGGGCCGACCTGACCGCCCTCCCCTTCCGCCACCACTCGCTGGGTGGGGCATGGTCACGCCACAGCCACCTCCACCTGCCCAAAGCCCGGCTGCCCATGGCGTTGGGCCGGCTCCAGTGGGCCATGGAGGTCGGGGCGCCGCTCACCATGAGCTTGTGGCGGGGCCGAGGCGAGGGCGAGGGCGAGGGGATCGTCGGACCGGAGGTGGACAAGGACCTGCCCGGCCGTTACTTCGCCCGGTGGCAGGCGGACGAGGTGGCGGCGGTGGTGGCGGGCGCCGGATTCGACGTCGAGGCGGCGGTGGCCGAGGGCGAGAGCGTGTGGGTCGACGCCCGCCGGGCCCGCACCCTGGCCGACACCGTCGGGCCGGACATGGCCGTCCTCGTGTGCGGCCTCAACCCGAGCGTGGTGTCGGCCGACGCCGGCTTCGGCTTCGCCGGCCCCACCAACCGTTTCTGGCGGGCGGCGGTTGAATCCGGCCTGGTGACCCGGGCCAAGGACCCGGCCCGGGCGCTGGCGGTCGACGGCATGGGCATGACCGACCTGGTCAAACGGGCCACGGCCGCCGCCGCCGAACTGCACCGGGACGAGTACGCGGCGGGGGCGGAGCGGGTCCGGCGGCTGGTCGGGTGGCTCCGCCCCCGGCTGGTCCTGTTCGTCGGCCTGGCCGGCTGGCGGGCAGCCGTCGACCGCCGGGCGCAGCCGGGCCTGCAGGAGGAGCCTTTCGGCGGCGTGCCCGCCTACGTCATGCCCTCGACCAGCGGGCTCAACGCGTCGACCTCCTACGGAGCCCTGGTCGAGCACATGGCCGCCGCCTGCGCCTTGGCCCGTCCGCCGACGGCCCTCCCCTGACCACGTAGCGTCAGGGGGTGGACGACGCTCGATCCGCCGACCCGGCGCGGCCTGACCTCCCGGCGCCGCCGCCCGACGGCACCGACACCGACGGGGCCGTGCGGGAGCAGAGCCCGCCGTCCGCCACCGCCCCGCCCGAATCATCCACCGGCACCGGCGAGCCGCCGCCGCCGCCTGTCCCGCCCATGGTCGATGCCGATGCGCCCGCGGCCGAGCCCGACGACGCACCCGGCGAGGACGAGCTGCCCAAGCCGTCCCGACGCACGCTGATCCTGCTGGTCACGCCCATCATCATCCTGTCGACGGCGGGCACCATCGCGTCCGCCTTCATCCCCGCCCTCGCCGCCCGCCACCCCCTGCTGCTCATCACCCTCGACGCCCGCAACCGGATGCTCGTCCTGGCCCGCGAGGTCGACCCGGTGTGGTTCTTCCTCGTCGGCTTCCTCCGGCGCAGCCTCAGCGACCCGCTCTTCTACATCCTGGGCCTGCTCTACGGCGACCGGGCCATCCGCTGGCTGGAGAAGAAGGGCGGCGGCGGGGCCCTGGTCACGCTCACCGAGGGGTGGTTCCAGAAGGCGTCCTACCTGATGGTCTTCCTCTTCCCGGGGGCGATCGTGTGCGCCCTGGCCGGCGCCACCAAGATGAGGCCGTGGGCGTTCGCCGTCTGCAACATGAGCGGCACCATCACCTCCCTGATCCTGATCCGCCTCTTCAGCGACGCCATATCCAGCCCGGTCGACGCCGTCGTCCGCTTCTTCGACCGGAACATGGTCGTCACCACCACCGTCAGCGTGCTCCTGGTGATCCTGTCCCTCGTCCTCAACAAGTTCCAGGGCAAGTTCGACCCCGGACTCGACGAGCTGGAGGACGACACCGCCGCCGGCCCGCCCGCCGTCCTAACTGCTCCTTCTCATCGGCGGGGCACCGGGTTACGGTTGCGGCGCACCTTCGCATCGCAGCCCCCTGGACCCCGGAGCTCGAACTGAGGAGGAAATGTGGACGACTGGTCGTATCGGGGCATCACGCGACGTCGGTTCATCCAAGGCGCAGCCGGCCTCACCGTGCTGGCCGCCTGTGGCAAGGACAGCCCCTCCACCACCACCGCGTCGACCGTCGTCACCGACGTCACGTCCACCCTCGTCCAGCCCGCGACCAAGCTGTCGGGCGACCTGAAGATCCTCCAGTGGAGCCATTTCGTGCCCCGCCACGACACCTGGTTCGACCCCTTCGCCAAGGACTGGGGCACGCAGGTGGGCGTCAACGTGAGCGTCGACCACATCAACCAGGCCGAGCTCCTGGCCCGGGCCGCGGCCGAGATCTCCGCCGGCGAAGGCCACGACCTGATCGAGTTCATCTTCCCGCCGGCCTCGCTGGAGAAGAGCGTGCGCAACCTGGCCGACGTCCAGACCGAGGCGGTGAAGCGCTTCGGCCAGCAGGTGGGGCTCTGCACCCGCAGCACGTTCAACCCCACCACGAACAAGTACTTCGGGTTCTGCCACGGCTGGGCCCCCGACCCGGGCGACTACCGCAAGACGCTGTGGGAGAAGGTGGGGCTGCCCAACGGCCCCAGCACCTACCAGGAGCTGCTCGACGGCGGTACCCGCATCAAGGCGGAGCAGGGCATCCAGCTCGGGATCGGCATGTCGAACGAGATCGACTCCAACATGGCCGCCCGGGCCCTCCTGTGGTCCTACGGGGCGTCGATCCAGGACAAGGACATGAACGTCGTCCTCAACTCCGAGCGCACCATCGAGGCCGTCGACTACATGGCCCGGCTGTTCAAGACGGCCATGACCGACGAGGTCTTCGGCTGGGGAGCGGCGTCGAACAACCAGGGGCTCATCGCCGGCAGCCTGTCGTACATCCTCAACTCCATCTCCGCCTACCGCTCGGCCCAGCTCAACAACCCGGCGGTGGCGGCCGACATCTTCTTCACGTCCCCCCTGCGGGGAGCGGAGACGGCCCTGGCCAGCGAGCACGCCATCCTCATCTACGTGATCCCGAACTACGCCAAGAACCCCGACGCGGCCGAGGAGTTCCTCCTCCACCTGGTGGCGAACTACGCCCAGAACACCAACAACAGCGAGCTCTACGACTTTCCCGCCTTCCCGTCGACGGTGCCCCAGCTCCCCGCCTGGCTCGACAACGACCCCTACGGCTCCCAGCCGGCCAACAAGCTGGCCCTGCTCAAGGACGCCGAGTCGTGGAGCACCAACATCGGCCACCCCGGACCGGCCAACGCGGCCTACGGCGAGGTGTTCGACACGTTCGTCATCCCCAAGATGATGGCCCGGGCGGCCAGGGGTGAGCTGAGCGCCAAGGACGCGGTGGCGGCGGCCGACGCCGAGGTCAAGGCGGTCTACTCCAAGTGGCGGGCGGAGGGGCTGGTCGGCGGGACGTCGTAGCGCCTAGCCAAGAGAAGTCAGCATGGCCACCGTCGAGGTCAAGCACCTGACCAAGCAGTTCGTCGGCAACGCCACCCCTGCCGTCGACGACCTCGAGCTGGCCACCGGCGAAGGCGAGTACCTGGTGTTGCTGGGGCCCTCCGGGTGCGGCAAGACCACGCTCCTGCGGCTGATCGCGGGCCTCGAGCAGCCCACCGAGGGCGAGGTGTTCATCGGGGGCGAGCCGATGGTGGGCCTGCCTCCCCGGGCCCGCAAGATCGCCATGGTCTTCCAGAGCTACGCCCTCTACCCCCACAAGTCTGCCCGCAGGAACATCGAGTTCCCCCTGCGGGCGGCGAGGATGGCGACGGAGGAGCGGGCCAAGAAGGTGGCGTGGGCCGCCGAGCTGCTGGGGATCACCCGCCTCCTCGACCGCCGGCCTCGGCACCTCTCGGGCGGCGAGCGCCAACGGGTCGCCCTGGCCCGGGCCCTGGTGCGGGAGCCGGACGTGTTCCTCCTCGACGAGCCGCTGTCGAACCTCGACGCCAAGCTGCGGGCGACGGCCCGCGACGACCTCAAGCAGTTCCAGGACCGGGTCGGCACCACCACCATCTACGTCACCCACGACCAGGTCGAGGCCATGGGCCTGGGCGATCGGATCGCGGTGATGGCGGAGGGGCGGATCCGCCAGCTGGGCACGCCCTTCGAGGTCTACGACGACCCCGCCGACACGTTCGTGGCCACGTTCCTGGGGTCGCCGCCGATGAACATGGTGGAGCGGGACGACACCATCGTCGGCTTCCGGCCGGAGGCGCTGTTGCCCAAGGGGGTGATGGACCCGGACGCGGACGCGGTCGGCGTGGCCTTCGACGTGTCCCGGGTGGAGTACCTGGGCGCGGAGCGGCAGGTGATCGGGACGGTCGACGGCCTCGGACCGGCCACGCGGGCCATCGCTCTCCTACCGGCCAACGTGTCGGTGCCGGTGCCGGCCGGGGAGACGTCGGAGTTCGTCGTCCGGGGCGCCGACCTGCGCTTCTTCGACAAGACGACCGGCCTGCGGATGCCCCGGCGCCACCTGTGAGCCCGTCGCCCGCGCCCGCCGTCAACGATGCCGGCGAGGTCGGCGAGGTCGCCCGGGAGAAGGGGCGGCGGCCGCGATACCTGGCCGACCGGGAGGGGTTCCTGGGCCCGATCCTGCTCCTGCCCGCGGTCGTCTACATCCTGGCCCTGGTGGCCATCCCCTTCTTCCTGGCCATCGGCTTCAGCCTGAGCGACGTCACCGTCGGCGACCCGAGCTTCGACTACGTCGGCCTGCGCAACTTCCGGGCCGTCCTCGACGACCCGGTGTTCCTGCGGGCCCTGCGCAACAGCCTGTTCATCACCGTCGTGACCATGGTGCTCGTCCTCATCCTGGGCAAGGTGCTGGCCCTCGTCCTGGTCAAGGACTTCCGGGGCAAGTGGCTGGTGCGGTTCCTGGTCCTCCTGCCGTGGACGACACCCGTCTCGCTGGCGACGATCGCCTGGCTGTGGCTGCTCGACTCACTGTTCAGCCCCATCGACTGGATCCTGCGCTGGTTGGGGTTGCTGGAGGGCAACCTCCACTGGCTGGGCAACGACACCCTGGCCATGGCGTCGGTGATCGCGGTGCAGGTGTGGCGGATCGTCCCCCTGGCCGCGGTGATCATCAGCGCCGGGCTGGCCGCCATCCCCCAGGACATCAACGACGCGGCCGAGGTCGACGGGGCCGGGTTCTGGCGCAAGCTGTTCCAGGTCACCATCCCCCTGACCGCGCCGGTGATGGCGGTGGCGACGTTGTTCGGGGCCATCCTGGTGTTCACCGACTTGAGCGTGGTCTACGTGCTCACTCGGGGTGGGCCGGTCGACGCCACCCAGACGCTGCCCACGTGGGCTTTCTTCCGGGGGATCCAGGGCGGCGACCTGGCCCAGGGGGCGGCGGTGGCCCTCTTCCTGTTCCCGGTACTCCTGGCCATGGCCGTCCTCATCCTCCGGGCCGTCCGGCGCATGGAGACGATGTGAGGGGCGGGGGCGGGGGCGGGGGCGGGGCGGGGGCGGGGGCGGGGGCGGCGGGGGGGCGGCGCATCCCCTGGCGGGGCGGTTCGGGCGGAGGCGACGTTGGGGACGGGTGGGGCTGTACGTCATCGTTTTCCTGCTGACCTTCTTCGCCGCCTTCCCGTTCGTGTGGGGCGCGATCACCGCCTTCAAGGCCAATCCCGACCTCTACAGCCGCGACAACAACCCCTTCATCTACAACTTCCCGCCCACGCTCGAGCACGTCCGCCTTCTGCTCGACCGCACCCCGTTCGGCACGTTCGTCTCCAACACCCTGTTCGTGGCCGTGCTGGTCGTGGGCATCACCCTTCTCGCCAGCATCCCCGCCGCCTACAGCCTGGCCCGGCTCAACCTGCGATGGGGCGGGGCCATGGGGATCGCCATCTTCTTCGTGTACCTGATCCCGCCGTCGCTGCTGTTCATCTCCCTGTCCCGGGTGGTGTCGCAACTGGGGCTGCAAGATTCGCGATGGGCGCTGGTGGTCGTCTACCCCACCATCACCATCCCGGTGTCGGTGTGGCTGCTGATCGGGTTCTTCAAATCGATCCCCCGCGACATGGAGGAGCAGGCGATGGTCGACGGGTACAGCCGGCTGGGGGCGTTCGTGCGCACGGTGCTGCCCCTGTCGTTCCCCGGGATCGTGGCCGTGGTGGTGTTCTCCGCCACCCTGTCGGCCAGCGAGTTCATCTACGCGTTGGCGTTCGTGTCACGGACGAGCCAGAAGACCATCGCGGTGGGCGTGCCGACTGAGCTGGTGCGAGGCGACGTGTTCTTCTGGCAGTCGCTCCAAGCGGCCACGATCCTGGTCGCGGTTCCCATCGCCCTCGTCTTCAACGCCTTCCTCAAACGTTTCGTCGCCGGCTTCACCATGGGGGCCGTAAAGGGGTGAAGGGCTGAAGGGTTGACGGCGGCGTGGATGGCATCGGGCCGGGGTGGTAGCCGCAGGGCAATCCCCGTTTCTCGAGCCACCATTGCATCTAGGGTCATCGGGTAGGTAGGATACGAACACCAGTTCGGTAGTGGCTGTCTCCACTTCCCCCTTTGTAGGTCGCTTCGTTTTCGGACGGTAGGCACGGCTATGGGTGTGGGGATCGCGGAGCTGCGGGAGTCGCTGAGCGGATACGCCGCCGGGTTCGACGCGGCCGTGCTGTCGGCGGCCCAGGCCGAGCAGGTCGTCGAGGAGGCGTCGCGGATCGAGAAGATCGCGGCCAACCTCAAGGGTCTGGCCGCGGCGCGGCTGGCCGAAGTTGGCACGTGGCGGGCGGAGGGCGAGCGGTCGGCGGCGCACCAACTGGCGCGGCGGACGGGAACAACCGTCGTCCAGGCCGCAACCACCATCGAAACCGCCCGCCGCCTCGAGTCCCTGCCCGAGACGGCGGCCGCTGCCCGCCGGGGCGAGCTGTCGGCCGAGCAGGCGGCGGCCATCGCCGACGCGGCGGTGGCCAACACCACCGCCGAGCACGACCTGCTGGAAACTGCTCGTCGGTCGCCCCTGGCCGAGCTGCGTCAACAATGCGCCCGGACCAAGGCCGCCGGTGGGGTCGACGCCGAGGCCCGCCGCCGTCGCATCCACCAACGCCGGTCGCTTCGATCCTTCACCGACGCCGAGGGCGAATGGCACCTCCACTGCCGCAACAACCCCGAAGTAGGCGCCCGCATCATGGCCGCCCTCGATCCCTTCCGCGAAGCCGTCTTCCGCCAGGCCCGCTCCGCAGGCCGCCACGAACCCCCCGAGGCTTACTCCGCCGACGCCTTGACCGAGATGGCCCGCCAGTCGTGTGCTGGGGCAGTCAGCGCCGAGTCCCCGGCAGCGGCGGCCAGCGAGCCGCCAGCGCTCGGAGTCGACGGAGCCACCCCGGAATCGGGGCGCGCCGAGGCCGGAGGCAGCGCCGAGGCCGGAGGCAGCGCCGAGGCCGGAGGCAGCGCCGAGGCCGGAGGCAGCGCCGAGGCCGGAGGCAGCGCCGAGGCCGGAGGCAGCGCCGAGGCCGGAGGCAGCGCCGAGGCCGGAGGCAGCGCCGAGGCCGGAGGCAGCGCCGAGGCCGGAGGCACGCGCCGAGGCCGGAGGCAGCCGCCGAGGCCGGAGGCACCGCCGAGGCCGGAGGCACCGCCGAGGCCGGAGGCACCGCCGAGGCCGGAGGCACCGCCGAGGCCGGAGGCACCGCCGAGGCCGGAGGCACCGCCGAGGCCGGAGGCACCGCCGAGGTCGGTGTCGCCAACAGCGGGTCCGCCGCCGCCGAGCCCGGGGCCTCCTCAGTCGTCGCCCGAGCCGAAATTGTCGTTGGCCCGCACTCCAAGGGGTCTGGGGCCCGCCGGCCCGCCCGGGGAGGAGGCGGGTCCAAAGTCATCGTGCGGGTCGATCTGGGGGTGCTGCTGCGGGGCTATGCCATCGAGGGCGAGGTGTGTGAGATCGCCGGCTTCGGGCCGGTGGCGGTGTCCGCGGTGCGGGACATGATCGATACCGACGACCCGTTCCTGACCGCGGTGGTCACCAAGGGCCAGAAGCTGCTGGGCGTGGCCCATCTCGGGCGGCGGCCCAACGCTTTGCAGCAGACGGCGCTGCAGTGGCTCTACCCGAGCTGCGCCAACGAGGCCTGCAGCGCCCAGGCCCGTCTCGACTACGACCACCGCATCGACTGGTCCCGCACCCGCTTCACCGTCCTCGACCTGCTCGATCGTCTCTGTCCGCACTGTCACGCCCTCAAGACCAGACAGAACTGGTCCCTGGTCGAAGGCCGGGGCAAACGGGCACTCGTCCCACCTGAGGACGCCCGGCATCCTCGGAACGTCACGAAGGTGGAGGCGAAGGTGAATGGACCGGCACCGCCATGAGCCGGCGGACGGCCGGAGGAGTTGAGAGTCGAGGAGGGAGGGCTGGCGTGTTGCCGAGGAGGGCCGGCGGGACGGAGGGACGGAGGGACGGAGGGACGGAGGAGCGGAGGAGTGGAGTCGGAGCACGGAAATGGGACGGCGGACGAGCCGAGGCCGAGGTGTGTGCCGCGGGGCCGGGAGCGCCGGGGCCTGGTGGGCCGGGGACGAGCCGTGGTGGGCCGGGAGCGCCGGGGCCTGGTGGGCCGGGGGCGCCGGGGCCTGGTGGGCCGGGGGCGCTGGGGCCTGGTGGGCCGGGGGCGCCGGGGCCTGGTGGGCCGGGAGCGCCGGGGCCTGGTGGGCCGGGAGGGCCGTGGTCCGGGATCAGGACGTGGGGCAGGAGTCGCCCTTGGTACGGCGGACTTTAGGAGCTGACGGTGCTGCCGAAGAGGGCGGGGCGCCATTTGGCGCCGATGCCGCGGACGACGATGCTGGGGGTGCGGCCGCACAGTTCGGTGACTTTGCGGGGGTCGCCGGTGAGGATGAGGCCACCGCCAGCGGCGGCGCAGACGGCCACCACGCTCCCGTCGGCGTGGTCCTCGGTGGCCCGGCCGGCGTCGGCCAGGATCTTGCCGATGCGGCGGGCGAGGGGACGGTCGGTGGGGATCACCGCGATCCCGCCTTCCGCCCCCAGGCAGGCGTCGATGGCCTGATCGCCGGCCACGCCCCGGTAGAGCTCGGCCAGGGCGGCGGCGGGCACGACCACCTCGGTGGCGGTGTCGGCCGCGGCGGTGAGGGCGGCCCGCACGGTGCGCTCCTGCTCACCGCCCCGGGCGAGGGCCGCGATCGCCTCCGAGTCGAGCACGAGGGCGCTCACCTCGCCGATGCGGCGGAACTCCTCCACCTCGGCAGAGTCCACCGGGCCCCGCTCGGCAGACAGGTTGCGCAGCAGCCGGGCCAGGGCCGCGCCCCGCTGCCGGCGCTCGACCTCGTTCTGGAGGACCTCGTGGACCGCCGCCGACAGGACCTCGTCGCTGTCACCCAGAACATCGGTGACGACGGGGTCGACGGTGATCGTCCGGCGTCGCTTCCCCCTAGGCATACCGACATAGTTCTAGCCCCCGGGGACGGCCTTGGTCGCCAGTTGGCGCTCAAGTCCCCCCTCCGGGGGTCGATACTGCAAGGTAAGAGCCGATTCACGTTCCAGCGGCGGCAAAGAAGGTCGGGCAGGCGACGAGCCGCGCGGCCACGAGAGGAACTCCTGCATGTCGGAAGACTCGACCCCCGGCAGCGCACAGCCGTGGATCTTGAAGCACGCCGCTGAGCGCCGGGGGGAGGTGGACGACACCGACGACGCGCCCGACACCGACGAGGCGCCCGTCTCCAAGTTCCGGCGGGTCTCCGGCGCTCCCGTCGTACCGGCGGTGGCGGCGGCTCCCGCCCGACCGGCGTCCGCCCCGCCCCGCCCCGCGGCGGCCGCCTCCTACACCCCCCCGCCCCCTCCGCCCCCTCGGGACTGGGACGCCGAGGTCGAGAACAACTTCAAGGTCGACACCTACCGTCCCTCGCCCCCGTCGCTCACACCCCCGCCCAGCCGCCCCGAGCCCGCGCCGTCGTCGCCCGGCTACAGCCCCTACTCCCCCACGCCGGCCAGGCGAAAGACGAGCGTCGGCATGATCGCGGCCGGCGTCGCCGGACTCCTGGCCCTGGGTGGGGGTGGAGTCGGCGGCGCCCTCCTCTTGGCCAAGAGCGGCGCCCCCTCCCGGGGCGAGTTCGTCTCCCAGGCCGACGACGTGTGCCGGCCGGCCAACGGACCCGTGGCCGCCATCGTGAAGCCCACCAGCTACCCGGAACTGGCCACCGCCGCGGGCACGCTCACCACCACCATCGACGCCCAGCTGGGCCAGCTGCGGTCGTTGGAGCAGCCCGGCGGTTCGGCCAAAGCCGACGTCGGCGCCGTCCTCACCTCCCTCGAGGGCACCAGCGCCGCCGCCAAGCGGCTGCAAGAGGCGGCCGGCCGCCAGGACGACGCCGCCACCATCGCCGCCACCAAGAACATGTCGACCGCCGCCGGTGAGGCCCGCACCAAGGCCACCACCACCGGTTTCGCCGCCTGCTCCATCGGCATGCAGACCGGCATCGACGCCGTCTTCGGCGGCACCCAGTCGGTCATGAAGGCCGGCTTCGTCGCCCAGGCCGACGTGCTCTGCCGGCGGGCGGCCGACGACATCTACGAGGACTTCGACTTCGAGTCGGCCTTCGACGACGAGGACTCCTTCGTCGCCTTCATCACCCACGGCAACGACGTGTTCGAGCAGCTGGTGACCGACATCAAGGGCCTCCCCGTCCCCCCGGGCGACGAGGCCGCCCTGGCCGAGCTGTTCACGGCCCAGGACAAGGTCAACGCCAAGAGCCATGAGTTCGAGGACGCGGCCGACAGCGACGACTTCGACCGCCTCGACGCGCTCGACCGTGAGCTCACCACCCTCACCACCGCCGCCGACGCCAAGTGGGACGCCTACGGACTCGGCGCCTGCGGCTCCAACTTCGGCTTCTGATGTGGGGGGCTCCTGAGCCTGGGCCTGGCCGCAGCAGGAGAAACAGCTGGAGGTTGGCGGGCGCGGCGGCCGGTTGGCTGCTGCTCTCCGTCACCCCGGTCGTAGCCCAGGCAGGGGACGACCCCCGCCGGGCCGAGCAGTGGAACCTGACCCAGATCGGGGCGCACGATGCGTGGGCGACCTCCACCGGCGCCGGCGTCACCATCGGCATCGTCGACTCCGGCATCGACGCCGGCCACCCCGACCTGGCCGACAAGATCGCAGCCCAGGCTGACTGCGTCGACGGCCCCTGCCGGGACGGGAGCGCGCCCGACGGCTTCGGACACGGCACCGCCGTCTCCGGCGTGGCCGCGGCCAGCACCGGCAACGGGGTGGGGATCGCGGGCGTGGCGCCCGCCGCCAAGCTGGTCGTGGCCCGGGTCCTCGACGACGACGGCGAGGGCAACCCGGTCGACATCAGCAGCGGCATCCGATGGGTGGTCGACCACGGGGCCAAGGTGGTGAGCCTCAGCCTGGGCGACCCCGCCGCCATCTTCAGTGCGTCGGGCAACTCCATCGAGCCGGCCATCCAGTACGCCTGGAGCCGGGGCGCGATCCCCGTGCTGGCCGCCGGCAACTACAACCGCGGCGTCCTGGGGGTGGGTTCGCCCGGCTACGGCAACCTCAACGCGGTCGTTGTCGGCGCCACCGATCGCAGCGGGGGGGTGAGCTTCTATTCGAGCCCCCTGGGCAACGCCAAGTGGGGTCTCGTCGCCCCCGGCGGCAACGACGAGGGCCCGGGCGAGGACATCCTCTCCACCGAGCTGGGCGGCGACTACGCCTGGCACGCAGGCACGTCCCTGGCCGTTCCGGAGGTGAGCGGCGCCCTCGCCCTCCTCCTGGCCCAGGGCCTCGGTCAACAGGCGGCGGTCGACCGGCTCCTCGCCAGCCTCGACACGTCGAAGCCGTGTGGCGCCGGCTGCCGGGGAAGCCTGCGGGCCGACGCCGCGGTCGCAGGCGCCGCCGCCGCCGTCAACCCGGACACGACCACCCCCCTCCCGGCGGAAACGGCGACGCACCCGGACGGGTCAAGCATGCCCGTGGGCCTCATCGTGGCCGGAGCCGTCATCGTCGTGGCCGGGCTGGCCGCGGCCACGGCCGCCCTCGGGATCCGCTCCGCCCGTCGCTGACGGCGGTCGGGCAGTGGACCGCGACCGGCGGGGGGTGGCCGACCGGCCATCTCAAGAGTGGTGGTAACCACCTTTCTCCGCGCCCGCCGGCGGGATTCAATGCAGTCACTTCGAAACACACACCTCGACCCCGGAGGGCCGTCGCCGTGGACATCCTCACCACCGAGCTGTTCCGCTTCACCACCGCCGCCGGCCCCGAGGCCGTGTGGCAGACGCTGACGTCACCCGAGTCGACCCCCCGGTACTTCCACGGCCTGTCCCTCCGGTCGGACTGGCGGGCGGGCTCCTCCGTCACCGCCCGGGGCCGGGGATGGAAGCTGGTGGGCGAGGTGCTGGCCGTCGCCGAGCCCCGCCGCCTGTCGTTCACCCTCGCCGCCGACGACGACCAGCCGGAGACGTTCGTCACGTGGGAGATCCACCGGGACGACGACGCGTCGGCCAACCCCGGGTCGATCGTGCGCCTCTACGTCGACGAGCCCGACGGCGGTGCCGACACCGAGTCGGCCTGGCTGCCGGTGATCTCGGCCCTGCAGGCCGTCCTCGCCGAGGCGGGACGGACGAGCTCTACTTCCCGCTGATCGCGTCCAGGATGGGCAGGCGGGCGGCCCGGCGAGCGGGGAGCACGCCGGCCACCAGCCCGGCGCCGGTGGCGGCGGCCACCAGTCCCGCCAGCTGACCGACCGGCACGACCAGCTGGTTCACGCCCAGGTCCTTCATGGCCCCCACCAGGGCCCAGCCGAAGAACACCGCCACCACCACCCCCAGGACCGACCCGAGGCCGGCGATGATCACCGCCTCCGACCGCACCATCGAGCGCAGCTGGCTGCGGGCCATGCCCACCGCTCGCAGCAGGCCCAGCTCCCGGGTCCGCTCGTGGATGGACAGGGCCAGGGTGTTGACGATGCCCAGCAGGGCGATCACCACGGAGAGGGCCAGCAGGGCCGTCACCGGGACCAGCAGCTTGTTGACCGCCGCCTCCTGGGCCGCCAGCACCTGGCCCCGGTCGCGCACGTCGACGTTGGGGAAGTCGATCAGCGCCTCCTCCACCGCGTGGCGGCCGGCCTCGGCCGAGATCCCGGGCGCCAGCCGGACGTCGACCTCGAGGCTGAGCTGCTGCTTGTAGTTGGTCTTGAACGCCCCCAGGGAGATCACGTAGTCGCTCCGCACCGCGGTCGACGTGAACGTGTCGGCCAGGACCATGAGCTGGGTGCCGGTGCGGGCGAAGGTCATCGGCACCTCGTCGCCCACCTGCCACCCGTGGCGCTCGGCCACGCTGGTCCGCACGAGCACGCGAGTCGTCGTCGAGCCGGCGGAGGGCGGTGTTGGCCGCGGGGTCGAGCTCGTAGGCCTCGGTGACCGTCTCGGGGTCGATCGCCACCAGGGTGCGGGCCCGGCCCTCGAGCCCCCACTGGCCGGACCGGATCTCCGACACCGTGGCCACCGCCTTGGCCTTGCGCAGCTTGTCGCCGACGGCGGGCGGGACGCCGCCCTGGGCACCGGCCACCGTCCGGGGGGTGACGACGAAGTCGGCCCGGAGGGTGTCCTGGATGGTGTGGCTGGCCGAGCTCTTGATGGAGGCGGCCAGGATGGCGACCACGCCCACCAGGGTGATCCCGATCATCAGGGCGGCGGCCGTGGCCGACGTGCGCCGGGGGTTGCGCATGGCGTTGTCGCGGCCGAGCACGGCCGGCTCGCCGAAGAGGCGGATCAGGGGGATGCCGATCACCCGGGCGGCAGGGGCGGCCACGAGGGGGGTGAGCATGGCGATCCCGACGAGGATGCCGGCCGATCCGAGGCCGATGGCCAGCAGCGGGGTCTGGACCCGTCCGAAGAGACCGATGAACAGCGAGGCCAGGCCCACGCCGGTCACGCCGAGACCGGAGGCGACCCGTCGTCCGAACCCACCCTGCTCGTCGGCGGTCCGGCCCACGATGGCGGCCATGGGCGAGACCTTGGTGGACCGGTAGGCGGGGATGACGGCGGCGGCCACGGTGACGAGCACGCCCGCCACCAGGCCCAGGGCGGCGGTGCGGCCCCGGAAGACCACGGGCGCGGAGGGGAGCTCGAAGCCGATCATGCGCATGATGGCCAGCAGGCCGTGGGCCGCGCCCAGGCCGAGGACGATGCCCACCGCCGAAGCCACCAGGCCCACCAGGAGGGCCTCGGCCAGCACCGACGTGACCAGGTGGCGGCGGCTGGCGCCCACCGCCCGCAGCAGGCCCAGCTCCCGGGTCCGCTGGGCGACGAGGATCGAGAAGGTGTTGAAGATGATGAAGGCGCCGACGAGAAGGGCCACCGCCGCGAACATGAGCAGGGCGGTGGTGAGGAAGCCGAGGGCCTTGGTCCACGACTCCTGCGCCTCCCGGGCGGCCTGGTCGTAGGTGACGACCTCGTAGCTCTCGGGCAGGGCGGCGCCGATGCGGGCCCGCATGACCTCGGGCGACACGCCCGCCACCGCCTTCACCGGGATGGCGTCGAAGGTGCCCTCCTCGCCCAACAGCTGCTGGGCCGTCTGGAGGTCGAAGCTGGCGGTGGTGGAGGCGAGGAGGTCGTTGACCTTGCGCACGCCGGCGATGGTGAACTCCCGGACCAGGCCCTGGAACAGGATCTTGATCCGGTCGCCCAGGACGAAGCCGTCCTTGGCTGCGGTGACGTCGTCGATCACCACTTCGCCCGGTCCGGTCGGGGCCCGGCCCGCGACGAGGGTGTCCTGCTGGGTGAAGGCGGTGCCGACGGTGGGGAGCCCCGACGGGCTGATGGCGTTTCCGTCCTTGTCGACCAGCTCGGCGAAGCCCATGACCTGGCCCCACACCTTGTCGACGCCGGGGATGGCGGCGATGACGTCGAGCAGCGACTCGGGCAGCGTCTCCCGCTCCGGAAGGGTTGTCGCCTGGGCGGTGAACTGGGCGCTGGCCCGCACCAGCACGTCGATCTGGGCCGACGAGGTCGAGGCCCGGTCGAAGGCGGCGTCGATGGTGTCGGTGAGGACGAAGGTCCCCGAAACCAGGCTCACGGCCAGGGCCACCGCCGCCGCCGTCCGCAGGAGCCGGCTTCTATGGGCGAGGAGCCCCTTCAGAATTCGCCACATTTCCCGTTCCCCCCGGTCGAGACTGCTGTCGGTGCGGGCCGTCGTCCGATGTGGAGTCGGCGGCCCATGTCGGTCGGATCAGGCGCCGAGGCGCTTCATGTGGTCGATGGCCCGGTCGGCCGTCGGGTCGAGCATCTCGTCGACCACCCGGCCGTCCTTCAGGAACACGATGCGGTCGGACACGGCGGCGGCCGCCGGGTCGTGGGTGACCATGACGATGGTCTGGCCGAACTCGTCCACCGCCAGGCGGAGGAAGGCGAGCAGGTCGGCGCCCGACTGCGAGTCGAGGTTGCCGGTGGGCTCGTCGGCGAAGATGATCTCGGGTCGGGTCACGAGGGCCCGGGCCGCCGCCACCCGCTGCTGCTGGCCGCCGGAGAGCTGGTTGGGCCGGTGGTGGAGGCGGTCACGGAGGCCGATGACGTCGACGATGCGGTCGAACCACTCCTTGTCCGCCTTCTTGCCGGCGAGGGCGAGGGGCAGGGTGATGTTCTCGGCCGCGGTGAGGGTGGGGAGCAGGTTGAAGGCCTGGAAGACGAAGCCGATGCGGTCCCGGCGCAGGCGGGTGAGGCGCTTGTCGTCGAGGGAGCCGAGCTCGGTCTCGCCGATGTAGACCCGTCCGAAGGTGAGGCTGTCGAGGCCGGCCAGGCAGTGCAGGAGGGTCGACTTGCCGGAGCCCGAAGGGCCCATGATCGCCGTGAACTGCCCCCGCCCGATCTCCAGGTTGACCCCGTCCAGGGCTCGCACCGAGTTGCCGTTGCGGCCGTAGACCTTGGTCGCGTCGACCACGTGGGCGGCGGTGCGAGAACCCAGGAAGTCCTCCTGGGGGAGGGCCTGGAGAGGGGCGGGCGAGAGCAGCATCGTCATGTCAGTGGGCTCCTGGTCTCGGGTCTCAGGTCTCGGGTCTCGGGTGTCAGACGAGCTTGGATGCGTAAGCCGGGCAGTACAGGGCGACGGCGGTGCGGACGGCGTAGTCGGCAGCGGCGGCGCTGACCGGCACGTAGGCCGACACCATGGAGAGGCCGGTGGCCTTCACCTGGGCGAACGTCTGACCCTGGTCGAACGAGGTGCACACCTGGTTCCCGACCTGGGCGACATTCGCCGGCGTGATCTGGAAGAAGAGGGGCAGCTGCACCATGCTGGTGATGCCGGCGATGGCCGACTGCACCTGGGCCGCAGAGGGCACGGTGCGGGGGGCGAGGGCGGGCACGGTGATCGGGGGGAGCGTGACCGGGGGCAGGGTGACCGGCGGCACGGTGACTGTCACCTTGGGAGCGGCGGGGGCCTTGGTGACCGGGGGCGTGGTGACCTCGGGGACCTCGACCTCGGGGACGGTGACTTCGGGGACCGTGACCTCGGGGGCGGGAACGGCGGCGGCCACCTCGGCGGAGGCGGCGGGGGTGGCGACGGCCACGGTGGCGTTGGAGGCCGCGGGGGGCGTCTCCTCCGCGCTCACCAGTCCCGGGACCAGGACGCTACCGCCGGCGGCAACGGCCAGGGTCACCACCGCGGTGGCCGCCCATCCCAAGAATCCCAAGCCTTGTTTCGCTCCGAAAGACATCTCGCCTCGCTCTCAAATTTTAAGGACTTACTTACCGGTCGGGCTGATGCGTAAGTAATCGGCTCATGCCCAAGACCCCTGTAGGACCAGTTGCGAAACCGTTGTGAAACTGGTCCGAATGACCTATCGCGCCATCCTCGATCCGGCCGATCCACTCGTCGCCGACTACGTGGGACTGTCCGATGCCGACGCCCGCCGACGGGGGGACGGCGGGATCTTCGTGGCCGAGGGGGCGCTGGTGATCGAGCAGCTCGTCCGGTCCCGCTACCGCGTCCGGTCGTTCCTCGTCACCGACAAGGGGCTGCGGGCGGTGGAGTCACTGGTGGCCGGCGTCGACGCGCCCGTCTACCTGGCCACCCAGGCGGTCATGGAGGCGATCGCCGGCTTCCACTTCCACCGGGGGGCGCTGGCCGCCGCCGACCGTGGCGCCGGCCTCGACCCGACCGAGGTGGTCGCGGGCGCCGAGCGGCTTCTCCTGGTGGAGGGCGTGAGCGACAACGAGAACCTGGGCGGCCTCTTCCGGAACGCGGCCGCCTTCGGCGTCGACGGCGTCCTCCTCGATCCCACCACCGCCGACCCCCTCTACCGGCGATCGGTCCGGGTGTCGTCGGGCCACGTCTTGCGCATCCCCTTCGCCCGGCTGGCGGCGACCGACTGGCCGACGGCCGCCATCGCCGACCTCCAGGCCCGAGGCTTCGAGGTGCTTGCGCTCACCCCTTCGCCGCTAGCCGACGACTTGCGATCGCTGTCCCCCACCCCCGGCCAACGGCGGGCGCTGCTCGTGGGCACCGAAGGCCCCGGCCTGTCGGCGGCCGCCCTGGCCGCGGCCGACCGGCGCATCCGGATCACGATGTCGCCCGGCGTCGACTCCCTGAACGTGGCGACGGCTGCGGCCGTCGCCCTCCACCACCTCGCCGCCGGGTGACGGCTCCGCCCGACGACCTACAGGTCGGGTGCCGCGATCTCGGTCAGCTCGGCGACGGTCCAGGTCCGCTGGAAAGCCTCCCGGCAGGCGGGCCGGGTCGGGACCGACATCGCGACGGAACGTCCGGTAGAAGGCCACTGTCTCCTCGGTGAGGCGTTGCTCCTGGCGGGCCTCGTGCTCGGCCAGTCCGACCAGGAACGACGGGTCGGCCTGCAGCTCCTCGACGGTGTGGGCCTCCACGTGGTCGAGGGCACTGCGCAGCGTGTAGCACGCCACCTTGTTGCAGACCGACGTGAGGTGGCGGCCGTAGGCCTTCTCGCTCCGGGTCGCCGGGCGGCGGCCGGCGACGTCGAGGTGGAGCTCGAACTGCAACGCCCGCAAGATGTGGCACAGGCCGTCGCCGGTGTAGTTGCGGATGTCGAAGGGGGCCGGGTCGCCGGGGCGGGGGAACGGCACCCGGGTCCGGCCCCTGACGATGGGCCCGAAGCCGCCTCGCACAGGGTCGTCGGGGGCCGGTCGGCGTTGGGCCGGAACTTCACCTGGTCGGCCAGTTCCGCCTGTTCGACGACCTGTTCGAGCAGGTCGATGCCGCGATGCGACAGCCGGGCTAGAGATCGAGCAGGCGGTCGAGGCCGACGGTGAGGCCGGGGTGGTCGGCCACCGCCTTCACCGCCAGGAGCACGCCGGGCATGAACGAGTCGCGGTCGTAGGAGTCGTGGCGGATGGACAGGCTCTGCCCGGTGGTGCCGAGGAGGACCTCCTGGTGGGCCACCATCCCCCGCAGCCGCACCGAGTGCACCCGGATGCCCGCCGGTCCCGCCCCGCCCCGGGCCCCCTCGACCACGGTGCGCTCGGTGGGGTCGGGCGCCCAGTCCGACGAGCGGGCGGCCATGCGCTCGGCGGTGAGGATGGCCGTCCCCGAGGGCGCGTCGACCTTCTGGTCGTGGTGGAGCTCGATGATCTCGGCCGACTCGAACCAGGGGGCGGCCAGCTCGGCGAAGCGCATCATGAGCACCGCCCCGATGGCGAAGTTGGGGGCGACGAAGCAGTTGCTCCTGGTGAACATCTCCGCCAGCCGCTCGAGGTCGTCGGGCAGCCAGCCGGTGGTGCCCACCACCGCGTGGATGCCGTTCTCGGCGCACCAGGTGAGGTTCGCCCGGGCCGCGTCGACGTGGGTGAAGTCGACGGCGACGGTGGCGCCCGCCTGGAGGATGGCGTCGGCATCGGGCGACATCTGCAGCCCACCGATGGGGGCGCCGGTGACCTTGCGCAGGTCGATGCCGGCGTGCAGCGGGTCGACACCGGCCACCAGCTGCAGGTCGGGGTCGCCCACCACCGCCCGGCACACGGTGGACCCCATCCGTCCCCCGGCCCCGAACACACCAACCTTGATCGTCACGCAGCCCGACCCTACTTCTGCCAACTGGTGACGCTTACAGCCCTCACGGGGCCTTAACTGTCACCAGTTCGCCTTGTCCGATCCAACTGGTGACACTCACCCGCCGTATGTGCGGTTGACCGTCACCAGTTGGCGGACGGCTAGGCGACGCGGTCGGCGAAGTCGGACTCGGAGAAGGGGCCGACGACGGCCAGGACGCGCTCGTTGCCGAGGACGCGGTCGATCACCCGGCGGACGTCGTCGTGGCCGACGGCCTCGGTGCGGGCCACCAGCTCCGAGAAGGGGACGACCTCGCCGTGAAGGAGTTGGCTGCGCCCGATGCGGTTCATGCGGCCGGCGGAGTCCTCCAGGGACAGGGCCAGCGATCCTTTGAGGTGACCCTTGGCCACCGCCAGCTCCCGGTCGGTGACCCCGTCCTGGAGCAGCTTGTCGAGCTCGAGGTCGATGATGTCGAGCACCTGACCGGCCCGCTCGGGGCCGGTACCCGCGTAGATGGCGAACGCGCCCGTCTCCAGGTACGCGGCCCGGTAGGAGTACACCGAGTACACCAGGCCCCGCTTCTCGCGGATCTCCTGGAACAGCCGGCTCGACATCCCCCCGCCCACGATCTGGTTCAGCACGGCCAGGGCGTAGCGGTCGTCGTCGTCGCGGTCGATCGAGCGCATGCCCACGATGATGTGGGCCTGCTCGGTCTTCCGCCGGACGACACCCAGCCGCCGGGCCGGGGCCAGGCCGGGAACGACCCGGGCCGGGGCATCCCCCGGACGACCCCCGAAGCGACGGTCGATGCCCGCCACCACCAGGTCGTGGTCGACGTTGCCCGCCGCCGCCAGCACCATCTTGGGCGGCCGGTAGCGGGTGTTGAAGTACGACCGGATCTGCTCCGGGGTCATGGCCGTGATCGTCGACCGCTCCCCCAGCACCTCCCGGCCCAGCGGGTGGTCGGGGAAGACCGTCTGGTGGAACACCTCGTGCACCAGGTCGGACGGCTCGTCGTCGTTCATGTTGATCTCTTCGAGGATGACCTGGCGCTCGGCGTCGACCTCCTCGCCCCGGAAGGCGGGCGAGTCCATGATGTCGCACAGGATGTCGAGCCCGAGCTCGACGTCCTCGTCGAGCAGGCGGGTGTAGTACGCCGTGTACTCCTTGGTGGTGAAGGCGTTCATGTCGCCCCCGACCGCCTCGATCGACTCGGCGATGTCCTTGGCGCTGCGGGTGTCGGTGCCCTTGAACAGCAGGTGTTCGAGGAAGTGCGACGCTCCCGCCTCGACCGGGGTCTCGTCCCGAGAACCGGCGTCGACCCAGAACCCCAGCGTGACGGAGTGAGAGTCGGGCATGGCCTCGGTGACGACCTGCAGGCCGCTGTCGAGACGGGAGGTGCGGATCAAGCGATTACCGCCGACCGCCGCCGCCACCGCCGCCACCGCTGCGGCCGGGGCGCCGGTCGCGGTCACGGTTGCGTCGGGGACCGCCGCCGTCGCCACCGCCGCCGGCACCGGTGACCACCTCGGCCGGACCGAGGTCGCCGAACTTCGACTTGGCCTCCGAGTCGAAGGCCTCCTCGAAGGAGACGAACTCCCGGCCCGAGGAGTCGACCGCCGGCCGCTCCTCCCGGGGGGCCCGCTCGGGACGGTCGCCCCGGTCGCGGTCGGGACGGTCGCCGCGGTCGCGGTCGCGGTCGCCCCGGTCGGACCGCTCGGCCCGGGCCGGACGGTCGTCGCCGTTGGAGGGAGCCACCTCGCCGTCCTCGCCCACCGGCGAGAGGGCGACCTTGCCCTGGGGGTCGACGTCGTCGACCCGCACGATGATGTCGTCGCCCAGGGAGACCACGTCCTCCACCCGCTCGACCCGCTTGCCCCGGCCCAGCTTGGAGATGTGGACCAGGCCGTCGCGGCCGGGGAGGATGTTGACGAAGGCGCCGAACTTGGTGATGTTGACCACCTTGCCGGTGTAGACGTCGCCCACGTTGGCGCGGGGCGGGTCGAGGATCAGCTCGATACGCCGGCGGGCCTCGGTGACGGCGGCGCCGTCCCTCGACCCGATGGTGACCGTGCCCACCTGACCGTCGTCGTCGACGTTGATGTCGGCGCCGGTCTCCTGCTGCATGGCGTTGATGACCTTGCCCTTGGGCCCGATGACCTCGCCGATCTTGTCCATCGGGATCTCGAAGCTGATGATCTTGGGGGCGGTCTCGTTGACCTCGGCCCGGGGCTCGGCGATGGCGCCGAGCATGACCTCGAGCACCTGCATGCGGGCCTGGTAGGCCTGCTGCAGGGCGGCACCCAGCACGTCGGCGGGGATGCCGGCGATCTTGGTGTCGAGCTGGAGGGCCGTCACGAAGTCGGCCGTGCCCGCCACCTTGAAGTCCATGTCGCCGAAGGCATCCTCCGCCCCCAGGATGTCGGTGAGGGTCGTGTACTTGCCCTCGGCGAAGACGAGGCCCATGGCGATGCCGGCCACCGGCGCCTTGATGGGCACACCCGCGTCCATCAGCGAGAGTGTCGACCCGCACACCGACGCCATCGACGTGGAGCCGTTGGACGACATGCAGTCGGACACCACCCGCAGGGTGTACGGGAACTCGTCGAGCGGGGGGACGACCGGCAGGAGCGCCCGCTCGGCCAGCAGGCCGTGGCCGATCTCCCGGCGCTTCGGGCCCCGCATGAAACCGGTCTCGCCGGTGGCGAAGGGGGCCATGTTGTAGTGGTGCATGTAGCGCTTGGAGTCGTCGATGCCGATGGTGTCGAGCATCTGCTCCATCCGGGGCATGCCCAGGGTGGCGACGGACAGGACCTGGGTCTCGCCCCGCTGGAACAGGCCCGAGCCGTGGGCCGTGGGGATGAGCCCGATCTCGGCCGAGAGGGGCCGGATGTCGGTGGGACCCCGACCGTCGATGCGCATGCCCTCCTCGACGATGCGCTTGCGCACGATCTTCTTCTGAAGGGCCTTGACCGCGCCCTTGATCTCCTTGTCGCGGCCCTCGAACTCGGCGGCCAGGTCGCCCTTGATGGCGGTGATGGCGGCGTCGGTGGCCAGGTTGCGCTCGGCCTTGCTGGAGATGGCGCTGGCCTCGGCGATGCGGTCGGTGCCGACCTCGGTCACCCGGGCGAACACGTCGTCGCCGTAGTCGACCTGGCGCTCGTAGGGCACCGGCGGCTTCTGGCCGAACTTGGCGACCAACTCGTTCTGGGCGTCGATCGACTCCCGGATCCAGGTCTTGGCCGCCTCCAGGCCCTGGGCGATGACCTCCTCGGTCACCTTGGGGGCGCCGTCGGCGTAGATGCGCCAGGCGTCCTCGGTGCCGCCGGCCTCCACCATCATGATGGCGATGTCGCCATCCTCAAGGGCCCGGCCGGCGACGACCAGCTCGAAGGTGGACTCGTCGCCGTCCTGGTAGGTGGGGTGGGGAACCCACTCGCCCTCGGCGGTGAAGGCCACCCGGACGGCGCCGATGGGGCCGTTGAAGGGGATGCCGGAGATCATCAGGGCGGCGGACGCCCCGTTGATGGCGAGCACGTCGTGGGGGTTCTCCTGGTCGGCGCCGAGGATGGTGCCCACGATGTGGACCTCGTTGCGGAAGCCCTCGGGGAACGAGGGGCGCAGGGGCCGGTCGAGCAGGCGGCAGGTGAGGATGGCCTGGTCGGTGGCCCGGCCTTCACGGCGGAAGAACGAGCCCGGGATCTTGCCCGCGGCGTACATCCGCTCCTCGATGTCGACCGTCAGGGGGAAGAAGTCGACCCCTTCCCGGACGCTGCGGGAGGCGGTGGCGGTGCAGAGCACCAGGGTGTCGCCCAGCTGGGCGAGGACCGCCCCGTCGGCCAGCTGCGCCAGCTTGCCGGCCTGGAAGGACATGGTCTTGTCGGTCCCGCTGATGGGGGACGCAACGGAAACAGGTTCCGTCATGGGTGTCGCTCCTTAGTCCCTCGTTGTTCGAGGGTGTGTGTCGGAGCGACGGCCAGTTCCCAGTTGTCAGCCACCCGAGCATCGGTCTCGGCCCGGGGAGCTGGCGACTGGCAGCTGACTCTGTCGCCCCTACTGGTTCTGTATGTGGAAAACGGGAGAGCGGCACCGCCCAACAATGTGGAAGGAGGCCGCCCTCGTGGAGTTACCGGCGCAGGCCGAGCCGGGCGATAAGGGCCCGGTAGCGCTCGACGTCGTTCGCCTTCACGTAATCGAGGAGGCGGCGGCGGCGACCCACCATCATCAACAGGCCACGCCGACCGTGATGGTCTTTCTTGTGGTCCCGCAGGTGCCCGGTGAGGTGGTTGATGCGCTCGGTGAGGAGCGCGACCTGGACCTCGGGCGACCCGGTGTCGGTTTCATGGAGCCGGTACTCGCCGATGGTGGCGGTTTTGTCGGGCATACGCTTGCTGTGATCTTCCTCGTCCCCGGCCCGCCGCCCAGGAGATTGACCCGGGGCACGAACCGATTGCGGACGCGCCTGGCAGTCGCCCAAGCGCTTCCCAAAGGGTACCAGCCGGTACGGTCAGGTCCCGATGCTCGTCGTCAGCCGGAGCTGCCGGATCCCCCTGGAGGAGCTGGAATGGCGGTTCTCGGCGTCGGGCGGGCCCGGCGGCCAGCACGCCAACACGTCGAACACCAGGGCCGAGGTCCGCTTCGACGTGGCCAACTCGCCGTCCCTCGGGCCCCGGCAGCGGGCCCGGCTGCTGGAGAAGCTGGGACCGGTGGTGCGGGTGGTGGCCGACGACGAGCGCTCGCAGCTCCGCAACCGCCAACTGGCCCTCGAGCGGCTTGCCGCCCGGCTGCGGGAAGCGCTCAAGGTGGAGCGGCCCCGGGTGGCGACCCGTCCCTCGCTGGGCGCCAAGAACCGCCGGCTGGAGTCCAAGAAGCGCACGTCGGAGCGCAAGCGCCTCCGGGGCAAGCCCGGCGACCACGAGTAGCGCCTACTTCGACGCGACCAGCGTCACCCGCCGCCCGTTGCGCTCGTCCCGCTCGCTGACGACGTCGACGGTCGCGAAGCCGGCCTCGTGGAGCAGGGCGACGACGTCCGTGAGCAGGAGCCACCGCGACTCCGGGTTCATGCCGGCGAGGACGCTGTAGGCCCCGGTGCGCTCGGAGTAGCGGTGGAACCGCACCGTCCGGCTGCCCACCGTCATGGACTCGGTGGCCTGCGTTTCCATCGCCACCATGGTGTCGAGCAGGAGCCCGGCCCGGGCGACCTGGCCCAGGCGAGCCAGGTGGGCCACCGGGTCGAGCAGGTGGTAGAGGACGCCCACGTGGAACACGACGTCGAACGAGAGGCCGTGGTCGTCGCCCCAGGTCTCGACGTCGGACCGGAACACCGTGGGCCGGACCCCGTAGAGGTTGCAGCGGACGACGGTCTTCACCACGTTGACCACGTGGGCGTCGACGGCGGTGACGTCGGCCCCCGTCCGGCACAGGGCGATGGTGTGGACGCCCTCGAAGCAGCCCACCTCCAGCACGCGCCGGCCGGCGAGGTGGAACCGCTCGTCGGCCAGCGCCACGCGCCAGTCGGGGATGAGCTGGGGGTTCTCCCTCTTCCCCGACCGGCGACGGTCACCGAGGCGCCGGCCCCGGCCGTCGACCGTGAAGCAGCTCCACGGCAGCAGGCCGTTGACCACGGCCAGCTCGTCGTCGTCGAGCTCTTCGAGCGGGCCGGCGGGTGCACCGGGAGGAAAGCCGGCCACGGGCAGCACCGTGGCCGGCGCCGGGGCCGCGTCCGCTTCGGACCGCAGGCTCGTCCGAACCGCCGAGGCCACGCGGCGCACCCGCACCAGCTCCCGCCGGGCGGCGGCGACGACGTCCATCCGAGGAGACTAGGCGGGGCGCCTCAGTAGCCGAGGCGGTCGAGGGCCTGGGGGCGGCGCTGCCAGTCCTTGTCGACCTTGACCACCAGCTCCAGGTAGGCGCCGGGGTCGAGCTGGGCCCGGACTGCCTGCCCGACCTGCTTGAGGACCAGCCCGCCCCGTCCGATGACGATGCCCTTCTGCGACTCCCGCTCGACCAGGATCTCGCAGCGGATCCGGGGCCACTCCCACTCCGTCACCCGGCAGGCGATGGAGTGCGGCATCTCCTCCCGCACCACCTTCAGGAGCTCTTCCCGCACCAGCTCCGACACCCAGAAGCCGTCGCCGGCGTCGGTGATCATCCCGTCCGGGTAGTACTGGGGACCCTCGGGCATGCGCTCGATGATGGCGCCGACCAGCGCCTCCACCCCGTCGCCGGTGCGGGCCGACACCGGGTAGTAGGCCGACAGCTCCAGCTCGCCCGCCCTGGTCAGCTGGGTCAGGATCTCGTGCTGGCTGGCGGCGTCGATCTTGTTGACCACGCAGATCGCCCCCTGATGGCAGGCGGGAGGCGACGAAGCGGTCGCCCTTGCCCAGGGGCGCGGTGGCGTCGATGACCAGGACGGGGACGTCGACCTCGGACAGGGCGCCGGTGGCGGTGGCGTTGAGCCGCTCGCCCATCACCGACCTGGGCTTGTGGATGCCGGGCGTGTCGACGAACACCACCTGCACGTCGGGCCGGTTGAGCACGCCCCGGACTTCGGTGCGGGTGGTCTGGGGGGCGGTGGCGGTGATCGTCACCTTGGTGCCGAGGATGGCGTTGAGGAGGGTGGACTTGCCGACGTTGGGTCGCCCGACGAGGGTGGCGAACCCCGATCTCATGTGACTGGCCTCATCCCTCGTCCGATTGGGCGCCATCGCCGTCGGCCGACGGGGCGGCGGACGCCGAGGCCGGCGCCGACGCCGGGTGGAGGGGCGTGATGCGGACCCGGCCGATGCGCCGGCCCTGGACCTTCTCCGCGGTGAGCCGGTGGCCGTCGAAGTTGACGCTCTCCCCCTCGGCCGGGACGTGGCCCAGCAGGTCGAGCAGCAGCCCGCCGACGGTGTCGTAGCCACCCTCGGGCAGGTCGACGTGGATCAGGTCCTCCAGCTCGTCGATGGGCATACGGGCGTTGACCCGGTACTCCCCGCCGCCGAGATCCTCGACCGGGGCCTCCTCCACGTCGTACTCGTCGACGATCTCGCCCACCAGCTCCTCGATGAGGTCCTCCAGGGTGACCAGCCCGGCCACCCCGCCGTGCTCGTCGACCACGATCGCCATGTGCTGCTTGTGCTTCTGCATCTCCGGGAGCAGCTCGGCCACCCGCTTGGTCTCGGGGATGAAGTTGGCCGCCCGCACCAGCTCGCGCACCGGTTCGTCGCCCTTGCCGTCGTGGGAGGCACGGATGAGGTCCTTGGTGTAGAGGATGCCGACGATGTCGTCGATGCCCTGCTCGTAGACGGGGATGCGGCTGTAGCCGGCGGCCAGGGCCACCTCCAGGGCGTCCTCCACCGAGGCCCGGGCCTCCACCGCCACCATGTCGGGCCGGGGCACCATGACCTCCCGCACCACGGTGTCGCCGAACTCGATGATCGAGTGGATGAGGCGGCGTTCCTCCCGCTCGATGACCTCGCCCTCGGTGGCCACGTCGACGGTGGCCAGCAGCTCCTCCTCCGACACGAACGGGCCCTGCTTGAGCCCCCGGCCGGGCACGACGACGTTGGCCAGGCCGATGAGCACCCTCGACAGGAGCCGCACCGGGGGGAAGGCCACGATGGCGCCGATGATGGGCGCCACTCGCAGGGCGGCCCGGTCGGGGTGCTGGACGGCGTAGGTCTTGGGCACCGCCTCGGCCAGCACGAAGATCACCACCAGCTCGAAGAGGACGGCCAGGAACACCCCCGTGGCGCCCGCCCACCGCTCGGCCAGGATGCCGACCATGCTGGCCGCGGCCAGGTGGCACAGGAGCACCAGGAGCAGCACCGGGTTGAGGAAGCGCTCGGGGTGCTCCACCAGCTTCAGCAGCTGCTTCGACCCCTTCTTGCCCTCCTCGGCCAGGGTGAGGGCCCGGATGCGGTTGATCCGGGTGAGCGAGGTCTCGGCCATGGCCAGGACCGACGCCATGGCGATCAGGATGCCCACGGCCACGACCATGATCGCGGTGGTGCTCAACTTGTCCCGCCGTCCTGACCGCCGCGTGGACCAGGCCGGTCGCTCACCCCCGGCCGGCCGGTCACTGCTGGGTCACCGCTTTTCGGTGGAATTCGTCGAGCATCTCCTGCTCCCGTCGCTCCATCTGCGCTGCCTCCTGGGAATCTTCGTGATCCATACCCAGAAGATGCAGCACGCCGTGGACGATCAGCAGCGCCATCTCGTCGTCGTAGGTGCCGGCGTGGCCGGGAGCGTTGCGGCGGGCGACGGCCGGGCACACGACCACGTCGCCCAGCAGGCGGGGGACGTCGCCCAGCTCGGGGTCGTCGGTGGGGCCGGGGCCGAGCGAATCGGGCGAGCGGGGGCCGGCGGGGCCGGACTCGGCCGCCTCCTCCTCGTCGATGGGGAAGGCGAGCACGTCGGTGGGGCCCTCCTTGTCGAGGAAGCGCAGGTTGAGCTCGGCCATGGCCGGCTCGTCGACGAACAGGAGCGAGACCTCGGTGTCGCCCCGCACCCCCTGGGCCTGGAGGACGGACTTGGCCAGCTCCATCCACCGGATGGCGTCGACCACCTCGTCCGCCTGCTCGTCGGCGGCGAAGACCTCCAGTGGACTCATCAGTTGGGGCTCGACGGGTTGGCCCGCTCGTAGGCGTCGACGATGTCCTGGACGATGCGGTGGCGGACGACGTCCTTCGAGGTGAGGTGGACGAAGGCGAGGCCGTCGATGCCGGTGAGCACCTTCTCCAGGCCGAGGAGGCCGCTGCGCCCGGCGGCCAGGTCGACCTGGGTGACGTCGCCGGTGACGACGGCCTTGGAGCCGAAGCCGATGCGGGTGAGGAACATCTTCATCTGCTCGGGGGTGGTGTTCTGGGCCTCGTCGAGGATGAGGAAGCTGTCGTTGAGGGTGCGGCCCCGCATGTAGGCGAGGGGGGCGACCTCGATGGTCTCCCCGTCGAGGAGGCGCTTGGCGCCCTCGGGGCCGAGCATGTCGTAGAGGGCGTCGTAGAGGGGGCGCAGGTAGGGGTCGACCTTGGCCAGCATGTCGCCGGGAAGGAAGCCCAGCCGTTCGCCGGCTTCGACGGCGGGGCGGGTGAGGATGATGCGGCTCACCTGCTTGGCCTGCAGCGCCTGCACCGCCTGGGCCACGGCCAGATACGACTTGCCGGTGCCGGCGGGGCCGATGGCGAAGGTGATGACGTTGCCGGCGATGGCGTCGGCGTAGCGCTTCTGGCCGCTGGTCTTGGGGCGGACGCTGCGGCCCCTGGCCGAGCGGAGCACCTCGGCCGACATGACCTCGGACGGCTTCTCGTCGGCCTTGACCATCTCGATGGTGCGGCCCACGTCGGCTGCGTCGAGGCGCTGGCCCCGTCCGAGGAGGACGACGAGCTCGTCGAACAGGCGTCCCACCTTGTCGGCATCGGCCCCGCTGATGCTGATCTCGTTGCCCCGCACGAGCACGTCGGCGTCGAACGCGTCCTCCACCAGCCGCAACAACTGGTCACGGTGGCCGAGCAGTTCCACCATCAGGTGGTTGCCGGGGACGAGGATCTTGACTTGGGTGGGGGACACGGGTGTTGGTGAAAGGGTACCGGCCCTGCGTCAACCCGGCGGCCATCCCATCTTCCGGCCGCCCAGGACGTGCAGGTGGAGGTGGGCGACGGAGTTGAGGGCGTCGTCGCCGACGTTGAACACCAGCCGGTAGCCACGCTCGGAGAGCTGCTCGCGGCGGGCGACTTCCTGGGCCAGGAGGACCATGTCGGCGAGCACGTCGGCGTCGGCGGCCTCGATGGTGTCGGCCGACGTGATGTGGCGCCGGGGCACGACCAGCACGTGCACGGGCATGGCCGGCTGGATGTCGCGGAAGGCGTAGCTCGACTCCGACGACGCCACCGGGTCCGACGGGATGTCGCCCGAGATGATCCGGCAGAAGACGCACTCCGATGCCATGGCCTCCCACGCTAGGTCGGCGGTCGCCCGTCCGCTTCGCCCGTCACAGTCGCCCGGCGACACGAGCGCGCCAAAGACGATCCCGGGGGCGGCGGGTATGGGCGGCGAGGACGTCCGTCCGCGGCGCGTAACGGTCGCCGGGCGACACGAGCGCGCCGCGGAGCGGGTCCGGGTAGCGTTCGGCGGTGCTCGACGATCTCGAGCGGTGGGCGGCGGGGGCGCGGGCGCAGGAGGCGGCCGAGGCCCGCAGCCGCGAGCGGTGGCTGCGGCAGGCGGCGGAGGAGGAGGCGTCGTTCGCCGGGCTCCTCGTCGACCTGGCCGAAGACGGGCGGCCGGTGTCGGTGACGACGGTGACCGGGCGACGCCACCACGGCCCGATCGTGTCCGTGGGCACCGACTTCGTGGCCGTCGGCGGTCCGGAGGGCAGGCTGGTCCTGGTCGCTCTGGCCGCGATGGCCGAGGTGCGCCCGGCGGCTGACGCCCGGCGGTCGCCGGCGGCGGGGGCGGGGCGGGACGACCGGGGCGTGACCCTGATCGAGGTGTTGGCCCAGGCGGTGGCCACCCGGCCCCGGGTGGCGGTGGTGCTCGGCGACGTCGCCGTGGTGGGCGAGTTGCGAGCGGTTGGGACCGACGTGCTCACCGTCCGCACCGACGGCGAGCCCGGCGGGTTGAGCTACGTGACGTTGGCCTCGGTGTCGGAGGTGTCTCTCTTCGACTCGGGATAGAGGTGCTCGAGCGACCCGGGGGCGATCCGGGACGCCTGGATGAAGCTGTCGACCTCGTCCTGCTTGAGGCGGATGACCCGCCCGAACTTGTAGGCGGGAAGCTCAGCCTCGTTGATGAGCCGATAAAGGGTGCGCACGGTGACCCCGAGCCGACGGGCGGCTCCGGCCGTGCTCATCCAGCGGATGTCGTCATCAGGCATGTGCTGATCGTACCGTGCCGCCTCGCGCCTTTGTGGGATCTCATGAGCTTTCACACGGTCTGCCGAAGGGGAACGGCGTCCTCGGTGCCGACAACGGCGTGATCCCCAGGTTGTCCAGAGAAACTTGCGCGAAATCCTCAGGTTGTCCCCTTGCTGCATTCGATGGCCTTTCATATCCTTGGGCCCGGTTCACGCAGCGGACCACCACTGACACTGGGCGCCGGGGGAGGCCGAGTGGCGACGAGAGCGGCAACGCGCGTCCGGAGGGACGCGTCTCTCAACGGCGGGAACGGCGGCCACGAGGTCGGCGGCGAGCGCCGGGTGCAGCGCCGACGGGGGCTACCCGGCAGCCGGGCGGTGGTCGGCGGCATCCTCGTGGCCGTGGCCGGCGTCGGGCTCTTCTCCGCCGCCACCAGCGCCGGCCGCCAGCCCGGCCACCCCTTCGTCGTCGCCCAGCGGGCTCTCACCGCCGGTACCCGGTTGGAGCCGGCCGACCTGGCCCTGGCCCAGGTCGAGCTGCCGCCGGCGCTGCGGGCCCGCGCCTTCGACGACCCGGCGCTGCTCGCCGGGGCCACGCTGCTGGCGCCGGTGGGCGCGGGCGAGCTGCTGCAGGTCAGCGCCGTGATCGCCAGCGGCACCACCGCCGGCAGCCGCGAGCTCACGTTCACCGTCGAGCGGGGACGCATCGGCGCCACCATCCGCGACGGCGAGCGCATCGACCTGCTGGCCACCTACGGCACCGGCGACGACGCCTACACCCTGGTCGCGGGCCGCGACCTGCCCGTCATCACCGTCGACCGCACGCGCGTCGGCGTGGGCGAGACCAGCCCCGTGTTCGTGACGGTGGCCGTCGCCGATCCGGGTAGCGAGCTCGCCCTCAGCCACGCGACCCAGGTGGCGAAGCTCACCGTCGTCCGCACCACGGGCGCCGCACCGGGCGACGGGGCCGCACCCACCTACCGGGCGCCGGGGCCGTGATCCCAGGCGAGCGCTACGTGGTGCTCGGGCTGGCGCCGCCCCGGGCGGCCTGGTTCCGGTCGGTCGGGGTGTGGTCGACCTCGGGCGCCCTGCCGGCCGAGTTCCTCAAGTGCGTGTCGGCCGAGGAGGCTCGCGCCCGGCTGGCGTCGGGACGCCCGTTCTCGGCCCTGGTGGCCGACTCCGGCCTGCCCACGGTCGACCGCGACCTGCTGGCCGCGGCCGCGGCCGCCGACTGCGCCGTCCTCGTCGTCGACGACGGACGCGCCCCTCGCGACTGGGTGGGGCTGGGCGCGGCCCGGGTGCTCACGCCGTCGTTCACGCGCGAGGAGCTGGTCACCGCCCTCTCCGCCTGCGCCCGCACCATCCGGCGGGGCGAGACGCCGGCCGCCGACCTGCTTGCCCGCCCGACCCTGTCGTCGTGGCGGGGCACGGTCGTGGCCGTCACCGGCCCCGGCGGCACGGGCGCTGTCCACCGCGGCCATGGCCCTGGCCCAGGCCCTCGGCGACGACGTCCAAGCGCTGGGCACGGTGCTGCTGGCCGACCTGCGCCTCAACGCCGAGCTGGCCATGCTCCACGACGTCCGCGACGTCGCCCCCGGCATCCAGGAGCTGGTGGAGGCCCACCGCTCCGGGCAGCCGTCGATCGACGCCGCCCGGGGCCTGGCCTGGGCCGTCGACGAGCGTCGCTACCACCTGCTGCTCGGCCTGCGCCGGCCCCGCTTCTGGCCCGCCCTTGCGCCCGCAGGCCTTCGAGGCCGCCTTCGACACCCTGGGCCGGGCCTACCGGGTGGTCGTGTGCGACATCGACCCCGACCTCGAGGGAGAGGACGGCGGCGGCTCCATCGACGTGGAGGAGCGCAACGTGATGGCCCGCACCGCCGCGTCCCGGGCCGACGTGGTCTTCGCCGTCGGCGGGCCGTCGCTCAAGGGCGTCCACGGCCTGGTCCGGGTGATCACCGACCTGGTCGCCTTCGGCGTGCCCGCCCACCGGATCGTCCCCGTGTTCAACCGGTCGCCCCGCTCACCCCGGGCCCGGGCCGGCCTGGGCACGGCGGTGGCCGAACTGGCCGGCGCCGCCACCGGCGGGCGGCTGGCCAGCCCCGTCCACCTGCCCGAGCGCGACATCGAGAGCGACCTCCACGACGGGCGCCGCCTGCCGGCCGTCCTCGGCGACGCCGCTGGCGGGTGCCCTGCACGCCGTCCTGGAGCGGACGTCCGACCGCACCCACGACCGCGCCGCCCTCCGCCGACGGCGAGCGGGTCCGTCCCGGGTCGCTCGGCCGGTGGACGGGCGACGAGGCCGCCGTCTGATGGCCCTCCCCCCATGGATCGGAGCGAACTGTCGCCGCTGCAGGAGATCGAGCGGCGGGTGCAGGAGCGGGCGGGCGACCTCGCCCTCGACGTCGGCGACGACGAAGGGCGCACCCGGCTGCGGGCCTGGTCGACGACGAGGTGGCGGGCTGGTCCCGCGACTTCAAGCGGGGCCTGCGGGCCTTCGACCTGGCCGACCCCGAGCTGGTGGCCTCCCGGGCCTACCGCAACCTCGCCGGCTACGGCCCCCTCGAGCCCCTCCTGGCCGACGACGACGTCTGGGAGATCATGATCAACGGTC
>CAWHIC010000034.1:0-54532 GCA_963829165.1 uncultured Acidimicrobiia bacterium | reverse complement strand
GAACGTGCAGGCCCAAACTGCGCCGGCCTGCTGGTCGGCCAAGGATGAATCGGACTGTAAGAGTCGACGCCAAGGTCACAGCCGGAACCACAAGCCCGGACAACCCGC
Source organism: uncultured Acidimicrobiia bacterium (assembly GCA_963829165.1). Lineage (GTDB taxonomy): Bacteria > Actinomycetota > Acidimicrobiia > Acidimicrobiales > AC-14 > JAXDMK01. The sequence goes on along the minus strand of CAWHIC010000034.1, from coordinate 54,424 downwards.
GGCGCAGTCCGGCCTCAAGGGCGAGCGGAAAACCCACTAGGACGGCCAAATAGTAGGCGGTATCACCTGCGTAAGGCGCAAGGCTCCAAACCGCGATGTCTATCGAATCGAGCGCGAGGCGGGTCAAAAGAAACCGGTTGGGATTTCTAAGGATCACCCACAAGCCAACGTCAAGGACAATGAAGGCCATGAGCGTCAGCTGCCACGTCGAGTGCGGGCACCGCCGTCGGCAGCGGCGAACTGGAGTAGGCGGACGACGAGGCGGTAGGCGAGATGAAACCGACCCCGAGCAACCAGGAACGCGTCCACCGCGGTAGTAGGACGCATGAGACGACTCGCTGGTCTGCCTGCTCCTCACGGCAGAAGTTTGACGCGTGGTGGGGGCGCGCGTTGTGAGCCCCGAGTAATGTGTGGGTTGGGTACTTAGAGTGCGCTTTGGGGGGCTGGCGCTGCCGGTCGCATGGACCCTGGCCCTGTCGTCGGATGGCGATGGGTTGGTCACGTGAGCTGGCGGGTCTGGTCGAAGGACGGGCCGGAGAGGGGCGGCGAACACAATGGCAAGCATGCGTAGCGGGGCTGGCAGCCAGTCGTCGTTGGCGAGAGGGGGAACGGCGGTGCGCCGGGCCCCGGTGGTGATGTGCATGCTTGTAGGGCTGCTCACCGTCGCAGGCCCCACTTCTGTGCAAGCGTCCGCGGATGTGGGTCGACGAACTGGCTCGCCGCACCCGCGGACATCGAGTACGTGGCATTAGGCGGAACTCGTATGCCGCGGGTGAGGGCAACGGGCCATTCCCGGACCACCAGGCATTCTCAAATGCCGCTTTCGGCAATGGTGGTGTCACTCAGAAGGACTTTTGTCACCGAAGCGCCCTCAGCTCATACCCCACGATTCTCGGAAACATTCTCCGGTCCGACCTCGTCGTCGACTCCTTCACCTTGTTCGCGTGCATGGGCGCTACCAGCCTCAACGTCTTGGAGGACGAACAAGCGAGACATGGCACGTCGAACCCCTTGGTCCCTGAACAGGTGGCCGCTCTGACCGAGCAGACCGATCTCACAACCCTGACTATCGGCATCAACGACCTCGGAGCGGTCTTCCAGGGAGAGAAGAGGAACGCTACAGACCCCTGACCCGGGAGCCACTGACGCGATCGCTAACTGCATCTTCTTCGACTGTTCCGATGGAACCTTCTTCCAGACCGGGCGCCAAAGAGACCACCGACATGGCTGCGTTCACCGAGCGTGTATCGCCTCCTGGTAAGAGCACGGACCTCATAACTCCCCGCCTTCGGAGGATGTTCTCCGAGGTCCAGAGCCGGATCGGAGATCAAACAAGAGTCTTCATCATGGGGTACCCCCACTTCTTCGCCGACACTACGACCTCGGTTCGGAACCCACTGTGCTCCGAGGCTGAATTCATATTCGGTTCCCTTTTTCTACACCGAAAGTCGAGGAGTCCGTGGCCGCCCGGATGTGTTAACTCCGAGGAGGGGATCCCTGGACATCATGCCCCAGATTACGGGGGACGAGCGTCGAGCGATCAATGCTGCCCTAGACGCATTGAACGTGGTTATCGAGAGCAGCATACCGAAAGATTCTCGATTCTCCTTCGTCAGTGCCCGAAATTCTCTTCGCAATGATGAACTCCTCTGCGGATCATCGAGCGAACGGGCTCTGCACCGCTTGTCGCTGATTACCGTTGACCTGCCCCCCCTAGACGTCGGGACCTTTCCAGCACCGGGTACGATTGACCCCCAGGCTGCTCCTTTAAGACATTCGGGCTCCAGTTCGTCGGAGTGCTCTCCGGCGCCAGCGTCAATTGCCAGCAATTCGCATTTCTGGCAGCAAAGCCTCAAGACCTTCGACCCAAGCAGCCTGAATCCGGCATGACCTCCATCCCACTCGTCGCGGCCCAGGAGGGCTTGGCTACCACTCTCACTGGTCTAATCACTCGACCTTCCGGCTGACTACCGGCTTCCCAGATCGATGCCGACCAACGTTAGGCCGCTTGCCTCTGAATGCCCAGACAGCCTCATCCTCAACTGACGTATCGTCCTTGGTGAGACGAAGCTTCGAACATCTGACGACACGATCTTCGGTGGACAGAAGTCGGTGGCCATAAATCCTGGTCGACAGAGCACCGGCGGTGTTTCCAATAGGTACACGCCGGGGGTCTGTCAGGCTCACGACCAGTATCGAAGAAACATCACGGCGGAAGGGCCATTGGGTGAGTCCGCGAACCCAATCCATCAACTAGTGTTGTGAAGCATGCTCCGGGGCGAAGTGCCCGATCATCCACGGAGAGACGATGAAGTCCATCCAGAGGGTCCAGCCGACCGCGCGCTTCCAGCTCCCGCAACGACCAACATATCAGCGACCCCAGGCCCAGAAGGAAGGCAGGCCGAGGTCGCGGCCACGCGGTCGAAGCAGCAGCAGCCTCCCCGTATCCGGGCCATCAATGGGGTGTCCAGGGCGGCGCGCAACTCCGAGGGTTCCCTTAGGGCAGGACGGCCCAGTAGGAGACTCTGAGACGCCGCCTACCGCCGCACGGCTCAGCGATGCAGCACTTCGGGGGTCATCACCAGCTCGCGGTGCCGGCCGTGTTCAAGTGGATCGCAGGCATTTCTGGCTCTTCGCGTTGGAGTGGGGAGCGTGAGGTAGCCGGAGCATCCACCACGGGGGCCAGGGGTCCCGCCATCGTTGCGGCTTCTGACGGCTGCAACGATGGGAGACCCCTGATGATGAGCGACGGTACCGGCCTGGCGGAGGCGCTGTTGGGACTGGCCGGGTTCCGGGTGCTCGAGGTCACCGAAGGCCCGAGAGTTGGTCGTCCCGGTCGAGACGGTGCTCGAGCGAGTGGGCTGCGGCAGCTGCGGGGTGCGGGCCGAGGCGCAGGATCGGATGCGGGTCGACGTCCGGGATCTGGCCTGCTTCGGGCGGCCGGCGCGGCTGGTGTGGCGCAAGCGGCGGTGGCGCTGCCGCGAGCCGCTGTGAGGCGCAGACGTGGACGGAGCACTCCGAGCACGTCGACGCCCAGGCGGTGCTGACCCGCCGGGCCGGGGCGGAGGCGTGCCGCCAGGTCGGTGAGCACGCCCGCCCGGTGTCGCAGCGTGGCCGACGAGCTCGGGGTGTGCTGGTGGACGATCATGAACGCCGTGATCGAGCACGGCACCCCGCTCGTCGACGACCCCGACCGCATCGGCGGGTGCGCCAGCTCGGCGTCGACGAGACCTCGTTCCTGGCCGCCAACCGGACGCACGCCGACCATCTACGCCACCGGCCTGGTCGATCTCGAGCGGCACGTCGTGATCGACATGGTCGCGGGCAACAGCGCTGCTGACCTGCGCCGATGGACCGCCAACGCCGACCCGGCCTGGCTGGCCGGCGATCAAGGTGGTGGCCACCGATCTGGCCGAGTCGTTCCGGGCCGGGCTGTCGCCCGCCCTCGACCACGCCCGCCGGGTCGCCGACCCGTTCCACGTCGTGCGGGTCGGCAACCGCTGCGTTGACAAGGTCCGCCGCCGGGTCCAGAACGAGACGCTCGGCCACCGTGGCCGCAAGCCCGACCCGCTGTATCGGATCCGCAAGCTGCTGCTCACCGGCGCCGAACGCCTCGACGAACGCGGCAGCGAGCGGATGCTGCTCGGGCCTGCGCGTCGGCGACCCCAACGACGAGCTGCTCGGCGCCTGGCTGGCCAAGGAATCGGTCCGCGACGTGTACCTCGCCGACACGCTCGGCCGACGCCGCGCACGCTGCTCGACAAGGCCATCGCCGGCTGCATCGCCGACGACGTCGCCGAGATCCGCTCCCTCGGCAACACCCTCGCCTCGTGGCGGACCGAGATCCTCGCCCACCACGACACCGGCGCCTCGCAACGGTCCCACCGAAGGCCTCAACCTGTGCGTCAAGAAGGTCAAGCGCTGCGGCCACGGCTTCCGCACCTTCGAGCACTACCGGCTCCGCGTGCTCCTCCACGCCGGCGGCATCACCTGGCCCGAACGCCCCGACCGCCACGCATCCGAACCCGCTCTCCCCACTCAGACGCGTAGAGCCGGATTGGTACAGCCGGTGGAATGCGGTTAGCAGGGTTTTCCACCCAGTGCCCAGGGGCTCCGTCAGCGTTGCGGCTTATCTAGGCTGCAGCGACGGCAGGCCCTTGGTGAGCGACGGACGGGGCGGAAGCGCTTCTGGGACTCGGGGGGTTCCGGGTGCTGGCGGTCGCCGACTTGCTGGGCGCAAGCGCCTTGAACCTGGCGCAGGGTGCGGCCAATGGTTCAAGACGGGCGAAGATCCAGCACTGGGTGCCAGACTTGGTCGATGGCAGCGGACGCGGTCGAAAGCGCGTTGACTACCTTCGGTGCGGACTCAGTGAGCTCGACAAGCGTGGGAAACCAGTTCGAGAACACCTTGCTGCTGTGTACGGACAGTGGTTCGCTGATGTCGGTCCCGGCTTCCGGAGGACTTCCGGGCCGATTGGGCGAGCATCACCACACGGATGACTGCGCACGAGCCGATGGGCCCGAGGAGTCATTTCGAGATGGCGGCAGCCCTGATGAGCGACGCCGAAGCAGAGTCGATCGTAGAGGACATCGTCGCTGTCATGGTCAAGCTCGGCCATGACGAGGATGGAAGGTAGGAGTTACCTTCGGTCTTAGCCGGCTGCTCCAGGGGGCTTGACACCGACCAGGCCGGAGAGCCGGCGACATGGGGGAGTGGGGTCTGGTTGATCGACACCCGTCGTTGTCCATCGTCAATATCAAATTGTTGCCGCGTATGTGACGGCCTCCAGCCATGCGGGTCGGCAAGCTGGCGACTGCTTCTGCCCTCCGGAACGGCACCTTATCTGTATCGGCCGGAGCTGGCTCCGGCGGCACGATGCCCGGCCTTGGATACACAGGGAGTCCCCCGCTACTTACCGGTGGCACGTGTCCACCCCCGTCTCCGTCGTTGCTCCCTTCCAGGATGCCTGACCCGGTGGGCCCTCGCCCAGGCGTGGTCGACTGGAACGCCGCCCGCCGCGTCCGTGTTGACCCCGACCACCCTTGGTGACGCCTCCGACGTTGACCTCGCGCGGTCCGGCACCTCCGAGACCCCGGTGGAACTCGGGATGCTCGGCTTCGATGTGCAGTTGGCTGCGGACCGTGTGCGGTTCTGGAACGAGCCCCACGAGCCGAGCCGCACCCGCCGCCGGCCGACCTCTTCGTAGCCGGGCAGGGCCTCGTACATGAAGTCGACGCTGCAGGTACACTGCCCTCGCTACCTCGATTTCCGTATGCACGGCCTCGTGCACCGGCTTGGGCAACCTCCCGGTGTGCGTCGAGGCGGAAGCGGATCTCCCCGCTCTCTCCTCTCAGGTACGGCGCACGGGGTTGTCGTTGCTCTCTCCAACGGCCACGCAAGGCGGTCACGGAGGGAGGGTAAGCACGGAGCCCTTGGTTTCCGGCGAACCCAGTCCATACGCCGAAGAAACCTCATAAGGAGGGCCCACCGTGGCTACCCGTTCCCGTCGCCCCTCGGCGACGTTCAACCTCGACTCGCTTCCCGCCGTTGGGGACGAGAAGGGAGAAGCGCACCACCCCAAGCCGATCTCGGACGCGTGGCCTTTGCCAAGTCGACGGCGATGGTCCGGCTCAAGGACCGGCTGGTTAGCGACTTCGGCCATCTCCCGATCGTGGCGGAGGCCATCGCGCGCGTGGTTGTCGACCCAGCCTCGGTGCGAGCGCAGCTCGGCTCGCCGAACCGTGAGCGGGTCCCGGGCGGGACGCTGCTCACCATCAACACGACCGTCTGGCCGCCGGCGGTCTGTCCCTCTCCGGCGAACCCGCGGCCCAGCCGGGCGTGGTGCCGTACCCCGGCCCGGACTGGAGAAGGGGACAAAGGCGGCACGCCCGCCACTCACCTTGGCCGCGGCGGCGAGCGGCGGGAGCCCGGCTCTTGAGCTCGCGGTCGTCGACCAGCAGCACCTTCGTGTTGTCGTTGGAGGCGTCGCTCACCTATCTCGCGGAGCACAACGACCTCGCCGACACGGTCGGCCAGCAGGGCGTGCTCCGATCCGCCTGCTCGTTTCCGCATGCATCGTCAAGCACCAGGACAAGTCGCCGGACGTGGGCCTCGCCACGACCGCCGATGGGTCCTCCCGCACCCGAGGTACTTGGGAGCACTGGAGCCTCAAAGGACCGCACTTGTACGCCCTCGCCTCGAACCCGCGCCACCTGTCGTCGACGATCGCGGCAACGGCCAAGCTGCTCGACGAGCCCGAGGACGAGCTGTCCGACGAGCAGCTCGCCCTGCTCCGAGTGCTGACGATGCCGGCGACCGTCATCGTCGGATTCGAGCCCGATAAGGGCGGCAACCGTCAGCTTTGACGAAGCGGTCGAGGCGATGGTCTCGCGCCATCCACGTCTACCCGCCCAAGGCGTGGGAGAAGGACGTGGGACCTCGACGTGAAGGCGAACGCGATCTGGAAGGAGTTCGAGTCGCACGGCTATCCCGAGTTCATCGGCCGCAATGGCCCTGCCCTACTACGCCGGATGAGGCGGCAAGCGGCTGGGCTGACCCGGAGCCGATCGACGCGTCGTGCTTGATCTTTCCAGCGGGGCTCGGCGTCGCACCCGAACAAGACGCTGGCGGACTCGGCCTGCGCCGGCTTCAGCGCGCAACATCAAGCTGTGCCGCTGACACGCGGGCCGCAGCCACCGTGCCGAGCTGATCATGCGGCCCTGTACTGGGCGACCCTCGGACAAACGACGTCAAGGCCGCACGCACGAGCCTCAAATCTCTGATCCAGCTTCCCGAGTCCGCGAAAAGTCGGATTGGAAGGTCAGCAGCCGCGGGGCCGACATACTCCTCGAAGCAGCCTTGAAGGTAGCGCAAGACCGTCCAAGTGGGGCCGTCGTGCGTCGAGCCCGCCTTCCTCGCGACGTTCTGGCTCACCCGTTACCGTGGGCTGCAGCGGTTGTCCACCGGGCCAACCCGGACGACACTCGCGAGCCCCGAGGAGCTGCTCCGGGCCCTGATGTCGACAGCCCACGGCGTCAAGGTGCTGGCGCAGGCCATCCGCGACGGCCGGGCCGGCATGGCCCCGAGGGCGGTCCGCAAGGACGGGAAGCTGCAGAACAAGGCGGACGGCACACCGGTCTTTTGACGGCTCCATCCGGGTTCGTGGCCAATTCCCCGTCGGCGCCAAGAGGGCGGCGGCCAGGCTCACCGGCGGCGAGGCCCCGGAGGCGCGGCTCCTGGCCGCCGTCAAGGCGATCGGCGAGATCACCGACGAGACGGCCGACCAGGTCAAGCGGCTCGCCCGCATCAAGGGAGACGACGGGCGGGCACTAGTCCACACGAACGGCGTCTCGCCCGCGGTCGATCGACCACATCGTCGCCACGCTGGACCAGGCACGTGCGACCCTCGCGGCCTACGGGGCTACGTGGACGGCGAAGCACGGCGGGGTCGACGACGAGGACGACGAGGTGGACGGAGTGAACCGGGCGAGTCGCGGACCTCGCGGCGCGGCGACGCCGCCCCGCACAGCCCGGCTCATGGCATCGTCGACGCTCCCCGCTTCGACGCCGTTCCCGTCCGACTTGAGAGTCGCGGTCTACGCTGCCTTCGACGCCGCCGGCGCCTGCCAGTACGTCGGCTCGGTCGCCCGCAGTACCAATGCCCTCCGCTCGTGGATCGGCCAGCACTCACCGACCCCCGTCAGAGCGCTACGTGGAGGTCGGTGGCGGTGTTCGAATTGCGGCCGAACACGCCGGTCGAGGCGGTGCGCTCGATCGAGGGGATGGTGGGCATCCACCTTTGGTCCCGTCGACAGCCAGCGCCTGCCAGTGGTCCGGTTGCACGCCGCATCCGCTCCTCGCTTCGGCAGGTAGGCGTTAGCCAGGCCGGCTGGTCCGAATCGCCCCATCGACCTCGCCGCGGCGGGCCGGTGGGGCGTTTTGCCTCGTTCTCTGGCTGGTTCCGCATGTTGGGTGTCCGAGCCGGGACGCTTCGTCGAGGAAGGGCACACGGCGAACGCATACACCTTGCTCGAGGAACTCGACCTCATCTTCGTGGTCGGTTGTGAGTCGGTGTGACGTAGCCTCGGGCACGTGTCAACGGCGGCCATAGAAGTAGGTCATGCGCTGCCCACAAGGGGTCGATATTGCGGCTTGATCGGTACGTTGTCGTGCCCACTCTGTACATTTCCCATGGTGGTGTGTCCCGAAATCAGACTTCGTCGCCCACCTTGACGAGCCCGTCCGGCCCCGAACACGACGGCCGAACCCCTTCTGTTCAAGGTCCTGATTACGTAGCCGTGAACGTAGCCAGACCTTCTTGGGCCGCCGGATCGCCAATGGCGAACACCGAATGTGCTGTGCAGACACGCCGTGACACCTGGCGGACCGTTGAACCCTTGTGAGCAGGGCGGATGTGACGCCCAGACCTAATACGAGGAGACACTCGGCCGCCCGGGTGACACCCCTTGGAATGCTCTCAAACTGCATGGCATGCAAGGGGTCAGGGGTTCGAGTCCCCTCAGCTCCACAACACGAAGGTCCGTCCGTACAGGCCGTACTGGGCGAGCCTCAGGTGTCTCAGCTGGTACGCGACATCATCGCCGACCTGCGCGGCGGTGGTCCGAGCCGTGGGCGGCCCGAAGTGCTGGCGACGTCGTAGCTACCAAAGACTGGACGAGGAGGTTCGCTCAACCCGCTCGCTCGTCGAAGTCGACCCAGAAGGGATCGAGACGCTCGCCGGTTGGGTGTGACCAGTTGCCGCCGGGGATGCCGAGTTCGCGGGCGGTCTCCCCGGGGGCACGGCAGGGTGGCACCGGGCGGCCGGTGGGATCGAGGGTGCGGCCCCGTTCGTCGGTGAATGTCATCCCGTCGGGTTCGTCGGCGTTGCCGCTGATGCCGAGCCCACCCCGGTGATGCAATCGATGATGGTGTTGGCAAAGCGCCACCAGATTGGCGGTATCGGACGTTCCACCGTCCTCCCAATGCTGCACGTGGTGGACGTGCAGCCACCGGCTGCGGTCACACCCCGGAACCCGGCAGCCCCGATCCCGCTCCTCGACCACGATGCGGGTGCGCTCGGGCACGGTGCGAAAGGCCCGACCCACGCTCACCGCCTTTCCCCCCTTCTCCATCACCGGCCGCACCCGGGCGTCGCAGCTCACGAAGCGGCGGAGCCCGTCGCTCAGCCCGGGGCCGAGGTGGAGATGGCCGCCGGTGGTTCCATCGCCATCGGTCTCCACGTGGAGCAGCACCAGATGACGGTCGTGGTGGGGACGGCACTGCGCCCCCGGGGCCAGTGCCTTATCGGCCACCGCCACCAGGGCGTCGGCCCAGCTCACGTCGGAGGGGGCGGGATGGGGACCGAATGCGTGCTCGCCCGCCCGGAACAGCTCTTCGCGCGACGCCCGCAGCGCCCGCTCGACCAGGGCTCCTTCGTCGGCCGGGAGCTTCGCCGACAGCGTCCACGACCCCTGGTCATCGGTTCCGAAGCTCACCCACCGGCGCTCCTCGGGCACTTGCTCGGCCTGAGCTTCGGCAGGCTTGGGCTCCTCGAAGGAGTAGCTGCCCAACACCCGCCGCAGCTGCACCACGGTCGCGGAGCGGGCCAGTTCCGCAGCCTGGCCGTCGATGCCGGCGGGAGCGTGGCGGCAGATGACCGCCACCTGGTCCTCGCACAGCTCGCCCGCCTCCATCGCCGCCTTGGTGTCCGGCAGCTCGGCCAACCGCCGGGCCATCGCCACCAGCCGCCGGGCCCGCTCGGGCGACACCCCGCACTTCCACGCCACCCACTGCTGCGCCGAGCGGATGCCCGTCCCCTCCCACGCCCCGGTCTCCAACACCCTGCCGATGAGCCCGACCAACCGCCCCGCCGTCGCGTTCAGCACCCCGCAGACCTCGGCGATCTCAGCCTCGATCTCGGCCGCCACCTGCGCCGCATTCGGACCATCACTCACCGCATCATGCTACCAAACGTATGTTCGCTTCGCAACTCCTTGCCCGAGATATCCGACCGGCACAGTACTGGGATAATCCGCGGAGAAGCATGGCCACCGGATGCGAGCCAGGGAGCAGGAAGGGTGATCAGCATGGAGGACTGGGCCGAGATTCGCCGGCTCCACCGGGCCGAGGGATGACCATCAATGCCATCGTCCGGCGGTTGGGCGTGGCCCGCAACACAGTCAGGGCCGTCGCTGCGGTCGTCGACGCCGTCGAGCCTGAGATCCGAAAGCTGTTGTCCGAGTTCCCCGACATGGCGGCCACGGTGGTGGCCGAGCGCATCGGCTGGGAGCACTCGATCCGGGTGGTGGTACGCGACATCATCGCCGACGCGGTGGCCGCACGTCAGGACACCGCCGGGCTCGACGTCCGGGCCCTGGCTGATCGTTTGGCGGCGGACGTAGCGGAGGTCCGTCGCCGGCTCGCAGGCTGAGGATCGGTCCTACGCGCGTCGGCGAACTCGTCCGTCAGGTGATCGAGCGAGGTTCAGATCTCCCCAATGCGGACGTTGGGGTGATCGGCGGCGAGGGCCAAAAGATCACGGGGATCGTGGGTGAGGACCAGGCCGCCGCCGAGGCGGATAGCGGTGGCCACGACCAGTGCGTCGATGGCCAACTCGCTGCCGCCCCCGACCCGAGCCAGCAGGTGCCCGGCTATCCGGGCGACCCGAATTCCGGTGGTCACCACTCGAGCGAAGCCCCGGGAAAGCACCAGATCGATGGGTTGATCTGTGCCGCCGCCGCGGTAGAGCTCGACGAGCACCGCCGAAGGTACTCGGATGAGTTCTCCGCGGCGCTCGGCGGTACGGAGTGCGGCCCGGACGCGTTCGTGTCGTCGGCGATCCTCGTGCGGGCGGGCCAGGGCGGACAGCGCTTCGCTGTCGAGGATCAGGACGGCCATAGTTCGTCGTACTGGTCGACGAGGTCGTCAGGGACTGCGCCGTATGCCTCGTCGAGCTCGTCGAGGTAGCTGGCGAGCGCATCCCGCTCGAGCTCGTGCTCGACTGCTCGGGCGACGAAGCCGCTCAGGCCCCGATGGCCGACCCGCTCTTCGACACGGGATGCGAGCTCCTCCTCGACACTGACCGACCACTTGCGCACGGCCACGACCAAATCCTACCTCAGTAGGAATCGCCGCTTCGCAGGCGGGGCATGGCCGAACCCATTCAAGGACATAGCCGCGAGTCCGCTCACTCCAACAAGCAGTTCCGTCGCCGGGCGTCCGCCGCTTCGAGCGATCGTCTTGCCTGGGAGCTGTATGACCGGCAGTCACTCCCGATTGGTCAGTGGTCGGTGAACCCTCCGGTCGCTTCCCCGTCGTGCGCCCGCATGGTCCGGACGACCGCCGCGCGCGAGACATGGCTGGTCTTGCCCACGTCCTCGGGCCAGACCGGCTGGGCTCGGCTGGCCGCCTCGACCAGGATCTCGCCGTCGACCGAAGCGGTCGTCTCCTCGATCCCGAAGGCCGGCCACGCAACGACGAACCGAAGCGGTCCCGAGGTCGGCAGCGGCCACGCCCAGTACTGCTGGGAGTACTCACGATCCGAGCCACCGCCGCTGTGGGTTTCCAGACCGTGCGCCGGCTCTGTCGCGTCACGCTCGTTTCGCCCCCAGCCGCCCAGGTTCGTAGCCCGACCACCATCGGGCCAGGCCACGCCGAATCGAAGAATCTCGTCGGGGACGGGCTTGCCCGGGTCGACCATGCCGTGCCACATCATCGGGTGGTGAGGATGCCCTCGCCGATTGCGCTTGACGGACCGACGAAGGTAGCTGTTCACGGTGAACTCGAGAACGTCTGGGAAGGCCGAGATGCGACTGAGGACCACCGCCGCCTCATCGGAACGAGCGACGACGAGTTCGACGGGCACCACTCCGGGCATCCAGGCCGCGGGTCGCCTGCCTTCGTAGCCGTGGTCGTCCTCCTCGTCGGCATCGAGTTCGTCATCGCCTGGCTCAAGTTCGGGGAGATCGAAGAATCCCATGGCTCCATGATGACCCTCCTCGTCCGTCGGGGCGCGTCGAGTTCTGGGGCCAGGATCGGTAGCTGTTACCTCCAGGCCAGGTTGACGGCCCTCGGTCCCGACGTGGTGGTGGCGCTGTGCCTGGGTCTCAGGTCGGGTGGGACCCGTCGCTCGTGGCCGCCGACCGGCGGGCCGCGCTCGTGCCGACCACCGCGCTCGGGTCGGACGGGGCGCATTCCCGTCCGACCCGGAGGGCTACTTCCTAACGAACGGCCTGGAACTGTGCCGTCCATGACGTGTGGAACGTCATGCCCTGACAGCGGATGTCGGTGTCGTCCTTCAGCTTCACCGCGTTGCGCAACGCGAACGGAAAGTTCGCTTCGCTGACCGCGAGGGTCGGCATGAGAAGGTCGGCGCCGGCCGTGGACAGTTCGATCTGGTCGTGGCAGTAGGTCGCGTCGGCGGGGTTGGCCACGGTGTCGATGAAGACCTCACCGGGAGCAATGGACAGCAACCTGGCCTTCACATTGCTGTTCGGGTTCGTGAGAGTAAGGGTGACGAGCGCACTTTCTCCGGGCAACAGCGTGCCGGTTTGTGCGCCGGTAACGGTGGCCGCGACGAAGGTCTCAGCTGCGCCGGGCACCGAATCCACGCTGCTGTCTTGGACGAACGCGGCGAGAACGAAGCCGGCGATACCAAGGCACGTGCCGACCGTGGCGATGCCGACCACGGACATGATTTTCCGGTTGCTACGCATACAGATTCTCCTTTGTCGGGACCGAGTCGTGGATTGACGGCTCGCTCGGGCTGCTGGTGGGTCGACCGGTGCGGTCGAACGGTGATGTCGTCGCCGGTGCGGCCGGCCGGCGTGGCGAAGGACGACGTACTTACTGGTCCGTCGGGGCGGGCGGTGTGGCCGCGGGGTCGGCGACCACTGTCGCTGCAGGTTCCGCGCCGGTGGACTGGGCCGGCGGCCAGGTACCGGTGGCGCCCTCGACCGAGACGGTCACCAGCCGGATCAGACCAGGCGAGGCGCCGGCCACGCCGTTCGCGAGTCCGGCGCGGGCAAGTTCGACGGCGACGATCAGGGCGATCACCGCGCTGCGTCGGCGGGTGCGAAGCGGTACTCCCTTCACGGCCGTCCCTCCGGGCGGAATTCAGGCATGACGGGGTTGCCCGTCCTGGTCGCAATTGGAGATATTCACCGCCACCTCACTGGCTGTCGTCGCAAAAAGACGCGGGCCGCCAGGAGTCGAAGCGGTTCGTGGACCACCAGGAGCCGACAAATTCTCCAAAATCAGAGCGCTCAGCAGTCCGGGAAGTGCGGGGTCACTCTAGATCAAAGTTCGTGAAAGTACAAAATGCGCAGACAGGTGTCGAAGGCGCCCGAAGCCGCGGCACCGATGAGTTCGATCCTCCGCCGGCGTCGTATGACGGACCGAGACGACCGAGCCTTGGGAGTGCGACCGCGGCCGCACCAACAGGGAGGAAGGAGCGATCGATGGATCAACCAACCGCAGAGCGTGCGCTTCGTCAGCTCGAGCCGTTCGTCGGCCAGTGGACCGTCGAGGCGATGTGGCCCAACGGAGAGTCATGGCCGGGCGGCGGGACGGTCACGTTCGAGTGGCACGCCTCGGGGGCTCACCTGGTCGAGCATGGAACGGCGGAGCTTCCCGAGGCGCCTGACAACGTCTCCGTCATCGGGTGCGATGGGGCCAAGGGGACGTTCTTCCAGCTGTACTCCGACGAGCGGGGGGTCTGCCGCGTCTACGAGATGAGCATCGGCAACGGCGAGTGGAAGCTCTGGCGGGAGGGCGAGCCGTTCTCCCAGCGCTTCCTAGCGACCTTCAGCGACGACGGGAACACGATCACCGGACGCTGGGAGATGGCCGAGGACGGCTCCAACTACTCGACCGACTTCGACCTCATCTACCGCAAGGTCGAGTCCTAGCCGAACGGAGATCGAACGGCGCCCTCGACGAACCCCCGAGGGGTGATGGGCGCTAGAGGTCCGCGGTGCTGTCGTAGGCCCCTGGTACGTTCGACTTCGCTTCCCCAGCACCCCAACGAAGAGCCCACGGGAGGTCGGTTGGCTCGGGCCATGTCTGTCCGGAGTCGCGGCGGCGAGGAGCATCCGCTGCTCGACGTGCTGCGTCGTCTCGACGAATCCGGTATCGCCGCGCTCCTCGAGGCCCGGCCCGACCTGATCGATCCGCCGCCTCACACCCTCCCCGAGTTGGCCGCCCGGGCCCTGGCCCCGGCCAGCGTCGAGACCTGCCTCCACCGGCTCGACCACGGCTCCCGGCAGGTGCTGGAGGCCCTGTGCCTGCTGCCGAGCCCGACCACGCTCGGGGCCCTGATCGAGGTGTTGGCCATCGACGACCTGGAGGCGGCGGCCGCCCTGGCCGGCATCCTGGGCCGGTTGCGGGGGCTGGCGCTGGTGGCCGGCGACGGCGACGGGCTGCAGCTCCTGGTCCGCCCCGAGGTGCCCTTCCCGGCGGGGCTCGGCCCCCCGGTGAAGGTGGCGCTGGCATCCCAGCCGGCGGCCACGCTGGCGGCCTGCGCCGACCGGCTGGGCGTCGACGGCGGAACCGCCAAGGCCGCCACCCTGGGCACCATCGGTGAGGCGCTGGCCGCGCCCGGCTTCCTGATCGGCCTGCTGTGCGAGGCACCCGATGGCGCGGCCGAGGTGGTGGCCAGCCTCGCCTGCGCCGGACCCGAGGGCCGAGCGGCGGGCGCCCTGTACGCCGCTGCCCGCTCCGATCACACGCCCATTGGCTGGCTTCTTAACCGGGCCGTGCTGGCTCCGACGGGCTGGGACACGGTGGTGCTGGTGCAGGAGGCCGGCCTCGCCGTGCGAGGGGGCAAGGCGTTCCCCGACCTTGCCTTGCGCACCCCGCAGCTGGCGTTCCAGGCGGTGGATCCGGCGGCGGCCGACCGGGCCGCGGCGGAGCGGGCCCTCCGGCTGGTGGCCGACATCACCACTGTCCTCGACGGGTGGGCCGCCGACCCTCCGAAGCAGCTCAAGGCCGGTGGCCTGGGCATCCAGGTCCTGCGGCGGGTGGCGAAGGCGATCGACCGGTCCGAGGTCGAAACGGCCCGGGTGGTGGAGCTGGCGCTGGCGGCGGGGCTGGTGAGCATCGACGCCAAGTCCGATTCCGCCCTTCCCCTTCCGGCCTACGACCAGTGGTCCGACCTCGACGTCGCCCGTCGGTGGGCCCACCTGGTGGGCGCGTGGTTGCGGTGGGATCTCCACGTGAGCCTGGCCGGGGCCCTCGACACCAAGCGCAAGCCGATCCCGCCGATGCTCGTGCGGGCCTACGAGTTGCGGGCCGCCGACCGCCGGCGCCGCGTCCTGGAGGCGCTGACCGAGATGCCGCCCGGCAACTCGGTGACGGTGGCGAGCGTGTTCGAGCGGGTCACGTGGGGCTCTCCCGCGCTGTGGTCGAGGGGGCCGGCGTCGGCGGAGACGCTGGTGACGTGGTCGTTGCTCGAGTGCGAGCTGCTCGGCCTCACCGGGCTCGGTGGATTGAGCACGTGGGGCCGGTTGGCAGCCACGGGCGACGTCGAGGGATCTGGCGCGGCGCTCGACCGGGTGGTGCCGAGGGCCACGTCGCAGTTCGTGGTCCAGGCCGACCTCACCGCCCTGGCCCCGGCCGAGCTGGTGCGGACGGTGCGGGCCGAACTGGAGTCGATGGCCGACCTGGAGTCGCGGGGAGCGGCGGTGCTGTTCCGCTTCACCGAGGCGTCGGTGCGCCGGTGCTACGAGGCGGGTCGGTCGGGCGCCGACATCCTCGCCTTCATCGAGGCCCATGCGGCCAAGGGCGTGCCCCAGGCCCTGACGTACCTGGTCAACGACGTCGGCCGCCGGTTCGGCCAGGTGCGGGTGGTGGCCACCCGCTGCTGCCTGCGGAGCGACGATCAAGCCCTGCTGGCAGAGGTGGTGGCCTCGCGGGCGGCCGCCAAGCTGGGCCTGCGCCTGCTGGCGCCGACGGTGGCGGCCGCCAGTGCCGACGCGCCGACGGTGCTGGCCGCCCTGCGGGAGGCGGGCTACGCGCCCGCCGAGGAGGGGGCCGACGGGGCGCTCGTCCTGCGCCGCCCTCCCCGCCGCCGGGCCGTCCCCGATCGCCGCCTGGCCGCCCTCACCGCCCGCCCCTCGAACGTCGACGCCGCCTTCGGCCCCGTCGGCAACCCGTTCGCGCCCGCCGCCGGCAGGGCGGCTTCGGCGCTGGCCGGTCCCGCGGCCACGACCTGCGCAGCAGTCGCCGCCCGCCTGCTGCGGGCCGAGGTCCCCGCCAAGTCGGCACCTGCGGCCAAGCGACCGGCGCCGGCGCCCGCCGCCAAGCCGCCGCCCACGCCGCCTTCGCCGCCTTCGCCGCCTTCGCCGCCTTCGCCGCCGCTCGAGTTCACCTTGCCGCCGTCGGTCACCAAGGGGATGCCGCCCGGCGTCGGGTCCGCCTTCGACGTCGCCGCCGCGGGCGGGCGTCCGGAACGGATCGCGAGGGACCCGAGGGCCGTCGCCGACCTCCTCCAGCAGGCCCTGGTCGAGGCGTGGCCGGTGCGGCTGGCGTACACCAACAAGAAAGGCAACTCCACCCAGCTCAACGTGGCGGTCCTCGACGTCGGGTCGCGGGACGTGGTGGTCGAGCTGCTGTCCGGGTGGGAGAGTCGGGTGCTGGCCCTCGGCCGGGTCTCCTGGGTCCGGGTCCTCACCGAAGCCGAGGAGGACTCCCTCTGATGCCCGTTGACCCCACCGGCGAACCCACCGCCGGGCCCCTGATCATCCAGTCCGACCGCACCCTGCTGCTCGACGTCGACCATCCCGACGGCGCCGCCTGCCGGGCCGACATCGCCCCCTTCGCCGAGCTCGAGCGCTCGCCCGAGCACATCCACACCTACCGCCTCACCCCCCTCGGGCTCTGGAACGCCAGCGCCGCCGGCCACGACGCCGAGCAGGTGGTCGACGCCCTCCTGCGGTGGTCCCGCTACCCGGTGCCCCAGGCCCTGCTCATCGACGTCGCCGACCTGATGTCCCGCTACGGCCGCCTCGTCCTCGACGTCGACCCCGTCCACGGGCTCGTCCTGCGCAGCACCGACCTGGCCGTGCTGGAGGAGGTGGCCCGGGCCAAGGCCGTCGTCCCCCTGCTCGGCCCCCGCATCGGCCCCGACACCTTCGGCGTCCCCCGGGGCGAGCGGGGCCGGCTGAAGCAGGCCCTGCTCAAGGTGGGGTGGCCGGCCGACGACCGGGCCGGCTACGTCGACGGCACCGCCCACCCCATCGCCCTCCGCACCGACGCCGGATTCGAGCTCCGGCCCTACCAGGTAGAGGCGGTCGACGCCTTCACCGCCGCCGGCAGCGGGGTCATCGTGCTTCCCTGCGGAGCGGGCAAGACCCTCGTCGGCCTGGCCGCCATGGCCCGGGCCGGCGCCCGCACCCTGATCCTGGTCACCAACATCGTCGCCGCCCGCCAGTGGCAGGCCGAGCTGCTGGCCCGCACCACCCTCACCGAGGCCGAGATGGGGGAGTACAGCGGTGAGCGCAAGGAGATCCGGCCCGTCACCCTGGCCACCTACCAGATCATCACCACCCGCCGGGGCGGGCTCTACCCCCACCTCGAGCTGCTGTCGGCCGAGGATTGGGGACTGGTGGTGTACGACGAGGTCCACCTGCTGCCCGCCCCCGTCTTCCGGATGGCGGCCGACATCCAGAGCCGGCGCCGGCTGGGGCTCACCGCCACCCTGGTGCGGGAGGACGGGCGGGCCGGCGACGTGTTCAGCCTCATCGGCCCCAAGCGCTACGACGCCCCGTGGCGCGACATCGAGGCCCAGGGCTGGATCGCCCCCGCCCGCTGCGTGGAGGTGCGGGTGACGCTGGCCGACGAGGAGCGCATGGCCTACGCCCTGGCCGAACCGGAGGAGCGCTACCGGGTGGGCGCTACCGCCCGGTCGAAGCTGGCCGTGGTCGAGGTGCTGTGCCAGGAGGCAGTCCGGCGGGGTGAGCCGACCCTCGTGATCGGCCAGTACCTCGATCAGCTCGACCAGCTGGCGGAGCGGCTGGGGGCACCCGTCCTCAACGGCAAGACGCCCACCCACGAGCGGGAGAAGCTCTACGACGCCTTTCGGCGGGGGATCGAGCCGGTCCTGGTCGTGTCCAAGGTGGCCAACTTCTCCATCGACCTGCCCGAGGCCTCGGTCGCCATCCAGGTGTCGGGCACCTTCGGCAGCCGCCAGGAGGAGGCGCAACGGCTGGGTCGGATCCTGCGGCCCAAGGGCGACGGCCGGCCGGCCCACTTCTTCACCGTCGTGGCTCGCGACACCAACGACCAGGAGTTCGCCGCCCGCCGCCAGCGGTTCCTCGCCGAGCAGGGCTACGCCTACGAGATCGTCGACGCCGAGGCCGTCCTCCAGTCCGCCGCCGCCGCCGACCGGGGCGACGCCGACGCCATCTCCACCGGCGACGGCTGCCTCGGCGACGGCTCCACCACCGATACCTCCGAGCTCGCCACCGGTCCCCGGGCCCTGCCCGCCGGCCGCCCCGAGCCCCCGCCCGGACCTGACGAGCCGGGCGCCTGACCGCGCCCGCCCCGCCGCGCCCCCACGCTCTCCGTACCGGCCCCTCGGCCACGACTTCGAGTCCATCCGCCAGCTCTCCCGCCGGTGGTCGTGGGCGGCCCGCGTCCGCCGTCGGGCCGAGTTAGCCGAGCGCGATCAGGGGAGAACGCGCACCACGAGCACGGCCAGGTCGTCGGTCATGGTGCCGCCCACGTGGCTGACCACCGCCTCCTCGATGGCGTCGGCGAGGGGCTGGGACGCGGTCGGCGCACCGGCGATGACCTCCCGGAGACCCTCGTCGCCGAACATCACGCCGTCCCGCCGGGCCTCGACCGCGCCGTCGGTGTAGAGGACGAGGGCGTCGCCGGGCGCCAGCGTCACCGTCTGGATGCCGACGGGGACATCGGGCAGCACGCCGAGGAGCGAGCCGCCGACGGCCACCTCCTCGATCCCGTTGGCGGCCCGTCGCACCATCGGCGGAGGATGCCCGCCTCCGGCCAAGGTGAGGACGGCTCCGTTCGCCGTCGGCGCCAGCACACCGAAGATGACGGTGCAGAACCGTTCGCCCGAGGCCCCGGAAGCGCCCGCCGCCAGCAGGGCCCGGTTCAGGTTCCGGAGGACGGACGCGGGCTCGACGTCGCTCATGGCCAACGCCCGCAGGGTGAAGCGGATCATCGCGGTGAGGGCTGCCGCCTCGGGGCCGGTGCCGGCGGCGTCGGCGATGGCGATCCCCCACAGCCCGGTGCCGATGGGCCAGACGTCGAACGTGTCGCCGCCGAGCTCCATGCCGGTGCCGAGGGGGTGGTAGCAGCCCGCCACCTCCAAGCTCGCCGGCACCGCCATCTCGCCCGGGAGGAGGCTGCGTTGGAACCGGCGGCTGAGGTCGGCCCGCATCTCGTACACCTGGGCCCGGTCGAGCGCCTGCGCCGTCTGGGCGGCCAGGGCGTGCACGAACCGGCGCTCCTCCTCGTCGAACAGGCGGGGCTCGGCGAAGCTGAACCGCAGCGCCCCCAGCCGGTGGTCGCCGACCTCCAGGGGGACGGCGCAGGCCGACACGGCTTGGCGCTCGAGGGCGTTGAGGAGCGGGAAGCGCTTGTCGCGCTCCTCGCGGGACTCCAACCACACCGCCTCCCCGGTGCGCAGGGCCACCGCCGCCGGCAGCTCGTCATCCCTCGACTCGGCCCGCAGGCGGGCGACCACGTCTTCGTCGTATCCCACGGTGGCGGGGACGGAGAGCCGGTCGGCGTCGCCCGACAGCAGGATTCCCCCTCCGGACGCTCCCAACGCCGCCACCCCGTGCTCGAGCACCGCCTGGGCCACGGCCTCGGTGGTGGCGGCGCGGGCGAGGGCGGCGGAGACGTCGAACAGCCGGGCCACCCGCTCCGTCGCCCGTCGGGCGCGGGCGACGGTGTCGATCTCCCGCAGCAGGCGCTGCTCGAAGGTCTCCAGGTCGGTTGCCGGCTGCCCCTCGGCCGCGGCCCGGAGCTGCTTGACGATCTCGCCCACGTACCACTGGCGGAAGACCCGGTGTTGGGGCTGGCTCTCGAGCGTCAGCAGCCGGGCCGCCCGGCAGTAGGCGTCGGCCTCGTCGAGCGCCCGCAGGTACTCCTCGCCCGCGTCGGCCGCGCCCAGGGAGAGCGACAGGTTGAGGCTGACGTGGGACATCCCGCTCTCGGCGGCCACGATCGCCTGGCGTTTGATCGCCTGGCGGGCCTCGGCGAAGCGGGAGACGACGGCCTCGATGAGAGAGGCGAGGGGTCGGGGGACGGCACCGGTGAGGCCTGACCGCGCTCCCCGGGACGTGAGGGTGAACTCCCGGACCAGGTTGTCGACGTGGGACTTGGCCGCCAGCAGCAGGTCGGTCGGGACCTCGCCCAGCACGACCTGGTGGCGGGTCGGGATCGTCGTGAACCCGGCGCCGCCGTTACCGCCACCCCCGTTGTCTCCGCCGACATCGCCATCCTCGGCCCACAGCTCGAGGAGGTCGTCGGCCGAGAGGAGGGAGGGAGCGCCTCGGCCGGTGAGCTCGGCCCAGATCATCTTGCCCTCAGCCGTCGGCTCCGCCTGCCACCGGGCCGACAGCGCCCCCACCAGGCGAAGGCCGCGTCCGGTCATGGCGTCCTCCGACGAGCGGGCCAGCACCGGAGGTACCCGGGTGCGGTCGTGGACCTCGATGCGAACGCCTTCGTTCGTCCCGTCGACCCTCACCGCGGCCACGCCCCCGGCGTGGAGGATGGCGTTGGTGGCCAGCTCGGTCGCGACCAGGACCGCGTCGTCGACCAGATCGGCGCGACAACGCCGGCGAAGCTCGCTCGTGACGAACGCCCTCACCTCGGCGACCAACCTTCGATCTTCCTGACCGGCTGCGAAGACCGCCAGCCCCAACATGCACCCCCAAGCGAGCTTCCTCGCCACAGCGTAGAAGTCGGGCGGGTGCCCGACACGCCCCCCGGTACGATCGACCGCCATATGGCCGAGGCGTACGACGTCCAGGAAGTAGAGCGCAGGTGGCAGGCCCGGTGGCGTGACGAAGGCACCTACGAGGTGGAGAACGACGACCCCCGGCCGCCCTTCTACGTCCTCTGCATGTACCCCTACCCAAGCGGGCCCGCTCACATGGGTCACGTCCGGAACTACACCTTCGGCGACCTCAACGTCCGGTACCGCACCATGCAGGGCCACGGCGTGCTGTCCCCGATCGGGTTCGACTCGTTCGGCCTGCCGGCGGAGAACGCGGCCATCAAGCAGGGCGTCCACCCCCGGGAGTTCACCGATGCCCGCATCGCCGAGCTGAAGGCCAGCCTGACCCGGCTGGGGGCGGTGTACGACTGGCGCCGCCAGGTCCGTAGCCACGACCCGGCCTACATCCGCTGGACGCAGTGGATCTTCCTGCGCCTGCTGGAGGCCGGCCTCGCCTACCGCAAGCAGGCGCCCGTCAACTGGTGTCCCGGCTGCCAGACGGTGCTGGCCAACGAGCAGGTGCTGGCCGACGGCACGTGCGAGCGCTCGGGCGACCTGGTCGTCAAGCGCGACCTGGTGCAGTGGTTCTTCCGCATCACCCAGTACGCCGACCAGCTGCTCGACGACCTCGACGGCCTCGACTGGCCGGAGCGGGTGAAGGTCATGCAGCGCAACTGGATCGGCCGCTCCGAGGGTGTCGAGTTCGACCTCATGGCGGGCGATATCTCGATCCGCGTCTTCACCACCCGGCCCGACACCAGCTTCGGCATGACCTACGTGGTGCTCGCCCCCGAGCACCCCCTGGTCCCCGACCTGACCACCGACGGCCAGCGGGCGGCGGTGGAGGAGTTCGTGGCCCGGGTGAGCACCGAGTCCGACATCGACCGCCAGTCCACCGAGGGGCCGTTGGAGAAGCGGGGGGTGTTCACCGGCTCCTACGCCACCAACCCGTTCAACGGCGAGCGGGTGCCCGTCTACCTGGCCGACTACGTGCTCACCGGCTACGGCACCGGCGCCATCATGGCCGTCCCCGGCGAGGACCAGCGGGACTGGGACTTCGCCAAGGCCTACGACCTGCCCATCATCCCCACCGTCCAGCGGCCCGAGGGCTGGGACGGCGAGGCCTACACGGGCGACGGCACGATCATCAACAGCCAGTGGCTGAACGGGCTGACCAAGTCCGAGGCCATCGCCCAGTCGATCGACTGGCTGGAGGGGGAGGGGATCGGCCGGCGCACGGTGAACTACCGCCTGCGGGACTGGCTGCTGTCCCGCCAGCGCTTCTGGGGCTGCCCCATCCCCATCGTCTACTGCCCCGACCACGGGGCGGTGCCGGTGCCCGACGCCGACCTGCCCATCGTCGCCCCCGACGACGTCGAGTTCCGGCCCACGGGCGAGTCGCCCCTCAAGTACCACCAGGCCTTTCTGCAGACGGTGTGTCCCGAGTGCGGCAAGCCCGCCACCCGGGAGACCGACACCATGGACACCTTCGTCGACTCGTCCTGGTACTTCCTGCGCTTCACCGACCCGTGGAACACCGAGGTCCCCTTCGACCCGGCCATGGCCGGCCACTGGCTGCCCGTCGACCAGTACATCGGGGGCATCGAGCACGCCATCCTCCACCTGATGTACGCCCGCTTCTTCACCAAGGCCCTGGCCGACCTGGGCGTGGCCCCGCCCGACCTTCGGGAACCCTTCGGCCGGCTGTTCACCCAGGGGATGATCCGGATGGACGGGTCGAAGATGTCGAAGTCGAAGGGCAACCTGGTCGCGCCCGAGCAGTACTTCTCGACGGTCGGCGCCGACGCCCTCCGCCTGTTCCACCTGTTCGTGGGCCCGCCCGCCGACGACGTCGACTGGACGGAGGAGACCGACCGGGTCATCGACGGCGCCGCCCGCTACCTGGCCCGGGTGTGGCGGCTGGCCATGGGCGAGGTGGAGGCGGTGGAGATGCAGGAGGCGACGGCCCCGCCCGGCCCGCCCGGGAGCCTGGAGCGGGCCACCCACCAGCTCATCTCCCGGGTCAGCGACGACTACGCCCGCTGGTCGTATAACACCGCGGTGGCCGCGTGCATGGAGTTCACCAACCTCCTCTACAAGCACGTCCAGGCCGGCACCGAGCGGGCGTCGGTGAAGTTCGCCGTCGACAGCCTCCTCCTGCTGCTGGCGCCGATGGTGCCCCACGTCACCGCCGAGCTGTGGGAGCGCCGCCACCCGGGCCAGCACATCCACGAGCTGCCGTGGCCGACGTTCGACGCCGAGCGGGCGGCGGCGTTGACGGCCACCATGGTGGTGCAGGTCAACGGCAAGGTCCGGGACAAGATGCAGGTCGACGTCGGCATCGGGGCCGAGGCCATGGAGCGCATGGCGCTGGCGTCGGCCAAGGTGCAGGCCGTACTCGACGGGCGCACGCCGAAGAAGGTGGTCACCCGCCCGCCCAAGCTCGTCAACCTGGTGGTGTAGCGCTCCCCGTCACCGCGTCGGCCCGGAGGCGGGCCTCGGCCTCGTCGAGGGCTGCGTCGATGTTGTCGTAGGTGAGCTCGACCCAGTCGCAGGCCGGTTCCCAGATGAACTCGTCGTACCAGTCCTGCATGGCGGTGACGAAGTCGGGGTCGTCGACCACCACGCACGCCCGCAGGCTGGGCCGGCTGCGCCGGTCGGGGATGGCGATCAGGGCCTCGTTGGCCCCGATGATGAAGTCGAGGACGAGGGGGTTGCCGAAGCAGAAGCGGTTGCGGATGTTGCGGACGTCGGCCGGCGGGCGGCCCCCGGCCAGGCGCACCGCCGACTGGCGCACGAGGGCGATGTTGTCGGCGCTGGAGGCGCACACCCGGTAGAGCGTGCTCTCGGGGTCGTTGCTCACCTTCTCGGTGAGGCTGCGCACGAACTCCGCCTGCCACAGGGTGGGGCTGTCCTGCTCACCTTCCAGCATGCGG
Organism: uncultured Acidimicrobiia bacterium; assembly: GCA_963829165.1. Classification (GTDB taxonomy): domain Bacteria; phylum Actinomycetota; class Acidimicrobiia; order Acidimicrobiales; family AC-14; genus JAXDMK01. The sequence continues at coordinate 30,519 of CAWHIC010000034.1, read as the reverse complement.
ACGCTGGTGGTGCGCACCGGATGACGGGGCGGGTTGCGGTCGATGAGGGACTTGGCCGCCTGATAGACGCCGTCGCTGTCGGTGCAGACGGTGTAGGCGGGACCGGCCCAGCCTCGCCGGCGCCCGACGGTGACGCCGTTGGACGCACGTTCCTCGTTCCGGAGGCGGATGAGCTCGGCGGAGCTGGCACCCAGGTGGCGGGCCAGGGAGCGCAGGACCTGGTCCGACGGCCACGGGCCGCCGGTGCGCCACGACGCCGCCTCGATGCGGGAGAGGTAGCTGGGGGCGATCCCCGCCCGCTTCGCCAGCTCCACCTGCGACAGGGCGCCCGCCCGGCGGGCGCGTGTGAGCACGGTCGCGAGGTCGTCATCGGGTTCCGGAGCTGCCCCTGCCACAGCTGTCTCCTCGGTCGTAGCCGAGCCGGACCTACCCCGGACAGACCGTTCTCATACCGCTGTTCGTGCTTCAACTGTGCCTAGTGGGAATTCTGGTGAACGACCTACTCTGCGGCCATCCGGGCGGCACCGGGCGGGCTCGAGACGGTGCCGGGGAGAACGGAACGACGGACCGGCATGCGGGTGCCCTCGTGCCGGTGATGCGACCGGTCTCCTCGGCGCCGCAACGGGTGACGGCCTCTCCGTACCATCGGTGGGATGGACATCGTGTCCCGTCTGTCGGCGGCGGGGTGCGTGGCCCCGGAGGCGGAAGCGGCCGCCCTGGAGGCTGCGGCGGCGGGGGACTCGGATCTGCTAGAGGCGCTGGTCGGGCGGCGGACGAGCGGCGAACCGATGGCGTGGGTCGTGGGCTCGGTCGACTTCTGCGGCATCCGGGTCGAGGTGCATCCGGGTGTCTACGTTCCCCGATGGCAGACGGAGGCCCTGGCCCGGCGGGCGGCCGCCCTGTTGCCGGCGGGCGGTGTGGGGGTCGATTTGTGCACCGGCGCGGGCGCCGTCGCCCGCGTCCTGCAGACCGCGTCGCCGTCGGCGACCGTCGTGGCCACCGACATCGACCGGGCCGCGGTGGAGTGCGCCCGGGCCAACGGCGTCGACGCCCGGCTGGGCGATCTCGATGGACCGCTGCCGACGACCCTGCTGGGGGTGGTCGACGTGCTGACCGCGGTCGTCCCCTACGTACCCACCGACGCGCTGCGCGTTCCTTCCCCGCGACGTGGTGGCCTTCGAGCCCCGTCTGGCCCTCGACGGTGGCGACGGGGGCCTGAGGCTGCTGTCGGCCATCGTCGCCCGCAGTCTCCGATGGCTGGGGCCGGGCGGTTGGCTCCTCCTCGAGCTGGGAGGCGACCAGGCGTCGAAGGTGGCCGCCCACCTGGAGGCCGCCGGCTTCGTCGACATTGCCGTCCTCCGTGACGACGACGGCGACGACCGGGCCATCGAAGCCCGCCTCCCGGGCTGACGTTCCGGCCGCCAGCCGAACGATGGCCACGACCGTCCGCCGAGGAGGTGGTGTTCGTGCCATTTGCTCGTCAGCGGGCGGTCACCCGGGTCAGCGGTAGTCGGCGGGGTTCGGGTCGGTGTCGGGGGCGAGCTCGACATCGGCCATGTAGCGCCAGACGTCGGGCCTCGACCCGTCCACGTCGGTGAACCCGTAGGCGGCCGCCAGCTGGCCCGACGTGAGCGACTGCTGGTTCCACCGGGCCCGGTCGGCATTGGCGGCCAGGGCGGCGACGGCCCGACCCACGTAGCGGGGAGATTCGGAGACGGCGAACCCGGGGGGAGCGGGGGCGTCGCGCCAGTTCGCCTCGGACGCGCCGAACGCCTCCAGCATCATCTCCGACCGCATCCAACCGGGAGTGAGTGCCACCGCCGTCGCCCCGTGGGGCTCCAGCTCGTGGCCCTGGGAGTACGCCAGCCGGCCCACGGCCACCTTGGCCAGGTCGTAGAAGACGGAGATCCGGTAGTGGGAGGCGTTGTAGTCGTTGGTGCCGTCGGTCACCTCCACCACCAGCCCGCCGGGCCGGTCGACGAGCAGGGGCAGGAGGTGGTGGGACGTGACCAGGTGGGTCTCGACCGCCAGCCGGAGGATGCGCAGCCCCTTGTCGAGGTCGTGCTCCCAGATGGGGGTGTTCCAGTCGGCGGGGCCGCCCTTGAGCACCTCGCCGCCCCAGATGTCGTTGACGAGCACGTCGATGTGCCCCTGGTCTCCCCGGATGCGCTCGCCCAGCCGTCGTACCTGGTCGGGCTGGAGGTGGTCGACCGCCACCGCGATCCCGGTGCCGCCGAGCTCGGTGACCAGGTCGGCCGTCTCCTCGATCGTCTCCGCCCGGTCGTAGTCGGATCGCAGCGCACCCGTCCGGCTGCTGCGACCGGTGCAATACACCGTCGCTCCCGCCTCACCCAGGGCGGCGGCGATCCCCCGCCCCGCGCCTCGGGTCGCCCCGGCCACCACCGCCACCCGGCCCCTCAGGGCGTCGGGGTCGGGTGACCAGGCCGTCACCGGCGACCCACGACGGCCCACGCCCGGGCCGTCATCTCGCCGGCGTCGTCCCCCACGCAGGTGGCGACCGTGCCGCCCAGGCGAGTGACCAGGCACATCTCGCCGCTCATGTCGTCGACAGTACGACCCCGGCCCGTCTCTCGGCCGGCCGGCGGGCACGTGCCCGGCGCAGCCCACCGGGTCGATCGAGTGGCAGAGGGACCTCACACTTTCCGTCGAGAACTTTGGACATTGCGAGAAAGGGGCCGATCGACCCCTCTCGCGACGACAGTCGGCAGCCGACAAGCAGTGGACGGCGACGGGTCGGACGACCCGGCGTCACGGCTGGAGGGATGACGCGAGCACGTTCCGCTCGGGCCTTCCGACCCGGAGAGGGATGTCGAGGATGAGAGGCAGTCGAACCGGGGGCGCGGTCGTCGCGGTCGTGGCCACGCTGGCTGCCCTCCTGGTCCAGCCGATGGCGGCGCAGGCGCAGGCCGCGGCCCCGTCCGAAGCCGCCACCGAAGCCGCCGCTGCCGCTCCTGACGTGGCCTCCGTGGCGAGGACCAACGACAAGTCGGTGGAGGAGACGCGGCGCATCCTGGCCGACCCCGCCGCCCGCCTGGATGCGACCCAGCGGATCTACTACGTGGAGCGGGTTCCCGACCCGGCGATGGCCGCGGTCGCGGCCGCGGCCGAGGCGGCTGCGTTCCCCTACGCCGACACCTTCCGTCTCCACAGTCGGCCGGGATCGCTGCGCACCGTCTACCTCGACTTCGACGGCGAGACCATCGCCGGCACCGCCTGGAACGGCGCCTTCGGCGCGCCCGTCGACCCCTTCTTCGCCGAACCCTTCTCTACGGACGGCTCGCCTGCATTCAGCACCGCCGAGCAGGACGTGGTCCAGTCGGTGTGGCAACGGGTGGCGGAGGACTACGCCCCGTTCGACATCGACGTCACCACCCAGGACCCGGGGCCGGCGGCCATCACCCGCAGCGGGCCTTCCGACCTGGTGTTCGGCACCCGGGCGCTCATCACCGACGCCCCCGAGGTGGGCAACAGCTGTGGGTGCGGCGGAGTGGCCTACGTCGGGGTGTTCGACGCCTCCAGCAGCCACGCCTTCTACCAGCCGGCATGGGTCGTGGCGCAGGCCCTGGGACACAACGCCAAGTACATCGCCGAGGCCACGTCGCACGAGGTCGGTCACAACCTGGGCTTGAGCCACGACGGCACCTCGTCGCAGGGGTACTACGGGGGTGCCGGGGCGTGGGCCCCGATCATGGGGGTGTCGTACTACAAGCCCCTCAGCCAGTTCAGCAAGGGCGAGTACCCGGGCGCCAACAACTACGAGCCCGATCTCGACGTCGTCGCGGCCAACGGCGGGCCGCCCATCACCGACGATCACGGCGACACCCCGGCCGCGGCCAGCGGCGTCGGCTCCGGGCCCGACGTGGCTGCCATCGGAGTGATCTCGACCGATGCCGACGTCGACGTCTTCCGGGTGGAGGCGACCGCCGGCGCAGCCACCTTCACGATCACCCCGGCGACGGTCAGCCCCAACCTCGACGTGCTCCTCGAGGTCCGCAACGGTGCCGGGAGCGTGATCGCGTCCGACGACAGACCGTCCGCCACCGTGGACTACGACACGGTGACGGGGCTGTCCGCCTCGCTCTCGACGACGATTCCGGCCGACGGCACCTACTTCGTCGTCGTGGCGGGCGTCGGCGCCGGCACCCTGGCCACGGGCTACGGCGGCTACGGCAGCCTCGGCTCCTACCGCCTGGCGGGGACGCTCGTCGAGGGCGCCCGCACGGTCTCCGTCGTCGACCCGGCCCCGGTCGTCGAGGGGCCCGCCGGGGTCGCCACCAGCGCTGACTTCGAGGTCACCCTGTCGTCACCGTCGCCCGAGGAGGTCACCGTCGTGGCCGCGACCGTGGGCGGCACCATCGGCGGCACCGGCACCGCCGGCACCGACTACACCCCCCGATCGGCGACCCTCACCTTCGCCCCCGGCGTCACGTCGGTGCCGTTCCCCATCACCGTCCTCGGCGACGACACCGCCGAGCTGGCCGAGACCGTCGTCGTCGAGCTGTCCAACCCGACGGGCGTCATGCTCGGCGACGCTCGCGCCACCGCCACCATCGCCAACGACGACTATGGCGTCTCGGTGGCCGACGCGGCCGCGGTGGTCGAGGGCCCGACAGGGATCGATGCCACCGCCGTCTTCACCGTCTCCCTGCCCGCGGCTGCTCCCTCCACGGTGAGCGTCGTCGCCTCCACCGCCGACGTCACCGCCACCGCCGGTTCCGACTACGCGGCCACGTCGTCCACCGTCACGTTCGCCCCGGGAGTGACGTCGATGCCGTTCCCGGTGACCGTCCACGGCGATGCGACGGCCGAGCCCACCGAGACGTTCGTCGTCAACCTCACCGCCCCCGTCGGGCTTTCGCTGGTCGACGCCCAGGCGGTCGGCACGATCGTCAAGGACGACTTCGCCCTCTCGATCGGCGACGCGCCGCCGGTGGCCGAGGGCTCCATCGGAGCCACGACCACGGTCCTCTTCACCGTGAGCCTCTTCCCGTCCGCCTCCACCGCGGTGAGCGTCGTCGCCACGACCGCCGACGGCACCGCCACCGCCGGGTCCGACGACTACGTGGTGAAGACGGCGACGATCACGTTCCCCGCCGGCGTCACATCCGTGAGCTTCCCGGTGGACATCCGTGGCGATCTCGAGATGGAACCCGACGAGACGTTCTTCGCCGATCTCGCCAACCCACTCGGAGGACCGGTCGTCACCGACGCCCAGGCGCTGGCCACGATCGTCAACGACGACGTCGTCGTGTCCCGGGCCTGGGGCTACAACGGCTACGCCCAGGTCGGCGACGGTTCGTTGACCTCCCGGCTCCGACCCACCACGATCAACCTCGGCCCCGTCGCCTCCGTGGCCGCGGGCGGCTTCCACTCCCTCGCCGTCCAGGGCGGGACGGTCTTCTCGTGGGGCCTGGGGCACGTGGGCCAGCTGGGGCGAGCCCCGACCCAGCCGCGGGTCCCGCTCCCCGTCGACGTCCTGTCGGGGGTGACCGCGGTGTCGGCCGGCGTCTTCCACTCCCTCGCCCTCAAGAGCGACGGCACGGTGTGGGCGTGGGGCTGGAACGCCTACGGCCAGGTCGGCGACGGCACCCTGGTCGACCGGCCCGCCCCGGTGCGGGTGGTCGGGCTCACCGGCGTCGTCGCCATCGCCGCCGGCGGGCTGCACAACCTCGCCCTCAGGGGCGACGGCACCGTCTGGACGTGGGGCGACAACGGTGCCGGCCAGCTGGGCACCGCCACGCCGGCCCGGTCGACCACCGCCCGCGCCGTTCCCGGGCTCAGCGGCGTGACCAGCATCGGCGGGGGGGCGTACCACAGCCTGGCAGTGAAGGCCGGGGGCACGGTCGCGGCATGGGGTTGGAACTCGTGGGGTCAGCTCGGGGACGGGACCACGACCAGCCGCTCGACGCCGGTGACCGTGCCCGGGTTGACCGGCATCGTGTCGGTGGCAGGCGGGACCGGTCACAGCCTGGCTCTGGGGGCGGACGGCCGGGTGCGCTCGTGGGGGCTCAACGCCACCGGTCAGCTCGGGCGGCCGGCGGGGGCCCAATCGTCGACCCCCGGCTTCGTGCTTCACCTCACCGAGGTGGTCGCCATCGCCGCCGGCGGCTATCACAGCGTGGCCCTGCGGACGGGCGACTTCGTGTGGGCCTGGGGCTGGAACGCGTTCGGGCAGTTGGGCGACGGCTCCACCGGCGACTTCGCCATCCCCATGCCCATCATCTACACCCGCGTCTTCTCGATCTCGGGGGGTGTGGGCCACAGCGTGGCCGCCGGCCTCGACACGCTCTGACCCGGTTGGCCCCGGTTCGCCCCGGTTACCTTGGCGCCGGCGGTTCCCGTACCTGCCGACGGCCGGCCGACGCCGGGTTACGGGCCCTGGTCGCGGAGGAACTTCTCCAGCTCGGCGGCCAGCTCGTCGCCCGAGGGCAGGTTGGCCCAGCCGGCGGCGATGGCGCTCTGGTTCTCGACCTCGGCGTCGAACTGGGTCTCCAGCTGGCGGATCAGGGTGCGGTGCTGGGCGCTGTTCGACGCCAGCTCGTCGAGCCGACGGCGGGCTTCCTCCGCCCCCTCCTGCAGCTCGGGGGCGTCGACGACGATGCCCGTCACCCGGGTGAGGCCTTCGAGCAGCCGGAGGCTGGACTCGGGGTAGGGCAGCCCGGCCGCGTAGTGGGGGACCCGGGCCCACAGGCCGATGGTGGGGATGTCGACCACGCCCAAGCGCTCGCCGAGGGCGGCGAGGACGCCGGCCGGCACCTGCAGGGTGCCCGAGACCACGCCGATGGTCGCCGCCAGCTCGGTGGACGAGGCGCTGGCGGCCAGGGGTGAGGTGCGGGTGTGGGGCACGGGGGCGGGGAAGCCGGCCATCCCGACCAGGATGCGGGCCTCGAACATCTGGGCCAGCTCGGCCACCGCGTCGGCGAAGGCGTGCCATCGGCTGTCGGGTTCGGGGCCGACCAGGACGAGAACGTCGTGGCCGTAGTCGTCGCGACCCGACCGCAGCTCGATGCGGGGCCAGGTGAGGCTCTGGTAGACGCCGTCCTCCATGAGCGACATCGGCCGCCGGGCCCGGTAGTCGATGAACTCGTCGGAGTCGAAGGTGGCGACCAACTCGGTGGGGATCGCGTTGACCAGGGCGGCCATGGCGCCGCCGCCGGCCAGGCCGGCGTCGATCCATCCGTCGGGGGCGAGGACGAGGGCGGGGTGGTCGAGCTCCGGTCGATGGTGGATCTCGTAGAGCCGCGGATCTTGTGCCATTTCTTTCCAAGGTACCTTCGGAAACGGAATCCACCGCGAGGCCGAAGGGTTGGACAGGCGTATGGCCGATGTCACCGATGCCACATTCGAACGAGATGTCCTCGAACGTTCGGTCGAGGTTCCGGTCGTCGTCGACCTGTGGGCGGAATGGTGCGGCCCGTGCCGCACGCTCGGCCCCATCATCGAGCGGGCGGTGGCGGCCACCAACGGGGCGGTCGAGCTGGCCAAGGTCGACGTCGACGCCAACCCGCGGGTGTCGTCCACCTTCAACGTGCAGTCGATCCCGGCCGTGTTCGCCCTCAAGGACCGTCGCATCGTCGACTCGTTCATCGGGGCCCTGCCCGAGGCCGAGGTCAAGGCCTTCATCGCCAAGCTGGCGCCGACGCTGTCGGAGGCCGACCGGCTGGTGGCGGCGGGCGACGAGGCGTCGCTGCGGGCCGCGCTCGAGCTCGACCGTGACCACGCCGGGGCCGTCATCGCCCTGGCCGAGCTGCTGATCGACGGTGGTGAGTCGGAGGAGCCGTTGGAGCTGTTGAAGCGGCTGCCGGAGACGGCCGAGGTGCGGCGGGTGGCGGCCCGGGCCCGGCTGGCGGCGGTTGCGGCCGCGGATGCGGTCTCGGCTGACGGCGGTGGCGAGGTTCGGCTCGAGGACCGCTTCGAGTCGTTGCTGGGCCGGGTCAAGGACGACGAGACGGCCCGGCAGGAGTACCTCGACATGCTCGAGCTGCTGGGGGCCGACGATCCCCGGCGCACGCAGTACCGCCGGGCGCTCGCCTCCCGGCTGTACTGAGAGTCCCGGCGGGCTGGTCGTGGGCCTTCAGCGGCGGGGCGACCACTGGATCTGGGTCGGAGGACCGGTTCCGCGCGGGTCCGACGCCGTCACCATCTGGTCGGTGATCTCGATCCGGCGGGAGGCGGCCGACAAAGCGTGGCTGCTGCGCCACGAGGAGGAGCACGTCCGCCAGTGGCACGCCTTGGGCGCGTTCGGGTTCCTCCGGCAATACCTGGGGGCCTACGTCAAGGGACGGGTGGCCGGTTTCGGCCATCGGGCCGCCTACCGGATGATCCCCCTCGAGGTCGAGGCGGAGGACGCCGCCCGCCGCTTCATGGAGAGCGGCGGTGCGGGCGAAGGCACCGGCGGCGGCGGAGGCGGCAGCCTGCCCTAGGCGTCGGAGGTAACCAGTGCCTACCGACGGGCGGTCGAAGCGGTGGCGGGTGACGGCTGACGGTGTCGGACGACTTCTGGGAAGCCCGGGAGCGGCTCAGGCGACGTTCGTCGGTCGCCGGGGGACCCCCGCCTCGACCAGGAGGTCGAGCACCTCGCCGATGGTGCGCTCCTGGCCGACGGGCTCCCGCAGTGGCTGGTGGCCCTGGATCTGGTAGCGGTTGCGGCGGCCGTCCTTCTCCTTGACGATGTAGCCGTCCTGGGCCAGGTCGGTGACGATGGCGTAGGCGCTGCGCTCGGTGATGTCGAGCGCGGCGGCGATGTCGCGCAGCCGTACGCCCGGATCGTGGGCGATGCAGACGAGGACCCGGGCGTGGTTGGTGAGAAAGCTCCACTTCGCCATGGCCTCACTCTACCGCCTTCCGTTTCTAGAATCCTGCTGCAAGCAACAATCCGGTAGAAGAAGAATCCCAGAATCGAATTGCTAGTGTATCTGAACCGGTGTACGGTCGGATCGGCGGTCGCTCTTCGATTCTCCGACAACTCGGCGACCCTGCAGGGGGAAACCCACAGCTCTTCAACCGGGACGTCCTCGTCGCCTGCAACCCGTAACCCGATGAGCGAGATGGCGTCACCAGCCCTTCGGGTGGGCGACATCGGTGCTGTGCGAGGAGCGTGACCCACCCGAGGTCGGCATCGCGCCTGGACGACCCACGACCTGGCCGAGGTTGGTGGCCTTTTACGGTTCGTGATGGGATAACCTGATCGGGCCGGCTTCCCCCTTGGCTGTAGTCATCGCCGTGGGGACGTGCCGATGTCCGACCTCCTGTCAGCCCCTTCCTCTTCGCCGCCCGCGTGGGTGGCCCGCCTGGCCATCGTGCGGGAGTCGGTCACCCCCGTCCGGGTGGTCATGGCCGTCGCCGCCGTGGCCGCCGCGGTCGCGTTCGGGCTGGTTTTCCTCCGCACGCCGTCGCATCCGGCCGAGTTGGTGTTGCCCAAGGCGGGTGACGTGCCGCCGGCCACGTCCACCGCCTCCGGCGGTCCCGCCGGTCCCGCCGGTCCTACCGGTGCCGGTCCACCCACCTCCGCCACCGGCGGCGGCGGGGTGGGGGTGGTCACGGCCCATGCCGCGGGGCAGGTGGCGGCGCCGGGGGTGTATTCGGTGCCGGCCGGATCCCGCGTCGCCGATCTGGTCACCGCGGCCGGCGGGTTTCTGCCCGAGGCCGACCTCGACCGGCTGAACCTGGCCGCGAAGGTGGTCGACGGCACCCGGGTCTACATCCCCCGCAAGGGCGAATCCCCGCCGAGCGAGGCGCCGGTCGGCAACCCGGGTGGGCTGGCGGGCGACGCGGGTGGCGGGGCAGGGTCCCCCGGGGCGGCGCCGGTGGGGCCGGTCGACCTCAACACCGCCACCGCCGCCCAGCTCGACACCCTGCCTGGCGTCGGCCCGGCCACGGCCAACGCCATCCTCACCTACCGCACCCGCAACGGCCGCTTCAAGTCGGTCACCGAGCTGCTCGAGGTCCCCGGCATCGGTCCGGCCAAGCTGGAGGCGATCCGACCCCTGGTCATGGTCTCGTGAGGCTCCGGACCCGCGGGCCGGGTGTCGGTCCCCCGATAGGTGTGCAGTTGCGTGGGATATAGCCACTCTTTTGCACACCTATCGCCGGGCGTCGGCGGCGACCGGCGGGCGGGGCGGGTCATGGGCGACCGGGCGGTGGTGGTGATGGCGCTGGCGACGGCGGCGGGCGCGTTGGCGTCGACGTTGGTGCGGCTGCCGCTCCTGCCGGCGGTGGTGCTGGCGATCCTGGGTGTGGTGAGCCGGCGGCCCGGGGTCGTCGTCGTCGGCGCCGCGCTCCTGGCGATGGCGTTGGGGGCGCGGGCCGAGGCCGGGTTGCGGCCGCCCGTAGTGGGGCATTGGCGGGGGACGGCGACCCTGGTGGGCGACCCGTCGAACGCCTTCGGCGGGGTGCGAGTCGACGTGCGCATCCTGGGCAAGCGGGTCGAGGCCCAGGCCCGCGGTGGCGCCGCCGCCCGCCTCCGTTCCCGGCTGGCCGGCGAACAGGTGGCGCTGGCGGGCGAGCTGCGACCCGTTCCCGCCTCGGCCCGGGCCTATTCGTTCCGCCGGCACGTGGCCGCCCAGCTCATCGTGACCGAGGTCGGCGGGTGGGAGCTGGGCAACGGTCCCAGCCGGTTGGCCAACAGCATCCGGCGAACGCTGCTGGCGGGGGTGGAGTCCCTGCCCCCCGAACGGCGGGCCCTCTACGCCGGGTTCGTCCTGGGCGACGACCGTGACCAGTCGGTCGAGATCACCGACGACTTCAGGGCCGCCGGGCTCACCCACCTGCTCGTGGTCAGTGGCCAGAACGTGGCCTTCGTCCTGGCCCTGCTGTCACCCCTGCTGAGCCGGCTCCGGCTCGGCGCCCGGTTGACCGCGGGCCTGGTCCTGCTCCTCCTCTTCGGCGTGCTCACCCGATGGGAGCCGTCGGTGCTGCGGGCCGAGGCCATGGCCGGTCTCGCCCTCCTGTCCTCCACCATGGGTCGACCCGTGTCCGGCCTGCGCATCCTGGCCCTGGCCGTCACCGGGCTGCTCCTCCTCGACCCGCTGCTGGTGGGCAGCCTGGGCTTCCTGCTGTCGGTGGGCGCATCGGGCGGCATCCTGCTCCTGTCCCGGCCCATCGCCGCCCTCCTCCCCGGTCCCCGCCCGCTGGCGGACGCGCTGGGTGTCACCCTGGCCGCCCAGGTCGGCGTGGCGCCGGTGCTGGTGCCCGTGTTCGACGGGCTGCCGGTGGCGTCTCTGCCGGCCAACCTGCTGGCCGTACCCGTCGCCGGCCCCTTGATGATGTGGGGCATCGCCGCCGGGCTGCCGGCCGGGATGGTGGGTGGCCCCTTGGCCCGGATCGTCCACGTTCCGACCGAGATCCTGGTGGCGTGGGTGGCCGCGGTCGCCCGCTGGGGGGCGGCGCTGCCGCTCGGCCGGGCCCGTCTCCCGCACCTGCTGGCCCTCGCCGTCGTCACGATCGGAGCGTTCCTCGCCCGCGGCCAGGGCCGGGACCACGCCGTCCGGGTTCTGGCCGGCGCCGCGGTGGCGGTGCTAGTGGTGCCGGCGGTGGCCGCCCGCTGGCCCCCGGCGGTCGACGGGCGGCCGCTGGTGTCGGGCGTCCACCTGTGGCGCGGCGGCGGGACGACGGTCCTGGTCGTCGACGGATCCACCACCACCACGGGACGCCTCATGTCGGCCCTCCACAACCTCGATGTCCGCCGTCTCGACGTGGTGGTGATGGCTCGACCCGGCATCGCCGCCGCCCGGTGGATCGAGCCGGTGCTGCGGAGGTTCCCGGCCGGGGTGGTGCTGGCGCCGCCCGGGCACCGGCTGGCGGGCGCGGTGGTGCCCGCGGTCGGATCGCGCCTCGTCACCGGCGCCCTGACCGTCGAGATCGACGCGGTCGCCCCCCGCCTCGCAGTGAGGGTCGCCGGGGGCCGCAGTCCGCCGCATTAGGGTCGTAGCGGCGATTCCAACCACGCAAAGGAGTTCTGTGGCAGAAAAGGTGACGGTGGAGCTCGTCGACGACCTCGATGGCAGCCCCGCCGACGAGAAGGTTCGGTTTGCTCTCGGCGGCAGCCAGTACGAAATCGACTTGTCCCGCACCAACGCGGAGAAGTTCCGGGCTGCGCTCAAGCCGTACATCGACGCCGCCCGCCCTCCCGGCCTGGCCTCCCAGAGCGTCGCTCGCCGGCAGGGCTCGACGGGGAAGCGGGCCAGCAGCGGGGCCGCCGCCCTCGGTGTCGACCCCAAGGCGGTCCGGGTGTGGGCCGACGAGAACGGCATCGAGGTCCCATCCCGGGGACGCATCCCGAAGCCCATCCTCGACCAGTACATGGCCGCCTCCGGGACCTGACCGGAGCACCGCCGGGATAGCTTCGCCGCCATGCGGCTGAGTCTCGGCACGCGCCCCTACGACATCACCACCCGGGCCCTCGTCATGGGGATCCTCAACCGCACGCCCGACTCGTTCTTCGACAAAGGCGCCACGTGGGACTTCGACGCGTTCCTCCGCCGGGCCGAGGTGCTGGTCGAGGAGGGGGCCGACATCCTTGACGTGGGCGGGGTGAAGGCCGGTCCCGGGCCCCACGTCACCGAGCAGGAGGAGCTCGATCGCGTCGTCCCCGCCCTGGAGGCCCTGCACGCCCGTTTCGACGTCCCCCTCTCGGTCGACACCACCCGGGCCGCGGTGGCCGCCGCCGGCTTCGCCGCAGGGGCGGTCGTGGGCAACGACATCAGCGGGTTCGCCGACCCCGACTACCTCCCCGTGAGCGCGGCCGCCGGAGCCACCGTCGTCGCCACCCACATCCGCCTCGCCCCCCGGGTGCCCGATCCCGACCCGCACTACGACGACCTGGTGGGCGACGTCCGCGACTTCCTGGTCGAGCGGGCCCACCGGGCCGAGGCGGCCGGCATCCCGCCCGAGCGCATCGTCCTCGACGCCGGGCTCGACCTGGGCAAGACCGCGGTCCAGTCCCTGGAGCTGCTCCAGCAGTCCCGGCGCCTGGCCGAGCTCGGCTATCCCCTGCTCCTGTCGGCGTCGAACAAGACGTTCCTGGGCGTCCTCCTCGAGCTCGACATCACGCAGCGGCGGGACGCCTCCATGGCCGCCACCGCCCTGGGCGTGGCCCGCGGCTGCCGGATCATCCGGGCCCACGACGTCAAGGGCACCCGCCGGGTGTGCCGGACGATCGCCGCCATCCTCGAGGCCCACGCGTGAGCCGCGGCGACACCCCCGACTTCCCCGCCTACCTGGTCAGGGGGGACGACGCCACCCTGGTGGCCGACGCGGTCCACGCCCTCGTGGCCGACCTGGTGGGCGACGACGACGCCAGCCTGGTGGTCGAGGAGCTGTCCGGCGACTACGAGGTGCGGGCCGTCGTCGACGCCGCCCAGACGCCCCCATTTTTCGGCGGCCGCCGGGTGGTGGTGGCCCGCGACGTCGGCCGCTTCCTCACCGCCGACGTCGCCCCCCTGGTCGCCTACCTGTCCGACCCCCTCGACACCACCCGCCTGGTGCTCGTCGGCGGAGGCGGGCAGCTCTCCCGGGCCATCGCCGACGCCGTCCGCAAGGTCGGCCATGTGGTCGACGCCGCCGTCCCCACCGGCCGCAACCGGTCCACGTGGCTGGCGGCCAAGATCAAGGACGGGCCCGTCCGCCTCGACGCGGCCGCCATCGACCTGGCCGGCCGCCACTTGGGCGACGACCTCGGACGCCTCGCCTCCCTCCTCGAGATGCTGGCCGTGGCCTACGGCGCCGGTTCCCGCCTCGGCCCCGACGAGGTGGCCCCCTTCCTGGGCGAGGCCGGCGGCGTGGCCCCGTGGGAGCTCACCGACGCCATCGACCGGGGCGACACCGCGGCCGCCCTCACCACCCTCCACCGGCTGACGGCGGCCGGCGGGCGCCACCCGCTGGTGGTTCTGGCCACGCTCCACACCCATTTCGCCCGCATGCTCCGCCTCGACGGGGCCGACGCGCCCGACGAGACGGCCGCGGCGCGGCTGCTGGGGATGACCGGCTCCACCTTCCCGGCCAAGAAGGCGCTGCTCCAGGCCCGCCGGCTGGGATCGGCCCCCATCGCCCGGGCCATCACCCTCCTGGCCGACGCCGACATGGCCCTCAAGGGCGCGACCGAGTGGTCGGGCGATCTGGTGCTGGAGGTGCTGGTGGCTCGCCTCAGCCGGCTGGCACCGGCGACTCGTCGGGAGGCGGGGCGTCGGGACGCCGGCCGCCGGTAGCCGGTAGCTGAGCGCTACTTGGAGGTGAGTGCTGCGACCCGCTTCATCAGGGCCGACTTGCGGTTCGACGCCTGGTTGCGGTGGATGATGCCCTGGGCCGCGGCCTTGTCGAGGCGCTTGACCGCCATGCGCAGGGCCTCGGGGCTGTCGTCGGCATCGGTCTGGACGGCGACGACGGCGTTCTTGACGCGCGTCTTGATCTCCGACTTGACGGACTTGTTCCGCAGGCGGCGAACCTCGTTCTGCCGGTTGCGCTTGATTTGGCTCTTGATGTTCGCCATGGCCTGCCCAGGGTACCAGTGACCGCGGGCCGCCCAACCCGTGGAGCAGACTCGGGACGTGCTGCTGGCCGGCTTGGAGGGCAACGAGCTCGAGCTGCGGGTCGTCGGCTACCAGTTCCCCGACGACGAGACCGACCCGTGGGACTCGAACTGGCTGTTGGTCTCGGTTCGGGTCGTCTCGCCCGCGGGCACGTGGGAGCTCGTCGACCCCTGCCTGACGACGTGGGAAGCCAAGCACCTGGTCCGCTGGCTGGTGAACGCCGCCGCCCACGATCCCGCCGCCACCCCCGCCACCTTCTCCGAGCCCAACCTGGTCGTGACCGCCCGGGCCAAGCCGGCGGACGCCAACCGGGTCCTGCTGCGGGCTGCGTTCCAGCTCGAGCTGCGCCCGCCCTGGGCCCGGGGGAGTGGGGGAGCGGAGCTCGACGTCGAGCTCGACGTGGGGCGGGCGGCGTTGGCCCGGGCCGCCGCCTCCCTGCTGGGCGACCTGGTCCGATTCCCGCCGCGGGGCGACGACCCAACCCTCTGACCGCCCCTAGTCTGTCGCCCATGGCCACTTTTGCCCTCGTCCACGGCGCCTGGTTCGGCGGGTGGTGCTGGACACCGCTGGCGGCCGAGCTGCGCAAGATGGGCCACACCGTCGTTGCTCCCGACCTGCCCATCGAGGACCCCGAGGCCGGGATCGAAGAGTACGCGGCCGCCATCGAGTCCGACCTCGACGGCATCGGCGCCGGCCCCGACGGCCCGTTGGGAGGCGACGACGTCATCCTCGTCGGCCACTCCATCGGCGGGCTCGTGATCCCGGTCGTCGCCGAGCACCGGCCGATCGCCGGTCTCATCTTCCTGTGCGCCTTCCTGCCCGACCCCGGCCAGCCCATGCACATCGACGAGGACACGTTCTCGCCCGCGTGGGGTGCCCTGTCGGCCAACCAGGTGACCCATGACGACGGGTCGACGTCGTGGCCGGTGGATGCCGCCATCCAGGCCTTCTTCCACGACTGCGAGGCGGCCGTGGCCCAGAGGTGCGCCCGCCAGCTCCGCCGCCAGTCGTGGACGCCGGCCAACCAGGAGAACCCGCTCAAGGCCCTGCCCACCGCGCCCGCGGCCTACGTCCTCTGCACCGACGACCGCTCCATCGCCCCCGGCTGGTCCCGGCGGATGGCCCGCAGCCGGCTCGGCGTCGACCCCATCGAGCTTCCCGGCGGTCACTCGCCGATGATCGTCGACCCGCCCCTGATGGCCGACCTCTTCGACCAGATGGCCGCCGGCCTGGCCCAACTCCGCCAACAGCCCCCCGCTTCCGGCTGACCAACCCCCGACGGATCGGCGCCTGATCGGACCCACTGCCGACCGGTGCCCACCGTGTGACCTAGGACTTTGGCGCGAATCGGTCGCCGGGCGAGCTGGGCGCGACAACGTCGGCCTCGCCGGTCCTCGCCGCCGAGAATCGTCGGCCGGTCGGGCTGTAGGACAATGGGTCTCAGACGCCATGATCTCCCGCGACCGCATCCGCAACTTGTCGATCATCAGCCACATCGACCACGGCAAGACGACGCTGTCCGACCGCATCCTGGAGCTGACGGGCGCAGTCGACGCCCGCGACATGCGCGAGCAGTACCTCGACTCGATGGACCTCGAGCGGGAGCGGGGCATCACCATCAAGGCCCAGAACGTGCGCCTGCCGTGGAAGGGCCACACCATCCACCTCATCGACACGCCCGGCCACGTCGACTTCGGCTACGAGGTCTCCCGATCGCTGGCCGCCTGCGAGGGCGCCATCCTCCTCGTCGACGCCACCCAGGGGATCGAGGCCCAGACCCTCGCCACCTGCTACCAGGCCATCGAGGCCAACCTCGAGATCGTGGCCGCGGTCAACAAGGTCGACCTGCCGGCGGCCGACCCCGAGCGGGTGGAGGACGAGATCGAGAAGGTCCTCGGCATCGACAAGTCGACGATCCTGCGCATCAGCGCCAAGACCGGCCAGGGCGTGGCCGAGCTGCTCGACGCGGCCTGCGCCCGCATCCCGCGCCCCCACGGGCGACCCCGAGGCCCCCCTCCAGGCCCTCATCTTCGACTCCATGTACGACCAGTACCGGGGCGTGATCAGCGCGGTACGGGTCTTCAACGGCGTCCTGTCCACCGGCGCCCGCCTGCGGTTCATCCAGGCGGGCGCGGTCCACGACGCCGACGAGGTGGGCGTGCGGGCCCCCGCCCTCACCCCCATCGCCGAGCTCGGCCCGGGCGAGGTCGGCTACCTGGTCGCGGGCATCAAGGACGTGAGCGAGGCCCGTTCGGGCGAGACCGTCACCGAGGCCGGCCGACCCACCACCGAGCCCCTGATGGGCTACCGGGAGCCCAAGCCCATGGTGTTCTGCGGGCTGTACCCGGTCGACGGCGACGACTACTCCGACTTCCGCGACGCCCTCGACCGCCTCCGCCTCAACGACTCCTCGTTCACCTTCGAGCCCGAGACCAGCGGCGTGCTCGGCTTCGGGTTCCGGTGCGGGTTCCTGGGCCTGCTGCACATGGAGATCGTGCGCGAGCGCCTGGAGCGGGAGTTCGACCTCAGCCTCATCGCCACCGTCCCGTCGGTGGAGTACCGGGCCCACCTGGTGAACGGCCAGATGGTCGAGGTCGACAACCCGGCCGACATGCCCCCGCCCAACAAGCTCAAGTCGATCGAGGAGCCCTTCCTCACCCTGACGATCCTCCTTCCGTCCGACTACACCGGCGCGGTCATCGACCTGTGCCAGGGCCGCCGGGGCGAGATGAAGAAGATGGAGTACCTCTCGCCCGAGCGACTCGAGCTCGTGTACCGGGTGCCGCTGGCCGAGGTCATCATCGACTTCTTCGACCAGCTCAAGAGCCGCACCAAGGGCTACGCCAGCCTCGACTACGAGCCCGACGGCTACGAGGAGAGCGACCTGGTCAAGGTCGACCTCCTCCTCAACGGTCAGCCGGCCGACGCCTTCAGCTGCATCCTGCACAAGTCCCGCTCGGAGGACTACGGCCGGCGGATGACCGAGAAGCTGAAGGAGCTGATCCCCCGCCAGCAGTACGACGTCCCCATCCAGGCCGCCATCGGGGGACGCATCATCGCCCGCACCACGGTGAAGGCCGTCCGCAAGGACGTCATCGCCAAGTGTTACGGCGGCGACATCACGCGGAAGAACAAACTCCTCGACAAGCAGAAGGAGGGGAAGAAGCGGATGAAGTCGATCGGACGGGTCGAAGTGCCGCAGGAGGCCTTCATCTCCGCCCTCCGACTTGAGGAATGACGACTCGAGAAATGACCTCCCGGGGGCGGGCGCACATCGGCTGCTCGGGGTGGATGTACAGCCACTGGAAGGGGCGGGTCTACCCCCCCGATCTGCCCCAGCGGCGGTGGTTCGAGCACTACGCGTCGATCTTCGACACGGTCGAGATCAACAACACCTTCTACCGGCTCCCTCCCGAGACGACGGCCGAGGGATGGGCCGCCCAGGCGCCCCCCGGCTTCGTCTACTCCCTCAAGCTGGGCCAGTTCGGTTCCCATCGGATGAAGCTGAAGGACGCGGCGTCGTGGCTGCCCAACCATCTCGACCGGCTGGACCGCCTCGACGGCCACGCCGGGCCCACCCTCGTCCAGCTCCCGCCCCGGTGGAAACGGGACGTCGGCCGCCTCGACGAGTTCCTGACGGTGGCGCCCAAGGACCGGCGGTGGGCGGTCGAGCTGCGCGACCCGTCGTGGCTGCACGAGGAGACCTACGAGGTCCTCCGCCGCCACGGCGCCGCCCTCTGCATCCACGACCTGCTGGCCGGCATCCCGTGGGAGCAGACCACCGACTGGTCGTACTGGCGCTTCCACGGCCCCGACGCCCGCAACCGCGCCTACCAGGGCCGCTACGGTCCCGAGGGCCTGTTCTGGCCCGTCGAGCGCATGACCTACTGGCTGGGCCGGGGCCACGACGTCTACGCCTACTTCAACAACGACGACTCCGGCTACGCGGTGGACGACGCCCGCGCGCTGGCCGACCGCCTCCGTCCCCACGGCCGCGAGCACCCGTAGCGAGGCGAGAACCGCCGGGAGCCGTACACTTCCCGGTCAGGTCCAGTTCAGCATCGGGGAGGCTGCGATGAGGAGCAAGGGTTGGGGTAGTCGGTTGGCCGTCCTGATGGTCTTCTGCCTGACGGCAGTGGCCTGCGGGAGCGACGACGACACGGCCGGTGGCGGAGGGACCGGAGGGGCCCCGAGCTCCATCGTCGTCGGCACCACCGACTCGTTGCAGAACAGCTTCGACCCGGCCGAGGCCTACGACCTGTTCGCCTCCACCATCGACTTCAACACCGTCGAGACGCTCGTCACCTACGCGCCGAACGCCACCGAGCCCTCGCCGCTGCTGGCCGCGGCCATGCCCACGGTGTCGGCCGACGGCACCGTCTACACCTTCGACCTGCGGCCCGACGTGAAGTTCCACGACGGCACGTCCCTCGACTCGGCGGCGGTGAAGTTCTCGCTGGAGCGGGCCCGCGACTTCGGCCGCAAGGACGCGGAGGCGGCCGGCTTCCTCCTCACGTCGATCAAGAGCATCGCCACCCCGGCGCCGCTCAAGGTGGAGGTCACCCTGGAGGCGCCGAACGTCACGTTCCTGTCCCGCCTCGCCTTCACCGTGGCCAGCATCGTCAGCCCCACCGCCTACAAGGACCACGTCCTCACCGGCAGCGAGGCGGAGGGCCCGGCCGTCCTGGCCAAGTACAAGACCGACACCATCGTGGGCACCGGGCCCTACAAGCTCGTGTCCTACAAGGAGAAGGAGTCGCTCACCCTCGAGGCCAACGACGACTACTGGGGCGCGGCGCCGAAGACCGACCGGATCCTCATCCGCCTGTTCGACAAGTCGTCGGCCCTGAAGCTGGCCCTCCAGAACAAGGAGATCGACGTCGCCTACCGGGCCCTGCAGCCCGACGACCTCAACTTCTTCCGCAGTGAGGCCGGCTTCGAGGTGGTCGAGGGTGAGGGACCGGGCATCCGCTACCTCACGTTCAACGTGACCAAGCCCCCCTTCGACAACATCGGCCTGCGCAAGGCGGTGGCGGCCGCCATCGACCGGGAGGCCGTCACCAACGAGGTCCTCAAGGGCACCGGCGTGCCCCTGCTGTCGATGGTGCCGCCCACCTTCGCCAGCGCCCACGAGCCCAAGTGGGGCGAGCTGTACGGAGCCACGCCCGACAAGGCCAAGGTCGACCAGTACCTGGTCGCGGCGGGAGTGGCGCCCGACGCCAAGGTGCCGCTCGACTTCTGGTTCAGCCCCACCCACTACGGCGACACCGAGGCCGCCGTCGCCCAGGTGATCGCCCGCAGCCTGGAGGACACCGGCCGCTTCACCGTCACCATCTCCAACGTGGAATGGGCCGAGTACGGCAACAAGCGGCGGGCGGGCGAGATGCCCCTGTTCCTCATGGGCTGGTACCCGGACTACCTCGACGTCGACGACTACCTCGAGCCCTTCGCCGACCCCAACGTGTTCGACCCGGCCAAGTGGGAAGACCCGCAGATGCTCGACCTGGTCCACGCCCAGCAGAAGGAGCTCGACCCGGCCACCCGCACCGCGATCGTCAAGCAGGCCCAGACCTACATGGCCGACCAGACGCCGTACGTGCCCATCTTCCAGATCTCCCAGTTCGCGGCCACCGTCGACGGGGTGACGGGCGTCGTCCTCGACCCCATCCAGCTGCTGCGGTTCTTCCTGATCGAGAAGTCCTGACCGCTCGCTGAGCGGTGGCATCCGGAGGGGGCTCGCTCCGGGCCTACGTGCTGGCGCGGCTGCTGCTGGCCGTACCGATGCTGTTCATCCTGCTCACGGTCACCTTCGTGCTCCTGCGGGTGGCCCCGGGCGACCCAGTCACGGCCACCCTGGGGGGACGGGTGTCCGACGCCCGCGCCGACCAGATCCGCCACGACCTGGGCCTCGACCGGCCCCTGTGGCAGCAGTACACGTCGTACCTGGCCGACGTCGGCCGCGGTGACTTCGGCCGGGCCATCACCACCAACCGGCCTATCCGCACCACCATCGCCGACCGCTTCCCGGCCACGCTCGAACTGACTTTGGCGGCCATGGTGGTCGCCATCGGGGTCGGGGTGACGGTGGGGGCGTTGGCGGCCCGCTTCCGCGACACGCCCCTCGACGTGGGCGGGCGGCTGCTGGGCATCCTCCTCTACGCGGCGCCGATCTTCTGGCTGGGGATCATGTTGCAGCTGCTGTTCTCCATCCAGCTCCACTGGCTGCCCACCGGGGGACGGATCGCGCCCTTCCACGAGCCCCGGTCGATCACCCGCCTGTATCTGGTCGACGGCCTGATCACGGGGGACTGGGCCGCCCTGGGCAGCGCCTTCCGCTACCTGACTCTGCCCGCGGTGACCCTCGGGGTGGTGATCGGCGGCATCTTCATCCGCCTGGTGCGGGTGAACATGCTCCAGACGCTCAAGTCCGACTACGTGGAGGCGGCCCGGGCCCGGGGCATCGGCGAGCGGCGGGTGCTGTTCAACCACGCCTTCCGCAACGCGCTGGTGCCGGTGGTCACCATCGTGGGCCTGCAGTTCGCCCTGCTGCTCAGTGGGGCCGTGCTCACCGAGGCCACCTTCACCTGGCCCGGCATCGGCCTGTCGCTCTACCAGTTCCTCCAGAACCGGGACTACACCGCGGTGCAGGGGCTGGTGACCTTCTATGCCCTGTTCGTGGTGGGCGTGAGCCTGCTCATCGACATCGTCTCGGCGTGGGTCGATCCCCGGATCCGGTTCCAGTGAGCGGCCGCGGGATCGGGGGTCGGCGGCTCGACCGGATGAAGCGGCTGTGGCGCACGACGCACCCCACCGCCCGCCGGCTCATGGTGGCGGGGGGCGTGATCACCGGGTTGTTCCTGCTCATGGCCATCTTCGCCCCCCTCGTCGCCCCCTACGGCGAGGCCGAGTACCGCACCCTGCCCCAGTTGGGACGGCCCGGCGCCGACCACTGGTTCGGGACGACCAACCTCCGCTACGACGTCTTCTCCCGGGTGGTGTTCGGCACCCGGCTGGCGTTCCAGGTGGTGATCCTGTCGACGGCGGTGGCCATGCTGATCGGCGTGCCCCTGGGCTTGGTGGCGGGCTACTCGGGCCGGTGGCTCGACCGGGTCCTGCTCCTCCTCATGGACGCCATGTACGCCTTCCCCAGCCTCCTGCTGGCCATCGTGGCCGCCTTCGCCCTGGCCCGCTACGTCGGACAGGGGGTACCGGCGGCGGCCATCTCCATCTCCGTGATCTACGTCCCCCAGTACTTCCGGGTGGTGCGCAACCACACCCTGGCGGTGCGGGAGGAGACCTTCGTGGAGGCGGCCCGGGCCATGGGCGCCAAGCGGCGGACGGTCGTGGGGCGCTACGTCTTCTTCAACGTGGTGCAGTCGGTGCCGGTGATCTTCACCGTCAACGCGGCCGACGCCATCCTGACCCTGGCCGCGTTGGGGTTCCTGGGCTACGGGGTGCCGATCCCGGCGGCGGAGTGGGGCTACGACATCTCCCGGGCCATCGGCGACGTGGCCAACGGGTTCTGGTGGACCTCGTTCTTCCCCGGGATGTTCATCCTGGCCCTGGTCACGGGGCTGACGTTGCTGGGCGAGGGGATCAACGACATCGTCAATCCCCTGCTCCGGCGGCGGGGAGTGGGTGTCGGGGCGGTCGTGCCCGGGGCGGTGGTCGTGGAGCGGGCGGCGACGATCGCCACCCCGGCCGTCGACGCCCAGGAGGTCGACCCGGGCGACGTGGAGGCGCCGCCGCCGGCGGTGGTGACGGTCGCCGCTCCGGCGGCGCCATCCGAGGGGGAGTCGGCGAGGGCCTCCGCCGCAGTCGCGGCGCCGACGGCCGACGTGGCCCTGTCGGTGCGGGACTTGCGGGTGACGTACGCCTCGGCCCGGGGTCCGGTGGTGGCCGTCGACGGGGTGAGCCTCGACGTGCGGCGGGGAGAGAGCGTCGGCCTGGTGGGCGAGAGCGGCTGCGGGAAATCGACCCTCGGGCGGGGGATCGTCGGCATCCTGCCCGGGGGCGCCACCGCCAGCGGCCGGGTGGTGGTGGACGGGGTGGAGCTGTCGACGCTGTCGGCGGCCGACCAACGCCGGGCCCGGGGCGAGAAGGTGGCGCTCATCTTCCAGGAGCCGATGACCCGCCTCGACCCCCTCCAGCGGGTGGAGGACCACTTCGTGGAGACGATCCAGGCCCACCGGCCCAAGGTGTCGCGGCGGGAGGCCGACGCCATGGCCGCCTCCGCCCTGGCCGCCATGCGCATCCCCCTCACCCGGGCCCGCAACTATCCCCACGAGTTCTCGGGGGGCATGCGCCAGCGGATCATGATCGCCCTGGGGCTGGTGCTGGGCCCGGCGGTGGTGGTGGCCGACGAGCCCACCACCAGCCTCGACGTCATCGTGGAGGCCCAGATCCTGGAGATCCTCGACGACCTCCGGCGCCGGTCCGACATGGGCCTCGTCCTCATCACCCACAACCTCGGGATCGTGGCTCAGACGTGCGACCGGCTGGCGGTGATGTACGCCGGCCACATCGTGGAGGAGGGTGCCGTCGGGCCCGTGTTCTCGACGCCCCGCCACCCCTACACCCAGGGCCTGCTGGCCAGCGTGATCAGCCTCGACACCGAGCGGCTGTCGTCGATCCCGGGCTCGCCCCCCGACCTGCTCGACCCGCCCCCCGGCTGCCGGTTCGCCCCCCGCTGTCCGTTCGCCATGGCCGCCTGCCGGGAGCAGGTCCCGGCGCTGGCACGGGTGGACGACGGGTCGCGGGTCGCCTGCCACCTCTATCCGGGCGCCGACCCCCGCCATCCCGACCAGCGCTGGGTACCCATGGGCCGCCGGGACGACATCCACGCCCCGTGGCTGGAAGGGAGCCTGGAATGACACCGGGCATGGAGGCTGGAATGACCCCGCGCACGGAGCCAGGGCCGCCGGGCACGGAGCCGGGGCCGATCCTGCGGCTGCGGGGCGTCTGCACCCAGTTCCCGGTCCGGGGCGGGTTCCTCGGCTCCCTGGTGGGCCGCCCCTCGGCCTGGGTGCGGGCCGTCGACGGGGTCGACCTGGAGGTCTACCCGGAGGAGATCTTCGGGCTGGTCGGAGAGAGCGGCAGCGGCAAGACCACCCTCGGGCGGACGATGCTGCGCCTGGTCGAGCCGGCCGCGGGCACGGTGGAGTTCGAGGGCCGCGACATCACCCACCTGTCCGAGTCCGACCTCCGTCCCCTCCGGCGGCGCATGCAGCCCGTGTTCCAGGACCCCCACGCCGCCCTCAACCCGGCCATGACCGTCGGCGACGCCGTCGCCCACCCGCTGCGGGTGCACGGCCTGGCCACGGACCGGGCCGACGCCCGCCGCCAGGCGGCGGAGATGCTCGATCGGGTGGGGATCTCGCCTCCCGATGCCTTCCTCGACCGCTACCCGGAGGACCTCTCGGGGGGCCAGAAGCAGCGGGTGGTGATCGCCCGGGCCCTGATCACCCGGCCCCGCCTGGTGGTGGCCGACGAGCCGGTGGCCATGCTCGACATGAGCGTGCGGGCCAAGATCCTCGAGCTCCTCCTCGACCTCAAGCGGGAGCTGGGCCTGACCTACGTGTTCATCACCCACGACCTGGCCACGGCCAAGTTCGTCTGCGACCGCATCGCCATCCTCTACCTGGGGCGGATCGTGGAGACGGGGCCGGCGGCCGACATCTACGCCTCGCCCCAACATCCCTACACCCGGGCGCTCCTGGAGGCAGTCCCGTCCCCCGACCCCCAGCGCCGGAACCCCGACCGGCGGCTGCCCTCGGGCGAGGTGCCCGACGCCGTCAACCCGCCCGCCGGCTGCCGGTTCCACCCCCGCTGCCCGGCGGCCTTCGCCCCCTGCGGCTGGGAAGGTCGCGACCTCCTGGCCGCGCTGGAGGACCGGTGGACCGACCCCGCCGCCTTCGCCGCCGAGGCGGACGTGGTGGGACCCATGGCCGCGGTGAGGGTCGAAGGGACGGCGGTCGTCTTTCCTCGGGGCGGAGAGGCGTTGGCCACCCTCCTCGGCCGCCTCCGGGACGAGGGTGCCCACCGAGTGTTCTCGGCGGTGACGGCCATCGTCTGCGACGGGCCCCGGGTGGAGGTCCGCCTGGAGACGGGGCCCGAGCCCGCCCTGCAGACGGTCGAGAACCGGCTGGTGGCGTGCCACCTCCACGGCGTCACCTCCGCCGACCCTCCGTCGGGAGCGATGGTTCACTAGCGTCCGCGGCCCCGAAGCCGGGCCGCCGCCGTAGTGTCGGGAGCGGCGTTTCGCGATCGGTGCTCCTGGTAGATATCGGCCGGGAAACGGGGGAGGGAGGGGACATCGCCGTCGTACTGCTCGACGAGCTGCGGAAGCTGCAGGCGATCATCTCCGCCCTGTCCGCCGCTCCCACCGAGGACGCCATCGCCGACGTCGCCGTCGACCGGCTGCTCGACGTGGTCGGGGCCGACGCCGGTGTGTTGGCCCTCCGCGACGACGACAGCCTCGTCGTCCGGCGGTCCCTCGGCTACCACCAGCTCTCCGGCGCGTGGAGCCGCATGCCCATCGACGCCGGCCTGCCCCTGACCGACGCCGCCCGGCGGGGCGAGCCCGTCTTCCTCTCCACCGGCGCGGCGCGGCATCAAGGCGTACCCCCGATCGGCGTCCATCCCCGTCCTCTACGAGGGCCTCGTCGCCCTCCCCCTGATGGTCGACGAACGCTGCCTCGGCGTGCTCGGGCTCAGCTTCGTCGAATCCCGCCGGTTCGACCCCGACGAGCAGGCCCTGCTGATGACCGTCGCCCAGCTGTGCGCCCTCACCATCGACCGCTTCCATCGGGGTGAGCGTCTCAGCCGGCTCCAGACCCTCACCAGTCACCTGTCCCGGGCCTTCACCGTCGACGAGGTGGTGCGGGTGATCCGGGACGAGCCCATCCCCGAGCGGTCGGTGCGCAGCCGCGGCCTGTGGCTGCTCGACGACGAGAGCGGCGGCCTGCGCCTGGCCTTCCCCGAGCCGCCCGGCGGCGACCCCATGATCGTCCCCCTCGACGCCGACCTCCCGGCGGCGGAGGCGGCCCGCACGTGCGAGCCGGTGTGGGTCGGCGGGCTGGGGGGGGCCGGGGCCGGTGGCAACTTCCCCGCCCTCGCCGACACCGAGTTTCGCAGCGCGGCCGCCATCCCGCTGGCCGCCGAGGAGCGGGTGGTCGGCGTCCTCACCGTGGGCTTCGAGCACGACCTTCCCGTCGAGGATGGAGAGAGCCGCTTTCTCGTGGCCATGGCCGAGCAGGCAGCGGTCGCGCTCGAGCGGGCCCGCCTCTACGACCGCGAGCGCCTGTCGCGCCGCCAGGCGGAGCACGACCGCCTGCGCTCGATGGAGTTGGCCCGGGCCCTGCAGACCAGCCTCCTCCCGCCCCGCCTGCCCGAGGTCCCCGGCCTCGACCTGGGCGCCCGCTACCACCCCGCCCTCGCCGGCCTGGAGGTGGGAGGCGACTTCTACGACGTGTTCGACACCGGCGGCGACTGGGCCGTCGTCATCGGCGACGTGTGCGGCAAGGGGCCCGAAGCGGCTGCCCTCACCGCCCTGGCCCGCTACACGATCCGGTCGGTGGCCATGGACCTACGCCACCCGGCCCAGGTGCTGCGCAAGCTCAACGACACCCTGCTGCACCACCAGCTCGACGAGCGCTTCTGCACCGTCGCCTACGGACGGGTGGTGCCGAGCGTGGGCGGCGTGCGGGTGACGATCTGCCGGGGCGGTCACCCGCCGCCCGTGATCGTGCGGGCCAACGGCGACCTGGAGGCCATGGGTCCCGAGGGCGGGCTCATCGGCGTGTTCCCCGAGATCCGCCTGTGGGAGGAGACGGCGCAGCTCCACCCGGGCGACAACCTCGTCTTTTACACCGACGGGGTCACCGAGGCCGCCCGGGGCTGCGAGCAGTTCGGCGACGGGGGGCTGGACGAGGTGCTCCGGGCCTGCGCCGGCCTGACCGCGACCGAGGTGGCCGAGAACGTGGAGGCGGCGGTGATCGACTTCGGCGGGGCCCAGCCCCGGGACGACCTGGCCGTCCTCGTCCTCCACGTCCCGCATCGGCCCACCGGCGCCTGACCCGAGGCCGGGGGCGGGCGGCACCGCTCAGGCCGGATCGACCTCGTCGTCCAACGTGTGGCCGACCACGATGCCGTCACCTGTGATCTGGTACTCCCGGATCTCGGGCTCGTGCAGGCTGGCCCGGGTCTTGAGGACGGTGAGGGCCCGCTTGACCCGGGACCGGCTGCGCAGGAACTGCAGGAGGATGACGTTGTCGGACATGTTGGAGATGCCCGACTCCGACAGTCGCGACAGGTGGAACAGGTCGGGCACCTCCATCGTCATGAGCACGCTGATCCCCCGGCGGGAGCAGCGCTGGGTGAGCGAGTAGATGTACTCCCGGAGGCGGACCTGGTCGGGGGAGGCGAAGGCGAGATCGCCCAGGCTGTCGATCACCAGGCGGGTCACGTTCTCCCGCTCGATCGCGTCCAGCACCGAGTAGACCCACTCGTCGATGTAGAGGTCGACCGTCGAGCGGTAGAGCAACGACACGTTCGGGTTCTCGAGCGACCAGCCGAAGCCGCGGGCGGTGCGCTGGAGCTGGCTCGGGTTCTCCTGGAGGTTGGCGATGAGGCCCCGCTCGCCCCTGGCCGCGCCCCCGAAGATGAAGCTCAACGCCATCACCGTCTTGCCCGAGCCCGACGGCCCCGCCACCAGGGTGCAGGCGCCCGGCCAGTAGCCGTCGCCCAGCATGGCGTCGAGGGCGGGGATGCCGGAGGAGATCCGCTCGTCCGACAGGTCGTAGCCGGTGGGGTCGCCCACGTCGGCCAGGCGGGGGAAGACGTCGAGGCCCTTCTCCGACAGCCGGTAGGCGTGCTGGCCCGAGAGGTAGCCGCTGCCCCGGAGCTTGAGCACCTGGAGCACCCGGTTCTCCCGTTCCTTCACCATGGTCGAGGAGAGCTGGATGATGGCGTCGGCCACCGCGAACTCGGGCTCCTTGGCGATGTCGTCGAGGCCGTACTCGCCCACCCAGAACGACGACGCGCCGGACGCCGACAGCCGGGCCGCGAAGTCGTGGAGAAACCACCGGAAGTCGCTCGGCTCCCGGGCGAAGGCGTGCAGCGCCTTGAAGCTGTCGATGACGATGATCGACGGGGAGTGCTCGCCGATGAGCGCCTGCATGCGGTCGACGAAGGCGGGCAGGCCCCGCTCGTCGAGGAGCCCGCCCAGGTCCTCGTAGAACACCGCCTGGCCCACCAACGACTCGTCGAAGAACGACAGGCTGCGCCCGTAGCGGAGGATCTTGTCCCGCGGCTCGGAGACGGTCGACACGTACAGGGCGGGCGCGCCGGCGGACGCGTTGGAGAAGACGAACTGCTGGGCCAGGAGCGTCTTTCCCGTCCCCGGGGCGCCCGTGATCAGGGTGAGGGCGCCGGCCGAGAGGCCGCCCCCCAGGACCAGGTCCAGGTGGGGATGCCCGCTCTTGAGCCTGGTGGTCACCCGCGAGTCCGCTCCATGACGGTGCCGGCAATCTAGGCGTACGGCCGGTAGCCGCGCCGACTGCGTCTGTCACGAAGATGACAACCCTGGTCGGTCCCTCGACGTTTCGTGCGCCCGGACGGACGTGATCCGGCGCCACCCACCGCGATCCGGGGCGGTGGCGGCGGCGCGGGGCTAGGCCCGGCGGTGGGTGATGCGGGCGGCGACGTCGGCGGCCGACGTCGTCACCTGGTAGCCGTCCCGGCGCAGCCACTCCCGGTTGCGGCGCTGGACGTCGGTGCCTTCCCACCGGTTGAGCACGACGACGATCGGGGCGCAGCCGGTGAGCAGCACTTCCACCGACAGCCGGACCGAGTTGATGGCGCCCAGGCCGGAGTCGGCCACCAGCACCACCACGTCGGGGGAGAGGGCGGTGCACATGTCGACGCTGTCGCCGTCGGCCGCGATCGGCGAACGGGGCCCGCCGACCGTCTCCACCAGCCCCACGGCGGTGCCCGCGGGCCAGGTCAGCTCGTCGACCAGGTCGCCCACGCTGAAGGCGGGCCGGCCCAGGACGGCGGCGGCCATGGGCGGGGCCAAGGGCGCCTCGTACCAGCGGTGGCGGGGGCACACGTCCTCCGGCGCCTCGTCCCCGGCCCGGGCCAGCAGGTGGGCGTCGGTCGTGGCGGTGTCGGCGTCGGCCGGGGCGAAGGACTGCACCGGCTTGCGGACCACGGCCCGGCAGCCGTTGCCGGCCAGGTCCCGCAGGATGGCGGCCGCAGTCCACGTCTTGCCCACGCCCGTCTCCGTGCCGAGCACCACGACCAGGCGCTCAGGACGGGAGGGCACGCAGAGCCTCGGTGAGACGGGCGACCTGCTCGTCGGTGTGGGCCGCGGACAGGCTGACCCGCAGGCGCGACGTCCCGGGGGCGACGGTGGGCGGGCGGATGGCGGGCACGACCAGGCCGTGGGCGGCCAGGGCGGCCGACGCGTCGAGCGCGGCCTGCTCGTCGCCCAGGATCACGGGCACGATGGGTGACGGGTGGGCCGGCCCCGCCACCACCGTCACGTGGCGCCGCAGGCGGGCGACGAGCTCGTCGCCCTCGGCCGAGCGGACGACGCCGAGGGCGGCGAGGGCGGCGGCCGAGTCGGCGGGGGCGGGGGCGGTGGTGAAGATGAACGTGCGGGCCCGGTTGACGAGGAATTCCACGAAGCGGCGGCTGCCGGCGACGAAGCCGCCCACCGACCCGAGGGTCTTGGAGAGGGTGCCGACCCGGAGGTGTTCGACGTCCGCCAGGTCGGGGTGCGGGTGCGGGCCGAGGACGGCGTGAGCCTCGTCGAGCACGAGCAGGGCCCCGTGGTCGGCGCACAGCCGGGCCAGCTTGTCGACCGGCGCCACGTCGCCGTCCATGGAGAAGACGGTGTCGGTGACGACGACGGTGGGCCGCCCGCCGGTGCCGGCCGCCAGCAGGTCGGCCAGGTGGGAGAGGTCGGCGTGGTCGTAGACCTCCACGTGGGCCCGGGACAGGCGGCAGCCGTCGACGATCGAAGCATGGTTGCGCTCGTCGCTCAGGATCCGGGCGCGGGGCGGGGCGAAGGTGGTGAGGACGCCCAGGTTGGCGGCGTAGCCGGTGGGGAAGAGGAGCGCCGCCTCGGTGCCCTTCCAGTCGGCCAGCTCGGCCTCCAACTCGTCGTGCACCGACCGGGCCCCCGCCACCAGGCGGGCCGAACCGGCGCCCGCGCCCCAGCGGTCGAGGGCGTCGTGGGCGGCCGCGATCACGGCCGGGTGCTGGGAGAGACCGAGGTAGTCGTTGGACGCGAACGTCGTGGCGGGGGCGTCGTCGTCGGTCCGGACCGTGCGCCAGCGGCCGGCGGCGGCGACGGCCCGGCACTCGTCGGCGGCCCACCCGTCCCACCCGGCGAACGGTGGGCTAGCCATCGATGGCCCCGGCCAGCACGTCGACGATGCGCTCCACCTCGGCCTCGGTGACGGTGAGCGGGGGCATGAGCACGACAGTCTCGCCCAGCGGCCGCAGGAGCACGCCGGCCCGGGTGGCGGCGGCGCACACTCGTCGGCCCCGGTGCGGTCCGCCCTCGACGTCGACGCCTCCCATGAGGCCGCACAGCCGGACGTCGAGGACGCCGTCGAGGGGGCGGATGCGCTCGTCGAGTAGGGCTCGGATCTGGTCGGATCGGGCGGCCACGTTGTCGAGGACCCGCCACTCGTCGAGGAGGCCCAGGTGGCGCAGGGCGACGGCCGCGGCCAGGGCGTTGCCGCCGAAGGAGTGGCCGTGGGCGAGGTGCCGGCCCCGGGCACCGAAGGCGTCGGCCACCCGACCGGCGACGACGGTGGCCGACATGGCCAGGTAACCGGCGGTGAGGCCCTTCCCCACGCAGAGAATGTCGGGCCGCCCGCCACACTGGTCGGCCGCGAACATGCTGCCGGTGCGGCCGAAGCCGGTGGCGACCTCGTCGTAGACCAGGAGGACGCCCGTC
>CAWHIC010000033.1:0-283785 GCA_963829165.1 uncultured Acidimicrobiia bacterium | reverse complement strand
GAGGAGGCCGGCGCCGATGGTGAAGGCCAGGCACAGGGCGAGGGCCACACCCGCTCCCACCGGGATGGCGACCTGGTCGCGGGTGGCCACGTCGGTGGTGGTGGCCGTGGCGGTACCACCGGTGCCCGCGGCCAGGGCGTCGGCGACGAGGGCCGCATCGGTCGGCTCGGCACCGGCCTCGGTGGCGTCGGCGGTGGCCTCGGATTCGGCGTCGCCTGACATGTACATCACGATGATCACGCGCAGGTAGAAGAACGCGGCGATGACGGCGGCGAGCATGGCGATGATGGCGAGGATGTACGACCCGCTCTCGACCGCGGCGGCGATCACGTAGAACTTGGCCAGGAACCCGGTGGTGAAGGGGATGCCGGCCTGCGCCAGCAGCAGCACGGTGAAGGCCAGGGCCAACGCCGGGCGGTTGCGGGCCAGCCCGCGGTAGCGTCGATCTCGTGGCGGCGTCGCCCTTCCGCCCGACCACGGTGACGATGGCGAAGCTGCCCAGCACCATGAACGTGTAGGCCAGCAGGTAGAAGAGCGACGCCGGCGATGCCCTGGTCGGTGGCCGGCCTGGAGGCCGACGAGCACGTAGCCGGCGTGGCTGATCGACGAGTAGGCCAGCATGCGCTTGATGTCGGTCTGCACGACGGCCAGCACCGACCGACCAGCAGCGTGGCCACGGCGACGACGGCAATGATCGGCTGCCAGTCGAGCTCGCAACGTCGAGAAGGTGGAGAAGAACACCCGCAGCAGCCCGGCGAACCCGGCGGCCTTGGCCGCGGCGGCCATGAAGCCGGTGACCGGCGTCGGCGCGCCCTGGTACACGTCGGGCGTCCACGTGTGGAACGGGCACGGCCGCGACCTTGAAGCCGAGGCCGACGAGCAGCAGGGCCATGCCGGCGAGGAGCACGCCGTCGCGAGCAGCACGTTGTGGCCAGGAACGTGGCGATCTCGGCCAGGTTGGTCGAGCCGGTGGCGCCGTAGATCGAGCGCGATGCCGTAGAGGAACAAGGCCGACGAGAACGCGCCGAGCACGAAGTACTTCATGCCGCTTCCTGCGACTCCTGGCGGCGGCCGTGGAAGCCGGCCAGCACGTACAGCGCGATCGACAGGATCTCGAGGCCGAGGAACAACACGATCAGGTCGTTGGCCGACGGCCATGAACATGCCGCCCGATGCCGACAGCAGCATCAGGACGTGGAACTCGGGCCCGTCGACCCTCGCGGCGCAGGTAGTCGTCGCCCAGCAGGGCGCCGAGGATCGACGGCGACGCAGATGACCACCATGAAGAAGACGGCGAAGCCGTCGATCGCCACCGCGTCGGCGACCGCAGGCGGGCATCGGTCCCGATCGCGGTGACGTCCTGCCACAGCGGCCACGGTGCCGACCAGCGACGCGCCGGCGAGGATCGTGATCAGCGGAGTAGACGCTGCCCAGCGCCGCCGGCGGAGCGAACGTGCGCCGACCACCAGCAGGATCAGGGCGCCGCCGATGAGGATCAGCTCGGGCGCCAGCAGCGCCCCAGTCGACGTCGGGCGTGTCGAGCGGCGAGCGGCGAGCATCGGCTCAGTGGCCGTCCTCGGCCGGCCTCGTGAGCGGCACGTCGATCGGCGACCGACGGGCACGGCCGGCTCATCGAAGTCGGTCTGCTGCCTCCACGTGGTCGACCAGCCGGTCGACCGACGGGTTGATGCGATCGAGCACCGGCTTGGGGTACACGCCGAGGAACACGATGAGCAGCGACCAGCGGCACCATGACCGCCCGCTCCCGCGACTTCATGTCGGGCATCGTGGCGTTGTCGCCCGTCGGGCTCGCCGTGGAACACCCGCTGGTAGGCCCACAGCAGATACACGGCGGCGAGGATGACGCCGGACGGCGCCGACGACCGCCCACCACCGATGGGTGACGAACGTGCCGATGAGGATCGAGGAACTCGCCGACGAAACCGTTGAGGCCGGGCAGGCCGACCGACGACAGCATCACGACGATGAACACCGCGGCCAGCACCGGCACCGACTTCTGCAGCCCGCCGAGCTCGGCGATCTGGCGGGTGTGGCGGCGGTCGTAGATCATGCCGACGAGGAGGAACAGCGCGCCGGTGGAGAGGCCGTGGTTCACCATCTGCAGCACGCCGCCCGCGATGCCCTGGCTGGTGACAGGCGAACGTGCCCAGCACGATGAAGCCGAGGTGGGCCACCGACGAATAGGCGACCAGCCGCTTGAGGTCCTTCTGCATCGTGGCCACGATGGCGCCGTAGATGATGCCGATGACGCCGAGGGTCAGCAAGACGGGGCCAGGTCGACGGCCGCCTTCGGGAACAGGTAGAGCGCCGAAGCGCAGCAAGCCGTAGGTGCCCATCTTCAGCAGGACGCCGGCCAGGATCACCGAGCCGGCCGGTGGGCGCCTCGGTGTGGGCGTCGGGCAGCCACGTGTGCACCGGGAACAGCGGCACCTTGACCGCGAAGGCGACGGCGAAGGCCAGGAACAGCCAGCGGGCGGTGGTCGCGGCCAGCGCCTGGCCCTCGGCCAGGCTGACGAGGTCGAAGGTGAGCTCGCCGGTGGCCTTCTGGTGAGGAACACCAGGGCCAGCATGCCGACGAGCATCAGGGCCGAGCCGACCATCGTGAAGAGGAAGAACTTGAGGGCGGCGTAGACCCGGTTGCTCGTAGCCCCACCCGCCGATGAGGAAGTACATCGGGACGAGCACGACCTCGAAGAACAGGAAGAACAGGAACAGGTCGAGGGCGAGGAACATGCCGAGGCAGCCGCCTCGAGCAGGAGCATCCAGGCCACGTAGCTCCTTCAGGTCCTGGTGACGTTCGGCGCCGAGCATGGCCAGCGGGAACAGGACGCCGGTGAGCACGACCAGGAACAGCGAGATGCCGTCGACGCCGAGCTTCCAGGAGATCCCGAACGGCTCGATCCAGATGTGGTGCGAGACGAACTGGAAGCCGGCGTCGCCGCCTCGAAGTCGAACAGCAGGATCAGCGCTGAGGAGCGCCGGCGAGCAGGGCGATCACCGAGGCCGACCCGGGCCAGGATGTCGTCGCGGCCGCTTGGGCAGGAGCGCCGACAGGCCGCGCCGATGGCCGGGCACCAGGACGAGCAGCGGTGAGGAGGGGAAGCCGTGCCGATCGGCTGCGGTGCCATCAGAGGCGACCGCGACCAGGGACGAAGGCCGAGGATGCCGACCGCGCCGACGGCGACGGCCAGGGCGTAGTTGCGGACGTAGCCGGTCTGCGACCACGCCGCAGCTCGGCTGCCGCCGGCCCGGACGAGCGAGGCCGACACCGTTGACGGCGCCGTCGACGACCTTGGCGTCGAACACCGAGGCCAGCCACTGGCGAGAGGGCCCGGCCCGGGCCGCCGACGAGCGCGGTAGAGCTCGTCGACGCACCATGCCCGCTGCAGGATGAGCGGGCTCGACCGCCGACTCGGCCGCTCGGTGGCGCAGGTAGATGGCGCAGGCGATCAGGATGCCGACCAGCGCCGGCGCCGTGGCGACGACGGCCAGGACGACCTGGTGCCGCCGGCGACGTGACGTGGTGCAGGTTGTGGCCGAACGACCGGCTCCAGCCAGTGCTCGAGCAGCGGTCCAGTCGCCGAAGGGCAGGTTGAGCAGGCCACCGACGGCCGCCAGCGACGGCCAGCACGACCAGCGGGATCGTCATGTCCGGGGCGCCTCGTGGGGCTTGAAGTCGCCGTGGGCGCCGTGGGCCGCGGCCGGTCGTGGCCTGGCCCCATCGGCTCGGCCACCGGCTCGTGCTCGGTTCGGCGTGCGGCCTCGGCCGTCGTCTCCGGGCGGGCCGCCTTCTTCCACGCTCCTCGCCGTAGAACACGAGGAAGACCTGGCGGGTCATGTAGTAGGCGGTGAGCAGCGCCGTGATCAGGCCGACCACCCACAGGGCCGGGCTCTTCTCGAAGGCGTTGAGCGAGGATCTCGTCCTTCGACCAGAAGCCGGAGAACGGCGGGACGCCGGCGATGGCCAGCCAGCCCATAATGAACGTGGCGCCGGTGATCGGCAGCCACTTGCGCAGGCCACCCATGCGCTTCATGTCCTGCTCGTCGTGCATCCCGTGGATCACCGAGCCGGCGCCGAGGAAGAGCAGCGCCTTGAAGAAGGCGTGGGTGATCATGTGGAAGATGGCGGCCACGTAGGCGCCCGACCCGACGGCCAGGAACATGTAGCCGAGCTGGCTGATCGTCGAGTAGGCGAGCACCTGCTTGATGTCGTTCTGGGCGCAGGCGATGGTGGCCGCGAACAGGGCGGTGAGCGCGCCGACCAAGGCGATGACGCGTGAGCCCACGTCGGGCGCGGCGCCGAGCACCGGGTTCACCCGCACCATGAGGAACACGCCGGCGGTCACCATGGTGGCGGCGTGGATGAGGGCCGAGACCGGCGTCGGGCCCTCCATGGCGTCGGGCAGCCACACGTAGAGCGGCAGCTGGGCCGACTTGCCGCCGCGCCCAGGAAGAGCAGGAGGCCGATGGCGGTGGCGGTGTACGTCGGCGAGCGTTGCCGAGGCGGCCAGGACGTCGGCACGTAGTCGAGCGATGCCGACGGTGCCGAAGATCAGGAACATGGCGATCATGAACCCGAAGTCGCCGATGCGGTTGGTGACGAACGCCTTCTTGCCGGCCGAGGCGGCCGTCGGCTCGGTCGAACCAGAACGAGATGAGGAAGTACGAGCAGGCGCCCACGCCCTCCCAGCCGAGGAACGTGAGCAGGAAGTTGTCGGCCAGCACCAGCATGAGCATCGAGAAGACGAACAGGTTCAGGTAGACGAAGAACTTCGGGAACTTCTCGTCGCCGTGCATGTAGCCGACGGCGTACAGGTGGATCAGCGTGCCCACGCCGGTGACGAACAGGGCCATGGTGATCGACAGGGGGTCGACCAGGAAGGCCGACGTCGACGTGGAAGCCGCCCGAGCTGATCCACGTGAACAGCGTCTGGGTGAAGACCCGCTCCTCGCCCTCCTGCCGACCAGGCCGAGGAACACGATCACGGTGGCGAGGAAGGCGGCGCCCATCATGGCCGTGGCCAGCAACCCGGCCCTCGGGTCGCCCAGGCGCTTGCCCGCGACCAACAGGACCAGGAACCCGGTCAGGGGCAGGGCGGGGATGAGCCAGACCGCTTCGAGCACGGGCGGCGCCCTTATCCCTTGAGGAACGAGAGGTCGTCGGCGGTGGCCCCGGCCCGCCGCCGGAAGATGGAGACGATGATGCCCAGGCCGACGACCACCTCGGCCGCGGCCACCACCAGGACGAAGAAGACCGCCGTCTGGCCGCCGATGTCGTCGAGCATGCGGGCGAAGGTGACGAAGGTGAGGTTGACCGCGTTGAGCATGAGCTCGACGCACATGAACATCACCAGGACGTTGCGGCGCACGAGCAGCCCGACCGCGCCGATGCAGAACAGGGCCGCGGACGAGGGCCAGGTACCAGGCGCCGGGGACCTTCACGGCTCCACGTCCGACCACCGGTCGTGTCGGGCAGATTGGTGTCGGGCACATTGGTGTCGGGCATCGCGCCCGACCGGCGGACGAGGACGACGGCCCCGACCACGGCGATGACGAGCAGGACGGAGGTGATCTCGAAGGCGAGGAGATAGCGGGTGAACATCGACCGGGCCAGCAGCTGGACGTTCTCCGTCCCGTCGCCGAGGGGCCCGGCGACGCTGCGGGCGCCCGACACCCAGTCGGAGCCGGGCCAGGAGCAGGACGGCGGACAGCACGCACAGCGCCGGCCACGATCGCCACCGGGCGCTGGCCCTTCAGCCGCTCGGCGGCCAGGTCCTCCGACTTGTCGACGCCGAGCAGCATGATCACGAACAGGAACAGCACGACGATGGCGCCGGCGTAGACGATCACCTGCACCGCGGCCAGGAAGTGGGCGTTCTGGGCCACGAACAGCACGGCCACGCTGAACAGGGTCATCACCAGCATGAGGGCGGCGTGGACGGGGTGGGTCGACAGCACCACGCCCAGGGCGCCGGAGACGTGGCCACCGCCGCCACCGAGAAGACCGACCCAATCAATCATCTGGCGATCACCCGTCGCCGTCATTGGTGCCCGCGGCGCTTGCGGACGACCCTCTTGGACGGGCGGTCGGCGCTTGCGGCTCGGCGGTCTGGCCCTCCTCGGGAGGACGGACGCCCCGCCCGAGCTCGCCCGACCACGCCACCTTGCCCTCGAACTCGGCGCTGCCGGAGGGGGCGGTCGCCCGCACCCACGCCGACGTGTTGACCTCGTCGCCCTCCCGCCAGTCCTCCCACGGCAGCTTCTGGGGCAGGCCGTCGTCGTCGACCAGGAGCTCGTCGCGGGTGTAGATGGCGTCCTGGCGGTTGGTGAAGGAGAACTCGAACAGCTTCGACTCGGTGATGGCCTCGGTGGGGCAGGCCTCCACGCACAGGTCGCAGTGGATGCACCGCAGGTAGTTGATCTCGTAGACGAACCCGAAGCGCTCGCCCGGCGACACCGGCGCGTCGGGCGGGTTGTCGGCCCCCCGGACGTAGATGCAGCGGGCCGGGCACACGCCGGCGCACAGCTCGCAGCCGATGCACTTCTCCATCCCGTCCTCGTAGCGGTTGAGGACGTGGCGGCCGTGGAAACGGACCGGCTTGGGACGCTTCTCGTCCGGGTACTCGTTGGTGACCCGGTCCTCGAACATCGTCTTGAACGTGACCTTGAACCCGTCGAGGTAGCCCATTAGCGGATCACCTCCTCTCAGGATCCTTCATCCAGGGATTGGTCGGAGAGGTCGGCGTCGTCCATCTGGCCCAGGCGCAGGGCGGCACCCAGGGCCCACCAGCCGAGGGCACCCACCGCCACCCCGCCGACCGAGGACGAAGGCCAGGTTCCAGCCCTCGAGGCGGCCGATGCGCAGGGCCGCCACCAGGAGCAGCCAGAACAGGGAGGCGGGGATGAGCTTCTTCCAGCCCAGGTCCATGAGCTGGTCGTAGCGGAACCGGGGCAGGGTCGCCCGCAGCCAGACGTAGATGAAGAGGAACACGACCAGCTTGAGGAAGAACCACACGATCGGCCACAGGCTGGGCAGGAAATCGATGGCGGGGCCGTTGGGGCCGCCCAGGAAGAGGGTGACCACCATGGCCGAGATGGTGACCGTGTTCATGAACTCGGCCAGGAAGAAGAGGGCGAAGCGGATCGAGGAGTACTCGGTGTGGAAGCCGCCCACCAGCTCCTGCTCGGCCTCCACCAGGTCGAACGGGGGCCGGTTGGCCTCGGCGGTGGCGGCGATGAGGAACACCACGAAGGGCACCACGCCCAGGGAGAAGATGTTCCAGCGGAAGAAGCTGTCCTGGGCGGCGACGATGTCGTGGGTGGACAGCGACCCGGCGGACAGGACGGCGGCGGCCACGGCCAGGGCCATCGCCGCCTCGTAGGACACCATCTGGGCCGACGCCCGCACCGAGCCCAGCAGGGGGTACTTCGAGCCCGACGACCAGCCCGCCAGCATCACGCCGTAGACCGCGATCGACGACATGGCCAGCAGGAAGAGCACCCCGATGGGCGGGTCGGCCAGCTGCAGGAACGTCTCGTGGCCGGCGATGGAGATGGTGCCGCCGATGGGGACGATGGCGAAGGAGGCGAAGGCGGGGAGGATGGAGAGGAAGGGCGCGAGGCGGAACACCCGCCGGTCGGCCAGTTCGGGGAGCAGGTCCTCCTTGAAGAAGAGCTTGGTGCCGTCGGCGAGGGTCTGCAGGATCCCCCACGGCCCGGCCCGGTTGGGGCCGATGCGGTTCTGCATGTCGGAGATGACCTTGCGCTCGAACCACACCATGAGCATCACCGCCACCAGCAGGAACACGAAGACGACGATGACCTTGAGCAGGACGATGAGGACGACGGCGAGGTCGAGCCCGTCGGCGAAGAGCGGATCGCCCACCTAGGCCACGTGTCCTGATCCGGGGGCGACGGTCTCGACCCGGACGTCGGTGACGGGCTGGCGGACGTCGATGAGGTCGGCCGCGCCTGGTCCGGGCTGGTTGAAAGCGAGGACAGCCGAGCCCCGCAGCACGGACGAGTCGGCGATCGTGCCCAGGGTGAGCGATCCCCGGGACGACGTCACCCGCACCTGGTCGCCGGTGGTGACGCCGAGGTGGCCGAGGTCGTGGGGGTGGGCCCGCAGGCAGGGGCCGGCCACGAGGGCGGACAGGGCCGGCGACTGCTGCACGAGCACGCCCGCGTCGTAGAGGCTGCGGCCGGAGACCAGGCGCAGGGAGTAGGCGTCGACCGGCGTCGATGGTGCGGTGGCGGCCACCGGCGTGAAGCGGAGGAGCGGGGGGCGCCCGTTCCCGGAGCCATTGGCGGGGGCGGGGGCTCGGCCTCGGCGTCGGTGTCGTAGCGGGTGCCGGCGACCGGGTCGAGGGGGTCGTCGGCGTCGGGCTCCGGCTCGGGCAGGAGGGTCTCGCCCTGGGCCTCGGCCGCGCTGACCTCGATCCCCTCCTGCGGCCGGTCGGCCTCGACCGGGGCCTGGGGTCGGCTGAGGGGGACGACCAGCCCGTCGCGGTTGGCGGGGGCGGCGAGGACGGCGGGGGTGAGCCCGGCGTGGGACGGGGCCAGGCGCTCGATCTCGGCCGCGATGGCGTCGATCGAGTCGAACCCGAGGTCGGAGCCGAGGCGTTGGGCCAGCTCGACGGCGATCATCCAGTCGGCCCGGGACGTGCCCGGGGCGGTGACCTTCTGGCCCAGGCGGGTGACCCGGCCCTCGATGTTGGTGGTGGTGCCGGGCCGCTCGGCGAAGGCGGCCGCGGGCAGGACCACGTCGGCGCCCCGGACGGAAGGGTTGACGAAGGTGTCGACGGCCACGGTGAAGGCGACCGCGTCGAGTGCCCGCCGGGCCAGCCCCCGGTCGGGGAAGTCGGACAGCGGGTCGGCACCCACCAGGACGAGGGCGTGGATGTTGTGGTCGACGGCGGCCTGGAGGATGGCGGTGGCGTCGAGGCCCCGGGCCCCGGGCGCCGATCCCCACGCCGACGCGTCGGCGAACCACGCCCGGCCGTCGTCGAGCGACACCCGCCCGGGGAGGAGCCCGGGGGCGAGGCCCATGTCGAGGGCGCCGTGCACGTTGGCCCGCCGCAAGACGGGGAGGAAGCGGACCCCGGGCAGGGCCTGGGCCAGCACGCCGGCGGCGTCGACCGTCGAGGAGGCGGGCTCGGCCAGCGACGGGCGACCGAGGACGACGACCACGCCCGACCCACCCTCCTCTTTTGGCTGCAAGAGGTCGGCCGCCTTGACGATGTCGGCCCCGGGCACGCCCCCCGCCCCTTCGGACGAGATGCGGGCCCCGGCCATGACCCCGGCCAGGGCCCGGGCGACGGTGGCCGCCTCCCCCGGGCGGTGCTTGAGGCTGACTGCGGCGTGGCGGGTGAGGCCGGTGCCGGCCGGGACCAGCTCGACCAGGGGCACCCCCTTGTCGACGATGGCCTCCCGGAGCCGCAGGTAGAGGACGGGCAGCTCCTCCTTGAGGTCGGGCCCGACGAGGAGGATGGCGGAGGCGGCGCAGGCGTCGTCGATGGTGGCCTGGGGCAGGCCCAGCACCACTTCCGCAGGCAGGCCGTCGCCCAACTGGCAGTCGACGTTGTCGGTGCCGACGACCGCCTTGGCCAGCTTGCACCAGGCGTAGGCGTCCTCGTTGGCCAGGCGGGCGCCGCCCAGGACGGCCACCGCCCCCGGGCCGGACGTGTCGACGATCCTGCGCAGCCCGTCGGCCGCCGCCTGCAGGGCCAGCGTCCACGACGCCTCGGTGAGGCTGCCGTCGGCGCCCCGCACGAGGGGGGTGGCCAGGCGGGCGTCGGACTCGATGCCCTCGTAGCCGAAGCGGCCCTTGTCGCACAGCCACCCGTGGTTGACGGGGTCGCTGTCGATGCCCAGGTGGCGGGTGAGGACGTTCTGCGACGACTGCACCGCGATGCGGCAGCCCACCGAGCAGAAGGTGCAGGTGGACTCCACCACCTCGATGTCCCACGGGCGGGCCTTGAACCGGTAGGGGGCGGCGGTGAGGGCGCCCACCGGGCAGATCTGGACGATGTTGCCGGCGAAGTTCGACCGGAAGGGCTCGGTGAGGAAGGTGTTGACCTCGGTCGTGTCGGCCCGCCCCACGAAGTCGATGCCGGCGTCGCCCGCCACCTCGTCGGCGAAGCGGGTGCAGCGGGCGCACTGGATGCACCGCTCCCGGTCGAGGGCCACCAGGGGGTTGATCGGGATGGGCTTCTCCCAGTGCCGCTTCTCCTCGATCATCCGGCTCTCACCGGGGCCGAAGGCGAAGGTCTGGTCCTGGAGGGGGCACTCGCCGCCCCGGTCGCACACCGGGCAGTCGAGGGGGTGGTTGATCAGGAGGAACTCGAGGACCCCGTCCTGGGCCTTCTTGACCTTGGGCGAGTCGGTGACGACCTCCTGGCCGTCGGCCACCGGCACGTAGCAGGCGGGGGACAGGGCGAAGCCGCGGGGACCCTTGACCTCGACCAGGCACATGCGGCACATCCCCACCGGCCGCAGCCGGGGGTGCCAGCAGAACCGGGGGATGTAGACGCCACCGCGTTCGGCCGCGGCGATGACCATCTCGCCCTTGCGGGCCTCGATCGACTTGCCGTCGACCGTGATGGTGACCGTCTCGACCTGCGTCGGGGCCCCGTCAGCCAAAAGGACAGCCACCTTCCTTGATGTGGACGAGGAACTCGTCCCTGAACATCTTGATGGCCGAGGTGATGGACGACGGGATCGACGGGCCGAGGACGCAGATCGTTGTCTTTTGCGGCGGCCATGACAAGCCGGGAGCGATGTTGTCGCAGATGTCGAGCAGCAGGTCGAGGTCGGCCTCCCGTCCGGCGCCGGTCTCGATGCGGTGCAGGATCTTGTCGAGCCACCCGCCGCCCTCCCGGCAGGGGGTGCACTGGCCGCACGATTCGCGGTGGAAGAAGCGGGTGATCCGCCACGACGCCCGCACCATGCAGGTGGTGTGGTCCATGACGATGACCGACCCGGAGCCGAGCATCGAGCCGGCCTTGCCCACCGCCTCCTGGTCGAGGCCCATGTCGAGCTGGTCGGGCCCGAACCACGGCGCCGACGCCCCGCCCGGGATGAACGCCTTGAGCTGGTTGTCGTTGCGGATGCCCCCGCCCAGCTTCGGGTCGTAGATGAGGTCGCGGAACGTGGTCTTGCTCATCTCGATCTCGAAGTTGGCCGGCTGCCGGACGTGGCCCGAGAGAGAGAAGATGCGGGTGCCGGTGGAACGGCCCTGGCCCAGGCTCTTGAACGCCTCGCCGCTGTTGAGGACGATCCACGGGAGGTTGGACACGCTCTCCACGTTGTTGACGATGGTCGGCTGCTTGTAGAGGCCCATAACCGCCGGGAAGTAGGGGGGCTTGTCCCGGGGGTAGCCCCGCTTGCCCTCCAGGCTCTCCAGGAGGGCCGTCTCCTCGCCGCAGATGTAGGCGCCGGCGCCGGGGTGGATGACCACGTCGACCGAGAAGCCGGAGCCGAAGATGTCGTGGCCGACGGCCCCGTAGGCGTAGGCCTCGTTGAGGGCGGCGGTGATGCGTTCGATGCCGAGGGCGAACTCGCCCCGCACGAAGATGAAGGCCTGGGCCGCCCCGGTGGCGTAGGCGCAGATCAGGGTGCCCTCGATGATCTGGTGGGGATCGGCCTCGAGGAGCATGTGGTCCTTGTAGGTGCAGGGCTCGCTCTCGTCGCCGTTGATCACCAGGTAGGCGGGACGGGGCTTGGCCAGCATCGACCACTTGCGCCCGACCTCGAAGCCGG
Source organism: uncultured Acidimicrobiia bacterium (assembly GCA_963829165.1). Classification (GTDB taxonomy): domain Bacteria; phylum Actinomycetota; class Acidimicrobiia; order Acidimicrobiales; family AC-14; genus JAXDMK01. Next base: position 272,004 of record CAWHIC010000033.1, on the reverse strand, counting down.
CGCCCCCTCGTCCGAGGAGGTTGGCCGTCATGACCTCGGCGCTGACTTCCTCCGGGGTCATGGAGAGGGCCTTGCGCAGGCCCTGGTAGCCACCCGTGTCGAGGTAGGCCTTGAGGGTCCAGGAGTTGGGGACGCCGAGGCGGGCGGTGACGATCGGGGCCGCGTCGGTGAGCATCAGGCGCCGTCTCTCTTCTCGGCGGTGCCGGTGGCGGGGGCGGGGGCAGCGGCGGCGGAGGCGGTCGGGGCCGGCCCGCCGGCGGTGAGGCCGACGTTGCGCCGCACCCGGCAGAGGGTGCCGTGGGGCGGGACCTCGTCGACCAACCGCCCGCCCCGGAGGTCGTCGACCAGGTGGTCGAAGGCGTCGGTGGTGACGGATCCGAAGAATCGCCAGTTCACGGCCAGGCAGGGGGCGGCGCCGCAGAAGGCGATGCACTCCACCTCCTCCAGGGTGAACTCGCCGTCGTCGGTGGTGCCCCCGGCGGCTATGCCCAGGCTGACCTCGGCGTGCTCGAGCAGCTCGACCCCGCCGTTGAGGAGGCAGGCCAGGTTGGTGCAGACCGACACCAGGTGGCGGCCCACCGGCTCGGTGAAGAGCATGTCGTAGAAGCTGGCCGTGCCGTAGACCTCGGCCGGGGTGATGCCGAGCATCTCGCCCACGTGCTCCATGGCCTCGGGCGTGAGCCACCCGTCCTGCTCCTGGGCCACGTGGAGCATGGGGATGAGCGCCGACCGGCTCTCGGGGTAGAGGGCGATGAGGTCCTTGCACCGCCGCACGTTGTCGGGCGTCAGCCGGGCCATGCGCACCCCGAACTGGTGACGCCCAACCGCACTACGACGGGTAACTGTCACCGGTTGCCATCGGCGGGAGGGGGGTCATCGGTCGACCTCGCCCATGACCGGGTCGACGGTGGAGATGATGGCCACCGCGTCGGCGATGAGGCCGCCCTGGATCATGGGGGCGAGGGCCTGGAGGTTGACGAACGAGGGCCCCCGGATGTGCATGCGGTAGGGCTTGGCCGAGCCGTCGGAGACCATGTAGCAGCCGAGCTCGCCCCGGGGGGACTCGATGGCCACGTAGACCTCGCCCTCGGGCACCTTGAAGCCCTCGGTGAAGATCTTGAAGTGGTGGATGAGGGCTTCCATCGACTCGTCGATGCGGCCCCGGGGGGGCGGGGTGATCTTCTTGTCCTGGGCCCGGTAGTCGCCCGCAGGCATCCGCTCGAGGATCTGGTGGATGATGCCCATCGACTCCCGGATCTCGTTGAGGCGGATGGCGTAGCGGTCGAAGGTGTCGCCGTAGGTGCCCACGACCACGTTGAAGTCGACCTGGTCGTAGAACAGGTAGGGGTCGTCGCGGCGCAGGTCCCAGTCGACGCCGGTGGAGCGCAGGATGGGCCCGGTGATGCCCAGGGCCATGCACTCGTCGGCCGTGATGATGCCGACGCCCTGGGTGCGCTCCTGCCAGATGGGCTGGCCGGTGAGGAGGGTCTCGTACTCGTCGAGGCGGGTGGGGAAGACGTCGAGGATCTTCATGACGTCGTCGCGCCAGCCGTCGGGCAGGTCGGCGGCCACGCCCCCGGGGCGGATGTAGTTGTGGTTCATCCGCAGGCCGGTGGTCTTCTCGAAGAAGGCGAGGATGCTCTCCCGCTCCCGGAAGCCGTAGATCATCATCGAGACCGCGCCCAGGTCCATCCCGTTGGTGGCCAGCCACAGGACCTGCGACGACATGCGGTTGAGCTCGGTCATCAGCATCCGGATCCACGTGGCCCGCTCCGGGATCTCCAGGCCGAGGAGCTTCTCGGTGGCCAACGAGAAGACGAGCTCGTTGAACATCGGCGACACGTAGTCCATGCGGGTGGTGTTGGTGGGGCCCTGGAGGAAGGTGAGGTCCTCGCCCGTCTTCTCCATGCCGGTGTGGAGGTAGCCGATCACCGGCTTGCAGCGCAGCACCGTCTCGCCCCGGAGCTCCAACATCACCCGCAGCACGCCGTGGGTGCTGGGGTGCTGCGGCCCCATGTTGATGATCATGGTGTCGTCGCCATCGGGATTGTGGACGGGCACCTCGTCGACCGACTCGGGCAGGTGGGGGATGCGGAGCACGGCGCCCGGGTCGCGCAGCGACTCGATGCCGCCCTTGAGCACGGGGAAGCCGGTGTCGGCGCCGGCGTCGAGCGTCTGGGTCATATGGCGCCGCTCGGATGCTTGAACTGCACCGGGATGCGGCCGATGCCGTAGTCCTTGCGCAAGGGATGACCCTCCCAGTCGTCAGGCATGAGGATGCGGGACAGGTCGGGGTGGCCGTCGAAGACGATGCCGAACATGTCGTACGTCTCCCGCTCCATGGCCTCCGAGCCGGGGTGGAGCTCGTAGATCGACGGCAGCCGGGGGTCGGACTCCGGCACCTGCACCCGCACCCGGACCCGCCGCCGCTCGGCCAGGGAGAGGAGGTTGACGACCACCTCGAAGCGCTCGGGCACCACCCCGTCGGGGAGGGGCCGGTTGAGCTTGACCAGGTAGTCGGCGCCGGTGAGGTCGACGCACATCACGAAGCCTTCGTCCTTGAGGGCCCGGACCAGGCCGAGGTACTCGGAACGGTCGGGGTGGACCACGGTCTGGCCCCGCGACTCGGAGAGCAGGACGCCGTGGAGACGGGGCGGCGGTTCCGGCTCAGGTTCGGCCTCGGCCTCGACCTCTGTGTCCGCCATCTAACGGGGGGTGCCCACCGCGACCGGCCGGTCGACGGTGAGCCCGGCGCCGGCGCCGGTCTCGATGCGGCGGCGGGTGATCTCGCCGGTGCGGATGAGCTCGTGGAGGGTGAGGATGCCGTGCATCAGCGTCTCGGGGCCGGGAGGGCACCCGGGGGTGTACACGTCGACGGGCACGATCTGGTCGACGCCCTGGACGATGGCGTAGTTGTTGAACATCCCGCCCGAGGAGGCGCACACGCCCATGGAGATGACCCACTTGGGCTCGGCCATCTGGTCGTAGACCTGGCGCAGGACGGGGGCCATCTTCTGCGACACCCGGCCGGCCACGATCATGAGGTCGGCCTGGCGGGGCGAGGCGCGGAAGACCTCCATGCCGAAGCGGGCCAGGTCGAAGTGGGCGGTGCCGGCGGCCATCATCTCGATGGCGCAGCAAGCCAGGCCGAAGGTGGCCGGCCACACGCTGTTGCGCCGCGCCCACCGCACGACATCTTCCAGCTTCCCGGTGAGGAAGTTGTGGTTGAGCTGCTCGATACCCATCAGCCCGGTCCTATCACGCCGCTTCGGGCGGGCGCCGGTTCTCGACGCCGACCCGGCGGACGGTGGAGGAGGCGGTGCGCTCGGCGACCTGCACCCGCTTGGCCACCGGACCCCAGTTGAGGGCGCCGTGGCCGATCAGGTAGATGAACGACACGAACACGGCCAGGGCGAAGATCAGCATCTCCCACAGTCCGAAGGCGCCCAGGTCGCGGTAGATCACGGCCCACGGGAACAGGAAGATGATCTCGATGTCGAAGATGATGAAGATCATCGCCACCAGGTAGAACCGCACCGGGAAGCGCTCGGCCGGCTCCCGGTCGGGGACGATGCCGCACTCGTAGGGGGCGGCCTTGGCCGTGGTGGGGCGCTGCGGCGCCATCAGCCGGGAGGCGAAGAAGGAGAGGCCGGCGAAGAGCGCGGCCAGGATCAGCATGACCAAAAGCGGCAGGTACTGGGCCATGGGGTACGTCCCGTAATGGAGCCGACAGAGACAGGCGTACCCTAGCCGCGCTTGGCCATGGCCTCCTTGTCCCGGGTGTGGAGCTGGTAGACGAGCAGGCCGAAGATCATGGCCGACGAGATGGTGGCCACGGCCGGGTTCAGGCGCAGGTGGCCGAGGTCGCGGAGCAGCAGGACGGTGTACACCGGGCGCGTTCGGGTCGGCCGCCGGGCGGGGCGGCGCCGCCCCCGGGATCGTCCTCCTGCTTGATCACCGGCTGCACCTGCACCACCAGGTAGTGGGGCTTGTGGAGGATGTTGATGGGACGGATGGCGGGCAGGCCGAGGGGGGCGTAGGTCTCGCCGCCCGTCGTCGCCGCCCCCACCACGATGTACTCGGCTGGCGGTCTTGAACGGGCCGCCCGCCTCACCGTGGTTGGTGAGCTCGCCGTCGACGACGGGCTGGGCGTCGGCCACCTCGGGATCGGCGATCTCGAGCTTCTCCCACTCGTCGGGGAACGTCCTGGAGGATCTCGGCCCGGGACTGCGGTCGGGTCGCCGATGACGACGGTGCGGCCCTGCCAGGTGGGGGCGGGGCCCTTGGGTCCGATCCCGTACATCCACCACGTCGATGCCGATGATCACCATGAACCCGGACAGGCCGGCGGCCGCCAGCTGGAAGCCCAGGCGGGCCCCGGTGTTGGTGGCCAGGAGCATGTAGACCGACCCGGGCAGGATCAGCACCGCCAGGAGGACGTAGAGCCCCCCCTTGACCTGCGGTTCCCACGTCAGCGCGGCGACGAGCAAGGAATCCATCAGAGCGTCCGTTCGTAGTCGACGACGGCCTGGATCTGCTCCGGCGTGAGCATGTTCTCGAAGAAGGGCATGACTCCCTCGCTGACGCCCCGGACGCCGTAGAGCTGGCCGTAGACGCCCGTCTTGGCCACCCAGTCGACGTGCTTGTCGATGGCCGGGAACTGGCGGAGGGTGGCCCCCCCGGAGATGGACGGGCCGAAGGCGCCGCCGCCCGCCGGCCCCGGCTCACCGTAGGAGAAGCCTCCGGTGTGGCAGCGGGCGCAGAAGCCCTCGAAGATCTTCTGGCCGTCGGTGCCGAAGGCGGCCAGGTTGTCCTGCTGCACCTTCTTGGCGTCGAGCGCGATGTGGGTGAGGTAGGCGACCAGGTCCTGGATCTGCTGGTCGTTCATGGGTCCGCCACCCTTGACGCCCCAGGCGGGCATGGGCGTGCCCGGCCGGCCGTAGACGAGGATGTTGGTGATCTCCTCGGGCCGGAAGCGAAGGGCGACGGTGTCGAGGGCGGGTGCCACCCACTGCACCGGCTTGGGCAGGGCGTCGGGGTTCGACCGGGTCGGTGAGGGTGAAGGCGGCGACGCCGCCCACGCCCTCCACGCCGTGGCACGCCTCGCAGCCGAAGTGCGGCTCGCGGGGGGTCGGGGGGTTGCCCGGCGACACCTGGAACAGCTCCTCACCCCGCTGGACGGCCTTGTTGTCGAAGTACTCGGTGCCCCGGTCGAAGCCGGCGCCCTCCTGCCGGAAGGGCTCCCGCAGCCAGTACACGGGCAGGCCGATGGCGGAGATGGTGAGCATGGCGAACGACCACCACAGGTACTTGGTGAGCCGGGGGCCCTCCAGTCCCTCGTCGTCGAAGTAGGTCTTGCGGTTGGGGGCGTGGACCAGCTCGCCGCCCGGGTCGTAGGTGCGCTTCGACGAGCTGACGAGGTAGACGACCCAGCCCGCGGTGAGGGCGAGGACGACGCCCAGCCCGATGCTCTGTTGTGTGGCGGCGAAGATCAATGCCCGCCGACCGCCCCGATGCAGTGCGGGCCTTCGGACTCCTGGCCGGTGGTGTTGGTGCCGATGGGCGGCCCGGGGATGACCATCTTGGTGTCGACGACGACGCGCGCCGCCCTCGACGGTGACCACGAAGCGGTCCATGCCCCGGGGGGCGGGGCCGCCCTTCTTCTCGCCCACCCGGTTGTACTGCGACCCGTGGCACGGGCACTCGAACCACTGCGACGTCTTGCACCACGGCACCCGGCAGCCCAGGTGGGGGCACTTCTGGTAGAGGGCGACGAAGCCCTGGTCGTAGCCCTCGACGACGGCGGCGTAGGAGGCGACGCCCTTGGCCGCGCCCACCGCCTCCTTGGGGTAGGGCTGGAGGTAGAAGCGCCCGGCACCCACGTAGAAGGGCTCCTTCTTGGTGCTGATGGCGTCGGTGATCTCGTCGACCTTGCCGGCCCGGATCTTGGCGCCGAACCCGCCCGTGAGCGACGGCCAGAGCATGGCGACCATCCCCGCGCCGAAGCCGGAGAGGGCCAGGATCATGGTGGTGACGATGCCCCGGTTGAGGACCTGGCGGCGGGTGACGCCGAGGCTCTCCTCGTCGGGCGGCAGGGCCGGCGGCGGAGGGGGCAGGGAGACGTCGGGCGCCCCCTTGCCCGACCGCTCGAGGGCGACGAGGCGCTCCAGCTCCCGACCCGTCTTGGGTGCGGCGCCGACGGGAACCGGCAGCCGATCGGCATCGCCCTCGGCCGCCACGTCGGGAGTGGTGTCCTTCAGGGCGCGGGCGGTGTCCCGCCGGCGGGCGGTGGCGTAGAGGAAGGCCGCCATCATGACGGCGAGGGCGGCCAGGACGACGAGGAGGATGGTGGCGTTTTCCAACGTGAGCTCCTACAGGTCGAAGAAGACGCCGTCACGCCACGGGAACGTGAAGTTGAACCCGGGACCCCGGAAGAAGCAGCCGATGATCACCAGCACCGCCCAGAACATGAGGAACAGGGTCATGATCGAGATGGCGAGCTTGCGGTCCTCGGGGTGGTTGCTGGGGTTCTTGTCGGTGTACGGCACCAGCATGAGGCCGAAGATGCCCATGCCCGGGATGGTCACCCCCGCGACCATGGGGTGGAACATGGTCAGCAGCTCCTGCAGGCCCAGGAAGTACCACGGGGCCTTGGAGGGGTTGGGGGTGAAGTTGAAGTTGGCGCCGGCCAGGAACGGGGCGTTGACCACGGCCGAGAAGACCAACAGGAACGCGGTCATGGCCAGGGAGGCGACGAACTCGCCCACCAGCAGGTGGGGCCACACGTGGACCTTGTCGGTGGGGGTGGCCTTGACGTCCTGGATCGACCCCGCCTTGACGACGGTGAGGAGGCGCTGGGTGTGACCCTCGGGGCCCTTGGCCACCGGGGCGGGGGCGGTGGCGACGGCGGTGGCCGCGGCCGCGGGGGCGGCGGTGGCGGTGGCGGTGCCGGCGGGTGCCGTCGACCGCTGCAGGAGGTGGGCGGGGATCTTCTCGCCGTCGTCGGCACCGCCGGCAGCCGCCTCGCCACCGGAGTCACCGCCGCCGGTGGGCGCGGGGTCGCCGCCCAGGGCGGCCCGGCGCTCGGCGGACCGGCGCAGTAGGTGATCGGGGACGTCGCTCATAGTGTGCTCTTTGCCTCCGGAGGCCTACAACGGCCCCGAGATGCCGCCGTCCTTGCGGACACGCCAGAAGTGGATGGCCATGAAGATGACGATGATGAACGGGAACATCAGCACGTGGAGTACGTACCATCGGAGCAGGGTTTCGGTGCTGATCTCAACTCCCCCCAGGAGCACGAATCTCACCTGCGACCCGAAGACGGGCGTGTAGCCGATCATGTTCGTGCCCACCGTGACCGCCCACAGGGCCAACTGGTCCCAGGGCAGCAGGTAGCCGGTGAACGACAGCAGCAGGGTGAGGGTCAGCAGGATCACCCCGATGACCCAGTTGAACTCCCGCGGCGGCTTGTAGGCCCCGTGGTAGAAGACCCGGGCCATGTGCAGGAACACGGTGATCACCATGAGGTGGGCACCCCACCGGTGCATGTTGCGCACCAACAGGCCGAACGTCACCGAGGTCTCGAGGGTGCGGATGTCGGCCCACGCCTGCACCTCGGTGGGTCGGTAGAAGAACATCAGGAAGATGCCCGTGACGGTGAGGATCAGGAACAGGAAGAACGACAGCCCGCCCAGGCACAGCGTGTAGCTGACCTTCACCGCGTGGCGCTTCACCTTCACCGGGTGCAGGTGGTAGATGAGGCTGTTCATGACGACGTAGGACCGGTTACGAGGGCTGTCGGTGTAGCCCTTGCGGAAGATGGAGCCGGGTCGGAAGATCGAGGCCCACGCCTGGGAGCCCCGCATCTTCTCGCCTACCTCGGCCAGCTTTTCGGGCAGCGACGGACGGTGCCCGTTGCCGTCGCCGTTGCCGTTTCCGTTGCTCGAAAGTCGTCGTGCCACCGTTGGAGCCTAGAACCGCATCCCGTAGGCGTAGCCGTGCTTGCCGTCGCGCTGGTGGGCGTCGCCTTCTCGGGCGCCCACGCCGGCCTTGCCCATGATGATCACGCCGGTGGGGCAGCGGTCGACGCACAGGCCGCAGCGGGTGCAGACGTCCTCGTCGACGATGAAGACCACGTGGTCGTCGGGATCCTCACCGGGGCCGGTGGTGTTGAGGGCCTCGGAGATGCTGTCGGTGGACAGCATGTGGATGCACTTCCACGGGCAGATGTCGACGCAGCCCTCGCACATGATGCATTCGGACTGGTCGATGTGGAGGAACTGCTTCGGCTTGACCGACTTGGCCAGCTCGTCGCTGGGGATCTCCTGCAGCACGTAGTCGCCGCTGAACGTCGGCATGGGGGGGTTGGCGTCGTTCTTTCCCATCAGTGCATCACCACCACTTTCATGCCTTCTTCATGACCGGGCGGCCGAACCGGGAGCTGAGCTCGACCTCGGGGGCCTTGCGACCCCGCTTCTGCCAGGCCGACCAGAGCATCACCTGGATCACGAGGAAGACGATGTAGATCAGGGCCGCGATGATGTCGCGGACCGCTTGGGCATTCACGATGATACGGCCGGTGCCGCCCAGCTCCTTCGCTGCCGTCGCCCAGCTTGACCCCGTCGCCGGAGACGCCGAGCATCAGCTTGTCGGCCCGCCACAGGAGCTGGTTGTCGGCGAAGGTCAGCCACTGGTGGGGGACGATGCCGTAGGCGAGCACGAACAGGGCGAAGATGAAGGTGCCCCCGAGGAAGGCTTCGCCCCAGGTGACGGGCGTTCCCGGCGGGCGGCGGCGGCCCACGGCGAAGACGAGGAAGATCCCGGCGATTAGGGCAAGCGTGGAAACAACTAGCGCGACCACCGCAACCTCCCCTCGTGAACGCGATCACATTGTACCCGGACAACAGCCTCAAAATCGATCTGGAGGCTGGTAGCGGTTCTACCACGGCCTCCCCGAGACAGACACATCGCGTCCGGCAGACGGCTTGCCCCGTCACGCTGAAGATCTGCACGTAGAACCACTCGCCGCACTCGATTACGGTGTCCTCGACCACGTCGACGGTGATCTGCTGGGTCGTGGTGCCGGGGGCAAAGGTGAGGGTGCCGGTCTTGGCCAGGTAGTCCACCCCGGAGGTGGCGGTGGAGTCGTAGTAGGCGCGCATGGTGGCGTACTGCACGGTGACGGAGGCGGCGGCGGCGGCCGAGAGGGTGACGGTGAGGCTGACCTGGCGGTTGTCGGCGATGGTGTTGCCCTCGGCCACGCCGGCATCGGCGATCGACAGGGTGGGGGCGGGCGTCGTCGTTGGCGATGGTGGCCTGGCCGAAGGCGTCGGCCACGCTGGCCCCGTAGACGTCGTAGAGCTGGAGGAGGACTGTCTCGTCGGGCTCGGGGGTGGTGTCCTCCACGACGGGCAGCACCACCGTCTGGGTCAGCCCGGCGCCGCTGGCGCCGGCGGCGAAGACGGCCGTGCCCGAGGTGACACGCTCACTTCGCTCTGGCGGGTTGTCTCGGTTTACATTCTGGGCGTTATGGCTGAGGTCCCCGACTACCTACTCGAACGCTCACGCGCCCGGCGGGCGGCGCTGGGGCTGGGTGGGAGTGGGGACGCACCGGCGCCGGCCGCCGACGGTGGTGATGGTGGCAGCGACTCCACTCCTGCGACTTCGGCTCCCGCGGCGGCACCGGCGGCCGCCGCCGCGCCGGCTCCTACGGCTCGTCCCGTCGAAGCGCTGCCCACCTACGTGGCGCCCGTCGGCCCCCGGAGCGGGATCCCGGTGTGGATGATGCCGGTGATCCTGCTGTTGCCGCTGTGGGCCATCGTCTATATGGGCGCCTTCGGCGAGTCGAGCACCGCCGCCGGTCCCGCCAGCGGCCAGGAGATCTTCCAGCAGGCGGGGTGCGTGAACTGCCACGGGGCCCAGGGCCAGGGCGGCGTCGGGCCGGCGCTGGCCGGCGGCGAGGTGGTCAAGACGTTCCCCACCGCGGCCGACCACGAGAAGTTCGTGAGCGAGGGCTCGTCCAAGGTCAAGGGCCAGCCCTACGGCGACGCCGGCCGGGAGGGTGGCCAGCACGTCGCCGCCACCGGAGGCATGCCGTCGTTCGCCGGCCAGCTCACGGCGGAGGAGATCACGGCCGTCGTGCTGTACGAACGCGAAGGGCTCTAAGGTCGGTCCGATGACCGACCACGACGTCCTGGTGGTCGGCGGCGGGCCCTCGGGTGCCGCCTGCGCCTACTGGTTGGCGGAGATGGGCCACGACGTGGTGGTGGTGGAGAAGAAGCACTTCCCCCGGGTCAAGACCTGCGGCGACGGGCTCACCCCCCGGGCGGTCAAGCAGCTCGACGACATGGGCTTAGCCGACGGTCTGGCCGTCGGGGCCCACCGCTTCGAGGGCCTGCGGTCGATCGCCTTCGGCCGGACCATCGAGCTGCAGTGGCCCGAGCGGCCCGGCTTCCCCCAGCACGGCTACGTCATCACCCGCCACGACCTCGACCAGATGGTGGCCGAGCGGGCGGAGAAGGCGGGGGCCACCGTCCTCCAGGGGATGGAGGCCATCGAGCCCAACCTCGACGGTGGCATCCCCCGGGGCGCGGTCGTCAAGAACAAGGACACGGGCGACACCACCACGATCAAGGCCACGTACACGGTGGTCGCCGACGGGGCCAACTCCCGGTTCGGACGGGCCCTGGGCTGCTCCCGCGACCGGGCCTACCCCCTGGGCATGGCCATCCGGGGCTACTTCACGTCGCCCCGCTCGCACGAGCCGTGGATCGAGTCGCATCTCGACGTGCGTGACGCGAGGGGCAACGTGCTGCCCGGCTACGGGTGGATCTTCCCCCTCGGCGACGGCCGGGTGAACGTGGGCGTGGGCCTGCTCTCCACGTTCAAGCAGTGGAAGGAAGTCAACACGTCCAAGCTGATGGACGCCTTCGTCGACTACGCCCCCGCCTCGTGGGGCATCTCGCCCGAGACCTCGCTGGGCCCGCCCACCGGCGGCAAGCTGCCGATGGGCCTGTCGGTGGGGCCGTCGTTCGGGCCGACGTGGCTCACCACGGGCGACGCCGCCGGCGCCATCAACCCGTTCAACGGCGAGGGCATCGCCTACGCCTACGAGACGGGCCGGTACGCGGCCGAGGCTGTCCATCAGGCCCTCGACACCGGCCAGGCGGCCGCCCTGCGCACCTACGAGGACCGGCTGCGGGCCGAGTACGACCTCTACTACCGGGTGGCCCGGGCCTTCGTGAAGATCATCGGCCACCCGCACCTCATGCGGATGCTGGTCGGCACCGGGATGCGGTCGCGCACGCTCATGGAATGGGTGCTGCGCATCATGGCCAACCTCCTGCGGGAGGACGAGCGGGGTCCGGCCGAGGCCGCCTACCGGGCCGTCGCCGCCATCGCCCGGCTGGCACCGTCCCGCTAGGGCGCGATCGACGTCCCCCGGGCCCGGTTCGAGGAGCTGGTGGCCGATGCCCTCGACAGCATCCCCGACGCGCTGGGCCGGCACATGGACAATGTGTGGGTGCTGGTGGAGGAGCGGGCGCGGGGTGAGGACCTGCTGGGGCTGTACGAGGGCGTGCCCCTCACCGAGCGGGACACGTACGGGGGGATGGTGCTCCCCGACCGCATCACGATCTACCGGCGCCCCATCTGCGAGATGTGCGACTCGGAGGACGAGGTGGTCGACACGGTGCGGACGACCGTGATCCACGAGGTGGCGCATCACTTCGGCATCGACGACGACCGTCTCGACGAACTGGGGTGGGCGTGAGCAGCGAGCACAACGAATCGAAGGAAGAGGAGATGGTGGGCCCGATCGACCGGGCCCTCACCTTCGCCGAGAACGTGCTCTACACGCTGTCGGCGCTCCTGCTGCTGGCCGGGGCCGTCGCCGTGCTGGGCGAGATCGGCTACAACCTCGTCCACGAGCTCGACGAGGGTGTCGCCACCGCCGTCACCCACTCCCTCGACGGGCTGCTCCTCGTGTTCATCCTGCTGGAGCTGCTGGCCGCGGTGCGGGCCACGATGGTCGAGCACCGGCTGGTGGCGGAGCCGTTCCTCGTGGCCGGCATCATCGCCTCCATCAAGGAGATCATCGTCCTCAGCCTGGAGGCGGCCGACTTCGTGGGCCAGGAGGGCGACGGGTTCCGCCACGCGATGACCGGCATCGGCGTGCTCGGCGGCATCGTGCTGCTCCTGTCGGTGGCCACGTTCCTGGTGCGCCGCAAGGAGCGGGAACCGGAGGAGGAGAAGGAGGGCTCGGCCGGGGAGCGACTGGCCGACCCGGACAGCTCGGCCGGGGAGCGGCCGGCGGACCCGGACAGCTCGGCCGGCGAGCGGGCGGCGGACTCGGACAGCTAGCGGGCGGTGGCGGGCGGCGGACTCGGACAGCTAGCGGGCGGTGGCGGTGGCGGTGGCTCGGGCGGCGGCCGCGGCCAGGTCGACGGTGCGCTCCAGCTCCTCCTTGGTGTGGGCCAGGCTGGGGAAGAGGGCCTCGAACGGGCTCGGGGCCAGGGCGACGCCCCGGTCGAGCAGGTGGTGGAAGAAGCGGGCGTAGCGGGCGCCGTCGGCCTGCTTGGCCGAGGCGTAGTCGTGGGGGGCCTCGTCGGCGAAGAAGAGGCCCATGAGGGGGCCGACCGTCGGGACCTGCACCGGCAGGCCGGCCTCGGTGATCACGGTGGTGAGGTTGGCCGCCAGCTCGGCCGCCCGTCCCGCCAGCTGGACGTAGGCGGCGTCGTCGAGCAGGTCGAGGACGGCCAGGCCGGCGGCGGTGGCCAGGGGGTTCCCGGAGAGCGTGCCGGCCTGGTAGACGGGTCCGCCGGGGGCGAGCACCGACATCACGTCGGCCCGGCCCCCGAAGGCGGCGAGGGGTAGTCCCCCGCCGATGATCTTGCCGAAGGTGGAGAGGTCGGGGGTGACGCCGAACCGGCCCTGAGCGCCGCCGGGGCCGAGGCGGAAGCCGGTGATGACCTCGTCGAAGATGAGGAGGGCGCCCGCCTTGTCGCACGCCTGGCGGAGGCCGTCGAGGAAGCCCTCGGCCGGGGGGACGAGGCCCATGTTGGCCGCCACCGGCTCGACCATCACCGCGGCCACGTCGTCGCCGATCTCGGGGACCACGTTGTAGGGGACGACGAGGGTGTCGGCGACGGCCGCTTTGGGGACGCCGGCCGACCCGGGCAGGCCGAGCGTGGCCAGACCGCTGCCGCCGGCGGCCAGGAGGTGGTCGGCGTGGCCGTGGTAACAGCCGTCGAAGACCACGATGCGGTCGCGGCCGGTGAAGCCCCGGGCCACCCTGACGGCCGACATGCACGCTTCGGTGCCGCTGGACACGAGGCGGATGCGCTGGCACGAGGGCACCCGGTGGCGGATGGCCTCGGCCAGGAGGACCTCCCGCTCGGTGGGGGCGCCGTAGGACGTGCCTTGGCTGGCCGCCTTCTGGATGGCCTCCACCACCTTGGGGTGGGCGTGGCCGAGGATCGACGCGCCCCACGACTGGACGTAGTCGGTGTACTTGCGGCCCTCGACGTCCCAGACGTAGGCGCCCTCGGCCCGGGCTACGAAGTAGGGGGTGCCGCCGACCTTGCCGAAGGCCCGGACGGGTGAGTCGACGCCACCGGGGATGACGTCGCAGGCCCGCCTGAACAAGGACTGGTTGGAGAGCTCTTTGTTGGTCGTCAAAGGGCCTGGGCCAGCTCGGACGCGAAGTAGGTGAGGATGAGGTCGGCGCCGGCCCGCTTGACGGCCGTGAGCTGCTCGATGGCGATGGCGGTGCCGTCGACCCACCCTCGCTCGGCCGCGGCCTTGACCATGGAGTACTCGCCCGACACGTGGTAGGCGGCGACGGGGACGTCGAACCGGGCGCGGACGGCGGCGATCACGTCGAGGTAGGCCACGGCCGGCTTCACCATCACCATGTCGGCCCCCTCCTCGATGTCGAGGGCGACCTCGGCCAGGGCCTCGCGGGCGTTGCGGAAGTCCTGCTGGTAGGCGGTGCGGTCGCCACCACCGGCGATGCGGACGTCGACCGCGTCGCGGAAGGGCCCGTAGTAGGCGGAGGCGTACTTGGCCGCGTAGGCGAGGATGGCGGTCTGGTGGTGCCCGGCGTCGTCGAGCGCTCGGCGGATGGCGGCGACCTGGCCGTCCATCATCCCCGAGGGGGCCACCACGTCGGCGCCGGCGTCGGCCTGGGCCACCGCCACCCGGGCGTAGCGGTCGAGGGTGGCGTCGTTGTCGACCTCGCCGGTGGGCGTGAGCAGGCCGCAGTGACCGTGGTCGGTGTACTCGTCGAGACACAGGTCGGCCATGACGACGAGGTCGTCACCCACCTCCTGGCGGACGTCGTGCAGGGCGAGCTGGGCGATGCCGTCGGCCGCCCACGCCTGGGAGCCCTCCGGGTCCTTGGCGGACGCGGCCGGGACGCCGAAGAGGATCACGCCGGGGATGCCGAGGTCGGCGAGGACCCGGACCTCCTTGCGCAACGACTCCCGGGTGTGCTGGACGACGCCCGGCATGGAGGCGATCGGGGTGGGCTCGGAGATACCGTCGCGCACGAAGAGGGGGGCGACCAGGTCGTCGACCGACAGGCGGGTCTCCGCCACCAGCCGACGGAGGGCGGGCGTGCGCCGCAACCGCCGCAGCCGCCGGGCGGGAAAGCTCATGGCCGCCGATGCTAGGTCGACCGCCGCCCGCTCGTCCGCGGCGCGTATCGGTCGCCAGGCGACGTCTCCGCGCCGCCCTTTGGGTCAAGCTCGCAAACCGAGGCGGTTTGCATCACCGAAATCGTTGTGATTAGGGCCTGTCGGGCCTGGATCACCACGATTTGGGTGATCGAAACGGCTCGGCGGTTTGGACCAGTCGAATCGTCGTGAGCGGGCGGGTTCCCTACGCCTGGTCCGATCCAATCGGCGGGGGACCGGTGAGGGTGGCGACGAGGGCGGCGACGAGGCCGTCGAGGGAGTGGTCGGTGGCGATGACGGTGACCGGGAGGCCCTCGGCTTCGGCGGCGGCGGCGGTGACGGGACCGATGCAGGCGACGACGGGGGGCACCGCGCCGGGACCGGCGGCGGCCAGGTAGGACGTGACGGTCGACGCCGAGGTGAAGGCGATGGCGTCGGCCTTGGCCGCCGAGGCGAGGAGATCGGGGGACGGGGTGGTGGGGAATGTCCGGTAGGCGTGGGCGATGTCGACGGTCCACCCCTTGGCCGTCAGTCCGTCGGCGAGGACGGGGCGGGCGGCGGCGGCCTGGGGGAGGAGGACCCGTCCCCCACCGGAGCCGTGGGGGAAGGTGGCCACCAGCCCCTCGGCCAGGGACCGCTCGGGGACGAGGTCGGCCACGATGCCGGCGGCGGCCAGGGCGGCCGACGTCCCCGGGCCGACCGCCGCCACCCGGACGTCGCCGAAGGCCCGGGCGTCGGACAGGCAGGCGAGGAACCGCTCGACCGCGTTGGGCGACGTGAAGCACACCCAGTCGTAGCCGCGCACCTGGGTGGCGGCCGCCCGCAGCGCCTCCCCCCCGTCGTCGGGGTCGGCGATCTCGATGGTGGGCACCTCCACCGCCTCCGCCCCCGCCGCCCGCAGCCGCTCGACCAGGCCCGACGCCTGGTGGCGCGCCCGCGTGACCACCACCCGTCGCCCGAACAAGGGCCGGGACTCGAACCAGGGCAGGTCCAGCGCCGCCACCTGCCCGATGATCAGCGTGACCGGCGGCTCCAGGGGGCAGGCGTGCAGCTCGGCCAGGGTCGTGCGGATGGTGCGCTGGTCGGGACGGGTGCCCCACCGCACGGCCGCCACCGGCGTGTCGGACGGGGCCCCGCCCGCCATCAGCCGGTGGGCGATCTCGGCCCGGTGGGCGACGCCCATGAGCACGACGATGGTATCGCCCACCCGGGCCAGGGCTTCCCAGTCGATGTCGTCGTCGACCTTGTGCCGGCTGTGGCCGGTGACGACGGTGAACGACGTGGACAGGCCCCGGTGGGTGACGGGGATGCCGGCGTAGGCGGGCACGCCCACCGCGGCCGAGATGCCGGGCACCACCTCGAAGGGCACGCCCGCGGCCAGGAGGGCGGCCGCCTCCTCGCCGCCCCGGCCGAAGACGAAGGGGTCGCCGCCCTTGAGGCGCACCACCGCCTGCCCGGCCCGCCCCCGCTCGACGAGCAGGGCGTTGATCTCGTCCTGGCGCACGGGCCCGCCGGGCGACTTGCCCACGTCGATGCGCTCGGCCGTCGCCGGGGCCAGGTCGAGGAGCGACGCCTCCGCCAGCCGGTCGTGGACGACCACGTCGGCCCGCGCCAGCACCTGGGCCCCCCGGACGGTGATCAGCCCCGGATCGCCCGGCCCCGCCCCGACCAGGAAGACCGTCACCGGGCCTCGGTCACGGCGTGGCGGGGATGCCGACGTCGAGGAGATCGGCCCCGCCGGCGTCGTCGAGGAGATAGCGGGCGACCCGTCGGCCGAGCTCGATGGGGTCGGAGCCCTCGTCCCGGCGGCGGAGGACGATGCGACCGTCGCCCGTGGCCAGCATCCCCTCCAGGCGGATGGACGGGGTGGCGCCCTCGCCGTCGCCGGCAACTGTGGCGTAGGCGCCCACCGGCAGGTCGCACGAGCCGCCCACCTCCCGGAGGAACGCCCGTTCCGCCTCCACCGCCAGGCGCGTCGGCCGGTCGTCGATGGCGGCCAGAAGCGCCCGGGTGGCGGTGTCGTCCTCCCGGCACTCGACGGCCATGGCCCCTTGGCCCACCTGGGGCACCACCAGCTCCGGGTCGAGGACCTCCGACCGCTCCGAGCTGCGGCCCAGGCGCTGGAGGGCGGCGGCGGCGACCACGATGGCGTCGAAGCCGGACGCCTTGGCCAGCCGGGTCTCCATGTTCCCCCGCAGGCCGGCGAAGGTGAGGTCGGGCCGCAGCCAGGCCAGCTGGGCCCGGCGGCGGATGGAGCCGGTGCCGATGCGGGCCCCCGGCGGGAGATCGGCCAGCCGGCCGCCGACGAGGGCGTCGCGGGGGTCGGCCCGGGGGGGGAAGGCGGCGATCACCAGGCCGTCGGTGGGCTTGGAGGGCAGGTCCTTCGACGAGTGGACGGCGATGTCGGCCCGCCCGTCGAGCACCGCCGCCTGCACCTCCTTGACGAACACTCCCTGGCCGCCGATGGCCCAGATGGGGGCGTCGAGGCGCCGGTCGCCGACGGTGTCGACCACGACTGCCTCCACCTCGATGCCGAAGGCCGTCGCCAGCATCTCGGAGACCGCCGCCGTCTGGACCCGGGCCAGGTTGCTCGCCCGGGTGGCCGCCCGCAGCCTCAGCCCCGCGGGCCGGCCCATCAGAGGTCGAAGAGCTCTTGGATGGCTTCGGCGAGGCGCTCGCCCCGGACCGAGCCGGCCGACTCCTTGAGCCGCACCGTGGGCTCGTGGAGGAGCTTGGCCAGGATGCTGCGGGTGAGGGCGCTCACCGCCTCCTGCTGGCGGGCGTCGAGGCCCTCCAGCCGGTTCCGGTAGCGGGCCAGCTCGGCCTGGCGGAGGTCTTCGGCCCGATCCCGGAGAGACGTGACGAGGGGCGCCGCCTGGCGCTCGGCCACCGCCTCCTGGAAGCGGACGACCTCCTCGTCGACGATGGCCCGGACCCGGCCCACCTCCTTGCGCCGCTCGTCGAGACCGGCCTCCACGAAGGCCTGCAGGTCGTCCAGGTCGAGCAGGGTGACGCCGGGGATCGCCCGGACCGCGGGATCGATGTCGCGGGGCATGCCCATGTCGACGATCAGCAGCGGGCGGGTGGCCCGGTCGGCCATGATCGGGGAGAGCTCGGAGGGCCCGAGCACGGCCGCTGGCGAGCCGGTGGAGCTCAGGAGGACGTCGGCGCCGGCCAAAGCGGCCGGCAGCTGGTCGATGTCGACCACCTCGGCCCCCACCTTCTCCGCCACCTTGACCGCCCGTTGGCGGGTGCGGCTGGCGACCACCACGTCGGGCCTGTCGCCCTCGGAGGCCTCGGCCGATGCGGCCAGGTCGGCGGCCATGCCCTCGCCCATCTCACCCGCGCCGAGCAGGACCAGCTTGCGGCCGGCGAGGGTGCCCAGACGGTGGGTGGCCAGGCCGACCGCGGCCTGCGACAGGGACGTGACCCCCCGGCCGATGGCCGTCTCCGACCGGACCCGCTTGCCGACCTCAAGAGCGTGGCGGAACAGCCCCGACAGCCGGGATCCGGCCGCCCCCTCGTCGCGGGCCCGTTCCCAAGCGGTGCGGACCTGGCCCAGGATCTGGCTCTCGCCTAGCACCACCGACTCCAGGCCCGCAGCTACGCCGAACAGGTGGGACGCGGCCGATTCGTCGTGGTAGGTGAAGAGGTGGTCGCTGAAGTCCTCCGGCGGCAGGAAGGCGAGCCCGGTGAGGAAGTGGCGGATGTCCTGCACGCCGCCGTGGAAGCGCTCGGCGACCACGTAGATCTCGGTGCGGTGGCACGTCGACAGGATGACGGCCTCGCTCACGAAGTCGCGGCCCACCAGGTCGCCCAAGGCCTTGGGCAGGTGCTCGGCCGAGACGGTCATGCGCTCGAGGATCTCGAGCGGGACCGTGCGGTGGCTCAGTCCGACGACGACGAGAGACATGCCTGAAGATGTTCGCGCGCGGAGGTGACGTCATCGGTTCGGATGAGCCCGAGCATGTCGGAGTCGAGGGCCTTCTGCCAACCCGGGCCCTCGGTGGACCGGCCCTCGGCCTGGAGGCGGTCGCGCTCGGAAGCGAGCAGGTCGAGGAGGACCTCGAACTCGGGGCCGATCTCGGTCTCCAGCCGCCGCCGCAGCCAGCGGGAGAGGGCGGGGCTGCGGCCACCGGTGGAGACGGTGATCATGAGGCTTCCCCGGCGCAGCACCGAGGGGAGGGTGAAGGAGCAGTTGGCCGGGTCGTCGGCCCCGTTGACCCACACGCCTGCCTTCTCCCCGTCGTCGAACACGGCCCGGTTGACCTCGGCCGTGTCGGTGGCGGCGATGGCCAGCCGGTAGCCGGCCACCTCGCCCGCCCGGTAGGGACGCTCCTCGACGGTGACGCCGGGGAGGTGGCGCAGGCGCTCGTCGACCGACGGGGCGACGACCGTGACCGACGCCCCGCAGGCCAGCAGTCCCTCGACCTTGCGCAGGGCGATGGACCCGCCCCCGACCACCAGGCACCTCCGTCCGTCGAGGACGAGGTTGACCGGGTAGTGGCCGGCGCCGGTCATCCGAAGGTGGCCACCGACGGGGGCGGCGTGGCTGCCCCGCCCGCCCGGCGCTGCTGGTAGAAGGCGAGGATCTGCAGCTCGATCGACAGGTCGACCTTGCGCAGGGAGACGCCGGCGGGGACCGTGATGACGGCGGGGGCGAAGTTGAGGATCGAGCTCACGCCCACCGCCACCAGACGATCGGCCACGTCCTGGGCCGCGGCCGCGGGCGTGGCGATGATGCCGATGGCGATCTCGTGGTCGGCCGCCACCTCGGGCAGGTCGTCGACGTGGCGGACGGCGACGTCGCCGATGAACTCGCCCACCCGGCGGCGGTCGGCGTCGAGGAGGGCGACGATGCGGAAGCCGCGGGCGGAGAACCCGCCGTAGTTCGCTAGGGCGTGGCCCAGGTTGCCGACGCCGACGATGACGACGGGCCAGTCCTGGGTGAGGCCGAGTACCCGGTTGATGTGCAGGAACAGGTACTCGACGTCGTAGCCGACGCCCCGGGTGCCGTACGAGCCCAGGTAGGAGAGGTCCTTGCGCACCTTGGCCGCGTTCACCCCGGCCATCTCCGCCAGTCGCTCGGAGGAGATGGTGGGCGTCTTGGCGTCGACCACCTCCAGGAGGCAGCGGAGGTAGACGGGCAGGCGGGCCACGGTGGCCTCGGGGATGCGGCGGCTGTTACGGACCAGGCGGGAGGGCACGCCGGCCCCGTTCTCGTCGGGTGAGGGCGGTTCCGGTGGTTGACCGGCTCCCGCAGGATGGTCGTTGGAGCCCGACGGCGTGGCCGTTCCCATCGCTTCAGGCACTCTCGAAAACCCCCTGGGACCGTGATTCGCCATCCCGCTTTGCTCGCCGGACGGCAATCTCACGCTGCGCAGTCTACCGACCTCGTGCTTCCCTTCACAAAGGATTCCCCAGGCGGGGCTCGCCGTCCGCCCGTACCCGACCACTCTTCGTGCCCGAATCTGCCCCGATCGCCGATTCCGACAACGACGGCTCGGTCGGGTCGGACGGGTAGGCTCCACTGTCGTGACCCGGCCCATTCGGGTGATGGTCGTTGACGACACCGACCACGTCCGCCGCATGCTCACGTCGATGCTCAGCCTCGACGGCTTCGAGGTGGTGGGTAACGCCGCGGACGGGCCCCAGGCCATCGAGAACGTCGAGCAGGCCGACCCCGACGTGGTGGTCGTCGACTACAAGATGCCGGGCATGGACGGCCTGGCGACGGCCCGTGGCATCCGGGCCGCCCGTCCCGACCAGGTGATGATCCTCTACACCGCCTACATCGACGAGAAGCTGGAGAAGGCGGCCGCCGACGCCGGGATCTCCCTGTGCATCGGCAAGGTGGAAGGCCTGGCCTCCCTGGAACGGGAGATCAGCCGCCTCTGCGCATCGTTGTTCTAGGGAGAGCGGCCCTCCCCCTAGAACAGTCCCGAAGACCCGCGGCTCAGTAGTAGAGCCAGCCGGCCCAGTAGCTGTTGGAGCCGCGGTCGTAGCCCTTCTTGGCCTCGACGTAGAACTGCGTGCCGGCGCGAACGTTGGTGGCGACGGTCTTCTGGCCGTAGACGCCGGGTGCCCAGCAGACCGGTCCGAAGACGGGGCCGCGGGTGGGGCGCAGCCGCACGCACGTCCCGCCGTCCAGGTTGTCGTCGAGGCTCAGGTAGATGTTGCCGGAGGAGGTCATGGTCCTGAGCCGCCCCTCCCCCGTGTACGTCGCGTTGCTGTTGACTCGATACCCGACCCGATTCCACTGGGCGGGAGCCCCCGCGGCGGCGCTGGCGGGCGCCGACGGAGCATTTTGGGCAATGGCCGGCGTGGCCAGCCCCAGGCAGATCCCGGTGCCGATCAGCAACGACGCCACCGCCTTGGTGCGGGCGAGACGGGCGGACATCCGTCCCCCACCAGGCCGAGCTGCCCGGTCTTCCGTGCGGCCGTTCCGGTGACTGTTCATGGGTCTCTCCGATCGTCTGGAGCGGCGGTGTTGCCGCTGTCCCCACCCTCAGAGGTCTCGCTCCCGGAACAGGTGCCGGATCGGTCAGGAATCGCTCCTTCTTCGCTCCCGATGCGCTCCGGACCCACCCCGGGCGCATCAGGGCCGCTCAGTCGAGGCGGTAGTAGACGTCGTCCACCGCGCCGGTGAAACGGTTGGCGCCCATGCGGTTGTTCCCGCCCAGGCGCAGGGGCTCGCTCGGGCTGGCCAGCTCCAGCCCGGGAGGAACGGGGACGCTCACCGGGTCGCTCCCGTCGACCACGATCGACAGGACGGTGTCCGTCTTGGTGCAGCCGACCCTGTGCCACCTGCCGTCGTTGACGACCAGGTGCGACGTGGCCGTGATCGGCGGCCCGGCTTCCGCTCTCTGGCTGACCAGCACGCACTGGACCTCGCCCTCGCGGCCCAACTCCAGCTTCCACTGGTTGGGGTCGGGGTTCGTCGGGCTGGTGCCGACGCCCTTCTGGATGATGTTGACGCCCCGGGCGCCGTCCTCCTCGCCGACCAGGATCTCGGCCCCGTAGGAGAACGGGCGGGTACCGGGGTTCAGGAACTCGGCGTCGGCCGTGTCGATGATCGCTCCCGGACACTCGGGCACCGTCCTCCCGCCGCATGGAGGGGGGAACTTCACCGCCTGGCCCGCGCCGTGCTCGACCAGCGCCACCACTCCGCCGCTGTTCGGGACTTCGTAGCCCCGGATCTGGGTGGTGCTGTCGACCACATAGCGCCCCAGCGCCTCGGTCTGGATGCCGCGGTCGAAGTCGAAGGCGACCGCACTGACGGCAGTCCGGGGAACGGGGGTAGGAGGGTCCCGAAGAGCCGACGCGATGACGAAGGCGGCCACCGCGGCCGTGCCCCCGACCAGGACGGCCGGCAACCACCACCGCATCCGCCGCCGGCCGAGCGGGGCCGGGGCCTGCACCGCCCTGGCGGCGCCGTTCGGATGCGTCGCCCCGGCCGCGCCGTTCGCCGACGGTGCCGGTTCCGCGGCCACGCCGTCACGCTCGTCGGCCTGTCGGCACAGCGATCGGAGCTGCCCTCCTACCCCTCCGTAGGCCTCCAGCTGCCCGGCTGCGGCCAGGCCCGCCCGGCGGGCCTCGGAAGGTCGGTCGCCGAGGAGATAGGCCTCGACCAGGAGCTCCCAGCCCCGCTCGTCGGCCGGCTGATCAGCCGACATAGCTCTCCAGCTCGGCCGCCGCCTCCACCGGGGCCCCGAGCCGCACAGCGGCCTCGGCCGCGGCCCGCCGCACCTTTCGGTGCCGCTCCCGCAGGTGCTTCCACTCTCCCGGGAGCACGACCGGATCGCCTCTTCCACAGGTCCAGCGCCCGCCGCCCATCGGACCGGGCCTGAGCCGGCTCGCCCGCGTCGAGGCCGGCCTGCGCCGCCGCGGCCAGGCGGCCGAACTCGACCGCGTCGACCCAGATCCCGGGGACACCCGGGTCGAGCCGGTACCGGTCGTGCTTGCGCGGCGGGATCGCCTCCCGTGCATTGTCGCCGAGCAGGCTGCGCAGTCCGCTGACCAGCTTCTCGACCTGCTTGGTGTCGATCAGGGCCGGGTCGTGGACCTCGGGCCAGACCGTCCGGAAATCCCGATGACGACGAACTGGATGAAGGCGGCGAGCAGGATGGCCACCAGGACCACGGCCAGCACGATCGTCGTCCCCAGGCGCATCGGGCCGAGGCTAGACGACGTCAATCAGGCACTGGTTCGAGGGTGACGGCGCTGCCGGTGTGGAGGCGGAGCTCGTCGGCGGCGGAGCGTTGGTCGAGGACCACCGCCAGCAGGCCGTAGGAGTCGACGAGCACGCCGACCTGGCCCGGCTTGAGGTCGGAGTAGCTCGACACCCGGGCCGCCACCCGGGCCTGGTCGCCCGAGCGGACCAGCACGGGACCGTCGATGGCGGCGATCTCGTCGGGGTCGACGTTGAGCTGAGCGTTGCCGAAGCGGTCGATCCAGAGGACCTCGCCCACCGTGCGCCCGTCCTCCACCCGGCTGAGGGGGATGAGGCCGGGGAGCAGCGACAGGGGGTCGACGGGCTCGCCCAGCACGTCGAGCTCGAGGCCGGCGCACAGGTGGGCGGCGGCCGGGGCCATGATGTCGCGCCCGGCGAAGGTGGGCCCGGGGGCGGCCAGGTGGTAGTCGTCGTTGGTGAGCGACACCGCCCGCCGGGCCCCGCCCACCATGGCCACCGCCGGCGCCAACAGGCCGTTGTCGGGGCCGACGAGGAAGGCGGTGACGTCGTCGCTGCCCACCTCCACCGCCACCGCCCGCCGGGCCGAGCCCACACCCGGGTCGACCACGGCCAGGACCACCCCGGGGGCGAGGTACTGCATGCTCCGGGCCAGGGCCAGCGACCCGGCCCGGATGTCGTAGGCGGGGATCTGGTGGGTGAGGTCGACCACCGTCACCTGGGGGGCGATGGACTTGACCACGCCCTTGACGACGCCGACGAACTCGTCGTCGAGCCCGTAGTCGGACAGGAACCACAGGTTGTCGAGAGGCGGGGCCACGGCCCCAACCTAACGGTGCAGGATCGTTACCTATCCCGCCTCGGTGTAGGAGCGGGCGAGGTACGTGTCGACGTCGTCCTCCCGCACCCGGTACGACTTCCCGACCCGTACCGCGGCCAGGTTTCCCGCCTTGATGAGCCGGTAGACGGTCATGGTCGACACCCGCAGGATGCCTGCGACCTCGGCCACCGTCAGAAAACGACCCCGGCCTTCTAACCGATTGCTCGGCGGCCGATCAGTTGGCTGTGTCAGTGGTATCACCCCTCTTCGCCTGGGGGCAATGTATTCGCCTGGGGCTGGTGAGCAAAATGGGGCCCGGGCTCACCCGCCCTGGCCCAGCTCCCGGGAGCGCTCGGTGGCGGCCGTCACCGCCTCCAGGAAGGCGCTGCGCACGCCGTGGTTCTCGAGGATGCGCAGGCCGGCGGCGGTGGTGCCGCCGGGTGACGTCACGCCCGCCCGCAGGCCCTCGGGGGTGTCGCCCGACTCGGACAGCAGGCGGGCCGAGCCGACGAGCGTCTGGACCACCAGCGCGTGGGCGGTGGCGCGGGGCAGGCCGTTGAGCACGCCCGCCTCGATGAGGGCCTCGACCACCAGGAAGATGTAGGCCGGGCCCGAGCCGGACAGGCCGGTGACGGCGTCGAGGGACGACTCGGGCACCCGCTGCACCACGCCCACCGCCCCCAGGATGCCCTGGGCCCAGTCGAGGTCGGGCTCGCCCGCGGTCGCCCCCGCGGCGATGGCGGCCGCCCCCGCCCCCACCAGGGCGGGGGTGTTGGGCATGGCCCGCACCACCGGCACCTCGGAGTCGAGCCACTCCTGGATGCGGGCCGTGGGCACGCCGGCCACGATCGACAGCACCCGGGCCGCCCCCGCGGCGGCGATGTCGCGACAAGCGGCCTCGGCGTCGGCCGGCTTCACCGCCAGCACCGCCCCGTCGGCGTCGACGGCGGTGCCGGACAGCCCCAGTCCCGGGAAGCGGGCGCCCAGCTGGTCGCGCCGGTCCGCCACCGGCTCGACCACCACCATCTCGTCGGGCCGGGCCCATCCCCCGTTCAACAATCCCGCCACGAGGGCCTCGCCCATCCGCCCGCCGCCCACGATCTCCAGCCTGGTTGCCATGGCTGCGGAGGCTAGCGAAGGGGGTTAGTCGCCGACGGGGGCGCTTTCGGCGGGGAGCGACGGCAGGTCGAGGAGCTCGGCCACCACCTCCGGCGGCTGGGGGCGGGAGAAGTAGTAGCCCTGGCCGTAGGGGCAGCGCAGGCGGCGCAGCTCGGCCAGCTGGCGGCGGTCGGTGACGCCCTCGGCGACCGCGTCGAGGCCCAGGGTGCGGGCCAGCTTCACCACCGCCCGGGCCAGGGCCGACTCGTGGGGCCCCTTGGCCACCCCGTCGATGAACGACTTGTCGATCTTGAGGACGTCGACGGGCAGGCGCCGGAGGTAGCCGAGCGACGAGTAGCCCGTCCCGAAGTCGTCGATGGCGACCCGGACGCCCAGCCGGCGCAACTCCTCGAGGGGGCCGGACGAGGCCTCGGCGTCCTCCATCAGCACGCTCTCGGTGATCTCCAGCACCAGGTGGCCCGGCTCCAGCCCCGACTCGGCCAGGGTGGCCGCCACCTCCCCCGCCCAGCCCGGGTACTGCAGCTGCTTGGCCGACACGTTGACGCTCATGCGCAGCGGCTGGTTGACGTGGCGCCGCCGCTGCCAGGCCGCCGCCTGCAGGCAGGCCTCGCCCAGGACGCACCGGCCGAGGGGGATGATGAGGCCGGTGTCCTCCGCCGGGGGGATGAAGTCGGCCGGCGACAGGAGTCCCCGCACCGGGTGCTGCCAGCGCACGAGGGCCTCGAAGCCGGCGATGCGGCCGGAGTCGATGTGGACGATGGGCTGGTAGAAGAGCCGCAGCTGGCCCTGGCGGATGGCCCGCCGGAGGTCGTTCTCCACCGACAGCCGGTCGACGGCCTCGTGGCGCATGGCCTCGTCGAAGATCTCGAAGCGGCCCCGGCCCCGCTGCTTGGCCCGGTACATGGCCACGTCGGCGTCCCGCAGGAGGAGGTCGGCGTCCGACTCGTCGCCGGTGGCCATGGCCACGCCGACGCTGACGGTGACGGCCACGTCGGTGGGAGGTCCGCCGACGTCGCCCCCGCCGTAGAGGTCGGCATTGGCGGCGGGGACGGCGAAGTGGGCCTCGAAGGCGTCGAGCACCCGGCCGGCGAGGGCCGCCGCCTCCTCCGGCCCCGAGATGTCCTCGCACAGCATGGCGTACTCGTCCCCGCCCATCCGGGCCAGGGTGTCGCCCGGGCGCAGGAGCTGGGCCAGGCGCTCGGCCACCGCCACCAGCAGCCGGTCGCCGCCCTCGTGGCCCAGGCTGTCGTTGATCACCTTGAAGCGGTCGACGTCGAGGATGAGGAGGGCGACGGTGGACCGGTGGCGCAGGGTGCGGGCGAGGGCGTTCTCCAGCCGGTCCCGGAGCAGGACCCGGTTGGGCAGGCCGGTGAGGCGGTCGTGGAGGGCCTGGCGGGCGAGCTGGACCTCGAACCGGCGCCGCTCGCTGATGTCGCGGACGAAGCCGTCGATCACCCGCCGCTGGCCGTCGTGGGACCCCCAGACGGTGACCTCCACCGGGAACTCGGCGCCCGAGCGGTGGACGGCGGCCAGCTCCCGCTTCGAGATCGACGGGTCGGTGCCGCCGGCCAGTGCCTGGCGGAAGCCGTGCTCGTGGGCGACCCGGTAGCGGACGGGGATCACGGTCTCGCTCAGGAGGCGGCCGACGACCTCGGCTCGCAGCCAGCCGAACATCGACTCGGCCTGGGCGTTCCACTCCAGGATGACGCCGACCGCGTCGAGGCGGACGAAGGCGTCGTTGGCCGTCTCGATCAGGCGGCGGCGGTCGTCGCGGGCGGTGGCCGCCCGGCGGCGGTCGACGATGCGGGCCAGCTGCCCGGCGGCGGCGACGGCGGCGGTCTGGAGGTCGCCGGCGGGCGGCTCGGGTCCGCCCAGGAGGTGGAGCACGGCCACCACCTCGCCGCCGCAGAGCACGGGCACGGCCACGGCGGCGGTCAGTCCCGCCTGGGCCGCGGCCTCGCCCACGTCGGTCGCTTCCTCCGACCGGCCGCTGGCCAGCACCCGCCCGGGCAGGCCACCGCCCGGTCCGGCCGGTGACGGCCATGGCCTGGGCCACCTGGCGCAGCACCCGGAACCGCTCCGGGTCGGCCAGGAACCAGGTGGCGGTGGGGGTGAGGCCGATCGGAGCGAGCCCCGGGGGGCCGTTGGCCAGGTAGAGGTGACCCACCGGCCAGCCCGCCAGCCGGCACAGGTCGGCCAACACCACCTCCGCCGCCTCCTCCAGGGTGGCCGCGGTCGCCGCCACCGCCGCCGCCCGCAGGACGACATCGACCGGCTGGAGGTCGGCCGACTCGATCTCGACGTGGGCCGCCGATTCTGGGCCGCCTGGTGCGGGATGGTCGGGCGAGATCGACGCACCCATCGCCCCAGGATGCCCGATCCCGGGGACCTGCCCGGGAAGATCGCTCAGTCGCGGGGCGTCAGGTCGAGGTCGGGCGGGGGCGCGTCGGGGAGCTTCCACTGGATGAAGCCCTTGTCGAAGACGTCGTGGTAGTAGTTCGCCCTCACCACCATGCGGGAGAAGTGGGCCTCGAAGGCTTCGAAGTCCCGGTCTTCCACGGCCTTCCGCACAGGGTCGAAGTCGTCGGTGAGGAACTTGGCCATGCTCACCTGGTACTTGGGCCGGACGAAGGCGCCCAGCTCCATCAGCTTGGCCGCCTCGCTCAGCTGCCACCGGGCCAGGCGCCAGTTCCCGGCCTGGGCCGCGTACCAGGCCTTCCACGTGCGGGCGCCCACCTCGGGCATGAGCCGGCCCATCCCCGGCTGGCTCCGGCCCAGCTCGTCGAGGGTGAGCTGGCGGGCGCCGTTGTCGACGAGGATCTCGTCCCGGCCGTCCCGGTCGCCGTCGTCGGGGCCGGCCATCAGTCGGCCTCGGCCGCGACCCGCAGCCGTTCGAGCGTCTTGTGCATCCCGTCGACCAGGTCGGGCACCCGGTCCCTCACGCCGAAGCCGATCGTGGTCTGGAACCGGCGCCACCGGGAGATGGGTTTGCACAACTCGAACGTCTCGACCACCTCCGTCCCCCCGGCGGCGGCGCCGAAGACGTACCGCCACAGGGTCTCCGGGTCCTCGGGCTTGGTCACGAAGGCGAACTCCTTGGCCCGCACGCAGGCGGTGACCTCGCACGTCCTCGTCCACCGGCCCCTGCCCCGCTGGTTGTGACCCTTGAAGCGGGCGCCCACCTTCGGACCGGTGGCGCCGTCGAGCCACACGCAGGAATCGGTCTCCGGGCTCCACTCGCCCATGCGGGTGACGTCGGACACCATGCTCCACACCTTCCCGGGGGCGGCCGAGATGCGGATCCGGGCTTCTCCTGTCGCAGCCATCCCTGGACGGTAGCCCCGCCGCCCTCTTGCGCAATTCCCGAGTAGTTTGGTAGGAATTGTTGAACACGACCCGCCCACCGCCGCACGACCGGGAGGTCCCCCCGAAATGTCCGTCACCGACCGGCTGCTCCAGAACAGCGAGCAGTACGCCGCCTCGTTCGACAAGGGCGACCTGCCCATGCCCCCCGGGACCCACGTTGCCATCCTCGCCTGCATGGACGCCCGCTTGAACCCCTACGGCCTGCTCGGCCTGGCGGAGGGAGACGCCCACGTCATCCGCAACGCGGGAGGCGTGGCCACCGACGACGCCATCCGCTCGCTGACGATCAGCCAGCGCCTGCTCGGCACCACCGAGATCATCCTCATCCACCACACCGACTGCGGGATGCTCACCTTCACCGACGACGCGGTGAAGCGCCAGATCCAGGACGACACCGGCATCCGCCCGCCGTTCGCCCTCGAGGCCTTCCCTGACCTGCACGAGGACGTCCGCCAGTCGATCGCCCGCATCAAGGCCAGCCCCTTCATCCCCCACACCGACGCCGTCCGGGGCTTCGTCTACGACGTGCACACAGGCAAGCTCGAAGAAGTCGTCTAACCCTGCGCTCGGACAAGGGGGACACCTTCCGGATCGTGCCCGCCTGATCTCACGTTGGTTGGCGCGATCGCGTCGGCAGGCGACTTCTGCGCGCCGCGAAACGAGATCAGTCCGGCGAGTCGGCCTCAGGCAGCAGTGACTCGGGCGCGGCGGCCGCCGGGGGGTCGTCGAAGACGATGTGGGGCTCGAGGGCGGCCAGGCGCTCGTCGAGTTGGCGGACGAGGTTGCGGACCGTCTGGTAGAGCGCCCGGGAGTCCTCGGGCATGAGATCCGGGTTGCGGACCACGAGGTCGAGCTCGGGGAGGTCGCTGTTGGCCGGGTCGTCGATGCTGATGGTGATGCGGCCGGCCAGCACCCGCAGCCGCAAGCGACGGCCGCCCGATTCGATCGGGTGCTCGGCGCCGACCACGTTGAGGGGGCCCTCGCCGGACCGGGAGGAGTGGCCGCCGAGGAGTTGGATCACCTCGTGGCGGACGCGGTTGAGGTCGGCGCCCAGCTTCACGAGCACCTGGGCTGCCACTCCCTGCCCCTCCCGGATGAGCCCGAGGAGGATGTGCTCGGTGCCGATGTAGTTGTGGTCCAGCTGCAAGGCCTCCCGGAGCGACATCTCCAGCACCTTCTTGGCCCGGGGGGTGAAGGGGATGTGGCCCTCGATCGGCGCCGACCCACCCTGGCCGATGATGTCCTCCACCTCCCGCCGGACAGCCTCCAGCGAGATCCCCAGCTCCTCCAGGGCCTTGGCCGCCGTCCCTTCGCCCTCGTGGATCAGGCCCAGGAGGATGTGCTCGGTGCCGATGTAGTTGTGGTTGAGCAGGCGGGATTCCTCCTGCGCCAGCACCACGACCCGCCGGGCCCGGTCGGTGAACCGCTCGAACATCTCCGACACACTGTCGCCCGGTGGGCCGGCGGGGGCAAGGGATTTGGCGACGAGCGTGACCGGCCTAGCGGTCGCGGTCCCGGCCGAGCATCATTCCGGTGATGGAGGAACCGTTGCGGGCGGTGCTGGCGGAGGACAACCTCCTGGTGCGACAGGGCCTCTGCAGCCTCCTTGCCCTGTCCGGCGTCGTCGACGTGGTCGTCGCCTGTTCGTCACTCCCCGAGCTGCTGGAGGCGGTGGAGGCCCATCAGCCGGACGTGGTGCTCACCGACATCCGCATGCCGCCCGGCTTCTCCGACGAGGGGATCCAAGCCGCCCGGCAGCTGCGGGACACCCATCCCGACCTGGGGGTGGTCGTCATCTCCCAGTACGCCGACCCGAGCTACGCCATGGCCGTGCTCGGCGACGGGTCGAACGGCCGGGCCTACATCCTCAAGGACCGCGTCCACGATCTCGACCGGCTCCTGCGGGCCATCCGGGCGGTCGTGGCGGGGGACTCGTTCGTCGACGAGGAGATCGTCGACGCCCTCGTCCGCTCCAGCGCCCGCCTGGCCGACGGCCCCACGGACGCCTTGACCGACCGGGAGCGAGAGGTGCTGGCCGAGGTGGCCACGGGGGCGAGCAACGCGACCATCGCCGAGTCCCTCGACGTCTCCGCCCACGCCGTCGAGAAGCACATCAACTCGATCTTCTCCAAGCTCGGGTTGTCGGACGGACGGGCGGCCAACCGCCGGGTGCAGGCCGTGCTCGTCCACCTCCGGAGCCTGCAGCGTGGGACCTGAGCCGTCCGAGCCCCCCGGGACTCCCCCGCCCCCGAGTCGACCGCCAGTGGGTGGAAAAGCGGTCGCCGCCGATCCCTTGCGCCTGCGCACCTTTCTGGTGGCCGACGCCGTTCTCACCGCGGGCAGCGTGGCGTTCATCCTGGTGGTGTGGAAGACGGTGGTGCCGTCCCGGTGGCTGCTGCTCCTCGGCCTGATGGTGCTGGTGTCGGGCGGCGTCATGCTGCTGGGGCTGGTGCCCCTGGGGCGGGGCCGGGTGGAGCCGGCGGTGGCCTGCCTCGCCGTCGCCAACTGGTCGATCGCCATCGCGGCCACCGCCATCGCCACCTTCGCCTGGCCCATCCTCGTGTTTGCCGCCCTGCTCCCCGCGGTCGTGTCGGTGCCCTACGTGTCACGACGTTCGCTGCACCGTTACCTCGGCGTGTCCCTCGCCGTGTCGTGCGTCGTCATCGCCCTCGGGGTGCTGCAGGACGTCACCGGGTTCGCGGCCGAGACGCCGGGGTGGGTGATCGACGCGGTCACGATCACCTTCGTCCCCGCCATGGCCGGCCTGCTCGTCATGCTGTCACTGGCCAGCCGGGCCCACCTCCAGCGCCTCCTCGACACCGCCCTCGCGGCCAACCTCGAGCTGCACCGGTCGGAGGAGTCCCTGGCCGCCGCCGTCGACGAGCTGCGGGCGTCCCGGGCCCGCGTAGTGGCGGCCACCGACGAGGAGCGGCGTCGCATCGCTCGCGACCTGCACGACGGCGCGCAGCAGCGGTTGGCCGCCCTCGGGCTCAACCTGTCCGTCGTCCGGGAGCTCTTGAAGCGGTCGCCGGACGAAGCGGCCGAGGCCCTCGCCCGGCTGAGGGGCTCGGTCACCGAGGCCCAGGCCGACCTTCGCTCCCTGGTCCACGGCATCTACCCGCCGGCCCTGACCGAGCACGGGGTGGTCGAGGCGCTGGGCTCGACGACCTCCTTCGGTCCCAACTTCGTCCGCCTGGTGGCCGGCGACGTCGGTCGCCACCCGCCCGACGTCGAGGCGGCGGTGTACTTCTGCTGCCTGGAGGGGTTGCAGAACGCGGCCAAGCACGCGGGGCCGGACGCGACGGTGCAGGTGACGATCGCGCTCGACGAACCGGGCTGGCTGCGGTTCGAGGTGGAGGACGACGGGCGTGGCTTCGACCCGGCCACGGCCCAGGGGGGCGGGGGCTTCGTCAGCATGCGGGACCGGGTGGGGGCGTTGGGTGGGGACCTCGAGGTGACGAGCCGGCCCAGGCAGGGGACACTCGTTCGGGGCCGCGTGCCGACGGCCGGAGGTGACGGGGCGATGTCCGGCCCCGGTGCGCCGGCGACGGGCATCGACGCCCACCCCCCGGTCGCCCACCTGCCGGCCTGAACCGCCGGTTGGCGGTTAGCCGAAGAGCTTGACCAGGTCGGCGCCGGAGACCCAGTCGCCGACCACGTCGGAGAAGCGGTCGTCCTGGAAGCGGAGGATGCGGACGTACGGGTTGCAGACCGCCTTCATCAGGGGAACCTGCTTGCCGTCGCACGTGTAGGCGTGGGTCATGAACCCGGGGTGGTCGCGTGCGGCGGCGAGGGCCGCGGACACGGCCGCCGGTGTCGGGTCGCCCGTGATCTCGGTCAGGACCCGGTGGACATTCATCACCGCCGAGAACCCGGCCTGGGACAGGACGCCGTCGGCGTTGGTCCGTGACTGCCAGTCCTGCACGTCGGGGGACGGGTCGCCGAAGGGCAGGTAGGCCGACCCGAAGTAGGCGCCCTCGGCCGCGTCGCCGGCGGCGTCGACCACCGACTTCTCGGCGCAGGCGCTGGGGAAGAACAGGGCCGCCTTCACCGACAGGGCCTGGCCCGCGGCCATGATCCGGGCGCACGCCTGGGCCGGGAAGACCACGAAGACCACGTCGGGGTTGCCGGCGGTGGCGGCCTTGAGGGCGGGGGTGAAGTCGGCCTCGTCGGCCTTGGCCGCCACCAGCTTCACGTCGGTCGCGCCCTTGGCCTTGAGGACGATCTCGGCCGCCTGGACGACGGTGTTGAGAACGCCCGGCAGGTCGACGTGGAGGGCGCCGATGCGCTTGGCGTGAAGGACGTCGAGGGCGTACTGGGCCTGGCCGAGGAGGTCGGCGACGGTTCCCCCGGCGAGCATGTAGGCGCCCTTCGACGTGAGCTCCTCCCCCAACTGGGGGAGCGATCCCACGTAGGGGATGGCGGCGTCGTCCAGGACGGGGAGGGACGCGGCCGACCCGAGGTCGACGCCGCCGATGACCGCCACCGGGTGGGCGTCGGCGAGCTTGGTGGCGCAGGCCTGGGACGACTCGGCCGTGCCCCGGGTGGCGCAGGCTTGGATGCGGACGGGGCGCCCGCCCACCCCGCCCAGGTCGGCGTTGACGTGGCGCACCGCCGCCTCCGCCCCCCGCCGGAGGTCGGGGAAGGACCCGAGGGGTGCGTCCTCCTGGTTGATGAGCCCGACCAGGATGGGGGTGCCGGTGAGCCCACCGTCGAGGTCGGCCGCGTCGCCGTCCGAGCCGCCGCCACCGCTGCACCCGGCCAGGGTGACGAGGGCGACGGCCACCGCCACCCACTTCCGGGTCCGAGTCTGCGGCCGACGAGTCACGCCCCGATTGTCCCTCGTCTGTCGAGGGGGGCCGCCACGGCGCGTCTTCGGCGCGCTCGTGTCGGCAGCGCGACCGCGTCGCGCCCAGCGAACGCCGCCGACGGCGGCGGGCGGCAGTGGCGGCGGGCGGCGACGTGGACCACCTAGCCTGCGTCGGTCGACGGCTACCTGGTCTTTCTGCTCCTCGGGTTGGGCACGGGTGCCGTGTACGTGGC
Organism: uncultured Acidimicrobiia bacterium; assembly: GCA_963829165.1. GTDB lineage: Bacteria > Actinomycetota > Acidimicrobiia > Acidimicrobiales > AC-14 > JAXDMK01. Next base: position 238,790 of record CAWHIC010000033.1, on the reverse strand, counting down.
CCTCGGGCTCGGGCTGGTGCTCGTCCACCGGGCGTCCGGGGTCGTGAACTTCGCCCACGGGGCGATGGCGATGCTCGTCACCTACGCCTTCGTCGAGCTGCGGCCCGACCTGGGACTGTGGTTGGCCCTGGCGGTGAGCGTGGTGGCGGCGGCGGCCCTCGGGCTGGTGGTCCACGTCCTCGTCTTCCGCCCGCTGCGGACGGCGCCCGCCTTGGCCCGGGTGGTGGCGTCGGTGGGGCTGCTGGCCACGCTCCAGGCCCTCGCCGTCCTGTGGTTCGGCGCCGAGAGCCGCCCGGTGCCCTCCTTGTTGCCCAACCGGCCGGTCGCCGTGCTCGGCGTCGACGTCCCCCGGGACCGTTTGCTCCTGGCCGGGCTGGTGGTGCTGGCCGGGGTGGGCCTGTGGGCGCTCTACCGCTTCACCCGCTTCGGCCTGGCCAGCCGGGCCACGGCCGAGGACCAGACGGCGTTGGCCATGCTCGGCTGGTCGCCGGACACGGTCTCGGCCGCCAACTGGGCCTTGGCCAGCGTGCTGGCCGGCCTGGGCGGCATCCTCGTCGGCCCCCTGACCGCTCTCGACCCCGCCACCACCACCCTCCTGGTCGTTCCCGCCCTGGCCGCGGCCCTGGCCGGACGGCTGTCGTCGTTCGGGGCGACGGTGGCCGCCGCCCTCGCCCTGGGCATGGCCCAGTCGGCCATCCTCAAGCTGCAGGACGACTTCTCCTGGGTCCCCCGGGCCGGCGTCCGGGAGGCCCTTCCCCTGGTGGTGATCGTCGTCGCCCTCGCCTTGGGGGCGGGCCGCAACCTCGGACGGGGCGCACCGGCAGAACGGCCCCTGCCCCTGGCCACCGGGGCCCGGCGGCCGCTGCGGGGGGCGGCCATCGGCGTGGTGGTGGGGGCGGTCGGCCTGCTCGTGCTCGACGGGCAGTACCGGCTGGGGCTGGTGAACAGCCTGGTGGGAGCCGTCATCTGCCTGTCGTTGGTGCTGCTGACGGGGTACGTGGGCCAGATCTCGCTGGCCCAGATGGCTTTCGCCGGGGCGGCCGGGTTCTCGCTGGCGAAGATGGTGTCGGCGTGGGGCGTGCCGTTTCCGGTCGCTCCCCTGGTGGCGGCCGTGCTGGCGGCGGTGGTGGGCGTGGCCGTCGGGTTGCCCGCCCTCCGGCTCCGGGGCCTGAGCCTGGCCGTGGTGACGCTGGCCGCGGCGGTAGCGGTGGAGGAGGCGGTGTTCAAGAGCCCGGCCCTCACCGGCGGCTTCGAGGGGACGCAGGTGCCGCGGCTCCCGGGCGTCGGCCGGGCGGGGACAGTCGGCTTCGGGCTGGTGGCGCTGGCCGTGCTGGTGGCGGTGGGACTGGGGGTGGTCGCGCTACGGCGAGGTCGACTCGGACGGCGCTTCCTGGCCGTGCGGGCCAACGAGCGGGCGGCCGCCGCCTGCGGGATCGGGCTCACCACCACCAAGCTGACCGCGTTCGCCCTGTCCGCCTTCGTGGCCGGCCTGGGGGGAGCGCTCCTCGGCTACGGCCAGGGCCGGCTGTCGTTCGGCTCCTTCGGCGTGTTCGTCTCGCTCTCCTACCTGGCCGCCGCCTACCTGGGCGGGATCGCGTCGGTGTCGGGCGCCGTCGTCGGCGGGCTCCTGGTGCCGAGCGGGCTGGTCTTCACCGTCGTCGACGGCAAGTACCAGCTGCTGATCACCGGCCTGGCCCTGATCCTCGTGGCCATCGCCCGGCCCCAGGGGATCGTGGGCCGCACTCGGCTCGGGACCGGAGCCGGGGTCGGGGCTCGGGTGGCGCCGTGACCCGGCTCGAGGTGCGGGGGCTGACGGTGCGGTTCGGGCCGGTGGAGGCGGTCAACGACGTCGACCTCGACCTGGCCGCCGGCACCGTCACCGGCCTCATCGGACCCAACGGGGCGGGCAAGACGACCGTGATCGACGCCCTGACCGGGTTCGTGCCGGCGGCGTCGGGCCGCATCTCGGTGGACGGGAAGGCGGTCGAGCGGTTGCCGGCCCACGTGCGGGCCCGCCTCGGCCTCGGCCGGACGTTCCAGTCCTTGGAGCTGTTCGAGGACCTCACCGTGGGCGAGAACCTGCTGGTGGCGGCGGAGGCGGCGGGGGGCGGGGCCGACTGGGCCGAGGGCGGCGGTGGCCTGGGCGGGGCGGCCGCCCTGCTGCCGGCGCAGCTGACCAACGCCCAGCGGCGGCTGGTGGCGCTGACCCGGGCCGTCGCCGGTCGCCCGACCGTGCTCCTGCTGGACGAGCCCGCGGCCGGACTCGACCCCGCCGGACGCCAGGCCCTCGGCTCCCGCCTGCGCCGGCTGGCCGACGACGGGGCGGCCATCCTCCTCGTCGACCACGATCTCGATCTCGTCCTCGACGTGTGCGACTCGGTCACCGTCCTCGACCGGGGCCGGGTGATCGCCGCCGGTGCTCCCGCCGCCCTCCGGGCCGACCCCGCGGTGCAAGCCGCCTACTTCGGGATGTTCTCCGGTGGCTTTCGTACCGCCGGGGGACAGGACTCACCGCCCATTGCTCCTGCGGCCGACGGCACCCCCGCGCTCGAGATCCGGGGCCTGTCGGCCGGGTACGGCCGGACCGAGGTGGTGCACGACGTCGACCTCGTGGTCGGCGCCGGGGAGATGGTCGCCCTCCTCGGCCGCAACGGGGCGGGCAAGACGACGACAGTGCTGGCCGCGGCCGGCGCCCTGCCCCGCGCCGCGGCCGGCGAGGTCCGGGTCGACGGCACGCCGGTGCCCCGGGGACGGCCCGACCTGGCCGCCCGTCGCGGCCTGGCGTGCGTCCCCCAGGAGCGGTCGCTCTTCACCCAGCTGTCGGTGGCCGAGAACCTGCGCCTGGCCGTGGGCGGCGGCCGCCACACGGTCAGCGCCGAGACCGCCCGCGCCATCGAGCGCTTTCCCGCCCTGGCCGACCTCCTCGCCCGCCGGGCGGGCCTGCTCTCCGGCGGCGAGCAGCGCATGGTGGCCGTAGCCCGGGCCCTCGCCCGCCACCCCAAGGTCCTCCTCGTCGACGAGATGAGCCTCGGTCTCGGCCCCCAGGTGGTCGACGCCCTGGGCCAGGTCCTCCGCGCCGTCGTCGCCGACGAGGGCACCGCCGTCCTCCTGGTGGAGCAGCACCTCGACATCGCCCTCGCCCTCGCGTCCCGGGCCTACGTCATGGACCGCGGCCGCATCGTGACCGAGGGCCCGTCCGCCGACATCCCCGCACGTGAAGGACCGTCACGTGAAGGCCCGTCAGCTGAAGGCTTGCTCCCGGAACTGGCGCACGCCGGTGCTCAACAGGCGGTTGTGGCCGAAGCGGGCCACCGGAGGGGCGAGCCGGGCGATGGCCCGCAGCAGCCACCGCTTCGACGCCAGGGTCGACTGCAACCGCAGCTCGCTGCCGGCGCCGCCGCCGTCGCCCACGTCCATCGGCCGGACGTCGAGGCGGGCGTGGCCGGCGATGTCGCCCGTGACCTCCGCCACCGCCGACCGGTCCGGGACCACGTCCGACAGCGCCACCTCGAACCGCACCGGGTAGCCCAGGGGCGCCCGGACCGAGCACCGCCACCGGGCCCCCTCCACGAACGACGCCCCGTCGAAGTGCCGCAGCCACGGCCACCACGACCGGTAGTGCTCCACGCCGGTGAGGGCCGACCACAGCTCCGCCGGCCCCACGGTGAACGCGAAGGTGCGGTCGGAGCGCACCTCCACCGGTTCAGGACCCGACGATGGAGGCGGGCAGGGCCGCTACCCGCCCCGCGAACACCCCCACGATCCCGGGGATCGTCGTTTGCCCGGCCACCGGTGCCTGGGGCCCGTCCGGTCGGGGGAAGTAGACCCCCAGCAGCACCCGGCCCCGCTGCAGGTAGACGGCGATGGAGTGCCCCGTCTGGCCCGTCTCGTCGATGGTGGTGAGGTCGAAGGCGAGCCGGGTGACGGTGTCGGTCTGGGGCCAGTCCCCGTCGGGGCGGGGGCTGAAGCGGGTGGCCACCGTGGGCTGGCCCACCGGGCTCGGCACCGCCTCCGCCGGGCAGTTGGCGGCGACCGATGCCACCTCGGCCAGGGCCTGCTTCGCACCGGCTTCGTCCCGGTAGACGACCGCCTCCGTGCTCAGCGTCACCTGGCTCTGCTCGTCGACCACCACGTCCTGCAGCCGGGCCTCCCGCAGCGCCTCGCTGGGATAGGTGCCGTTGCAGAGGTCGAGCGTGGCCTGGCCCAGGCCGTCGCCGCCGGGCAGGAGGCCGACGGTGGAGGTGGGCGACACGTCGGCCGGACCCACGATGAGCGACAGCAGGGCCTCCTCCACCGGGTCGACGGTGGTCGGCGGCGACGACGACGGGGGACGGATCAGTCCCGTGGTCGGCGTCGTCAGGGGCGTGTCAAGGGTGCGCTCGTCGCCCGAGCCGTCGCGGAGGAGGGCGGCGCCGAGGACGCCGGCGACCAGCCCCAGGGCCAGGAGCAGGGCGAGGACGGGTCCGGTGCGGGAGCGGGAACCGGGCGGGGGTGGCGGCGGCGGGGTGCGGAGGGGCTCCGGCGCCGAGGGGGGCGGGGGAAGGGGTTGGTCGGCGTCGAGCTCGACGGTGGAGAACGTCCACGCCTCACCCGTCCACCACCGGCGGCGGGTGCTCGACCACGGGTCGGCGTACCAGCCGGGAACGCCGGGAGTGGCCCCGGCGGGGGCGGTCGGATGATGGTCCACCCCTCCAGCATGGGCCACAACGCGAGATCCGTCCCGACGCGGCCCCAATCCCTAATGTTCTCCGCCGGGATTGCCGATACGTGGGACATGGCGATCAAGCAGGCAGAACTCAACGATCTGGCTGAAGACCTCACCCGGGCCCTCAGCATCCCGTTCAAGGCCCACCGGGGGTCGATCACCTTCCGGGGTCCGCTGCGAGTGACCGACTGGTCGGTGCCGTTGGTGTTCGACGGTCACGTCCGGCTCGACCGCGGGGGCCTGATCCCGACGACCTTCGCCGGTCACGTCCTCTGGGCCGCCCTGCGCGCCTCCAAGAAGGACGAGGACAACCGGCCCTGGTGGACCTGCAACCTCAGCCCGGCGGCGGCCACGGCCATCGTGGAGTCGGTCGAGGTCGAGGAGATCGACGGCTGGGCCATCGGCACCGACATCCTCCTGGAGGACTTCGACGTCGAGCCCGAGCTGGCGTCCGTCAGCCCGATCCGCATCGCTTCCTAGAGCCAGGGCGGGGGGCAGCGTCGCCCCCCTTCCCTAGGCCTTCGCCTGGTGGCTCGCCGTCCAGGCCAGGAGCCGGTCCGCGGGCCAGGTGTTCACGATCGCCTCAGTTGGGACACCGCACTCCGCCGCCCGCCGGCACCCGTTCATCTGCCACTCCAGTTGCCCGGGGGCGTGGCCATCAGTGTCGATGGCCACCTTGCACCCCGCCGCCACCACCATCCGCAGCAGCCTCCGGGGCGGGTCGAGGCGCTCGGGACGGCTGTTGATCTCCACCGCGGTGTCGGTCTCGGCACAGGCCGCGAACACCGCGTCGGCATCGAAGGTGGACTCCGGCCGGCCCCTGCCCGCCACCAGGCGCCCGGTGCAGTGGCCGAGGATGTCGCTGTAGGGGTTGCGGACAGCGGCGATCATGCGGGCCGTCATCAGGTCGGACTCCATCCGCAGCTTGGAGTGGACGCTGGCCACCACCACGTCGAGGCGGGCCAGCAGCTCGTCCTCCTGGTCGAGCGAGCCGTCCTCGTTGATGTCGACCTCGATGCCGGTGAGCAGGCGGAAGGGAGCCAGCCGCTCGTTCACCTCGGCCACCACGTCGAGCTGCTGGCGCAGCCGCTCCGGCGACAGGCCCCGGGCCACCGTCAGCCGGGGCGAGTGGTCGGTGAGGGCCATGTAGTCGTGGCCCAGGTCCTTGCCGGTGCGGGCCATCTCCTCGATGCTGCTCCCGCCGTCGGACCAGTCGGAGTGGGTGTGGAGGTCGCCCTTGAGGAGGGCCCGCAGGGCGATCGCGGCCGGGTCCTCGGCCAGCCCCTCGGCGCCGTCGTCGAGCGACGTGACCAGCTCGTCCTCCAGCTTCTTGAGGTAGGCGGGCACGCCCCCGGCCAGCGCCTCCAGCACCACCGCCTCGGTGGTCTGGCCGACACCCGGTAGATCCTTGAGCCGCCCGGCGGCGGCCCGCTCCCGGACCTGCTCCGGGCCGAGCTCGGCCAGGGTGGACGCCGCCGACCGGAAGGCCCGCACCCGGTAGGTGGGTGCTTGGGCCTTCTCGAGCAGGTAGGCGATGCGCTGAAGGGCGGCGACCGGGTCCAGGCCTTCGAGGCTACGCCAGCCCCCGGGGAGCGGCACTCCAGGCGGAACGGCTGATCGGGGCAGGATGGAGAGCGTGCGTCACGTCGTCGTCCTGGCCGACACCCACATCCACCGAGGCGGATCCCGCCGCCTGCCCGACACCGCCTACGCCTACCTCGACCGGGCCGACGTCATCCTCCACGCCGGCGACGTGGTGACGGGCGAGGTCCTCGACGAGCTGGCCGGCTTCGCGCCGCTCCACGCCGTCCTGGGCAACAACGACCACGAGCTGGTGGGGCGATTGCCGGAGCGGCTCGAGATCGAGCTCGACGGGCTGCGGGTGGGGATGGTCCACGACAGCGGCGACGCGTCCGGCCGGGCCCGGCGCCTGCGGCGGATGTTTCCCGACTCCGACGTGGTGGTCTTCGGCCACAGCCACATCCCGTGGTTGCAGCCGGGCGACGACGGACAGCTCCTGCTCAACCCGGGCTCACCCACCGAGCGCCGGCGCCAGCCCGTCCACACCCTGGCCACGTTCGACGTGGAGGACGGGAAGGTCGTCGGCGCCACGATCCACGAGGTGTGACCGGCGGCCGTGGGGCCGGAGCAGGTAGGTGAGGCCCTCTGCCAGCGTCTGAGCGACAACGAGGGCCGCCGACGCCGGAGTCCGACGACGAAGGCTCCCGACGCCGGATTCCGGCAACTTTGTCGCTCCGACGCTGGCAACAACCTGGTGTCGACCCCCACGGCCGCTCCGGGGAATCCGCTGCGCGGCGACACCGGCTTCGTGTCGAGATCGCAGGCTCGGAGCTGGACGGCGGGAGTTCCGTGGCCAGCGTCTGAGCGACAACGAAGCCCGACGCCAGAGTCCGACAAGGTTTGTCGCTCCGACGCTGGCAAACACGCGCAGGCGACGAAGGGTCGCCGTCGGCGGCCCCACCGGCGGGAGCGACAGCGCCTTCTACGTTTGCGCGCAGACCTCGGCGTGGAGCTTGTCGGTCTCCGGCGTGGGCCGCAGGTCGACCTCCTGGAGCTTGGCCACGAGGCGGCGGTAGGTGACGTCGGCGTCGTCGGGGCGGGAGAGCTTGCCCTGCAGGCGCATGATCCGGCGGTAGATCTGCTCGGCGAAGGGGTCGACCTCGAGCGCTCGCTGCAGCGCGGCCCAGGCGGCGCGGGCGTCGCCCGAGGCCCACCGGCGGTCGCCCAGCCACACCAGGACGTCGACCATGCGCTGGCGGAGGTCCTCCCGGGGCGTCTCCAGCCAGAACCAGTCGAGGCCCACCAGCAGCTCGCCGTCGTAGTCGGCCACCGCCCGGTCGAGCGCGGCCTGGCGGACGGCGTCGTCGCGGCTCTGGGCCCCTTCCCGCAGGGCGTGCTGGAGGCTCCACAGGTCGACGTCGAACACGTCCTCGATGCGGTACAGGTCGCCATCGCGGTCGATGACCTTCAGTTCCTTCTGGCCCGTCGCCTGCCGCAGCTTGGTGCGGAGGTTGCCGAGGGCGGTCCAGAACCACTCCGAGCCCCGCCGGGGGTCGGCTTCCGGCCACAGGGCCTCGACCGCGTCGTCGAGCGTGGCCCCCTCCGGGTGCAGGAGGTAGAAGGCGAGCAGCTCCTTGGCCTTGGCCCGCAGCCCGCTCTTGATCTCGGTGCCGTCGACCTCGATCCGGTAGACGCCGAGCAGCTGCACCGCCACCGGGGCGGTGGCGGCCGACGTGGCCGGGACGAACGACTCGTCGTCGTCGGCGCCGGGGCGCATGTGCTCACCGTCGGTGCGGGCCGAGGCCAGGACGGCCAGCAGCTCGGCCGCCACCTGCGGCTCCATCCGGAAGAGTCGGGCGGCCAGGAGGCGGTCGGACAGTGCGTCGGGCCGGGCGTCGACGACCAACGCCCCCGGCGCCAGGACCAGGTCGGCTGCGGTCACGTCGTCATCGCCAGCGGTGGCGGCGGCGGCGACCACGATCCCGGACACCCCGGCCCGAGCGCCGTCGGCGAACAGCGTCCGCGCCCGCTCGAGGTCGGCGGGGCCCACGTCGGCCGCGGCCAGGACGATCATCGGGAAGTTGGCGTCGGGGTGCTTGGCCCGGTAAGCGCCGGCGTCGGGCGCGCCGTCGTCGGCCAGGAGCTGCACCCGCCGGGCGACCTCGGACGCAAGCTCGTCGAGGGCCGGGCCGATGGCGGTCGTCTGGGCCAGACCGGGGAAGGGCGGGACGGCGGGCAGGAGGTCGCCGGTGACGATCGCGGCCATGGTGGACGGGCCCTGGTCGGCCAGGATCCCGGTGATCGCGGCCCGCGCCACGTCGGCCGCGCTGGACCCGGCCAGGACGAGGCCGGTGGTGGACAGGTCGACGCCGACCTCGGCCCCTTCCCGCTCGCCCAAGACGACGGTGGCCCATCCGTCGGCGCCCGTCGTGCGGTCGGGAGCGGCGGCGGGCGTGGCCCGGCCCCGGGCGAAGCGTTCGAGGCGGCGGGTGACGTGCCCGGCGAAGGGGTCGCGCCGGTAGAGACCGGCTGCGGGCGGAGCGGCTCGACGGCGGCGGCGGCGCCGGAGCCGGGCCCGACCGAGAGCCTCGGCCACACCCACCGCCAAGGAGGGTCCGACAACCATCCCCGGCAGGACGCAGGCGATGCCCTCGGCCGCGTCGGCGGCGGCCGCGGCGGCCGCGGCGGCAGCGTCCTCCGCGTAGCGGACTCCGGTCGGGGCGGGTCCGTTGCTGGTGGGGGCCGAGCCCGGGGCGGCAGAAGGCGCCTCGACCACCTCGGTCAGGGCGACCGTCGACGGCCCGGGAGCCGACGCGGCCGTGGGAGTGGACGTCGGTGCGGGGGCAGGCGCGGTGGGTCGGGGGGCCGTGGGATCGGCCGGAGCGGGCGCGGGGCTGGCCGCGGTGGGGTCAGCCGGGGGGGTGGCGGCCGGGGGGGCGACCACGGGCACGGCCGGCGTCGTGCTGGCCGCGGCCGCCGACCGACGGGCGTCGGGGGCACTGTCGGGAGAAGGCCCGGGCGGGGCCTGGGGAGGCGCGCCGGCCGGTGTCGGTGTGGACGGGGCGGCGGTCGGCGACGGGATGCGGGCGCGGGATACGCCCCCGGCGGCGGATGGCGGGGCCATCGGGGCGGCCGGGGGAGCGGACGGGGCGGCGGGGCCGGGCGCTGGCGATGGCGCCGACGCCGCCGAGGAGGGGCCCGAAGAAGGTGCCGAGCCGGGGCCCACGGACCCGCCCGGGGCCGGCGAGGAAGCAGGCGCAGCCGACGCAGCCGACGCGGCAGGGGCGGCGGATGGCGGCGAGGCGGTTGGGGCCGAGGAGGCAGGGGCGGCGGATGGCGCCGAGGAGGCAGGGGAGGCCGAGGCGGCAGGGGCGGCGGACGGCGCCGAGGCGGCAGGCGCGGCGGATGGCACCGAGGCGGCAGGGACGGCGGATGGCGGCGAGGCGGCAGGGGCGGCGGATGGCGCCGAGGCGGCAGGGGCGGCGGATGGCGGCGGGGCGGCGGATAGCGGCGAGGCGGTTGGGGCCGCGCCGACGGGGGGCCTCGGGGCGGGGGAGGCAGGGCGCGGCGGTTGGCGGACTCGAGATGGCGGCCGGCGAGCGGGCGGCGGCGGCCGCGGTCGTGGCCGTCGGGGACGGACCCGCGGGCGCCGGCGCCAGTCGACCCGAGCCGGCCATCAGGGCCGCCGCCTGGCGGGCAACGGCCCGTTCGACCGAGCCCTCGACCAGCTTGGGCAGGCCGACCATGAGGTCCTCGCGGAGCGCCCGCAGCCGGGCGTATTCGTCACGCAGCTCGGTGGTGCAGCCGTGGAGCTCGGCCAGGGCCGCCTTCACCTGGGGCTGGACGACCTCGTTCACCAGCTCCGGCAGCCGGGCGGCGATGGCGGCCCGCAGTTGCGGTCGGACGGCGTCGGCGACCACGTCGGTGAGCCGGTCCTGCAGCAGCGTCTCGATGCCCTTGAGCGACACCTCGCCCACCTGTTGGGACACCGCCTCGCTCACCACCACCGCCAGGCGGTTGCCCAGAGAATGCTCGATCGACTGCAGCCGGGCCGCTTCGTTGCGCAGAGCGGCGGCGCATCCCTCCAGCTCGGCCAGCGACGTGGTGAGCTCGGCCACCCGGCTTCCGCCCAGCTCGGTGAGCATGGCCCGTTGCTGGGCGACGCTGGCCGCGAGCGCATGGACCTGTCGCCGAAGAGCCTCGAATTCGTCCCGCATCCACACCAGCACTTGACCACCGGCGTCGCGCGGGCGCGCAGGGCCCCCCTGGGGCTCCGTGTCGCTCACGGCCCCGATCATATTCCCGTCAGGCTTCCCGCCGGCCCTCGCCTCGTTCCAGGCCCCTCACCAGGGCCGTTCCCCGGAGCCGCCGACGGCACCCCGTCGACCGGCCGAGGTTCCCGCCCCCCGACCGGGGGTACGGTCGGCCGCGATGACCGCCGGTCCCGCGCTCGAGCAGCGGATCCCGCTGGTCACGCTCCCGACCCCGTTCGAGCCCCTTCCCCGCCTGGCCGCAGCCCTGGGCATGGCCCCGGGAACGCTGTGGGTGAAGCGGGACGACGTCAACGGCCTCGGCGGAGGCGGCAACAAGGCCCGCAAGCTCGAATACCTGTGCGCCGACGCCCTGGCCAAGGGGTGCGACGTCCTCGTCACCGGCGGCGGCCAGCAGAGCAACCATGTGCGGATGACGGCCGCCGCCGCCTGCCGCCTGGGGCTCGGCTGCGTGGTCGTCGTCCCCGGGCCCCCACCCGCGGCACCCACCGGCAACGTCGTCCTCGACGAGCTCTTCGGCCCCGAGTTCGTCCGCATCGGTGACGGTGAAGGCCTCGACTACTACGAAATCGAGGCCGCCATCCTCGTCACCGCCGACCGGCTGGCCGCCGAGGGCCGCCGTCCCTACGCCATCCCCGTGGGCGGGGCCAGCGCGGTGGGCGCCCTCGGCTACGTGTCCGCCGCCACCGAGCTCCTCGGCCAGGCGGTCGAGGCCACCGGGGCCGAGCCCGACATCGTCGTGGTGGCGGACGGTTCCGGTGGCACCCACGCCGGGCTGGCAGTGGGAATCGGCGACCACCACCGCATCCTGGGCGTCGACGTGGGGGCCCGACCCGACGTGGAAGACGTCCTCCCGGCCAAGACCGCCGAGGTGGCCGCGCTCACCGGGCGACCCGACCCGGCCGGCGCCCCCGTCGTCGACCACGACCAGGTCGGACGGCGCTACGCCGACCTCACCGACGCCTGCCGCAACGCCATCGTCCTGGCCGCCCGCACCGAGGGCCTGCTCCTCGACCCCGTCTACACGGGCAAGGCCATGGCCGGGCTGATCGCGGCCCGGGCCGACGGGCGCATCGGTCCCGAGTCCCGCACCGTCTTCCTCCACACCGGCGGCGCGCCGGCCCTGTTCGCGGCGGGAGTGGGCGAGTGGCTGCGGGCCACGACGGTTCCCGTCCCACAGGGCACTCTCGATAGGTCACACTGAGCCCGTGCTTTCCGACCTGGACCGGGACGAGCGCAACAACGTCGTCCGCCTCTCGGGGGCGGTCGCCCTCCTGCTGCTGGCGGCGCTGGCCGCGATCCTGTTCAAACAGACGTCGACGTCCGGGCCCGAGGTCGCCCAGCTCCAGGGGCGGATCACCTTCGCCACCAACCGCGACGGCAACTACGAGATCTACGTCATGGACGCCAACGGGGCCAACCAGGTGCGACTCACCACCGACGAGCGTGAGGATTCCTACCCGTCGTGGTCGCCCGACGGGTCCAAGATCGCCTTCGAGAGCAACCGCGACGGCAACTTCGAGATCTACACGATGAACGCCGATGGCACCGACCAGAAGCGGCTGACCGAGGTCGGGGCCAGCGACCAGTTCCCGGCGTGGTCGCCCGAGGGGTCCCGCATCGCCTTCACCAGCTACCGCGACGGCAACTTCGAGATCTACGTGATGGGGGCCGACGGCAGCAACCCCATCCGGGTCACGGTCGAGGCCAGCTCCGACTTCGCCCCCGCGTGGTCGCCCGACGGCTCCAAGCTCGCCTTTCACGGCCTACGGGACGGGAACTCCGAGATCTACGTGTCCAACAGCGACGGCAGCAACCTCACCCGGGTGACCAACGACGAGGGCGAGGACCAGCTGCCCACCTTCTCCCCCGACGGCACCCAGCTCGCCTTCCAGCGGTCGTACGGCGACAACTTCGACATCACCACCATCGGGGTCGACGGCACCGGCGAGAAGCGCCTGACCAAGTCCGGCAGCGGCGACTACGGCCCCGCCTGGTCGCCCGACGGCCGCTACATCGCCTTCCAGAGCGGCCGGGGCGGATCGACCAGGATCTTCGTCCTCGACGTGGCCGAGGGCGGCGCCAGCGCCGTCACCACCGGCGAGTTGGGGCAGGACTACGTCCCCGACTGGCACGGTCCGACGGCCCCGCCCGCCCCCGCCCCGCCCGCCCCGTGACGGGCGCCCCCGAGGGTCTGCTTTGAGCTTCGGGCCGGCCCGGCCGTAGTCTCAGCCCCGGTGACCGCCGTACTCAGCACTCGTTCCCGCTTCGCGGCCTACCTGGCGCTCACCAAGCCGCGCATCATCGAGCTCCTGCTCGTCACCACCGTTCCCACCATGGTGGTGGCCCAGCGGGGGATGCCGGAGGTGTGGCTGATCTTCGCCACCCTGGTCGGCGGCACCCTGGCCGCGGCCGGCGCCAACGCCACCAACATGGTCATCGACCGCGACATCGACACGATCATGCAGCGCACCCAGAAGCGCCCCCTGGTCACCGGCGAGATCACGCCCCGGAACGCCCTCGTCTTCGCCATCGCCCTCGAGCTGGTGGCGGCAGCCGTGCTGTGGCTCACCGTCAACCCCCTCAGCGCGCTGCTGGCGGTGTCGGCGACGCTCTTCTACGTCTTCGTCTACAGCCTGTGGCTGAAGCGGACGTCGACCCAGAACATCGTCATCGGCGGGGCCGCGGGAGCGGTGCCGGTGCTGGTGGGCTGGGCCGCGGTGACCGGGACGCTGAGCTGGGCGCCCTTCGTGCTCTTCGCCATCATCTTCGCCTGGACCCCGCCCCACTTCTGGGCCCTCGCTGTCCGCTACCGCGACGACTACTCGGCGGCCAACGTCCCCATGCTCCCGTCGGTGGCCAGCTTCGAGTTCACCTCCCGCCGGATCGTCGCCTACACCCTCGTGCTCTGGGCCATCAGCATCGTGTTCTGGCCGGTGGGCGAGATGGGCCTGCTCTACGGGGTGGCGGCCGTCGTCCTGGGGGCGGTCTTCACCTGGCACGCAGTGGCGCTGGCCCGCAGCGGAACCTACGAGAAGGCCATGCGGCTGTTCGCGTGGTCGATCACCTACATCACCCTCCTGTTCGGCGCCATGGCCGTCGACCAGCTCCTGCCCCGCTAGCCAGCCTCACCCGCCGGCGGCGGCTGCGGCCGCGTCGTCCGCCCGCTCCGCCCGCTCCGTCGCCCGTTGCTCGTGGCCGGCCCACGCCGCCGCCACCAGCAGCACCGACACCAGCAGGATCAGGTCGCCGGCCACCCACATGAGGCCCGCCCCCTGGCGTTGGTCGGCCAGGGGCGACGGCCCCCAGTTCCGGGCCAACTCGGCGTAGTGGGAGTAGAGGACCCCGTCGGCGCCCAGGACGGCCAGGGCCAGGAACGTGTTCTGGGGCATGGCCAGGCCCAGGTAGAGGAGGCGGACACCGTGAGGCAGGGGTCGGCGGCCGGGATGGCCCCCCACCACCGGCCACCAGAAGAGCAGGGCGGTGGCCAGGAAGAGCGCGTGCTCGGCCACGTGCACCGGCGACGACCGCAGGGCCGCGTCGAACAGGGGCGAGAAGTGGACGACCCACCCCACCCCGGCGAAGACGGACCAGGCCAGGAGCGGTGACGACGCCAGCCGGCCCACCCGTCCCTGCCCGATCCGCAGCCAGCGGCGGCGGCGGGCGGGCGACACCACCCGGAGGGCGAGCTCTCCCGGCCGGCCCAGGAGGAGCAGGGGGGCCGCCACCAGGGTGAGGAGGACGTGCTGGGCCATGTGGACGGACAGGAGGGCGCCGGCGTAGGTGTCGACCGGCGAGAGGAGGGCCACCGCCACCACCGCCAGCCCCCCGAAGAACGCCGCCTGCCGCCAGCCGGGGACGGGATGGCGGGGTGTCAGCGCCCGGGCCACCCGGCCCGCCTGCCCGTACGCCACCGCCGCCGAGGCCAGCGCGGCCACGGCCAACGGCTCGAAGGTCCAGGCGACCAGAACCCCGGGCCACTCGGGAGCCACCGGCACGCTCATCGCCCCCTCATCCTCGCGCCGCCACCTCCCTCGGCCCCTGCTCAGTTCGAATGTCCCGGGGGTCCGCTACTACAGTCCGCGACGCAATGACGATCACCGATGCCAGTCCCGAGGCGACAGCCCCAGATGGTGTCGTAGGGCCGGTGACCGAGCCGGTCGAAGTCGACCAGGGTTCCACGGCCGGTACCGACCACAAGGTCATCGGCACCCTGTTCGTGGCCGCCTCCCTGGTGTTCCTGGTGGCCGGCGGGCTGCTGACCATGGTCATGCGGGCCCAGCTGACCAGCCCCGACGCCGACATCGTGGGCGGCAACACCTACCGCCAGCTCTTCACCATGCACGGCGTGATCATGGTGTTCCTCTTCCTCCTCCCCCTGTGGTTGGGCCTGGTCACCGCCATCCTCCCGCTGCAGATCGGCGCCGCCCGGATGGCCTTCCCCCGGGTCCACGCCCTGTCGCTGTGGCTCTTCGTCGGCGGGGCGGGCATGGTCGCCGCCGCCCCCATCGCGTCCGACGTGCTCAGCGGCTGGACGCTGAGCTCCCCGCTCCCCGATGGCGCCGGATTCGGGGGCGAGGGCGTCGACCTGCTCATCCTGGGCCTGATCGTGGTGGCGGTGGCGGCCATCACCGTGGCCATCAACGTGCTCGCCACCGTCCTCCAGCTGCGGGCTCCCGGCCTCACCATGGCCCGCATCCCCCTCTTCAGCTGGTCGGCCACCGTCTCGGCCGCGGTCATGCTCCTCGCCCTGCCCGTCCTGGTGGCGGCCCTGCTCCTGCTCTTCGTCGACCGCCACTACGGCGGGGAGGTGTTCAAGGGCTTCACCGGCAGCCGGGGCGGCAACCCCCTCCTGTGGCCCCGCCTGTTCTGGTTCGGCGCCTTCCCCCTCCTGTGGGCCCTGCTCCTCCCGGCCCTGGGCGCGGTGTCCGACATCGTGCCCGTCTTCGCCCGCCGCCGGCTGTTCAGCCACCACCGGGCGGTCGTGGCCCTGGGCGCGATCGGCGTCCTGTCCTTCGCCGGCTGGGGCAGCGAGGTGACCAACCTGCGCCGGGCCCGTCCCCTCTTCGCCCTGGGCGTGCTCCTGATCCTCCTGCCGGTGGCGTTGCTCATCCTGAACTGGCTGGCCACCGCGGCCACCGCCATCCGCCAGGACACGTCGCTCAAGGAGCGGTTCCGGTCGGTGCCGATGCTCCACGTGCGGGGCACCCTCGGCCTGCTGCTGCTCGGCCTGGCCGGGGAGCTGGTGGCCGGGCTCGACGCCGGCGGCCGCTCCCACCGCAACTACTGGGGCGTCGCCACCCAGCACTCCCTCTTCTTCGGGGCCGCCCTGGTCGGGGCCGTCGCCGCCCTCTACTTCTGGGCCCCCAAGCTGTGGGGCCGTCACCTCTCGGAGAAGCTGGGCAGGCTCCAGTTCCTGGCCCTGGTGGGCGGGCTCCTGCTCTCCGTCCTGCCCATGTTCGTCCTCGGGATCCAGGACATGGGCGCCCACACCTCCAGCTACGTCACCGACAACGACTGGGGCCCGGCCAACCTGGTGGCATCCATCGGCGGCGCCATCGTGGTCCTGGGCGTGCTCCTCCTCGTCCTGAACCTGCTGGTCAGCGTGGTCGCGGGCAAGGGCGAGGCCGCCGGCTCCGACCCGTGGGGCGGCCACACCCTGGAGTGGACCACCACTTCGCCGCCGCCCGCCGACAACTTCCGCGTCCTCCCCGAGGTGCGTTCCGAGACGCCCCTCCTCGACCTGGCCCCGCCGGAGAACCCCGCCCGATGACCCATTCGTTGCGCCCGCCCCAGACGACAGCCTTTCAGCCGGTTCGACCTTCGTGACGGCCGTCAGCACGCCCGCCCGCGCCGACGCCGACGCGTCCCCGGCCCCCGTCCCCGCCGCGCCGCTGGCCCTGCCCAGCGGGGTGAAGCCGACGCCGGCCCGGGTCCTGCCCGACCGCACCCGGGCCCTCGGCACCTACCTGTTCATGGTGGCCGACGCCATGGTGCTGGCCACGATCATCGCCGCCTACTTCGCCATCAAGGACGGGTCCTCGGCCTGGCCGCCGCGAGGCGTGGGCGTCGGCACCTACATCCCCTTCATCGTCACCATCACCGTCACCATGGCCGCCGCCTCCGGCCTGTGGGCGGTCCGGGCCATCCGGGACAACGACCAGCGCAACGCCACCATCGCCCTGGTCTTCGCCGTCTTCCTGGGGATCGCCACCGCCAACGCCGAATGGGCCGCCTTCGGCAAGGCCGGCTTCGGGGTCGGCGACCACGCCTACGGCACCTTCTACTTCGTGCTCATCGGCTTCCACCTGGCGCACCTGCTGGCCGCCGTCGGCCTGCTGCTGGTGCTGGGGGGACGGGTCATCACCGGGCACTTCTCGGCCGAGCACCACGACCCGCTGCGCAGCGGCGTCCTGTACTTCCAGTACACCAACGTCGTCTGGCTCGTCGTGGCCACGGTGCTGTTCGTGTTCAGCCGGGTCAACAGCTGATGGCCAAGTCGGCCGTCTTCACCCAGCCGTCACGGATCTTCTTTCCCGTCGCCGGCGCCTCCATGGGACTGGCCATGGTCTACGGCGCCTTCACCGGCGACTGGCTGGGCATCACCCTCTACCTCCTCCTGGTGTGCGTCGCCAGCTTCGCGGGCGTGGTCGTGGCCGGCTTCCGGGTCAACGACGCTCCCGAGTGGATCGCGCCCGACGCCGACCCGCCCGCCTACCACGAGGTCGCCCGGGCCCCCCTGCCCGTCGGTGGGGCGTGGCCCTTCACCGCCGCCCTGGCCGTCACCCTCCTGCTCCTGGGCTTCGTGGTCGGCCCCCTCGCCGCCTACTTCGGCCTCGGGCTGGGTCTGGTCACCGTCGCCGGCTGGCTGGCCCGGGTGTCGGCCGACACCACCGGCCGCCAGATCAACCTCATGCCCATCGGCATCCCCGTGCTGGGGCTGTTCTGCATCGCGGCCCTGATGTTCTTCATGTCGCGCATCCTGCTGGCGGTGCCGGAGATGGCCTCCACCTGGATCGCCCTGGCCGTGGCCGTCGTCATCCTGGGCCTGGCCACCCTGCTGGCCCTCCGGCCGACCATCAAGGTCGGCACCATGGTGTCGCTGATGGCCGTGGGCGGCATGCTGATGATCGCCGGCGGACTGGTGGCGGCGGCGGCCGGCGAGCGGCACATCGAGCACCACGGCGGGGGTGAAGAGGGACACGCCCCCGGCGCGGTCGAGGTGGTGGCCGAGGACATCCTCTTCGACCTCAAGGAGATCGACCTGCCCCTCGGGGCGGCAGAAGTCATCCTCAAGAACGAGGACAAGGGCATCCCCCACAACATCTCCTTCTACGGCGGGGCCGACGCCACCGCCCCCTCCTTCTTCAAGGGCGACATCATCGCCGGGCCGGCGGAGCTCACCTACCACTTCACGACCCCGGCCGCCGGGGAGTACTTCTTCCAGTGCGACGTCCACCCCAACATGAACGGCAAGGCCAAGGTTGCCTAGAGCTTTGGTTTCGGGGGGCCGTCGGGGGGCGGAGCCCCCCGACTGGAATTGCACGTCGCGCCGGGGAGCGGCGAGCATCGGGGATGTGAACGGCTTCACGAGGAAGACCAGGCGTCTGAGCGCCCTCGTCACCGGCGGGCTGCTGCTCACCCTGGCCGCCTGCTCCGAGAACGCGCCCCAGGACACGATGGAGCCGGCGGGGCCGGTCGCCCAGAAGATCCTCGACCTCAGCGAGCCCGTCTTCCTCATCGCCGGCGTCGTGTTCGTGCTGGTCATGGGCCTGGTCATGTACGCCGTGGTCAAGTTCCGCGACCGGGGGGTGGGGGGCCCCGAGCCGGAGCAGATCCACGGCAACACCCGGCTGGAGGTGGGCTGGACCCTCATCCCGGCCCTGATCCTCTTCGCCATCGCCATCCCCACCATCGCCGTCATCTTCGACCTCAGCAAGAAACCCGACAACGCCCTGCAGGTCACCGTCATCGGCCACCAGTACTGGTGGGAGTACCAGTACACCGACCTCGGCATCACCACCGCCAACGAGCTCAACATCCCCGCCGGCGTGCCCGTCGAGCTCACCCTGGAGAGCGTCGACGTGATCCACAGCTACTGGATACCGCCCCTGGGCGGGAAGACCGACGTCATCCCCGGGCGCGAGAACCACATGAGCTTCGAGGCCGACGAGCCCGGCACCTATCTGGGCCAGTGCACCGAGTTCTGCGGCCTGTCCCACGCCAACATGCGGGCCCTGGCCGTCGCCCACACCCAGTCCGACTTCGACACGTGGGTGGCCCGGGAGAGGGCGACGGTGGCCACCCCGCCCGCCGGCAGCGAGGCGGCCCAGGGCCTGGCCCTGTTCACCGGCAAGGGCTGCGCCGGCTGCCACACGGTGGCCGGGGTCTCCCAGGGCAAGGTCGGGCCCGACCTCACCCACCTGCAGGCCCGCACCACCTTCGCCGGCAGCATGTTCGCCCTCAACGAGGAGAACCTCGGCACCTGGCTGGCGGATCCGCCCGCGGTCAAGCCAGGCTCGCTGATGCCCGACCTGGGGCTCACCGACGAAGAGATCGCCCAGCTCATCGCCTATCTGGAGACGTTGCAGTGACCGAACACCACGCGCCCAGTCGTCGCGGCTCGGCGGGCCTGATGGCCATCGTCACCCAACCGGCACCGGCGACCCCCTCCTCGCCGTCCGGCTCCGACATCGACGCCGCGCCCACCACCCCCACCCGCCTCCTCCGCCGCCCCACCGGCGACGCCAAGGGCCTGTGGGGCTGGATCACCACCGTCGACCACAAGAAGATCGGTGTCCTCTACTCGGTCACGGCCATGATCTTCTTCCTGATCGGCGGCATCGAAGCCATCCTGCTGCGGATCCAGCTGGGCTCGCCGAACAACACGTTCCTCAGCGCCGACGCCTACAACCAGCTCTTCACCATGCACGGCACCACCATGATCTTCCTGGTGATCATGCCGCTGTCGGCCGGGTTGGCCAACTACCTGCTGCCGCTCATGATCGGCGCCCGCGACGTGGCCTTCCCCCGCCTCAACGCCTTCGGGTTCTGGGTCTTCATCGTGGGCGGGCTGTTCATGTACTCCAGCTTCTTCCTGGGCGGCGCGCCCAACGGCGGCTGGTTCGGTTACGCCCCCCTCACCCGCAACATGCCCGGGCACAACATCGACTACTGGATCTTCGGCCTCCAGATCCTCGGCATCGCCTCGCTGTCGGGCGCCGTCAACCTCATCGTCACCGTCATCAACATGCGGGCGCCGGGCATGAGCCTGATGCGGATGCCCATCTTCGTGTGGATGTCGCTGGTGGCCCAGTTCCTGCTGCTCTTCGCCATCCCGGTCATCACCGTGGCCCTGTTCCTGCTCAGCTTCGACCGGCTGTTCTCCACCAACTTCTTCAACGCCGACGCGGGGGCCGACCCCCTGCTCTGGCAACACCTCTTCTGGCTCTTCGGCCATCCGGAGGTCTACATCCTGATCCTCCCGGCCATGGGGATCGTGTCCGAGATCCTGCCCGTGTTCTCCCGGAAACCGCTGTTCGGCTATCCGGTCATGGTGTTCTCGGGCATCGCCATCGGCTTCATGGGCTGGGGCGTGTGGGCCCACCACATGTTCGCCACCGGCCTGGGCCCCGTCGCCCTCTCCGCTTTCAGCGCCTCCACCATGTTCATCGCGGTGCCGACCGGCGTGAAGATCTTCAACTGGATCAGCACCCTGTGGAAGGGCAAGATCCGGCTCACCACCCCCCTGCTGTTCGCGGTCGGGTTCGTGACCATGTTCACCATCGGCGGGCTGTCGGGCGTCACCCACGCCGTCGTCCCGTCCGACACGCAGCAGACCGACACCTATTACATCGTCGCCCACTTCCACTACGTGCTCTTCGGCGGCAGCATCTTCGGCCTGTTCGGCGGGCTCTACTACTGGTACCCCAAGCTCACCGGCCGGATGCTGTCCGACCGCATCGGCAAGACCCACTTCTGGCTGACCCTGATCGGGTTCAACGCCACCTTCGCCCCGTTCCACATCCTGGGCCTGCAGGGCATGCCCCGGCGCGTCTACACCTACCCCACCGGCCGGGGCTGGGACGTCTGGAACTTCGTGGCCACCCTGGGCTCGTTCTGCATCGCCCTGTCGGTGCTGGTGTTCATGTACAACCTCTGGGTCAGCCGCAAGGGCCCGCAGGTGAGCGACGACCCGTGGGACGCCCGCACCCTGGAGTGGACGATCCCGTCGCCGCCGCCCGAGTACAACTTCAAGGAAATCCCCATCGTCACCGCCCGCGACGACTTCTGGCACCAGAAGTACACCGAGGACGAGAACGGCCGGGCCGTGCTACGGGAGAAGGAACTGCCCGTCGGGGCCAAGTCGCCGCAGGAGGAGGCCACCGAAGAGGTGGAGTCCTCCACCGACGTGGCCCTCACCGACGACTCCGGCGTCGCCGAGCACGGAGATGACCACGGCGACGGGGACCATGGCGACGGGGAGCACGGCGACGGGGAGCACGAGGAGCACGTCCACATCCACATGCCCTCGCCGTCGTACTGGCCCGCCTTCACCGCCCTCGGCCTGGCCGTGATCAGCTACGGGATGATCTACAAGTTCTGGGTCGTGGCCGCCCTGGGCGGGGTCTGGCTCCTGGGCGGCATCTACTCCTGGGGACTCGAGCCCGCCACCGAGCCCGACCCGCCGGCCGAGCCCAACCGCGACCACGCCACCCTCGCCCCCGAGGACGAACCGTCGGGCGACCTCGAGCCGGCAGGTCACGCATGACCGTCACCGACCACGACGTCGCCGCCTCGGAGGGCAGCCAGCACGAGCTGCTACCCGAGCACCCGCCCACCTCCACCGGGCTGTCCAACGAGAAGGTGGCGATGTGGGCCTTCCTGGGCTCGGAGTGCCTCCTCTTCGGCGGCCTGATCTCCACCTACCTGCTCTACAAGAACCAGAGCGAGCCGGGGACGATCCATCCCCACGACATCTTCGACATCCCCTACACGTCGGTCAGCTCCTTCGTCCTGCTCATGAGCAGCCTGACCATGGTGCTGGCCCTGTCCGCCATCCAGAAGGGCGACCACCGATCGCTGCGGGTGTGGCTGCTCACCACCGCCCTGCTGGGCGGCAGCTTCGTGGCCGGCCAGGCCTACGAGTTCACCGTGTTCGTCCGGGAAGGACTCAACCTCCGCACCAACCTGTTCGGCAGCAGCTTCTACATCATGACGGGCTTCCACGGGGCCCACGTCACCATCGGCGTGCTCATGCTCCTGTCGCTGTGGAGCATGTCCCTGAAGGGGAAACTACCGTCGGCCAAAGCCGAGGTGGTCGAGCTCATCGGCCTCTACTGGCACTTCGTCGACATCGTCTGGATCGTGATCTTCACCTTGGTGTACCTGGTCCCGTGAGCACCCCCATGAGTGAGCACAGCGGCGGCCCCGTCGTCGAGACACCGCCCGAGGAGGGGGGCGCTCCCCACGCCGCCGCCCACGAGCACCCGAGCGACCTGCAGTACGTCTACATCGCCCTCTTCCTCGCCCTCGTCACCGCGGCCGAGGTGGGCGTCTACTACGTGGAGGCGCTCGAGGGGCTGCTGGTCTACATCCTGGTGGTCATGGCGATCGTGAAGTTCGTCGTCGTGGTCATGTTCTTCATGCACCTGCGCTTCGACAGCAAGCTGTTCCGGCGCTTCTTCGTCACCGGCATCGTCTTGGCCCTGTTCTGCTACATCATCGTGCTCTCGACGTTCGACATTTGGAACCGCTAACGGCCGCGGCCGTCCCCTTCCCCGCCTGGCACGCCCACGTCGACACGTGGGTCCTGTTCTCCCTCATCATCGTCGGCTACGTGGTGGTCCTGCGCCGGGAGCGGGCCCGGCGCAGACCCTCCGGTAGCCCTGTCGCCAGCCGGGGCCAGCTGTGGGCCTTCGGGCTGGGCATGGCCGTCATGTGGGGCGTGTCCGACTGGCCGGTGCACGACGTGGCCGAGGGCTACCTCTACAGCGCCCACATGGCCCAGCACCTCACCCTGACGCTGGTGGTGGCGCCCCTGCTGCTGCTGGGCACCCCCACGTGGCTGGCCCGGCGCATCCTCAGCCCGCCCGGGCTGCTCAAGATCGTGCGCTTCTTCACCAACCCGGCGGTGGCGCTGTTCCAGGCCAACCTGATCCTGGTCCTCAGCCACTGGCCGGTGGTGGTGGAGGCCACCGTCGTCCACCACCCGCTGCACTTCGTGGCCCACACCATCCTGCTCACCTCGGCCGTGCTCATGTGGTTCCCGGTGCTGAGCCCGCTGCCCGAGGTGCCCCGGATGAAGCCCCCGATGCAGATGCTCTACCTGTTCCTGCAGACGATCCTGCCCACGGTGCCGGCGTCGTTCCTCACCTTCGGCAAGAAGCCGCTCTACCCGATCTACGAGACGTTCCCCCGGCTGTGGCACATCGGCGCCCTCAACGACCAGCTCTTCGCCGGCCTGATCATGAAGGTGGGGGCCGGGTTCTACCTGTGGATCGTGATCGCGGTGATCTTCTTCCGCTGGTACGCCCAGGAGGAGTCGACGCAGCAGGAGTACGGCGACGGTCCCGACCTTCTGCTCTGGGACGACGTGGAGAAGGAGCTGGCCCGGCTGGGCCCACCGCCGGCCGAGCCGCCTTCGTCCTCGCCGCCCTCCCGGCGAATGAGAACCATTCTCATAACCCTGGTACGGTGCCGGTCGTGGGCAGGAACCGCGTTGCCGCCGGCCTTCTGAGCGTCGCCGTCCTTCTCGCCGGTTGTGGGGGCGACGGCGGGGCCGGGGCGGGCGACGGGCGGGTGTCGGTGGTGGCCAGCTTCTACCCGCTGGTCGACGCCACCCGGGGCGTCGGGGGCGACGGGGTCGACGTGACCAACCTCACCCCGGTGGGCGTGGAGCCCCACGACATCGAGCTCAACCCCCGTCAGATCGACCGGCTGGCCACCGCCGACCTCGTCCTCTACCTGGGCGGAGGGTTCCAGCCGGCGGTGGAGGACGCGGTGCGGGTGGCCGAGAAGACGGTCGACCTGCGGGCGGGGCTGCCCGAGGCGGTGACGGGCGACGCCCACGTGTGGCTCGACCCCGTCCTGTTCAAGCAGGTCGTGAGCGAGATCGAGACGGCTCTCGTCGACGTCGACCCCCCCGGCACCGACGGCCACCACGCCCGGGCCGGCGACTACCGCCGTCGCCTGGACGAGCTCGACGCCGAGTTCCGGACCGGCCTGGCCGACTGCGAGCGGCGGCTCCTGGTCACCAGCCACGAGGCGTTCGGGTACCTCGCCCGCCGCTACCGGCTGGACGAGGTGGCCATCTCCGGGCTGTCCCCCGACGCCGAGCCCGACCCCCGCCACCTGGCCGAGCTGGTCGACCTGGTGCGCAGCCGGGGCGTGACCACGATCTTCACCGAGGAGCTGGTGTCGCCCAAGGTGGCCGAGACTCTGGCCCGGGAGGCGGGCGTGCGCACCGCCGTCCTCAGCACCATCGAGGGCGTGGCCGAGTCGGGCGACGAGGACTACTTCTCCCTCATGCGGGCCAACCTGGCCGCCCTGCGCACCGCCCTCGGCTGCCGCTGAACCGGCGCCCGTTTACCCTGGGCCGGTAATGCAGTTCCGCGTCCTCGGTTTCCCCGTGCGGGTCGAGCCCCTCTTCTTCGTGATCATGGGCCTGTTCGGCTTCGCCGGTGGGCGGGAGGGACTGTTCGTCGTGGAGTGGATCCTGGTCGCCGGCTTCGGCATCCTCGTCCACGAGCTGGGCCACGCCCTCGCCTTCCGCCGCTTCGGCTCGTCGGCCGAGATCACCCTCCACGGGTTCGGCGGCTTCACCACGGGCACGGCCCAGCCTCCCCGCCGGTCGATGGTGGTGAGCCTGGCCGGCCCGTTCACTGGCTTCGCCGCCGGGGGGCTGGCCATCTGGGTGGCTCGGTCGGTCGGGCCCGGCTCGGAGCTGCTCGACAGCGCCCTGACCGACCTCATCTTCGTGACCATCGCCTGGGGCGTGTTCAACCTCCTGCCCATCCTCCCCCTCGACGGCGGCAACGTGATGGCGTCGGTCCTGGAGCAGGCCACCGGGGGCGGGGGGCAACGGGCGGCCCGGGTGGTCTCGCTGGTGGCGGCGGCGGGGCTGGCGGTGCTGGGAATCCTCATCGAGGAGCCGTACGTGGCCATGATCGCCGCCTTCTTCGGGTTCCAGAACTGGCAGGTGCTGGCCGGTGCCCGCGACTATCCCGAGCTAGAACGGGTCCGGCAGGGACGGGCGCTGCTGCTGGCGGGCGACGCCGGGGGGCGGCCGACGTGGCCCGCGAGGTCACGGCGAAGCGCACGTCGGGACGGGTCCAGACGGCGGGGTACGAGCTGCTGGCGTGGTCGGAGCTGGCCGCCCGCCGTCCGGCTGAGGCCGACACGGCCCTCCACCGCCTGGGCGGAGGGGTCACCGCCAGCCAACTGGTGCGCACCTCGGTCGAGCTGGCCGCCGGTCGCCCGGCCCCGGGACTGGCCGTCGCCTTCGGCCACTGCGAGGACTCGGTGGGCGCGGTGGTGGCATCGCGGCTGGTGGTGGAGCACGACCGCCTCCACCAGCTGCTGGAGGAGGTGGCCGCCCTGCCCGAGGCCCAGGCCCTCACCGCGCTGCGGGCCCTGCAACTGGGCCTGCACCACGCCGACCACTTCCGGGAGGCGGCCCGGGTGGGCGAGATCCTCTTCGGACGGGCGCCGGACGGGGTCGTCGCCTACAACCTGGCCTGCAGCTGGGCCTGCGCCAACGACGCCCAGGAGGCGCTGACGTGGCTCCACAAGGCGGTCGACCTCGGCTGGCGCGACACCCGGGTGCTCGACGCCGACCCCAACTTCGACCTCATCCGGGCCACCGACGGCTACCGGGCGGTGCGGGCGTGGATCGAGACCGGCCCGGAGGGTCTGGCCGGCCGGGAACCGGCGTAACCTGCTGGCCATGAGAGCTCGCCGATGAGTGACGACGGCCCGACGTCCCCGCCGCCGGTCTACGGGATCGTGGAGCTGGCCGCCCGCATCGACAAGTCCCCCGACGAGATCGAGAAGTGGCTGGGGGAAGGCCGCCTGCCGCCCCCCACCGAGCTCACCATCGGGCTGGTGTGGACGGGTGACGTGGTGGAGGCGTGGATCCTCGACGAGGTCGACGTGGCGTCGAAGGCCCGGCGAGCGGAGGAGGCGGGCGTGCGGGGGGCTCAGGAGGCCAAGCTCAAGCCCCGGGCCTGGCAGCTGGCCGGCGGCGTGGCCAACGCCCACGCCCGGGGACTGTCGGAGGCGGAATGGCTGGCCGAGGCCGAGCACCCCGCCGCCCGCCGCATCGCCAGGGGCGACGACGCCGACGTCGTCGAAGCCGTCAAAGCCGCCAACCTCTGGCCCTGGGAGTAACCCGCCCCCCTGCGACCGTCACCGGTGACGGCGGGCGAACTGGTGACGCCTGAGCGCCCTGCTGCGGGCTGTAACTGTCACCGGTTGGCGGGGGCGGGTCGCGTCGGGGGCGGGCGTCGGGGGCGGCGGTGGGGACGATACGGTCCCTGCGTGATCGACGCTCGCCGGCTGCGGACCGACCTCGACGGGGTCAAGGCTGCCCTCGGGCGGCGGGGTGTCGGGGCGGAGGAGGTCGACCGGCTGGCCGAGCTCGACCGGCGGGAGCGCACGCTCAAGTCCCGGGCCGACGACCTGCGGGCCCAGGTGAAGGTCCTGTCCAAGCAGGTCGGGGAGGCCCGGCGGGCGGGTGACATCGCCGCCGCCGACGAGCGGGCCGGCCAGAGCCGGGCCGATCGGCGAGGAGAGCAAGGCGGTCGACGCCGAGGCCGCCGCCGTCGCCACCGAGCTGCGCGACGCCCTCCTCCGCACTCCCAACCTCCCGTCCCCCGACGCGCCCGACGGGCTCCGCGAGGCCGACAACCAGGTCATCCGGATCGAGGGCTTCGACGGCCCCGACGCCTACGGCCCCCACCAGCGGGTTCCCCATTGGGACATCGGCGCCGAGCTGGGCATCCTCGACCTGGAGGCCGGCGCCCGCCTGTCGGGGTCGATGTTCCCCCTCTACCGGGGCGAGGGCGCCCGCCTGGTGCGGGCCCTGTGCCAGCTCGCCCTCGACCTCAACCGCGACGCCTACGAGGAGATCCGCCCGCCCACGCTCGTCCGCACCGAGACGATGGTGTCCACCGGCCACCTGCCCAAGTTCGAGGACGACGCCTACCACCTCGAGCGCGACGACCTGTGGGCCATCCCCACGGCCGAGGTGCCCCTCACCTCGCTCGGCCGCGACCACGTCTACGACGAGGCCGACCTGCCCGTGCGGCTCATGGCCCACACCTCGTGCTTCCGGCGGGAGGCGGGCTCGGCCGGGCGCGACACCCGCGGCCTCCTCCGGGTGCACGAGTTCGACAAGGTCGAGATCCTGGCCTACGCCACCGAGGCCCAGGCGGCCGACGTCCACGCCGACATCCTGCGCCGGGCGGAGGCGGCCCTCTCCTCGCTCGGCCTCGCCTACCGCGTGCTCGACCTGTGCGCCGGCGACCTGGGAGCGTCGTCGGCCCGCACCTTCGACCTCGAGGTCTACGCCCCCGGCTGCGACATGTGGCTGGAGGCGTCGTCGGTGTCGTGGTTCTCCGACTACCAGGCCCGGCGGGCCAACATCCGCTACCGGCCCGCGCGCCGGCGCCGGCCCCGGCTCCGGCACGGTCGTGGCCAACACCCTCAACGGCTCCGCCTTGGCCGTCCCCCGGGTGTGGGCGGCGGTGGTGGAGACCCATCGCCGGCCGGACGGCTCGATCGCCATCCCCGCCGCCCTCCAGCCCTACTTCGGCGGCGCCACCGAGATCACTTCCGCTCGACCTTCCTGACCCCCCTGCCTTCCCGCCACGACTCGATGTCGAGGTGGTCGCCGGCCGGCTTCAGCGTCGACACCTCCCGCACGTCGGCCTTGAACAGGGGGAACGATCCCGGCGGCCGGGGGCGTAGCCGGTGGCCTCCTTGAACGCCTCCAGGAACCGGGCGAACTCGTCGTCGTCGTCGACCGGCACCACCGTCCCGCTGACCTTGGCGTCGCCCTCGGCTGACGTTCTTGTCGGTGGTGGCGCAGTGCAGGGCGAAGCGGGGATCGCGCCCCACGTCCTTGGCCTTGAGCGAGTCGGGCATCATCCCCAGCCACAACTCCCCCCGGGCGAAGAGCGGTTCGATGCCGCTGATCCGGGGTGACCCGTCGCGGCGGAGGGTGGCCAGCAGCCCCAGCCCGTAGGCCTCGAAGCGCTGTCGGACAGTGGCGGCCAGCTCGGGAGCAGCCGCTTCGACATCGGACCATGACGCCATGTCCCGAGTGTGACGCACCGGTGCGACACCGAAAAGGGGCGGGCCTATAGTAAGAACGGTTCTCATTACGCGAAGGGCGACCGGCCATGACCATCCTGAGCGCGGAAGGCGTGTCCTTCGCCTACGGCGACACGGTCGTCCTCGACGACGTCACCTTCAGCCTCGATGCGGGCGAGTTCGTGGCCCTGGTCGGACCCAACGGCTCGGGCAAGTCGACCCTCCTGCGGGTGCTCCTCGGCCTCCTCCGGCCCAGCGCGGGCGAGGTCCGGGTCTTCGGCGAGGACCCCCGGGACCTCCACGACCGGTGGCGGCTGGGCTACGTCCCCCAGCGGCCGGCCCTGGCCCGGGAGGTGCCGGCGTCGGTGCAGGAGGTGGTGGCCGCCGGCCGCCTGGCCCGCAGCGGGTGGCGGGCCCGGATGGGACCCGCCGACCGCGTCGCCATCGACCACGCCCTGGAGGCGGTGGCCCTCCGCGACCTCCGCGATCGTCCCGTGAGCGAGCTCTCCGGCGGTCAGCAGCAGCGGTCGTTCATCGCCAAGGCCCTGGCCAGCGAGCCCGAGCTGCTCGTGCTCGACGAGCCGGTGGCCGGCGTCGACGCCGAGTCTCAGAAGCGCTTCGCCGACTCCCTCACCCACCTGGTCGACGAGCACGGGGCCGGTGTCCTGCTCGTCTCGCACGAGCTGGGGGCGGTGGCCCACGCCCTCGACCGGGTGATCGTCCTCAAGCAGCGGATCATCTTCGACGGCCCCCCGGCGGAACTGGCCGGCACCGGGGTCCGCCTGACGGTGGAGCAGGCCCACCTGCCCCTGTGGCTGGAAGGGCTCGGGTAGCCACGCGGTCATGCTGCCCCTGCCCCTGCCCTTTCCCTTCGACCGGGAGTACATGCAGCTGGCCCTGGCCGCGGGCGTGGTGGTGGGGGCGTGCGCGCCCCTGATCGGCACCTTCCTCGTGCAGCGCCGGTTGTCACTGCTGGGCGACGGGATCGGCCACCTGGCCTTCGCCGGGGTGGCGGCCGGGCTCCTGCTCGGCATCTGGCCGGTGTGGGCGGCGCTGGTGGTGGCCGTCACCGGCGCCTTGGGCCTCGAACGGCTGCGCTCCCGGGGACAGGCGTCGGCCGACCTGGCCCTGGCCCTGTTCCTCTACTCGGGCATCGCCGCCGGCATCGTGCTGGTGGGCCTGTCCGACTCCTTCAACGCCGGCCTCCTCACCTACCTGTTCGGCGGCATCCTCACCGTCAGCCGCTCGGACGTGCTGGTGGTGACCGTCCTCGGCGTGGTGATCGTGACCGCGGTGGCGGTGTGCGGGCGGGCCCTCTTCGCGGTCGTGCTCGACGAGGAGTCGTCGCGGGTGGGCGGGCTGCCGGTGGACGGGCTCAACAGCCTCCTGGCGGCCCTGGCCGCGGTGACGGTGGTGGCCTCCATGCGGGTGGTCGGCATCCTGCTGGTGGCCGCCCTCATGGTGCTGCCGGTGGCCACCGCCCAGGCCCTGGCCCGGTCGTTCCGCTCCACCCTGTGGCTGTCGGCGGTGGTCGGGGTGGCGTCGGTGGTGATCGGCCTGGCCGCGGCCCGCATCTGGGGACTGGCCCCCGGCGGCACCATCGTCCTGGTGGCGGCGGCCACGTTCGCCGTCACCTCCGTGTTCTTCGGTCGCAACCACGTCCGGACGGGGGTCCTGGGCCGCTAGGTTCGACCGGGTGACCCCGGCGCAGGTGGCCTTCTCGATCGCCCTGGGCACGATCACCCTGCTCATCACCGTCTTCGGCATCTACGTCGTCTCGTCGACCCGCTGGAGCGACCGCTGGTACCGGCGGCGCCGGTGACGGAGAAGGTGGAGGAGGGGCGGCCGGGGGGACCCAGGACGGGCGGCACCTTCTACAAGGGCCGGGGCGGGCAGTGGGCGTTCGTCGGCCACCGGGTGAGCGGGTTCCTCGTCTTCTTCTTCCTGCTCCTGCACATCGTCGACGTGGCCACCATCCGCTGGCCGGGCGTGTACGACGAGATCCACCGCCTCTACGGCAACGTCCTGCTGCGCTCGTTCGAGGTCGGCCTGCTCTTCGCCCTCCTGTTCCACACCCTGAACGGGCTGCGCATCGTCGTCGTGGACTTCTTCCCGGGACAGGTGGCCCACGAGCGCCGGCTGCTGACGGCGGTGGTCGGGCTCACCCTGGCCGCCGGCCTGCCGGGCGCGTTCGTGATCATGAAGCCCTTCCTCGACGGCCACCTGTGACCATCGCCGAGCGGCCGGCACCGGCGCCCCCGCCGCGGACCCGGACGCGGACCCGGAAGGCGGAGACCCGGTCGTGGTTCTTCATGCGCCTGTCGGGGCTGGCCCTGGTGTTCCTGGCGCTCATCCACTTCGCGGTCACCCACATCATCAACGACGTGGTCGAGACCGACTACGAGTTCGTGGCCCACCGGTGGGAGAACCCCCTGTGGCGGATCTTCGACTGGCTGCTGCTGGCCCTGGCCCTGGCCCACGGCCTCAACGGCCTGCGCTGGATCGTGGGCGACTACGTCCGCCGCCCCGGCTGGCGCCGGCTGGTGCTGGGCGTGATCTACGGCCTGAGCGGCGTGTTGTTCGCCCTCGGCACCTTCACCATCATCACGTTCTAGCCGGGACCGCGGTTGCCCCCGCCGCCGGGGCCGCTGTCTCCCCGCCGCCGCCGCCGCCGTCGTCGTCCATCGCCTCGAGGGCGTCGATCAGAACCTGGCGCTCGGCGGCCGACAGGCGGGCGTCGGGGTGGAGGCGGACGTAGCGGTCGGGCGGCATCGACCGGTCCTCCACCTCCTCGGCCGCGTCGTGGGCGTCGTCGTTCCCGCCGGTGGAGAAGTTGAGGGCGTCCCGGCCCCGGTCGACGTCGTCGCGCACCAGCCACGACATCGGGGCCACGTAGGAGTAGGGCGGCCACTCGGTCTCGTTGCTGTGGCAGTCGTAGCAGGCGGCCCGGGCCAGACGCTCCGCCTCGGCTGACGGCCACGTCGCCGCCCCCGTCACCGGCGGGTTGGAGTGCTTCCACCCGTAGGGCACCAGCTGCAGCAGCCCGAACCCGACCACGCCCGCCAGCGCCACCGGCTTGAACGCCCGACCGACCCGACCCATGAGCGCCAGCCTTCCCGGGTCCCGGCCCCGCGAACCGGAACCGGGGTGGGCGGCGTTACCGTTCGGACACCGCTCCTGGAGGCACCGTGCCCGTCCGATCCACCCGTCCCGCCCCGGCCGCACTCGCCATCGCCCTCGTCGTGATCGTGGTGGCGGCGTCGATCGCCCTCGCCGTCCGCCTCTCCCGGGACGACGACGGGCCCACCGCCGCCCCTCCGACCACCACCGGCCAGGTCACCTCGGGCACGACCACCCCGACCACGTCGCCGTCGAATCTCTCGTCCGACCAGGCCGAGACGGTGGCCCGGCTCAAGGCCCAGGTGGCCGAGATCCGCGGTCTCGAATGGAAGACCGAGCTCCCCATCCGGGTCATCTCCGTCGACGAGATCGACCGGCGCATCCGCGACCTCACCGCCATCGAGCGGGCCAAGGACCCCGAGGGTGAGGAACAGATCGAGACCGTCCTCAAGCTCCTCCAGCTGATCCCGCCCGACCTCGACTACACCGCCACCGTCGACGACCTGCTGGAAGGCGGCGTGCTCGGCTTCTACGACGACGAGGCCAAGGAGCTGTTCGTGTCCGGCGACCCGGACGACGACCTCGACGTGGCCACCCAGTCGACCATGGTCCACGAGCTGATCCACGCCCTCACCGACCAGCACTTCGACTTCGGCACCCGCAACCGCACCCTCTCCGACCAGGAGCTGGGCGAGGAGGCCTACGCCCTGTCGGCCCTGGTCGAGGGCGACGCCGAGCTGGTGCGCCTCATCTGGACCGACGAGCACCTCAACGCCCGCCAGCAGCTGGAGGCCGAGCTGGGCAGCACCGGCGACGCATCCGCCTACGCCGGCATCCCCGGCTACATCCTCGACTCCCTCTACTTCCCCTACCTGGGCGGCCTCGACTTCGTCACCGCCCTCCACGACGACGGCGGGTTCGCCGCCGTCGACGACGCCTACCGCCAGCCGCCGACGTCGACCGAGGAGATCCTCCATCCCGACCGCTACGTGCCCGGCCAGCGGTGGACCCGGCCCGTCCTCCCCGACCTGGCCGCGGCCACCGGGTGCACCGCGGTCGACACCAGCACCATCGGCGAGTTCGACATGACCGAGGTGTTCGATCTCTACCTCACCGGCGAGGAGGCCCAGCGGGCGGCCGGGGGGTGGAACGGCGACGTCTACCGGTTGGTGCGCTGCGGCACCGCCGCGGGGATGGTCGACCGCTGGCAGGCGGACACGTCGACCGACCTGACCGAGTTGGCCGACGCCCTCGGCCGGTGGGCCCGCCGGTGGAGCGGCAACAACCGCCTCCCCGAGGCCGACGGCAGCTTCTCCGGACCGGGGGGCAGCGGGCGCATCATCCGCTCCCCCGACCGGATCGACCTCGTCATCGCCGACGACGCTTCGACTTCTGACCGCCTTTCCGCGGCTGTGCTCGCCGCTTAGCCGCCTTCTCGGCCGCGGCGGCGGCCGCCGCCGCCTTGGCCCGCCGGCTGCGCAGGACGAGCCCGCCCACCAGGAGCGGCGGCGCCAGCAGGACCAGCACCACCACCAGGGGCGAGGCGCCGCCGGCCCCGTCCGAGCCGGAGATCGACGTGACGACGTAGTAGCCGGGTCCGGCGAACTTGGTCTCCAGGCCGTGGCCCGAGCCGAGGGGCGTGGTCGTACGCCTGGCCCACGACTGGCCGTCGGAGGAGTAGAGCAGGAAGTCGGACGGGGTCGCCGCCACCAGCGCCACCGACGAGGTGGCCACCGTCACGTCGGTGACGCCCTGGCCGGACGGCTGGTAGGTGAGGGCCACCCGGTAGGCGTTGCCCGCCGGGCTCATGTCGTCCGGAAGGGGGCCGAGGGTGAGGACGTCGAGGGGCGTGACGGCGACGGTAAGGCCGGTGTCGGGCGGGTGGGGCGCCACCGCCCGCGGTTCCATCAGCAGGATGGCCTGGGCGTCCTCGGGAGTGACGTTGACGAACGGGCTGCCGTCGACCGCCAGGGCGACGTTGCGGCTGGCGGCGGACGGGGCCACGTTGTCACGGGCGTTCTCCGCTGGCGGGTTGACCCAGTGGTAGGGCAAAGGCGGGGCGAGGCCGTCGAACAGGGGCCGGAAGGGACGGTCGGACAGGGCCATGGTGGCCACCGCCGCCACCAGGTAGACCCCGACGAGACCCAGCCCGACCGCCAGGCCGCCCCCGTGTCGGCGGGGCATCAGGTCTCGATGGGGATGGCGACGAGGGGTCGGGTGGCGAAGGCGGGGGGCCACACCACCGCCTGGGTGCGGGCGTCGACCCACTGCCAGATGACGCTCACCGCGGCCCGGTTCTCGCCCGCGTCGGGCTGTCCGGGGGGGGCCAGATCGAGGCCGGCCCCGTTGGCCAGGGTGCCGGCGGGCAGCTTGAGGCGGAGGGCGGTGGCGGCCACGTCGGCCGGGGCCAGCGACGGCGAGGCGGGGAGGACGTGGCCGACGAGGGCCCAGGCGTTGGCGAAGCCGGACAGGGCGGCCGGGCTCATCTCCTCGTGGAAGCGGTCGCGGAAGCGGGTCCGCGCCCAGTCGAGGGTGCGCTGGCCCTCGGGGGTGAGCGCCTCCGGCTTCACCTGGGCCCCGTCGGGCTTGTCCGAGGCGAACAGTCCCACCGCCCCGGTGCCGAGAGCCACCGCGAAGGCGGGCATGCAGTAGCTGGAGCTGGTGCCGATGCTGGCCTGGAGCGGGAGGTGGGCGGCGATGGTGGCCTTGCGCAGGGCGATGCCGTCGTCGAGGTAGGCGGACACGAAGAGCACGTTGGGGCGGGCGGCGGCGATGCGGGTGACGAGGTCGGCCGCCCCGCCCTCCTCCACGTCGCGGGCCGAATAGGGGAAGGCGCCCACCATCACGCCCCCGCCCCGCTCCACCTCGTCGACCGCCCCCAGTCCCACCGCCCGCCCGTAGGCGTCGTCGACGTAGGCCACCGCGTAGCGCAGGCCCTCGGGTGGGGCAGCCTCGCGACCCCAGAGGGGGGAGAGCTGGTTGCGGACGAACTCCACCGCCGCCTGGCCCAGGTGACCGCCGGCGGGGGCGATGCGGAAGAAGGACCGACCGGGCTGGGCCCCGTCGTCGGTGGTGAGCTCGCCCACCGCCCCCGTTTCCCAGAGGAGCATCCCCTCCTTGGCTGCGGCCGCGGCCGCGGGGGCGGAGATGGTGCTGCCGTAGGTGCCGAGGACGATGTCGACGCCGTCGTCCTTGAGCCGGCGCATGGCCGCGGGGGCAGCCGACCCGTTGTCGACGTCGAGCAGGTTCAGCTGGATGCGTCGGCCGGCGAGGGTCTCGTCCTCGTTGGCCAGCTCGACGGCCAGGCGGGCGCCCCGCTCCTCGTCGATGCCGCCCGGCCCCTGCCGTCCGGAGATGGGATAGAGGGCGCCGATGGTGACGGTGTCGCGTCCGTCGCCGCCGACGACACCGCAGGCGGACGCGGCCAGGGTGACGGCGAGGGCCAGGGCGAGGCCGCCCGCTAGATGACGAGTGGTCGGGCGACGGGCCATCACCACACCGCCAGGACGTTGGCGGCCACGTGGGTGGCGGCGGGCACCGCCCATCCGCCGCTGGCCCATCGCTGCCAGCCGAGCACGAGGCCGGCGGCCAGGTCGAGGGGGAGGACGGCCCACCCCCACACCGTCACGTGCACCGCGGCGAAGATGGCGGCCGAGCTCACCACGGCCAGGACCGGCCCCCGGGTGGCCGCCAGCCCGTAGGCGAAGCGGCGGAAGAAGGCCTCCTCCGCCACCGCGGCCAGGCTGTTGAGCGCCACCGACCGCAGGATGAAGGGGGCGACCGGCACCGCGCCCACGGCCAGCAGCCGTCCCGCCCCGAAGGCCCCCAGTCCGACCACCAACGCCAGCCACGGGGCGACGGGAGCCCGAGTGGGCACCGCCGCGCCGGTGGCCGGGGCCGGCAGTCGCCAGGTGGCCCCCACCAGGCCGAGGACGACGAAGAGGGCCACCAGGAGCGGCACCGGGTCCACCGGCAGCCGCACCAGCCACGGCCGGGCCAGCAGGGCGCCACAGCCCGCGGCCACCACCGCCACCGCCACCGGCATCGGCGCGGGCGTCGGCCCGAGCCGGCTGGGCCGCATCCCGGGCGCAGTGACCACGGGTGTACCGCTCACGGACCGTCCTCCCTCTCGCCTCGGCCTTCGCCGGCCTCCTCGGCCTCGAGCAGCCGGGCCTTGCGCTTCGACCACCGTGACAGGAGCAGGAAGATCACCACCGGGACGGCCAGGAAGACGGCTTCGGCCACCGCCCCCGCCGTCCCCCCGTGGGCGAGGACGGTCACGTCGACAGCAGCAGGGTCAGGCCGCCGACGGTGAAGAGCACCATCGCCGCCAGCAGCGGGTACTGGGAGCGGGTGGCGTCCTTTGCCGAGAAGGTGGCGAGGGCCCGGTCGTGGGCCAGCACCACGCCGGCCACGTGTCCGAGCACGATGGCGGCCACCTGCACCCACGACACCACCCGGGCCGACACCACCCGGTAGTCGATCGCCCGGGTGGCGGTGCCGAACAGGTCCCGGCCCTGCCCGAACGGGTCGGACATCAACGAGAGCACCGACTGGCCCTCGAACAGCAGGTACGAGAAGTAGTGGGCCACCGCGTAGGCGAACACGATGGGGACGAGCGTGTGGGCGAACAGGTGGGTCAGCTGGTGCAGCTCCCGGCCGGTGCGGGCCGCGGCCACCTTCATAGCCCCCACGTAGGCCGCCCCCACCAGGGTGATCGTCACCAGCAGGCCCACGGTGAGGGCGACCATGAGCGGCCACTTCCCCAGGCTGCTGACCCGGTCGACCCAGAGACGGGTGCGGCTGAGGCCGTCGAAGGTGGTCGAGCCGAGGGCGATGATGATCATGGCCACCGTGCCCGGCAGCACCTCCACCGTCGCCAGCCCCGACAGCGGCGGACGGAGCCGGATCCGGCCCTCGTCGTCGGCGTACACCGGGGCCATGGCCGCCAGGAGCCCGAAGAAGGCGGCGAAGGCCTCCCCCTGGCGGAGGAAGGGCACTCCCCACCGGCCCGCCCCGACGAGCACCACCGCGGTGTAGACGACC
Organism: uncultured Acidimicrobiia bacterium; assembly: GCA_963829165.1. Lineage (GTDB taxonomy): Bacteria > Actinomycetota > Acidimicrobiia > Acidimicrobiales > AC-14 > JAXDMK01. Next base: position 202,811 of record CAWHIC010000033.1, on the reverse strand, counting down.
ATCGCCACCGCCAGCTGCCGGGGGTCGGCCCGGTCGGGGTAGGCCAGCTCCATCCACACGAAAGCGAACAGCAGCCCCGCCGCCGGCCAGTGCCCGAGGAGATACGGCGTCTGCGGCAGATGGCCCCGGAGGCGGTCCACGGCCGCGGCGAAGGCGGGGAAGGGGGAGATCACCTGCCAGAGGTCGCCCACCAGCGCGCTCACGAACATGAGCCCCACCCAGAAGGCGATGTAGACGACCGCCGGCGCCAGGTTGTCGGCCGCCTCCGCGGGACCGAAGAGGGCCGCCCCCAGCACCACCAGGAAAAGGACGACGCCCACCGCCCGGCCCGCGGTAGCAACCCCCGCCGTCAGTCGCCGCCGGCTGGCGGGCACGAGGACCACCCCGGCCACGCCCCCCTGGAGCCGGGCCACCGGCCAGAAGGCGGCCAGGGCGGCGAAGGACACGACGATGGCGCCCGCCGCCCCGTAGGCGAACATCCAGACCGGCAGGGGCAGGTCGGACCGGCCCCCCAGGCCGTGGGCGGAGGCGGGGACGGCCGTGGCCAGCCACACCCCCGCCGTCGCCGCCAGGAGCAGGCCGACCCTGCGCATTCGGGACGGGGCGCCGCCCGTCACTGCACCTCGAGGCTGGTGAGATGGTGGGCGCTGTCCTCCAGCTCCACCTCGTGCACCCCGGGGATGTCGGCGGTGAACGTGACCTCGCCGGCGACGCCGGGCTCGAGGTCGACCATGCGGTCATAGGTGTGGACGTGGATCTCCTCGTGCACGTCGCTCGTCACCCGGATGGTGACCTCGTCACCGAGCTTCACCGTGACCCGGCTGTCGCCGGTGACGTTGCCCCCAATGAAGGTGAACTCGGCCACCTTCCCGGTGGCGGCGGTGGTGGTGGCGGTGGTCGCCCCCGGCACCGTGGTCACGACGCCAGTGGACGTGGCCGTGGTGGACGGGGCCGTGGTCGACGGGGCGGACGTCGACGTGGACGGGGTGCCGTCGTCGTCGCTGCTACAGGCGCTCAGCCCGATGGCGGCGACGACGATGACGGCGGCGGCCAGCCGCGGGGTGCGGGGCAGGGCCATGGTTCCCTCGCTCTCGTGAGTTGTCGGACGTGGTCTCAGGCCAGGGGAACGGCGACCGCCAAGGCCAGGGCCGGGTACCCGGGGTGGACCGCAGCCGCCCCTGCCGGTCCGGGTGCGCCCAGGCACCAGCTCGCACGCCCACGCCGCCCGTCGGCGGGTGGGGCCAGGACGAGGGCGGGGCGAAGCCGCATCACGTCCGAGCGTAGAGCACCGACCGCCGTCAGAGCCCTCGCACCCACGAGGCCCTCAGGCGGGGATGGCCTCCCGATCCTGGTCGCGGTCGACGGTGAGGGGGTCGAGGAGGTCGAGGACGGCGGTCTCGATGATCCCGTGGGTGGAGAGGTCGTCGTGGTCGGACTCGACGTGGTCGGGCCCGCAGATCGCCTCGAGCACGGCGGCGATGGTCGATCCCGACTGGTAGTGGTCGATCAGCCGGGGGTCGACGTAGGACTTCCGGCACACCGCGGGCGTGTTGCCCAGGTAGTGGGCGACTTCCTGGTAGGCCCGCGCCACGGCCCGCTTGCGGGCGTTGGCCGACGTGGCCTGGGTCGACACCGACAGCGCCACCGCGGCCAGGACGGTGGCGTTCCAGGTCCGAAAGTCCTTGGCCGTGAAGTCACCGCCGGTGATCTCCTTGACGTAGCCGTTGATGTCGGTGGACTTCACGTCCGTCCACACCACCTTGCGCCCCACCTTCCGGCGCCAGGCCAGCAGCTCGGGCCGACCGCCCCGGCGCTGCTTGAGGGCGGCGACCACGTCGTAGACCAAAGGGTCGACGACCGACGTCAGCCGGCGCTTGCCCCCCTTGGACACGTAGTCGAACTCCAGCACCCCGTCTCCGGCCAGCTTCACGTGCCGCTTCTGGATGGTGGCCAGCCCGTAGGTCTGGTTCTCCTCGGCGTAGCCCTCGGTGCCGATCCGGAAGAACCCCAGGTCGAGCAGGCGGGCGCTGCAGGCCAGGACCCGATCGCGGCCCAGCCCCTCCTCCTGCAGGTGCTCGAAGATGTTGTGCCGGAGCTTGGGCAGGCACCGCCCGAACTCGAGCATGTGGTCGAACTTCTCCCGGTCGCGGTCGACCCGCCAGACGTCGTGGTACCGGTACTGGCGTCGGCCCCGGGCGTCGGTGCCGACGGCCTGGATGTGGCCCCGGGGATGGGGACAGATCCACACGTCGGTCCAGGCCGGGGGGATGACCAGCGCCTGGATGCGCTCGAGGACCTCGGGGTCGTCGACCTTGCGGCCGTCGGCGTCGACGTAGGCGAAGCCCTTCTTGCCGGCCGGCACGCGGCTGATGCCGGGGCCGGAGAGGTCGCTGCGTCGTAGTCGAGCCATCCCCGGCCACCATTCCCGCCCCCGCTGCGTTCCAACCGGCGCGCCCGCGGCCCGGTCGTTTCGGGGCTCGGGGGCCCGGGTAGGCGCGCGCCGTGCGAGCCAGCGTGCCCTCCCCCATCCCGTCACCCATTCCGTCGCCGCCTCCGATCGACCCGGTGCCGGCTCCGGTCCCCGAGGCCGATCCCCCCATGCCCCAGCCGGAGCCGTCGTTCCCCGACCCCCAACCGATGTGAGGACGTCCCTATGACCCGGCCCAGCGACCACAACGTCGTCGCCACCTTCGCCACGCCCGAGCAGGCCCGGGAAGCCCTGGAAGCGTTGGGCCGGGCCGGCATCGAGGGCGACAAGGTGTCGCTCGTGGGCCGCGATGCGCAGGAGGTTGCCAGCGACCCCGACACCCGCCTGCGCGACATGGAGATGCCCGCTGAGGTGGCCAAGCAGGCCACCAAGGGCGGGGTCGTGGGGACGGTGCTCGGCGCCCTGGCCGGCGCCGCCGCCTTCGCCATCCCCGGCATCGGCCCCGGCATCGGGACGGGGATCTTCGCGGCCATGGCCGCCGGCGGCATCGGGGGCGGAGCGGTGGGCGGCATCGTCGGCGGTATCGCCAACCTGGACCTGAGCGAGAACTGGGAGCTCACCTTCGGCGACTCCATCCGGGGCGGAAAAGTCCTGGTGGCGGTGCACGCCGGGTCCGACGAGGAGGCCCGCCAGGCGGCCGAGGTCCTGGAAAAGGAGCAGGCGGAGAAGGTGCAGCAGGTCGACGCCGAAGGCCACCTGAGCAGCGACGACGCCTGACAGGGGCGGGGTCACCCCCACCAACTGGTGACGGTTACCGCCCGCACCGGGCTGTACGTGTCACCGGTTCGCTGCGGCTCGGCCGACCCTGCCAACTGGTGACGGTTACAGCCCCCACAGGGCTGTCAGCGTCACCGGTTCGCCTCAGGGTGTCAGCTGGCGAGGCGGTCGCGGACCGGGCGGGCAGCCGGTCCGGGGTGCATCCCGGCGTCGAAGAGGGTGAAGGTGGCGTCCTCGGCCGACTCGGCCAGCACCTCGGCGTGAGGTACCGGGTTGTCGGTGGCCACGGCCTCGGCGCTGACGATCAGCTCGGTCTGCACCTCGTCGATCTCGTCGGCGATGGCATCGGCTTCGTCCGGAAGGCCCTGCACCAAGGCTCGCTCGCGACGCTCCACGAGCTCCACCAGCTGCAGCTCCAACCCGACCACGTGGTCTTCGAGGCGGGGATCGGTCATGCGCCGTACGTACCCGTATCGCCGTTCGTCAACCCGCGACCTAGCTTGGGGGCAGCTACTAGAGGAGGCCCAACGGTGATGAAGTTCCTGGTCATTTGGCGGATGGAGATCTCGCGTCTGTCGGGCGACATGATGCGTACCGTCCTGCGGATGCCCGACTACGCCAAGCCGCTGGAAGCGTCGGGCAAGGTCATCGGCCGCTACCACATCGTGGGTAGTCACGGCGGGGCCTGGATCTACAACGTCGCTTCCAACGACGAGTTGGAGATGCTGCTGGCCCAGTCGCCGGTCTACAACTACTCGACGTACAACGTTTACCCGTTGGCCGACATGACGACGTTGAACATGCCGGGCGCCACCCCTCCGGCCTGACCCGACGATCCAGGAGGACATCGATGGCCAGCGAGGTGCGAGGAGTCGTCTCCACCGCCAAGGGGGCGCCGGTGACGGTGGAGACGGTCGTCGTCCCCGACCCCGGCCCGGGGGAGGTGGTGGTGAAGGTCCAGGCCTGCGGCGTGTGCCACACCGACCTCCACTACAAGGAGGGGGCCATCAACGACGACTTCCCCTTCCTCCTCGGCCACGAGGCGGCGGGAATCGTCGACGCCATCGGCCCCGACGTGGGCAACGTCGCCGTCGGTGACTACGTGGTGCTCGCCTGGCGGGCGCCCTGCGGCCGGTGCCGGTCGTGCCTCCGGGGGCGACCCTGGTACTGCTTCGACAGCGCCAACGCCAAGCAGAAGATGACGCTCGCCGACGGCACCCCCCTCAGCCCGGCCCTGGGCATCGGCGCCTTCGTGGAGAAGACGCTGGTGGCCGCGGGCCAGGCGGTGAAGGTCGACCCTCGGGCCCGCCCGGAGGCGGCCGGGCTCATCGGCTGCGGCGTGATGGCCGGCTTCGGCGCCGCGGTCAACACCGGCGGGGTGAGCCGGGGCGACACAGTGGCCGTCTTCGGGTGCGGCGGGGTGGGCGACTCCGCCATCGCCGCCTCCTCCCTGGCCGGCGCCCGGAAGGTGATCGCGGTCGATATCGACGACCGCAAGCTCGAGTGGGCCCGCACCTTCGGCGCCACCGACACGGTGAACTCCCGCGACGGCGACCCCGTCGAGGCCATCAAGGCCCTCACCGGCGGCTTCGGTGTCGACGTCGCCATCGAGGCGGTGGGCCGGCCGGAGGTCTTCCTCCAGGCCTTCTTCGCCCGCGACCTGGCCGGGATCGTGGTCCAGGTGGGCGTCCCGTCGCCGACCATGACCGTCGAGGTCCCTCACATCGAGTTCTTCGGACGGGGGGGCGCCCTCAAGCCGTCGTGGTACGGCGACTGCCTGCCCACCCGGGACTTCCCGATGCTGATCGACCTCTACCTGTCGGGCCGCTTCGACCTCGACAAGTTCGTGTCCGAAACCATCGACATCGACCACGTGGAGGACGCCTTCGCCAAGATGCAGCGGGGCGAGGTGTTGCGGTCGGTCGTCGTCTTCTGACCCGATTTAACGTGCCTACCTACATGTAGGTAGGCTGGGTCCGGATGAACGAGACCGATCTCCTTCACGAGCTGGCGCCGGAGGCGGAGCGCCTGCTCGAGCGGCACCTGTCGACGTCGAAGGAGTGGTTCCCGCACCAGCTGGTGCCGTGGGACCGGGCCGCCACGTGCGATCCCCGCACCCCCTGGGACGTCGAAGCCCACCCCATGGACGAGGCCGTCCGCCAGGCCTTGTTCCTCAACCTCCTCACCGAGGACAACCTGCCGTACTACACGGTCAAGCTCGACTCCATGTTCGGCATGGACCACCCGTGGGGCGCCTGGAACCGACGCTGGACGGCCGAGGAGGGGCGACACTCGATCGTCATCCGCGACTACCTCACCCTGTCGGGGGCGATCGACCCGGTGGCGCTGGAGCGGGCCCGGATGCAGCAGGTGAGCCACGGCTTCCACCAGCCCATCGCCAACGCCTTCGAGGGCCTCGTCTACGTCGCCCTCCAGGAGCTGGCCACCCGCATCTCCCACCGCAACACGGGCAAGCGCCTGGCCGAGTACGACCCCGAGGGCTACGAAGTCATGGCCCGGGTGGCGGCCGACGAGAACCTCCACTACCTCTTCTACCGCGACGCGAGCACGGCCGCGGTGTTGCTCGACCCGTCGAGCATGGTGCTGGCCATGGAGGTGCAGGTGCGCGACTTCGAGATGCCCGGCACCGGCGTGGAGGGCTACCGCGACATCGCCAAGGCCATCGCCCGGGCCGGCATCTACGACCTCGCCATCCACCACGACCAGATCCTCGTTCCCGTCATCATGCGCCACTGGCGGCTCGAGTCCCTTGAGGGGCTCACCCCCGAGGCGGAGAAGGCCCGGGAGCGGCTGGTGGCCCGTATCGAGAAGATCGGCCGCGTGGGGCACCGCCTGGCCGGCGACCGGGAGAGAGCCACCGCCTCGGTCTAGAGGCTGGCTTTCCCGCCCCTCGCCAACTCCGTAAGGTGTGGCGCTCGCTGGCGCATTCGGAGGGGGAAGATTGACCGAGTTCGACGGAAAGATCCTGGTCATCGGGCTGGGGGCGGTGTCACGCTGCACGCTGCCGCTGCTGCTGGCCCACGTGGATCCCCGTCCGTCGACGTACACCGTCATCGACTTCGCCGCCCCCGAGGAACACGCCCGCTGGGTGCGGGACGCCGGCATCACCCTGGTGCAGGACCGGATCACCCCCGAGAACTACGACGAGTTGCTGTCGCGCTACGTCGGGCCGGGCGATGTGATCGTCGACCTGTCGTGGAACGTCGACACCGTCACCATGCTCGACTGGTGCCGGTCCCACGGCGTCCGGTTCCTCAACGCCTCCGTCGAGCAGTGGGACCCCTACGCCACCGGCGAGAACCGCATGCCCCGGGAGAAGACGCTCTACGCCCGGCAGATGGCCATCCGGGCCATGATCACCCGCTGGGGCGACAACCACGGGCCCACCGCCGTCCTCGACCACGGGGCCAACCCGGGCCTGGTGTCGCACTTCACCAAGCTGGCCCTCGCCGACATCGCCGCCCGGCTGGTCGACGACGACGACCAGCCCGCTGCGCTGCGTGACCGCGTGGGCGAGCTGGCGGCGGCGGCCGACTGGGCCCGCCTCTCGCAGGCCCTGGGCGTGAAGGTCATCCACGTCAGCGAGCGGGACACCCAGGTGAGCTCCGACCCGAAGCGGGAGGACGAGTTCGTCAACACATGGTCGGTGGAGGGCTTCTACGAGGAGGGCATCGCCCCCGCGGAGATGGGCTGGGGCACCCACGAGCGGATGTTCCCGCCCGGCACCCAGGTCCACGAGCACGGGCCCATGAACCAGATCGCGGTCGGCCGGATGGGCTGCCGCACGTGGGTGCGCTCGTGGGTGCCCTGCGGCGACATCGTGGGCATGGTGATCCGCCACGGCGAGGCCTTCTCCATCTCCGAGCACCTCAGCGTGGTGGAGGACGGGGTGTGCGTCTACCGCCCCACCGTCCACTACGCCTACTGCCCGGCCGACGCCGCCATCGCCAGCCTCCACGAGCTGCACATGCGGGGCTACGACCTGCAGAAGCGGCAACGGATCATGGGCGACGACATCGTCGAGGGCCGCGACGAGCTGGGCGTGCTGCTCATGGGCCACCCGTACACCGCGTGGTGGACGGGCTCGCTGCTCGACATCCACGAGGCCCGGTCGCTGGTGCCCCACCAGAACGCGACGACCCTGCAGGTGGCGGCGCCGATGATGGCGGCGGTGAGATGGGCGGTCGAGAACCCGTCCGCGGGCGTGCGCCTGCCCGACGAGCTGCCCTACGAGCGCATCCTGGCCGACGCCCGTCCCTACCTGGGCCCGCTCGTGTCGCAGTCGGTCGACTGGACGCCGCTCCAGTCGTGGCACGACCCGTTCCCCGGCTTCAGCCGCCGCCGCCCGTCCGACGACGACGTCTGGCAGTTCACGACCTTCCTGGTGGACTGACCGGGCGCCGCTAGTTCACCCGGATGTTGGCGGAGGCGGGCGTCCCGAAGGTGAGCCGGAAGAGCTCGACCGTGTAGGGCCCGTACTGGGCCGTGGCCGGACCCTCGCTGGTGAACAGGACGAGGACGGCGGGGGCCGATCCGGCCTTGGCCAGGGTGAGGCCGATGCTCGCGCTTCCGGCCTGGATGCATTGGACGGTCGGAGGGCAGCGGCTGTCCGGCCCCACGTTGCTGAAGGTCACCGAGAGTCCTTCGGACGCGATGGTCACCGTCTCGCCGATCATGATGAAGAAGGCCGACCCCAGGGCGGCGGTGCGACCGGGGGCCGTCACCGGCGGGTCGGTGGCCGGTGGCGACGTGACCGGCGGGGAGGTGGCGGGTGGGGCGGTGGCGGGTGGGGATGTCGGCCGGGGGGCGGTGGTAGGGGACCCCGGCGTGGTCGACGTCGACTCCGGCGAGGTCGTGGTGGCCGCCGTTGTCGTCGTGGTCACGACCACCGTCGGGCCGGTCGAGACGTCGGACGATTCGCCGTCGCCGCACGCGGCGGCCGCCAGGACGAGGAACAGGAGTGCGCCGATCCGGGCCGCCGACCGCCGATGGGGCATAGCCACTCTCCTCAACTCGGCGAAGCCGAGGTACGAACCAAGGTACCAGTGGCCCTGCGCCCGGCCGACGGCGGTCTGGGCCGCGAATGGTGCCTCGGCCGCCCCTTTTCCGATCATGGACCGGGCGACCGCGGTCGGCAACGGGTCCAGCATTTACGCTGGTCGGCGGGCCGCTAGCTCAACTGGTAGAGCAGGGGACTTTTAATCCCAAGGTACCGGGTTCGAGCCCCGGGCGGCCCACCCCCGCGATCGAAGAACACGGCGCACCGATAGGCTCGGAAGATGGATTCCGACCAGGCCCGTCGTCACCTGGAGGCCGAGCGCGACCGGCTGACGACCGTCCGGGCCGGCTTCGACGACGAAGGTCTCGACCTGTCGGAGACCGACAGCGTGGGCGAGCTCTCCGGCGTCGACCAGCACCCGGCCGACCTGGGCACGGAGACGTTCGAGCGGGAGAAGGACATCTCCATCATCGAGCGGGTGGAGGCCGAGCTGGCCGACGTGGAGTACGCCCTGCAGCGCATCGACGCCGGCACCTACGGCGTGTGCGAGGCGTGCGGCAAGCCCATCGACGAAGCCCGCCTCGACGCCCTGCCCGCGGCCCGCCTCTGCCTCGACGACCAGGCCCTGGCCGAGCGCCAAGCCCGCTTTGGCAGCACCTAGGTTCACCCGCCTCGCCCGTCGATCGGCAGCTGTCGCCGCGGCCGGCGTCGCCGGCGCGGTCGCGGTCACCGCCGCCACCGCCACCGCCGTCCGCCACCTGCTGGAGGACGAGGGCCGGCGGGTGCGACTCGAGCGCCAGGCCCGCATCTGGCGCCTCAGCGCCCGCCGGGCGGCCCAGTGGGGCGTGGTCAAGGTGCGAGGCAGCCACGCCACCGAGGAGCGGCGGGCCCGACTGGAGGAGCAGTTCGCCATCCGCACCGCCCAGGACGTGGCCGAGGTGCTGGGAGGGATGAAGGGCGCCATCATGAAGGCGGGCCAGATGCTCTCCTTCATCGCCGAGGGCCTGCCCCCCGAGGCCCAGGCCGCCCTCGCCACCCTGCAGGCCGACGTCCCCCCCATGGCCCCCAGCCTGGCCGAGGGCGTGATCCTGGAGGAGCTGGGCGAGCACCCCAACAAGCTCTTCCTCGACTGGAACCCGATCCCGGTGGCGGCGGCGTCGATCGGCCAGGTCCACCGGGCGGTGATGCCCGACGGACGGGTGGTGGCGGTGAAGGTCCAGTACCCGGGCGTCGACCAGGCCATCAGCTCCGACCTCGACAACGCCGAGCTCCTCTACGGCATGTTCGCCGCCTTCGCCCTCAAGAACATGGAGATCAAGCCCCTGGTCGACGAGCTGCGGGCCCGCATGGGCGACGAGCTCGACTACCGGCTGGAGGCTCGCTGCCAGACCGAGTTCGCCGACCGCTACCGGGGCCACCCGTTCATCCACGTCCCCGACGTGATCCCCGAGCGCAGCAGCCGGCGGGTGCTCACCAGCGACTGGGTCGACGGGCTGTCGTGGGCCGACTTCCTGGCCACGGCCACGCCTGCCCAGAAGGCGGAGGCGGCCGAGATCCTGTTCCGCTTCGCCGAGGGCTCGATCTGGCACCACCGGGTCTTCAACGGCGACCCCCACCCCGGCAACTACCGGTTCCACCCCGACAAGGGCAAGGTCACGTTCCTCGACTTCGGCCTGGTGAAGCGGTGGGCGCCGGGCGAGCTGGAGACGCTCACGCCCATCCTCGACACCGTCCTCGACCGCAACCCGCAGGCGACGGTGCGGGCCCTGGTGCGGGCCGGGTTCCTGCCCCCGGACCACGGGCTGCCGGCGGAGCGGGTGTACGAGTTCTGCAGCGGGCCCTACATCCCCTTCCAGCAGGAAGAGTTCACCTTCACGCCCGAGTTCGTGGGCCACACCCTGCAGAAGATGCTCGACATCCACGGCGAGTTCGGCGACGTCATCCGCCTGTTGAACATGCCCCCGTCCTACGTGATCCTCGACCGGGTGGTCTGGGGCATGAGCGCCCTCTTCGGCCGGCTCGGAGCCCGGGCCCGCTGGGGCGACCTCCTCAACGAGTACCTCCACGGAGCCGCTCCCGCCACCCCCCTGGGCCAGGCCGAGATCGAGTGGCGGGCCCGGCGGGCCGACATCGCCGACGCCACCCCTGCGTGACCCCAGTCACCGGGCCGGAACGGGTCCCGGCGGGCCGCCGGAGCCGGAGCCGGAGCCGGAGCCGGCGGTGGCCGGGGTCGGCGGCGATGGTCGTGGCCCGCAAGCACGCCTTCGGCCCCCGCTACCGGACGGAGGAGCGACTGTCGTTGGTCACCGAGGACGGCGTGCAGCTGACGGGCGCCCGCCTCATCGGCCCCCCCGACGCAGTCGCCACCATCGTGTTGGCCCACGGCTTCGTCCACTCCTCCCGGACGCCCAGAATCCACGCCTTCGCCCACCTCCTGGCCCGGCGGGCGCACGTGATCGTCCCCGACCTGCGGGGCCACGGCGGGTCGGGGGGCGTGTGCACCCTCGGCGCCGAGGAACCCCTCGACGTGGCCGCGGCGGTGGCCGCGGCCGACCCGTTCCTGCCGGTGGTGACGGTCGGGATCAGCCTGGGGGCGGCCGCCGTGCTCCTCCACGCCGGCGCCCGGGACCAAGCCGATCGGCGCTTTGCGGGCGTGGTCGCCATCAGCCCGCCGGCGTGGTCGGGGGTGTGGGACACGCCCGGTACCAAGCGGGTGGCCCGCTGGGCATGCTCCCCCGGGGGCCGGAAGGTGCTGGCCCGGGTGTTGCAGACCCGGATCGCGTCGACGTTCCCGGCGGTGCCCGACTCCCGCGACCTGGTGGCCGCCATCGCCCCCGCCTTCACCCTGATCGTGGCCGACCCGGCCGACCACTACTTCGGCGAGGAGCACTCCCGGGCGCTCTACGAATGGGCCCGCCCGCCCAAGGACCTGTGGCTGCTGCCGGGCTCGGGACACGGCACCGACCTGCTCTCCCGGGGGCTGGCCGACCGCCTGCTGCGGGAGCTCGACGAGCGTCTCTCGCCTCCTCCCGGACCCGCCGGGTAGTTTCGGGGGCAATGTCGCTCCCCCTCGACACCGTCGGCGCGCGTCCGCCGTGCGTGGTGACGCTCGACCCCGACCGGGTCCTGGCCTACGCCGCCGCCACCAACGACGACAACCCGGCCTACCTCACGGGCAAGTACGCCCCGCCCGTGTTCGGCGTCGTCCCCGCCTGGGACCCGCTCATCACCGCCGTGTTCGACGTGGTCCCGCCCGAGAAGAAGCCGGTCATGCTCCACGCCGACCACGACATGCGGTTCTCGAAGCCGTTGGTGCCGGGGACGACGCTGTCGACCGTGGCCGACCGGTACTCGGTGCGTCCGTCGCGAGCGGGGACGTGGGTGACGGTGCGGGCGGTGAGCATCGACGTCGACTCGGGGGACGAGGTGCTGGAGCAGTTCGGCACCATGTTCGTGCGGGGGTGGAGCGACGTTGCCGCCGGCGGACCCGACCGTCCCGACCACCAGTTCGGCTCCGCGGGGCGGGCGGAGGCGGTGGCCGTGTTCGAGGCCCACGTCGACGCCGACCAGACGTGGCGCTACGCGGCCGCGTCGGGCGACGACAACCGCATCCACGTCGACGACGAGTTCGCCCGGGGCGTAGGCCTGCCGGGGATCATCCTCCACGGCCTGTGCACCATGGCCATGTGCAGCCGGGCCGTCATCGAATCGGTGGCCGGCGGCGATCCCACCCGCCTGGCTCGCCTGGCGGTCCGCTTCTCCAAGACGGTCCTGCCCGACTCCGACCTGGTGACCACCGTCTACCCGACCGGCGCCGGCGATGGCAGCAGCGACCGCAAGACCGCGTTCGGCTTCGAAGCCACCAGCCGGGGCGAGCGCGTGATCCGCGACGGCCGGGCCGAGCTGAGGTAGGGGACCGGTGCCCACCCTCCGCCTGTTCGCGTCGGCCCGGGAAGCGGCGGGCACCGCTCGCGTCGAGATCGAGGCCGCCACCGTGGCCGAGCTGCTGGACAGGGCCCGGGGCCAGTTCGGCGAGCGTTTCGGGCGGGTGCTCGACACGTCGCGCGTGTGGGTGAACGGGCAGCCGGCGGAGATGGGGATGGCCATCGGCGGCCACGACATCGTCGCCGTCCTTCCCCCCGTGTCGGGCGGTTCGAGCCCGGCCGAAGCCGCGGCCGACGCGCCCGCCGCGCTGGCTGGTCCGCCTCCCCCTCCACGGCCGACACCGGCGGAGCCCCGTCCGCCGCGCCTGTCGCGTCCCCTGGGCCCGCACCCGGCTGGTACCCCCACGGCCCAGCTGCCCCGGCCCGTACGTCCGCTGCGCCGCCTGCGGCTGGTGCCGCCCCCGCCTGACGATTCGTCCGACATCGGGCCCTCCGGCCTGGAAGACATCGGGGCCTTCGACATCTGGGGGGACACCACCCCACGCGGGTTCGAATCGCCCCCTGCCCCGTCGGTCGGAGGTTCCATGGGCCGGCTGGCGTTGGCGCCGATGCCCGACCCGACCCCGACCCCGATCCCGGCGGCACCCTCGGCGGCAGTGCCCGTCGCCACCCCCATGGGTCAGCAGGCGGCGGCGGCAGCACCCCAGCCCGACGTCGAGCCGAAGCCCGTCCCCGAGGCCAAGCCGGCGGCGCCGTTGGCCGTCGTTCACCAGAGCACCCGCCCCCACGGGCGGTTGGGGGTGGCGTGGGCGGTGGTCACCGCCGGCGCCCTCGTCGCCGGCCCGGGATGGCTCTCCCTCTGGCTGGCGGTGATCGCCTTCGTGGCCGCGTCCCAGACCGCCATCGTCTGGCGCAAGCGAGGCGAGCGGCCCCTGCCCGCCTTCGCCGCCGCCACCGCCGCCGCCCTGCCCCTCGCCGCCGCCACCGGCCTCGACCACATGAACATGGTCGTCACCGGCGCCGTCGTCCTCACGCTGATCGCCCGCATGGCCGCGCCCACCAGGGCTCCCGCACGCGACGTCGGGCTCACCCTGATCATCGGCTTCTCCATCGGGATGGCGGCCGCCGCCCCCGTCCTCCTCCGGTCGATCAACATCTCGTCCGCCCTGTACCTGCTGGCCTGCGCCGCCCTCTACGACGCGGGCGCCTACCTCGTCGGCACCGGGGCGTCGTCGGCGTGGGAGGGGCCCGCCGCCGGGGTGGTGGCCATCCTCCCCCTCACCATGGCCGCCGCGGTCGTGCTGGTGCCCCCGTTCCACGGCGGGGCGCCGCTGCTCCTGGGGGCGCTGGCGGCGGTGTTGGCCCCCTTCGGGCCTCTGGCCGGGTCCGCTCTCCTGGGCGACCGCACCGCCTACGCCCCCGGCCTGCGCCGCCTCGACTCGCTGCTCGTCATGGGCCCCATCTGGGCCTGGTGCGCAGCCGCCATCCTGACCTGAGCGGGAGCCTCAGCCGGGCGCCAGGTCCACCGACGTCAGCCCCACCCGCTTGACGGTCGACAGCGTGCCCCGGCCGTCGCCGGAGTAGGTGCCGTAGGTGGGGGCGACGTCGGAGTACTCCCGCCCGACGGCGATGGTGAGGTAGCTCAGGCCCACCACCCGGCCGTGGGTGGGGTCGAGGGGCAGGGCCACCGCCCCTCCCGAACCGCCCGGGTCGGGCACGATCACCTCCACCCAGGCGTGGCTGCCGCCCTCGCCCAGGAGGTGGCCCGACACGTAGCGGGCGGGCAGGCCGCACAGCCGGCACAGGCAGAGCATCACGTGGGCGTAGTCCTGGCACACGCCCTGGGCCATGCCGAAGGCCCTGGCGGCGGTGGTGTCGATGTTGGTGGCGCCCGGCCGGTAGCGCATCAGCCGGTAGACCCACGTGTTGATGTGGCGGGCCAGGTCGGCCCCCTTCTCCCCGCTGGCCAGGAGGCGATGGGCGGCGTCCTCCAGGGCGTCGTTGGGCCAGGTGAGCGGCGACGGCTGGAGCAGCCTCGGGTCGTGGAGGCTGGTCGCCCCCAGGCGGATGGGTCCGTTGGCCGCCACCCGTTCCGCCGTCGCCCACGTCTCGAACTCGATCTCCTCCTCCACCCGGGCCACCCGGACGTCGATGCGGAGGTTGCCGAACTTGTCCGTCTTGTGGTCGACCCGACCGGGCGCACCGGTGACCTCCACCCCGTGGTCGAGCCGCACCTGGTCGCCGTGGCGGGCCGGCGGCACGACCATGAGCCGGTGGCGGAGGTGGTGGATGGGCCCGTCGTAGACGTAGGTCATCCGCTGGCGGATCGCGAACCGGGTGCCCACGACCCGCGCCCAGTCGACCTCGTCGTGGTCGATCAGCTCGTGTTCGAGGCGGACGGGCACCGGCATGCGGGGCATTCTGGTCGCGGGAAGGATCGGGAAGGACATGGGGAGGTCACCATCGTGTGAAATCCCCGGATCGGGCGGCTCGGGGGCCGCCGGCCAATACCGTGGGGGGTATGGCGCCGTCCGGGTCCGAGCTGGATGTGGCCCGCCGGCTGGTGGTCGAGCGGGGGCTGGCCCGGGCCGCCTTCGAGCACCTCACGGTCGACGCCTTCCTCACCCTCCCGTTCGAGGCCCTGGGCCCGACCAAGGCCCTCCTCAAGCGCTTCTTCTCGACCGAGGGGTGGGGTTCGGCGGACGACCACGCGTTGGCCGCGGCCGTCGGCCCCGGGAAAGGGACGTGGCGGCGGGCCCTCGACGCCGACGTGACCCTCGACTACGGGTGGGTCGACGGCCGGTTCGGGGTGCGGGTGTCGGCGGAAGGCGCCGCCCCCGATGCCGACCCGGGCCGTCCCGACCCGCTGGCGGCGACGTTCGACGGGCCCGTCGTCCCCGAGGCCACCCCCAATCCCCGGTCGATCCGTTTCCAGGTTGGGCCCATCCACCAGGGGCCGAGCCGGTGGTACGAGTCGGCCGCGGCCGCGGCCGACGATCCCGGCGCCGCCCGCCTGTTCGCCGAGTTCGAGGAGGTGGCCAACGTCCTCGTCGGGCCCGAGTTCGTGGCCGTGGGCCTGCGCCGGCCCGCCGACTGGGAGCGGTTGCTGCGGCCGGTCCTCGAGGTCGTCACCGACGAGTTCGCCGACCCCGACGCCCCGCCCGACAGCAGCGCCCGCGCGCCCGGGTCATGGGTGGCCCGGCAGGAGCGGGCGTGGTCGGCGGAGGGCCGGCCGGTGCCGCGGCCGCCGCTGCTTCGCCGGGCCGACGCCTCAGCCGACTCGACCGGGCGTGGGCCGACCTGGGCGACCTGCACCCGGGCGTGGATCCCGACCATCTGGCCCGGGTGCGGGCGGCGGCGGTCGGCGACGATCCCGCCCGGCGTCAGGTGGCGGCCAATCTCCTGGGCGAGGCCGATCCCGAGGCCGCCGCCGCCGAATGGGCCCGGCTGGTGGTCGACTCCGCTGCGCTCGGTGCGCCGGGCCGCGGTCGACGCCATGGTCGACGCCGGCCGGCCCGAGCTCCGCCCCCTCCTGGAGACGGCCCTGTCCGACGCCGACGCCTGGGTCCGGTGGAAGGCCCTCCGGGGATT
Organism: uncultured Acidimicrobiia bacterium; assembly: GCA_963829165.1. GTDB lineage: Bacteria > Actinomycetota > Acidimicrobiia > Acidimicrobiales > AC-14 > JAXDMK01. The sequence continues at coordinate 187,111 of CAWHIC010000033.1, read as the reverse complement.
GGCCGGGCTGGGGCCGGAGGAGAGCCGGGCCGCCATCGAGCCCTTGGCCGCCGACCCCGACTTCCGCATCCGCCTGGAGGTGGCGGCGGCCCTCCGGGCTACTCGCAGACCTGGGTGAAGATGGCGGTGACGAGGCCGGCGGCGGTGGTGTCGGACACCGATCCGAGCAGCTCCGGGCCGGTGCCGCCGAAGGTGACCCTGAAGTTGTCGCCGCCGAACTCGGGCGGCAGGCCGGGGATCGTCAGCTGCAGCCCGTAGGCGGCCTCCAGCTGGGCCACGGTGGAGCCCACGCCGATCCCCGCATCCGTCTTGAGCCCGAGGACGGGCGCCACCCCGTTGGGAGGTCGGACGTTGTAGGAATCGAACGTCGTCCCCACGAACTGCACCCGCAGCTCGTCCCACCGGGCCGTCGTGACGTCGGGGCCGGCCAGCTCGCAGCCGGTACCCGTCTCGTCCACCGGACCGAAGGCGGCGCTCAACGCGGCGAGGGTGGCCGCCTTGGTGTCCCCGAAGTCGACGACGGCGAGGCCGTCGGCCCGGAGGACAACCGCCACCGCCGACGGCGCGGTGGTGGGAGTGGTGGTCGACCCGCCTCCCGTCGTCACGACCGGCACCGTGGTGACGACGGCCGAGGAGGTGGTCGTGGTGGCCGGTGTCGTCGTCACCGTCGGTGCAGCCGGCCACCACCAGAGCCACCGCCGCCATCGCCAGGAGAACCCGCGCCCGCCTGCGGCAATCCTCCCAGCCGCACCCGCCGGGCGCTCGCGCGCCAACCCGAGCTACTTCTTCGTCTCCCAGAAGATCTTGTCGATCTCTGCGATCAGGTCGAGCAGCTTCTGGCCCGAGGCCGGGTCGGTCGACGACTTGGTGGCGCCGGCGGCCTTGGTCGCGTCCCAGAACAGGCCGTGCAGCTCGGGGAACTTCTCCAGGTGAGGCGGCTTGAAGTAGTCGGTCCACAGCACCCACAGGTGGTGCTTGACCAGGTCGGCCCGCTGCTCCTTGATCCCGATGGCCCGCTCGCGGAAGACCTCGTCGGTCGAGCCCTGGTACTTCTCCTGGATGGCCTTCACCGATTCCGCCTCGATGCGGGCCTGGGCCGGGTCGTAGATTCCGCAGGGCAGGTCGCAGTGGGCGTGGACGATCGACGGGGGGTTGAGCCGATCGACGAGGGCAGTCAGACGGGCGAGTACAGGCATGCCAGGCTCCTTCGTCCGGGGATGGATCGCCCCGGGGATTCGACGTCCGGGATTGGCGTCCGGTGATGAGGACTCCTCAAGCACAGTACCGGCTGGTCGCGGGCCTCTTGACCGGCGCGGTCGCGACCGTGCTCATCCGTGGCCTCAGCCGGGGCCTCAGCCGGGTGCAGGTCGAGGGCGACAGCATGCTCCCCACGCTGGTCCCGGGCGATCGGCTGGTCGTCGTCCGCCGCCGTCGACCCCGGCCGGGCGACCTCGTCACCGTGCCCGACCCCCGCCGGCCGCGGCGGGTCATGGTCAAGCGGGTGACCGAGGTCACGCCCGAGGGGGTGGTGGTGCGGGGCGACAATCCCCACGCCAGCACCGACAGCCGTCTCTTCGGGCCCGTCCCGGCGCCGTCGATCCGGGGCCGGGTCGTCTACCGCTACTTCCCCGAGCACCGACGGGGTCGCCCCAGATGAGGTCGGACGAGAGCGGTACTCTGCTGGAGATGTGGTCTGACGAGGTCGAACGGGTTCTCGGGCCCGATCCGGTGGCCGATGTGAGCTCGATCTCCGTGGAGGAGATCCGGGTCCAGCGCGACGAGTGCCGGCGGGTGGAGGACAAGGTCTCCTACCTGCGCCGGTTGGTGCAGGGCCGGCTCGACATCGTGGAGGCCGACCTCCGCCGTCGAGCCGAGGGCACCAGTCCGGGCGACATGACCAGCCTGGTCGAGCAGCTGCCGGGGATCCTCAGCGACCGTGTCCGCGGTCCCGGCACCGGCCCCGGCCGGCTGCCCACGTCGATCTCCCCCCCCGACGACGACGACCTGCTGGCCGAGCTCGACGCGGTCGCGTCCCCCGGCGCCCTCGACTCTTTGTCGACGCTGTCCGACGACGACCTGCAAGCGCTGGCCGGCGCCTTCCGCGAGCTGGAGCAACGGGTGTCGGAGCGGCGGCGGGCGCTGTTCGCCCGCATCGACGCCCTCCAGGCCGAGCTCGCCCGCCGCTACAAGTCGGGCGAGGCCAACGTCGGCTCCGTGCTCGGCTGACGCTTTCCGCCTGACGCTTTCGCACCGCCGACCTCAAGGTCCGGCCCCGGCCGGCCGATGACCGGAACATGTCGCGTCGGGGCCTTGTCATCAACACCCTGGTCGCGCTGATCGCCATTCTCATCACCGGCGGACTGGCGGCGCAGGCCGTCATCCGCGACCCGTCCTCCGCCTCCGACTCGAAACTGGTGGCCGCGGGCGTCGACGGACGGGACGCATTCGCCATCGAGTCCCCCGGGTCCACCGCCGCCACCCGCCCCACCGCCAGCACCCGGCCCCAGCCCCGCCCGACCACCGCCCGCACGGCCCCGTCGACGGTGCCGGTGACCGTTCCGCCGGCCCCCGACACCACCCTCGCGCCCGCCCCGATCACCACCGTGGCGCCCCCGATCGCACCCCCGCCGTTCGTGCCGCCGAACCTGCCGCCGGACCCGAACCCTCCTGCCCCGGTGCCGACGACCGTCCAGACCAGCCCCTCGTCGTGGCGCATGGTGGACAACGGCGTCACCGTCACCGCCCGCATCGAACCCGCCGAACCGCGGGTCGGCGACACCGTCACCATCTCCTACACCACCACCGGCGAGGGCGACTTCTGCTGCTGGGCCTTCGTCTACGCCGACGGGGTGGCCATCGGCGAGAACCGCATGCCCCAGGGCTCCACCTGCCCGGTCGCCCCGCTGACAGAGGGGAGCGCGTCGGTGGTGATGGCCGAGGCCGGCCCCTTCACCTTCCAGGTCCAGGCATCTCGGAACGAACACGTCTGCTCGCTGCAGATGACCTTCCTCACCGCCAACCTGTTCGGCACCTTCCCGGTCCTGCCCGCCGCCTAGGAGCGCTCGAGCCCTCCGCGCTCGACCACCGCCACCGCCCAGCAGGCCACGCCCTCGCCCCGGCCCAGGGCGCCCAGTCCCTCCGCCCGGCGGGGCTTCACCGTCACCGGCGCCCCCACCACCGCCGACAGCCGCTCCTCCATCGCCGGCCGCCGGGGCGCCAGGCGGGGTGCCTCCAGCACGACCGAGCAGTCGACGTTGCCCACCGCCCAGCCCCCGTCGGCGACCATCCGCACCACCTCGGCCAGCAGGACGGTGCTGTCGACGCCCTTCCACCGGGCGTCGGTGTCGGGAAAGTGCTGGCCCAGGTCGCCCAAGCCGGCCGCCCCCAGGAGGGCCTCGGCCACCGCGTGGCTGATGACGTCGGCGTCGCTGTGGCCGGCCAGGCCCCGCTCGCCGTCGAACACGACCCCGCCGAGGACGAGCACCCGGCTCGGATCGTCGCTGAAGGGGTGGACGTCGAAGCCGAGGCCCACTCTCGTGGTCACCGTTCGACCAGCCGCGGGTCCGCCAGCAGGGCCCGGGCCACGAGCAGGTCGTCGGGCGACGTCAGCTTGAGGTTGCGGGGATCGCCGTCGACCACCACCACCCGTCCGCCGAGGGCCTCCACCAGGGCGGCGTCGTCGGTGGCCTCGGGCTCGGCGGCGTGGGCCCGGCGCAGGACCGAGGCCCGGAAGGCCTGCGGGGTCTGCACCGCCACCAGCCGGCTGCGGTCGATCGTCGCCACCACCCGCCCGTCCTCCACCTGCTTCACCGTGTCGGTGACGGGAACCCCGGGGATGGCGGCGTCGGCCCCGTCCCGCACCGCGGCCACGGTGCGGTGGAAGAGGTCGGCACCGGCGAGGGGTCTCGCGGCATCGTGGACCACGACGATCTCGGCGTCGGCCGCCACCGCCGCCAGCCCCGCCCGCACCGACGCCGACCGGGTGGGCCCCCCGGCCACCGAGCCCGGTTCGTCGGCCACGCGGTCGGCAGGGACCACCACCACGACACCGTCGCACGCGTCCCGGGCCGCGGCCACCGACCAGTCGAGCACCCGCCGGCCGTGGAGGTCCTCGAACTGCTTGGGCCCGCCGAAGCGCAGTCCGCCTCCGCCCGCCACCACGATCGCCCACACGCTGCCCACGGAGTGACGAAGCCTAGGCCGCCGAGCCCGGCGCCGAACGCCTCTCGGAGCTCGCCGCCCCAACGCATCCCTAGTATCCCTGCCGTGACGGTGGTGCGGGCCCTGGCCAAGCTGACGCTCTCCCTGCGCGTCACCGGCGTTCGTCCCGACGGCTTCCACCTCATCGACGCCGAGATGGTCACCATCGACCTGGCCGACGAGCTCGCCTTCTCCGAGGGCGACGGGCTGTTCGTCGACGTGGTGGGCGGTGCCGCCCCCGTGCCCACCGACGACTCCAACCTGGTCCGGAGGGCCCTGCGGACGGTGGGAGCCACGGCCCAGGTCCGGCTGACCAAGCGCATCCCGGCCGGGGGTGGGCTGGGCGGGGGATCGGCCGACGCCGCCGCCGTGCTCCGGTGGGCGGGTGTGACCGACCTCGACATGGCGGCCGACCTGGGCGCCGACGTCCCCTTCTGCCTGGTGGGCGGGCGGGCCCGGGTGAAGGGGATCGGCGAGCTCGTCCACGCCCTGCCCTTCGAGACCCGCACGTTCACCCTCCTCACCCCGCCCTTCGGGGTGTCGACGCCGGCCGTCTACCGGGCCTGGGACGAGATGGGCGGTGGCTCGCCCGCCACCGGCCCGAACGACCTGGAGCCGGCCGCCCTCACCGTCGAACCCCGTCTGGCCGCGTGGCGGGACCGGTTGGGGGAGGCCACCGGAGCCACGCCGGTGCTGGCCGGAAGCGGCTCCACGTGGTTCGTGGAGGGCGATCATCCCGGTCCCGGGCTGCTCGTGGTCCACACCGATACCCCCTAAAGGGCGTGTCGGGGAAGGTTCCGGGGGTGGTTAGGGTTTCAACCAACGTGCGCATCGCGGTTCTGTCCCTCCACACATCGCCTCTGGCGCAACCCGGCACCGGCGACGGTGGAGGGATGAACGTCTATGTCCGTGAGCTGTGCGGCGCGCTGGCCCGGGCAGGAGTCGATTGCGACGTCTACACCCGACGCTGGCAGGAGGGCCTGCCGGGCGTGGTGGCGGTCGAGCCCGGCTTCCGCGTCCACCATGTCGACGCCGGTCCTCGGGCCATCCTGGCGGTCGACGACCTGGTCCAACACGTCGACGAGTTCACCGCCGGCGTCCGCCTCCAGCTGGAGGGCGCCTTCCGGCCCGACCTCATCCACGCCAACTACTGGCTGTCGGGCCTTTCCGGCCACGCCCTCAAGCACCAGCTCGAGCTGCCCCTCGTGTCCACGTTCCACACCCTGGCCCGGGTGAAGGCGGAGGACCCCTCCGACCACCAGGGCGAGCGGGCCGAGGCCGAGGCCGCCATCATCGGCTGCTCCGACGCCATCCTGGCCCTGTCCCACGACGAGGCGGCCCAGCTCGAGCGCCTCTACCACGCCGTCCCCGAGCGGGTCGAGATCGTGCCCCCCGGCGTCGACCACCGCCTGTTCTCCCCCGGCGACAAGGCCGCGGCCCGGGCCGCGATCGGCGTCGACATGGCCGTCACCGGGGCCGACCCGCCCACGACGGCTCCCGTCCTCCTGTTCGTCGGCCGCATTCAGCCCCTCAAAGGGGCTGATGTCGCGGTACGGGCCTTGTCGCAGCTCGACGACGCCACCGCCCGGCTGGTGGTCGTGGGCGGGCCCAGCGGCCCCGACGGCGAGCCCGAGTTGCGCCGGGTGCACGCCCTGGTCGACGAGCTGGGCCTCACCGACCGGGTGACGTTCGTCGACCCTCGCCCCCACGAGGAGCTCACCAACTACTACCGGGCGGCCGACGTGTGCCTGGTGCCCAGCCGGTCGGAGTCGTTCGGCCTGGTCGCGCTGGAGGCCGCCGCCTGCGGCACCCCCGTGGTCGCGGCCGCCGTCGGCGGTCTCAACACCCTCGTCGTCCCCGGGATCACCGGTTTCCTGGTCGAGGGCCGCGATCCCGCCGACTACGCCGCCTACGCGGCCAAGCTGCTCGACGATCCCGACCTGGCCGCCCTCGTGGGCGACCAGGCCGCCGCCCTCGCCCGCCGCTACCGGTGGTCGATCACGGCCGGTCGCCTGCGCCGCCTCTACTCCGACCTCACCGCCCGTCGCCTGGTCGAGTGCTCCTGACCTGAGCCCGGATCCTGGCCGCGGGTTCGGGGCGACGCTGGCCGCGGCATCGCCGGGCCGCCCCGAGTAGTCTTCCCGACTGCACCCCGCCCGGCTCCGCCGCCGGGTCGACGGCGCGCACCTCGGAATTTCGTATGATCCGGTAGTTCCTCCTTGCGTCCCACCCTCGGGACGCGCTAGCTTCTGGACGAGGCCCGAGGTGCGGATCGGGCGCCCGTTCGGGGAAGTGCGGGTGCCCGTGAGGTTCCTCGGGTCTCATCGCGTCCCCCTCTCGAAGGGCTCCAGTTGAGGTTGCAACCCCGGTCCCAGGTCGTTAGGTTTTGGCCACCTTGGGGTCGGCGGTGCCCTCGGCACCAACCATGACGAAGACGAGAAAACTCGCATCCGCGCTCGTCCTGTTGCTGGTGGTGGCCCTGGCCCCACCGGCGTGGTCTGCCGCCCCATCCGCCGAGGAACAGCGGGACGCGGCCCGGGAGAAGAAGGCCGAGCTGGCGGCCGAGGTCGACACCCTCAAGGCCAGCGACGACGAGCTGGAGTCGGCCGTACGGGCGCTCGACGCCGGCGTCGCCGTCCAGAGCAACCAGACCGAGTCGGCCCAGCGGGCGCTGCAGTCGGCCGAGACCGGGCTCGGTTCGGCCGAAGCCAAGCTGGCCGCCACCGAGCAGCGCATGGGCGACCTCCGCCTGGAGGTAGCCAAGGCCGCCATCCAGGCCTACGTCCACCCCGGCGGCGACGCCCTCCTCCAGATCGTGCGGGCCGAGAACATGGGTGAGGCCAGCCGGCGCCAGGTCCTGCTCTCCTCGGTGGTCAACAGCAACCGCGACGCCCTCGACCAGATGCGGGCCACCCGCCAGGACCAGCAGTTCGACAAGGCCAACCTGGTCCGGGCCCGGCAGCTGGCCGACGACCGACGCAAGGCGGCGGCCGACCATCTGGCCGAGCTGCAGGAAGCCCTCAGCCAGCAGAACCGCCTGAAGTCGGCCCTCGACACCCGCATCGAGGAGTTCACCGCCGAGGTGGAGGCCCTCAGTCGGGAGGAAGCCACCCTCTCCGCCCTCATCCGGAGCCGGCAGCTCGACGCCGATGCCGAGGATGTCGAGGGGGAGAGCGTCAGGGGCGTCTCCAACTCCGGCCTGAGCTGGCCGGCCGACGGTCCCATCACGTCCGGCTTCGGCAATCGCTGGGGTTCGATGCACTCCGGCATCGACATCGGAGCCGGCTACGGGGCCTCCATCTGGGCCGCCGGCGACGGGACGGTCATCATGGCCGACTACAACGGCGGCTACGGCAACTGCGTGGTGATCGACCACGGGGGTGGCTTGAGCACCCTCTACGGCCACATGAGCAACATCGAGGTCTCCTACGGGGAGACGGTCGAGCAGGGCGAGCTGCTGGGCGAGGTCGGGAGCACCGGCAACTCCACCGGGCCCCACCTCCACTTCGAGACTCGGGTCGACGGCGGCGCCGAGAACCCGATGCGGTACCTGCCCTAGAGGTGCTCGGCGGCGGCCTTCTCGACGGCGGCGTGGATGGTGGCCCAGTCGGCGCCGGGCACCCGGGTCACGGTGACGAAGCTCTTCACGCCGAAGATCGACGCCACCCCCGGCGTCTCGAACACGGCCGCGGCGAAGGGGTTGCCGGCGGCGGCCTCGGCGCTCTTGAAGTTGATCGTGGCCGGGAGGGTGGTGTCGAGGTCGTACTTGGTCGCGTCCGGGTTGGGGGTCGACGACGGGGAAACGGTGGCCATGCCCCGATGCTATGTCATGCACTGGGTCATGCACTGGGTCATGCACTGGGTCCAAATAGGGGGCTGGGCGGCGGTACGGTCGACGCATGGGCCCGACGGCGAGGTTCGCGCAGTTGGTCCAGGGTCCGGAGGACGAGCTGGCGCTCGACGAGGCGGCCCTGCTCATCGCCGCCCACGCCTATCCCGACCTCGACGTCGCCCGCGAGCTGGGCCGTCTCGACGAACTGGCCGCCGGCTGCCCGTCGCCGGCGACGATCGAGAGCTGGCGGCGATACCTGTTCGTCGACCTCGGCTTCGGCGGCGAGACGGGCCGCTACTACGACGCCCGCAACTCGTTTCTCAACGACGTGCTCGACAGCCGCCGGGGAATCCCCATCAGCCTGGCCGTCCTCGGCATCGAAGTCGGGCGGCGGGTGGGTCTCCGCTTCGACGGGGTCGGCATGCCCGGACACTTCCTCCTCCGGTCGGCTGACGCCCCCGACACCTTCATCGACCCCTTCCACGGGGGCTCGGTGCTCGACCGGCTGGGATGCGTGCAGCGGTTCAACGCCGTCAACCCGCCCACCGCCCCCTTCCTCGGCGCCTACCTCGACCCGATCGGGCCTCGGGCCATCGTCGGGCGCATCCTGCAGAACCTCAAGGGCGTCTACTCCCGGGAGGGCAACACCAAGGCCCTCCGGTGGGTGTTCGACCTCCGCCTGGCCATCCCCGGCACCCCGCCCCTCGAGCGCCGCGACGGCGCCCGCCTCCAAGCCGCCGGCGGCCGCTTCGACATCGCCGCCGACCAACTCGAGGACCTGGCCGACTCCTTGCCCGATTCCGCGGCCGACCTCCTCATCGAGGCAAGAGCCCTCCGAGCCCGCCTGAACTAGAGAGGCGGCCCGTCGGTCCCGTCGCCCGGCGGTGGCCGTACCCTTGTGCCCCGTATGGAGCGATCCGTCCTCCAGGGGTTGGCGGCCTTCCGGTGGGGCGCGTGGTTGTGGATGGCGACGGTCCTGCTCGTCTCCCGGGAGCAGCTCGACCGGCCCTTCGTCGCCATCGCCCTCGTCGGCCTCGCCCTCGCCGTCACCATCGCCGACACCGTCCTCCTCCGCACCGACGTCAGCCGCCTGTGCCGACCGGGGCCGGTCCTCGTCGAGCTCGCCGTCGCCGCCGCCCTCGTCGTCAGTGACGGCCTCGTCTACGGCCCCGACCACGCCTTCTCCACGTCCCAGTCCCTCGGATCGGTGTGGCCCCTCGCCGGCATCCTCGGCAGCCGGCGTCGCCCTCGGACCGGTGGGCGCGGCGCTGTCCGGCATCGCCATCGGCCTCTGCCGGGTGGCGGCGGTGGTCGTCAACGGCGCCCCCATCGACTCCGGCGGCAAGGTCCTCTCCCTCACCAACACCGTCGTCTTCTATGCCCTGGGCGGGGCCGCCGCCGGCTACCTGGCCCGCCTCCTGCGCCGGGCCGAAAAGGAGATCTCCGCCGCCCGGGCCCGGGACGAGGTGGCCCGCACCCTCCACGACGGCGTCCTCCAGACGCTGGCCATCGTCGAGCGCCGGGCCACCGACCCTGCCCTCGCCCGCATGGCCCGGGAGCAGGAGCGCGAGCTGCGGGAGTACCTCTTCGGCGCGGCCCGGGCCACCGTCGGCGCCGCCCGCGACACCGACGTCGGGCCGCCGCTGCGGGCCGCCGCCGCCCGGTGCGAGGACCACTTCGGCTCCCGGGTCCAGGTGGTGGTGGCCGACGACCTCCCCGACCTCCCGCCGGCCAACGTCGCCGCCCTGGCCGGTGCCGCGGGCGAGGCCATGGTCAACGCGGGCAAGCACGGGGCGGCGTCGAAGGTGCTCGTCTACGTCGAGCCGTGCGGACGACGGGGGCGTGTTCTGCTCGGTGAAGGACGACGGATCGGGCTTCGACCCGGCGACCACGGCCGAGGGCGTCGGCCTGTCCCGCTCGATCCGAGGGAGGATGGCGGAGGTCGGCGGACGGGTCGAGGTCCGGAGCGCCCCCGGCCAGGGGACGGAGGTGTTGCTGTGGCTCCCGTGAACGTGGTGCAGACGACCGTGGTCCTGGCCGACGACCACCCCATCTGGCGCGACGGCGTCCGGGCCGACCTGGGCGACGACTTCCGGGTGGTGGGCGAGGCGTCCGACGCCGACGAGGCCATCGAGGTCATCCGCCGCACCAAGCCTGACCTGGTGGTTTGCGACCTCCACATGCCCAACGGCGGCGGCTGCAAGGTGGCCCGCACCTGCGGGGACGAGACCCGCATCGTCATGCTCACCGTCTCCGAGCAGGAGCGCGACCTGCTCGACGCGGTGGCCGCCGGCGCCGTCGGCTACCTGGTGAAGTCGACCCCGCCGGCCGAGCTGCGGGCGGGACTGCGCAAGGCGGCCCGGGGCGAGCCCGTGTTCTCGCCCTCGCTGGCCGCCCTCGTGCTGGGCGAGTTCCGGCGCATGGTGAAGCAATCGTCGGGCATGCAACCCCTCTCCGAGCGGGAGCGGGAAGTCCTCCAGTTCGTCGCCCGGGGCCACAGCTACAAGGAGATCGGGGGCACCCTCTTCATCGCCGAGAAGACGGTGGAGAACCACGTCCGCAACATCCTGGGCAAGCTCCACCTCAACCGGCGCCAGGAGCTCATCCGCTACGCGGTGGAGCACGGCATCGAGTAGTCCGCTGGGGGGACGCCCACCGTCGCCTGGGGCCTCGGCCCGGTGGTCGCCAAGCCCGCCGGCGCCGACGGTGGGGACATGACGAACACCACCATCGCCCCGCCCGACTCCCACCCCTCCCCGTCCCGTCCCGGACGCCGCACCGGAGCCACCTGGGTCGCCGCCACCGGCGCCTTCCTGCTCCTGGCGGGGGCCGCCGTCTTCGTGGCCGTCCAGTGGGACCGCATGGCGGAGAACGCCAAGCTGGCGGTGGTCCTCGGGCTCACCGCGGCCGTCCTCGTCGGCGGACGTCGGCTCCGGCGCACCCTCCCCGCCACCGGCGACGTGCTCTTCCACCTGGGCGCGTTCCTCATGCCGATCGACCTGGCCGGCATCGGCATCTCGTCCGGCGTGGCCTGGCGGCCTCTCCTGGTGGCCGAGGGCGTGCTTGGCGTCGTCGCCCTGGGCGGACTGGGACTGCTCACCCGATCGACGGTCCTCATGTGGGCCGGGATCCTGAGCATGGGCGTGCTGGCCGCAGGGATCGCCGCCGTCTCGCCCGTCCCCGCGGCGGCGGTGCTGGCCGCCGCCGCCCTCGCCGTCGAACTGACCCGCCGCGCCGGCAACCACGACCGCGGACTCGACGCGCTCGGCGCGGGAGGCGAGCGTGATCCACGCCCGGCGGCGGGCGCGCTGCGGGCCGGCCGTCGGTCGGAGATGGCGGCTGCGATCTGGGCGGGCGTCGCCGGGCTGGCGCCGGTGCTGGCCGCCGCCGTCACCCTCCTCGTTCCCGTCGGACGGGGCACGCTGGCCGAGCTCGGCTTCACCACCCCCGGAGCCGCCGCCGTCGCCGGCGTGCTGGCCGCGGCCGTCCTCGCCCGCCAGGCCCACCTCCGCCACGACCTCACCCGGGCGTTCCTGGCGGTGGCGTCGGTGGCCGTCGGCGCCACGTCGTCGCTGGTCACGGCCCATCTCCCGTCGTCGGCCACCGCCGTGGCCCTAGCCGCCGCCTTCGTCGTGATCGAGGTGGCCGCCCTCGTCCTCCGCCGCGACCCCTTCTGGCACCGCCCCCTGGGCGTGGTGGCCGAGCTGGCCGAGATCGGGGCCGGGGTGGCCGCCGTCGCCACGGGCCTCTTCCTGCTCACCGTCCCCGCCATCGACGTCGACCCGTCGGCTACCACCGCCACTGCCCTCGCCCTGGCCGCCATCGGCTGGCTGACGGCCGACATCCGCCGCTATCGGGGCACCCCCCGCCCCCTCGGGCTGACCCTCCTCCGGGGCGGCTGCTGGCCCCCGGCCACCATTCCCCTGGCCGTCTCCGTCGCCGGCGCCGTCGCCCTCGCCACCGGATCGGCCCTGGCCACCGCCATCGCCCTCGTCGCCACCGCCGCCGCCCTCCTCGCCGCCCGCCGGCCGGAATCCACCCTGGTGGCGGCCACCTTCGTCCCGTGGGCGGTCGTCACCGGCATGGCCCACCCGACCGGAGGCACGGCCGTAGGCCTGGCGGGAGCCGTCGTGCTCGCCCTGGCGGCCGTCGATCGGGCCCGGGTCGACAACCTCGAACCGACCGCCGGCGTTCTCGCCCTCCTCGCCACCGGCACCGCCCTGGCCGCGGTGGGCATCGCCGTCCCCGACGTCGGACTTCCGGCCGGGATCGCCGCCGCCGTCGCCGCCTGCTGGCTCCTGTCGCTCCTCCTCGACCTGGGCCACCGCCGCCTGGGCGACATCGCCCGCCTGGCCCTCCTCCTGCCGGTGGCGGCCTCTTTCGCGGTGGCGCCCGGGGAGGCCCTTCCCGCCACCATCGCCGCCGTCCTGCTGTACGCGGTCGACGCCGTCCGCCTCGACCGGCCCGAGATCGGGATGGGCGGCGCCCTCGCGGTGCAGGCCGTGGTCGCCCACCTGGCCCGGGCCAACGGCCTCGACCTGGGGGAGACGGGCCTGGCCCTGTGCGTGGGCGCGGTCGTGTGGTCGGGGCTGGCCGCCGTCGTCGACGGCCGCTGGCGCCTGCCGTTCCTCGTCGCCGCCGGGGCCGGGCTCGGCCTCGGCCTGGCGACCACCGTCATCGCCGACGACATCGCCGCCATGAGCACCGCCCTCCTGGTGACCGGCGGCCTGGGGATCGGCGCCGGCCTGGCCACCGGCCGCTCGGCGTTGGCCCACGCCGGCGCCGCCGCCTGCACCGGCGGAATCTTCGGCCACCTCGGCCTGGCCGGGGTCGAGGCCAGCGAGCCCTACGTCGTGCCGGTGGCGGCGCAGATCCTCGCCTGGGGCTGGCAGGCCCGTCGCTCGAATCCGAAGTTGTCGTCGTGGCTGGCCTACGCCCCGCCGGTCTTCCTCCTCGGCGGCACCGCCCTGGCCGAGCGCATGATCGGCGGACCGGGATGGCACGCCCTGGTGGCGGGCGCGGTCGGCATGGCCGCGGTGGCGGCGGGCGGATGGAGCCGCACCGCCGGACCGCTCGTGACCGGGACCGCCATCCTCGTCACCCTCACCGTCCACGAATCCCTCGGCACCCTGGCCGGCGTCCCCACCTGGGCCTGGCTGGCCACCGGCGGCACGATCCTCCTCGGCACCGGCATCGCCCTCGAACGCTCCGACACCTCCCCCATCGAAGCCACCCACCGCCTCGTCGACGTCCTCACCGAGAACTTCACCTGACCGAGGGGGCGACAAGCTGCGGCCGAGTTCGCCGACGGCGTAGCCCCGCCGACCAATCGCCACGAACACCCCCTCCTCGGCGGCTTCGTGTCACTTGCTCGGCGGGGGGACGGCGCCGCCGACCGGCAGGCCGAGCGCCATCGAGCCGACACGCCGGGCGGAACAGGCGAAACAGCCGCCCGAAGGGCGTCCGAGCTTTTGCCGTCGCCCGACTGTCCGTACACTCAACCCGCATGCGGCGACTTGGGGGGTTCATGGCCGCGCTTGCGTGCCTGGCCATGGTGGCCGGGGGGTGTTCCAAAGACGGCGACAAGGGCGCTGCCGGTCGGGCGACCACCACCACCCAGACGCCCCTCGCCATCTCCTTCGCGGTCACGGCCTTCGATGTCGAGGCGGTTGCCGACCCCATCGAGGGAGCGGCCAGCGCGGCCCAGGACGGAATCCAGGCCGCCCTGAACCATTGGCTGGACGACGCTGTCCTTCATCCCCTCCGGTCGGGCCAACCGGCGGGCGACATCACCCGCTTCTTCAGCGCCCCTACCCGGGAACGGATCGCAACCACGCCCGATCGGGCCGCCTTCGTCGACGAGGGCATACCGCCCGTCTCCGGCGTGCAGGCGGGGGTCGCCAACCTCGGGATGGTCGCCCTGGTCGACCCCGACGGCACCATTCCCGTCGTCTCCGTCCACTTCGACCTCACCCTCGGGGGCATGGTCGAGGGCACGCCCCTGGGGGTCGAGCACACCGGTGACCTGTTCATGGTCCCCGAAGGATTCGGATGGGTCATCGACGGCTACGACGTCCGGTCCACCCGGGCCACCGAAGGCGCCACGACGACCACCACGGCCGCCGGATGAGGATGGGCAGGAGACGCACCCGCACCCGCACCCGCCGCACCGTCCGCACCGTCCTGCTGCTCGTGGTCAGCCTGCTGGCGGGGCCGGGAGTCCTCCACGGCATGGCCGCCCGTCAGGCCGCCACCTTCGAGATCCTCAAGGTCGACGAAGGCCACTTCAACCCCGCCCCGGGTGGCGTGACCTTCCTGCTCGTCATGGGCAACGACGCCCGGCCGGGGGAGACCCAGAGCCGGGCCGACGGCATACACCTGATCGGCGTCAACCCCGGCCTGGGCCAGGCGTCGATCCTGAACATCCCCCGCGACACCTACACCAACATCCCCGGCCACGGCACCGACAAGATCAACGCGGCCCATGCCTACGGCGGACCCCAGTTGGTGGCGGCGGCGGTGAGCGAACTGGTGGGGGTCGACATCCCCTACGTGATCGCCACTGGCTTCGTCGGCCTCAAGGCCATGGTCAACGAGATGGGCGGGGTCGACGTCGACGTCCCGACGGCCATGAGCGACGCCAACTCGGGGGCGTTCTTCAGCGCCGGCGTGCAGCACTTCGGGGGCGACGAAGCCCTCGCCTTCTCCCGCAACCGGGGGATCTCGGGCGGCGACTTCACCCGCACCAACAACCAGGGCCGCCTCATCCTGGCCGCCCTGGCCAAGCTGCGGGCCGAGGGGCCGACACCGGCCCGGATCCTCCGCTCGCTGGCCGTGCTCCTCCGCCACACCTCCCTCGACGGGCTGAGCGTGACCGACCTCTACCGCCTCGGACGCCTGGGGGTGTCGATCGACCCCGACAACGTGACCAACGTCACCATGCCCGGGGTCGCCGGCCAAGCGGGAAGCGCCTCGGTGGTCTTCCCCACCGCCGCGGCCAGCGGTGTCTTCGCCGACATGCGCGACGACGGCATCATCGGCTGAGACGGCCCCGCCAGGACTGCCGGCGCGACCGCCCACTTAACTACCGGTCACCTCGTCCGCCCCAAATCCTTGTCGCCGTAGCCCTCGTCGACGGAGCCGGGCCGCCACGCCGACCGCCGAGTCAGTCCTCGTCGGGCCTAGTCTTCGTCGGCACCGTCGCTCTCGTCCTCGAACACGCGGCTCTTGAGGATGTCCTCGGCCTCGATGCGCATGAGGTCGGCCTTGCTCAGCTTGTGGTTCTTCTCGCCCACGATGCGGGTGGCCTGGCGCAGCCGGGCCCGCTCCAGGGCGTTGCGGACGCTGCGGCCGTTGGCGAAGCGGGGCTGCGTCATCCGCCGACCGAGGTAGTCACGGAAAGCGGACTCGGCCTCGTCCGAGAACTCGTATTTCTGGTCCTCGAGCATGAGGTGCCCGATCTCCATGAGCTCGTCCAGGTCGTAGTCGGGGAAGTGGATGTGGTGGGCGATCCGTGACCCCATGCCCGGGTTGGACGAGAAGAACTTGTCCATCTTGTCCTTGTAACCGGCGAGGATGACCACCAAGTCGTCGCGGTTGTTCTCCATGATCTGGAGGAGGATCTCGATGGTCTCCTGGCCGTAGTCACGCTCGTTCTCAGCCCGGTACAGGTAGTAGGCCTCGTCGATGAAGAGCACGCCGCCCATGGCCCGCTTGAGGACTTCCTTGGTCTTGGGCGCGGTGTGGCCGATGTACTGGCCCACCAGGTCGTCACGGGTGACGTTCACCAGGTGGCCCCGGGCCAGGTAGCCCATGTTCTTGAGCAGCTCGGCCATGCGCAGGGCGACGGTGGTCTTGCCCGTGCCCGGGCTGCCGGTGAACGACATGTGCAGCGTGGGGCGGGTGGACTCGATGCCGAACTGGGTGCGCAGGCGGTCGACCACCAGCAGGTCGGCGATCTCCTTGATGCGGGTCTTGACCGGCACCAGACCGACCAACTCGCGGTCGAGGCGGTTGAGCACCTCGTCGCTGTTCGACTTCTTGCGCTCCTCCTCGACGTCGACCACAGCGTCGTCGGGCAGCCGGTTGCGCTCTTTCTCCTCTTCCTCCTCCAGCGCCTCCTCCTCGGCCGACTTCGGCTTGTTGGCGGCGGTGGGCATCCCGAATCCTCGTTTATCACTCATCACGCCCGATCGTACCGGCGGGAACCTCCTACCCCCGCCACTCGTCGGTGGGGATGATGGAGCGCATCGAAGACCCGCCGATCACCGTGGCCCCGATCGGCCTGCCACCCGTGCGGGCCAGCACCTTCGAGGAGCTCTACACCGCCGAGTACCGGCCCATGGTCCGGCTTGCGTTCGTGCTCCTGGGGCAGGACGGACCGGCGGAGGAGGTCGTGCAGGACGGCTTCGCCCGGGTCTACGAGCGGTGGGACCGGCTGGAGACGCCCGGCGGCTTCCTGCGCACGTGCGTGGTGAACGGCTGCCGCGACGTCCTCCGCCGCCAGCGGCTGGCGATCTGGAAGCGTCCCGACCCGGGGCCGACGTCGTCCGACCACGGGTTCGACCACCTCACCGACGCCTTGGCCGCCCTTCCCCCCAAACGCCGGGCGGCGGTGGTGCTCCGCTACTACGGCGATCTGTCCGAAGCCGAGATCGCGGCCACCCTCGGGGTGCGCCCGGGAACGGTCAAGTCGATGCTGCACCGCAGCCTGGCCCAGCTCCGAGGAGTGATCGAACGATGAACGACAACGGGGTGGACGAGCTGGAGCGTCAGATCGCCGACCGCCTCCACGGGCACAGCCGGCTGGCACCGGACAACGACGGCTGGGAGTCCATCCTCGACCGCATCGAGCACCGGGGCCGGGCCCGCCACCGGCGCCGGGCGGCCACCTCCGGCCTGGTCTTGGTCGGGATGGTGGCTTCCCTTGTCGTCCTGACCGGCGATGACGATGCCACCCGGGTCTCCACCACCCCCGCCGGTCCGGCGACGCCGGCCTTGAGCACGCCCTCCGGCAGCCTTCCCCGCCTGGTCCTCGACGTCCCCGGGTTCGACCTGACCCGGGCGGCCCACTCCGAGGCGGGCGGCCCGGGACCCGAGCTCGGGCCGCTCCTGGTCTACACCGCTCCCGGAGACGGGCTCCTGGGCGTCGGGCCGGTGGTGTTCGCCCGGCTGGTCCCCGCGGGAGCGGCGTACGGCATCGGCGACGGGCCCGACATGAAGCCGGTCGACATCGACGGACAGCCGGGACGCCTCATGGCCACGGGCGACTCCGTCACCAGCCTGGGGTGGCCCCGGGCGGACGGGTCGCTCGTCCACCTGATCGCCCACGGCTTCGCCGACGACGACCTCCTCGCCGCCGGGCAGGCCCTGGAGAGAGCGCTCGCCCTCGGTGATGCCGCCCCGACCACCCTGCCCGGTGGGATCGCGCTGGCCCGGGTCACCCGGCCGGAGGGCTCCCGGTGGGACCAGACGGAGGTGTCCTACGGGTCGGGGAGCCGCCTGGTGGAACTTCGCCTCACGACCGGGGGGGACTACGAGCACGACAGCCTCCTCCTCGACCGGATGGCATCGAGCGCCAACTGGCGCTCCGCCTCGGTCGACGGCAAGGCCGCCAACCTGGCCACCTACCAGGGGTCCGACGATGTCCCCCAGCAGGCCCGGACCCTCATCTGGGTCGTCGACGACGGCGTCGTGGCCGAGCTCACCTCCCACGGGCTGACCGAGGCCGAGCTGACGGCGGCGGCCGCCTCCATCCGCCAGATCGACGAGGGGCAGTGGGACGAGCTGGTCGCCCGGTTCGAGGGCGCACCGCCCGTCGGTCCGGACGTGGCGCCGGCTGCGGACGCGACGGTCGGGTTCATGGGCGAGATCTGCGACCTACGGGCCCGGTGGCTGGCGGCCCGGGCCGTCGGCGCCGCCGACCGTGCGGCCGCGGTGGCGGTTGACCTGAGGGCGACCCTCGAGAAGGGCCGGGCGGCCGGGCTCGGCCAGACCGGCGACATCGTGGTGGTGGCCGAACGCCTCGTCGAGGCGATGGACGCGGGCGACGAAGCTCTGGTCAGCTCGATCCCGGAGGGTGGGGCGTGCTCGTGAGCAGGCGGCGGAGGGGCTTGCCGCCGCCGGTGCGGGGGACGGTGTCGATGAGGACCACCTCCCGGGGGAGCTTGGCCGCCGACAGCCGGTCGCGGGCGAAGTTCCGGATGTCGTCGAGGGTGGGCGGCGCCGACGGGTCGGTCGGCACCACGTGGGCGACCACTCGCTCGCCCCACTCGGGGTCGGGGGCGCCCGTCACGCACACGTCGGCCACGCCGGGGGCGCCCGCCAGCGCCATCTCCACCTCGGTCGGGGCCACGCTCACCCCACCCGTTTTGACCAGGTCGCGCAGGCGATCCACCACCCGCAGCCGGCCCTGGCCGTCGAAGGCGCCCGCGTCGCCCGTGCGGAGCCACCCGCCGCCCGGCGTGTTCGGGTCGGTGAAGGCGGCCGCGGTGTCGGCGTCGGCGGTGGGCGACCGGTAGCCCCGCATCACCACCAGCCCCCGCACCAGGATCTCGTCCTCGTGGCCGAGGGCCACCTCCACCCCGTCCAGGGGACGGCCGGCGTGGACGACGCCGCCCCACGTCTCGGTGAGCCCGTAGGTGGCGGTGCCCGGGAGGTCGGCCGCCACCGGTCCGCCCCCGATGAGCACCTTGCGGAACCGGCCCAGGTCGACCCCGGCCGCCAGCAACCGGCGGGCCATGATCGGCACCAACGACACGAGCGTCGCCCGGCTGGTCGCCACCGCCTCGACGTCGAATCGGGGGAGCACGTCGACGGGCGTCCCCACCGTCCACGAGCGGGCCAGGACGGCCAGCCCGCCCACGTGGTGGAGGGGCAGGCAGCACAGCCACCGGTCGCCGCCGCCCGCACGCACCCCGAGGGCGTCCGACACCGCCCGCGACGACGCCTGCAGCCCGCCGAAGGTGAGCTCGACGCCCTTGGGCTCGCCGGTGGTGCCCGACGTGACGACCACCGCGGCCACGTCGGGCGCCACCTCGCCATCGGGGTCGAGGCCGGTCGACGATGCGGGCGACCTCCGCCTCCGGCGCCCGGGGATCGAGGACGAGCACGCCCCGCCCCATGTCCCACGCCCGCCGGATGGCGTCAGCCGCCTCGGGCGGCGGCAGGCGGACGACGACGAGAGGCATCCCTGGCGCGACGACTAGGCCCCGGCGACGATCGGGCGGCGCCGGTCAGTTGGCCGGCTTGGTGCCCTTGTAGAACTTGCGCATGGCCTTCTGGTCGACTTGCCCCTCTTGGCCGCCTCCACCCGCTCGATCACCGAGGCCGCCTGGCGCTCGAGGTCGGCCTCGATCTTGCGGAAGTTGGCCACCCGGTCGGCGTCGAGCAGGCCCGCCCTCACCGCCGCCGCCACCGCGCACCCGGGCTCGCCGTCGTGGCGGCAGTCCCGGAACTTGCAGTCCTCGGCCAGGTCGCCGACGTCGGAGAAAGCCGCCGCCAACCCCTCCTCCGCCCCGAGCAGGGTCAGCGACCGCACGCCGGGGGTGTCGATGAGGACGCCGCCGGCCGGCACGACCACCAGGTCGCGGGACGTGGTGGTGTGGCGGCCCTTGTGGTCGCCGCTGCGGACCCGGCCGGTGGCGAGGATGTCGGCCTCCAGCAGACGGTTGGCGAGGGTGGACTTGCCCGCCCCCGACGGTCCTAGGAGGACTGCGGTGCGGTTGGGGCGCAGGTGGGCGGCCACCTCGTCGACCCCCGAGTCGAGGGTGCTGCTGGTGAGCACCACGTCGACCCGTCCCGCCCGGGCCTCCACTGCCACCACCACCTCCTTGGGGTCGGCGTGGGTGTCGGCCTTGGTCAGGACCACCACCGGCTTGGCCCCGCTGTCCCAGGCCAGGACCAGCTGGCGCTCGATGCGGTTGAAGTTGACGGGCGTGTCGAGGGAGGCCACGACCAGCACCACGTCGACGTTGGCCGCCATCACCTGGTCCTCCCGGGTGAGCGCCGACCACCGGGGCAGGACCTCGTCGACCGCGGGGGGCGTGCCCGACCCGTCGTCGGTGAGGCGCAGGCGGACCCAGTCGCCGGTGGCGGGAAGGGGCCAGGCGGTGGCCTGGACGGGGCCGTCGGAGGCACCGGTGGCGACGAGGCAGCGGTCGTAGTCGATGCGAATGACCCGGCCGGGAACGTGGACGGCGGGGTCGGGGTCGGTGGACGCATAGAGGGCGGCGACGCGGTCGTCCCACCCGAAGGGGACGAGCGCGTCGAAGGACGGGGAATCAGCGGGCAACGGAGGAGCTCCTTGTCACGACGAAGGATGTGCGGGGACACACGAGGGCGAGGGCGGCCACGGCCGCTCTCAGGCGAGGTAGTCCTCCATGGCGTGCCTCTCCTTCCCCCACATGACGCAGGTGCTCGGTCCCAGGGTATCGTCTTCGTTCGTAGGAGTGATCGCTCTAGGAGTGACAACACCCGTGGACGAAACCCCTGTGGCCCAGATCCCAGTTGCATGGCAGGCCGAAGGCGACTGGCAGGACATCCGGTACGAGGTGGCGGAGGTCGGCCCCGGCGGCGGGCGGCCAAGTAACGGGCGGATCGCCAAGATCACGATCAACCGGCCGGAGGTGCGCAACGCCTTCCGGCCGCTGACCGTCGTCGAGATGATCAAGGCGTTCGACGTGGCCCGGGACGACCCCACGGTGGGCGTCATCATCCTCACCGGCGAGGGTCCGTTGGCGTTCTGTTCCGGCGGCGACCAGAAGGTGCGGGGCGACGACGGCTACATCGACGCCCACGGCATCGGCCGGCTCAACGTCCTCGACCTCCAGGTCCAGATCCGGCGCCTGCCCAAGCCGGTGATCGCCATGGTCGCCGGCTACGCCATCGGCGGCGGCCACGTCCTCCACCTGGTGTGCGACCTCACCATCGCCGCCGACAACGCCCGCTTCGGCCAGACCGGCCCCCGGGTGGGCTCGTTCGACGGGGGCTACGGCGCCGGCCTGCTGGCCCGCATCGTGGGTCAGAAGAAGGCCAAGGAGATCTGGTTCCTGTGCGAGCAGTACGACGCCGCCGCCGCCCTCGCCATGGGCCTGGTGAACACCGTCGTCCCCCTGGACCGGCTGGAGGACGAGACCCTCGCCTGGTGCCGCAAGATCCTGCAGCACAGCCCCCTGTCGCTGCGCCTGCTCAAGGCCGGGTTCGCGGCCGACACCGACGGCCTGGCCGGCGTCCAGCAGCTGGCCGGCGACGCCACCCTCCTCTACTACCTGTCGGAGGAGGCCCAGGAGGGCCGCGACGCCTACGTCCAGAAGCGCCCCCCCGACTTCGGCCGCTTCCCGAAGCGCCCGTGACGCCCCCCGACCGCCCGAACTGGTGACACGCAACCGTCGTATGTGCGGTTGAGCGTCACCAGTTCGCTCTTCTCGTGAGCCTGGCCCTCTGGTATCAGGGGGCGCGGCCGAAGACGCTGGGCGCGTCGGTGGCGCCGGTGGTGGTGGGCACCGCCGTCGCCTTCCGGTACGGCGACGTGGTCTGGTACCGGGCGGGACTGTGCCTGGTGGTGTCGGTGGCCCTCCAGGTGGGCGTGAACTACGCCAACGACTACTCCGACGGCGTCCGGGGCGTCGACAAGGACCGGCGGGGCCCGGTCCGCCTCACCGCCTCCGGGCTCAAGGCGCCGGCCGCGGTCAAGCGGGCCGCCTTCCTGGCCCTGGCGGTGGCGGCGGTGGCCGGCGTGGCCCTGGCGATCGTGGTCAACCCGTGGATGCTGGCCGTCGGGGCGGCGTCGATCGCGGCCGCCGCCCTCTACAGCGGAGGACCCAAGCCCTACGCCTCGTCCGGGATGGGCGAGGTCATGGTCTTCGTCTTCTTCGGACTGGTGGCCACGTGCGGGTCGGCCTACGTCCACCTCGAGCGGGTGCCGTGGCTGGCGGTGGCGGCGTCGGTGCCGGTGGGACTGCTGGCGTGCGCCATCCTCCTGCTCAACAACCTGCGGGACGTGGCCAGCGACCAGGCGACGGGCAAGCGGACGCTGGCCGTTCGGGTCGGCGCGCGCCGGCGACGGTGCGCCTCTACCGGGTGACGGTCTTCGTGGCGCTGGCCATGGTGGCGGTGATCGCGTTGGAGGCCCCGATGGCCATGATCGCCCTCGTCGCCGCCCCCCTCGCCGCCGCCCCCCTCAAGGCGGCCAACGTCGGCGCGCCCCCGCCCGTGCTCGTCGGCGCCCTGGTGGCCACGGCCCGGCTGCAACTCGTCCTGTCCGTCCTGCTCGCCGTCGGCATCGCGTGGAAGTGACCGTCCGCCTGCCCCTGCGCACGCCGCTGGGCGGACTCTCCTACCGGCAGGTCACCCTCGTGCAGGGACCGTCGGGGTGGGGTGAGATCTCCCCCCTCCCCGGCTACCCGTGCGACCCCGTCCGAGCCCGGGCCGCGGCCGAGGAGGCCGCCTGCGGCACGTGGCCGGCGGCGGTGCGGGACACGATCCCGGTCAACGCCATCGTCCCCGCGGTCGACCCGGACGAGGCCGCCGCCCTCGCCTCCGGCCACACCACGGTGAAGGTGAAGGTGGGCGACCCGGGCGACGTCGACCGGGTGGCCGCCGTCCGCGCCGCCATCGGCCCGCACGGCGCCATCCGGGTCGACGCCAACGGGGCGTGGGACGTCGACACCGCCCTCACCACCATCGCCCGCCTGGCCCGCTACGACCTGGAGCTGGTCGAGCAGCCGGTGGCGTCGATGGACGACCTCGCCGCCGTCCGCCGCCGGATGACGACCGCCATCCCGATCGCGGCCGACGAGTGCGTGCGCTCGGTCGACGACGCCCGCCGCCTCCGCCGGCTCGACGCGGCCGACGTGATCGTCCTCAAGGTCCAACCCCTCGGTGGGGTGGCCGCAGCGCTGCGCATCGCCGAGGCCGCCGACCTGCCCGCGCTCGTGTCCTCCATGTTCGAGTCGTCGGTCGGACTGGCGGCGGGCGTGGCCCTGGCCGCGGCCCTCCCCGACCTCCCCTACGCCTGCGGCCTGGGCAGCGCCGCCCTCCTGGCCGCCGACGTGGTCGCCGATCCGCTGCTGCCGGTCGACGGCTGGCTGCCCGTCCGCCGGGTGGTGCCCGACCCGTCACTGCTGGCCCGCTTCTCGGTGCCCGTATGAGTCGTCCGCGGGTCGAGGGCCGTCCACACCAGCCGGCAGAAGGCGTCGGGACGCTCGAGGTGGGCGGCGTGACCGCAGCCGGGCATGGTGACGGCGGTGGCGTTGGGGCCGATGGCCGCCGCCATCCGCTCGCCGGTCACCGTGAACTTGACGTCCAGCTCGCCCGCCACCAGCAGCACCGGCATCTCCAGCTCGGCCAGCCGTCCCCACAACGGCTCCTGGGCCGCCACCCCCAGCGTCCGCAGGGCCCCGGCCAGCCCCTCGGCCGGGTTCGCCCGCCGGCTCTCCAGGTCGTCCTCGGTGGGGTCGAGGGTGGAGAACATCCGCTGGTTGAGCCACCGGCGGAGGAACGCGGCCGTGCCCACCTTCTCGATGTCGTCGGCCAGCTGCTCGTCGGCCTGGCGCCGGGCCGCCCGCTCCAGCGACGTCGACAGCCCCGGCGACCCCCCCACCAACACCAGGCCCCGCACCAGCTCGGGACGCTCCAGCGCCAGCTTCAGGCACAGCCGGCCGCCCATCGAGTAGCCGATGTAGACGGACCGTCCCCCGACGTCGCCGATGGCGGACGCGGTGTCGTCGAAGCTCATCCGGACGTCCGCCGCCGCCGACCGGCCGTGGCCCGGGAGGTCGACCCGAACCACCTCGAAGGCGGAGGCGAAGATGCGGGCCACCTCGCCCCACGACCGCCCCGTCTGGGTGAACCCGTGGACGAGGGTCAGCCGGGGTCCGGCACCCTCCACCGTCCCCGCGAGCATGAATCGATGATGGCATGAGCGGCAACGACGTCCAGACCGCCTTCGCCCGCACCCTGGTCGACGAGTGGGCCCGGGGCGGGGTCGAGGTGGCCGCCGTCTCCCCCGGCTCCCGGTCGACGCCCCTCGCCCTCGCCCTCGTCGCCGACGGCCGCATCCGGGTGGAGGTCTTCCTCGACGAGCGGTCGGCGGCCTTCTTCGCGGTGGGGGTGGGACGGGCATCGGGGCGGCCGGCGGTCGTGTTGTGCACGTCGGGGACGGCGGCGGCCAACTTCCACCCCGCGGTCCTGGAGGCGTGGCACGGGCGGGTGCCGCTGGTGGTCGCCACCGCCGACCGTCCGCCCGAGCTGCGGGACACGGGCGCGGGCCAGGCCACCGACCAGCTCAAGCTCTACGGCGCCTCGGTGCGGTGGTTCTGCGAGGTGGGCACGGCCGAGGTCGCCGACCCGGCCTATTGGCGGTCGGTGGCGGCCCGGTCGGTGGCGGAGGCGTCGGGGCCGCCGGCGGGACCCGTCCACCTCAACCTCGCTTTCCGGGAGCCGCTGGTGCCGGGCGACGACGTGGTGGTCGACGACGGCCGCCCCGGGGGACGCCCGTGGGTGACGACCGTCGTCGGCCCCGCGCTCCCCGACGCCGACGAGTTGGACGGGCTGGCGGCGGCGATCGCGGCCACGCCCAAGGGGCTGCTGGTGGCGGGGTGGGGCTGCAGGGTGTCGCCGGATGTGGCCGAGCGCTTCGCCGCCGCCGCCGGCTGGCCGATCCTGGCCGACCCCATCTCCGGGGTGCGTTCCGGCCCCCACGCCGTCTCCACCTACGACGCCCTGCTGCGGGTGCCGGAGGTGGCCGACCGCCTCCGACCCGACCTGGTCGTCCACGTCGGGGCCCCCCTCACCGGGAAGATGGCCACCGCGTGGCTCGCCGCCGACGTCCCCCGCATCCTCGTCGACCCCGACCGGGCGTGGCTCGATCCCCACCGGGGCGCGTCGGAACGGGTGGTGGCCGACGCCGACGCCCTCCTTTCGACGCTCTGGCCGACCGGCTGGAGGCCTACGGCGGGGTCTCGGGGTCGAAGTGGCTGGCGGCGTGGGACGAGGCAGAGGCGATCGCCCGGGAGGCCGTCGACGCCTGTCTCGTCCACGACGACGTCCCGTCGGAACCCCGCGCCGCCCGCGACCTGGTCGATTGCCTCCCCGACGGTGCGTCGCTGGTGGTCGGGTCGAGCATGCCCGTGCGCGACGTCGAGGCCTTCGCCCGGCCCCGGCGGAGCGTGCGGTTCCACTCCAACCGGGGGGTCAACGGCATCGACGGGTTCGTGTCGACGGTGCTGGGAGTCGCCGTGGCCGCGGCCGCGGACGGCGGCGGCGGGCCCGTCGTCGGGCTGTGCGGCGACCTCACCTTCCTCCACGACGGGGGCGGGCTGCTGGAAGCAAGCCGTCGGAACCTCGACGTGGTCTTCGTGGTGATCGACAACCGGGGCGGCGGGATCTTCTCCTTCCTGCCCCAGGCGGCCCTGGACGAGGCCCAGTTCGAGACCCTGTGGGGGACGCCGCACCACCTCGACCTGGTCGCCCTGTGCGGTGTGCACGGGATCCCCGCCGTCCGCATCGGGTGGGCATCCGACCTGGTCCGGGCGGTGAGAGCCGCCATCGACGGTGGAGGGGTCCGGGCGGTGATCGTCCCCACCGAGCGAGGGGCGAACGTCGTCCGCCACCGGCGCGCTCACCAGGCGGTGGCCGAGGCCCTCGAGTGATCGAGTCGGCGTGATCGAGTCGGTGCGCCGCCACCGGCTGGTGACGATGGTCGTGCTCACCTACCTGGTCGGGTTGGGGGCCTACGGAGTCGCCACCGGCTCGCCGCTGGCCGTGCCCTACGTGGTCATCGTGACGGTGGCGTTCGTGGGACTGGCGGTGGCCGACGACCGGTTCCGCTTCCGGCGGGTGGTCCTCCTCGGGCTCACCCTGTGGGGCCTCGGCCACCTCGCCGGCGGCATCATCGAGCTCGACGGCGGCGACCGCATTCTCTACAACGCAGTCCTCGCCCGGTGGTTCCACTTCGACAACATGGTCCACTTCGTCGGCTTCGGCACCGCCGGCCTCGCCCTGTGGGGAGCGCTCCGGGCCAAGTGGCTGGCCGGCGTGGAGGTCGGCCCGGTGGCCACGGTGGTGTTCGTGGCCCTCCTCGGCTCGGGAGTGGGGGCGGTCAACGAGGTCCTCGAGTTCGCCTACACCCTGGCCGTCGCCAACACCCAGGTCGGCGGCTACCAGAACACCGGCCGCGACCTGGTCGCCAACCTCCTCGGCGGACTCACGGCCGGCGTCTACGAGGCGTCGCGACACTCGTCCGGGGACACGCTGCCCCGGCGGTAGCGGTCGCCGCGTAACGCGGCCGGTGCCGGGTGGACTGCTACCCGTGCGGCAGTCGCTTGTCCTCCCCCGCTACCGCCCATGACGCTCTCGTTCGGGAACCTGCTGGTCGTGGCCACCATCGCGGTGGCCGCGCCCCTCGTCCTGGGCCTCATCCCGTCGCTGCGGGTGCCGGCCGTGGTGCTCGAGATCGTGGCCGGCATCGTGGTCGGGCCGGCCGGGCTGGGATGGGTGGAGGTCGACGTCCCGGTGCAGGTGCTGGCCCTGATCGGGCTGGCGTTCCTCCTGTTCCTGGCCGGCCTCGAGATCGACGTGGCCAAGCTGCGGGGTCCCATCCTCAAGACGGCGGGGGCGGGCTTCGGGCTCACGCTCCTGCTGGGCGTGGCCGTCGGCCTGGCCTTCGGGGCAGTCGGGTGGGTGAACTCGCCCCTGCTCATCGCGGTCGCCCTGTCGGCCACGTCGTTGGGATTGGTCGTCCCCGTGTTGAAGGACGCGGGCCAGGTCGACCAGCCGGTGGGGCAGCTGACAATCGCGGGGGCGTCGGTGGCCGACTTCGCGGCCGTGGTCCTGCTCTCGCTGCTGTTCTCCGAGAGCGAGGGCGGCGCCGGCGGGAAGGTCGTCCTGCTGGGGATGTTCGCGGTGCTCGCCGTCGTGACCGTTGTGGCGTTGGTCCGCCTGGAGCGGATCATGCGCCTCGACATGGTCATCCTCCGCCTGCAGGACACCACCGCCGAGATCCGGGTGCGCTTCGCGGTCTTGCTGCTCGTCGGGTTCGTAGCCCTGGCCGGCCGGCTGGGCCTGGAGACGATCCTGGGCGCGTTCCTGGCCGGCGCCATCCTGAACATGGTCGATCGGGACACCGCCACCCACCCCAACTTCCACGTGAAGCTGGAAGCCATCGGCTACGGGTTCGTGGTCCCCGTCTTCTTCGTGGCCAGCGGGCTACGGTTCGACCTGCAGGCGCTGCTGAACTCGCCGTCGGCCCTGGCCCGGGTGCCGCTGTTCCTGTTGGCCTTGCTCATCGTGAGGGGTGTACCGGCGGCGCTCTACGCCCGCACCGTGGGCCGCCGCCAGGCGGCGGCCGCGGGGTTGCTCCAGGCCACGTCCCTCCCCTTCCTCGTCACCGCCACCGAGATCGGCGTCGCCCTGGGCGAGATCACGCCCGTGACCGGCGCCGCTCTCGTGAGCGCCGGCCTCCTGTCCGTGATCGTCTTCCCCCTGGTCGCAGTGACCCTGCTGAGGGAGAACGACCCGGCGGTGGCGCCCTCGAGTTGAGTGTGCAGCTGGCGCTCAGGCGCCCCAGATGGTGGGGTTGACCACCATCGACTGCATGTCGCCCCAGTCGATCTTCTTGCGCAGCTTCTTGCGGGTGTAGGGGCGGATGAGGGTGAGGGCGGCCCCGTCGCGGTGTTCGAGGTCGACCCGGACGGCGTCGGACTCGAGCGACTGGAGGTGCACCGCGGCCACCACCGCCGCCACCCGGAGCTCGAAGCGTTGCGCCACCAGGGCCGCGGTGAGGGTGGCCAGCGCGTCCTCCGAGCCGGCCGGGGCGGTCACCATCTCCGTCTCGCCCTCGTCGGTGAGCTTCACCGCGTACGGATAGAACGCCCCCTGGCCCTCCAGCATCTTCTCGGCGAAGGCGACGGCCACGCTCAGGACCTGGTCCATCTCCGTCTTGGCCTTCTCGGACAGGTCGTCGCCCCAGTTGCTCATGGACGGACATACTGGCGCGCAGGAGGATTCTTTGCCGATGGCCAGCGATTCGCCCGACGACGGCGACCACCTCGAACAGCTCCGCAACGAGATGGACACGTGGATCGTCGACCAGACGCTCGACGTGGCGGCCGAGGTCTACGACCCCAAGCGGCGCAACATCCACGAGCTCGACGAGGACGACATGCTCGACCGCTTCAAGACCCTCCTCGGCTTCGACGTCAGCTGGGACCAGCCCCCGGACCGGCCGGAGCCGACGGAACCGGAGCCGGCTACGCCCGACGAATCAGCGTGACCCCGTCGCGGACGGTGAGCATCACGCACACCACCCGTGAATCAACGGCCAACGCGTCGTTGAACGCCCGGATGGCGACGGTGTCGACCGTCTCATCCGAAAGATCGAGCACCCGCCCGCTCCACAGCACGTTGTCGACCACGATCACGCCCCGCTCGGCCAGCTTGGGCAGGACCGCCTCGTAGTAGGCGAGGTACGATTCCTTGTCGGCGTCGATGAAGACGAGGTCGAAGGGACCGTCGAGGGTGGCGATGGTGTCCAGCGCCGGTCCGAGGCGGAACTCGATCCGGTCCGCGTATGGGCTCCCCGCCGCCGCCCGCCGGGCCACCTCGTTGGTCACCGGGTCGATGTCGCAGGTCACGATCCGACCATCGGAGGGCAGCGCCGCCACCATTGAGAGGGCCGAGTACCCGGTGAACGTCCCGATCTCGAGCACCCGCCGGGCGCCGGTCATGAACACGAGGAACTCCAGGAAGCGCCCCTCGATGACGCCCACCATCATCCCGTGGGCCTCCGACGCCTCCCTCGTCTCCGCCGCCAGCGCCGTCAGCCACGGCGACTCGGGACTGGAGTGGGCGACGCAGTAGTCCTCGATGTCGGGTGGAATCCCCCGCGGGCCGGTGTCGCTCATCGTGACGCCTCCATGCATTGACAGCCGGACGAGCCCACCGTGGCCGCGTGCTCGGTGCCCGGGGGCAGGTCGAGGCGGTCGCCCGCCTGCAACTCGACATCGCCGTCGCGGGTGTGGAACACGATGCTCCCCGACACGCAATAGAGGACCTTGTGGTAGGTGTGCGAGTGCCAGCCGTAGGTGTCGCCCGGCCCGTTCCCCCACGACGTGGGCGACAGGCCCTCCTCCCGGAACCGGGCCTCGACGTCGGCCCGGCCGCCGCCGCCGCCGGTCACGGCTGCACCAGGGCCCGCATCATCGGTTCCAGCTTGGCCTGCGTCTCCGCCCACTCGGCACCGGCCGACGAGCCGGCCACGATGCCCGCCCCCGCGTACAGGTGGGCGACCGGCCCGTCGATCTGGGCGCAGCGCAGGGCCACCGCCCAGTCGCCGTCGCCCCGGCTGTCGACCCATCCCACGGGGCCCGTATACCCACCCCGGTCGAAGTCCTCCAGTTCGGCGATGGCGGCCAACGCCGCCGGACGGGGCGACCCGGCCACCGCCGGCGTGGGGTGGAGCAGCCCGGCCAGGGCCAGCGCCGACGGCCACGGCGCCTTGAGCCGGCCGGCGACGGTGGTGGCCAGGTGGGCGACCGTGGCCAGCCGGGCAACCTCGGGCTGGGCGCTGGCCGACACTTCCTCGCACACCGGCTCCAATGCGGCCCGCACCGCGTCGACCACCACCCGGTGCTCCCGCCCCTCCTTGTTCGACGACTTCATGCGGGCCACCATGCGCCGGTCGTCGTCGAGGGTGTCGCCCCGGGGGGCGGTGCCGGCCATGGGACGGGACACGACCAACGCGTCCCGGCGCCGGACCAGGAGCTCGGGGGTGGCCCCGACCAGTCCGCCGGCGGCGAAGGTGAAGCACGTGGGATGGCCGCCCCGGAGGCGGGTGAGGATGGTGGCCACGTCGAAGGGACGGTCGGCCTCCACCGTCACCTCCCGGGCCAACACCACCTTCGACAGCTCGCCCGACGCGATCCGAGCCAGGGCGTCGTCGATCATCTCGCCCCACCGGGGCCGCAGGCCGTGGCCGTCGACCACGAAGCGGGAGGGCAGGGGCCGGGCCGCGACCGTCGGCGTCGACGGCTTCACCGAGGCGGATGGGCCGGTTTCCGTGCGCCACGCCTGCCCGGTCCGGGTGAGGCCGATCACGACGGCAGGCACGATCAGCTCGCCCTCGCCGTCGTCGGAAAAGCCGGGGGCGCCCACCGCCAACGGCCCGCAGCCAGGTAGCCGCACGGTGTCGTCCGACTCGATGGAGGCCAACACCGCCGCCACCTCGGCCGCCGCCTCGTCCAGCCGGCCGGCCCCCCGCCGCACCCGGATGCGCGCCGCCACGCCCGACGTCACCAGCCCGGTCCCGTCGTGCAGCCAGGCGAAGCCGTCCGGATCGTCGCTCAGCGCCGCCAGCAGGTCGGGCACCTCCGCCAGCGGCCGGGTCCGGCTGGTGAGGACGGGCCGGGCGGCAGCGGCGGCGGCCGCGGCCAGAGCGGCGCTCATACGGCGGCGGCCGGGGCCCGGGTGCCGGTGAGGAGTTGGGCGATGCCACCCGACAGCGCCCGTCGGGAGGCACCGGTGAACCCGGCCCCGGCCATCATCGTCATCATCGTCGGCGGGGGCGGCAGGTAGGCCACCGATTGGGGCAGGTAGCGGTAGGCGTCCCGGTCGGACAGGAGCCCGCCCACGAACGGCACCACCTTCCCGAAGTACAGGTTGTGGCCGAAGCGCATCACCCGGTTCTCGGGGATGGCCACCTCCAGCAGCGCCACCCTCCCCCCCGGCCGGAGCACCCGGGCGCACTCGGCGAAGAAGAGGTCGAGGCCGAGGACGTTGCGCAGGCCGAAGCCGCACACGATCCCGTCCACCGACCCGTCGGCCATCGACAGCGCCAACGCGTCACCCCGCACCAGCGGCGCCGACGTGCGGGCCGCGGCCAGCATCCCCGCCGACCGGTCGACGCCCACCGGCCGGTATCCGGCGTCCTCCAGCACCCGGCACATGTCGCCCGTCCCGCAGGCCAGGTCGAGCACGATGGCGCCCGGCGCCAGGCCCAGCGAGCGCACCGTCTTCTTGCGCCAGCCCACGTCCATCCGCAGGGTCAGGATGCGGTTGAGGGCGTCGTAGCGGGGGGCGATGGCGTCGAACATGTCGTCGACCGCCCGCACCTTCTCCTCGCCCTGGGGCAGGGACCGGGGGGCCGGCTTCATGACGACCACCCGTCGTCGGCGGCCGCCGCCGCGATCTCGGCCGGGTCGCCCACCGCCTCCAGGTGCTCCTGGGCCACCTGCAGCAGGATGCGGCGGAAGTGGAAGGCGACCAGGTCGCTCACCGCGGGCATGAGCGTGCGGAACGTCTCCACCATGCGCTCGGCCTTGGCCGCCTCGTCGAGCTTCTCCGCCTGCAACGGCTTGCGCACGTAGACGTCGAACAGCTCCACCGCCTGGGTCGCCACCTCCCGGCTGAGGGCGTGGAAGCGGCGGGCCAGGTCGAACACCTCGGGCAGGGGCAGGCCCGCCTCGAGCAGCCGCAGCCCGGCGGTGAGGACGGTGACGTCGTCGGGACCGAAGCGGGGGACGCCCTCGTGCAGCCGGGGGACGAGGAGCCCCTCCCGCACCAGCGACTCGAGGATGGCCGACGGGACGCCGACCTTGGCCGCCAGGCCTTCCAAATCGAACGTCTCCGCCTCGCCGTCGCCGGCCGACGTGTCCTCGTCTCCGGCCTCGACCACCGCCGCCGCCAGCCGCTCGTCGGCCGGATCGAGCTCGCCCGAGAGGAACCGGCGGATCACGGCCAGGGTGAACCCCCGCCGTTGGAGCTCCTTGATGCGGGCGATGCGCTCGAGGTGATCCTCGTTGTACCAGGCCAGGCGCCCGTCCCGGCCGGGGGGCGGCAGGAGGTGCTGCTTCTGGTAGAAGCGGATGGTGTCGACGGACACGTCGGCCTGGAGGGCCAGCTCCTCCACCCGCATCCTCATAGTGACCATTGTAGGAGCGATCGCTCCCGTGGTTGGGTGCGGGGAGAATGGACGGCGATGGCTGACCTCGACCGGTGGTCCGACGCCTGCGCCGCCCTGTCGGCGGCCGACCCGGCCATGGCCGCGGCGATCGCCTCGTTCGGCCCGTGCCGGTTGGTGCGGGAACGGACGCCCGGCGGCGCCTTCGGCGCGTTGGCCCGGTCGATCTGCTTCCAACAGCTGGCGGGAGCGGCCGCGTCCGCCATCCACGGACGCTTCGCGGCGTTGTTCGACGGCCGCCCCACGCCGGCTGCGGTCGCGGCCACCCCCGAGGAGGTCCTCC
Source organism: uncultured Acidimicrobiia bacterium (assembly GCA_963829165.1). Lineage (GTDB taxonomy): Bacteria > Actinomycetota > Acidimicrobiia > Acidimicrobiales > AC-14 > JAXDMK01. Next base: position 154,840 of record CAWHIC010000033.1, on the reverse strand, counting down.
GGAGCGTGGGCCTGTCGGCGGCCAAGGTGGCGTCGATCAAGGACCTGGCGGCCAAGTCCCTCGACGGCACCGTCCGCCTCGAAGGCTGGGGGCGGATGGACGACGACGAGATCGTCGACCGGCTGGTGAAAGTGCGGGGCATCGGGCCGTGGACGGCGCAGATGTTCCTCATCTTCACCCTCAACCGCCCCGACGTGTGGCCCACGGGCGACCTCGGCGTCCGGGCCGGTTACGGCCGCATGCACGGCCTCGCCGAAGCGCCCACTCCGTTGGCGCTGGCCGCGGCGGGCGAGATCTACCGCCCCTACCGCTCCATCGCCGCCTGGTACTGCTGGCGCGTCCTCGACGGCCCGTTCACCTGACCAAGTCGCCGAACACTCCGCGCAGTCACCCCCCCTGACGGGTACTTGCGCGAATCAATCAGTCGGCGGCGGGGGCCGCTTCCGCCTGGCGGGCGGCCACGTGGGCGGCCACTTGGCGCTTGAGGCGGGCCAGGATCGCCGACATCCCCCGGAGCCGCAGCGACGAGATGACCTCGGCCAGGCCCATCTTGTTGTAGAAGTCGTTGGGCGTGTCCAGCACGTCGGCGGACGACGCGCCCTCCAGCCCGGCCGACAGGATCCCGGCGAAGCCCCGGGTGGTGGGCGCCTCGGCCGGCACCTTGAAGTGGAGGTGGACGCGGTCGTCGTCGTCGATCTCGGTGGCCAGGAAGAACGGCGTCTGGCACTCGGGGACGCCTTCCAGCAGCTCCGGGTGGTCGACGTAGCGCTCGGGCAGGGGCGGCACCTTGCGGGAGTACTCGAGGAGCGCCTGGATGCGCAGATCCTTGGGCGCGCCCCCGAAGAGGTCGACGATCCGTTGCAGGGCGGGCGTGGTCACCACTCCAGTTTCCCACGCCGCCGATGCCAATAAGCAACAAAGGCGACTACATTGGTCGGGAATCCACGCGCACCCACACCAAGGAGGCTCAATGCCCGTCGCCGCAGACCCCGCCGCCGAGCTGCAGCAGTACGCGCACCCCGAGATGTTGGTCACCGCCGACTGGGTGGCCGAGCACGCCGACGACGCCGACGTGGTGATCGTCGAGTCCGACGAGGACGTCCTCCTCTACGACACCGGCCACATCCCGGGCGCCATCAAGGTCGACTGGCACCTCGACCTCAACGACCAGCTCACCCGTGACTACCTGAACGGCGAGGGTTTCTCCCAGTTGTGCTCCAAGAACGGCATCGGCCGCGACACCACCGTCGTCTTCTACGGCGACGCCAACAACTGGTGGGCCGCCTACGCCCTGTGGATCTTCAAGCTCTTCGGCCACCCCGACGTCCGCCTCCTCAACGGCGGCCGGGCCAAGTGGGTGAAGGACGGGCGCGAGCTCACCACCGACATCCCCAAGCGGGAGCCCACCGACTACCCCGTGGTCGACCGCGACGACGCCCCCATCCGGGCCTACCGGGAGGACACCCTCGCCCACATCGGCAAGGGCCCGCTGATCGACGTCCGTTCCCCCGGCGAGTACTCCGGCGAGCTGCTGCACATGCCCGAATACCCCCAGGAGGGCGCCCTGCGCGGTGGCCACATCCCCACCGCCAAGAGCCAGCCGTGGAAGGCGACGGCCAACGAGGAGGACGGCACGTTCAAGGACGCCGAGTTCCTCCGGGGCCTCTACGAGGGCAAGCACGGCCTCAAGTCCGACGACGACGTGATCGTCTACTGCCGCATCGGCGAGCGCTCCAGCCACACCTGGTTCGTGCTCACCCACCTGCTCGGTTACACGAACGTCCGCAACTACGACGGCTCGTGGACGGAGTGGGGCAACCTGGTGCGGGCGCCAATCGAGAGGTAGCCCCGCGTCATTCTCAGGCGACGGCAGGTGCGGCGGTGGCGGCGGCCACCGCCGCAGCCGCGTCCAGGAACTGCATGGCCCGGGAGATCTCGGGCATGTCGAACCGGCCCGTCGACGACATCCGGCACGCCTCCCTGGCATCCCCGAGCAACCAGCGGTCGTAGCCGGCGGCTTCGGCCAGATCCGAGACCGCCTCCGCCTCGGGCACCTTCGACACCACCAGCGCCAGCGCCCGCCCCACCAACCGCACGTCCCCAACCACAGTGATCGTCACGGGCGACCTCTACCCCGCGTGACCCCCGCCTACGCCGACAAAAGGTCCCTCAGGCTGCGGGTGGACGCCCGCCGCAGCTTGGTGAGGGCCCGGGTCTCCACCTGCCGGACGACCTCCCGGGGCACTTCGAGGATGTCGGCCACCGCGTCCAACGATCGGGGGCCTCCCCGGTCGAGGCCGAAGCGGAGGGTGAGCACCTCCTGCTCCCGGCCGTCGAGCGAGGCCAGCAGCTTGCGCACCTGGCCGGGGAGAAGGGCGTCGAACACGGCCTGGTCGGGCGGGGGCGACGTGGCGTCCTCCACCAGCTCGCCCAACTCGCCTCCGTCGGTGTCGTTGATCCGCTCCGACAGCGACACCGGCTCCACCACGTGGGGCAACAGCTCCTTGACCTTCCGGGGGGGAAGGGTGACGGCGTGGGCCAGCTCGTCGGGACGGGGCGGGCGACCGGTGCGGGCCTCGATGGCAGCGATGGCCATGCGGATGGCCACCAGCTGGTCGCCGGCGTGCACCGGGAGGCGGATGGTGCGACTGGTGTTGGCGATCCCGCGGGCGATCGTCTGTCGAATCCACCAGGTGGCGTAGGTGGAGAACCGGAACCCGCGGGACGGGTCGAAGCGCTCCACCGCCTCGATGAGGCCGAAGTTGCCCTCCTGGATGAGGTCGAGGAGGGGGAGGCCGGACGACTGGTAGCGCTTGGCGATCGACACCACCAGGCGGAGGTTGGCCTCCACGAACTCGCAGGCGGCGTCGGCCCCCGCCCCGGCCACGATCTCCAGCTCCCGCCGGCGGACGGGGTCGACGCCCACGCCCGCCTGCTTCAGCCGGGCCGCCGCCGCCCGCCCGGCCCGCGTGAGCTGGCCCAGGCGCATCTCGTCGTCCGGGGTGAGGAGGGGGTGCTTGCCGATGTCGTTCAGGTAGAGCTGGAGGAGGTCGTGTTCCTCGCTGCTCCGACTGGCCCTCACGGTGGATCGAAGCGCAGGCGGAGGCAGAAGTCGCCGTCGTCGCGACCGGTCTCCACCCGGGTCGCGATCTGGTTCATGAGACAGAGGCCGCGGCCGTGTTCCGCCAATGGGTCGGCTGACTGCTGGTCGGCGGGCTCGAAGCCCTGGCCGCGGTCGCACACCACCACCACCAACACCCCGTTGTCGATCGACGCCTCCACCCGCAGGACCCCTCCGCCGTGCCGGTCGGCGTTGGTGAGCGCCTCGTGCACAGCCAGCACCACCGCATCGGCGTGCCGACACCAACGGGTCCCCCGGAGGATCGCCTCCAGCTCGCGGCGGGCGGCACCCGGCGTGACGGGAAGCGCGAGGGGTGCCGGTTGACCGGTGGCTCGAGTCGTGGGCATGGCTGGAATGTGCTGCGAAAGGCGGGTTCACCCATAGGTCTGCCCCCTGCGCCCGGTCGGGAACCCAAACCTGGGGATACCGCCGGAAATCGGGGCCCTGCCCCGCGTACGCTTCACGTGTCACACGATCCCGCCAGGAGGTGCTGCTCGATGGATGCCCCCTACCAGGTCGGCCCCGACGTCCACGTCCTGCCCACTCACCTCGCCCTGCCGGGAGTGGGAGTGCTCCCGGTGAACGCCTTCGTCCTCCTCGCCCAGGAGCCGGTGCTCGTCGACACGGGCATCGGCTTCGATCGACCGGACTTCGTCGACGCGCTGTCGTCGATCGTCGACCCGGCCGCCCTGCGCTGGGTGTGGCTCACCCACGACGACGCCGACCACACGGGCAGCATCGAGCGGGTGTTCGAGCTGGCCCCCAACGCCCGCCTCGTCTGCAACGCCTTCAGCGCCTTGCGCATGGCCACGTGGTGGCACGTGCCCCTCGACCGCGTCTACGCGGTCCGGGAGGGTGACCAGGTCAACGTCGGGGATCGCACCCTCCGCGCCATCCAGCCGCCGCTCTACGACAGCCCCCTGTCCACCGGGCTGCTCGACGAATCGACCGGCTCCATGTTCTCGGTGGACGCCTTCGGGGCGATCCTCCCCGAGCCGACCCAATCGGCGGCCGACGTGCCGTCCGAAGCCCTCGCCGGGGGGATGCTGGGCTGGGCCCTCTCCGATTCCCCCTGGACCCACCTCGTCGACCGCCAGAAGTACGGCGAGGCGCTCGCCGGCGTCCGCCAACTCCAGCCAAGCCGGATCTTCTCCTCCCACCTGCCCGCGGCCGACGGCTCCTCCCTCGACTCCTTCCTCCAGCTCCTCGCCACCGTGCCCGACGCCGAACCGTTCATCCCCCCCGACGCCAAGGACTTCGCCTACATCCTCGCCGCCCTCAACGAGACGCAGCAGGCCCAGTCGCCGACGCCTCGACGTAGCCCGTCCCGTCCCCCCGCGGCCAGGGGGACGGGACGCACATCGTTGCGCTACCAATCTTGGTACCGACACATCTGGAAGGCGAACTTGACGGATTCACCGCATTCGAGGCTGATCGAGGGCGGGTGGCCGACCTTGCTGGAGCACGGGTCGATGATGCCGAGCGAGCACTTGACCTCCGGTGGCTTGGTGGTCCCGCCGCAGAGGTTGACTTCCGCACCAAGGCCGATGGAGTACGGGCCGCATCCCACTCCAGCCTCGATCAGGATGGAATCCGTGGCGCCTCCCTGACCGATCGGGTCGATCTCGACGCCTCCTCCCAGACCGGCGCCCACCTCGAAACAGGTGGACCAGCCGTTCTCCCCGTGGCAGACCTTCGCTCCTGCTCCGACCCCGTAGTAGAAGTTCCCGCCCACGCACCACAACCCGAGAGGGTCACGGAAGGCCACCGGGGAGTTGCCGACGTAGGCGTACAGGTTGAACTGCCCGCCGTCGAAGAGGACGGGGTCTCGAGATGTCCAGCGCCCCGACGCCGGCTCGTAGTCGCGGTAGCCGAAGTGCACGAAGCCGGTCTCGGCGTCGGACATCCCGCCGGCGAACCCGATCGGCAGGAAGAAGCCGGGGTCGCTGTCGGACAGGACGGCGCCGAAGGCGTCGTACTCGATGGCCTTGACGACCTCGCCGGCGGCAGTGGTCACCAGCCGTGGGCTTCCCACCAGGTCACTGGCGACGTAGTAGCGGGACCCCGCCCGCTCGAAGGCGTAGAGCGACCCCGGTTCGTCGTAGAACAGCACGGTGAGCTCGGAGCCGGTCCGCACCGCGGTGACGCGGAAGGCGTTCCCCGGATCGCCGTAGAGGTACTCGACCTTGGACTGCCCGCCGGGCGAGCTCACCTCCTTCGCCACCCGCCGGTCGAGCGCGTCGTAGGAGTAGGTCGCGGTGTTGTCGCCGACGTGGGCCGACAGGAGCTCCCCGCTGGTGCCGTAGGTGAACGTGTCGCTGCCCCGGGACGCCATGAAGCCGTCGTCGTTCACCTGGTACCCGACCGTTCCCCGGCTCACGAGTCGGTCCTGGGCGTCGTAGGCGGCCACCTCGGCGGCAGCCGCACCGAGCTGGCGGCTGGTGCGGTTGGCGTTCTGGTCGTACCCGTAGCGCTCCACCGTCGTGCCGTCCCGCTTGACCTCGCGGAGTTGCTGGTTGGCGTCGTAGACGTAGTCGATCGTGTGCGACGTCGCCCCGATCGTCTCGACGCTCCGGGTAATCAGCCCACGGCCGTCGAAGGTGGGCTCCGACCGGTACACCTCCGTACCGGCGACACTGACCCGGCGGTCGTCGAACTGGGCCAGTCCGTCGTAGCCCTGGTCGAGTGCCATCGTGCCGTCACTGATCCGGCTGACGGCCCCACCGGGGCCGCTCCGGTCCCAGGTGAAAGGACCCAGGCCGGTGATCAGGCCGTCGGCGTCCCGGCTGACGTCGAGGGTGGACGACTGGCCGCCGCTGTCCAGTCGGGTCTGGGTCAGGAACTGGTTGTCGTCAGGGGTGTAGGTGTACCGACCCTCGGACGCCAGGCCCAGGAAGTCGATGGCGGTCGGGAGCGACCCGTCGTAGGAGAAGGCCACTTCCTGGCTCAGGCCCAGACCCGGACCGGATGGGGTCCGAGTGGTGCTCGCGGGGCGGTCGGTGGAGTCGGTGTACTGCATTGACACCGTCGACTCAGGCGAGGCGATGGTGGCGGGCCGGCCGCCGGTGTCGAACGTGCGCGACTCCGATCGACCCATGGGCCGGGCGTGGCCCGTCTGGCGGCGGTCGAGGTCGTGGATCCATGTCTCGGGCGCGTTGCCCGGTGCCTGATAACCGGACATCAGGTTCATGGCGTCGTAGCTGACGGCGTGCTCGGCACCGCTCGGCATGATCCGAGCGATCGGATTGCCATTGGGGTCGTAGCGGACGCCGTACACCTGGCCGTCGGGCAAGGTGGTGGAGAGGAGCCGGTCGCCCTCGTCGTACGTGTAGCGGGTGATCCCGCCCGTGGCGTCGGTACGGCGGAAGGGCCGGCGGCGACCGTCGTAGTCGTAGGTCCACCGCTGGTTGCCGGTGCTGACCTGGGTCAACAGGCCGGTCGGCCCGTAGGTGAAGACCGCCGGATCGGCGCCCACGTCGGGGCGCTTGGCAATGACCCGCGCCCTGGCGTCGTAGGTCAGGGAGCTCTGCCGGCCGGCGGACGATGTCGCCGTCAAGGTACGGGTGGCGGCGTCGTAGGCCTGGGTCGACATCCGACCGTTGACCGTCGCGCTGTCGGTCAGCGACTGCAGGCTGAGGATGTCGCCGGGGTCCGTCAAGGTGACGGAGCGGCTGGCGACAACTGTCTGCACGAGCCCCCCGGCCGTCTGCACCGACCGGGCGGTGGTACGGGGTGCCTGCATGCCGAAGCGCGGGTCGGCTCCCTGGGTGATCTCGACCACCGTCCCGTCGGGGTAGGTGACCTCCTGTTTTCCGTCGGAGGTGTACACACGGTTGACGGTTCGGCCCCCGGCAGGGTCGGTGGTGACGTGCTCGGACCCGAACCAGGTTTGGTGGCTCTCGTAGGTGGTCTCCTGGCCCAGGTGGGTCCGCAGCACCACCTGGTGGCCGTCCGCCAGCTCGGTGCGGGTGAGGGTCTTGATCCCACCGGCGGGGCCCTCATCGCTGGCCAGGCCCCCGAGGGCGTCGTAGGTGAAGAGGTGGACACCCCCGCGGGGCTCGGTGAAGGAGGCCAGCAGCCCTCCGGGGTGGTAGTCCAGCACCACCGCCTCGTTCGCCGGATTGGCGGCCCGAACCAGATAGCCGTCGTCGTTCACGGCGAGGGTGGTGCGCTGCCCGCCCGGCGCCACGATGGCCGTGGGCTTGCCGTCGGGGGCCCGCTCGATCGAGGTCACGTTGCCGTCGACATCGGTCACCCCACTCAGTCGGCCGGCGCCGTCGTAGGAGAACTCGTAGAGCACCGCGCTCGTCAGAGCGTCCATGGTCCGCGTGTGACGGCCGAGCTCGTCGAAGTTGAACAGGTCCTGGCCGTCGGCCGACGGGATCAGGACACCCGCCGCACCCAAGGTGGGAAGGGTTCGGGTGAGCCGTCGCACCCGACTGTTCGAGCCGTCGGAGAAGACGATGTCGCCATCGGGGGCGATGGCCACCCCGATCGGGCCGTCGATGAGGGCCGCCGCGGCCGGTCCCCCGTCACCGGCGAAACCGCTCTCGCCGGTACCGGCCACGGTGAAGATCACTCCGTCGTTCCTCACCACGCGTAGGCGGTCTTCCAGCGAGCCGGCGATGTACAGACCCCCTGGGCCTACTGCGAGTCCGACCAGCTCCGCCGGGGGTACGGACGCGTCCGTCGCCAGCACGCCATCGACGGTCGCAGTGCCGCCTCCCGCATAGGTCGTGATGACGCCGTCGGTGCCGATGCGCCGCACCCGTGGCGGAGTTTGGAAGTCGCCCCTCTCCCACACGAACAGCGTCCCGTCCGGGGCGACGGCGAGAGCCCGCGGCTCCTTGAGGCGGGCCTGGCGTGCGGGACCACCATTCCCTGGGTCGGCGCCGCCCGGGGTACCGGCGACGGTCGTGATCAGACCGTCGGGAGAGACCTTGCGGATCTTTCCTTCGAAGAGCTCGCTCAGGTAGAGCGACCCGTCGGGGGCGAGCGCCAGCCCCTGCAGAGACCCCAGCCGGACATCGGTGGCCGGCAGTCCCTCACCCGATTGGGTTCCTCCGCCGGCGAAGGTCGTGATCGTTCCCCCCGGAGCGATCTGGCGGACTCTCCTGTTGCCGATGTCGCCCACGTAGAGTGATCCGTCCGGCCCAAGTGCCAGCGAAGTGGGGAAGTTCAGAGCCGCCTGGGTCGCCGGCCCGCCATCGCCGGAGTACCCCGCCGACCCGGTTCCGGCCACGGTGGTGATGATCCCGTCGGGGTCCACCTTGCGCACCCGGTGGCTGTTCTCGGCCAGGTACACAGAGCCGTCCGGGCCGACGACCGCCCCGGTGGCCATCACCTTCGCCTCCGTCGCCGGCCCTCCATCGCCGTCCGACCCGTCTTGGCCGTTGCCGGCAATCGTCTCGATCACCGAATCGACGGATGTGGCGCTTGTCCGGCCGCCGGTTCCGTCGTGGAGGGTCCCGGAGACCGGGTCGTAGGCCTGGTGGGAACTCAGTGTCCATCCCCCGAGGCCGCTGGCTCGACCGTCCAGGGTGCCCATCTCGCCCTTCCAGCCGCCGCCGACCATGACTTCGCCCCGAGCCGGCACCGGTGTGAAGGCGGTTCCGGGCTGGCCGAAGCTGGCCTCCAACTCGGCCGGGGTCAGGTACACCGCGTCGTACACGTACTCCACCCGGGCCGAGACGACCTGGGCGCCCTGGACCGTACGTCCGTAGGCGTCCTTCCCGTCCCAGACGAAGTCGGCCGAGGCGCCGGCGGCGGGAGCGAAGGACTGGGTGATGCTCTGACCTGCGACTTCGACGGTAAGCTCGATTCGTTTCAGGCTCGGCGGGATCGACTCGCCGCTGAGGGGAACGACGAGCGTGGGCTTGCGCCCCGGAGCGCGGTTGCTCTGGTAGTTGAGGGAGAAGGGCGTGCCTGCGACGCCGATCGTCTCGCCCAGGCCCTGCCCCAGGCAGCTGATGACCGAGCCGATGCTCGGACAGTCGTTGTCCTCGCCGCCACCGGGACGAGGAGGTCCACCGTTGGGCCCGGTGGCATCATCCGGCGGCCGGCCCGGCCAGTTGCAGTCCCAGGGGGAGAAGTGGGTGACCGGCGTTCGCCAGAGGCTCTGGCCGGGTTCGTAGAGGCTGGCTAGCCGCTCCCGCTCGGCGTCGTCGATCCCGAGTTGCCCGAGACCGGCGGCGTCGTCGGCCGATCCGTCTCCGTTCACGTCGACGTCGGCCATGCCGGCTGTCTCTCCGACGATGCCGATGACCCGGCCGTCGTCGGACGGAACCCAGGCCGCCTTGGCCCGGTCGTAGTAGCCCATGGGGACGTCCATCCCGACGGGGAAGACGAGGAAGTTCTCGATGTAGAACACGACCGGCTTGCTGAACTGGACGTCGGTCGCCCCTGCGGCCACCGCCGCGTCCACGCTGAACTCGGCCGCGTAGGTATAAGCCGAGGTCGGGGGCAGGTCGCCAGGCATGGACTCAGGCCCGCGGTCCCCGACAGTCAGTTCGGTCGCCCGCACGTCGAGGCTCGAGAGCGGCTGCGAGGAGCCGTCCGGCATCGTCATGGTGGCCGTCGTCCCCTGGTCGAAGACGAGCGTGGCCTGGCGCGTCCCGTCGGCGTCAGTGACCGCGGTGCCCCGCGCCACCTGCGTCGGTTCCGCGGAGGCGGGGTTGATCGTCGTCACCTGTGAGTCGTAGGGGACGAGGACGACGTCCGGCAGCGTGGCAAAGTTCTCCCAGGGGGCCTCGACCTGGCGCTGGGCGGGGATGACACCGGTCTTGGCGTACTGGAGGGTCACGAGTCCCCCGCCGTTGACGGCGAGGTCGAACATCCCGTCCGCCCGGCTCTGCGTCCGCCCGAACTCGGGGTGGCCGGCGACCGTGATCCCGACGCCGGCGAGCGGTTGCCCGTCGGGCGCGAGCACCTTGCCCCGCAGGACGGCGACCCGGTCCTCATCGATGGTGCCGGGAGCGACCCCGATCTGGACGGCGCCGGGACCCGTGTAGAGGAACGAGGTGGCGTCGAAGACGCTGGTCGGCACGCTCGGGTCGAGGGGGGGCGCCACCAGGGCGGGCGGCGGACCGGTCGAGGTGAAGGCGGCGACGACGGTGTGGTTGGCGTTCATGGTCAGCGACAGCGGGCTGGCAGCCCCCGCCGGCGCCCCGTCGACGGTCCAGCCGGAGAGCGCGAACCCGCCGTCGGGAGTGGCGGTGATGGTGACGACGGTGCCGGCGGCATAGGAGGGCGACGACGGCGACACCGTGGCATGACCCCCGGTACCGGCCGACAGCTCCAGCCGGTACGTGGCCTGACAGGTCGGCCCGCCGATGTCGGTCGTCGTGGAATCGGCCCGCTTGCCCTTGCCCGAGTCGATGGTGGCCGACGTACCGGTGGTGGCGCTCCCGAAGGCGCTCTTGAACGTCACCGCGATGGTGGCCGGCAGCCGTTGGTCGCCCAATGAGCTGACCTCGATGAGTCCGGGCTTCTTCCCGCCCTTGCTGATCTTCGTCCGCAAGGTCGCCCCGGCGGCGTCGCGGGCCTGGACCGAGTCGACCTGGGCCGCCGTCCAGCACCCGGAGAGCCCGACGTCGGTTATCTCGCGTTGGGGGTCGGGCGCCACCCCGGCGACGGTCCACGTGAAGGTGGACCCGCCGGTGGGGGGCGTCGGCGACGTGAGGTTGACGGGGTAAGGGCCGGCCGCCAACGCCTGGGTGGGGACCACCAGGGTGCTGACGACGGCCATGGCGAGGACGAGCAGCGCTCGACGCACGGGGGGCCTCCTGGATTGACTTCGACGGGTTGAAACTGCGGAAAGAGAGACGTTGGTCAGACGTTGCTGGCTGTTACTAGGCGGTCTGCATCAGCTCTCAGCCACTGAGCACGGTCACGGCAAAGGGGAATTGCATGCCGACGACGCCGCCACCTTTGAAGCGGGCGCCGACCGCCACGGCGACGGGAGCCGCCCCGGCGGCCCAGTCCTCGTCGGCCGGCCAATTCTCAACCGCGGCCAGGCCGGCGGTGGGCGCCCGGCCGGTGATCGTCAGGTAGAGGTCGGCGGAGGTGTCGCGAGGGTGGGCGGGCGAGCCGTCGAAGGCGACGCCCCGCCCCGGGTAATACGCGTTCGACAGGGCGATGGCCATGACGAAGGGCTCAGTGCTCTGCACCCTCACCGCGATGGTCTCCGATTGGCCGACCGCGAGCTGGGTCGGAAGCGGCGTGAGCAGGGTGAAGGTCACCTCCGGGGCGGCGTTGGCCGGAACCGGCGCCGAGAGCACCTGCGTGGTCGCCAGCAGACTGGCGGCGATCAGCAATCGCTTGATTCGCATTCGCACGTTCCTTTCTTGGCCGGACCGTCACGCGGTGCCGGGCGTCGACGGCACGGGGTGACCGGTCGGGTAGATGAGGTAGGCGGTGCCGCCCGACTTCTTCACCCACAGGTGCTCGATTTCTGACCGCAGGTAGGTCCGCTGCACGTCGGCGTCGGCCGCCGCGGCCGGGTCGTTCACGATCGGGTTGCCGGCGGCGTCGAAGCCGACCAGCACGGCCAGGTGACCGTCGCTGGTGGGGATGGGGGCGCCGGTGAGGTCGCCCTGGTGCCAGTAGTAGCTGATGACGACCGGGATTCCGGCCGCGATCCAGGGCTCGGCGTCGGCCAGGCTCTCGAAGCGCGCCACCTCGGCTTCCAGTCCCTGGGCCGCGGCGTAGGCGGTGTTGAAGGGCCAGTTCCCGTCTCCGTCGTACACCCAGTCGTGCACACCCTCCACTGCGGCCCGCACCCGGGGCTCGCACGGTCCGGTGTCGCCAGACCAGTAGGCCAGCACCATCGAGGTCGACGTGGGGCTGCACCACACCGTGCCGCCGTCCGTGTAGACCATCTGCGAGCACTCGGGCACGGGCAGGACTGAGTCCCACCGCGCCGGGTTGCCGGGAGCAAACTCGCCGATCTTGTTGTAATCGCGGGAGAGGGCCAGAGATGCGGACCGCACCGTGGGGACGGCGCCCGCGGTATCGCTGAACAGGCGGAACGTGAGCTCGAACCCGTCGCCCCGCAGCTTCTTGTCGAGGATGAGGGTGTCGACGGCCACGAAACCGTCGGCGTCGCCTTGAGCCCGAACCGAGTGGCGGGCGATGGTGGACGAGTCCGACGCCCAGACGCCCAGGTTGTAGAGCTTGGTGAAGCGGCCGCCGACCCGGGCCCGGATCAGGGTCTCGATCCAGGTGCCGGCCGGGGTCCGGGCGTTCCACGAGGCGATCGCCTCCTGGAAACCGCCGGGGGTGTCGATCACCGGGCTCGTCGCCTGGCCCACGAGGAAGGAGCCCCCATTGTAGAAGGTGCCGCCCAGGTAGCCGCCCGGGCCGAAGGGGTCGGTGCCGGGACTGGCACTGCCGGGGTCGAGACGGATCTCGCCCTCGGCGCCGAGGACGGTGCCGGACCGGGTCCAGTCGGAAAAGTCGCCCTCTGCCCCTTGCCAGCGGAGGAGGTTGGTCTGGTAACCCTTCTGCCCGGCGGTGACCGGGGGATCGCTCCCCGCCACGGCCGCGGAGGGGACGGAGAACACCAGGAGCACGAGTACAAGGACGCGCAGTGCCCGCGACGAAGCCTTCATTGCAGTAATTCCTCCCGCTCGTCTTCGTGACCGCCCCCGCCATTTGTGTCCGGGTTCCAATGGAACTTTCATGGACATTTCCTGCCTTCCAGGTTCCGCGGGTTCTGATTGTCACCCGGCCGTCGCGAGGACCATACGACCGAGATGGTCCGGCGTTAAGGTCCACTTCCGTGGCGAAAGGCGAGACCACTTCTGGTTTGGAGCTGTTCCTGGCCGTGTCGCGCGGCGCCGGGGTGCCCCTTCGATCTCAGCTCCAGGACGGCATCCGCACGGCCATCCGCCAAGGGATCCTCCGCCCCGGCACGGCGCTGCCCTCGTCCCGGGCCCTGTCCCGAGACCTGGCGCTCTCGCGCGGCGTCGTAGTCGACGCCTACGACCAGTTGGCTGCCGAGGGCTACCTCAGCACGGCGCGCGGTTCGGGGACCCGAGTGGCTACCGGCGCGGCCCATGCCCACTCCCCGTCGGTTTCGCCGACGGCTGGCGAAACCCCGCGCTTCGACTTTCGCCCCGGGCTGCCCGATCTGAGCATGTTCCCCCGCGCCGCGTGGCTGGCCGCGCTGCGCCGGGTGCTGGCCGAGGCTCCCGACGCCGTCCTCGGCTACGGCGAGCCCCAGGGTCCCCTCGAGGTGCGCCAGGAGCTCCTCGCCTACCTCGGAAGGGTCCGGGGCGTCCTCGCCGATCCTTCCAACGTCGTCGTCTGCAGCGGCTTGGCCCAGGGCTTGGCCCTGGTGCTGCGAGTGCTGGGCCAGCGGGGCATTGAGGAGGTGGCGGTGGAGGACCCCGGCTGGCCCCGGTGCAAGGAGTTCATTGTCCGGGCCGGGTTGGCGCCGGTGCCCATCGCCGTGGACGGCGAGGGGTTGAGGGTCGATCAGCTCGTTGCCAGCGGCGTGCGGGCGGTCATGGTCACGCCCGCCCATCAGTTCCCGACCGGGGTCGTGCTCAGCCCCGCCCGCCGGGGGGCGCTGGTCGAATGGGCCCGTGCCTGCGACGGGCTCGTCCTCGAGGACGACTACGACGCCGAGTTCCGCTACGGCCGACAACCGGTCGGTGCCCTCCAGGGGTTGGCACCGGACCGCGTCATCTACGGCGGCTCGGTCAGCAAGACACTCGTTCCCGCCCTGCGCCTGGCCTGGCTGGTCCTGCCCCCTCAGATCCGCGGCGAGCTCGTCGAGGCCAAGTACGCCGATGACCGTGGCTCTCCCGCTCTCGACCAGCTGACGCTGGCCCGCTTCATCTCCTCGGGCGCGCTCGACCGTCACCGCCGACGCTGCCGGGCCCACTACCGCCACATCCGCGACCGCCTGGTGACGACGCTATACAGCGAGGCCCCCGAGGTGCGGGTGGAGGGGATCGCGGCGGGGCTGCATCTGCTCGCCTGGTTGGCCGCCGACGCCGACGAATCGGCCCTGGTGGCGGCCGGTGCCCGTCACTCGGTCCGGCTCTACGGGCTGGCGGACTACACATCGCCGAGCCGCCCGCTGCCCCCGGCGCTGGTGGTGGGGTACGGCGGGATCGCCCGGCACAGCGTCGACGCGGCAATGGACGCGCTGGCGGACACCCTGGCCGAGCGGGCGGTCGGGGCGCCGCGTTTAGGGGGGTAGCCAGCCGGGGCGGATTCCCCCCTGGTACGTCGCCGGGCGTCATCGGAGGGCAGGATTGGTCCTGTCTTTTCCTCCGAAAGTGGATCTCCTTTTCGGGCCATTGCCAACCTACTGTCAACGAACAAGCAGCGCCTCTCGACGAAAGGACTCCAATGACTTCTCAATCGACGGCCAAGCCCCGGCCAGCGACTGCGGCAACGGGGCCGGGACGACGTCCCGAGACGCTCGTGATTCGCACGCCCGAGCCAGAGGACTGGCGACCAGTGGCCGCGCTTTTGGAGGAGCTTGGGCGGCCGGGCGTGCTCGGCACTCGCGATGAGGAACACCATAGAGAACGATTCGTGGACTATCTCCAGCGCACGGACGCCTTCGCCCTCGTCGCCGACATCGAATACGACGTCGTGGGCTTCATCAACGTCGAGGTCCGCCCGCGTCTCAACGTCGCTCTGCCCCAGGGGTGGGTGCCCGACCTCGTCGTGACCGAGCACCAGCGGGGTCGCGGCGTAGGCCGGGCACTGCTGGAACAAGCGGAGGAGCTTGCCCGCGAGCGAGGTTGCTGGGGCATAGCTCTCGAGTCGGCCAGCTGGCGCCAGGATGCCCACGCCTTCTACGCGACTATGGGGTGGTCGGGCGGCGGGCTCTCCTTCACCAAGAGCCTCTCCGGGCTGGTGTGGCCGCCCGCTCGTCCACAGTCGTAGGTCGCGGCCCGACGCCTGGATTCCTCCCACGAGACGGCAAGCAGTCGGTCACGGGCTTGGCCAGGACGGTTGCGTCAATGGTCGGGCTTCTCGTCTCTAGTGGCAGCCGCGCCGCCCGACTCCAAGTGGTCTCCGCCAGCGGCGCCGCGACCTGAACCGAGGCGCAGCTCAACCGGCCCGCTCGTCGAAGTCGACCCAGAAGGGATCGAGTCGCTCGCCGGTCGGGTGTGACCAGTTGCCGCGGGGGATGCCGAGTTCGCGAGCGGCCTGCTCGGGGGCGCGGCGGGGTGGCACCGGGCGGCCGGTGGGGTCGAGGGTGCGACCGCGTTCGTCGGTGAATGTCATCCCGTCGGGATCGTCGGCGTTGCCGCTGATGCCGAGCCCGCCCCGGTGATGCAATCGATGATGGTGTTGGCAAAGAGCCACCAGATTGGCGGTATCGGACGTTCCTCCGTCCTCCCAATGCTGCACGTGGTGGACGTGCAGCCACCGGCTGCGGTCACACCCCGGCACCCGGCACCCCCGATCCCGCTCCTCGACCACGATGCGGGTGCGCTCGGGCACGGTGCGAAAGGCCCGGCCCACGCTCACCGCCTTGCCCCCCGACTCCATCACCGGCCGTACCCGGGCGTCGCAGCTCACGAAGCGGCGGAGCCCTTCGCTGAGGGCGGGGCCGAGGTGGAGGTGGCCGCCGGTGGTCCCAGTCGCCATCGGTCTCCACGTGGAGCAGCACCAGGTGACGGTCGTGGTGGGCACGGCACTGCGCCCCCGGGGCCAGTGCCTTGTCGGCCACCGCCACCAGGGCGTCGGCCCAGCTCACGTCGGAGGGGGCGGGATGGGGACCGGATGCGTGCTCGCCCGCCCGGAACAGCTCCTCGCGGCGAGGCACGCAGCGCCCGCTCGACCAGCGCCCCTTCGTCGGCCGGCAGCCTGGCCGACAGCGTCCACGAGCCCTGGTCGTCGTGGCCGAAGCTCACCCACCGGCGCTCCTCGGGCAGCTTGCTTCGGCCGGTGCTTCGGCCGGCTTGGGCTCCTCGAAGGAGTAGCTGCCCAGCACCCGCCGCAGCTGCACCACCGTGGCCGAGCGGGCCAGCTCCGCGGCCTGGCCGTCGATGCCGGCGGGAGCGTGGCGGCAGATGACCGCCACCTGGTCCTCGCACAGCTCGCCCGCCTCCATGGCCGCCTTGGTGTCCGGCAGCTCGGCCAACCGCCGGGCCATCGCCACCAGCCGCCGGGCCCGCTCCGGCGACACCCCGCACTTCCACGCCACCCACTGCTGCGCCGAGCGGATGCCCGCCCCCTCCCAAGCACCGGTCTCCAACACCCTGCCGATGAGCCCGACCAACCGCCCGGCGGTGGCGTTCAGCAGCCCGCACACCTCGGCGATCTCCGCCTCAATCTCGGCGGCGACCTGCTCGGCATTCGGACTATCACTCCACACCCTCATAATACCAAACATATGTTCGGTCCACAAGTCTCTCCCGAAACAATTCGACGGAGCGACCAGACACGTTTGGCACCATGGAGTGCATGCCTTCCGAGGTTCCAACTAGCGATGACGAGCCTTGGCAGGCGGAACCCGCCCGCCGGTTGATGACCTATCCGCTCGACCGTCTCTCGAACTGGACCATCTCCTTCACCGCAGTCGGCCCGGGCGATTTCCCCGAAGGCTCCACTCGGGTTCGCGAACAGCAGTGCTCATCCGGGTACAACCCGCCTGGACGCCCGAGAAGACCGCCAACGCCTTGGCCCACGAACTCGGCCACGTCCACGACATCGTGTACTTCGACGACACGACCCGCGACCAGTACCTCCGGGCCCGCCGCCTCGGTTGGCTGGAGCGGAACGTCACCGTCAAGTGGCCCCCGTACATGACCGGCGAGCCCCGAAAGGCCCATCGCGTCGGCTGCGAGGACTTCGCCGAGGTCTTCGCCCTCCGTTGGGCTCCGCCGGTGGGCTTTCGAAAGCACCGTCAGGCCCCCGCCGACGAGCGAAGAGCTTTCCGACCTCGAGCGCTTCCTCGTACCGCCGGCCGACTGACGCCCGCAGACCCCGGCCCCTCCAATGCTCAGGCTCGGTGGCGGTCGGGTTCGGGGGGCAGGATGGCGACCTGGTAGCGGTCCCGGTAGACCACTTGGGACCTCGGGGGGTTCTTGCGCCGGATCACGCGAACGACATGACCCCGGCGCACGGCGGCGTCGTGGACGTGGCGGCCATAGCTCTTCCATCCGTCCTCGGTGAACCAGAACCGAGCCCGGGGGTGCTCGATCAGGGGAAACGGCATGTCGTGGAAGCCTTCGCCGACGCCGGCCGAGAACACACCCCCCATCCCGGAACCCGACGGACCGAAGCGCTCGACCAGGCCCGTCGCCTCGTCGAACACCGCCTCCTCTCGGTCGCTGAGCAGCCGGTAGATCATCGGCGCGGCACCGACGACTCCGCCGGCTAGGCGCCGAAGACGGCGGCCAGCTCTTGGGGGACCGCCACTTCGAGTTGGTCGTAGGTGCACGACCGCGGCTCCCGCTCCGGGCGCCAGCGGACGAAGTGGGTCGCGTGGCGGAAGCGTTCCCCTTGCATGTGGTCGAAGGCGACCTCGGCCACCAGCTCGGCCCGGATCGGCTCCCACGACATGTCCTTGCCCGCGTTCCACCGGTTCCCCATCCCCGGCACCTGCCCCCCGGAGGCGGTCATGAACTCGGCCCACTCGCCCCACGGGTGCCCGTCCAACGCGTCGACCCGATAGGGCGCCAGCTCGTCGACCAGTTCCTTGCGCCGGGCCATGGTGAAGGCGGCCGCCACCCCGACGTGGTGCAGCGACCCGTCCGAGTCGTACAGCCCCAGCAACAACGACCCCACCACCGGCCCGCTCTTGTGCCAGCGGAACCCGGCGACGACGCAGTCGGCGGTGCGTTGGTGCTTCACCTTGAGCATCACCCGCTCGTCCTCCCGGTAGGTGAGGTGGACGGGCTTGGCCACCACCCCGTCGAGGCCGGCGCCCTCGAAGCGGTCGAACCACTGCTCGGCCACCGCCCGATCCTCGGTGGCGGGCGTGAGGTGAATCGGCGCCGCCACCCCGGCCAGCGCCGCCTCCAGCAACGCCCGCCGCTCGGAGAACGGCCGCCGCCGCAGGTCGTCGTCGCCCAGGGCCAGCAGGTCGAAGGCCACGAACGACGACGGCACCTCCTTGGCCAGCATCTTGATCCGGGACTCGGCCGGGTGGATGCGCAACTGCAGCGCCTCGAAGTCGAGCCCGCCGGGCGTGGCGATCACGATCTCGCCGTCGACCACGCACCGCTCGGGCAGACCCACCCGCAGCGCCTCGACCAGCTCCGGAAAGTACCTGGTCAGCGGCTTCTCGTTGCGGCTGCCGATCTCGACCTCGTCCCCGTCGCGGAACACGATCCCCCGGAACCCGTCCCACTTGGGCTCGTACACCACCCCGCCCTCGGCCGGCAGCTCCCGGGACAGCTTGGCCAGCATCGGCTTGACGGGGGGCATCACGGGAAGGTCCACGCCCCCCATTGAAGCCCGTCAGGAGCCGTCAGGTCCCGCGCACCAGGCGGTTGAACGATCGTCCCGCGATGTACCAGGTGAGGGTGAGCAGGGCCAGGCAGGTGGCGATGGCCTTGACCAGCGCCGACCACGTGAACTCGTCGCTGATGAAGGCCCGGGCCCCGCCGATGGCGTAGGTGAACGGGTTCCAGGCGGAGATGGCCTGGACCCAGCCCGGCATCATGTCCTGGGACGCGAACACGGTCGTCAGGAACATCAGCGGCACGAAGATCGGGAGGAGGGCGAAGGGCGCCTGCGGGTTCACCGTCCGCAGCCCCACCGCGTAGAAGATGCCGCTGTAGGCGAGCGACCACAGGGCCAGCAGGCCGAGGATCGCCACCGCCCCCAGGACACCGCCCCGGACCTCGCCGCCCAGGGCCACGCTCGCGGCCAGCACCAGCGCCCCCGCCGGGAGCACCCGCACCATGTCGAAGAGCAGGCGCCCGAGCACGATGGCCACCGGGTGCACGGGCAGCACCCGCAGGCGGTCGAGGTACCCGCTGCGGACGTCGATCACGAGGGCGGTGGCCGAGTAGCCGGCCCCCATCATCCCGGTGAGCAGGACCATGCCCGGCGCCTCGAACGTGATGTATCGGGCGGTGGGGAACCCGGGCAGGTTGGCCACGTCGGCGAAGATCTGGGAGGTCAGCGAGATCATCACCAGCGGGACGATGGTGGGCATGATGAAGGCGATGGTGGGGTCGCGCTTGCCCTCCCGGAAGCTCCGGCGGAGCAGCAAGAGGCTGTCGCGGGCGATCCGGCGCATCACATCCGCCCCCCTCCGAGGGCCCCGATGCCGGCGCCCTCCTCGACGTTGCTGCCGTTGCCCGTGCTCACCCGGTCGCCGGTCAGCCGCACGAACACGTCCTCCAGCGAGGCCTGGGACACCCCCAGCTCGGTCACCCCTACCTCTTCCTGCCTCAGCCGGCTCAGCAGCCCGATGACGGCGTGGCTGTCGGCCGCCGCGCCCACGAGGTCGACCTCCAGGCAACCGTCGCCGACCTGGCGCACTGGGTGGTCGCCCACCGCCGACCGCACCACGCCGGTGTGGATCTCGGCCACCCGCAGGCGGACCGTGGTGCGCCCGAAGGTGGCCTTGAGCTGGCTCACCGTCCCCATGGCCACCACCCGGCCCGCGTCGAGGATGGCGACGGTGTCGGCCAGCTCCTCGGCCTCGGCCAGGTACTGGGTGGTCAGGAAGACGGCCGTGCCCTCGTCGCGGGCGTCCCGCACCGTGTTCCAGACCGCCCGCCGGCTCTGGGGGTCGAGTCCGGTGGTGGGCTCGTCGAGGAAGAGGACCCGGGGCCGGTTGAACAGGGCGGTGGCGATGTCGAGGCGCCGGCGCATGCCGCCGGAATAGGTCGAGATGCGCCGGTTGGCCGAATCGCTCAGCCCGAAAGACTCCAGCAGGTCGGTGGCCCGCTGGCGGGCGTCCGGGGCCCGGTGGCCCCACAGCTGGCCCACCAGCTGGAGGTGTTCCATGCCCGTCATGAGGTGGTCGAGCGCCGCTTCCTGCATGGTGACGCCCATCACCTTCCGGGCGCCGGTGGGATCGGCCACCACGTCGACGCCCGCCACCTTCGCCGTCCCCGCGGTGGGCGGGGTGAGGGTGGTGAGCACCCGCACGGTCGTGGTCTTGCCCGAGCCGTTGCGACCCAGGTAGGCGAAGATCACCCCCCAGCCGATGGCCAGGTCGACCCCGGCCAGGGCCTCGACGCCGTTGGGATAACGCTTGGCCAGGCCCGACGCCTCGATGGCGAGCGGAGGTGGGGCGACCTCCGACGGGGCGACCTCCGGGGGGCCGCTGGTCCCGTCCTCCATGGCCGCCGGGCTACAGAGGTCCGAAGAACACGTTGCCGGGAGCGTCGGGATCGTCGCTGTAGAAGAACTCCCGGAGGTTGGTCATCGTCTCCTCCCGGGAGACGTAACCGTCGCCGTCGGTGTCGAGGCGAGGGAAGACGGCGTCGGTGGCGTCGTCGATCCCGTGCGACCAGAAGAACGCCCGCCACTCGTCCTTGGAGATGCGCCCGTCTCCGTCGGCGTCGAGGAGATCGAAGGTGGTCTCGCCGATGCCGTTCATGATGGCGGTGTAGCTCTGCTCCGACTGGAGGAGCTGGTCGGCCAGGCTCAGCCACTCATTCGGGCTCACCACCTGGTCATGGTCGGTGTCGCCCATGGCCTGGAGCGTCGTCCACACGAACATCCACCGTGACTGGAGCTCGTCCCAGCCCTTCCGGTGGCCCGTGGCATCGGCCATGCGCTGCAGATAGGTCTCGAAATCCGACTGTTCGAGCAGCCCGTCGTGGTCGCTGTCGAACACGTCGAAGAAGTGCCGCAGCTTCCGTTCCTGCAGGTCGTGGAGCATTCCGCCTCCCCTCCCGGGCGGGGTCTCACCCGCCGTCATCCGCTGTCCGCACTCTACGACGATCCGCCGCTCGGTGCCTTGGGCGGACGGGTTCTGGGTACGGTCGGTCGGGATGTCACCGCCGCGAGCCACGTACCGCCTTCAGATGCACGCCGGGTTCACCTTCGACGACGCCGTCGAGATCGTGGACTACCTGGCCGACCTGGGCGTGAGCCACGTCTACCTGTCCCCGATCCTGCAGGCGGCCGCCGGCAGCACCCACGGCTACGACGTGGTCGACCACTCCCGCCTCAACGCCGAGCTGGGCGGGGATGCGGCGCACGCTCGGCTGGCCGAGGCCCTCCAGCGGCGGGGGATGGGCCAGATCGTCGACATCGTCCCCAACCACATGGCCATCGCCGAGTCCAACACCTGGTGGTGGGACGTCCTGGAGAACGGGCCGTCGAGCCGGTGGGCGGCTGCCTTCGACATCGACTGGGACACCGAGGGGGCGTCCCGCCAGAAGGTCCTCCTCCCCATCCTCGGCGACCACTACGGCCGGGTGCTGGAGGCGGGCGACCTCCGCCTCGACCGCGACGGCGGCAGCTTCGTGATCCGCTACTTCGACCACGTGGTGCCGGTCTCGCCCCGCACCCTCGACGACCTCCTCGGGAGCACGGCCGAGATCTTCGGGTCGGACGAGCTGGCCAGCCTGGCCGTGGCCTTCGGGCGCCTGCCCCCGGCCAACGCCACCGACGAGGAGAGCGTCATCGAGCGCCACCGCGACAAGGAGGTCCTCCGGGGCCAACTGGCCCGGCTGCTGGACGAGAACCTCCACCTGGCCCGGGCCGTCGACGGAGCGGTGGCCACCACCAACGGCGACCCCGACGCCCTCGACGCCCTCATCGAGCGCCAGAACTACCGCCTCATCTTCTGGCGGTCGGCGGGCCAGGAGCTCGACTACCGGCGCTTCTTCGACGTCCCCACCCTCATCGGGCTACGCATCGAGCGCAGCCGCATCTTCACCGCCGCCCACGAGAAGGTGCTCGACCTGGTGCAGCGGGGTCTGGTCGACGGGCTGCGGGTCGACCACATCGACGGCCTCCGCTACCCGGCCGGCTACCTCCAGCGCCTCCGCGACCAGTCCGACGGGACGTACGTGGTGGTGGAGAAGATCCTCGAGCACGGGGAGGTCCTGCCCGCGACGTGGCCGGTGGCGGGCACCACCGGCTACGACTTCCTCAACGTGGTCGCCGGCCTCTTCGTCGACCCCGCCGGCGAGGAGCCCCTCACCCGCCTCTACCAGGAGGTCACCGGGCGGGGCCCGGACGAGCCCCCGAGCTGGGACGACGTGGTGGCGGAGGGCAAGAACCTCGTGCTGCGGGAGGTGTTGGGCGCCGACGTCAACCAGCTCCTCAACCGGCTGGTGTCGGTCTGCGAGCGCCACCGCCGCTACCGCGACTACACCCGCCGTGACCTGCACGAAGCGCTCTGGGAGGTGTTGGCCTGCTTCCCGGTGTACCGCACCTACGTGGCCCGGCCCGGCGAGGCGCCGACCGACGCCGACGTGGCCGTGGTCGAGTCGGCGATCGCGGCCGCCGCCGACCGCCGGCCCCAGATCGACCCGGAGCTGTTCTCGTTCCTCCGGGAGCTGCTCCTCCTGCGGGTGCCGGGTGAGGTCGAGGTCGACTTCGGCCTCCGCTTCCAGCAGGTGACGGGCCCGGTGATGGCCAAGGGCGTGGAGGACACCGCCTTCTACCGGTTCAACCGGCTGGTCAGCCTCAACGACGTGGGTGGCGACCCCGGCCGGTTCGGGACGTCGGTCGACGAGTTCCACGCCTTCAACCGGCACATGGCCGCCGAGTGGCCCCACACCATGCTGGCCACGTCGACCCACGACACCAAGCGCAGCGAGGACGTGCGGGCCCGAATCGGCCTGCTGTCGGAGATCCCGGCCGAGTGGGCCGAAACCGTGCGCCGGTGGACGTCGATGAACGCCCGCCACAAGACCGCCGCTCCCGATTCTGCGACCTGGCCCGACGCCAACGCCGAGTACCTCCTCTACCAGACCGTCGTGGGTGCCTTCCCGTTGAGTGCGGAGCGGGCGGTGGCGTACATGGAGAAGGCATCGCGGGAGGCCAAGGAGCACACCTCGTGGATCGACCCCGAACCGGCCTACGACGACGCCTTGCGAGGGTTCGTGGAGGCGATCCTGGCCGACCCCGAGTTCCGGGCCGACGTGGTCGAGTTCGTCGGGCCCCTGGTCGACCGGGGACGGGCGGTGTCGGTGGCCCAGGCCCTGCTCAAGCTCACCGCCCCCGGCGTGCCCGACCTCTACCAGGGCACCGAGGTGTGGGATCTCAGCCTGGTCGACCCCGACAACCGCCGTCCGGTCGACTATGGCGCCCGTCGCAGCCTGCTGGAGAAGATCCGGGGCCTGGAGGCGGCCGACGTCCGGGCGCTGTCCGACGAGGGGGCGGCCAAGCTGTGGACGGTGTGGCGGGCCCTGGCCGTGCGCCGGGAGCATCCCGAGGCCTTCGGCGGCGAGACGGCGACGTACGAGCCCCTGGTGGCGAGCGGGTCGCGGGCCGACCACGTGGTCGGGTTCGTGCGAGGCGGGCGGGTGGCGACGATCGTGCCCCGGCTGGTCTTGGGCCTGGCCCGGGCCGGCGGATGGGGCGACACCGCCATCGCGCTGCCGCCGGGGCGGTGGACCGACGTCCTGGGGGCGAGCGTGGTCGAGGTGGGCGACAGCGCTACCCCGGTGCCGGTCGGTGAGTTGCTGGCGGGGTTCCCCGTCGCCCTGCTGGTCCGCCGATGACTGCGGTGTGGGCGCCCCGGGCCGACCGGGTCGACCTCGTCGTCGGCGACCGACGGGAAGCCATGGAGGGACCCGACGAGCGGGGCTGGTACCGGTCGACGGCGTCGTTGGAGCCGGGCCAGTCCTACGGCTTCTCGCTCGACGGCGGACCGACCCGTCCCGATCCCCGCTCACCATGGCAGCCGGACGGCGTCGACGGCCTCTCCCGGGCGCTCGACCACGCCGCCTTCGGGTGGACCGACGGCGACTGGCGGGGCCGCCCGCTCGACGGGACGTCGGTGATCTACGAGCTGCACGTGGGCACCTTCTCGCCCGAGGGGACGTTCGACGGCGCCATCGACCGACTCGACCACCTGGTCGCACTTGGTGTCGACGTGGTGGAGCTCCTGCCCGTGAACCAGTTCCCCGGCCGGTGGGGATGGGGGTATGACGGCGTCGACCTGTTCGCCCCCCACGCCCCCTACGGCGGCCCCGACGGCCTCAAGCGGCTGGTCGACGCGGCCCACGCCCGGGGCCTGGCGTTGGTGATCGACGTCGTCTACAACCACCTCGGCCCGGCCGGGAACTACCTCCGCGAGTTCGGGCCCTACTTCACCGACCGCTACAACACCCCGTGGGGCGAGGCGGTGAACTTCGACGGGCCCGGCAGCGACGAGGTGCGGGCCTTCGTGATCGACAACGCCCTCATGTGGCTGCGGGACTACCACGCCGACGGCCTCCGGCTCGACGCGGTGCACGCCATCCTCGACACGTCCGCCATCCACGTCCTGGAAGAGCTGGCCGGGCGGGTGGCCGAGCCTGGCGGAGGAGGTGGGGCGGCCGTTGTTCCTGGTGGCGGAGAGCGATCTCAACGACCCCCGGCTGGTGCGGCCGACGGCGGTGGGCGGCTACGGCCTCGACGCCCAGTGGAGCGACGACTTCCACCACGCCCTCCACGCGGTCGTCACCGGCGAGCAGAGCGGGTACTACGCCGACTTCGGGTCGCTCGAGCACCTGGCCAAGGCCCTGCGCCAGGCGTACGTCCACGACGGGGAGTACTCGCCCTTCCGCCAGCGCCGCCACGGTCGGCCGCCGACGGGGGTGCCGGCGACGAGGTTCCTCGGCTACCTGCAGAACCACGACCAGATCGGCAACCGGGCCACCGGCGAGCGGTCGTCGATGCTGGTCGAGCCGGGTCTGTTGCAGGTGGCGGCGGCCCTGGTGCTGCTGGGGCCGTCGGTGCCGATGCTGTTCCAGGGCGAGGAATGGGCCGCGTCCACGCCCTTCCTCTACTTCACCGACCACCAGGACCCGGAGCTGGGCCGGCTGGTGAGCGAGGGGCGACGACGGGAGTTCGCCTCCTTCGGCTGGGCCCCGGAAGACGTGCCCGACCCCCAGTCACCCAAGACCTTCGAACAGTCGAAGCTCGACTGGGACGAGGTCGGCGAGGGCGTCCACGGGCAGTTGCTGGACTGGCACCGGCGATTGATCGCGCTGCGCCGGTCGGAGCCGGCCCTCTCGTCGGGCTCGTTCGACGACCTCGAGGTCCGCTTCGACGAGGACGAGCGCTGGCTGGTCGTCGACCGCGGCCCGATCACGATCGCCTGCAACTTCGGGTCCGAACCCCGCGGCATCCCCGGGTTGTACGGCACGGTCGTCCTGGCGTCCGCCGCCGGCGACACCGGCCCCGTCCCCCCCCAAAGCGTCCGCATCCTCCGCCGCCCCCACCACTGACCGAACTGGTGACGGAAACAGCCCTGTGAGGGCTGTCAGCGTCACCGCGTCATTCGAGAGGTCGCGCTCCAGGGGGGTCCGGAACCGGGGTGTGACCCGGACGGGGCCGATGGCGGACTTCGAGACGGGCGGCCTCGGCCACGACCGCCGCGATCGCCTCGGCGCCCACGTCCTCCAGGAACCGGACGACGATCTCGCCCGACTTGCGTTGGGCCCAGCCGCCCACGATCCGACCGTCCCACCAGACGGTGGGGCCGGCGTTGCCCGAGCGGTCGAAGAGGGCGGGACCGTGGTCGCCCAGGTACCACGAGCGTTCCTTCCAGCCCATCACCGTCGGGTCCAGCGCCGGCAGGAGGGCGGCCGACGGCGGCGGCGCATCCACCTCCTCGAGGTCGTCGGCCAGCACCAGCCCCGGCTTGGGCCCGCCCACGTCGACCTCCACCGTGGGCAACTCGGCCAGCGCCCGGCGGACGTCGCCCACGGTCAGGCCCGTCCACCACGCCAGGTCGGTCACCGTCCCCGGGCCGAAGGCGGCCAGCCACTTCCACACCAGCTCCACCTGGGCCACGCCCGCCGGCAGCAAGGTCAGGCCCCGGTCCATCCCCCCCGGCAGCCACGACGACGCCGGCGACCACCGGTACTGGGAGCTGATCCACGACCCCCGGGGCCGGCCCCGCACGATCCGTCCCGAGGCGGCCAGCACGAACAGCACCCGGGTCGACGACCCCTGCACCGCCTCCCACTTGGTCCCCACCGCCAGATGGAGCCGCTCCCGGAGCCCGGCGACCACCGGCGACAGCTCGGACGCGGTGGCCTCGCCCGCCGCCCGCAGCGCCTCCATGGTCGCCTCCTCCACCTCCGCCAGCCAGGCGTGGCCCTCACTCACCTCGACCACACCCGCCTCGGCCAGGTACTTCACCAGCCGCTCCCGCTCCCGCACCTCGATCGCCCGCGTGCACGCCCCGTGGACCACCCCCGCCAGCTCCACCGGCACGACCCACATCGTCCGCCGCATCCCGAGCATCCGCAGCAGGCTGCGCACCTCGTACAGCTCCCGCTCGACGGCGGCCACGTCGACCGCACCGGCCGCGCTCCGGGCCAGCACCGACAGGAACACCGACGCCGGGTCGGTGGAGTGCAGGGCGACGAGGTCGCGCACGATCTCCACCACGTCGTCGGAGCGGGCCTCGGCGGCCAGGTGATGCCGCCGCGCCAGCCGCGCCCGCCGCTCCTCGATTCCGATCGTCCTCACCGCCCTCTAGCTTGGCCCGGTGGTCAACAGTTGGTGGGACGACGACGAGGCCGAGGGCTACCCAGGCGACCTCGGTCAGCGCGTCTACACGTCCCGCCTGCTCGGGCGCGACCCCGACCTCGTCCTCCATGGCGGAGGGAACACGTCGGTCAAGTCCCGGCGCACCACCGTCTTCGGGGAGGAGGTCGACGTCCTCCTGGTGAAGGGCAGCGGCGCCGACCTGGCCGACATCGACGAGTCCGGGTTCGCCTGCCTCCGCCTCGACCAGGTCGCCCGCCTGGCCCAACTCGACGCCCTCTCCGACACCGACATGGCCGAGCAGCTCCTGGTCGCCTCCCTCACCGGGGGCGGGCCGGCGCCGTCGGTGGAGGCGATCCTCCACGCCATCCTCCCGCACCGGTTCGTCGACCACACCCACGCCGACGCCGTCGTCACCCTCACCAACTGCGAGTCGGCGGCCGAGGCCCTCAGCCGCGTCTACGGCGACGAGGTCGTGGTCGTGCCCTACGTGATGCCCGGCTTCCTCCTGGCCCGGGAGTGCGCCCGCATCCTCCCGGCCGCGCTGGCCCGGCCGGGCGTCGTCGGCGTCGTGCTCATGAACCACGGCATCTTCACCTGGGGCGACACCGCCCGGGAGTCGTACGAGACGATGATCGACCTCGTCCGCCGGGCCGACGCCGACGTCGACCGCCACGTGATCCCGCCGCCCGCCCCCCTCCCCGTCACCGGCGTTCGCACCGCCCGGGCCGAGCTCCGCCGGCAGGTGTCGGAGGCGGCCGGAGCGCCCGTTCGTGACGTCGAGCCACACCGACGGCCAGGCCATGGCCTTCATCGCCCGGTCCGACCTGGCCGACGTCTCCCAACGGGGACCGGTCACGCCCGACCACGTCATCCGCACCAAGCCCGTCCCCCTCGTGGGCCGCGACGTCGACGGCTTCGTCGCCGCCTACCGCCGCTACTTCGACGAGCACCAGAGCCGGGCCCCGCACCCTCTCCAGCCCCTCGACCCCGCTCCCCGGGTCATCCTCGATCCCGAGCTGGGGATGGTCTGCGCCGGCCGCACGCCGCGGGACGCGGCCATCGTGGAGGACGTCTACCGCCACACCATGAAGGTGATCGCCGACGCCACCGCCCTCGGCGGCTACCGGCCCGTCACCACCGCCGACCTGTTCGACGTGGAGTACTGGGACCTGGAGCAGGCCAAGCTCCGTCGCCGCCCGCCACCGGCCCCCTTCGCGGGCGAGATCGCCCTCGTCACCGGCGCCGCCAGGGGGATCGGCCGGGCCACCGCGGCCGCCTTCCTGGCCGAGGGGGCGGCGGTGGTGGGGGTGGACGCCGACCCGGCCATCGCCGACGCCTTCGCCGACACCGTCCCCGACACTCCGGCGTGGCTCGGCGTCGAGGCCGACGTCACCGACGAGGAGGCGGTCGATGCCGCCATCGACGAGGCCGTCACCCGCTTCGGCGGCCTCGACATGCTCGTCCTCAACGCCGGCATCTTCCCCCCCGGCGCCGCCCTCGCCGACCTCGACTTCGACGTGTGGCGCCACACCATGGCCGTCAACCTCGACGCCAACGCCCGCCTCCTCCGCCTGGCCCACCCCCTCCTCCGGCTGGCGCCCCGGGGAGGACGGGTGGTGGTGGTCGGGTCGAAGAACGTGCCCGCGCCGGGACCGGGGGCCGCCGGCTACTCGGCGTCGAAGGCGGCCGTCACCCAGTTGGCCCGGGTGGCGGCGCTCGAGTGGGGCGTCGACGGCATCCGGGTCAACGTCGTCCACCCCAACGCCGTCTTCGACACCGGCCTGTGGACCGACGACCTGGTCGCGGCCCGGGCCGCCCGCTACGGGATGAGCCCGGAGGACTACCGCATCGACAACGTGCTCCGCACCGAGGTGACGAGCGCCGACGTGGCCCGCATGTGTGTGGCCCTGTGCGGACCCGCCTTCGCCCGCACCACCGGCGCCCAGGTTCCCGTCGACGGAGGCAACGAGCGGGTCATCTAGAGCGGCGGGTCGGCGGCGCTACTCCGCCCGCCAGCCGCGGTAGAGGGCGACCAGGTCGTTGCGGGCGGCGGCCGACAACGCCTCCGGCTCGACCCGGCCCAGGGCCGCGATCGTCACCCGCATCTCCCGCAGGTACTCGGTGCAGTGCGGGCAGCCGGCCAGATGGGCCTCGAACCGGGCCCGCTCGTCGGCGGTGAGGGCCCCCTCCAGGTAGTCGGTGACCAGCTCCACCGCCTGGCGGCACACGATCTGCTCCCGAGCCCGGGCCCGGGCGTCGCGTCGCTTCATCGCGCTCATACCTTCCCGAGCTCGCGCTCGAGCATGTTCCGGAGGCGGGACCGCCCCCGGTGGAGGAGGACCCGTTGGTTGGCCTCGCTGATCCCCAGCAGGGAGCAGACCTCGGTGGCGGGCAGGCCTTCGAAGTCACGCATGACCACCACCTGCCGTTGACGGTCGGGCAGCAGGTTGAGGTGACGGGACACCTTGGCCGCCGTCTGGCGGGCGACGATGCGCTCCTCGGCGTCGTCGGTCCACGGCGTCGGGGGCGACGACCAACCGCCGGCGGCGTTGAACCGCTCCGGGGGGACGGCCGGCTCGTCGGGCCGGTCGGTAGGTGTCTCCCGGCGCTCGCGCACGCCGGCGGTGCGGGCCCGGTTGACCACGATCCGGAAGAGCCACGTCTTGAGCGACGATCGTCCCTCGAAACGGTGGATGCCCCGGACGACGCCCAGCCAGGTGTCCTGCACCACCTCCTCGGCCACCGCCCGGCTGGGGACGAACGTCGACGCCAGGCGCAGAAGGGGGGCGTGATAGAGGTCGACGAGCGTCACGAAGGCCTGCTCGTCCCCCGCCTGGAGGCGCGCCACCAGGTCGGAGTCGTCGACCATTGGCCGCAGATTACGGCACGCGGGTCGGCGCCCGGGGAGGAGTCGTACGATGGCGTGGGTGAGCGTCCCCGTCGAGCCGAGCGAGCTTCGCCGGGAGGTGGCGCGCTACGGCCCGGTCGCCTACCTGGTGACGGTGTCGCCGGAGATGACCCGCCCCCACGTGGTGTCGGTAACGGTGGGGTGGGAGGGCGTTGCGCTCGTCTGCGCCGCCGGGACCCGGACCGCGGCCAACATCGGGTCGGGCGCCGACGTCACGCTGTTCTGGCCGGCGCCGGCCGGCAACGACTACAGCCTGATCGTCGACGGCCTCGCTCGGGTGGTCGACGGGCCCGACGGGGCGACGGTGGTCGTTCGGCCCCTCGGCGCGGTGCTCCATCGGGTCGCGGATGCCACCGCCGACGGCCCCGGGTGCATCCCGGTGACGATGACGACCACGTCAGGTGGAGGATGAACCCATGCCCGAGGAGCACCCCAACGCGGCCCGCGTGCGGGCCTTCCTCAACGCCTGGTTCGATGGCGACTTCGACACGTGGGCCACCCTCGCGGCCGACGACATCGTCATCCACATGCGGGGCAAGCCCGCCCTCGACGGGAGCTACCGGGGTCGGGCGGGCGTGACGACGTTCTTCGAGAAGTTCGCCACCCACGACTTCGAGAGCCTGGAGATGGAGGCGGAGGACGTCGTCGCCGACGATCGCTACGCGATGATCATCATGCGCACGAGCTACGTGCGGGGCGACGATCGGGTCGAGCTGCGCAACGCGTGCGCCTACCGGATCGACGACGACGGCCGCATCGCCGAGGCGTGGAACGTGTCGGACTCGCAGGAGGCCGAGTACGAGTTCTTCCGGGTGGTGGACGCGGGCGGCGCCGCGTCCTCGGGACTCGGCGTGGGACTGGGGCCGCCGTGATCGAACACGGGGGCGTGGCCAGGGCCCGGACGTTCCTCGACGCCTTCGCCCGGGGCGACGAGCTGGGCATGGGCGACTTCTTCACCGACGACGTGGCGTGGCACGTGGCGGGGTCGCACCCGTTGAGCGGCGACCGTCGGGGCAAGGAAGAGCTGCTCGGGTACTTCGCCGAGTTGCGGTCTTTGACCGGGGGCACCTACGCGGTGGAGGCGGAGTCGGTGCTCGCCACCGACTACCACACCGCCTTGTTCACCCGGGCGACGGCCTCCCGGGACGACGGTCGGTCGCTCGACGTCCTCCTGGCCCACGCCTTCACCGTCCGCTCCGACGGTTTGTGGCGCGAATACTGGGTCTGCGCCTCCGACCAAGACGCCGAAGACGCTTTCTGGGGCTGATCCGGCCGGGCCGGTTTCCTCCGGCAGCCCCGCCGGAGCATTTTCCGGTCGTTTCGGAAGGACAGAGCCTCGGAGGCGCGGGCTTGCCTCAGTCAGGGGCCCATCCAGCGGGCGCCGGGGAGGTCGGGGTCGGGGTCGGTCCAGTAGTTGCGGCCGCACACCGAGAACTCCTGCCACGAGAGGGTGCCGTCGCCGTTGTGGTCGAGGTTGGCGAAGGCACCGGCGATGTCGGTATCGGCGGCCAGACCGAGGGAGGCCAGCCAATCGCCGTACTCCTTTTCCGTGATCCGGCCGTCGGCGTCGGCGTCGATCACGTCGAACAGCCGGCGAACGTAGGGGTCGAGGGGTGATTCGTCGTCGGGACCGACCGCCCGCAGGGTGGCGGTCATGCCAACCGAGAATGCGTCCCACTCGTCCTTGTCGATGACCCCGTCGTGGTTGGTGTCGGCCATCACCGCGAACTGGCCCCACATGGTCTCGAGTTCACCGGTAAGGCGGGCGACCGTCGGCGACTCCGGGTCGTCGCCCCGGATGGCGGCGAGCTTCCTTCCTTGTCCGGTGTAGCTCTCGAAGGTGATGTGGTCGCCGTGCTCGGCGAAGGCATCGAATGCCCGCTCGTGACGTTCCTTCATCGTCTGCACTCGGTTCTCCCTCTCTGCGTCCCCGTCGGCGGGGCGGGACCATAGCAAAGGCGCACTCCGTCGTTTGGCGGACGATGCGAACCGGTGACGTTGGCAGACCCCCACAGGGCGTTCGGCCAGTCGTCGACGGGCGCGATGGCTTCCTCGTCGCGACTCACCACCTGCCGTCCGAAGCTGACGGTAACAATTGACTTGACATACGAACGTGTGTTCGATAGCATGGGAACATGTCGGAAGGGCGGCAGTGCGGTGGACTGGTAGGGATCGTGTCGTCGTTGGGCGAGATGGTGTCGGGTTTCGATGCGGACCGTCTGGAAGGTCCGGCGGCGGTGGAGGCGTTGCGCCTGTTCGGCGAGATCGAGCGCTTGGCCGCCGCGGGCAAGGCCCTGGCCGGGGGACGGGTGGAGGCGACCCGGGCGTGGCAGGGATCGGGCAACCGCTCGGCGGCCCACTTCGTGGCCGACCAGTCGGGTTCTTCGGTGCGTGCGGCGGTGGTGGCGTTGGAGACGGCCCGGCGCCTGGAGTCGCTGCCGGCCACCGAGGAGGCGCTGCGGTCGGGGAAGCTGTCCCTGGCCCAGGTGAGCGAGATCGCCTCCACGGTTGCTGATCGTCCGGAGAAGGAGGCGGAGCTGGTGGCGGCGGCTGTGTCCGAGTCGCTTCCTGCGTTGCAGGAACGGTGCCGGGCGGTGCGGGCCGAGGGCGTGGCCGCGGTGGAGGGCTACGAGAGAGTCAGGAAGAGCCGCTACCTGCGCCACTGGACCGACGCCGAGGGGGCGTTCCGCATGGAGGCCCGGCTGTGTCCCGACGACGGGGCCAGGGTGCTGGCGGCCCTGGAGCCCCATCAGCGGCGGGTCTTCGCTTCGGCCCGGCGCGACGGTCGGCGGGAGCCCTACCAGGCCTATGCCGCCGACGCCCTGGTGGCGCTGGCCCGGGGGGAGGAGGCCGGGCCCCGGGCGGCGGTGGCGGTGCGGGTGGATCATGCGGCCTGGGTGCGGGGCCACACCGAGGGGGGCGAGGTGTGCGACATCGCCGGCATCGGGCCCATCCCCGTGGCCACCGCCCGAGCTTTGGCCAACGACGGGGTGCTCAAGGTGGTGGTGACCAAGGGCGTCGACGTGGTGGCGGTGGCCCACGCCGGGCGCACCATCCCCGCCCACGTGCGCACCGCCCTGGAGGCTCGTGACCCGAGGTGCGTGATCCCCGGCTGCGACGTGGGCGATCGCCTGGAGATCGACCATCTCCTCGCCTTCGCCGAGGGTGGTCCCACCACCTTGGACAACCTGGCCCGCATCTGTCACCGCCACCACTACCTCAAGACCCACCAGGGCTGGGTCCTCGGCGGAGGCCCCGGCGCCTGGACCTGGGACCGACCGGACGCGCCGGGGCCGTGACAACCCCCGCCTCGGCACTGGGCGGGCGGAGACGCAGGGAAGGGCCGCGCCCCGCAAAATACGTGTCGCCTGCACCCACGGAAGGGCTGCGCCACCACCGCACACGACGCCGAAAGCTACGACGTGAGGCCGTGGAGGGGGAAGATGAGCCGCTGTACGTCTTCGATGGCGCGGTCGACGCCGTCGTCGTCGTGGCCGGAGGGCACGGGGGGCTCGGACAGGGTCGACGGGAGGCGGTGGCCGGCGATCCGCTCGGCGGCCTCCAGCCACGACGGGGGCAGCGCGTCGGGCAACGCCGAGCCGGCACCGGCCATTTCGGCGAAGTAGATCGTCCAGGCCCGGGGGACGACGTTGGCCCACTGATAGCCGCCTCCCCCGGTGGCCAACCACTTGCCGCCGGCCGCCCGGTGGGCGAGGTCGTGCAGCGCGACCGCGGTCGCCCGGTAGGCCGCCGTCGTCAGGCCCATGTTGGCCAGGGGGTCGGTGTGGTGACTGTCACAACCCAATTGGGTGACGAGCACGGTCGGGGCGAAGGTCTCCACCAGTGGCGGCACCACCTCCCGGAACGCCCGCAGCCAGGCGTCGTCGCCGGTGAACGGGGGCAGGGGCACGTTCACGCTCGTGCCCGCGGCATCCCCGTCGCCGATCTCGGACACGAAGCCGGTGCCGGGGAACAGCGTCCGCCCGTCCTGGTGGAGCGAGATGGTCAGCACCCGGGGGTCGCGGTAGAAGATCTCCTGCACCCCGTCGCCGTGGTGGACGTCGACGTCGACGTACGCCACCCGCGGCACGCCTTGGTCCAACAGCCAGGCGATGGCGATGGCGGGGTCGTCGTAGACGCAAAAGCCGCTGGCCCGGCCGGGCAGCGCGTGGTGGAGGCCGCCGGCGGGGTTGAAGGCGTGCTCGGCCCGTCCGCTCAGCACCGCCTCGGCCGCGGCCAGGGTCGCCCCCGCCACCCGGGCCGAGGCCTCGTGCATACGGGGGAAGATGGGGTTGTCGCCGGGACCGAAGCCGAACTCCCACCACGACCCCCGCTCGCCCCGTCCCGCCCGGATGACGGCGTCGAGGTAGCGCTCGGTGTGCACCAGGCCCAGTTCGTCGAGGGTGGCATCGCGGGCCGGCGTCTCCCGCACCCGGTCGCCGTCGATGAGGCCGTAGTCGTGGATCAGGCGTCGGGTGAGCGTCACCCGCTCCGGACGCAGGGGGTGCTCGGGGCCGTGGTCGTACCAGGTGGCGTCGTCGCCGTACCAGACGAGCTCGACTCGCTCGCTCACGTTCGCAGGCTAGAGGTTTCGCGCCCGGAGGCGATAGGCATGGCGACCGCGCAACCGGTGGCGCCAGGCGAGCCGGTCAGGTGCCCTTGTAGTTCAGGACCTGGTGCAGCGTGTGGAGCACCGTCACCAGGTCGGCCTGGTCGGCCATGACCTGGTCGATGTCCTTGTAGGCGGCCGGGATCTCGTCGAGCAGCGAGGCCGCCCGCTTCGACAGCCACACCTTGCCCGCCATCGACTCGGCCAGGTCGGCCGTCGTGAACAGCTTCTTGGCCTGGGTGCGGCTGTGGCGGCGGCCGGCGCCGTGCGAGCACGACGTCCAGCTCTGGGCGTTGCCCTTGCCCTCCACGATGTAGGTGCTGGTGCCCATCGAGCCGGGGATCACGCCCAGGTCGCCCCGGTCGGCCTTGATGGCGCCCTTGCGGGTGATCCACAGCTCCTGGCCACCGTGGACCTCACGCTGGGTGAAGTTGTGGTGGCAGTTGATGCGCCGCGTCTCCCGGGCGACGCCCGGGCCGAGGACAGCGAAGACCTCCGCCATGGCGCTGTCCATCATCTGGTCGCGGTTGGCCCGGGCGTAATCCTGGGCCCACAGCATGTCGGCGATGTACGCCTGGAACTCGGGCGTGCCCTCCAGGAAGTAGGCCAGGTCGCGGTCCTCCAGCCGCTGGTGGAGGTCCTGGGCCAGGCGCCGAGCGGTCGCGATGTGCATCTGGGCCAGCTGGTTGCCAATGCCCCGGCTACCCGAGTGCAGCACCACCCACACCCGGCCCCGCTCGTCGACGCTCAGCTCGAAGAAATGGTTACCGGAGCCCAGGGTGCCGAACTGCTTGGCCGCCTTCACCACCCGGTCGGTGGCGAGGGCGGTGGCCGGCTTGTGGGCCGCCAGCCAGCGGTCGGCGTTGCGCTTGACGGTGTCGTGGCCCTGACCGACGCCGGCCGGGATGGCCCGCTCGATGCGCGCCAGCAGCGGCTCGAGCGAGTCGGGCAGCTGGTCCTGGGTGATGTCGAGCTCGGCCGCGACCATGCCGCAGCCGATGTCGACGCCGACGGCGGCGGGGATGACCGCGCCCTTGGTGGGGATGACCGAGCCAACGGTGGCGCCCAGGCCCACGTGGGCGTCGGGCATGAGGGCGACGTGGCCCTCCACGATGGGCAGGCGCGCCGTCTTCTCCGCCTGGCGGATGGTGCCGGGGTCGATGTCGGTCGCCCACGAGATGAGCTTGTCGTTGACGGTGACGGGCATGGTCACCCCCTCCTTCGGGCGTCGGTCAGTCGTCCGAGTGTGACCGACCGGGACCGGCGGCGACGTCGAAATACCGGTCCCGGGCCGCGGAGAGGGGTGCCGAGGACCAACGCTCCCCCCGCGGGTGAGCCGGTCAGGCCGGCTGGCGGCCGTTCCACGCCACCAGGCGGTCGATCAGGGGGGCGTCGTCGGCGACGGGGACGGCGTCGGACCAGGGGTCGGGCGAGCTGCGGTACTCCTCGGGCATCCCCGCCTTGACCTCGGCGAACATCTCCGCCCGACCCTCGCCGGGCATGCCCCGGAAGGAGTCCCAGGCGGTCGCGACCACCTCGTCGTCCCACGCCGGGTGCTGGCCGGTGGCGGTGGCCAGGTCCCAGGTGTGGACTGTGATCTCGTTGCAGTAGCTGGCCAGGGTGAGGGCGCCCGACTCCTGGGCCCACGGGAGGTGGACGACCCGGACCAGGCTGGCGTCGTCCGCCCACGCCTCGGTGACCCGCTGGCTGGCGTCGGCCCAGGCCACCAGCCAGGCATCGTCGGCCAGGCCGGTGACCTTGTCGGCCGCCTGGAACGGGTTCTCGCCCCGGCCCATGAGCGTCACCCGGTTGAGGACGCCGACCAAGTGGCCGATCACGCGGCGAACGTCGTACTCGCGGCACGGGGTGGGGCCGTCGAGCTGGTCGGGCCGGACGTTGGCGATGACGTCGGTGGCGGTGCCCATGGCCCGGGCGAACACGATGCGGATGTCGGCACTGGTCTGGGTGGGACTGGTCGTTGTCATCGGTCGAGCATGCGCCTCCTAACCGGACACCTCCTGGCCGGTTTGGCGGACAGAATGGCGGTTGTGCGAGCCGACCGGTTGGTGGCCATCCTCCTGCTGCTCCAGTCCAAGGGACAGGTGACGGCGGCCGAGGTGGCGGAGGAGCTGGAGGTGTCGGAACGCACCGCCCGCCGCGACCTCGAAGCCCTGGGGATGGCGGGCCTGCCCATCTATTCGATGCAGGGGCGCAACGGCGGGTGGCGGCTGGCCGGGGGTGGGCGCACCGACCTGAGCGGGCTGACCGCGGCCGAGGCGAGAGCGTTGTTCCTGGTGGCGGGGCCGTCGTCGGCGGCGACGCCGCAGGTCAAGGCCGCCCTGCGCAAGCTGGTGCGGGCGCTGCCGGAGCCGTTCCGACCGCATGCGGAGGCCGCCTCGGAGGCGGTGGTGGTCGATCCCCGGGGCTGGGACCAGAACCGTGATCCGGGGGCGGGGCGCCCGCCGCCGCCATTGCTCGACGCGGTGCAGCGGGCAGTCGTGGAGGGCGAGCAGTTGACGCTCGGCTACGTCGGCCGCAACAAGGAGCCCAGCACGCGGGTGGTGCACCCCCTCGGCCTGGCCGCCAAGGGATGGGCCTGGTACCTCGTGGCCGACACCGAGGCGGGCCTGCGCACGTTCCGGGTCGACCGGATGACCGCGGTCGAGCCCACCGGCGAGACGGTGGTTCGGCCGGAGGGCTTCGTGCTGACCGAGGCGTGGAAGCTCATCACGGAGGAAGTCGACCTCCGGCGAACCCCGGCCACGGGTCGGGCCCTGGCCACGCCCCCGTCCCTCGGCTGGTGCCGGTGGACGTTCGGCAACCGCCTGCGCATCGGCCCGTCCCAACCCGACGGTCGGGTCGAGGTCGAAGTCCGCGGCCACAGCGTGTACTCCCTGGCCGCCGAACTGGCCGCTCTCGCCGGGCACGTCGAGGCGATCGACCCCCCCGAGCTCCGGGCCGAGCTCGCCCGCCTGGGCGCGGCCCTGACCGCTTCCTATGGTGGAGCGGTATCGTCTTGATACCATTCACTGTGGCCATGACGCTGAGACTCACGGACGACGAGGCGCTCGCGCTCAAGGAACGGGCGGCGGTCGAAGGCATCTCGATGCAGGAGGCGGCCCGACGGGCAGTTCGGGAGTATGTCATCCGCGGTGAGCACCGAGACCGGGTGTCCGCCGCCGCCAGGCGAGTGATCGACGCCCACGCCGAGGCGCTCGATCGCCTCGGCCGGTGACGGCGGACGTCGCCTACCTCGACGTCGACGACCTGCTGGCCCTGGCGACGACCCTGCTCGGCGATCCGCCTCCGGTCCGGGACGTGGGGCTCCTCGGGTCGGCCGCGGCCCGGCCGCTGACGACCGTCGGAGGTACCGATGCCTACCCCGACCTGTGGTCGAAAGCGGCTGCCCTCCTGCACTCGCTCGTACGCAATCACCCGCTGGTCGACGGGAACAAGCGGCTCGGCTGGCTGGCTACAGCCGTGTTCCTCGAGATCAACGGCACCGCCGCCACCGGCGCGTCGAACGACGACGTTTACGACCTGGTCCTCGACCTCGCTACCACCGACCGGCCCATCGAGCGACTGGCGGCCGGCCTTCGGCGGATCATCCCATCGCTATGACGGCCGTTCCGTCCAAAATCTTTGGCGCGAATCGGTCGGTAGGCGACACCGACGCGCCGCGGACCGTCCCCTGGCCGTCGTCTTTGGCGCGAATCGGTCGGTATGCGACACCGACGCGCCGGCTCAGCCGGGGATCCAGCCCCGGTCGACGATCGCGGCGCGGAAGCGGTCGTAGTTGGCGTCCATGGCGTCCGACTCTGCGGCATCGGGCCGCACCACTTCGAACGGTGGGGACATGGGCATGGCGGTCAGGCCGGGATGGAGTGACCCGGCGGCGGCCAGCATGCACGCGCCCCACGCCGTCGACGCGCCCGGCATGGCCAGCAGGGGCAGGCCCAGGACCGTGGCCCGGATGCGGTTCCACACCGGGCTCCGGCTGCCACCGCCGGTGACCACGATCGAGCGATGGGCAAAGGCTCCCAGCTCGGCCAGCCGCTCGTAACCCAGGCGCTCGACGAACGCCACTCCCTCGAGGACGGCCCGGACGTGGTCGGCTTCGCTAGCCGGCTCGCCGATCGTGAAACCCTTCGCCGCGGGGGCCACGAAGGGGAATCGCTCGCCCCGTCCCACCAGCGGATACGTCACGCACGTGGCCGGGCCGTGGCCGGCGGCATGGTTGTCGAGCTCGGCCGGGTCGCGTCCGGGGAAGCCGTCCACCAGTGCTCGCCCGCCCGTGCTCGACGCACCCCCCGGCAGCCACCAGCCCTCCGGGTGGCGGTGGCTGTAGACAGCCCCCGACGGGTCGACCACCAGCTCCCGGCTGGCCCCTTTGAGCACGAGCGTCGAACCGAGGACGGACATGAAGTTACCCGGTGCGCCCGCGCCGGCCGCCAGTTGGGCGGCGCAGGCGTCGGTCATCCCCAGCCGGACCTGGCACCCGATCGGGAGGCCGGTGTCGGCGGCCGCGTCGGGCCCGACCAGTCCCGCCACCTCCGTCGGCCGCTGCACCTCCGGCAACAGGTCGGAGGGAATCCCGAGCGCCTCCATCGCCTCCATCGCCCATTCCTGGCGCAGCGGGTCGAAGCCGCTCTTGAGGGCGTGGCTCCAGTCGGTTGGCACCGGTCCGCCGGTCGAGACCGCCCCGTCCGCCGGCGACGAGCCGCCGCACGACCACGTCGGACGCATGCGCCAGCGCCGCCACCGCCGGCCCTCGATCGGCCACCAGCCACGCCCACTTGGGCAGGCCGAACGACGCCTGCACCCGCAGTCCGAGGGCCGCCCACCGGGCCCCCGCCGCGGCCTGGGCCACGTCCGCCTCCGCGACCGCCCGTTGGTCGGCGTAGGTGAGGGCGGGCCCGATCGGCTCCCCGTGGCGGTCGAGGGCGACGACCGTCCCCGACGTGGCGCACACGCTCACCGCCACCACCCGACCCACCCGGGAGACGGCCCCCGTCACCTCGGCCAGCGCCGCCGCCACCGCCGGCCACCACGCCCCCGCGTCCTGCTCCACCCACCCCGGACGGGGTGACGTGGGGGGCGGCAGTGGCTGGCGGGACTCGGCCCGCACCCGCCCGTACTCGTCCATGGCCAGAGCGCGGACCTCGGCCGTCGCCATGTCGACCCCGACGACGAGGTCGGGCGTCGTGACCCGCTCGGCCACCACCGCCAGCCGAGCCGCCACCTAGGTGACGCAGGCGAGGCAGATGGCGGCGACGTGGCGGTCGTCGGTGCCGCAGCAGCCGCCGAGCACGGTCAGCTGCGGGTGCGCGGCCCGCAACCGGGCGTAGTCGGCGCCCAGCTCGTCGGGGTCGCCGTCGTCGAGGGTCTCGGCCTCGTCCAGCTCGGCGTGGCTACGGCGGGAGGCGTTGGCCCGCAGGCCGCGGATGCGCCGCACCCACGGCTCATCGACAGCCAACACGTCCTCGAAGTGCGACGGGTGGGCGCAGTTGACCATGTAGTAGGCGGGCGCGGCGTCGGTGGCGTCGTCGAC
Source organism: uncultured Acidimicrobiia bacterium (assembly GCA_963829165.1). GTDB lineage: Bacteria > Actinomycetota > Acidimicrobiia > Acidimicrobiales > AC-14 > JAXDMK01. Next base: position 115,038 of record CAWHIC010000033.1, on the reverse strand, counting down.
CGCGCTCACCGCCTCGGCCAACGACTCCCCCGATGGCAGCCGGCCGTCGGTCTCCACCGTGAAGGAGATCACCACCGGCATGCCCGCGGCCACCGCCGCCCGGGCCACCCCGATCGCCTCGCCGGTGGAGGTCATGGTGATGGCCGTCACCAGGTCGGCCTCGGTCGAGGCGAAGGTGCGGATCTGCTCGGAGTGGTAGCGCTCGGCCTCGTCCGGGGTCATCAGGGTCTCCGGGTTGTAGCCGTCGCCCCGCGGCCCCACGCACCCGCTGATGACGAAGGGCACCTGGGCGTCGCTCTCGAAGTCGTCCCGGAGGAAGGCGAGCAGCCGGATCGCCTCCCGGTTCAGACGGTCGAGGGCGACGGTGTCGTAGCCGAGCTGGGTGGCCCAGTCGGGGCTGGCCCGCCACGTGGGCGACTCCCCGATGAAGCCCAGCCCGGCCGAGTCGGCGATCGACATGTGGCGCTCGAAGTACCGGCGCAGGCGATCCTTGCCGTCCTCGGTGTCGAGCAGCACGAAGGCGGCGAACAAGGGCAGTTCCACGTCTTCGAGGAAGATCAGCACCGTCTCCAGGCCGCTGTCGGTGAGGAAGAGCCCACCGTCGAGCTGCGGAAGTCGGTCTCGGTACATGAGTCGGGCCTCCTTTGGCGCGCGTGGCGACCAGACACCGTGCCACGATCGGCCCGTGGCCCGCAGCCCGTTCGTCGACATCCTGGGTCCCGACCGGGTCCTCACCGAGCCGGCCGACACCGCCCCCTACTGCGTCGACTGGTCGGGACGGTTCCGGGGGGCGACATCGGCCGTCCTCCGGCCGTCGACGACGGAGCAGGTGGCGGCGGTGATCGCCCTCTGCCGGGAGTTGGGCATCGGCCTCACCGTCCAGGGCGGCAACACGGGGCTGGTCGGGGGGTCGGTGCCCCTCGCGGGCGAGGTCGTGCTCTGCCTGCGGGGGCTCGACCAGGTCGGAGTCGTCGACGATATTGGCGGACAGGTGACGGCGGGGGCGGGCGCCAGCCTGGCCGCAGTGCAGGGGGCGGCCGCCGCCGCCGCCGGGTGGGCGTACGGCGTCGACATCGCCAGCCGGGACCAGGCCACCATCGGCGGGACCATCGCCACCAACGCCGGCGGCCTGCGGATGCTCCGCCACGGCGATACCCGGGCCCAACTCCTGGGCGTGGAGGCGGTGCTGGGGGACGGGACGGTCGTGTCCCACCTGGGCGGGCTGGCCAAGGACAACACCGGCTACCACCTCCCGTCGTTGCTCTGCGGGAGCGAGGGAACGCTCGGCATCGTCACCGCCGCCCGCCTCCGGCTGGTGCCCGCGGCCCGCCACCGGATGACCGCCCTCCTCGCCTTCGACGGGGTGGAGTCGGCGGTCGACGCCGCCTTCGACCTGCGGCGCCACCTCCCGTCGCTGGAGGCGGCCGAGCTGATGCTGGCGGCGGGGGTCGACCTTGTCTGCCGGGTCACGGGGCGGCCGCCGATCACAGCCACGCCCCACGCCGCCTTCGTCCTGGTCGAGGCGGCCGGCGCCACCGACCCCGCCGCCGACCTGGCCGCCGCCATCGATGACGTGGCGGGCGTGGCCGAGGTCGTGGTCGGCGACCCGTCCCTCTGGGCCTACCGGGAGGGTCACGCGGCCGCAGTCAACACCGTCGGTCCGCCCCACAAGCTCGACGTCACCCTCCCGCCCGGCCGGCTGGCCGCCTTCATCGTCGAGGTCCCGAGTGTCGTCGCCCGCCTCGCCCCCCACGCCCGGACGTGGATGTGGGGACACGCGGCCGACGGCAACATCCACGTCAACGTCACCGGCATCGGCGTCGACCTGGGCGACGACGAGGTCGACGAGACGGTCCTCCGCCTGGTCGCCGATCTGGGCGGGAGCATCAGCTCCGAGCACGGGATCGGCACGGCCAAGCGCCGGTGGCTCCACCTCAACCGCAGCCCGTCCGAGATCGACGCCTTCCGGGCCCTCAAACGGGCCCTCGACCCGGACGGCATCCTCAACCCCAACGTCCTGCTCCCGGCCGTACCGTCGTAGGCGATGCTCCCCGCCCTGGTCGCCACCCAACTCGGCGCCGAGCGGGCCGAGATCCTCGTGGATGGGCTCGTCGTCCACCCGTCGCTCCTCGGGACGGAGGGCATCTACGTCTCCCGGGCCGTGATGGCCCAGGCCCTCGCTATCGTCCTGTTCGACGACCTCCTCCAACGGGTCCCGAGCGCGGCCGCCTACGCCGAAGGACGATGGGCCGACGGGGGGCGCCTCGTCCTCGCTCACGGGGCGGTGCGGACGGCGACCGGCGTGGCCTGCGGCGAGCTGGCGCCCGGGCCGGGAGAGCGTGGCCCGACTCCTCCGTCCCCTCGGCTACGAGTCGGCGGCCGACGGCCTCTGGCACCACCTCGACCTGCCCGCCGACATCCCCCGCTACCTCGTCGACGAGATCCCCGCCGACGCCTTCTCCGAGCGGTTCACGGCCGCCGCCGCCCAAGTCCTGCGTTCGTCCCGCGACCCGCTCACCGGGCTGGCCCAGGTCCACCTCGACCGGCTGGCGGCCGACGGCCGGTTGCCCCGGAATGCGGCCGAGTCACTCCTGGGCGAGTTGGTCGCCTGCTTCGCCCGCCACCACGGCACCCCCAGCCTGGCGGACTACGAGATCCTCCTAGCCGAGTCCGAGGCGATGGCCTGGATCGCCACCGACGGCACCACGTGGCACCACGCCGCAGTCGTGGTCGACGACGCCGCCCCGTCACAGCACCTCGAGCCGGCCACGGTCGAGCGCTCCTTCAAGGTCGGCGAGCGGGCGACCGTCGTCCGGACGGTCCCCGGCTCCTCCCTCGAACTGGTGACGCTTACAGCCCCGTGAGGGCTGTAGGCGTCACCGGTTGGCACGCCCTCTCGAACTGGTGACGGTTACAGCCCCGTCAGGGCTGTAGGCGGCCCCGGTTGGCATCGGTCAGGGGCTTCGGGCGGATCCGGTAGTGGAGGACGAGGAAGGGCAGGCCGAAGACCCAGAAGGAGTGGTCGGCCCGCAGCACTCCGCCGTCGTCGTCGTCGCCGTCGTCGTCCGGGGGCGACGTGTACACGTTGAGCTCCTCGGCGAACCCGGCCACGGCCAGGGTGGTCAGATCCCGGGACGCGGGGTCGACATAGGTGAGGTAGTGGCCGGGATGGGGCAGGTCGCTGCGGGACGTGAGCGTAAGGCCGCCCCCAGCCAGGGCCCGGGGGACGAGGGTGGCAGTGAAGCTCCCCTGGGGCAGGGGGAAGCCGACGCTCACGTAGCCCCGCTCGTCGTCCCGGTAGGTCGTGTAGATGCCGGTGTAGATGGGGGCGTCGTCGTCGGCGAACGACCGGATCCAGCCCCTCACCTCGGGGACGCCGTCGCCGTCGACGTCGATGGTGTCGATGCGGCTGTGCACGCCCCGGAGGGCATCCCGCTGGTTCATCGGCACGTTGGCCTGGCCCAGGGGACGTGCCACCGCCGTCCGGTAGAGGAGGTACCCGGGACGGACCCACCGCCGCCACTCGGGGACGATGTCGAGCGTGTAGCGGCTGGTGTGCTCGTAGAACCGGCGGACCTGGGGGTCGACCGTGGACGGGTCGAAGTCCGGTCCGGCGAGGGCGTCGAGGGACGCCACGATGCCGGCGTCGGGCGCGTCGCGGACGTAGGTCCCGTCGAGCACCGCGGCCAGCGAACGGACGTAATCGGTGCCGACATACCGGGTGCGGGATTCGAGGGGCACGACGAAGGGCAGGTCGGCCGGGTTCACCCGCTCCGCCAGCAGGTCCATCTGGGCGTCCCGGAACACGGCGGCCGACACGATCCGGTAGGCGACAACCGTCGACGCGGCCACCACCGCTGCCGGCATGCGGGGGTTGACCGCCGCCAGTGCCCGTCCCATCGCCGCCCCGAAGACCGGCCCCAACACCACCTTCTGGGGCCGCAGGCCCATCGCCCCCGCTACCGCCCCCGCTCCCGTCGCCACCGCCACCGGCCCCGCGCCGGTCACCCGCCCGACGGCCCATCCCACGGGCGCGGCCAGCGCCCCAGAGGAGAGGATCCGCGACCAAAGGGCCGGAATTTCATTTGCCCGCTGCCGGTGACGGGCCACCGCCTCCGCCGACGCCATCACGACCGCGCCCGTCCCCGCACCGACGACGACTCGCCACCGGCTCCCGCGGCCGCCCGCCATTGCCAGTCCCGCCACCGCGCCGATGCCCGCGGCCCAGCCCACCTGCTGCGACCGCGTCGGCTCCATCGACCCCATCCTCCCTCGCCCCAGGTTGCGCGAACGTAACGAGCCCACCCGTCGTAGGACAGGATGGGCAGGGACGGACCAGGAGGTGCGCGATGGCCAAGTTCACGCGGGGGTTCGCGGGCCGAGGCGCCGACCGCGACCCGAGGCTGCCGCCCGGCCAGTACGACGCCGGCACCACCTGGCCGGTATTGACCGCCGAGGCCACGCCCCAGCTGTCGCCGGCGACCTACACGTTCGGAGTCGACGGCCTGATCACCCGCCCCACCACCTGGACGTGGGACGAGCTGCACGCCCTGCGTCCGTCGACCTTCTCGGGCGACATCCACTGCGTCACCACCTGGTCGAAGCTCGGGATCACCTTCACCGGCGTTTCCATCGACACCCTGCTGGAGGCGGCCGGCGGACCGCTGCCGACCGCGACCCACACCCTGGCCACGTCCTACACCGGGTACACGACGAACGTCCCCCTGGCCGACGTCACCGGCGGAAAGGCGTGGGTGGTGTGGGAGGTCGACGGCGAGCCCCTCCCCACCGAGCACGGCGGACCGGTGCGCATGATCGTCCCCCACCTCTACTTCTGGAAGAGCGCCAAGTGGGTGGCCTCGCTGACCCTGCTCGACCACGACCAGCCCGGCTTCTGGGAGGTCAACGGCTACCACGACCTCGGCGACCCCTGGCGCGAGCAGCGCTACCAGGGTGACTGACACGGGGGCCGCATCCCCGTCGCCGCCGCCCCGCAAGGGCTGGCAGATGGCGACGGTGCTCGGGTCGAAACCGGAGACCGCCCACGCCCGCACCTTCCGCCTGTCGCTCCCGGGACGGATCCCCCACCTCGCCGGCCAGCACTACGTCATCCGTCTCACCGCCCCCGACGGCTACACCGCCTCCCGGTCGTACTCGATTGCATCCGCCCCCGACCCGTCGGACGAGTTCGAGATCACCGTCGAGCGGCTGGAGGAGGGGGAGGTGTCGACCTTCCTCCACGACGTGGTCGAGCCGGGCGACGAGCTGGAAGTGCGGGGCCCCATCGGCAAGTTCTTCGTGTGGGACGGGGAGTCGCCCGCCCTCCTCGTCGGAGGGGGGTCGGGCGTGGTCCCCCTCATGGCCATGCTCCGCCACGCCCGCCGGGCCGGGAAGTCGGACATCGTCCGCCTGGTGGTCTCGGTCCGCTCCCCCGACGACCTCCTGTTCGCCGACGAGCTCCCCGGCCCCGACGCCACCGTGGTGCACACCCGGGTGGCGCCCCCTGGCGATCCCCGTCCTCCGGGTCGAATCTCCACGGCCGACTTGGCCCCCGCGGTGGCGGCCGTCGGTCCCGACGCCAAGGTCTTCGTGTGCGGCTCGGCCGGCTACTGCGACGCCGCCACCGACCTCCTCCGCCACGCAGGCGTTGCAGTCGAGCGCATCAAAGTGGAACGCTTCGGCCCCACCGCCTGACCCGTCGGCGGCGCGGAGGAGTCGCCAGGCGAGCGATTCGCGCCAAAGAACGGGGACGGGACACCGGCTGCCCGAGTCGGCGGCGCGTAGGTGTCGCCAGGCGAGCGATTAGCGCCAAAGACCGTGGACGGACACCGGCCGGATGCCGAAGAGTCGCCGACGCCGGATCGGCGCACTATCCCCCGGGTCGACTGCCCCCCGGGGCGCCGACGACGACCGGTTCGTAGTGGTGGCCGGCCAGCCACGGCGGGGGGACCGCCTGGTAGAACTCGACGGGCACGGTCCCGGAGTCCCACTTGTTGTAGCTCCAGTCCCACTGCTTCTTCAGGTGACGCTGGTCGAGGATCGCCCGGCCGTTGTTGATGTCGACCAGCTCGGCGATGAGCTCGGGCTCGCACGGGGGGAGCGACAAGTTGGCGTGAGCCGCGAACTCCTCCGGGAAGTGCTTGACGATGCTGCCGATCACGATCTGCTGCTGGGTGGCCAGGTAGCACCGCGACCGGTCGGCCACCGTGGTCAGCCGGTGCTTGACCACGTCGTAGTCGTGGGGGCGGGCCTCCATGGAGCCCAGGCGGGCCAGCGACTTCGACAGCGTGATCCCGTCCAACTTGCACGGCGAGCACTGCCCGCACGACTCCACCGCCAGGAAGCGGGCCACGCCCGCGGCCACCGACGTCATGTCGGTCTCGTCGTCGAACACGATGAAGCCAGCCGAGCCCAGGCCGCTGCCGATGGCGTTCAGGCTCTCGTAGGTCACCGGCGTGTCGAGCCCGTCGGCGGTGATGATCCCGTTGGCCACGCCCGCCAGGACGGCCTTGATGGTGCGCCCGGGGCGGGGCCCGCCACCGATCGCCTCGATGACCTCCCGCAGCGGCGTGCCCATCTGCACCTCGCCCACGCCGTGGCGCTGGGTGCGGCCGGTGATGGTGCACACGATCGTGCCCGGTGACTCCTTGGTCCCCATGGTGCGGAACCAGTCCGGCCCCCGACCGACGATGCGGGCCACGTTGGCCAGCGTCTCGGTGTTGTTGACCAGGGCCGGCTCGCTGGGCGCGTCGTCGGGCATCGGCCCCCTCCGAAGCCCCCGGCGGAAGGTGGGCACGATGCGGGGGAAGGGCCACCGACCGTCGATGGTCTCCAGCAGCGCGCTCTCCTCGCCGTAGAGGTACTCGTCGGGACCCTCGAAGACGACGACCTCCACGCCCTCGTTCCAGCCCGCGTCCTCGATGTCCTCGATCGCCTCCCGCATCCGGTCGATCTCGCCCTCGAAGGCCTGCTTGGTGGCGATCACCACCAGGTCGGCGCCCACCGCCCGGGCCGCGATCAACGAGCCCTCGATCACCACGTACGGGTTGCGGCGCAGGATGGTGCGGTCCTTGAACGTGCCCGGCTCGCCCTCGGCCGCGTTGACGATGACGGTGGACGGGGCGTCGGGCGAGTGGTTGTTGGCCACCGTCTCCCACTTGCGGCCGGTGGGGAAGCCGGCCCCACCCCGACCCCGCAGGCCGGAGGCCAGCACCCGCTCGATGATCGCGGCCGGCGCCATGTCCCGGGCCGCCTCGATCCCGGTCCCACCTCCCCGGGTGAGGTACTCCTGCAGGGACATGATCGGTGACGGGTACAGCACCCGGTGAACGAGCGTCATGCCTGCGAGTCTACTCCCGGTTGTGAATGTGTTCACAATCACGAAACCCATGATTTTCGGCGGCTACGGTGGACGGCATGGAGATCGGACCCCTCACCACCCGCGCCGTGCTGACCATCGACGAGGACGACAGCCTCCGGGAGGCCGCCGTCAGCATGGTGGAGCGGGGTGTCGGCTCGGCCGTCGTGGTGGTGGAGGGCAAGCCCGTCGGCATCGTCACCGACCGCGACGTGATGCGGGCCTACGCCCAGGGCGCCGACGGGGCCGAGCGCAAGGTCGCCCACTACCTGTCGCGGCGGCTGCTCACCGCGCCGGCCACGATGTCGGTGCGGGAGGCGGCCCAGATCATGCGCGACCGGGGCTTCCGCCACCTGGTCGTGGTCGACGACGTGGGATGTCTCGTCGGCGTGTTCTCCATGCGTGACCTGGTCGTGGGTCTCCTCCAGGAGATGCAAGCCAGCGCCAGCGCCCCCGCCTGATCCGCCCCGGCCAGCAGCTTGTGAGCGGGACTCGCTGTCGCTGACAGGATCGTTGGTCAGCCGATCTCGGCGTCGGGGGGACGCATCCAGATGCATGATTGAGGAGATCCTCCCCACCGCGGCGGCGTGGTCAGAGGTCCGAAGCGGCGCCCCTGAGGCCGTGATCTTCGACGAAGAGGCAGCCCTGGTCGGGAAGGCCGCTGAAAAACGTCGGCGGGAGTTCGCCACCGGCCGGATGTGCGCTCGCGCCGCCTTGACCGACCTGGGGTTCGCGCCCGCTCCGATCCTTCAGGGCGAGCGGGGCGCACCCAAATGGCCGCTCGGTGTCGTCGGCAGCATCACGCATTGCGACGGGTACTGCGCGGCCGCGGCCGGGAGCGCAGGCGAGCTGCTGACGTTGGGAATCGATGCAGAGCCCGATCGTCCCCTCCCCGACGGCGTACTGAAGCTCATCGCCCTGCCGGAGGAGATCGAGCACCTCCGGGAGCTGGTACGAGCTCGACCTGACGGCCCCGCCTGGGACCGGCTGCTCTTCTGCGCCAAGGAGACGGTGTACAAGGCGTGGTTCCCGATGACCGGACGGTGGCTGGCCTTCGAGCAGGCGACGATCATGATCGACCCCGGCTCGAGGACCTTCTCCGCCCGTCTCCTCGTCCCCGGGCCCAAAGTCCGCGATAGGGAGGTACGCAGCTTCGCCGGGCGCTGGCTCGCCCGGGACGACTTGATCCTCACCACGATCGCGGTGCCGGTACTGCCCTCCTGAAGCGGAACCGGGCTCGGTCCAGGTCGGCGGACGTGTGCACGCCGTGGGCGAACTGCTACCCATCAGGCGGCGAACCGCCGGTTGCCCCGACGAAATGTTCCAAGGTCGTGGGGCATTCCAATGGCAGCCGCCATCGCCGAGAGCGCGCAGCGAACCGCGGACCTTCGCGTGGTCGCCCGCCGCATGGTGAAGCTGTTCGAGACACATGTCTGGGAGCACTTCGCCGCCGATGGCTTCCTCGCTGAGCGGCTTCCAGGGCTGACGGAGGCGCTACGGAAGGTCCGACCCTTGACGGCCACCGCAGTGCTCAGTGTCCTCGCTCGGGTGCTGGAGGAGGCGGTGACGGCCTCCAGCGCCGAGCAGACGGCGAGGTTCTTCTCGGCAAGGAGAGGCGCCCTGATCACCGAACGCGGGATTTCGTGTGGTCGCGCACTCGTCCGTCGCGCGGCGGTCCGAGGACAAGCTTGCCGATCGCCGGGGACGGGTGAGCTAGCCGTCAGCGATCTCGACCTGCCGCAAACCCGTGCTGACACTTGCCACGGTGGCCGACGTCACCGAGGTGCGGATGACACACGGAGTATCCGGCTGCCGATACGGTACGTGGCCAAACTGAATGCTCACCTCAACCTGACGACCGTGGAGCTCGCCGCCCTGCTCATGTTGACCTCGTCCACCACATCCAGCCCAGTGGGGTGTGCACTGCCCACGACACCTACCCGCATCAAGTCGGGGATCGACGCCAAGGTGAAAAGTGTCGAGCTGCGATACCCAGTCCTGCTGGAACTCGTTGCTGAGGCCCCGCCGACACCGTGTCCGCTGGACGCTTGCCGCCGAACGCTTGCGCGGGGCCATCCCTTTGGCTTCCACCACCGCTACGACGACCGAAGCACGATGCGGCGCGCCGGGCGTCAATCCTTCAGACGCACCTCCGCTCGAGTTGGAGTGGCTCATGGCCCGCCTGACGCGACGGAATTGATACGAGTGGCGAGAGTTGGCGGGATCTGGTACGGCGCATGACGCTCGCCGTCGAGGTACGAAACCTCTACAAACGATACGAGCGGCGAAACGTGGAGGCCCTCGCCGGCGTGAGTTTCTGCGTCGAGGAAGGCGAGATCTTCGGGTACCTCGGACGCAACGGCGCCGGCAAGTCGACCACCGTCCGCATTCTGACCACGCTGTTGCGGCCGACGTCGGGAACGGCACTTGTGGGCGGCTTCGACGTTCGTTCCGACCCCGCGGCGACCCGTCGGGTGCTCGGCGCTGTGCTCCAGGATGCGGCCCTCGACAAGGACATGACAGGACGGGAGCACCTGATCCTCGCCGGCCGGCTGAGTGGCCTGGGCAAGGTCGGGTCGCAGCAGCGGGCGAACGAGCTCCTCGAGATCTTTGGTCTGACGGCCGCCGCCAACCGCACCGCCGCCAGGTACTCCGGCGGCATGCGCCGCCGCCTCGACGTCGCTATGGCCATGGTTCGGCGGCCGGCTTTGCTCTTCCTCGACGAGCCGACCAATGGTCTAGATCCCCAGGCCCGACGAGCATTCTGGGGGGTCGTCCGCGAGCTCAGGGACCAAGGCTCAACGGTGTTCCTCACCACGCAGAACCTCGAGGAGGCCGACGACCTTGCCGATCGAATTGCGATCGTGCATCAAGGGCGGATCGCGGCCATCGGCCGTCCTGATGAGCTGAAGGCGCAGTTCGGAGGGGCGATGACGATCCGGATGCGGGCAGACCCCGCCACCGCTATTCGCGTTCGGGCGGCGATGGATGACGGCATATGCAGTTCCGTTGGCGATAGCTGGCTTCAGGTCCGTCTCGACGGAGGCTCCGGGGTCCTCCTTACGACGATCTCCTATCTCGTCGAGGTGGGAGTCGCCATGGAGCAGCTGAGTGTGTGCGTCCCGAGCTTGGAGGACGCCTTCGTGAAACTGACCGGTGTGGAGATCGAATCCTTGCGTGACGCGGGCGAGGTCGACGCTCGGGCTGCCAGCCGGCAAGAGCCAGACACCGAGCCCGTGAGCTCCGGATGAGCTATCTCGGCCAACTCCGACTTCTTCTCGTGCGCAACCTGCGCGAGGGTGCCCGCAACCCGATGATGGCCTATGTCGTACCAACCGTCATTCCGCTCACCATCCTGGTCCTCGTGGGTACGACCCTCGCCCGAGCCACGGAATTGCCCGGCTACCCAACTTCGAACTACGTGGAGTGGATAACGCCGGCGACGATCATGCTGACGGCCATGACGAGCGTCGGCTATGCCGCGACGAGCCTAGTGATCGATATCCAGTCTGGGTTCGTCGACCGCCTGCGACTTCTCGACGCCAGGCCGGAGGCGGTTCTCCTCAGTCGTGTGCTGTTCGACGTGGTTCGGGTGCTCCCGGCTGGCGCGGTCGTGCTGGTCGTCGGCGTCGTGAAGGGCACAGCGACCAACGTCGGGCCGGCCGGGATCGTCGCAATGTTCGGCCTTCTGACAATGTGGGGGGCGGCCTATGGCGGCTTCTATTACGTCATCGCCCTTGCCTCAGGAAATCCCCAGGCCCCCCTTGCCATGGTCGCCGTGGCTTTTCCATTGGCGTTCCTCTCGACTCTGTTTGCTCCGGAGTCCCTCCTGCCGGGATGGTTTCACGCGGTCTCGATATGGAACCCGTATCACTACATGGTTGAGGCAAGCCGGGTTCTGATCACGGGGCCCTTCTCGGTGGCGCCGGTCGCCCGAGCCTTCGTCGTGGCGCTGGGCTTCCTGCTCGTCACGATGCTGGCATCGTTGCACGGCTTCTCACGTGCCGTCGGTGCTCGCTGAGCGGCGCTGACCCGGCGCAAGTCGGAGCCTTCTCCGACCCGGCGGGATTTGTTTGGGCCTGGTCCGCTCAATGCTGCAAGCGAATCGGCCGCTCTGCGCGCGATCGGATCGCAACATGAATGCCCTCTTGCATAATGCGACCGCGCTCCGCAGTAACCCCAGATCGTCTTGTTGCGAGGCTCGAATAATTGAGGAATCACCCGCGACCCCTCGGCGAGACGGGAGGAACGATCGGAGGCGCCGTGTCAGTAGGTAGCGTTCGCCGCCACAGGATACGAAGTGGTGGATGGCATGCGTACTGCCGAAGTCCATGCAGAAAAGCTGTGCCGGAAACAACCACCATGGATTCAGCACCTGGGTCTGCTGAACCACGTTGTCGTCCTCGATGTCGCCGAAGTAGTGCATGTTCGAGCTGATCCCATGCAGGCACGCGACGCGTAGGAAGTTCGGGCCGAGCCACACCACGGCGAGAACGTCACGACGTCGCCAGCGGACCGGTCACCCTCGACGAGTCGACGACCTGAAGGACGCTCACCACAGGAACGAGTACCAGATCGCCAACGCGATCACCGGGGATTGGGAACGCCAGTTTGAGGCTCGCCGCGATCTTGTGCCGGCAGTGCGGCAGCTCACCGATCTGCGCGATCATCGCCCGGACGGCTTCGATCAAGCGGTGTCGGCTCCGGCGGCGAAGACACGAACACGGCCACAGAGTCCACCATCATCAGCACCCGAAGGGGTCCCCATCGGCGCCCGTTGGTGATGAGGATCTCCTCGACATCGCGCTCGGTTCCCGAAGCCTCGTGGTGGAGGAGGTGGAGCGGCCGGCGGGCCAATGGGCTCAACAAGGGCTCCAGCAACCAGGTAATTGCCATCATCGCGTCCTGGGCGACTGCGTTGCGACTGAAGTACAGACGGTGGATAAGGTCGTGCTGGATTTTCGTGGGGGAGGGATATGAGCATCGCTGCCGCCGGCACGGCAACCCACCGGGATGAACCTCGTGCGTACGCCACGGCCACTCCGTCGACTCCCACCGCAGCAAACGCCAAGATCCCCGCGCCAATCGCGCTCTGGTGGCCAAGGATCGGATGGCTCCGCCGCAAGCGGCGTCTTCTCGCCCGGCCTCGGCCTGCTCCTGAACACTCCCGGGCGGGGCATCGACCGCGCACGGGCCGGGAGCCGCTTTCGACTGGCGGACGGAACTCGTAGGCTCGAGCCCTTGGGGCACGAGGATTCTGGCGGGGTGCCTGGCCTGCCCGTCGGCGAGACGATGACGATAGACGAATTGGCGCGCCGAGCAGGGACGACGACTCGCAACGTCCGCGCCCACCAGACGAGGGGTCTGCTGCCCCCACCCCAGATGGTCGGCCGGGTGGGCCACTACGGCAACGATCATCTGGTTCGGATCGCTTACATCTCCCGGCTCCAGCAACGGGGATTCTCGCTGGCCGCGATCCGCGACCTGCTGAGGGGATGGGACGAGGGTCAGAGCCTGACCGAGGTGCTCGGGTTCGGGGAGGCCCTCTCCGCTCCCTGGAGCGACGAGATCGCCGAGGTCGTCAGCCGCGACGAACTGGTCGCCATGTTTCCCGAGATCGCCGCCGACCCGGATCTGCTCGGTCGCGCCGTCGCCGCGGGCCTCCTTGTGCCTGATGGCGAGAGGTATCTCACACCGAGTCCCAATCTGCTGCGAGTGGGGGCCGAACTCGTCTCCTGGGGCGTTCCGCTGGCAGCTGCCATCGACGAGAGTGCGCAGCTCACCGCCGACCTGGGGCTGGTCGCTCGCCGCATGGTGAGGCTGTTCGAGACCCACGTCTGGGAGCGGTTCGCGGCTGCCGGCTTCCCCGCCGAGCGGCTGCCGGCGATCACGGACGCGCTTCAGAAGATTCGACCGATCACGGCCACCGCGGTCCTGAGCGTTCTGGCCCGGGCCATGGAGGAGGCCGTGACCGCCTCGACCGCCGAGCAGGCCGCCAGGTTCTTCTCCGCGACAGGAGACGTGACGTAGTGTGGCCAGCGGGCGGGCGAGCCGGCGTTGCGACACCGATACCGACTGGGCTACGTCTGTCTGACGTGAACTCGGGTCTCCGATGAGTTTGGCCCCGGCGGAAGCGGCGCTGGCTGCTCCCTGTTGGCGAGCCGGAGCGGTGCCGCCCGCGTTCCGCCCGACCGCCATCACCGCCCTGGCCCACCGGTTCCGCGAACCGGTGCACGTGCTCTCCGGCCCCGGGGGAGCGCGAGGCCTCGGTCTCGGCGGCTCGCTGGCAACGGACGGCTACGAGGTGGTGGGTACCGTGCCGCCGACCTATCCCGAGTGGTTGGGCGATCGGCGCTTCACCGAGGCACACGGGGTTCGCTTTCCTTACGTCGCCGGTGAGATGGCGAACGGGATCGCGACCGTCGAGCTGGTGGTGGCCATGGCGAAGGCGGAGATGCTCGGTTTCTTCGGCGCGGCCGGCCTCTCGCCGGAAAGGGTCGAGGCCGCGGTCGAGCGGCTATCCCGGGAGCTGGCGGGGCGGTCGAACTGGGGCGTGAACCTCATCTCCTCGCCGGGCGAACCCCTCATCGAGGAACGAGTGGCCGACATCCTGCTGGCGGGGGGCGTGCCCCGGATCTCGGCCTCCGCCTACGTGGAGCTGAGCCCGGCCATCGTCCGCTGTGCCGTCACTGGGATATGCCGGGATGGGGCCGGGAACGTCACCCGCCCGCGGGCTCTGTTCGCCAAGGTCTCCCGGCCCGAGGTCGCGTCGAAGTTCTTGTCGCCCGCCCCGTCATCGGTGCTGAACCTGCTGCTGCAGCGGGGACAGATCTCGCCGGCGGAGGCCGACTTGGCCGCGACCGTGCCCGTGGCCACCGATGTCACCGTGGAGTCCGACAGCGGGGGTCACACCGACAACCGGCCGCTGGCTGTCCTCCTCCCGGTGATGACCGCCCTCCGCGACGAGCTCGCCCTGAGGTTCGGGTATGCGGAGCCACCTCGGATCGGCGCCGGCGGCGGATTGGGATGCCCAGCCGGCGTGGCCGCCGCCTTCGCCCTCGGCGCCGCCTACGTGCTCATCGGCTCTGTCAACCAGACGGCGGTGGAGGCGGGCGTGTCCGCCGATGCCAAGGCCATGCTGGCGCAGGCCGACCTGGCCGACGTGGCCATGGCCCCCGCCGCCGACATGTTCGAGATGGGAGTTCGGGTGCAGGTGCTCCGCCGGGGCACCCTCTTCGCATCCCGGGCCGCTCGGCTCTACGACGCCTACCGTGCCTACCCGGCCCTGGAGGCGATCCCGGCGTCGTCATTGGAGCTCCTCGAGAGGGAGGTCCTCGGCGCCACCGTCGACGACGTGTGGGCCTGGACGCAAGAGTTCTGGCGGCACCGCCAGCCGGTGGAGCTCGACCGGGCGGCGGCGGACCCGAAGCACCGGATGGCGCTGGTGTTCCGGTGGTACCTCGGGATGTCGAGCCAGTGGGCGATCGAGGGGCGGACGGAGCGACGGACCGACTACCAACTCTGGGCCGGACCGGCGCTGGGAGCCTTCAACCGGTGGGCCGCCGGGAGTTTCCTGGCCGATCCGGCGGGCCGCGGGGTCGCGCAAATCGCTCGCAACCTGCTGGAAGGCGCGGCCGTGATCACGCGGGCCCACCAGCTGCGAACGTTCGGCGTGCCCGTACCGCCGGAGGCGTTCGCGTTCAACCCCCGACCACTCGCCTAGGAGCGCTCATGTCACCATCGCGCCAGGTGCCGATCGCCATTGTCGGGATGGGTGCGCTCATGCCGGGCGCAACCGATGTGGCGTCTTTCTGGCGGTGCCTGATCGAGGGCCAGGATTTGATCACCGACGTGCCCGAGGGGCGTTGGCTGATCGACGACCACTACGACGCCGACCCCTTCGCACCGGACCGGACCTATTCCCGCCGGGGAGCGTTCCTGCCGGAGGTCGATTTCGACCCGCCCGCCTACGGGATCACGCCCAAGGCCGCAGCCGCCACCGATTCGACCCAGATGTTGGCACTGCTTGTGGCCGAGGCAACCCTCGCCGACATCGGCGACCTGGGCGGCCTGGATCGCGAGCGGGTGAGCGTGATCCTCGGTGCATCGCAGCTGCCTCTGGCCGCTCACATGGCCAACCGCCTGGAACACCCCGTCTGGCGCGCCGCCCTGCGCCGACTGGGCTGGCCCGAGTCGCAGGTGACCGCGGCCTGCGATGCCATTCTCGAGCACTACCAGCCGTGGCAGGAGTCGAGCTTCCCCGGCCTCCTCAGCAACGTGATCGCGGGGCGGATCGCCAACCGGCTCGACCTGCGGGGCACCAATTGCACCGTGGACGCGGCCTGCGCCAGCTCCCTGGCCGCACTTGCGATGGGCATCGACGAGCTCAGCTTGGGTCGTGCCGACCTCGTCCTCACCGGAGGCGTCGACGCCGCCAACGAGCCACTCGTCTACCTGTGTTTCTCCAAGACCCCTGCGTTGTCGTTCAGCGGGGACTGCCGCCCGTTCTCCGCCGACGCCGACGGGACGATGCTGGGGGAGGGCTTGGCCATGTTCGCCCTGGCCCGGCTGGCCGACGCCGAGGCCGCCGGGATGCGCGTCCACGCCGTGATCCGGGGCCTGGGGTCATCGTCGGACGGACGGGGCGGCGCGATCTACGCCCCGGTGGCCGCGGGTCAGGCCCGGGCCCTGCGCCAGGCCTACGCCGGTGCGGGGTACGGGCCCGAGACGGTGCAGCTGGTCGAGGCCCACGGCACCGGCACTGTGGCCGGCGACGCGGCCGAGTTCGAGGCCCTCCGCCAAGTCTTCGACGCCACCGGGCGGCAGGGCCGGCAGTGGTGCGCCCTCGGCTCGGTGAAGTCGCAGATCGGGCACACCAAGTGCGCCGCCGGGGCCGCGGGGTTGCTCAAAGCGGTGCTCGCCGTCCAGCATCGGGTGTTGCCGCCGACGATCAAGGTCGAGCGGCCCGATCCCCAGCTCGACTTGGCCGCCAGCCCGCTGTATCTCAACACCACGACCCGGCCCTGGGTAGCCTCACCGGACCATCCTCGCCGGGCGGCTGTCTCCAGCTTCGGCTTCGGCGGCACCAACTTCCACGTGACCATCGAGGAGTACGCCGGCGAACAGCAGGCCCGGCGCCACCGGGCCGTTCCCACCGAGCTGCTGCTGGCCAGCGGCCGGTCGCCCGAGGAACTGAGGACCCGGCTGGCCGGCGATGACCTCGCCGAGCTGGCCCGGCGCAGCCAGGCCGACTTCGACCCGACCGAGCCGGCCCGGCTGGCGATGGTCGCCTCGTCGATGTCCGACCTGGGCGCCAAGCTCGACCGCGCGATCGGATTGGGAGACCGGTCCGTCAGCACGCCCGACGGCACCCACCTGGCCGTCGGCCCGGCGACGCCCGGCATGGTCGGGTTTCTTTTTCCGGGCCAGGGGTCGCAGTACGTCGGCATGGGAACCGACCTGGCGCTGCACCTGGCGGCTGCACAGACCACCTGGGACGTGGCGGCCGTCGACGTCGCGGGCCTGGCGGCGATGGTGTTCCCGCCGCCGGTCTTCACCGTCCCCGAACGGGAGGAGCAGGAGCGGAGGCTGACGAGGGCCGAATGGGCGCCGCCCGCCCTCGCCGCGACCAGCTTGGTGATGCTCAACATCTTGCGCCTGCTCGGCGTACGACCGGACGCGGTGGCCGGGCACAGCCTGGGCGAGCTCGTCGCCCTGCACGCAGCCGGCGTCTTCGACCAGCGCACCCTGCTCCGCCTGGCCCGCCGGAGGGGTGAGCTGGTCGGGGAGGCCGCGGGCGGCGTCGAGGGGGCGATGCTGGCAGTGCTCGCCGCCCCGTCGCAGATCGACCTGGCCGGGATGAACGAGGTGTGGTTCGCCAATTACAACGGTCCGGCGGAGGTCGTCCTGTCCGGCACCGTGGCGGGAATCACGTCGGCGCAGGCGATCCTCACCGCCCGGGGGCTGGCCGTCCGCCACCTGAACACCGCCACCGCCTTCCACAGCCCGATCGTCGCCGCCGCGGTGACGCCGTTGCGGCACTACCTCGCCGGGCTCGGCGTGTCGTCACCTCAGATAGACGTGTTCGGGAACATCGACGCCGTCCCGTACCCGGTCGAGCCCGACGCCATCCGCGACCGCCTTGCGGCGCAGGTTGCTTCGCCGGTGCGGTTCGCGGATGCGATCGAGGCGATGCACGGCGCGGGTATCCGCACGTTCGTCGAGGTGGGCGCAGGATCGGTGCTGACCGGGATGGTCGACCGGATCCTGGCCGGTGCCGAGCACAGCGCGGTGGCGCTCGACCGCCGGGGGACAAACGGCCTGACCCGGTTGCAGCAGGCGTTGGGGCAGCTGGCCGTGCTCGGCGTGCCCTTGGACTTCGGCGCGCTGTGGGACGAGCCCGAGCCCGCTCGGCCCAAGCCGAAGCCGCTCGTGCCCATCAGGATCGGCGGCGGTGTCCACGGTCGTGCCTATCCGCCCCCTGGCGGTGCGGCCGCGCTACCGCCCGCCAATCTCGAGCCGCGCTCCTCCCCGGCGATCTTCCCCGCAAGGCCACCTGCGACCATCGAGCCCTCGGCCGCCATGACCTCCCCCCCCGCCTCGCCGATCGCCGCCCGGGAGCCGTCGCCCGCTCGCATGACCCCGCCCCCCGCTCTCGGCGTCCCACTCGAATCGGCGCGTTCCGCTCCGGAGGCGGCGCCCGCGCTCGACCTCCAACTCGAATCGGCGCGTTCCGCTCTGGAGGCGGCGCCCGGGGAGCCCTCCGCCGTCGGCGGCAACGGACAGGGGCCCGAGCGGTCGATTCCCGACGGTGACTGGCTAAGGACTATCGAGGAGTTGCATCGCCAGGTCGCACAGGCGCACGAGGTCTACCAGCGGGCGATGGCCGACGGGCATGTCGCGTTCCTGAAGATGGCGGAGACGTCGCTCGCCGGCTTGGCTGGAAGCTACCCGGGAGCCATCGAGGCATCGAGGTCGCCGGCCGCCGACCTTCGCTCCTCCTCGGCCGTCACCGCCAACGGCTGGACTCCGGCGCCGACATCTCCGGCACCGGTACCGGGTTCCGACGTGGGCGGGGCCGCCGCACCCAAGGCCGTAGCCGTCGGAGAGCTCGTGGTGCCCGCCTCGGCGACCGACGTGGTGGCCATGGTGCTGTCGATCGTTGCGGACAAGACGGGATATCCGCTGGAAGTGCTCGGACCCGAAATGGATCTCGAGACGGACCTGGGAATCGACTCGATCAAGCGGGTGGAGATCCTGGCCGCGATCCGTGACGAGCTCCCCGATCTGGAGCATTTGATCGATGTCGGCTCAGAAGGGGCGATCGAGCTGGTAAAGCTCCGCACCGTCGGTGAGATCTCGGATCGGCTCCGCGATGTGCTGATGTCCGCCACCGCACCGGGGCTGTCGGCGACCGCTCCGCACGCGGCTGTGATCAGGCGTGGTCAGCCGCCCGTGAACGGTGCCGGTCCGGCTGTGCAACCGCTCAACAAAGAAGGGGAACGGGACGCGGCGTGGCCCAGCCGCGCCGGAGAATTGCTTGACCGCCGGGCCTTCGCTACCGGACGAGCCAACGGATCAGGCGCGACGCCCGACATGGTGATGACACGCCGAGTGGTGCGGACGGTTGCGTCGCCACCACCCGGATCTCCTCTGCCGGGATTTGGCACAGGCATGGTGACGATCACCGACGACGGAGGCGGGGTGTCCGGCGCTCTCGCCGAGCGCCTCCGGGACCAGGGCATCGGCGCCGTCGTCGTTTCCGAGATGCCTCCTGACGCCCGCAACGTGATCCTGCTCGAGGGCTTCGGCGAAGTGGGATGCCCCGAGGACGCGGTGGCCCTCCAGCGCCGCGCCTTCCGGTCGGCTCGGGCGGTCGCCTCCGGCATGGAAAGCGACGGTGGCCTGTTCGTCACCGTCCAGGACACCGGCGGCGACTTCGGGCTGGGCGGCATCGACGCCGACCGGGCCTGGCTGGGCGGGCTGGCGGCGCTTGCTCGCACGGCGGTCCGCGAGTGGCCCGGCGCGGCGGTGAAGGCGATCGACTGCGAGCGCGGCGATCGCGATGTCACCGCGGTGGCCCACGCGATCATCACCGAGCTGCAGACCGGCGGAACGACCTTGGACGTGGGTCTCGCCGCCAACGGCACCCGGATCACCTTGGAAGACGAGGATTCTCCGGCGATGCCGGCTGAGCCGGTGCTCGCCGAGAATGGCGTGCTGGTGGTCACCGGTGGGGCTCGTGGGATAACCGCCGCCGCCGTTCGGGCGCTCGCCGAACGGGTCCGGCCGCGGCTGGTGCTTCTCGGCCGTACGAGCCTGGTCCCCGAATCCGACGACGTGGCCGGCGCGACCGACGAAGCCGCACTGCTGCGACTCCTGGCCCGACCCGGCATCGCCCAGATCGAGGCGAAAGCGCAGGCGCATGCCGTCCTCGCCGGCCGAGAGGTGCGGCGAACCATGGCCGACCTGAATGACCTCGGCGTCGAGGCTCGCTACCTCGAGGTCGACGTCACCGACCGAGCCGCCCTCGAGGCCGCCTTGGACGTCGTCCGCCGAGACTTGGGCCCGATCGACGGGATCGTGCACGGCGCCGGTGTCCTCGCCGACAGACGCATCGCCGACAAGACGGACGCCCAGTTCGACGCGGTGTTCGGCACCAAGGTCACCGGGCTGCAGGCGCTGCTCGAGGCGACGGTGACCGACCCGCTGCGGTTGATCGTGGGGTTCGGGTCGATCGTCGCCCGCTTCGGCAACGCCGGCCAATGCGACTATGCCATGGCCAATGAGACGATGAACCAGGTGCTGATCGCGGAGGCGTTGCGCCGACCCGGCTGCCTCGTCCGCTCCCTGCTCTGGGGCCCGTGGGCGGGCGGGATGGTGACCGATTCCCTGGCGTCGTTCCTCCGCGGTGCCGGTGTACCGGTCATCCCTTTGGCTGCCGGCGCGGACGCGTTTTGCACCGAGCTGGAGGCGGGACCAGGGCCGGTGCCGGTGCTGCTCGCGGCGGCAACCGGACTGTCGATGACAGTGCAGTTGAGCGAACGAACCCACCCCGAGCTGGCCGATCACGCTCCCGCCGGAGTCCCCGTGCTTCCTGTGGCATTGGTGCTCGACTGGTTCATCGGGGCGGCGCGGCAATGGTGCCCGAACGAGCCGAAACCGGTGGTGCGGCACCTGCGGGTCCTCCGCCGGGTCGATTTGCCGGGCTTGGCCGAGGGCGGCCATTCCTTGGAAATGCGGGGCATCCGACCGGTGCTCACCGGCGCCGACCTGCTCACGCTGGAGCTGTACGGGGACGGCAGTCCCCTTCCGCACTACCGGGCCACGGTGTCGTCGGCGAACGACAACGACCTCCAATGGTCGAGCCCGCCCGACCTGACCCCGGTGAGTCCGGACTACGACGGGCACGTGCTGTTCCACGGGCCGAGGTTCCGGGCGGTCAGGACGGTGGACGGGGTGTCTACGGAAGGCGCCGCAGGGACGGTCGTGGGTGCGGCCGACCTCGGGTGGTCCGGAGAAGGCTGCCACCTGGACCCGGCGGCCGTCGACGGCGCCCTGCAACTCGCAGTGCTCTGGGTTTCGGGGGTGCTAGGCGGAGCGTCGCTGCCGATGGCGGTGGCCGAATGCCGCCTATACCGGGACGGTCTTGTGGCCGGCCCGGTGCGGTGTGTGGTGCGGGGCGGAAGGGTCCGCGCAGATGCGGCCGACTGTGATGTCGCTCTGCTCGACCCCGGCGGTACCGCGATCGTCGCATTGCTGGGGGTGACTCTGATCCGGCGGCCCCGGTGACCGCCTCGCCCTCCCCCCAGGAGGAGCGTCGAGGGATGCGCAGGGCCGACGCAGTCGCGACCGCCCGGGGCGCGGAGCCGACGCGGATCCGCCTGAGCATTTGCGACCGGGGATACCGCCGGAATCCATGCCGACACGCGGCCGATACGTCGACGTGCCCGGGCACCTGACTCCCGTGTCCGAAATCGTGGCCGGTATGCCCCCCGATCCGTCCGGACCCGGACTCCAGGGACGCGACGCGATGCCGCGTGCTCCGCAGCTGGCGCCGGCGCTGACGAACGGTGGGGAGCCAAGGCTCGACGGGCCACCCAACCCGGTGCCACAAGCTTCGGCGCCGCCCGCCGCGTCAGCTGAGCTGCCCCCACCTCAGGGGCCGTCTCCTGACCATCGGCCGGCGGCAAACCCCGTCGCGCCGGCCCGTGCTGAACCTTTCGAAACGATCGTCTCGAGCGTCGCCGACCGGCACCGTGACTTTCTGGCCCGCCAGACCGAGGTGCATCGCCAGTTCCTGCAGCTTCACGCCCGGGTTCAGGCAACCTTGCTGCGCCGGCCGCCACCCGGCCCGGAAGGGCCGGCACCGCTGGAGGCGTCGGTGCCGGCCGGCGAGAAACTGCCTGCGGGTCCGAAGTTCGATCGCGAGCAGCTGCTGATCCATTCCAGAGGCGTCATATCGCAGCTCTTCGGCCCCCAGTTCGCCGCCCAGGACGGCCTCCGCAGGCAGACCCGGCTCCCGGAGCCGCCATTGCTGTTGGTGGATCGGGTCATCGCAATCGATGCCGTGCCGGCGTCGATGGGGACCGGCACGATCCGCACCCAGACCGATGTGCGGCTCGACGGGTGGTACCTGGATCCGTGCGGCCGGATGTCGGCCGGGCTCGTCATGGAAGCGGGTCAGGCCGACCTGATGCTGACCAGCTGGCTCGGCGCCGACCTGGTCAACGCCGACGAGCGGGTGTTTCGGCTGCTGGACAGCCACCTCACCTTCCACGGCGGCCTTCCCCGGCCGGGCGACACGCTGGACTACACGATCGGGATCGACGGCCACCAGGACCACAACGGGGTCCGGCTGTTCAGCTTCCATTCCGAGTGCTCGGTAGCCGGAGAGCCGAAGCTCGCCCTACGGGCCGGACAGGCCGGCTACTTCACCGACGCCGAGTTGGCTGCGACCGGCGGCGTGATCTGGGATCCGGCGGCCGAACCGTGCCGGGACGACGGCCCGGTCGAGTCGCCGCCGCTTCTCTGCGGCAGGCGCCACTTCGATGCCGCGGCGGTGCTGGCCTTCGCCTCCGGCCGGCCCGCGGAATGCTTCGGCGAGCAGTGGCGGGCAACCGGGGCCCACCTCCGCACCCCCCGGATAGGATCGGGACGGCTGCGACTGCTGGACGACGTGAGCGACCTCGATCCGGGCGGCGGGCCTTGGGGTCGCGGCTACCTGTGCGCCTCCTACGCGGTCAGGCCCGACGACTGGTTCTTCGCCAGTCACTTCCACAACGACCCGTGCATGCCGGGCACCCTCATGCTCGAGGCCTCCTTGCAGGCGATGGCCTTCTACATCGCCTCCGTGGGCTGCACCATCGATCGGGACGGGTGGCGGTTCGAGCCCGCGCCAGATGAGCCCATCCTCCTGCGCTTCCGCGGCCAGGTCACGCCGTCCTCGAAGATCCTCACCTACGAGGTGTTCGTGTCGGGTTTCTCGGCCGGTCCGAGGCCCACCCTCTACGCGGACGTGCTGTGCACCGTCGACGGGGTGAAGGCGTTTCACGCCCGGCGTCTGGGCCTGTGCCTCGTGCCCGATGCCCCTCTCGACCACTGGAGCGTCCTGGGGCCGCCCGCGGTGCAGCGCACCGGCGACGTCGTGCCGTTACGGTCACTCGGCGGGCTGGTGGGGCACGTCGAAGATCCGCGAGCAGTGACGGTTGACGGCTTCCAGTTCGGCTACCGGGCGATGCTGGCTACGGCCTGGGGTGGCTGGGCGGACGCGGTGGGGGAGACCGTGGCCGCCGAGCTCGACCAGACACGCCGCTACCCTCGCTTGCCCGGCCCGCCGTACCTCTTCATCAGTCGGATCACCGAGGCGGACTGGTCGAGGCGGGAGGTCCGCAGCGACGCGTCGTTGACGGTTGAGTACGACGTCCCGCGGGAGGCCTGGTTCTTCGACGCAGGCGTCAGCCCGTCGATGCCGATCACCGCCCTGCTGGAGGTGGCGCTGCAGCCGTGTGGCCTGCTGGCGACCCGTTTGATCGCGGCCGGCCCGGATGATGTCGTGTACCGCAACCTGGACGGCGATTTCCAGTTCGTCGGCCACGTGCGGCCGGAGGCGCGAACCCTGGCCACCCGGGTGGAGCTGCGAAGCTCTTCCCGCTTCGGCGGGAGCGTGCTCCAGTCGTTCGCCATCGAGTGCCGCGCCGACGGTGTGCCGATCATGACCGGTACCGCGGGGTTCGGATTCTTCCCCCAGGTCGCCCTGGCCGCCCAAGTGGGTCTGCCGACGTCCGACGCCGAGCGAGCCCAGCTCCTCGCACCGAGCGAGATGAGGGTGCAGCTGCGGGACCGCCCGACCCGCTATTCCGGCGGGCCGTTGCGGCTGCCCGGCCCGATGCTGCTCATGTTGGACCGGATCACCGGGTTTTGGCCGCAGGGGGGGGCCGCCGGGCTGGGCCGGCTCCGCGCCGAACGGGACATCGACCCCGCTGACTGGTACTTCAAGGCGCATTTCCACGGCGACCCGGTGCAGCCGGGCTCGCTCGGCCTCGACGCGGTGTGCCAGCTTCTGCAGTTCTTCTGCATCGAATCGGGTCTGGGTGCGGGGGTAAAGGACCCGATGTTCGAGCCGATGATGCTGGGGCGAGCGGCCTGGAAGTTCCGCGGCCAGGTGCTGCCCACCGACGGCATGGTCACGATCGAGGCCGAGATCCTCGAGGTGGGCGCCGACTTCGTGCGGGCGGAGGCCTGGCTCTGGGTCGACGGGCTGCGGATCTATCACGTGCGTGAGCTGGGCATCCGGGTCGTCTCCAGTGAGGACACGACGCCCGCCATCGTCGAACACACTTTGGACCCGGCGCAGGACATCTGGCTCGGCGACCACCGGCCCGGTTGGCTGGTCCCGACAGTGCCGATGATGTCGACGGTCGACCTGCTCGTCGGGGCCGCCAGCCAGCTGACCGGGAAGGATGCCGTGGCCCTGACCGACGTCCAGCTGCGACGGTGGTTGACGGTTCCGAGCTCGATCCGGCTGCGGACCAACGCTAAGCGCGCCGGAAATACCGTTGCCGTCTCCCTTCAGGCCTGGCGGAATGCGGGCGCGCTGTCCCGGTTCGAGCAGGTCGCCACGGCGACGGTCCATGTAGGTCCGCGGCCGCCCCTGCCTGAGCCTTTCCCGCCCTTGACCGACGCGGAGCCCTACCCCGACGTCTATGAGTCGGCCGAGATGTTCCATGGTCCGGCTTTCCAGTACCTCACCCAGCTCCGAATGGGGTCAACGGGGTCCACCGGGCTGCTGGACGCGGGCGGGGGCTCCGTGCCCCGAGGCCATCTCCATCAGGGGCTCCTGGACGGGATCATCCACGTCGTGCCACATACACGCCTCTGGCAGTGGGACGATGAGGTCCCCCGGGATCACCTCGCCGCGCCCCACCGGATCCCAACACTGAGCTTCTTCGAGCCACTGCCGGACGAGGGCGAGCTGCGGGTGGAGGCGCGGTTCGCCGGGTACGACGGCGTGGGGAAGCACCTGCCTGCGTTCGATATCCAGGTGTACCGGGACGACCGGCTCGTGCTCGCCATGCGTCTGGTCGAGATCCTTGTGTCGATGGGCCCCCTGGCCCAGGCGACGCCGCGCCAGCGGCGAGCGTTCCTGCGAGACCACGCCTTCGTCGAGGGGTTGTCCGTGGGGCGGGCCGATGGCGACGCCACCACGGTCATGACCGATGACCTGGTCCGCCTGGCCGCGGTCCCCGGGTGGATTGGAGTGGCGTTCGGGCTGCCCGAGGGAGACCGGGCCACAGACCACATGACCCGCCTGGCGGTGATCTCGCACGTCTGCCGGAAGAGGCGGATCCACCCGTTCCGGGTCGTGGTTGCGCCCGACCTGCGTTCCGCGTGGGATGTCGACCGGCCGGACGACGTCCACCATGTCACGGTGAGCGAGAGCGAGGGTCGGCTCAGGGTGATCGACACATGACCATCGCCATCACCGGTGCCACGGGATTTCTGGGGTTGCGACTGCTGCCGCTGCTGATGGAGCGAGGCCACCAGGTCGTGGTCCTGGCCCACGCCGGTACCCCCCCGGCGCGAGACAGGATCGCGCGCCACTTCCGGGCCAGCGGGAAGCGTTCGGAGGCGGCGAACGACCTGACCATCCTGCTCACGGACCTGACCAAGCCGAGGCTCGGCCTACCGCATTGGCAGTTCCGGGCGCTGGCGCCGAAGCTGATCGAGATCTGGCACCTGGCCGCGTTGACCGACTTGACCGGGCCCGCCGAGCGGGTGCGGCCGGTCAACGTCGCCGGCACCCGCGCCGTGCTCGAGCTTGCATCCGGCGGATCTTCGATGCTGCACCACGTCAGCACCGCGTTCGTCGCCGGCAGGCGCCGCACGGGTCTGATCAGGGAGGCCGACCTCGACCCGTCCTACGGCTTCGAGAACGCGTACGAGGAATCCAAGCACGACGCCGAGATGGCGGTGCACGAGTGGGCACGGGAGAACGGCCGACCGGCGGTGATCTACCGCCCGGGCGTGCTCATCACCGATCAATTCGCACCGCCGGGCGGCGCCCGGCATCCCGTGGTCACGGCCGCGATCTTGGCTAGCCTCGGGGGCCGCCCTCCGGTACCGGAGGGCGACGGGGGTGCCCGGCTCCCGTTGCGGTTGGTGGCGGAACCAGACGCCCACCTCAACCTGATCCCGGTGGAGCTGGCCGCACGTCTGATGGTCGAGCTGGCCGACCGGATCCCGTCTAGCGGTGTGTGCACGGCGCACATCACCTATCCCCACGACGTCGGGATCGGCGCCTTGGTGACGATCGTCGAGCACCGGTTCCCGGTCCGGGTGGAGTTCGTCGCCGAGACCCCGGCAGAACCGTCCCCGATGGAGACGCTGATCGCCGAGCGTCTACGTGCTTTCATCCCCTTCGGGTTCCAACACCGTCAGTACGACCGAGCGGAACTGAAGCGCGCGGGCCTCGATCCTTGGGACGCGCCGCCCCTCGACAACGCCTACCTACTGGCCGCCGTCGCCCATGGGCTTGGTACCGACCGATGAGCCGCAACCGCGCCCGAATTTCGGGACCCGGGTTGACGCGCCCTCTTCATGTGACCTGGTAGGCCGAGTAGGCCGAGTCGCAGCCCGCGCCCGGTTTGGTTACGATCGCGGCGCGGCGGCGGGCGCGATCTGTCTCTAGATTCTCCTCGGGGGAAAGGATCCATCATGGGGCGTCGCTTTGCATTGCTTCTGGTTGGCGCGCTTTCGGCGGCCATGCCTCTCATCGTCGCCCCGGCGGCGTCGGCCGGGCCGCAGCCGGTCGACCTGACCTGCACCGGCACGCTGAGGGCGTCCTTCAGCCCCGGCGTCACCCTCGCATCCGTCAACCAGACGGTGGGCGTGGAACTCAAGGGTGGCACCGATTTCCAGGCTGGTCTGCCATGCACGTCGGTGAACGGCATCGCCTACCAGGGTGTGACTGCGACCGTGACCGTGACCGGAAAGGTGTCCTGCATCGTCGGGAGCCTGGCGGGCAATGGCACCTTGAAGTGGGACAACGGCGATGTCTCCGAGGTGAGCGCGAAGGTAACCACGATCGGGCCGCTCCCCCTCATCGAGGCCCGGATCACCAGCGGGGCGTTGATCGGATCCCGAGTGGTGTTGGTGGGAACGCCGACGGCCATATCCGGCTTCTGCGTCGCCCCGGTCACCCGGCTCTCCTTCGTCGGAGTCGCATCGTTCCTCAAGCTTTAGGCGCCGACTCGGGACGTCGCGGCTGACCCGAACGAGAGCCAATGCGTGTCGGAGCGCCCAGGAGCCAGGGCCGTTTACGCCCGGGGCGCTCCCATTCGGCCCACCAACGCCACGAGTCGGCGGTAGGCGTCGTCGGAGTCGACGAGGTGGACCCGGGCGCCGTGGCCGGGGAGTACCGACGAGAACGAGACCGTCTCCGCCAGGCGGGCCAGCGAGCGGGTCTGCTCCGGCCACGAGTACCAGCAGGCGCCGCGGAAAGCGACCAGGTCCTGGCGACGATGGCTCCACGCCAGGGAGTCGCCGGTGAACAGCCAGGTGTCGTCGACCGCGAACACCACCGATCCCCGGGTGTGGCCGGGCACGGGGACGGCCACCACGCCCGGCGCCACCGTCGTCGGCGCCTCCCCCCGGAACAGGTCGGTGGCGGCCGGCGCGGCCGACCGGTCGTCCTCGTGGATCCACATCCGGGCCCCGTAGCGCTCCGCCCACCGGGGCGCGTCGGCCACGTCGTCCCGATGGGTGAGGAGGATGTGGGCCAGCCCGCCGAGGGCGTCGATGGGCCCGGTGAGCGACCGGGTGAAGCGGGGCGCGTCGACCATGAGGTTGCCCTCGGGCCGGAGCACGAGGTAGGCGGTGGCCCCGAACGAGTCCTCCGACGTGTGACCGAGGTCGTAAACGGGGCCGTCGACAGGCAGGGGGTAGAGCCCAGGCGGGCGAGGGGTGCGGGGCGTGCGCCCGATCGACTGGGTGGGGCAGGCCTCGGCCGCCAGCCACGCCCGGTGCTCGCCGTCGTCGTCGACCGGCTGCACCGCCACCACCGACTGCTCGTCGCCGCTCACCGCCGCGAACAGGTCGGGGATGAGCTCGCGGCAGGTGCCGCAGTCGATGCACCGGGTGTCGACGAACCAGGGTCCGTCGGCATTGCGGGCGTCGCGCTGGTCGATGCGGGCCATCGCCCCTCCACGGTACGGCGCTGCCCCGCCTACCGGGGCCGGGGGTGTGCCGCTCGACGACTCCGCGCCCGCCGACGCCCGCCCCTCCTCGATGACATCCTGTATCCGGGCCCGATGAGAACGGCGCCCGGAGGACGTCCAGCTGCCATGAGATTTCGGACCACCCTGCTGCAGGGCGACAAGACCGCCACCGGGATCAGGGTGCCGGACGAGGTGGTGGAGGCCATGGGCGCGGGCAAGCGGCCGCCGGTGCGGGTGACGATCAAGGACCACACCTACCGCAGCTCGATCGCGGTCATGGGCGGCGTGTTCATGGTCGGGGTCAGCGCCGACGTCCGTAGGCAGGCGGGCGTGGCGGGCGGCGACGAGCTCGACGTCGACATCGAGCTCGACACCGAGCCCCGCAAGGTGGCGGTGCCCGACGACTTCGCCGCCGCCCTCGACGCCGACGCCGAGGCGAAGGGGTTCTTCGACAAGTTGCCGTACAGCCACCAGCGCCGGCACGTCCTGGCCATCGACGACGCCAAGACGCCCGAGACCCGCCAGCGCCGCATCGCCAAGGCCGTCGCCATGCTCCGCGAGGGCCGCCGCTGACGCCAGGCCGAGGGGCGATAGTCATCCCGCCCGATCGCTTTGGGCCGGTGTCCACCGGTGTGGACCGCGCGCGTGGCCGACGTCGCTGCCCTCCCCGGAAATCCGACGTAGGACGATCATCGCGGCACCGATGAGTTCCCGCACCAGCCGGCGTTTCACGTAGTAAGCGACCACGAACGGAAAGGGGCGGACCAATGAACGATCTCCTCATGGGCAAGACGGCGATCATCTACGGCGGCGGCGGGGGGATCGGGGGCGGGGTGGCCCGCGCCTTCGCCCGGGAAGGGGCGAGGGTGTTCCTCGTCGGGCGGACGAGAGAGACGCTCGAGATGGTGGCCAAAGACATCGATGCCGCCGGCGGCTCGGCCGACATAGCCGTCCTCGACGCCCTCGACGCCCTGACGCCACGGTCGACGAGCACCTCCGGGCGGTCGTGGCCGGGCTGGTGGTCCGATGACCGTCGACCTCCGTCTCGAACTGGTGCTCATCCCGGTCACCGACATCGACCGGGCCAAGGCCTTCTACGTCGACCGGCTCGGCTTCAATCTCGACGTCGACCACAACGTGAGCGACGAGTTCCGGGTCGTGCAGATGACACCCCCCGGTTCGGCCTGCTCCATCACCATCGGCCGGGGGATCACCGACGCCACCCCCGGCTCCTACCGGGGCACCCACCTCGTCGTCGACGACATCGTGGCCGCCCGGGCCGAGCTTGTGGACCGGGGCGTCGAGGTCAGCGATGTCCGCCACTTCGGGGGCGCGGGATGGGAACCGGGGCCCCACCCCGAGCGCCAGCGGTACAACTCCTTCGCCGACTTCAAGGACCCGGACGGCAACACGTGGGTCCTCCAGGAGGCCAGGCGGGAGCCATGACCGGCGCGAGCGTGGCCGAGTCGGACTTCGCCACCCTGGCCGAGCGCCACCGGCGGGAGCTGCACGTCCACTGCTACCGGATGCTCGCCTCCTTCGACGAGGCCGAGGACGCGGTGCAGGAGACGCTGCTGCGGGCGTGGCGGGGTCGGGAGGGCTTCGACGGGAGCTCCCTGCTCCGGGCCTGGCTCTACCGCATCGCCACCAACGTGTGCCTCGACATGCTCCGCCGCCGGTCGCGACGGGTGACGACGATCCCGTCCTTCGCCGAGGTGCCGTGGCTCCAGCCCTACCCCGACCGCCTGCTCGACGAGGTCGCGCCCACCGCCGACCAGCCCGACAGCGTCGCCATCGACCGGGAGACGATCGAGCTCACCTTCCTGGCCGCGATGCAGGTGCTCCCGCCCCGCCAGCGGGCGGCGTTGATCCTCCGGGACGTGCTCGGCTGGCCCGCGGCCGACACCGCCTCGCTGCTGGAGACGAGCGTGGCCGCGGCCAACAGCGCCCTCCAGCGGGCCCGGGCCACCATGCAGGAGCACCTGCCCGCCCGGCGGTCGGAGTGGTCGGCCGGGGCCGGGGGGCCGAGCGCCGAGGAGCGGGCCCTGCTCGACCGCTTCATCGACGCCCACCAGCGCTGCGACGCCGCCGCCGCCCTGGCCATCGCCTCGGAGGACATCCGGGTCACCATGCCCCCCGCCCCCTACTGCTTCGAGGGTCTGGCCATGGTGGCCGCCCTCATCGAGCGGGCGTTCGCGCCCGAGACGCGGGACGGCGACTGGCGCCTGGTACCCACCTCGGCCAACCGCCTACCCGCCGCCGCCAGCTACCTCCGCCGCCCGGGCGACTCCGAGTTCCGAGCGTTCAAGCTCGACGTCCTGCGCATCGCCGACGGCGCCATCGCCGAGATCACCACCTTCGGCCCCTCCCGCTTCGAAGCGTTCGGCCTGCCCGCGACCCTCTGAGCCCAGTCGAGAGCGCCCGTCACGACTGTTGCCGTGGCGTTACCCGCCGTGGCCTTCGTGGCCGGTATCGGGACCGGCGTTTTCAATCGGGGATCTCGGCGGGCACGTACCCGTCCGGCGTGGGGGTGAGACCGGCCCGCTGGCGGGCGGCGTCGAGCTCGCCGATCTCGATTCGTTGGTTGCGGGCCATCCGGGCCGCCAACGCCCGCACCGCCGGGTCGGACGCCGCCTCCGCCGCGTGAGCGGCCATGTGCATGCCACCTCGGTGGTGATCCTGCATGAGCGAGATGAACAGGGCATCGACGCCGGCCCCCTCGGCTTGGCCGAGACGGCGCATCTCGTCCTCGCTGGCCATCCCCGGCATCTGGTCGACGGGGACCGCGAGATCCATCCACGCCATGGCTGTGTCGCCACGATCCTGCGGGCCACGACCCCATTCCGCGAGCTTGCCCTCCATGAGTCCGATCTCGTAGGCCTGAAACGTGAGGATCTCCCGGGCGAAGGCCTTGGCCTCCGCATCGGCGCCGTCGACCAACTCGACGCTGGACATCTCGATGGCCTGCTCGTGGTGGCTGATCATGTCCTGCAGGAACCCGACGTCGACCGAGTCACTCGCCGGCCGACCAACGTCACGGGCACCGACCATGTAGCCGATCGTCCCGGCCGCGTAGAGCATGGCGAGCACGGAGATCAACCATCCCCGTCGTGTGGCGGGGAGGTACCGGCCCGCCGCGGTCGGCGGTCGCCCGCCAGGCGAGTCGTCGGTGGCGGTCGCGGTGGCAGGCGGGGAGTGCTCCATACGTCCTTGTTAGCAGTTGGCGCCGGGGGGGCGGACCGCGCCGGCCGCGAGGCACAATACATCGACGGATGTACTATTTCCTCATGCCGATCACGGTCAGCGCCGATCTCGATGCACTGAGCCGGGTGGGAGCGGCGCTGGCCGACACCACTCGGCGGCGCATCCTGACCCGTCTGCTGGATGGCCCCGCCTATCCCGCGGACCTGGCCGTCGCCCTCGGCACCAGCCGGTCAAGTGTCTCGAACCACCTGGCCTGTCTCCGCGGTTGCGGATTGGTCATCGCCGTCCGCGAGGGCCGGCAGGTGCGCTACCAGCTCTCCGACCGCCGTCTGGCCCGTGCCCTGCGGTCGCTCACCCGTCTGTCCCTGCCCGTCGACGCCTGTCCCGGCCACCTGGAGGCGATGGCGTGACTGGCATCCGGTCGAGCCGGTTGCAGGACCCGCGGGAGCGGCAGGTCGCGGTCACGCGATCACGCTCGCTCAACCGGCTGACACTCGGCCGGAACGTGGCTGAGGGTGTGATCACACGGTCGCAGGCGGAATGGCCGGGTCGGTCAGCCTCGTCGGGTTCGGGCTGGACTCGGGCATCGAGGTCTGGCCGCGGTGATTCTGACGTGGCGGCTGTCGAAGGAGGGGGTCGACTCCCGCTGCATGGCCGAGTTCGACCGCCGTGCCACCCGTCTGCTGGCGGTGTCGTTCGCCGTCCTCGCCCTGTACGTGGGCGTCGAGTCCACCCGTGACCTGCTCGAGGGGGCCGCACCGAAGGCGAGTTTCGTCGGCATGGTGCTGGCCGGGACGTCCTTGATCGTCATGCCGATCCTGGCCCGGGCCAAGCGCCGACTCGCTCCCGTCCTCGGGTCTCGGGCGGCGGCGTCCGAGGCCAACCAGACCCGACTGTCGCGGTGCTGTCCGCCGTGCTCCTCGTCGGTCTCGGGCTCAACGCCACCCTGGGCTGGTGGTGGGCGGACCCCACCGCCGGCCTCGTGATCGCGGTGCTAGCCGCTGTCGAGGCGGTGCGCACCTGGCAAGCGGAGGCCCTCACCGACACCTGCTGCGCCGGAGACCACCGACTTCCGCCAGCACGGCGTTGGGGGCCGAGGACCAGCTCCGCCGAAATTGGTCGGGATCCAAGGGTGGTGCGCCCGGAGAGATTCGAACTCCCAACCTTCGATCCGTAGTTCGACCCGATGGGTTTCCCACAGGTCGCCGTCAGTGTCCACAGCGGTCTTTCTTACTCCCTGACCTGGGCCTTCCAGTTCGCTGGTCAACCGGCGTTGACCTCGGTTAACCGTTTGGCACCAGGTCTTCGCGGAAGTTTGGTTCTCACGACGGTTCTCACGTAGCCGGCGAATAGGCAGATGCACCCGGAACTACTGGGCCCATGCGGGGTCGGGTGTGTCAAGCAGGACTTGCCCCACCGTGCTCACCTAAGTTGGCCCCACAAACACGGGGCGGCTCGGGACGGAAAGGTGCGCTGCCATGGAGGAGCTGGTAGCGGTCGCCATCACCTTAGCGAGGGAGGCACTCGATACGACCTCGCGTGCCACCGCGCGTGAGGGGTACCCGTTAGGTGGTCCAGGCGTTATGCGAGTGATGGCTGGTGTCGGGTGGTCCAGGCGGTAGCGAACTCGGCGGGTGTCAGGTCACCGTGGGCGCTGTGGGGTCGGTTGCTCGTTGTAGTCGATCCTCCAGTCCTCGATGAGCACCCGGGCCTCGAGCAGGCTGTCGAACTGCCAGCCGTTGAGGAGCTCGTCGCGCAGCCGGCCGTTGAACGACTCGATCCAGGCGTTCTGCCACGGCGAGCCGGGATCGATGAAGCAGGTGCCGACGCCGTTGAACCGGCACCAGTCGGCCACGGCGGCGGCGATGAACTCGGGACCGTTGTCGAAGCGCACGAAGGCCGGCGCCCCCCGCTCGGCCATCATGCGGTCCAGGATGGCCACCACCTTGTCGGCGTCGATGGAGCGATCGACCACGATGGCGGGGCACTCGCGGGTGTACTCGTCGACGACGTTGAGCATCTTGAGGATGCGGCCGTCGACGGTGGTGTCGAACTGGAAGTCCATCGCCCACAGGGCGTTCGGGGCGATCGGGCACATGGCCCCGACGGCGGTGCCGATGCCCCGGTGGGGCTTCTTGCGCTTGCGGTAGGGGACCCTGAGGCCCTCGTCCCGCCACAGGCGCTGGATCCGCTTGTCGTTGACCAGCCGGCCCTCCCGGCGGGCCTGCTTGGCCGCCCGGCGCCACCCCCAGCGGGGGCGGTCAGTGGAGAAGGCCCGCAGCCAGGCCCGCAGCTCGGCTTCCTCGGTCGATGGCGGTCGGCGGGTCGAGCCGCTTCGTCGAACGGTGCTGGCCGACCACCCGGCAGGCCCGGCGCTCGGACACCCCGAACCGTTCCCGCAGCACCTTGACGGCACGGCGGCGACGGTTCGGGGTCAGAAGTTTCCCTCGGCCAGCTCCTTGAGCATCGCCTTGTCGAGCTCGGCCTCGGCCAGCAGCTTCTTCAGCCGGGCGTTCTCGACCTCGAGCTCCTTGAGCCGCTTGGCGTCGTTGGCCTTCATGCCGCCGTACTGGGCCACCCAGCGGTGCCAGGTCGACTCGGCGATCTGCAGGTGGCGGGACACCTCGTCGAGCTCGGGGCCGGCGCCGAGGAGTTTGTTGCCCTCGGCGAGCTTGCGGATGATCTGGTCGGGCGTGTGCCGACGTCGGGTCATGGTGTCGTCCTCCTGCCCCAATCCTGGGGCAACGGACTCCCACAACGCCTGGACCACTACAGGGGGCTCACCTCACGCGTAGCCACGACGTCCGGGCTCAACGGCATCACGACTCATCTCGAGGCGCTCCGTCCGAGCCGGGGATGCAGAAGAAGCTGTCGAAGGCTTAGTGCGAAGCAGCGCCCCGAAGCGCTCCGACTCGATGCGGTCCCGGCCCTTGAGCACCCGGGCCACGGCCGGCGTCGCTGCGGCGCACAGGCGAACCCTGATCCGCAAGGCCCGCGACGAGGGAAGATCAACCTGATGTAGCAGCCGGCGCCGACGTGCCGCTCGGTAGTGGCTATGTTTGGCCCCGCTAACTGGTGTCCGTCTACCTGGCCGGGGAGGTGCGTCGTGACGAGCCGCACCCTTCACCCATTCCCTGCTCGAATGGCCCCGGACATCGCTCTTGACACTATCCGCGCTAGGGCATCGGCCAAGCCGGTGACCGTGCTCGATCCAATGTGCGGTTCCGGCACCGTGCTCTCAATCGCACTCGCAGAAGGCCACCACGCCGTCGGACTAGATGTGGACCCGCTCGCGGTGCTGATGAGCAATGTTGCCGTACGAGGGGTCGACGAAGCGGCACTCAGTGAGGAAGCAGCCCGAGTTGTTCACCGCGCAAACAGTTGCGGTCCCAAACCCTTCACTGGAACGACCAGGAGACGCAGGACTTCGCCGAGTACTGGTTTGGCCATAGACAACGGGTCGCCTTAGCGCGGCTGTCGCGTGCGATTGGCGAGGTAGAATCGTCATCGATGCGGGACGCCCTCAGCGTTGCAATGAGTCGGACCATCATCACGAAGTCTCCCTGCGCATCACTCGCCGCAGATACCTCACACAGTCGGCCGCACAAGGTGCTGGAGACTTCCGACTATGATGTGCTCGACGGCTTCGCACGCTCGGCGACGCAAATGGGCAGGTTGCTCGCGGGACGAGCCAAGGACCGGCCGTCCCCAGCTCGCCTCGGTGATGCGCGGGCGATGAGCGTCGGCACGTCCACTATTGACCTTGTCGTCACCTCGCCGCCGTACCTCAATGCGATCGACTACCTCCGCGGTCATCGTCTGGCGCTCATCTGGCTTGGTTACACGCTCAAGCAACTTCGGGCGATCCGATCGAACAGCATCGGCGCTGAGCGTGCGCCATACGCCGCGATCGCTCCACAGACGGCCGCACTAGTGGACGCCGTCGAGAGTCTCGTTGATGATCCATCAGTTTTCCCCCGAAGGATCGTCGAACGATACGCGCTGGACCTATCACTCTTCGCATCGGAGCTGTTCAGAGTCTGTCGGCCGTCATCACAAGTGGTGGTCGTAATCGGAAATTCAACGCTGCGCGGCAACTTCATTCGGAATGACTTGCTAGTTGGCAAGGCACTCCGGGGTGCTGGGTTTGAGCTGAAGCCCTCAAGAACAAGAGAGCTGCCTGAAGCCAAACGCTATCTCCCAGTCCGTTCGGCAAATCCCGAGTCGGCTCTAACGAAGCGGATGCGGACCGAGGTAGTGATGACCGCAGGCAAGTTGCATGACTGACAGCGCAGCCGACGGCGTCACTGAGGACGTCCACGTCAGGCCTTACGTGCGCCTTCTCACGATGCTCGGCGAGCAGCTGATCAAGAACGACCGCATCGCGCTCGTCGAGCTGATCAAGAACTCTTATGACGCCGACGCAACGCTCGTTGTAGTCGATTTCATCGGCTTTGGGCCAGAGCTCGTCAGCGGCGATGCCTCAAGCATTGCGATCACCGACAACGGTCATGGCATGTCTGAGAAGACGATCATGCAGGATTGGCTGAACCCTGCGACTCCCGGCAAGCTCGATCACAAGCGTCTCAGCAGCAAGTCGCCCGGCGGGCGTGTGTTGCAGGGCGAGAAGGGCATCGGGCGATTCGCGATGTTCAAGCTGGGCAGCAGAGTGCGAATGATCACTCGGACGAGCGACTCTGCCAATGAATACGTGGTCGACGTAGACCTCAGGTTCCTCGACGACGCTGACGCTTCCAATGACCAAGGCTCGACTGGCAACGGCGCAGGGTCCGGCGATCAAGAGCCTCGGCGGCACCTCTTCATCGAGGAGATTCCGGTTCGCCTCACTATACGCACACCAGTCTACTTCACCCCGGAGAATGCTCCAGGCGGCAAGGACCACGGACGCGAATCGAGATTGACGCCCTGCGCTCGACTTGGAGCGAGGCGTTGGTCAAGAAGGCGTTCGAGGACTTGTCCCGCCTTCAGCCCTTGATTCCACAGGTCGTCGACCAGACCATCCCGACTTATGCTGAGCCATCCGACACGGACGAGTCGGACTTCGACGTGGTGTTCCGTCAGAACGGCACCGACCTCAGTGTGCGAAGAGATCGTGACTTAGAGCTGAAGCGCTTGTTCGATGAACGAGCTGTGCTCCGGGTTAGCGGGCACTTCTCTGACGAAGAAGAAGCGTTCGTCTTGAACGTGAATGAGCACCTATCGGTTGTCCCGCTCGCAGACCCCCTAATTCAAGGCCTCAAGACCTACAACGAAAAGTTCGGCACCAGCATAGAGGAACCTCGGCGACCGTTCGTGTGCGGGTCCTTTGACTTCTCGTTCTTCATCTTCGACCTGACGGCGCAAGCACCTGCGACCTACCACTTGGATCGCGACGAGCGCGAACTCGTCAAGGATCACCGCATCTATCTCTATCGAGACGGCGTAAGGGTGCTCCCTTATGGTGACGCAGATGATGACTGGCTCCAGCTGGACGTCATTCGAGGAACCCAGGCCGCGGGGCGAGTTTTGAGCAACGACCAGATCGTTGGCTTCGTCTACATCACGCAAGCCGAAAATCCCCACCTCCGACAAACGAATCGCGAAGGCCTGCTCGAGGCAGGTGACGTGCTCAGCGACTTCATAGCGCTACTTCAGATCGTGATCCTTTACCTGCGCCGTGCGGACTACGCCCGCTACCAAGCCGCCAACCAGCAGCGAGACGAGGCGACCGCCAGGCGCGGACAGGCAGTCACGGCAGGGTTCGAGGATTTGCTCTCCAACGACGCACTGCCCAAGAACGTCATCAGCATGCTCAAGCTCCTCCAGAAGCTACCGCAACGACCTCCCGGCTCATGCACGTGCGTCTCGAACGCACTGAAGATCTCGCCGGCGTCGGGCTGTCCGTCGAGTCGGCCTCGCACGACATCATCGCCACCGCCAACCAGGCATTGGGCCACGCTCGGGCCGCTGACCGCCACGTCCACAGTTGGCACCCTGACGATGAAACCCTGGTTCGCTACACGGTGGCGATCGTCGAAGGGGTGGCCTTCGTCTCCTCCCGGCTTGATGACGTCCAAGGCCTCTTCATTTCTACACGGAGGGGCAAACGCCAGCTTGAGCCTGCGCAATTTGTGAGCCACGTCTACCGGATGTACTCCAGCACTATTCGCGGAGCAGGAATCAGACTTGACCTGGAGCACCTCGGACCGCCTCTTCGAGTCCGCACAACCGACGCTGCACTCCTTCAGGTCCTTGTAAACCTATTCGACAATGCAATCTACTGGCTGACGTCAGCCAAGACCGCCGAGCCAAGAATCCATGTAGTAGCTGACCATGCGCAGGCGAGCCTGTTTTTTGCCGATAACGGACCAGGTGTTCGGCCTGACGATGAAGAATACATATTTGAGCCATTTTTTTCCGGCAAGGGTGCCGCTGGCAAAGGACTGGGACTCTATATCGCTCGCCAAGTGAGTTTGCGCAATGGCTTCTCGATCGAACTCATCAGTGACCGAGGCAAGAAGATTGAATCAGGTGCGAACTTCGAGTTGAAGTTCGCTCGGGGATAGCGCGATGGATAGTGGGGACTTCTTCGTCGGCCCTGCCGTCGTGGTCGACGACAAGATCGACCTGCAGCAGGGCGGGATGGTGGCCGTGGTCGATCAGATCCGCAAGGCTGGCATGCCAGTACTGACACGGTCTGATCTTCCTGACGACGAGGAGGTCCGGCACTGGGGAGGATTCACGCTGATCGTCCTTGACTGGGAACTCGTTTCCGCTGGTGAGGCCGGCGTGGCGTTGCCCAGGGGATTACACGATGCCAACGCCAGTCGAGTGGCGACGTTCGTCGAGCGACTTCTGACTGAGCTGTACTGCCCTGTGTTCATCATCAGCAATCAAGGTGTCGACGAGATCAAGGACGAGCTAGCAACGCGGATGTCCGTTCCGACCGAGCAGATCGACGCCCACGTTCTCGTTCGGAGCAAGAACTCAGTCGAGTCGGGATTGATGAATATATTGGAGCAATGGGTGAGGGAGCACCCCGCCGTGTATGCGTTCAAGAGCTGGGAACACGGCTACCACGGAGCGCGTCAGCACATGTTCTCCGACTTTGAGGTCAGCTCCACCGACTGGCCTCGAGTCCTGTGGACTGCGTCTGTCGAAGATATGACCGATCCACACTTCGAACTGACCGAGACCATCAGCCGCAACATCCTTCACCGGTTCATGCCGTTGGTGTTCGATGAGGAAGTGCTCGCAGGCCACGACCTCGGTGGGGCGTCGCTGGGGGCGCTGCGAGAGGTGATCCATCGCAACGCCGTCGTCCCGCAGGCCTCGCTCCACAGCTCGGTGGTCATGCCCGGCGACTTTTTTGCCGCTACCGCCGGAGATGAGACGAGCCTCCTGCTGAACGTGACTCCGGCATGCGACCTGGTACCACGCACCGAGGGCAGCGATGACGTTCGAATGACCGTTCTTGAGGCGACACTGGTCCCCGACGACGAACGAGGCTCAAAGGCCAAAATTAGGAGTCTTCGAAAGAAGACGTACCCAACTGCTCAGCTCTTGTGGGTTCTCATGTCCGGTGCCCGTCCGTACAAGATCGACTTCAAGAAATGGAGTGAAGTCAGCTGGCTTGAATATCGAGAACGTAGGATCGGCCGGCTTCTCGATCCCTACATAGTCGATATCCAGCAG
The DNA here is from genome assembly GCA_963829165.1 of uncultured Acidimicrobiia bacterium. Taxonomy (GTDB): domain Bacteria; phylum Actinomycetota; class Acidimicrobiia; order Acidimicrobiales; family AC-14; genus JAXDMK01. The sequence goes on along the minus strand of CAWHIC010000033.1, from coordinate 76,065 downwards.
CGATTCGCTCTACATTTCCACCGGCAAGGTCTCCCGCATCTCCCTGACTCGTTCTACGAGGGGAACTAGTCGCGACCATCAAGAGTCGAGCAGCTCAAGCTTTGTCTTTGTAGTCACGGAGTCCTGTAGAGCCGAGCGCACCTTCGGCGGGCTGACCGAAGTCCCTCGGGATTGGTGCCTAGGACCATAGCCAGCTTGGTGACTGGCACGACGATTCGGTTCCTCGCGAAACCGGGTGATCGGACCGCCTGACTGGATCCCGCCATCATCGGCGATCCCGGCATCAGCTCGCCAGCGCCGGCGGGTGACCGGAGCAGAACAGCAGGACCCGTGCTCGGTAGTTGGCCCTCGAGGCGAAGCCGTAAGCCATGCGCTCCAGCACCTCGATGCGGGTGTTGACCCCCTCTGAGGCTCCGTTGGTGGCCCGGCCGGTCTTGTGGAAGTTGAGCGACTCGACACCCCACCGGCAGAACGTGGTGATGGCCGATCCGAAGTTGATGCCCGCCGCCAGGTAGGCGTCGGTGAACCAGTCCAGCGCCTGCTCGGCATCCGCGTCGTTCTCGGCGCAGAACACGACATGAAATCGCTGAACGAGCCCCCACACCACCCCGAGCTCGGGATGGGCGTCGAAGAGCTTGCCCAGGCGGACCATCTCTCGCCGCTGAGACGGTCGAGGCGTTTCATGAGCAGGAAACGGGCCCGGAACACCTCGGCGTCGTGCGGCTCGCCGAGCGGGCTGCGCTGGGCATCGCGGCGGGCGCTGACCAGCACCTTGGCGAAACCGCGGATCACGTGGAAGCGATCGGCCACGTGGCGGGCGTGGGGCAGGTGCTTGCGCACCGCCACCCGGTAGCACTCGGCCATGTCGGTGACCACCACCGCCACCCCCGCCCGCCAAGAGGGGCTCTGAGCTGCGAGGAAGCCCCCCAGCACGTCCGCCGAGCGGCCCTTGAGCACGGCGATGACCCGGCCCCGGTCGCCGTCGGTGAGGATGGTGGAGAACTGGCCCCGGCCCTTGCGCATCGACTTCTCGTCGACCAGCAGCACCCGGACGGACGCCGACGACGGGCCCGGGCCAGCAGCTCGCCCTCGGCCAGGACGAGCTTCATCACCCGGTGCCAGGACAGGCGATGACGGCGGGCCACGGCGGCGATGGTCATGTCCCGGGCGTCGGCCACCACCGCCCGGGCCAGGCGCCTGGTCATGCGGTCAACGAAGAACGGATGGCTCTCCGTGGTCGTCGTTCGACAGCTCGGGCAACGGAACCGTCGTCGGTGCCAGACGAGCGTGACGGGCCTTCCCGACACCGCCAGATCGACGATCTTGACCTTGCGGGTGGCGTGCACCCGGGCCGTCTTGTGGCCGCAGGCCGAGCAGCGGATGACGTTGGCGATGGCCACCACGGCCACCACCAGGGATTCGGGCAGGTCTTCGACGACCTCCAGCACACGAACGGCGCGCAGGTGCAGGCGAATCGTCATAGCGTCGAGGGCAGCCACCAGGTCTCCTTGTTCGATCAGCTTCAGCACTGACCAGTTCAGGAGGCCCGGTGGCCCAGATGGTGGATGCCGGCTGCGTCGCCGGCGCCCGATCACGAGAGGCGGTCACCAGCTTTCGCGAAGAGGGGACGATTCGACGGCGGAGGCGAATGCTCGGGATGTCGCCGCTGCGGACGAGTTCGTAGGCCGTCGATCGCCCGACCCCCAGGAGGGTGCCGGCTTTCTCGACGGTGACGGTCAGGCGTCGTTGGTTCTTGGGCAGCTACACCAGGCCGCTTAGCGGGACAGTTCTCTCATGGCGAATCCGTGGCGTCTACCACGGAGGGTGACCGGGACGGTCGCCGATCGAGCCCATGGAGCCCAACACGCCGGCCGCCCGGAGTCGGCGCCCGAAGGCCCACGACGTGTACTGGCTTCCGTGGTCGAATGAAAAACGGCCTGGCCCGCGGGAGGCCGCCGGCGCCAGGTCGCCATCTGCAGGGCGTCGACGACCAACTCGGCCCGGATGTGATCGGCGATGGACCAGCCCACCACCCGCCTGCTCCACGCGTCGACGACGACGGCCACGTAGACCTTGCCCTCGGCGGTGGCGTGCTCGGTGATGTCGCTGACCCACAGCCGGTCGGGGCCGTCGACGGCGAAGTTGCGGTTGACCAGGTCCTCGGCGGGCGTGGCGTCGGGGTCCCGGCGGGTGCAGCCGTGGAACTTGCGACGGTGCAGGCCCTGGATGCCGGCGGCCCGCATCAGGCGCTCCACCCGCTTCCGCGAGCAGCGGATGCCCTCGCCCAGGCGCAGCTCGGCCCAGACCCGGGGGCTGCCATAGCGGCTCCCCCGTTGCAGTGGGGAGCGTGAGGTAGGAGGGGTATCCACCACAGGGGCCAGGGGCCCCGTCATCGTTGCGGCTTCTCGACGGCTGCAGCGATGGGAGACCCCTGGTGAGCGACGACGGTATCGGCCTGGCGGAGGCGCTTCTGGGACTTGACGGGTTCCGGGTGCTGGCAGTCGCCGAAGGCCCTCTCGAATTGGTGGTCACCATCGAGACGACGGCCTCGAGTGTGGGATGCGGGAGCTGCGGCGTGCGCGCCGAGGCGCAGGACCGGATGCCGATCGACATCCGCGATCTGGCCTGCTTCGGCCGCCCCGCTCGGCTGGTGTGGAACAAGCGCCGGTGGCGCTGCACCGAGGCCGACTGCGAGGCCAAGACGTGGACCGAGTACTCCGACCACGTCGGTTCCCAGGCCGTGCTGACACGGAGGGCGGGGGCCGAGGCGTGCCGCCAAGTCGGCGCCGACGCCCGTCCGGTGGCGGCGGTGGCGGCCGAGCTCGGCGTGTGCTGGTGGACGGTGATGAACGCGGTGATCGAGCACGGGACTCCCCTTGTCGACGACCCCGATCGCATCGGCAAGGTCACCCAGCTCGGGGTCGACGAGACCTCGTTCCTGCGGGCCAACCGGACCCATACGACGATCTACGCCACCGGCCTGGTCGACCTCAAGGCCAAGGTCATCATCGATATGGTCAGGGGCAACACCGCCGCTGACCTGCGGCGATGGACAACCAACGCCGATCCGGCCTGGCTCAAGGCGATTACGGTGGTGGCCACTGACCTGGCCGAGTCGTTCCGAGCGGGGCTGTCGCCGGGGCTCGACCACGCCACCCGGGTGGCCGATCCGTTCCATGTGGTGCGGGTCGGCAATCGGTGCCTGGACAAGGTCCGCCGCCGGGTGCAGAACGAGACGCTGGATCACCGGGGACGCAAGGACGATCCCCTCTACCGCATCCGCAAGCTGCTCCTCACCGGCGGCGAGCGCCTCGACGAGAACGGCAACGCCCGCATGCTGCTAGGTCTGCGGGCGGGCGACCCCAAGGACGAGGTGCTGGGCGCCTGGCTGGCCAAGGAATCCGTCAGAGACGTCTATCTCACCGCCGATGCCAAGGTGGCTGCCACCCTCCTCGACAAGGCCTTCGCCGGCTGCATCGTCGACGAGGTGGAGGAGATCCGCTCACTCGGCCACACCCTCAAGTCGTGGCGGACCGAGATCCTTGCCCATCACGACACCGGGGCCTCGAACGGTCCCACCGAGGGTCTGAACCTGTGCGTCAAGCAGGTCAAGCGCTGTGGTCACGGCTTCAAGAAGTTCGAGCACTACCGCCTTCGGGTGCTCCTTCACGCAGGCGGAGTCACCTGGCCGTCGAAGCCTCGTCCGCCCCGAATCCGAACCCGTTCTCCCCACTCAGACGCGTAGGGCCGCCATAGCTGTGGCGGCTCATGGTGTGGATGGCCTGGATCTTGGCCGTCAGGGTCGCGTCGGACATGGACCGGGCCGACGGGAGGTACCGCCTCGCCCGCCAGTCATAGAAGGTGCTGGTCTTGACCTCGAGCACCCGGCACAGCACGGCCACTGGGTAGTTCGCCTTCTCCACCTCGATGAACTCGAAGCTCAGCTCGGCCGATGGCCGTTCTCGGTGGCGAAGAAGGCCGCGGCTTTTCCCAGGATCTCCTTCTCCATACGCAGCACCCGGTTCTCCCGGCGCAGGCGGACCAGCTCGTCGCGCTCGGCCGTGGTCAGGCCTTCCTTGCGGCCCTTGTCGATGTCGGCCCTGCTCAACCAGTTGCGCAGGCAGCTCTCGCTGATGCCGATGTCAGCCGCGATCTGGGCGATCGGCTTCGCTCGCTCACGGGCCAGCTCGATGGCCCGGCGCCGGAACTCCGGCGGATGAGGCGGTGGCATAGGGACTCCTTCCCCGAGGTGTTACCACCTCAGTGCAGGTGTCCGGCCAACCGGGGGATGCTCAGCCGGCGATGTGCTCATGTTGCGTACCCCTCAGCAGACGGCGGTGAATCTCACAGATGCCGTCCACGTCAATGGTCGGTGCCGCTGCGAGGGTGTCGGTCGCCCACCGCATCGCCTCGATGTTCCCGAGGACCTCGGTGGCTGTCACGTCCCGCGCCTCGTCGCCCATGTCGGTCGTCACCTCGGCGCGGAGCAGACGTCCGCCTCCAGCCTCGGGAGTGGCTGGACCACGCCCGAGTCAGGTCCGGGGCCGGCTCGGGTCAGCCGGCGTAGAGCGCGGGGCGGTACCGAGGCTTCGGCACCTCTCGACCCGCATCCCGTGCCGCTTCTATCCAAGCGGCCTTGGCGAGCATCACCTCGGCCATGGCCCGTTCGGGTGACTCACCGACGCAGAGCAGCCGTCGAGGTCCGGGACGTCGGCGAAGTAGCCCGCGTCCTCGTCACTCCAGAAGACGTTGATTGGTGATCGCTGATGGCTCTGCGGGCCTACGTGAGCGTCGGGATCCGACGGGTGCGGAACTCGTCGTGCCGATCCGGCCGACCCGGCAGGATCCGAAGGCGAAGGGTGCCGTCCGCCTCCCGGCTCACCACCAGCGCCAGGGCCGGAGGGACCTCGTCGTCGCCGACCACGAGGTAGTCACCGGGGTGAGGGTCGAGCGGCAGGCGGGCATGACGCAGGTTCCCGATGACAATCCCGGGTTCGTATTCCTGGTGGTCGTCCACCCAGAGTTCGACCGTCGACTGTGCTTCTCCCACGCCGTCCATGGTAAATCCCCCCTACTCCTCCGGCTCACCTGGGCACCCCGGCATTCACCAGCCCGCTGAGTCACGGACCGATCGGCAGCTGCCGGATCGCCAGCCTGGTCGGGCTCAGCGAGACGACGACACCACGCGTCAGATCGTCGAGGATCGCTGGCAGGTTGGCGAGAAGGAGCCGCCCGTGCTCATCAGGAGACAGCTCCGAGACCCGGCGCAGGAGGATCACCGAAGGAGACGACGCCCGCCTCAGCGCCAGCAGCATTGAGAAGTCGGTGTCGGCGGTGACAACCACGTATCCGTCATCGACCGCACGATCGAAGATCACCGAGTCCGGAGCGGCGAGCAGGTCGAGGTCGGCCACATGGGTGACGTCGTAGCCGGCAGCTGTAAGTGGAACTGCAAGCCGGGGGGACAGGTTGGCGTCGAGCAGGAGCCTCACGCAGGCCGGGCGACGGGCGCCTCGCGCTCGTTGACGACGGCTGCGGCGAACTCCAGCGCGGCGAGGACATCGGCGCGCTCGAGGTAGGGGTAGTCCTCGAGGACCTGCTCGATTGTGCGGCCGCCGGCGAGCTGGCCGAGGACCATGCTCACCGTCACGCGCAGGCCCCTGATACAGGGCACACCACCCATGCGATCGGGGTCGACGGTGATGCGTTCAAAAGCCATCGGATCAATAGTAGGCGGGTAGTCCCCCCTCACGGCCCTGGGCGAAGGGGGGCGGGGGGCGGATCGACAACCTGTGGCCGAACCTTCGCGTGAGCGACCTCCCAGGCTGCTGTCGTTGCGAAGCTCAGCGAAACAGGGCGGCGCCGATCTTGTCGGCGGCGTCCCGCTGCATCGTGGGCGTGACGTGGCTGTAGAGGTTGGTGAACAGGGTGGCGTCGGCGTGGCCCAGGCGTTCGGCCGCGACTTTGGGCGGGACGCCGTTCGCCAGCATCAGGGTGGCGCTCGTGTGGCGGAGGCCATGGGCGGTGAGCCGGGGCAGGCCAGCCGCGACCGACTCCACCGCCAGCAGCCGGGACAACGTCTGCGGGTGGTACGGCCCGCCCTCCACCCGGGTGAACACGTGGTCGGTGTCGACGTAGTCGGCCGCGGCCAGGCGCTCCTCGGCCTGGCGCTTCCGTTGGTCGCGGAGGATTCGGACCAGCTCATCGTCGAGGTCGACCGAACGCACGGCGTCCCGGCTCTTGCCGGACGAGACGACGACCTCGTAGCCGATGGTGGACGAGAACTCGACGACGCGCACCAGGCGGCCGTCGAGTTCGACGTTCGGCCACCGCAGCGCGACCAGCTCTCCGATCCGCAAGCCGGCGCTCATCAGGAACGCCCAGATCGGGTACGTCCGGTCGGTCTCCATGAAGCCGAGGAACGTCCGTGCCTCCTCCGGGCTCCAGTGATGCGGAATCGACCGCTGTCCTTGTCGGCCGGGGCGTCGAGATCAGTGGGTTCACCACCATCAGTCCGCTCTTCACGGCCATCTTGAAGGCGCCGGCCAACGGCGCACGGGCTAGGCGGATCGTGTTCGGCGCCAGCGGCTTGCCGTTCTTCGAGCCGCCGCCCTTGGCCAACCGGCGTTGCCACTCGAGGATCGTCTCCGGCGTCACGTCCCGCAGGCGCCGCCCGCCCAGCAGCGGCCGCACGTACGACTCCGCGTTCTTGCGGTAGTCGAAGCGGGTCTTCACCGACAGCCGCCCATCAGCGTCGAGGCCGTCGAGGTACAGGTCGAGCAGGGCATTCGACGGTCATCCCCGACGACGACGGGCGGGCGACCGTGCCCACCCCGGCCAGCAGCTCCTTGCGGGCCCGGCCCGCCTCGCTGGCTGTCCGGAAGCCTCGTTTCGTGACCTGCGATCGCCGGCCCGTCAGTGGGTCGCGGCCCAGCGTCGCCTTGAAGTACCAGCCACCTTTTCCGTCGGCGTACACGCCCTCGGGTCGCACTGGCATGGGCCAGATCCCCCTTGTGAGAACCACCGTGAGAACCGCCCTACGAGCCAGGCAGCGAGGCTTTGGTTCTCAAAATGTTCTCACGGCACCTTCGCCGGGAACAATCCACAGGCCGAAAAACGCTGTGACCTGGACTTTTGTGGTGCGCCCGGAGAGATTCGAACTCCCAACCTTCTGATCCGTAGTCAGATGCTCTATCCGTTGAGCTACGAGCGCGGGTGCTGCGCACAGCTTACCCGGTGCCTCCTGGGCGGTGACCGGGCTGACCTACGCTTGGAACCGTCACCGGCATCGATTCACAACCGACGCACAGGTGGCGCCAAGCTTCCTCCGATCGGCGTGGGATTGGCTGGGGTAGACGAAGCCGGGAGACGACGCCGTGACCGACGAACAACCGACCAGCCCCTGGGCCAGGCCCGGCCCAGACGACTGGGACGACGAGGTGACGTGGGCCGCGCCCGCGACCACGTCGCCGCCTCCGCCCTCGCCGGACGGGTGGGACTGGCCGTTGCCCCCGGAGCCGGAGCTCTGAGTCCGGCCCCACAACGGCCACCGGCTGGGCCCGTCGGAGCATGGCCCTCGTCGTCCTCGTCGGCTTCCTCCTCTCCTTCGGCGTGGCCCGGATCCTCGGCGGTCCCGACGGCCCCCTCCAGGTCGACCGCAACCAGTCGCCGAGCGTCCAGTTCATCCCCACCGACCCGTCCGACGGCAACGGCAGCGTCACCGGCGCCGGCGGGGCCACCGCCACCGAGGCGGACGCGATCGCGGCCAAGGTCCGCCCTGGCGTCGTCGACGTCAACACCGAGCTCGCCTACATGAACGCCACCGCCGCCGGCACGGGGATGGTCATCAGCGCCAACGGCCAGGTCCTCACCAACAACCACGTCATCGAGGGGGCGACCAAGATCACCGCCACCATCGTCGACACCGGCAAGACCTACACCGCCACCGTCCTCGGCACCGACGCCAGCGACGACATCGCCCTGCTCCAGCTCAAGGACGCCTCGGGCCTCGACACCGTCCCCATCGGCGATTCGTCCACCGTCGAGGTCGGTGACCAGGTGGTGGCCCTGGGCAACGCCGGGGGCCGGGGCGGCGCACCGAGCGTGAAGACGGGGACGGTGCGGGCCATCGGCCAGAGCGTGACCATCGGGAACACCAACGGCGGCGGCTTCCAGACGCTCGACAACCTCATCATGACGACTGCGCCCCTGCAGTCGGGCGACTCCGGGGGACCGCTGGCCGACGCCGACGGGCGGGTGATCGGCATCGACACCGCCGCCAGCCTCGGCAACCGGTACCGCTCGGGCGAGGGAGTGGGCTTCGCCATCCCCATGGCCGACGCCATGGCCGTCGTCCGCCAGATCGAGTCGGGCCAGGCCACCGACACCGTCCACATCGGGCCCACCGCCTTCCTCGGGGTCTCCCTGGCGTCGATGAGCGGCCCGGGGGCGGTGGTGGCGGGGGTCGAGTCGGGGTCGCCGGCCGACTCCGCCGGGCTCGAAGAGGGCGACACCATCACGTCCGCCGCCGGTCAGATGGTCGGCTCGGCCGAGGAGCTCACCGACGTGATCCGGGCCCACCGTCCGGGCGACAAGGTGGGCCTGCAGTGGATCGACCCGTCGGGCGACAGCCATTCGACGACCGTCAAACTCGGTACCGGTCCCGCCGGCTGAGGCCGAGCCGAGCCGAGCCGCCGAGCCGCCAAACGGTGGAGGTGGCGGAGAGGGGGGGATTCGAACCCCCGAGGAGCCTTATCAGCCCCTAATCGCTTAGCAGGCGACCCCCTTCGGCCACTCGGGCACCTCTCCGGGAGCTACGAGTCTCGCACGCCGAGGGCTGCCGCGGGGCCTGGTTCGGGCGACGGCATCCGTCACGCCTCGACGACGAGGGTGACGGGGCCGTCGTTGACCAGGTCGACCAGCATGTGGGCGCCGAAGCGGCCGGTGGCGACGGTGGCCCCCAGCCGGCCGAGCTCGGCGACCACCTCGTCGACGAGGGGCTCGGCCACCGGACCGGGCGCGGCCGCCACCCACGACGGTCGCCGGCCCCGGCTGGTGTCGCCGTAGAGCGTGAACTGGCTCACCACCAGCACCGCGCCGCCCACGTCGGCCACCGGCAGGTTCATCGCCCCCGCGTCGTCGGCGAAGATCCGCAGGTGCCAGAGCTTCCTGGCCATGGCGTGGGCGGTGGCCACGGTGTCGTCGTGGGTCGCGCCCAGCAGCACGCACAGGCCGGTCCCGATCTCGCCGACAACCTCCCCGTCGACCCGGACCCGGGCCTCGGTCACCCGTTGGACGACGGCCCTCACGCCGGGGGCCGCACGCGGAGGGAGTGGGATTTGAACCCACGGGACTCTCGTCCAAGGCTGTTCAAGAGCCTCGCATTCGGCCGCTCTGCCATCCCTCCAGGGGGCCGAGACTACTGCTCGGTGTGGCGCTCGGTCGGGCGCTCGATCTGGCTCCGCAGGCCCTTGACCCACTCGTCGGCCGCCCGCCACGCCGCCTCCGCGTCCCGCCGGATGGCAGGGCCAGCGTCGCCGGCCTTGGGGTAGGAGCCGAGGAACTTGAGGCCGGCCAGCTGGGCGTGCAGGTCGCGGAGGCAGTCGGCCACGACCTCGTCGTCGACGTGGCCCTTGAGGTCGATGATGAAGCAGTAGTCGCCCAGCGAGCTCTTGGTGGGACGGGACTCGAGCTTCACCAGGTCGATGTTGCGGGCGGTGAACTGGCCCAGGATGGCGTGCAGGCTGCCAGGGTGGTTGTCGCGCTGGAAGCACACGATGCTGGTGACGTCGTGGCCGGTGGGAGCGGGGATGCCCGAGCGGGCCACGGCCACGAAGCGGGTCGAGTTCTCGGGGTTGTCCTCGACGTCGGCCGCCAGGACCTCGAGCCCGTAGAGCTTGCCGGCCAGGGCCGAGCCGAGGGCGGCCGTCCCCTCGGCATGCGATTCGCCCACCTGGCGGACGGCCTCGGCGGTGGAGTTGGCCGCCACCATCACCGCGTGGGGGAGGTGCTGGTTGAAGAACTTCTGGCACTGGCCCATGGCCACCGGGAACGACACCACCCGGCGCACGTCGGCCAGGCCGGTGCCGGGCGGGGCCAGCAGGTTCTGGCTGATCGCCATCACCACCTCCCGCTGGATGAGGAGGTCGTGCTCGAAGACCAGACCGTCCATCACCTGCAGCACCGTGCCCTCGATCGAGTTCTCGATGGCGACGAAACCGAGGTCGACCTCGCCTTTGGCCACCGCGTCGAGCACCAGGGGCATCGACGGGATAGCCACCAGCTCGCCCGCGGCCAGGTCGGGTTGGCCCAGCAGGGCCTCCTCGCCGAAGGTGCCGTGGGGACCGAGGAAGCCGACTCGGGGCGTGGGGGGCATGGCGCCGACGATAATGGCCGCGGTGGACGAGCCGACGCTGCGAAATCTGTTGGAGGACGTGCGCTCCGGCGCGCTCTCGGCCGACGACGCCGTGGCCCGGCTGCGGCGGCTGCCCTTCGCCGACCTCGGTTTCGCCCGGGTCGACCATCACCGGGCCCTGCGCCAAGGGTTCGGGGAGGCGGTCTACGGGCCGGGGAAGTCGCCCGAGCACTGCGCCGCCATCGTGGAGGAACTGCTGGCGGGGGGCGGTAGTCCGGTGATCCTGACGAGGGCCGACGACGCCCAGGCGGACGCGGCGATGGCCATGAACCCGGACTGCATGCGGACGGCGACGACGCTGGTGTGGCGGTCCCGGCTGCTGCGACCCGGTCGGGTCTTGGTGCTCACCGCGGGGACGGCCGACCTGCCGGTGGCGGCGGAGTGCGTGGCCACGCTGCGGGGTCACGGGTTCGACCCGACGCTGGTGTCGGACGTGGGGGTGGCCGGGGTGCACCGCCTGCTGGCCACCGCCGACGAGCTGGCCGCGGCCGACGCGGTCGTGGTGGTGGCGGGGATGGAGGGGGCGCTGGCCAGCCTGGTGGGAGGCATGACGCCGGCGCCGGTGGTGGCCGTGCCGACGAGCGTCGGGTACGGGGCGTCGCTGGAGGGGGTGACGGCTCTGCTGGCCATGCTCGCGTCGTGCGCGTCGGGGCTGACGGTGGTCGGTATCGACAACGGGTTCGGCGCCGCCTGCGCCGTCGTCCGCCTGCTCCCCGCATGACGCGCACCGCCTGGTTCCACTGTTTCGCCGGGATCGCCGGCGACATGGCCCTGGGCAGCCTGGTCGACGCCGGCGCCGACTTGGACGAGGTGGTGGCCCTCCTCGAACGGCTGCCGGTGACGGGGTGGTCGGTGGAGGCGGAACCCGTCCTGCGGGCGGGGGTGGCCGCGACCAAGGTGCACGTCCGGTGCGAGGACACGGCCGTGGTGCGCACCTACGCCCACATCTCGGGGCTGATCGACGAGGCCCGCCTGCCGCAGCGGGTGCGGGACCGGGCTCAGGCCGTGTTCGGGGGCCTGGCCGAGGTGGAGGGACGGCTCCATCGGCGGCCGCCGGAGCAAGTCCACTTCCACGAGGTGGGCGGGCTCGACGCCATCGTCGACGTGGTCGGCACGTGCGCCGCCCTGGAGATCCTCGGCGTCGACCGGGTGACGTCCAGCCCGGTGGCGACCGGCCTGGGCATGGTCCGTAGCGCCCACGGGGTGATCCCCAATCCGGCTCCGGCCGTCTTGGAGTTGCTGCGGGGGGCTCCCACCTACGGGCGGGAGATCAGCGTCGAGCTGACCACGCCCACGGGCGCGGCCCTCCTGGCGGCGATGGCCGTGGAGTACGGGCCGTTGCCCGAGCTGACCCTGGTCGCCACCGGCTACGGGGCCGGCGACCGCGACATCGACGGGCTGCCCAACGTGCTCCAAGTCGTCCTGGGCGACGCGCTCGGCGGTCGAGCCGGAGAAGACGCCCCGGCCGGGGCAGCCGGTGGTGCTGCTGGAGGTCAACGTCGACGACGCCACCGGCGAGGTGCTGGCCCACGCGGTCGCCGCCCTCATGGAGGCCGGTGCCCACGACGCCTGGCTGACGCCGATCCTCATGAAGAAGGGTCGCCCGGCCCACACCGTGAGCGCCCTCGGCGACCTGGCCCTGGCCGACCAACTGGCGGCGGTGCTCACCGCGGAGACGGGCAGCCTCGGGGTGCGGGGCATCACCCTCGAGCGGTGGCCGGCGGCCCGGGCCACGGCCGAGGTCGAAGTCGACGGCATGCCCGTCCGGGTCAAGGTGAGCGCGGGCCGGGTGAAGGCCGAGCACGACGACGCCGTGCGCGTGGCCCGACGCCAAGGCGTCCCCCTCCGGGAGGTGCTGGCCCGGGCCGAGGCCGCCTGGCCCCGCGGCCCCGGCCCCGACCTCGCCGGCTGACCCGGGGGCGCCGGCCCCCGAACTGCGTGACGGGGCCCGGCGAACTGGTGACGTTCAGCGCCCTCTCAGGGCTGTAGGTGTCACCGGTTGCCAGGTCCCAGCGACCTGGCGCCGCTCACCGCCAGGGCTGTAAGTGTCACCCGTCGCCGACGCCCGGCGAACTGGTGACGTTCAGCGCCCTCTCAGGGCTGTAAGTGTCACCGGTTGCCGACGGCCGGTGTACTGGGGACGTTTAGCGCCCTCTCGGGGCTGTAAGTGTCACCGGTTCGGGAGGGCGGGGCCGGGTCTCACTCCTCGAAGAGGTCTTCGCCGCGGCGGAGGCGGTTGGCGATGCGGATGACGTGGGGGAGCTCGCGGCGGGTGGGTGTGTGGGCGGCGAGGAAGCGGGCCGCGGCCACCAGGATCATGCGTCCCTCCTCCGACCCCGGGGGCCAGGTGTGGAACTGGCGGACGGCCGCCTCCACGATCTGGAACCAGTGGAAGCCGGCGTCCTCGGCCAGGAGGGCGTGGCCCAGGGCCGCGACCAGGGCGGCCGGGTCGCCGCCGCCCCGTAGGTACCCGTAGGCGATGGCACCGGCCCGGTCGACGCCGCCCTGCTCGTCCCAGCACGCCTGCAGATCGGCCAGATCGCCCGCCGTCGCCGTCGGCGGGCGAGCCGCGGGCACGTTGAGGAAGCGGTCGAGGTAGATGCGCAGGGCGGCGTGGACCACGCCCCGAACCAGCTCGGGCGACGGGTGGCGGAGCAGGCACTGGTGGAGGGCGTTGGCGTGGGTGAAGCCGTGGTGGACGACGTCCCAGTCGCCGAAGTCGTTCTGGACGTGGAACCGGGCGATGCGCAACGCGGCGGCGTAGGCGACGGCTTGTCCCAGTTGGTGGGGCGCGGCCCCCGACGAGATGGCGGCGAGGATGGCCCCGACCACGTGCTCGGGGTCGTCGACGAGGACCTCGTGGGCGAGCGCAGCCACCTCGGCCGCGCCGAAGACGCCCGCCGACGAGTTCGCAGCCGCCGCGGCCAGCAGGTCGGGCAGGACCGCCTCGGTCCGAGCCACCAGGGCGGCCAGGTCGACGGGGTGGCGCCACCGTTCGCCCTCCTCTGCTCGCTGGGCGGCCGCGGTCTGGTCGACGAGGGTGGGCAGGACGGCCGCCGCCCGCTCCCACCCCACGTGATCGAGGGCCTCGAACGCCTTGTTGGTGAAGTCGACGGTGTGCCCGATGTCGAGGAAGACGTGGTCGGTGGCGGCAGCCAGCATCATGCGGGCGACGGCGTCGGGTCCGTGGCCGGCGGTGACGGCCGTCACCAGGGCCCGCTCGGCCGACTCGTCGGAGCGGGTCTCGATGAAGCGCCGGTACCAGATCGTCAACCGCTCGATCGACGGAGCGTCGCCGTCCCCGTCCCCCCCACCCAGCGGCGCCAGCGGGAACCGGGGCGGCCGGCCCCGGGTGTCACGGGCCACGAAGGCGAGCCCGTGGACGAGGGCCGATCCCCGGTCGGACGGGTCGAGGTGGGGCAGGAGGTTGGCCATGGCCACCAGCACGGTGAGCCCCGACCCCCAACCCGAGGCCCGGTTGGCGATGCCGAAGTCGAGGCCGACCCGGACGATCGCCGCCGCCGGCTCCCCCGCTTCCAGCAGGGCGAGGACCGCCTTCGCCATCACCAGCGTCAGTCCGCTCTCCAACCCCTCCGCCAGCCGCCGCCGGTGGTGCTCGACGCGCCCGTCGGCGGCCTCCACCACGAGGAACACGTCGCCCGAGTCATCGACCTCCACCGGGAAGGCGCGGGCGTCGTCGGCGAAGGGGTCGAGGGTGCCGCCCGTGGCCAGGTCGAAGCGGGCGTGGTGCCAGTGGCAGGTGACCAGCCCCTCCTCCACCGATCCCCGGTGGAGGGGGAACCCCATGTGGGGGCAGCGGTCGTCGAGGGCGTAGGCCCGACCCTCGTGCCAGAACACGCACACCCCGTGGTTGCCGGCCTTGGTCAGCAGCCGTCCCTCGGCCTGGAGCTCGGCGAGCGTGCCGACCCGGATGCGCACGCCACGGATCCTCCCATCCGTCACGAAAGGAAACCGCTCGCTAGCGTCGTGGGCATGCTCAAAGACTTCAAGGCCTTCATCCTCAGGGGCAATGTCGTCGACCTGGCCGTCGGGGTGGTGATCGGCGCCGCCTTCGGAGCCGTCATCACATCGTTGGTGACCGACATCTTCACCCCGATCCTCGCCATCCCGGGGAGTTCCGACTTCTCCGACCTCAAGATCACCGCCGGCGGGAGCGCCATCCTGTACGGGAACTTCCTCAACGCGTTGATCGCGTTCCTCCTCATCGCGGCGGCGGTGTTCTTCTGCATCGTCCGGCCGGTGAACGCGCTCATGGCTCGGCGCAAGACCGAGCCCGACGTCGAGTCCACCACCCGGGAGTGCCCGTGGTGCCTGAGCGCCATCCCGACCGGCGCCCGGGCCTGCGCCTTCTGCACCCGGGAGGTTCCGGCGCCCGCACGGACTCCCGGGGCTGTGACGCCGGCGCCCGCCCCCCCGGCGCCTCCGCCCGCTCCGTAACGCGCCGCCCGCCCGCGAGACGGATGGGCATGAGGAAACTGCGAACCCTGCTGCTGGTGCCGGTCCTCCTCCTCGTCACCCAGGCGGGGCCGGCGGCGGCGGCGTCGAAGACGAGGGACGCGGCCGACGCGGTGGAGGTCGTCGCTCGCGACGTCCACTACATCAACGGCAGCACCCTGCGCACCCCGGATGCGACCACCGCGCCGGACGCGCCCCTGTTCAACGTCGCCGGTGTCCGGCTGGAGAGCAGCCCGGACCACCCGGTGACCTGGGGCGAATGGTCGGCGGCGACAGGTCGCTCGGACGTGACCGTCACCCGCACCCCCCGGGGCGCCACCACCCGGGTGCGGCTCCACCTGTCGGGCCTGGTGCCCAACGGCCTGTACTCGACCTTCTGGGGCACGCTCGGGCCCGACTCCGAGCAGCCCCTCTGCCCCCACGTGGAGCGCACTCTGCCCCTCGACGCGCCCGGCCATCGGGGCCAGCCCGCCCCCAACGCCTTCCGGGCCGACGTCGACGGAAACGCCAACTTCGTGGGCGACGTGGACCACGACCTCTTCGCCGCCTCCCAGGTGTTCTTCTCCGTCGTCTGGGCCTTCTCGGGCGAGACCAGCTACCCGTTCCCCAACCGGGGGGAGCTGCTGACCCAGGTCCCACCCGCCGAGCAGTGCCGGTCGAGCTTCGGCGACGACGCCATGCGCCACCTCCTGGTCCTCCAGAAGTGGTGATCCGTCGGAGGTGACGACGAACCGGTGACAGTTTGTGGGGCCATGGCCCCGCCGATCGCCACCAGTCCGCCGGCCACCAGTCCGCCAGCCACCAGTCCGCCAGCCACCAGTCCGCCGGCCGGCCGCGGGTGACGCCGCCGGAGGTCGTCCTGCTCGTCGGGGCCGGGTTCGTGGCCGGGGTGTTCAACGCGGTGGCGGGGGGCGGGTCGTTGGTGTCGTTCCCCGCCCTGCTGGCGGTGGGCTACCCGTCGGTGGTGGCCAACGTCACCAACAGCATCGCCATCTGGCCCGGCTACGCCGGCAGCACCGTCGGCTACCGGTCCGACCTGGCCGGACAGGGCCGGCGGGTGCTCTCCCTGGGCGTCACCAGTGCCGTCGGGGGCCTCACCGGGGCCGTGATCCTGCTCAACACGCCGGAGAGGGTGTTCCGCGACGTGGTCCCGTGGCTCATCGCCTTCGCGGCGGTGCTCGTCGCCCTTCAGCCCAGGGTGGCCGCGGCCATGCAGCGCCTCCCGGGTGGGGCGGGTGAGCACCGGTCGTCGCTCCTGCACGTGGGCGTGTTCGTCGGCACCGTCTACGGCGGCTACTTCGGGGCCGGGGGCGGGGTGCTCCTCCTCGGAGTCCTCGGCCTCTTCCTCCCCGACGGCATGCAGCGCCTCAACGCCCTGCGGGCCGCCCTCGTCCTCGTCGTGAACACGGTGGCCCTGGTGGTCTTCGCCCTCTTCGGGCCGGTGGTGTGGTCGGCGGTGGGGCTCATGGGGATGTCCAGCCTCGTCGGGGGGTGGACGGGCGCCACGGTGGTCCGCCGCCTCGACACGGGAATCCTCCGGGCGACGATCGTGGTTTTCGCAGGGGCGGTGGCGATCGCCCTCTTCATCCGGGGTTGAAGGGGCAAGCTCGTCCGGGCTGCGAGGCGGCTGGGATTGGACGAGCCCGCTCAGGAGCCCACGGTAGGAGCGGTTCGTTTCCGACCCGTCGCCCGCGTGTCAACGGCGGATGAACGCGCCGTCGAGCCACTCCGCAGTCGCCGTCCACGCCGCCGAGCGGGGGTCGATGAGGTCCATGTGGCCGGCCCGGGGGACGAGGCGCATCTCCACCGGGTCGCCGGCGTCGAGGGCCCGGCGGGCGTAGTCGAGGCTCTGCTCGGGGGGGACGGTGCCGTCGTTCTGGCCGTGGACGATCAGTTGGCGGACGCTCGGCCCGAGGGGCAGTCGTTCGGCGGGCGACGCCAGGCGGTAGCGGTCGTCGGGGACCTCGTCCGGCCCGCCGCCGAGAAAGCGGATCAGGCCCGGTCCGACGACCGACCGCCGGTCGAGGGCGCCGGCGGCGAAGTCGAGGATGCCCGACAACGACACCGCGGCGCCCACCGTCACCCTCGGGTGGGCTCCCGGCGCCCCGTCGGGCAGCCCCGGCCGGGCCGCGGCCCACAGCGCGAGGGGAGCGCCCGCCGAATGCCCGACGACCGCCACCCGGCCCAGGTCGGCCAGGGTGGCGTGGTCGGCCAGCGCGTCGACGCCGGCGGCCACGTCGGCGAACGTCTTGGGCCAGCCGCCGGCCGGCCGCCTCGCTCCCAGCCGGCGGTACTCGAGGTTCCACGCCAGCCAGCCCCGACCGGCCAGGTCGGCGCACACCGAGTCCATGAGGTCACGGCGGTAGGCGTCGAGCCACAGGCCGCCGTGGATGCTCACCACCACCGGGTGCGGCCCGGATCCCCGTCCCTCTGGCCGCCACGCCTCGACGACCTGGTCGCGGTGCGACCCGTAGCGGAAGAGGGTCGTCACCCGGTCGGAGCGACGTACCAGACCGTGGTCGATCTCGGGATCCGACCGTCGTCGGGAACGGGGCCGCTGGCCAGGAGGACCGTCGCTTCGAGGTCGACGCCTCCGGGCCGATCGACCGCCTCGTCGCCCAGGTTGACCACGCACACGAACCCCGGACCCCGTCGGAAGGCGAGCACGTCGTCGGGTGCGTCGACCCATTCCAGGGGCTCGTCCCCGACATGCGCCTTCCGGGCCCGCAGCGCCCGCCGGTAGAGGGTCAGCATCGAGTCCGGGTCCGATTCCTGCCGCTCGGCCGTCAGCCGGTCCCAGTCCGCGGGCTGGGGCAGCCACGGAACCGATCCCGCCGGTCCGAACCCGAACGGCGCCTCGGTTCCCGACCACGGCAGCGGCACCCGGCAGCCGTCGCGCCCCCGCTCGACCCCGCCGGTGCGGAAGAACGTCGGATCCTGCAACACCTCGTCGGGCAGGTCGGTGACCTGGGGCAGCCCCAACTCCTCCCCCTGGTAGACGTAGGCGCTGCCGGGCAGGGCCAGCATGAGAAGGGCCGCGGCCCGGGCCCGCCTCTCGCCCTGCTCGCCGCCGCCGTAGCGGGTGACGTGGCGGACGACGTCGTGGTTCGACAGCACCCACGTCGGGGGCGCACCCACCCCGGCCAGGGCCTCGATGCTGGCGTCGATGGCGGCCCGCAGACCGTCGGCGTCCCATGGGGCGAGGAGGAAGTTGAAGTTGAAGGCGGTGTGCAGCTCGTCCGGGCGCAGGTAGCGGGCCAGTTGGACGGGAGTCTCCACCCACGCCTCGCCCACGAAGGCGACGTCGCGGTCGTAGGAGTCGGTCACCCGCCGCCACTGCCGGTAGACCTCATGGACGTCGTCGCGGTCCCAGAAGGGATGTCCCGCCGACGCCGCCCCCGACACCGCGAACCCCACCGCCAGATCGGGAAAGGCCGGGTCCTTGGCCAGGCCGTGGGCCACGTCGATCCGGAACCCGTCGACGCCCCGATCGAGCCAGAAGCGCAGGATCGACTCGAACTCGGCCCGCACCTCGGCGTTCGTCCAGTCCAGGTCGGGTTGCTCGGGGGCGAAGAGGTGCAGATACCACTGGCCATCGGCGACGCGCGCCCACGCCGGTCCCCCGAACACGCTCTGCCAGTCGTTGGGCGGGAGCGCTCCGGCCTGGCCCCGCCCTTCCCGGAACACGTACCGGGCCCGCTCGGGACTGCCGGGCGGGGCGGCCAGGGCGGCCCGGAACCACGGGTGCTCGCTCGACGTGTGGTTCGGGACCAGGTCGACGATCACCCGCAGCCCGAGGTGGTGGGCGTCGGCCACCAGCCCGTCGAAGTCGGCCAGCGTGCCGAAGACGGGGTCGACGCCGCGGTAGTCGGAGACGTCGTAGCCGGCGTCGGCCTGGGGCGACGGGTAGAAGGGGTTGAGCCAGATGGCGTCGACGCCGAGGCCGGCGACGTACTCCAGGCGGGACCGCACGCCAGGCAGGTCGCCGACGCCGTCACCGTCGGAGTCGGCGAAGCTGCGCCCGTACACCTGGTAGATGACGGCCCGCCGCCACCACGGGCCGGCAGCCACGATCAGGCGACCACGATCAGGCGGCCGCCACTAGTCGGGGATGCTCCGGCCGATCCGCACCCGGTTCCCGCCGGGATCGACCACGTGGAACTCCCGCATGCCCCACGGCTCGTCCCTGACAGGGGAGACGGGTAGACCGGCGGCCTCCCACGCCTCGTGGATGGCGTCGACGTCCTGGACGTGGAGATAGGCCCCGCCGCGATCGCGGTCGGACCCGTCCACGTCCACCAGGTGCAGCTCGACCCCGTCCCGGAAGGCGAGCGCGAAGTCGGCGCTGTAGGGGAAGGCATCGAAGCCGGCCGCCGACCAGAAGGCCACCGACGCGGCCTGGTCCGCCGCCGCCAGCACCGGTACCGCCCGCACCAGGTCTCGCTCCCGACGGGCGAGCAGCCAGTGGAGGCAGCCCCCGCACACCGCCACCTCGGGTCGACCCTGCAGCCGGTCGAGCTGGTCGTCGGGATGGTCCTGCCCGCAGCAGAAGCAGGCGCTCACGAGCCCCGGCAGAGCTCGAAGGCGACGGCCACGATCTCCTTGGCAATCCGGGCCGCCTCGTCGTCGGTGAGCATGGCCCGGGTGATCGGGTTCCCGCCCAGCTTGGCCGTGAGGTCGGCGACCCGGGGTTGCAGGTCCTCGGGCAGGTCGGCCGGGACGACGTTGGCCAGCGCCGACGTCCACGCCCGGTTCAGCCGCTGCTGGATCGCCCCGTGCGACGCCAGCTCGGTCACCGCGGCCACGAACAGCTCCCCTGCCGGACTGGTTGCCATGGCCCGAACGGTATCGCCGCACGGAACCGGCGCGCCCTCGCACCGGTCGTCCGGTACTCTGGGGTCTGCGACTCCGCCGATCGGCGTGGTCGGGGTCGAGTGCGAAGCGCACCCAAAGCGCAGGGTTCCCGTTCTTCGGAGCGTGTGGCCGCAGCATCAACGGCCAACCTCCAACTGAATAGGAAACATCCCATGTCACCCGCACCCACTGGCGCGCGCCGTCGCGGTCGCCGCCCGTCGCAGCCCTCGCTCCCCGCCGGCCGCCGCCCGTTCACCGAGCCGCTCGTCGCCGCCCCCGCCTTCGAGGTGGTCGACGTCCCCGTGGAGGGGACGACGTTCGCCGAGCTGGGCGTGCCTGCCCCCATCGTCGCCGCCCTGGAGAAGGCCGGCTGCCCCACGCCGTTCCCCATCCAGGCCGCCACCCTGAAGAGCTCGCTCGCCGGGCGTGACGTCCTCGGCCGGGCCCGCACCGGCAGCGGCAAGACGGCCGCCTTCGCCATCCCCATCGTGGTGGCGGTGGCGAAATCCACCAAGAGCCGGCGCCCCGGCTACCCCCGCTCGCTGGTGCTCGTCCCCACCCGGGAGCTGGCGGCCCAGGTGGCGGCCACCATCACCCCGCTGGCGGTGGCCATGGGCCTGCGCCGGCCGGCCGTCATCCACGGCGGTGTCAGCCAGGGCCCCCAGGTCACCCAGCTGCGGGGCGGGGTCGACGTCCTCGTCGCCTGCCCGGGCCGGCTGGAGGACCTCATCCAGCAGGGCCACTGCCGCCTCGACGCGGTGGAGGTGTGCGTGCTCGACGAGGCCGACCACCTCGCTGACCTGGGCTTTCTGCCCGCGGTCAAGCGCATCCTCGACCAGACGCCGGCTCGCGGCCAGCGCATGCTCTTCTCGGCCACCCTGGACCGGGCCGTCGACGCCGTGGTCCGCCGCTATCTCGACAACCCCATCACCCACTCGGTCGACAACGTCGACTCCACGCCCCCCGACCTCGAGCACCACGCCTTCACGGTCACGCTGGCGGACAAGCCCACGGTGGTGCGGGAGCTGGCGTCGGGCAAGGAGCGCACCTTGCTCTTCACCCGCACCAAGCACGGGGCCAAGAAGCTGGCCAAGGACCTCACCGCCAAGGGCATCCCCGCCCTCGACCTCCACGGCAACCTGTCGCAGTCGCAGCGGGACCGCAACCTGGCCGCCTTCGCCGACGGCTCCACCCGGGTGCTGGTCGCCACCGACATCGCCGCCCGCGGCATCCACGTCGACGACATCGCCCTCGTGGTGCACGTCGACCCGCCGACGGAGCACAAGGCCTACCTCCACCGGTCGGGCCGCACCGCCCGGGCCGGGGCCAAGGGCACGGTCGTCACCGTCATCCTGCCCGACCAGATCCGGGACGTGGCCAGCATGATCCGCCAGGCCGGCATCCGCCCCGCCTCCGCCCGGGTCGGCCCCGGCGCCCACGAGACTCGGGCCCTGGCCGGTCCCGCGGCCGAGCCCGTGTTCCGGCCCCAGGCCGAGGCTCCGGTTGCCGCCCGACCGGGCCCCACCCGCGGTCGCCCGTCAGCCGGTCGAAGCGGGAGTGGGAGTGGAGGTGGCGGTGGCTATGGCCACGGCCGCCCGTCGACCCCGTCCGGCGGCTCCGGACGTCGCTCGGCGTGGCCCGCCTCCAGCGCCGCCGGCGGCCCCCGGAGACGCCCCCGCTGAGCTGACGCAGCCGGCCCACTCCCCAGACCCCCCGGCGGCTACGTTCGCCGGATGGTTGAGGCGACCGTCCTCATCCCCACCCACAACCACGGCCCGACCGTCCGGCTGGCGGTCAGCAGCGCCCTCGCCCAGACCGTCACCGACATCGAGATCCTGGTGGTGGGAGACGGCGTCCCCGACGTGACCCGGCAGATCATGGGCGAGATCACCGCGGCCGACCGCCGGGTCCGCTTCTTCGACAACCCCAAGGGCGCCCGCAACGGCGAGCTCCACCGTCATGCCGCCCTGGCGACGGCCACGGGCAGGATCGTCTGCTACCTGTCGGACGACGACCTGTGGGCGCCGTGGCACCTCGAGACCATGTCGGCCCTGCTCGCCGAGGCCGACGTCGCCCACACCCTCCCGGTGCAGGTCAGCCCGGACGGGTCGATGACCGTCCAGGTCGTCGACCTGGCCCGACCGCACTACCGCCGCCTGCTCCTGGAAACGAAGAACCGCGTCCCCCTCCCCTGCTTCGGCCACACGCTGGCCATGTACCGCCGCCTCCCGCATGGCTGGCGACCGGCTCCGACCACCGTGGCCAGCGACCTGTACATGTACCGCCAGTTCCTGTCCGACGAGACCTGCCGGGCGACCAGCGGCTACCGACCGACGGCGCTGGTCCTCCCCAACCCCGCCCGGCGCACGTGGCCCGTGGAACGGCGGCTTGACGAGATCGGGGACTGGAGCCGGCGGATGGCCGAGCCCGGGTTCGAGCTGGCCTGGCACCGGGAGATCGTCGCCGACCTCGACCGCCAGGTGCAGTGGTTCGAGGCGACCCGGACGTGGCGGGTCAGGGAGCGGGTGATGCGGCCGGTCTGGTGGGCGCGGAGGAAGCGAACGGCTGTGCGCCTTCGACTTGGGCGCGGAGGACGCTGAGCGGGGGCAGGCCGTCGTCGCGCGCCGACACCCGGGGGGGCTGGGGAAAGGCCGGCAGTCCGAGCTCCGGGTCGCTCCAATGGCACCCCAACTCGCCGGCCGGGTCCCAGTACTCGGACATGGCGTAGATGTGCAGGGAGGGTTCACTGAACCAGAAGGTGTGGGCCACGCCGGTGGGGACGACCAGCGCCTCGAGCCGCTCGCCGGTCAGCTCGACCACCATGTTCTGTCCCTCGGTGGACGAGCCCCGGCGGAGGTCGTGGAGGAAGACAAGGGCCCTTCCGCTCAACAGGACCAGGTAGTCGAGGTGGGAGACGTGCACATGGGAGCCCCGCAAAACGCCGGCGTCGGACCTCACCGCGCTCCACTGCACCGGTGCCACCCCGGTGTCCCACTCGTCCCGGAAGACCTCGGTGAACGAGCCCCGGCCGTCGACATGGGTGTCGAGCGGGAGTCGGCGGACGCCGTCGGGCAGGGGGATCGATGCCTCGTTACGGGCGAAGACCTGCTCCTGCACCACGTCCGAGCCTAACGCCGAGCGCCCGGCCAGATGCCCCTCGTAAGGACTAGAGGGCGCCGAGGACGTCGGCGTGGTCGTCGGTCCACAGGGACGTCCCGGGAACCAGAGGGACCCAGTCCTTCATCCCCCGCAGCGTGTCCATGGTGGGACCGGCGGCGCCGACCACGACGACGGAGGTCAGCGAGCTGCCTTCGACGGAGCCGATCCCGATCCGTCCCAGCGACGTGAGCCCGGCATCGTCGGCCAGGCGGGCAACCACCGGGAAGAGGTCGAAGAAGCGGTTCGACACGTGGAAGGCGATCACGCCCCCATCGGCCAAC
This sequence comes from uncultured Acidimicrobiia bacterium, assembly GCA_963829165.1. Taxonomy (GTDB): domain Bacteria; phylum Actinomycetota; class Acidimicrobiia; order Acidimicrobiales; family AC-14; genus JAXDMK01. Next base: position 52,881 of record CAWHIC010000033.1, on the reverse strand, counting down.
ACCCGCTGGTAGATCCGGACCGCCTCCCGGGTGAGGAGGTGGATGGGAATGGCGTCCGACGAGAAGGCGTCGACGACCACCAGGTCGTGCGACCCGGCCGGCTCCGCCGCCAGCGAGAGCCGTCCGTCGCCCGCGACCACCTGCACCGTCGCCGCGGTGTCGGAAAGGAAGCTGAACACGTCCGGATCGGTGGCGAGATCGATCACCGCCGGGTCGATCTCGTAGAACGCCAGGTCGTCCCCGGCCTCGGCGTAGGCGGCCAACGACCCCGTCCCCAGCCCGACGACACCGATCGAACGGGGTCCACCCCGGTCGCTCGCCTCGACCGCGTCGGCCAGGGGGCCGCCGGGCGCGTAATACGTGAGCGGCACGTGTCGGCGGGATGGGTCCTGGGCGCCGTGGACCGTCGTTCCCGAGACGAGCAGGTGCCAGCCCTGCTCGTCCTCGAGCACGCGGGTCACCCCGTAGTAGGTCCGGACCTGTTCGAGGGTGGCCGCGTTCGGAAGGGCAACGGCGACGACCGCGACCACGGCGACGGTGGTGGCGAACTGCCAGGGCCGCCGGGACGCAGCCAGCGCGGCCAGGACGGCCAGTCCGAGCACGGCCTGCAGCCCACGGGGGGGCGCGGTCGTGTCGGCGGCCATCAGCCGGACGACGGCCCCGACGGCGAGGAGGGCGACCACGGCGACGGCGGCGATCCGCCGGCCACGGGGTCCGACCGCGGCCCGCGGTGTGATCCAGGCCAGGCAGGCGATGATGCCGAGCGGGTACTCCCACACCGCCGGGAAGACCACGGGGGCGAGCAACGCGCCGACGATCCCGCCCATGGCTCCACCGGCAGAAAGGGCCAGGTAGAAGGCAGTCAGGTCTCGCACCGGAGGACGTTCGTGGGCGAGACGGCCGTGCACGGCCATGGCCAGTACGGCGAAGGCACCGAGGTGCAGCGCCAGCCCCGGGCCCACCGGCAGGATGGCCGCCAGGCTCACCACCGCCACCGCGGCCAGGACGGGCGCCATCCGGGCCGCACCTCGGGCGGTGGCCGCGCCCCGTCCGGAGAAGGCGACCACGAAGGTCAGCAGGTAGAGGCTCAGGGGCACCACCCACAGCAGGGGGATGGCGGCGACGTCGGTCGAGAGGTGGCGCGTCGTCCCGAGGAGCAGGAGCGACGGCCCCGCCGCCATTGCTCCCCAACGGAGGAGGTCGCTCCGGGTGGCCCTCTCCGGCGGTGGCAGGTCGAGAGAGGGTGCGGTCGCCGCCGGCGGGGCCGGGGCCCGACGGGCAACGGTGGCGCAGACCACGAAGAGGGCGGCGAAGGCCAGGTAACCGGCGGTCCACCAGCCCCGCTGGGCGGCCAGGCCGAGCGAGCGCTCGACGACCAGCGGGTAGGCCAGGAGCCCGATGAAGCTGCCCGCGTTACCGGCCGCGTAGAGGACGTAGGGGTCCACCCCCGGGGCCACCGCGCCGTACCACCGCTGGAGCGTGGGCGACACACTGGCCAGGGCGATGAACGGGGCGCCGACCGCGACCGCCACCGCGAACGGGGTCCAACCCACGGGCGAGCCCGATGGCGGCCGCCAGCCCTCACGCAACCCCACCGGCAGTGCGGCCGCCGCCACCAGCACCAACCCGGCCGCGGCCAGCGTGTGCCAACGGAACGTGAACCGGCTGGCCCCGAGATGGGCGAGCAGGTAGCCGCCGAGAAGCAGCACCTGGAAGGTGAGCATCGCCGAGTTCCAGACCGATGCGCTGCCGCCGAGAACAGGGAGCAGCGTCCGGGCGACCAGTGGCTCGACGAGGAACAGGAGTCCCGGACGCCACGAAGGCGGTGACGCCGAAAAGGGCGGTGACCCGGACCGGTCGCACCGACCCGGTGGGCCCGGCCGTGCTGATGACCCGGTGAGGGTGCGGACGAGTGGGGGTGGGGGCGGTCGTGTCCCACGTCTCGGCGGGCGGCGGGGGGGACTTGAATCCCGATCACCCCCGGCACGTCCCCGAGCGTCACCTTCAAGGTTCCCGGGCCATCTGCCGATAGGCGCGCGCATGCAGCGCCGACGCAGACCTTGCGGGCACGATCGTGGTCACCCTGGCGGTGGCGGCCAGCCTCCTGCACGGGACACCCGGCCAGGCCACGCCCCTGCCCGGAGCCCCGGCCTGCCCCATGACCCCCGCCGACTCGTTCTGGCACGCCGACGTGTCCGCGCTGCCGGTGCACCCGCAGTCGGCGACGTGGGTCGCCAGCGTGGGCACCACGGCCAAGCTGAAGGCCGACTTCGGCAGCGGCACGTGGGACGGCGGGCCCATCGGCATCCCCTTCACCACCGTGCCCGGCACCCAGGCCCGGGTGCCGGTGACCTTCGACTACGCCGACGAGAGCGACCCCGGGCCGTACCCCCTTCCGCCCAACGCCCCCATCGAGGGGGGACCGGCGGCCACCGGTGACCGCCACGTGCTGGTCGTCGACCGGGACGCATGCCGGCTGTGGGAGGTCTACAGCGCCTACCCCCAGAACGGCGGGGCGTCGTGGACCGCCGGCTCCGGCGCCACCTGGGACCTGCGCTCGAACGCCATGCGCCCGCCGGGCTGGACGTCGGGCGACGCCGCCGGGCTGCCCATCCTGCCCGGCCTGGTCCGGCGGGACGAAGTCGCGGCCGGCCGCATCGACCACGCCATCCGGGTCACCGCCCCCCGCACGGCCAACGCCTACGTGTGGCCGGCCAGCCACAAGGCGGCCACCGGCGGCGCCTCCGACCCGCCCATGGGCGCGTGGTTCCGGCTGAAGGCGTCGTTCGACATCAGCGGGTTCTCGGCCGCCAACCAGGTCGTGCTGCGGGCCCTCAAGCAACACGGCATGGTGCTGGCCGACAACGGCTCGCCCTGGTTCCTCAGCGGCGCCCCGGACCCAGGCTGGAACGACACCGACCTCGGTGCCCTGCGCACCGTCGCCGGATCGGCCTTCGAGGCGGTCGACGTGTCGTCGCTCAAGGTGTCGTCCACCTCGTACGCGGTCGCCGGGCCCCCGACGAGCACCACCACGACGGCCGTGCCGCCGCCGACCACGACCACCACCAGACCCCCGACGACCACGACCACCCGGCCCCCGACGACCACGACACGACCACAGACCCCGACGACCCGGCCCCCGGCGACCACGACCACGGTTGCCGCCCCCGCCGGCGCCCAACCTGGTCGCCAACCCCGGCTTCGAGTCGGGACTGGCCAAGTGGAACACCGGGGACAACCGCACCTCTCTCACCCGCACCTGCGCCGTCGCCCACGGCGGGTCGTGCTCCGCCCAGATCGGTCGGACGACCTCGGCGGGCGAAGCCGTGCTCGACGACTCGCCCAACACCGTCTCGTCGTCGGCGGCGGGGGCGACCTACGCCGCGTCGGCCTGGGTGAAGGCGCCAGCCGGCCGGACGATCACTCTCAGGCTGCGGGAGTACCGGGGCTCGACCGTGGTGAAGTTCCGCACCGTCGTCGTCACCGCCACCGGCGCCTGGCAACAGGTCGCCGTATCGCTCCCGCCGGCCGCAGGTGGCACCTCCATCAGCGTCGACGTCCTCGTCTCCCTCACGACCAGCCTCAAGGCCCAGGTAGACGACGTCACCCTGCGGCGCGCCTGACCTCTGTTTGTCGACGCCCGCCGGCGGGGATCGACGTTCTGACGGCTGAAGCACCAAGGAGGTCCGTTATGGCCGATCCAAAGCAAAGCCAGTCGGGTGAGCAGGAAGCAGAGTCCGAGGCCGAGTCGGGAGAGGGCGGGACACTCAACGACCCCCTGACCCGCACCGACGTGCAGGCGCCCCGAGTCCCCTTCGAATCCGACCCGGAGTCCTAGCCGAGAGTCGGCCCGCGGTGCAGGCGTGGGCTACGCCTCCAGGTAGGCGGCGAGGTTCGTCAGCGACGATGAGAGTCCTGCGGCATGATCCTCGGCGGAGATGCCGTCGGGGACGTTCTCGGCCGTGATGCGGACACGCGTTCCGTCGCTGACCTCGTCCACCTCCCAGGTCATGATCATGGTGCCGGCGAAGTCGGGATCGTCGGACACGAAGTCCACCGCCTGGACGACCCGCTCCCCCGCGGTGATGTCGACGAAGCGAGCCTCGACGACATCCGAGTCCGCCGAGGCCTTCCCCGGCGCCTCGGGGGGTTCGTCGTAGGTCAAGACCAACCGGTACGTGCCGCCCGGCCGGGCGTCGAATCGCTCGAACCGGCCGGTCATTCCCGTCGGCGGAAGCCACGCCAGGAGCGCCTCGGGATCGACGAGGGCGTCGAACACCCTCTCGGCCGGTGCCGCGATCACACGGAAGGCGGAGTCTGTCCGAGGCATCGCTGCATCGTAGGAGAGCCACGTCGTCTTCGGCCGGCGGTTGGACCAGGCCATCTTTGCAATGCTGAGGGAGGTGACACGGGACGAGGTCCAGGCGGGTGCGGGCTGGCTGCTCGACGAGGTTGCGTCCGCGGGACGGGAGAACCTCGACGCCGCCCATGTCGCCCGCTACGACGCCAAGGAGGACGCCTCTGCCGAACAGGAGGTCGGACGTCTCAGGTCGCTCGGTCTCGATAGCCGGTCGGTTGTGGTCGATCTGGGGGCGGGGACGGGTCAGTTCGCCATCGCCGTTTCTGGCGTCTGCGGGCGCGTGGTGGCGGTGGACGTGTCACCGGTGATGCTGCAGAGGCTCGAAGCCAACGCCGCGGCCGTCGGTGCCACCAACATCGAAATCGTGCACGCCGGCTTCCTGACCTACCAACACGTGGGGGAGCCCGCCGACTTCGTGTACTCCCGCTACGCCCTGCACCACCTTCCCGATTTCTGGAAAGCCGGCGCATTGGCTCGGATACGCCGGATGATCCGCCCGACGGGGCGACTGCGCCTCTGGGACGTCGTCTACGGCTTCGACCCCGACGAGGCGGGGGACCGCATCGCGGCCTGGTGCGCGACTGCGGGGATCGACGAAACCGCCGATTGGAGCCGCGCCGAGCTGGAGGAGCACGTGCGCGACGAGTCGTCGACGTTCACCTGGCTCCTCGAACCGATGATCAGACGGTGTGGCTTCGAGATCCTCCAAAGCTCCTACTCCGACGATCGGATCTTCGCCAGCTATCTCCTCGGTCCGTCCTGATCACCACCCCGGCCGAGCGCAATCGCTCCGAGCCCAGTATCGACCTCGTCGGATTGGCGAGCCGTCGGGGAGGGCCCTGCCACCCTACTGAGCTGTACTGATACGCGAGCTGGCACCCGTTCTGGCCCAGGCTAGGCACTCGCGAACATCCCTTCCGGGTCGGACCGATGGAGCCAGCCATGATCGGTAAGCCGCTCGTACGCTTTCGCGATGTGCCGTTGCGTAAACAAGCGCTTCTTGCGCCGGCTCCAAGTACTGACCACCTGCGCGACCTCATCGAGTTCGAGCGGCTCGACGTGTGGACGTCCGTCGTCAGCACGCCGGGCCGCCCAGTGCACCGTGGCGAGGAGCTCTAGCCCGTAGGTCGATTCGAAACCCTCAATGAGCCGAGAAACCCGGTCCATACGGGTCGAGGTCTCAGGCTGCTCAGCGAGCACCGCCGCCGCTGCGGGCTTCGCGTCAGCAAGCACCTCGAACGGAATCGAGTCGAGCGCCTTCGCCGAGCCGTCGCCGGTGCCGCGGATGTAGTGCCCTTCCATCGCATTGAGCACGTGGCGCAAGTTGTCGGCGTATGGGCCGTAGCGCTCCTTCGCATAGTTGAGGCGCAGCACTTCGCCCGACTCCTGCATGAAATACATGATCTTCTGGATGTCCACGGCCGTGATCTCAACCGCGAACGGCAGATACCGCTGCATGATGCCGATAAGGGCTGCTCGGCCCGGCGTCATCCTGGGCGTGTCCGTTCGGACCGGTTGGGCCGCTGCCACGGGTGCACCCTCGGGCGGGTAGAGAAGGACGGTCACATCCGGGACCTTCTCGAACGCGCGCTCCATAAGTGGGCGAACGTCTTCCCAGCGCAGACCGCCGTGGCCACATCCCAGCGGGGGAACGGCAACACTCGTGATCGAAAGATCCTTGAGCTGCCGAACAAGATCGTCGAGTCCGACACGGATATCGGACAGCTTGGACTTCGATCGCCAATGGTTCTTCGTGGGGAAGTTGATGATGTACCGCGGGCCGTCACCCCCCAGTGCGCCCGCGTCCCAGATGAACATCCGGCCGAGCTCAACGGCACCCTGATCGGAGGCTCGCTTGTAGGCTTTGTAGTTCCCGGGGAACGCCCGCTTGAACTGGAGGGCAATGCCCTTGCCCATCACTCCGACGGTGTTGACGGTGTTGACCAGGGCGTCGGCCTCGGCTTCGAGGAGGTTCCCGTGGGATTCCTTGATCATCGCAACTCCGATCCTACGAGTAGTACCACTCGGAACGGACGACCACCGTCAGGCCGCATCCGGTGTCAGCGAACAGACGTTCGACATTAGCCTTGTGCTCCTCGGACCGCACGGCCGCACCGGCAAGAAGACGGAACGGAACCTCCTCATGAACGAGGAACTCGGCCATGCGCCGCTCCATGCGTTCGCCGTCCGCGAGGGTGTTGTTCCACATTGTCGTCTTCATCACTGCCCAGTCCACGAACTCGGACCGCGGCAACTCGGCGGTCAGGTCGCCCAGGACGGCGGCGTCGTTTGTGAAATCGGCGAGGGCTTTCGCTGCGTTGCGGTCGCTGATCGCGAACGCCACGCCAGCCGCCACCATCTGGTCGACGTTGCTCACGAAGTACACCAGGTCGCGGTGGTCGCCGGTGAAGCTCGGTACGCCACCGGCCCACAGCTTGTACATCATCGGCGATCGGGCCGCGAAGTAGAACGGCACGTAGTCGGCGACGAACCCGCCGGGTGGACACGTCACCGGTTGACGGCGTCGACGCTCCTTGATCTCTGGATCGCCGGCCTCCGTTGAGAGGAGCCCTCGTCCGCAGACGACGGTGTCGCTGAGCAGGGATCCGGCGTCCAGAATGGCCGGAAGGTTGTCCAGGTGGGTGAAGTGGAAGAGCAGGCCGCAACGGGGCGTCGTCATGCCGCCAGCCGATGCTCCGACCGGTACGCCGCGACTTCGGCCACCGGGAGGGCCCTCATCGAGTTGTTCCTCCGCACGAAGGAGACCTGCTCGCCTTTGCTCGCCTTGGCCCAGACGAGTGCCCGGGAGGCGGCAACGTCGACGCGGCAACTTCGTGGCCGGCATGGAGGGCAATGCGGGCCCGGGTCCGCGTGACGGCGGGTGGCCGAAAGCGTTGATGAGGTACGTGGTCAGCCAGTTTGACGAAGCCGTTGCCGTTCTTCGGCTTCACCCGCTCGTAGTCATGACCCAGGCCGACAACCCCCCCATCCGGGCCGATGCCGACGAGGAGCGTCCCGCATCGGTTTTGAGGAACGCGGCGACGGTCTTGACGATGGCGTCCTCCATTGCCTTGCTGGGCAGGTTCTCGCGCACGTCCCACCGGGTAGAAGGCCGGTAGAGGCCGACCTGAATCGCCCATGACACGTACGCTCTGAGCTGCACTTTTGTGGTGGGCGAGGGGGGACTTGAACCCCCACGTCCTTTCGGACACAGGAACCTGAATCCTCCGCGTCTGCCAATTCCGCCACTCGCCCGAGTGGAAGTCCAAAGCTAGCCGACGGCCTACGGCTGCGTTCCCGGGTTGCTGGGTATGCTCGGCCCTGCGATGGGACTGAACCAATTCGAACAGCGGCTCGAGCGGCTGGTCGAAGGAGTGTTCGCCAAGACGTTCCGCAGTGGGCTCAAGCCGGTGGAGCTCGCCCGCCGCCTCACCCGGGAGATGGACCTCCACCGGGTGGTGGGGGTGAGCGGCCTCATCGCGCCCAACCACTTCGACATCGCCATCAGCCCGTCCGACTACGAGCAGTTCGAGTCCTACGCCGAGGCCCTCACCCGTGAGCTGAGCGACGCGGTTCGAGCCCACGCCCGGGAGGAGACATATGCCTTCGTGGGGCCGGTGCACGTGGAGATCAACGCCGACGAGGGCGTGGGCGTGGGCGAGTTCCTCGTGGCCAGCGAGATCGTGGAGGCCCCGGGCGGGGCGGCGGTGGGCAGCCTGTCCCTCACCGACGGCACCCGGATCGGAATCGGCGAGGAGCCGGTGAGCATCGGGCGCCTGCCGGAGTGCGACGTGATCCTGGGCGACCCCAACGTGAGCCGGCGCCACGCCGAGATCCGCCGCCAGGGGACGGGTTTCGTGGTCGTCGACCTCGGGTCCACCAACGGCACCCGGGTCAACGGGGCCGGCGTCAAGGAGCGACGCCTGAACGACGGCGACGAGATCACGGTCGGCGGCACCAAGATCCGCTTCGAGGCGTCCTAGCCCCCAGGCCTATGCCCGACAGCGTCCTCACGATCCTCAAGTTCTGCTTCCTGATCCTTCTCTACCTCTTCTTCATCCGCGTCCTGCGGGCGGTGTGGGTGGAGGTCAGCGGCCGGGCCCCCACGGCCCGTACCGTCGCCGCCAACTACGGGTCGACCCCCGCCGCCCGTCCCACCCGCAGCCGGGTGGGCGACATGCGGGCGGCCGTGGGAGGAGGCAAGAACGGCACCAAGCTCAAGGTCATCGAGCCGGCCGAGACCAGGGGCAAGGTCTACGAGCTCACCGACGAGCTCACCATGGGCCGGGCCACCGGCTGCCACATCACCCTCGACGACACCTACGTCTCCCAGCTCCACGCCCGCGTCTTCAAACGGGAGGGGCAGATCTTCGTCGAGGACCTGGGCTCGACCAACGGCACCTACGTCAACCGCACCAAGGTCACCGCGCCCCTGGTCGTCCGCCGGGGCGACCGCCTGCAGGTGGGCAAGACGGTGATGGAGGTGACGTGACGTGACCACGCTCCAGGGTGGCGCGGCCACCGACGTGGGCCGGGTCCGCCAGATCAACGAGGACCGTTACCTCTGCGAGGACGACCTGTTCGCGGTCGCCGACGGGGTGGGCGGCCACCAGGCGGGCGAGGTCGCGGCCCAGACCGCGGTCGAGACCCTCCTGAAGGCCTTCACCGCCAACACCAGCCACGGCCGCACCACCGACGGCCTGGTCGACGCCATCCAGGACGCCAACGACGCGGTGTGGCGCCTGGCCCAGACCACCAGCGAGAAGCGGGGCATGGGCACCACCCTCACCGTGGCCGCCCTGGTCCACGAGGACGGCGACGACCTCCTGGCCCTGGCCAACGTGGGCGACTCCCGGGTCTACCGGCTGCAGAACGGCGAGCTCCTCCAGCTCACCGACGACCACAGCCTGGTGGAGGAGATGGTCCGGGAGGGCAAGCTCACCCGGGAAGAGGCGGGGGTCCACCCCCAGCGCTCGATCATCACCCGGGCCCTGGGCATGGAGCCCGACATCGAGGTCGACTCGTGGGAGCTCATCCCCTACCGGGGCGACCGCCTCCTGCTCTGCAGCGACGGCCTCACCAACGAGCTGAGCGACGATCGCATCGCCGCCACCCTCCGCCAGGTGGCCGACCCCCAGGAAGCGGCCCGCGACCTGGTCCGCCAGGCCCGGGCCGAGGGCGGGGGCGACAACATCACCGTGGTCGTGGTCGACGTGGTCGACGACGAGGGCCGGGCCGAGGAAGCCTCCGCCATCCTGGCCCGCGACGAGGTGCTGGCCGGCGCCCGGGGCCCGGCGAACGACCCGCCGACCACGCAGATGTCCCGGATCGCGGTGGCCCCCACCGAGGAGGACGTCCCCCGGCCCCGGCCCCTGGTCGATCCCACCCCTCCGGTCGAGGCCCGCCGGCCGCCGCCCGGCCCGACCGGCCCCATGGCCAAGCCCAAGCGGTTCACGTGGCGGGTGGCCGGCTTCGTCATCCTGCTGGTGGCGCTGGTGCTGGGGACGCTGGCCGCCCTCGGCTGGTACGCCCGCAGCACCTACTACGTGGGCTTCGCCGGCGACCAGGTGGCCATCTACAAGGGCCGACCCGACGGGTACCTCTGGTTCGAGCCGACCCTGCGGGAGCGCAAGCCCCTGACCCGGGCCGAGGTCCCGGCCATCTACCTGGCCGACGTGGAGAAGGGCCATGAGGTCGACTCCAAGGCCGCGGCCGACCGCTACGTCACCAACCTGCGGGACAAACACCTGGACGAGGAGCGGGCCGGGCTGGCCACGACGACGACGGTCGCCACCACCGTGGCCGGCGCGCCCGGGCAGGAACCGCCGCCTTGATCCAGAGCGACCCGGTGGTCGCCGTGCGCCGGACGACCGAGCTGGGGCTCCTGGTGCTGGCCGGGGTCATCACCGCCGGGGCCTACGTGCTCGCCGCCCTCGGCCGCAGTTCGTCGCTGCCGGCCAACCTCATCCCCCTCCTCCTCATCATCCTCGGGCTGCTGGTGGCGGCCCACATCGCCGTCCGCAAGCTCGCCCCCGGGGCCGACCCCCTGCTCCTGCCGCTGGCGGGGCTGCTCAACGGCATCGGCTACGTCTTCGTGGCCCGCCTGCGTCCCGACCTGGCCGGCTTCCAGGCGATGTGGACCGTCATCGGCATCGCCGCCTTCGTCGCCACCCTCGCCCTCGTCCCCCGCACCCGCGACATCGAGCGCTTCCGCTACACGCTGGCCCTGGTGGGGATCGGCCTGCTCCTCATGCCCCTTCTGCCCGTCCTGGGGCAGAACATCAACGGCTCCCGCCTGTGGGTGAAGCTCGGTCCGGTGAGCTTCCAGCCGGGGGAGCTGTCGAAGATCGTGCTGGTCGTGTTCTTCGCGTCGTACCTGGTGGAGAAGCGGGAACTGCTGTCGATGGGCACCCACCAGGTGGCCGGGATGTGGCTGCCCGAGATCCGCCACCTGGGGCCGATCGTCCTGGCCTGGAGCTTCTCGCTGGTCATCATGTTCTTCGAGAAGGACCTGGGCTCGTCGCTGCTGTTCTTCGCCCTCTTCATCACCATGCTGTGGCTGGCCACCGCCCGCAGCTTCTACCTGGCCATCGGCGGGATCATGTTCGCCCTGGGGTCGATCCTGGCCTACACCCAGTTCGACCACGTCCGGACCCGGATCTCGATCTGGACCGACCCGTGGTCGGTGGCCAACGACGCCGGCTACCAGACCATCCAGGCCCTCTTCGCCTTCGCCGCCGGGGGCCTGGCGGGGGCCAACCTGGGCCAGGGCAGTCCCCAGCGCATCCCGGCGGTGGCCACCGACTTCACCTTCGCCGCCATCGGTGAGGAGTTGGGGCTGTTGGGGACGGCGGCCATCCTGTTCGCGTTCATGCTCATGGTGGGAGCCGGCCTGCGCATCGCCATGCGAGCCGAGCCGCCGTTCGAGAAGCTGCTGGCAGCCGGCCTCACCGCCATCCTCGGCATCCAGAGCTTCATCATCCTGGGCGGCGTCACCCGGCTGGTCCCGCTCACGGGTATCACCCTGCCGTTCGTGTCCTACGGAGGGTCGTCGCTGATCTCCAACTACATCCTGCTGGCCCTGCTCCTGCGCATCTCCGACGACCAGGCCCACCGGGCGGCCCAGGCCGCCGGCGCCCAGGACTCGACCCAGCTGGGCACCACCCGGTGAGCAGAATCCGGTGAACACCCAGATCCGGGCCCTCGGGATCGTGCTCATGGTGCTGTTCAGCGCCCTGTTCCTGCAGGTCAACAACCTCCAGATCTTCAGCGCCGGCAGCCTCAACGACAACCCGCTCAACACCCGCACGGTGGTGCGCGACTTCTCCCAGCCCCGGGGATCGATCCAGACCTCGGACGGGGTGGTCATCGCCGAGTCGGTGGAGGTCGACGACGCCTTCGAGCGCCAGCGCCGCTACCCGGAGGGCGAGCTGTTCTCCCACCTGACCGGCTACTTCTCGTTCACCTTCGGCAACGAGGGGGTGGAGCGGATCTACAACGACGCCCTCACCGGCCGCAACAACAAGGTCCGCCTCGACCGGCTGGGCGACCTCCTGCTCGACAAGGACAAGACGGGCAACGTCACCCTCACCGTCTCGAAGGCGCTGCAGCAGATCGCCAGCGACGGCCTGGCCGGGCGCAAGGGGTCGGTGGTGGCCATCGACCCCCGCAACGGGGCCATCCTCGCCTTCGCCGACTACCCCACCTACGACCCCAACATCCTGGCCAGCCACAACCAGGACGACGTGCGCAAGGCGTGGGCCGAGCTCAACGCCAACGAGGACCGGCCCCTCCTGCCCCGCACCTACCGGGAGCGCTACTTCCCCGGGTCCAGCTTCAAGGTCGTCACCGCCTCCGCCGCCCTGGCCCAGGGCGTGGCCACACCCGCCCAGCCCGTCTATCCCGTCCTCACCGAGCTACCCCTGCCCCAGACCACCGAGCCCCTCCGCAACTTCGGGGGCTCGTCGTGCGGCGGAGCGCTTCCCGAGATCATGCGGGTCTCGTGCAACACCGCCTTCGCCCAGATGGGCCTCGACCTGGGGGCGGACGGCCTGGCCAAGGGGGCCAACGACTTCGGCTTCAACGAGGTCCCGCCCATCGACATGCCGTTCGGGGCGGAGTCGGTGTTCCCCGACGCCAGCGCCTTCGCCCGCGACAAGCCGGCGCTGGCCAAGTCCGCCATCGGCCAGCAGGACGTGGCCGCCACGCCCCTCCAGATGGCTCTGGTGGCCGCCGGCATCGCCAACAACGGCGTGATCATGACCCCGCACGTGATGGCCGAGGTCACCGACAGCTCGGCCGACGTCCTCGAGCGCTACGAGCCCAAGCCGTGGCTGCAGGCGATTCCCCCCGAGGTCGCCCACGCGGTGCGGGACATGATGATCGGCGTGGTGGCCGCGGGGTCGGGCGCCAACGCCCAGATCCCGGGCGTGGCCGTGGCCGGCAAGACCGGCACCGCCCAGACCGGCCTGGGCACGTCGCACACCTGGTTCATCGCCTTCGCCCCCGCCGAGGCGCCCCGGGTGGCGGTGGCGGTCATGCTCGAGAACCAGCCCAGCGCCAACGAATTCACCGGTGGTGCCCTGGCCGCCCCCATCGCCCAGGCGATCATGGCCGCCGTCCTGGGGGCCGGCTAGCCCACCGGCTGCTCTCCGCCCCGAATCGGCGTCGCCCCCCGGCGGCTCCGACGGCGGAGGTGACCGGTAGGCTGCGGACGTGGCCCAGCAAGTCTTCACCGGCCGCTACCAGATGGTGCGCCAAGTGGCGCGGGGCGGCATGGCCGACGTCTATTTGGCGCGCGACCTGCTCCTCGACCGGCCGGTGGCGCTGAAAGTCCTCTTCCCCGAGTTCTCCAGCGACCCGTCCTTCGTCGAGCGCTTCCGCCGGGAGGCCCGGGCCGCGGCCAACCTCAACCACCCCGGCATCGTGTCGATCTACGACTGGGGCAACGACGGCGGCAAGTACTTCATCGTCATGGAGTACGTCGACGGCAAGACGCTGCGGGAGGTCATCCGGGCCGAAGGACCCCTCCTCGCCCACCGGGCGGCCGAGATCGGCGCCGACATCGCCGCTGCCCTCCAGTTCGCCCACGACCACAGCACGTTCCACCGCGACGTCAAGCCGGGCAACATCATGATCACCGGCCAGCAGGTGAAGGTCACCGACTTCGGCATCGCCCGGGCCGGCGATCCGGGCGAGGCCCTCACCCAGGCAGGGGCGGTCATGGGCACCGCCACCTACTTCTCCCCCGAGCAGGCCCAGGGCCACGAGGTCGACGGGCGCAGCGACGTCTACTCGCTCGGGGTCGTCCTCTACGAGATGGTCACCGGCCGGCCCCCGTTCAAGGGTGAGAACCCCGTCGCCATCGCCTACCAGCACGTCCGGGAACAGCCGATCACGCCCAGCGAGATCAACCCCGACGTCCCCCGGGTCTTCGACGCCATCATCCTCAAGGCGATGGCCAAGGACCTCGACCAGCGCTACCAGAGCGCCGAGGCCCTGCGCAACGACCTCCTGCGCTACGCCGCCGGCCAGCCGGTGTCGATCGAGCCGGCGCTGCCGACCCAGGTCTCCCCCTTCCCGGGGGCCCGGCGGACGCCGGTGCCGCCGGCGGTCGGGGTCGGGGCCGGGGCCGGGGCGGGCGCCGCGGTCACCGGTGTCATGCCTCGCTCGGTGGGCGGGCCCAACGGGTCGGGGTACGACGGCACCCGCGTCGTCGCCGCCGCCGATCGGGAGGTCGACTACGAGGAGCCGCCCCGGCAGAAGACCGGCATCTACATCGGCATCCTGGTGGTGCTGCTGGTGATCCTGGGCGGGCTGCTCTACCTGTTGAGCCGGGAGCTGGGAGTCGGGAACAGCAACGGCGAGATCGCCATGCCCACCGTGATCGGCAAGACCGAGGCCGAGGCCAACGCCATCCTCCGGGACGCGGGCCTGCGGGTGACCAAGAAGGACGTCACCGACGAGGCCAACGAGGCGGGCAAGGTCGTCGACCAGGACCCCGACCCCGGCCTGCAGGTGAAGAAGGACTCGCAGGTGACGATCACGGTCAGCCAGGGGGCGCCGTCGGCCAACGTCCCCGACGTGCGGGGACGCAAGATCGACAACGCCACCTCGTCGCTCGAGGGGGCCGGGTTCCAGGTGAAGACCGTCCGCCGCACCGACACCGCCGCCGCCATCGACACCGTCATCGACCAGGACCCCAAGCCCGGCCCGGGCAAGCGGGGCGCCACCGTCACGCTCGTGGTGTCGAACGGTCCCGACCAGGTGCGGGTGCCCGAGGTGCGGGGCCGACCCGAGGGCGAGGCGGCCAACCTCCTCGGTCAGTCCGGCTTCCTGACCCGGACGAGCGTCGAGCAGAGCGCCACCGTGGGCGCGGGCCTGGTGATCCGGACCGAGCCCGACGCCGGCACCCGCCTCGACAAGGGCGAGACCGTCACCCTGGTGGTGTCGAACGGGGCGCCGGCCACCACGTCGCCCCCCACCACCGAGGCCCCGCCCACCACCAACGGGCCGATCATCACCATCTTCCCCACCACCGTCCCGACGACCGTGCCGAGCACCACCAGCACGTCCGAGCCGTAACCGTCGGTGCCCGCCGACGACCGCCGCTCGGACCGGGGCGGCCGCTCGACACTCCTCCGACGGACTCGCCGGGCGGCGCCTCGTCGACAGTGATCCTTTTGCCAGCGTCGGAGCGACAACCCTTCGGCCAGCTCCCGGTTGTCGCTGTGACGCTGGCAAACACAGTCGTCGGCGACGTCGGCCACCTTGTCGGGCAGGTAGTTGTCGCTCTGACGCTGGCAAACACAATCGTCGGCGACGGCGGACACACCGTCGGGCACTTTTCGATCGGAGGGATCGTCGTGAAGTAGCCGCTCCACGCCCCGATAACGACGCTTTCGGCGCACGATTCGTTCGGTGCGGAGTAATCGTCGTGGGTCGAGCGGCCGGCGGACGACACCCGGCCCGGACCCTCGACGAGGATCAGACCTGGGCCAGGAAGTTGGAGAGGAGTTGACGGCCGCCCTCGGTGAGGATCGACTCGGGGTGGAACTGCACGCCCTCCACCGCCATCTCCCGGTGACGGACGGCCATCACCACCCCGTCGTCCGTCTCGGCCGTGATCTCCAGCGCCGCCGGCATCGAGTCTCGGTCGACCACCAGCGAGTGGTAGCGGGTGGCTTGGAAAGGCTGAGGCAGCCCGGACAGCACGCCGCCGCCCCGGTGGTGCACCAGCGACGTCTTGCCGTGGACCACGGTCGGCGCCCGCACCACCTCTCCCCCGAAGACCTGGCCGATGCACTGGTGGCCCAGGCAGACGCCGAGGATGGGCGTGACCCCGGCGAACTTCTCGATCACCTCGTTGCTCACGCCCGCGTCCTCGGGCCGGCCGGGGCCGGGCGAGATGAGGATGGCGTCGGGCGCCAGGTCGGCCACCGCCCCGATCGAGAGGTCGTCGTGGCGGTGGACGACGGGCTCCGCCCCCAGCTCGCCCAGGTACTGCACCAGGTTGTAGACGAACGAGTCGTAGTTGTCGATGACCAACACCCTCGGGCCCACGGACGACGAGCGTAGGCGGGACGGCTACCAGGCCCATCCCCTATTCCGGTTGGCTAGTGTCGACGAGATGGCGAAGTCGACGAACCCCAAGGGTGGACGGCACACGCCCCCGCAGAGCAAGCGCTACACCCCGCCGGTGCCCAGGACGGAGAAGGTCAGCCCCCTGTGGGTGCCGATCGTCATGTTCACCACCCTCGGCCTGGGGATGCTCATCATCCTGGCCAACTATGTCGACCTGCTCCCGGGCGACGGGCCGAACAACTACTACCTGCTGGGCGGCCTGGGCCTCATCACCGTCGGTTTCATCACGGCCACCCGTTTGCACTGAGCGGCAGACGGGTAGGCAATAATGTTGGTCCTGCAAAACCCATCGGTGTAATTACCCACAGGTAAGCCCCACCCTGGGGACGACGGAAGGGGCGTGGCGCGGCGCCTTCCCCAGGTGGCTGGCAACGTGGGGACAGAACGCCAATCGTGTAATTACCCTCAGGTAACCCCCAGTGTGGGGATTACTCGAAGGGCGGGGCCACCAGGTCCATCTCCTCCTGGCAGTGCTTGGGCGCGGGCGGCAGCTCCTCGGTGGCCTGCACCATCTTCACCTCGGCCAGGCAGATCGAGCACCGGTAACGAAGGTTGACCCGCCGCAACAACCCCGGCTCGGGCGGGGGATGGGGACGGGCCAGACCCCCCACCATCACCATCCCGAGGCGCATGACCAGGACGAACACGACGATGGCGACCGCCACCTTGGCCACGAAGCCGATCGTCAGGGCGACGATCACAGGCGCTCGACGATCAGGGCGTTGGCCATCCCGCCACCCTCGCACATCGTCTGCAGGCCGTACCGTCCCCCGCTCCGCTCGAGCTCGCACAGGAGGGTGGTGGTGAGGCGGGCGCCCGAGCAGCCGAGGGGGTGGCCGAGGGCGATCGCCCCCCCGTTGACGTTGACCTTCTCCGGGTCGGCCGGGTGCTCGGCGGCCCAGGCCAGCACCACCGAGGCGAACGCCTCGTTGACCTCGAAACGGTCGATGTCGTCGAGGGTGAGCCCGGCTCGGCGGAGGACCGCGGTCGTGGCCGGGATCGGGCCGGTGAGCATCATCACCGGGTCGACGCCGACCACCGAGAACGCCACCAGCCGGGCCCGGGGCACCAGCCCCAAAGCGTCGGCCCGGGCCTCGCTCATGATCAGCACCGCCGCCGCCCCGTCGGTGATCTGCGACGAGTTGCCGGCGGTGATCCGTCCCCCGTTCTCGAAGGCGGGCTTGAGCGCGGCCAGGGCCTCGAGGCTGGTGTCGCGGCGGATGCCCTCGTCGGCGTACATCTCGGCCTTGCCCCGGGTGGAGTCGACCAGGATCGGGACGACCTCCCGGGTGAACCGCCCGCCGTCGGTGGCGGCCGCCGCCCGTTGGTGGCTGCGCAGGCTGTAGGCGTCGAGGTCGTCGCGGGACAGGTTCCACGCCTCGGCGATGCGCTCGGCGGCGATGCCCTGGGGGACGAGGCCGCCCGCGGGCAGGTAGCGCTGGTGGACGGTGGGGCCGAAGGGCAGGCCGGGCCCGTTGAGGATGGCCGAGCCCATCGGGACCCGGCTCATCGACTCCACCCCGCCCGCGATCACCACGTCGTAGGCGCCCGCCATCACCCCCTGGGCCGCGAAGTGGACGGCCTGCTGCGACGAGCCGCACTGGCGGTCGACGGTGGTGCCGGGGACCGACTCGGGGAAGCCGGCGGACAAGGCCGCGCTGCGGGCGACGTTGAGGGCCTGCTCGCCCGTCTGGCTGAAGCAGCCGAAGATGACGTCGTCGACGGTGGCCGGGTCGAGGTCGTTGCGGGTGACGAGCGCCCGCAGCACCTCGCCCGCCAGGTCGACCGGGTGCCAGTCCCGCAGCCGCCCGTTGCGCCGGCCGAGCGGTGTGCGGACGGCGTCCACGATCACGGCCGAGGTGGCGGGAGCCATACGGCCATTCTGCCCGCCCGGGCGCGGTAGTTGGCCGGGACCGCAACGTACGCTGCCCCGATGCTCGGGGTCATCGACGCGCTGGTCTTCGTGTTCGGCGCGGCCCTCGTGGTGGCCACCCTCGGCTCCGCCATCCGCACCGTCGTCCTGCCCCGGGCCATCCCCGCCCGCCTCGGCAGCGTGGTCTTCGTCACCATGCGCCGCCTGTTCGAGCTGCGCATGCGCCGGGTCGACACCTACGAGGAACGGGACCGGATCATGGCCCCCTACGCCCCCCTCAGCCTCTTCATGCTCGCCTTCACCTGGCTGGTCATCGTCTTCGCCGGGTACACGGCCATGTTCTGGGCCCTCGGGGAAGGTTCCGTGAAGGAGGACCTCACGTCGAGCGGGTCGGCCCTGCTCACCCTCGGCTTCGAGCGTCCCGACGGCCTGCCCACGGCCGTCCTGGCCTTCACCGAGGCCGGCATCGGCCTGACCCTCGTCGCCCTCCTCATCACCTACCTGCCCAGCCTCTACGCCGCCTTCTCGGCCCGGGAGTCGGAGGTGGCCCTGCTCGAAGTGCGGGCGGGCGGGCCTCCGTCGGGCGTGGCCATGATCGAGCGTTTCGCCCGCATCAACTGGGTGGGCGGGCTGTCGTCGGTGTGGGGACGGTGGGAGCGGTGGTTCGTCGACCTGGAGGAGAGCCACACGTCGTTCCCCGCCCTCGTGTTCTTCCGGTCGCCCCAGCCCCAGCAGTCGTGGGTGACGGCGGCAGGGGCGGTGCTCGACGCGGCCGCCCTCCACTCCTCCACCCTGGTCGAGCACGACCCCGACGCCATGCTCTGCATCCGGTCCGGCTACATCGCCCTCCGCCGCATCGCCGGCTTCTTCGGCATCCCCTACGACCCCGACCCCCAGCCCGACGCCGCCATCTCCATCACCCGGGAGGAATACGACGAGGCCTACGACCGTCTGGCCGCAGCCGGGCTGGAGCTCAAGGACGACCGCGACCAGGCGTGGCGCGACTTCGTCGGCTGGCGGGTGAACTACGACCAGGTCCTGCTGGCCCTGGCCGCCCTGGTGATGGCCCCCTACGCCCCCTGGTCGTCCGACCGCTCCAGCCGCTTCCGCCCCCGGGCCCTGCGGGGACGGCGGTTCACGGCTCGATAACCGCTCGGGCGACTCGATTGTGGTAGGACACGGCCCGTGGCCGAGGGCCCTGGCGACACCGCGACGACGAGCCGGATCGACCGGTACTTCGGCATCCGCGAGCGGGGCTCCACCGTGCAGACCGAGCTGCGGGGCGGCGTGGCCACCTTCTTCACGATGGCCTACATCGTGGTCCTCAACCCGATCATCCTGAGCAGCGCGGTCGACGTCGATGGGGCCCGCCTCGACTTCGCCCAGGTGGCCAGCTCCACCGCCCTGGTGGCCGCGGTGCTGACGATCCTCATGGGCGTCGTCGGCCGCTACCCCTTCGCCCTGGCCGCCGGGCTCGGGCTCAACGGGGTGGTGGCGTTCCAGCTGGCGTCGCAGATGTCGTGGCCGGCGGCCATGGGGATCGTGGTGATCGAGGGGCTGCTGATCACGGTCCTCGTGCTCACCGGGTTCCGTCAGGCGGTGTTCGAGGCGGTGCCGCTGCCCCTGAAGCACGCCATCAGCGTCGGGATCGGGCTGTTCCTGGCCTTCATCGGCTTCGTCGACGCCGGCTTCGTCCGCCGGGTGCCGGACGCGGCCAACTCGCCCGTCCCCGTCGGCATGGGCATCGGCGGTCGCCTGCTCGGCTGGCCGACGCTCGTGTTCGTCTTCGGGCTCGTCCTCGCCATCGTCCTGGTCGCCCGCCGCACCCGGGCCGCGATCCTCATCAGCATCGTGGTGACCACCGTGTTCGCGGTCATCCTCAACGCCATCGTCGACGTGACCGCCCAGATCGCCCCTGGTCAGCCGTACAACGCCAAGGGCTGGAGCCTCAACGTCCCCAAGGTCCCCGACAAGATCCTGTCCAACCCCGACTTCGGCCTCATCGGCGACTTCAGCCTGGGGGGTTCGTTCGCCAAGGTGGGGGTGATCAGCGCCCTGCTCCTCGTCTTCACCCTCATGCTGGCCGACTTCTTCGACACCATGGGCACGGTGGTGGGCGTGGCCGCCGAGGGCGACCTGCTGGAGGAGGACGGCCAGCTGCCGGGGGTGCAACGGGTGCTGCTGGTCGACTCCCTGGCCGCGGCCGCGGGCGGGGCGGCGTCGGCCTCGTCGAACACCACCTACATCGAGTCGGCCTCGGGGGTGGCCGACGGGGCCCGGACCGGGCTGGCGTCGGTGGCCACGGGCGTGCTGTTCCTCGGCGCCCTGTTCGTGTCGCCCCTGACCGCGGTCGTCCCCTACGAAGCGGCGTCGCCCGCCCTGGTCGTGGTCGGGTTCCTCCTCATGGTGCGGGTGAAGGACATCCCGTGGGACGACTTCGACATCGCCATCCCCGCCTTCCTCACCGTCATCCTGATGCCCTTCACCTTCTCCATCACCAACGGGATCGGGGCCGGGTTCGTGTCCTACGTCCTGATCATGGCGGTGCGGGGCAAGGCTCGCGCCGTCCACTGGCTGCTGTGGGTGGTGGCGGCGCTGTTCGTCGTCTACTTCTCGATCGACTGGGTGGAGCGGCTGCTCGGGGTGCAGTAGGCCCCGGGGCGCCGGCCGCTCATCGCTCAGGCCAGGCGCCAGCGGCGGATGCGGTCGGGCTCGACGGTGAGCCACGTCTGCTTGCCCGCCGGCACCAGCCACCCGTCGCCCACGGTGAGCACCTCGAGCTTGCCGTCGCGGTGGACGGCCACGGTGACGTCCGGCTGGCCGGAGAGGCGGGCCACCAGGTAGGGACCGGCGAAGCAGGCGGTGAGGTCCCAGAAGGTGTCCGGGTTGGGCGTGGCGATGCGCTGGAGCGGCTCCAGGTCGGGAAAAGTCCAGATCACGAGGGGTCCGGTGCCGTGGGGAGCGGTGACGACGAGCTTGCCCGAGGGGTCGACGTCGGCCAGCACCGCGTCCTGCCACCCGGCGTCGATGAGCTCGAGGGTGGCCGGGGGCTGGTCGGACAGGCGGACCCACCAGGTGCGGGCCGCGTCCTGGCCCTCGCCGACCGACAGCCCGACCCATCCGTCGCGATGGTGGACGGGCTGGATGCCGGCCGGGGACGCGGCGATGGGCAGTTCGGCCACGATCTGGCCCGCGGCCCGGGAGAGGGCGGCCACGAGGCAGCCGTCGTAGTCGTCGGTGGGGATGACGGCCAGGGGTCGGCCGAGGTGGTCGAACCAGGTGCAACCGGACTCGAAGTCGCCCGCCCACGGGGTGTGGCGCAAGCCCCAGACGGGCCCGTTGCGGTGCTGGAGGACCACCGCGCCGGTGTTCGACAGCAGGGCGAACTCCTTCTCCGGCCAACTGGCGTGCCCCGCCCGTGACGCGGGGTCGACGGGCCACGTGGCCAACACCGACAGGTCGCCCCCGGCGATGGCGAGCAGCGATCCGCCCGTCTGGACGGTGAAGCTCGTCCGCTTGGCGTCGTTGGCCACGACCCGCCCGACGCGCTCCGAGAACCTGGCCTCGGCCACGAGCAACGCCGGCATCACCCCATCCTGCCGGTCCCGCCCGTGCGAATCGCGGTTGGTGGCGCATTTCACGCCTAGCGTGATCGAGGCATGTCACCAACGGCGGGAGGCCTGGACGACCGGCCGAGCGGGGTGACTCGAGTGCGGGCGATCTTGCTGGCGGGCCTTTCGGTTGAGATCGGCGTTCTCGTGGTCACGGGGATCGTTCTGTACTTCGTGTACGTGCCGACGGACGGCCAGGCGTGGGGCGACGTCTTCCCCACCGGCCGGAGCGGCGGCATCCGGTTGGCGGACGGGATCCGGCTCATCCATCGGCTGGCGGCGGTGCTCGCCTTTCCCACCGCCCTGGCCGCATCCATCCTCCTCGCCCTCCGGGGCCGGCCCGGCGTCCGGCGATGGACCGGCGCCGTACTAGGGGTGGGGATCGTCCTCACCACGGTGGCGGTGTCCATCACCGGCTACCTCCTGCCGTGGGACCAGCTCGCCCTCTGGGCGGTCGAGGTCGGCACGAACATCAAGGGGTACCGATGGCTCTCGAACGACACCGTCCGTTTCGTGCTCCTCGACGGTTCCGAGGTCAGCAGGGGCACCGTCTTCTGGTGGCTGGTGGTGCACGCCCTCGTCCTGACACCGGTGCTCGGGGCCCTCGTCGTCCTGGCTGGGCGCCGGGTGCGGGGGCTGGCACACGGGTGACGACTGGCGGGCGGCTGTTGGGGGCCACTCTCCTCGTCACCACCCTGCTGGCCGCCTGTGGTGGCGACGGCGACGGTAGCGCCGGCGGCGGCGGCGCTCGCCGGACCGACGTGCCCGAGCCGGCAGTGGCGCCGGCCGTGGCCCTGGACGACCTGCCCGGGCGCGTCGTCCCGCTCGCCGGCGGCGGTGAACCCGAGGGGTTGGCCTGGGACACGAAGACCGGCATCATCGCCGTCGCCGTCCGGAGCCCGGGCGGGGTCGTGCTGGTCGACGCCGCCACCGAGACGGAGCGGGTCCGCGTCCCCCTGGGGGGCGCCGCCCGGCACCTCCAGCTCGCCGCCGCCGGCGGTCCCGTCCTCGTGCCGTCGGAGAACGACGACCGGCTCTACCGGGTGACACTCCCCGACGGCACCGTGTCCGCCGCCGACCCCGTCGGCCGGCAGCCCCACGACGCCGCGCCCGCGGCCGGAGGCCGGATCTTCGTCGGCGACGAGCTGGCCGACACCGTCCATGTCTTGGAAGCGGACGGGTCGAACCGGATCGTGCCCGCCCCGGCCCAACCGGGCGGGGTGGCGTCGTCGCCCGACGGCTCGGTGGTGGTCGTGATCGGCGTCCGGGGCCGGCGCATCGCCGCCTACGCCCCCGACGGGCGCCGCCTGGGAGAGACAGACTGCGGCGTGGGGCCAACCCACGTCCGGGCCGGAGCCGCCGGTTCCGGCCTCTTCTACGTGGCCGACACGCAGGGCGACGCCATTCTCGTGTTCCGGGCCGGTCCCGAGGGCATCGAGCAGGTGGCCCGGGTGGCAACCGGCGACGCCCCCTACGGCCTCGCCTTCGATGCCCCCCGGTCCCTCCTCTACGTCACCCTCACCGGCACCAACCAGTTGCAGTCGTACCGGGTCGACGGCACCAGCCTCGTCGCCGACCGAATGTGGTCGACGCCCCGTCAGCCCAACGACGTGGCCGTCGACGACGCCACCGGGCGGGTGGTCGTGGCGGGCACGGCCGACGGCGTCCTCCAGTTCATCGACCCCTGACGCCGCGCCCCTTGCGCAGGCGCACGACGAGGGCGGCGGCGGCCACCGCCCACACGAGGCCGAGGACGATGGTGAGGTTGAGGGCGTAGTCGTGGGGCAGCGACGTGGGGTTGTTGGCGGCCAGCCCGTAGGCCCGGACCAGGGGGTAGGAGAAGAGGGCCACCACGCCGGTGACGACCAGGGCCGCCTGCACGATCGCCCGGGCCCGGGCCGGGACGGCGCGAGCCAGCGCCACCGCGGCCAGGATCACGAGGGGGGCGATGACGAGGTCGTGGAGGAGGGCGCCGCCGACGACGAACTTGGCCAGGTTGGCGGGCCGGGTGTCGAGGCTGTGCTGGAAGATCCCCCGCAGGCCGATGCCGATCACCACCCATCCCATGGCCGCCGACACCCAGAAGGCGGGTCCGGCCCGATGGTGGCTGGGCTGCGGAAGGGGGCTCTCGACCGGCGCGGTCACAGCACCGTCACCTTGGTGACCCACTTCGTCTGGAGCACGCCCGCCCGGTTGGGGGCGATGAGGCGGCAGGGGAAGCCGTGGTCGAGGTGGAGCGGCTCACCGTCGAGGTGGGTGGCCAGGAGGGTGTGACGATCCGCCGCCTGGCCCGGGTTGAGAGTCGACGTGCGATAGGCGCCGTTGGGTTCCAATGACTCGACTAGCACCGTCCGGTCGGGATCGGCGCCGGCCATGGCCAGCAGGTCGCGCACCGGGACCCCGCTCCAGCGGGCCGAGTAGCTCCACCCCTCCACGCAGGCGATGGGCAAGGTGGCGGTCGTGGTCGGCACCGCCAGCAGCCCGGCGTGGTCGAAAGACAGGGGCTTGGCCACCCGGCCACCGACGGTGAGCCGGTAGTCGGGCGACCGGGCCAGGTCACGCACCCCGGCGTTGCCCGATCCCCGGTTGACGGGGTAGCCCTGGGGTCCCACCCCCGGGTCCCGGGGGGCGAGCAGGGCCAGGCGGCGCAGCGGGGAGAACGTCTGGCCGACGGTCGTGAGGGTGAGCAGCCCCGAGGCGGCCACGACGGTCCCCAACAGCCCCCGGCGGGTCAGGCCGACGCCTCCGGCCGCGGCCGCGGTGTCGGCCGACGTGCCCAGGACGGGGTCGGCGTCGGCCAGCGCCGGGCGGCGGGACGGACGGGTCAGCGCCCGGCGGGAGATCGCCCACTTGGCCCCTACGTGGGCGACGATCGCGCCCATCGTCACCCACGCCATCCAGAAGTGGGAGGCGGTGAACGAGAACCGCCAGGGGTACCACTGGGCGATGTTGGCCACGCCCGAGAAGGCCATGAAGATGCCCCCGCCGACCAGCGGGAACAGCCCGATGCGCTCGACCAGGTGGCTGGCCCGTTTGACCGCGGGGAAGGCCACGAACCGGGGCCACACCAGCCACAGCTTGGCGATGAGGACGGGTACCGAAGCGATGCCGGCGACCACGTGGATGCCCTGGCTGAGGCGGTAGAGACCGGCCGGACGGGCCGGGATCGGCAGCCACGACTGGGGGTGTTGCTGCAGGTGGGAGTACAGGCCGGTCACGAAGCAGACGCTGAACAGGATGCCCAGCGACGCCCCCAGGTAGGCGGCCAGCCGCTCGTCGCGGAGCGACGACTGGTAGGCGGCCTGGCGCAGGGGCAGGTCGGAGTCGGTCGTGAGCCGGCGGACCCCGGGGGGCAGCCGGTCGCCGATCCGCAGGCTCTTCATCGCCATCCGCCCATCAGGCTACGCAGGCCACGGCCGAGGTCGGACGGGCCCGGAGGTCGGCGAACCACCGTCCGGAAGGCGTCCGGTCGAGGGAGGCGACCTCGAACCCGGCGGGACGGGCCACGTCGGCGACGGCGTCGGCCCCCACGACCGCCCAGTCGAAGGCGGGGCCGCGGCCGCCGTCCCGCTCGAACCAGGCGAGCAGCCGGCGCCAGCCCGTCCCCGGGGCCTCGACCTCGGCGATGACCCGTCCCCCTGAGCCGCTGAGCTCTCCGCAGCGGGCCAGGAGGCGGGTGGGGTCGCCGCCGATGCCGATGGTGCCGTCGAAGAGGAGGCACGTCGCCCACCGGCCCTCGCCCGGCAGGGGGCCGAAGAGATCGGCTTCCAGGACGTCGGCCCCCCGCTTCCGGGCCAGGGCCAGGGCGTCGGGCGACGAATCCACGCCGAGGGCGGGCACTCCCCGCTTGGTCAGGCTGACGACCAGGCGCCCGGGCCCGCAGCCGAGGTCGAGCACGGGCCCGTCGACCGTGCTCAGCAGCTGCCGCTCCTCGGTCGAGGCGGGAGCGTTCCAGCGGGAGCGGTCGAGGACCACGTCCTCGCCGGTGTGGGTGCGCAGGACCAGGGGCGGCGGCGTCCGGAGGCGGGGGACGGGGGGATGCCAATCGGCCACCCGGTGGGCGGGGCGGAAGGGGAGGACGGCGGTGGACATCAGGCCACCAGCCCGGCGGGAGCGGCGAGGCGGAGCCCCAGGAGGGCGGCCATGCGGGCGGTGCGGGTGTCCGGACCGGCGGCGACCACGTCGGCCAAGGCGTCGAAGGTGTCGAGGTCGACGAGGGTCGGGAGGAGGGCGACGTCGAGACCGAGCGCAGCGGAGACGGGCCTCCTGGGCCCGGCCGGTGCGGGCCGTGCTCATGGGCAGACCGCGGAAGACGGCCGGGTCGGGCCGGCGCAGCCCGATGGCCCACCAGCCCCCGTCGGCGGCGTGGCCGAGGGCGGCGGACGACGTGTCGAGCGTGCCCAGGGCGTGGTCGAGGTCGGCCGCCGTCACCTGGGGCGTGTCCATCCCGATCTGCACACCGGGCCCGCCCGCCGCCGCCCAGGCGTGGGCCAGGCGACGGTTGAGGCTCCCCTGGCACTGGGGGATCACCTCGAAGCCGGAGGGCAGCCACGCCCCCGGCGCGCCCTCAAGGGCGAGAATCCGCCGGCCGGCACCGCTGGCGGCGACCGCTTCCAGGGTGTCGGACAGTGCGACCTCGGCCAGGGCGGCCGCTTCGGCATAGGTGTACGGCGGGCACAGCCGGGTCTTGACCCGGCCCGGTACCGGCGACTTGGCCATCACCAGTACGTGCGGGACCGGCGGGCACCGCCGTTGCACTGCGGTCGACATCGGGCTTCCTTTTGCGATCGGGGTCGTCGTCACTGGCTGGTACGGCGCCGACTGCGAGGTCAGATGAGCGCTCGCATCGCCGACCCCTCTCAGTCCGATCGCCCTTGACAGCGTTACACGCGGCGTCCGGTCGCATCTGCGGGTGCGGCATCATTGCGCCGGTGAAGGTCCTGGTCACCGGCGGTGCCGGGTTCATCGGCTCCCATGTGGTCGACCAGCTCCTGGCGGGCGGCGCCGACGTGCGCGTCCTCGACAGCCTCCAGGCCGCCGGCGGCACCGCACCGGCGTACCTCGACCCCGCGGCCGAGCTCATGGTGGGCGACGTGGCCGACGGGGAGGTGGCCCGGGCCGCGGTGGCCGGCGTCGACGCCGTCTGCCACCAGGCGGCCAAGGTGGGGCTGGGCGTCGACTTCGGCGACGTCGGGGGCTACGTCGCCGACAACGACACCGGCACCGCTTCCCTCCTCGAGGCCCTGTGGCGGCGGTCGTTCCGGGGCCGGCTGGTGCTGGCCAGCAGCATGGTCGTCTACGGCGAAGGTCGTTACCGGTGCGACGAGCACGGCGACGTCCGTCCCGGCCCCCGAACCCCGGCCGACCTCGACGCGGGACGCTTCGAGCCGACCTGTCCGTGCGCCGGCTGCGGCCGTCCCACCCGGTGGGCCCCGATCGACGAAGACGCGCCCGCCGACCCCCGCAACGTCTACGCCGCCACCAAGCTCCACCAGGAGCACCTCTGCCGGCTGTGGGGGCGGGAGGCGGGGGCGACGGTGGTGGCCCTCCGCTATCACAACGTCTACGGCCCCCGGATGCCGCGGGACACGCCCTACGCGGGGGTGGCGTCGCTCTTCCGCAGCGCCCTGGCCGGGGGGCGGGCGCCGGAGGTGTTCGAGGACGGCGGCCAGACCCGCGACTTCGTCCACGTGCGGGACGTCGCCCGGGCCAACGTGCTGGCCCTCACCCGCCCCGACGTCGACCCTGCGGGCGGGGCTTTCAACGTGGCCAGCGGCACGCCCCACACCGTGGGGGACCTGGCCGACGCGCTGGCGGCCAGCCTGGCTCCCCACCTGACCCCGGTGGTCACCGGCCGCTGGCGCCTGGGCGACGTCCGCCACGTGGTCGCGTCGCCGGCCCGGGCCGAGGCCGCCCTCGGCTTCCGGGCCGAGGTGGGCTTCGCTGACGGGATGGCCGAGCTGGCCGGTGGCACGGACAACCCCCACCCCTGAGCCCGCCGCCCCTGAGTTGAGGGCCGTCCGCCGTTCTCGGTGGTGGGCGGTGGCCGGGTTCGCCGCGGCCGCCGTCGCCGGCATCGACCTGTGCTGGGCGACAGCCACCGGCGGCGCCCTCCTCACCGCCCGGGGCGCGGTCCTCGCCCGCCTGGCCGTGTGGTCGGTCGTGTGGGTGGCGGGGGTGGCCTGCGCCCTGCGCCTGCCCCGCCGGGTCGCCCTGCCCGCCATCCTCGTCGTCGCCTTCGCCCTGCGCCTCGCCGCCCTGGCCGGCCCGCCCGTCCTCTCCGACGACCTCTTCCGCTACGCATGGGACGGCCGGGTGCAGGCGGCCGGCATCGACCCCTACCGCTACCAGCCCACCAACTCCCACCTGCGCCCGCTCCGGGAGCCGTGGCTGTGGCCGGACGACGCCGGGTGCGCCGAGCTCGGCCGGGCCCCCCACTGCTCCCGCATCAACCGGGCCACGGTCCGCACCATCTACCCGCCGGTGGCCCAGGCCTGGTTCGCCGCCGTCTACCGGCTGGGGGGCATCGACGCCGAGCACAAGGCGTGGCAGGTGGCGGGGCTGGTGGGCGACATGGCCCTCGTCGGCCTGCTCCCCTTCGTCCTGCGGGCGTGGAAGCGGGACCCGCGGTGGACGGCCCTCTACGCCCTGTCGCCGTTCCCCGTCCTGGAGGTGGTGAACAACGGCCACGTCGACGGGCTGGCCGCGCTGTTGGTGGTGGGCGCCCTCCTGGCCGCCGCCCGCCGCCGGCCGGCGTGGGCCGGTGCCCTCATCGGAGCCGCCACCCTGGTCAAGCTCTATCCCGCCCTCCTGGTGGTGGGGCTGGCCGGGGCGGCGGTGGCCTCGACGGATGCCGGGCGCCGGTGGTGGCGGAAGCGAGGGTGGCTGCCCGACCTGGTCCGCGGCGGAGCGGCGGCGGGCGCCGTCGTCGTGATCGGCTACCTCCCCCACGTACTGGCAGTCGGGGTCAAGGTGCTCGGCTACCTCCCCGGTTACCTGCGGGAGGAGAAGTACGACAGCGGCGGCCGGTTCCTGCTCGCTTCGCTCCTCCACCTGCCGGTCGTGCCCGCGGCCGCGGTGGCGGGCCTGGGCCTGGCC
The DNA here is from genome assembly GCA_963829165.1 of uncultured Acidimicrobiia bacterium. Classification (GTDB taxonomy): domain Bacteria; phylum Actinomycetota; class Acidimicrobiia; order Acidimicrobiales; family AC-14; genus JAXDMK01. The sequence goes on along the minus strand of CAWHIC010000033.1, from coordinate 24,296 downwards.
GCGGTGATCGCCTGGGTCCTCCGAGCCCGACCGCCCGCGCCCCGGGCCTGCGCCGCCCTGATCGGGGCGCTCCTCCTCGCCACCACCCCCGTCCAGCCCTGGTACGCGGTCACCCTCCTGGCCGTGGCCACGGTGGCCGTCGCCCCCGCCTGGACCCTCGTGGCCGCCGCCGCCTACCCCTACTTCTTCGCTGTCATCCTCGACTCGCCCCACACCATCGGCATCGGGCGGCTCTCCTACGGTCTCGCCCTCGCCGGCGTGGTCGCCGCGGCCGCGGCCGTGGCCGCCCGCCGCGCCGCCGACGACCCGGGTCCCCGACCGCTAGGCGAGACTGCGCCTGTGCCCGACGTCGTCATCCCCGTCCTCAACGAGGCGGGCGCCCTGCCCGACCTGTTGGCGGCGATGCCGGCCGGCTTCACCGCCATCGTGGTCGACAACGGGTCCGACGACGGCTCGGCCGACGTGGCCCGGGCCGGCGGGGCGAGAGTGGTGGACGAGCCCCGCCGCGGCTTCGGTGCCGCCTGCTGGGCCGGTCTGGTGGCCGCCGACGCGCCCGACGGCGTCGTCTGCTTCATGGACGGCGACGGGTCCTTCGACCCCGCCGACCTCCGGCGGGTGGCCGAGCCCGTTCTCGACGGCTCGGCCGACCTCGTCCTCGGCGCCCGCGCCCCCACCCGGCGAGGGGCGTGGCCGGCCCATGCCCGTCTGGCCAACAAGGTCCTGGTGGTGGAGATCCGCCGGCGTACGGGGGTCCGCCTCCGCGACCTGGGTCCCATGCGGGCCGCCCGCCGGGAGTCGCTCGTCGCCCTCGGCATCGAGGACCGCCGCTTCGGCTGGCCCCTGGAGATGGTGCTGCGGGCGGCGGCGGGCGGTTGGCGGATTGAGGAGGTCGCCGTGCCCTACGCCCCCCGCGTCGGGAAGTCGAAGGTGACGGGCACGGTCAAGGGCACGGTGCGGGCGATCACCGACATGAGCCGGGTTCTCAGAGACGTCTCTCATCCACCCGGGGAGGCGGGGCCGTAGACGGGTTACGACCTCGAGAGAGAAAGAGAAAACCCGTGCGAATCAGATCCAAAGCAACCGGAGCAGCCCTCCTCGCCGCCCTCGCCCTGTTTGGCGCGGCCTGCGGTAGCGACTCGTCCGACTCGGCCACCACGTCCGGCACCACCGATACCGTCACCGCCATCCCCAGCCTGTCCGGCGAAGGCACGTCGGTGACCCTCGACGGGGGTACGGCCGCCGCCCTGACGTCCCTCGGCGTGGCCATCGCCCCCACCGGCAGCGCCACCTTCGACGCCGCCACCTCCACCATCACCTTCCCGATCACCGCCGGGTACGCCGAGATCCACAGCGACCTGAGCTTCAAGCCGGGCTGGATCCTCGGCTCCATCGACCACGCCGGCAGCGGCTTCAGCCTCACCGCCGGCTCAACCAAGGTCGAGCTGAGCGACTTCGTGGTCGACCCCGGTAACTCGGTCCTCTACGGCACCGTGGGCGGAACCCCGATGGTCCCGCTCCTCGACCTCGACGGCACCAACGTCAAGGTGGGCACCGAGAACGGCAACGTCGTGCTCGACGGCACCGTGGCCAAGCTGACCGACACCGCCGCCGGCGCCCTGAACAAGGCCTTCAACGTCGACGCCATCAAGGCCGGCACCCCCCTCGGCGTCGTCCACCTGGTGGCCAAGGGTGAGGCCAACACCTACACCGACAAGGCCACGGCCATCAGCCGCCTGACGGGCAAGTCCACCTCGGTGACCCTCGACGCCGGCACCGCCGCCGCCCTCGAGAGCCTGGGCGTGGCTGTGACCCCGGTGGGCTCGGCCAGCTTCGACGCCGGCACCGGCACCGTGTCGTTCCCGATCACCGGAGGCTTCGCCGCCATCCACTCCGACCTGAACTACAAGCCCGGCTACATCGCGGGCACGGTCATCCACCAGGCCAGCGGGCTCAAGTTCGCCAAGGGTTCCACGTCCATCGAGGTCACCGACTTCGTGGTCGACCCCGGCAACTCGATCCTCACCGCCACCGCCGGTGGGAAGTCCGGAATCCCCCTGCTCCTCCTCGACGGCACCGACGTCAAGGTCGGGTCCGAGGGCGGCGACGTCACCCTCGACGGCACCGTGGCCAAGCTGACCCAGACCGGCGCTGACGCCCTCAACGCCACCTTCAAGGTGTCGGCCTTCACCCCCGGCCTGCCCCTGGGTGTGGTCCACCTGGTGGCCTCGGCCGCCTCCGCCGGCTAGTCCCACCCCCTTCGAAGCCGGCACGCCGGGGCCTCCGCCCGACGTGCCGGCTTCGTCGCGTCCCCGGGGCGGCGTCGAGCGGCTCTCTCCCGCTCCGCCGCCCCGGCTCGCCGGCACCCCTCCGAACCGGGGGTGACGCGGAAAGACCGCCGGCGAACCGGCGGCCTTTCCGATGAAGGGACCTTGGATCAGTCCTTGGGGTTCCCAGCCAGCTTCGCCTGCCGGACCCCGGATGGGGCCCGGTGGGCGACCGCTGGTCGAGCCGTCAGTGCCTAGTTGCGCACCGCGGTGTCGATGGCAAACCGCCTCGAGGAGACGACCAGGACGCTGCCGAGGATCAAGGCCAACATGGCCACGAGCATCAGCAACCAGGTGTTCGCACCGGTCCGAGCGAGGCTCGTCCCGACCACGGGGCTGGTGGACTGGGCGACCGCCGAGCTGGCGGGCGCCGAGACGACCGTACGTACTGCAACCGGCACTGTCCCTATGGAACTCGGGACCTTGACGGCGAACTGCACCGGCGGGGAAACCACCGGAGGCGTGACCACCGGAGGCGTAACCACCGGCGGGGTGACCACCGGAGGAACGACCGGCGGAGGCGTAACCACCGGAGGCGTGACCACCGGAGGCGTAACCACCGGCGGGGTGACCACCGGAGGAACGACCGGCGGAGGCGTAACCACCGGAGGCGTGACCACCGGAGGCGTAACCACCGGCGGGGTGACCACCGGAGGAACGACCGGCGGAGGCGTAACCACCGGAGGCGTGACCACCGGAGGCGTAACCACCGGCGGGGTGACCACCGGGGGAACGACCGGCGGAGGCGTAACCACCGGGGGCGTGACCACCGGGGGCGTGACGACCGGGGGCGTGACGACCGGGGGCGTGACGACCGGGGGCGTGACGACCGGGGGCGTGACCACCGGGGGCGTGACGACCGGGGGCGTGACGACCGGGGGCGTGACGACCGGGGGCGTGACGACCGGGGGCGTGACGACCGGGGGCGTGACGACCGGGGGCGTGACGACCGGGGGCGTGACGACCGGGGGCGTGACGACCGGGGGCGTGACGACCGGGGGCGTGACGACCGGGGGCGTGACCACCGGGGGCGTGACCACCGGGGGCGTGACGACCGGGGGCGTGACCACCGGGGGCGTGACCACCGGGGGCGTGACCACCGGGGGCGTGACCACCGGGGGCGTGACCACCGGGGGCGTGACCACCGGGGGCGTGACCACCGGGGGCGTGACCACCGGGGGCGTGACCACCGGGGGCGTGACCACCGGGGGCGTGACCACCGGGGGCGTGACCACCGGGGGCGTGACCACCGGGGGCGTGACCACCGGGGGCGTGACCACCGGGGGCGTGACCACCGGGGGCGTGACCACCGGGGGCGTGACGACCGGGGGCGTGACGACCGGGGGCGTGACGACCGGGGGCGTGACGACCGGGGGCGTGACGACCGGGGGCGTGACCACCGGGGGCGTGACCACCGGGGGCGTGACGACCGGGGGCGTGACCACCGGGGGCGTGACCACCGGGGGCGTAACCACCGGGGGCGTGACGACCGGGGGCGTGACCACCGGGGGCGTGACCACCGGGGGCGTGACCACCGGAGGCGTAACGACCGGGGGCGTGACCACCGGGGGCGTGACCACCGGGGGCGTGACCACCGGGGGCGTGACCACCGGGGGCGTGACCACCGGGGGCGTGACCACCGGGGGCGTGACCACCGGGGGAACGACCACGGGGGGAACGACCGGCGGAACCACCGGGGGTATGACCGGAGGCGTCACCACGACGGGCGGCGTGACCGGGGGTGGAACCACGACCGGTGGCGTGACCACGACCGGCGGCGTGACCACCGGAGGAGGCGTGATCACCGGAGGTGTCACCACTGCGGGTATGACGTTGTTGGTGACTGATGTGGTGCATGTCACCGTCCCACCACCGCCGTTGCCGGAACCGTTGCACTGATTGATGGTGACCGGCAGGTCCGAGCTCTCGGTGGAGGGGGTGACCGAGCACTGCACTCGGATCGTGCCTCCGCCGCCGTTCCCGGAATCGTCGCACTGGGTGATGGTGGCGTTTGTCGTCACGCCGATCGGGTCGCAGGAGATGGTCGGCTCTGTGCCGCCGCCCTGGCCCGTCCCGTTGCACTGGTTGATGGTCGCCGGCGTCGGTGTGGGCGACGACCCGGTGATGTTGTTCACGACGGAGACGTTGCACTCCACCGTGCCGCCGCCACCACTGCCCGACCCGTTGCACTGGTCGACCGAGGTCACCAGCTGGTCCGACGGGGTGATGGTGGTGGTGCAGGGCAGGGCTGCGTTCGCCGCACCGTGACACTCGACGACCTCGGTGGTGGAACTGCCCACGTTGGTTGCGAGGTCGAGGTTGTTGGTGATGGTGACGTTGCACGCCACTGCCTGTCCGCCGACGTTGTCCGTGCCGTTGCACTGGTGGATGGCCACCGGGGCGGTCGCAGGAGTCGGAGCGAGCGCCACCGCAGGAGCGGGGGCGAGCGCCGGGGTGGCCTCCATCAGCGACACCGGGGTGAGGCCAGCGGCAGCCTTGTCGGACCTGGGCCGGCTCTCCTGGGGGCCGCGAATGGCACTCGAAATCACCGGGGCGGACGCCAGCAGGACCGGGGTCTCGTCGACGACCGGCTCGGCCCGGACACTCAGCCGACTCAGAACTGGCAGGTCCGCCTCCACCGTCGGCATCTCAGCCACGATGGGGTCGGGCTCGGGAGTCACGACCGGGGCTTCGGCCACAATCGGGGCTCGCACCACGACCGGGGCTTCGACCACGACCGGGGCTTCGACCACGACCGGGTCTTCGGCCACGACCGGGGCTCGCACCACGACCGGGGCTTCGACCACGACCGGGGCTTCGGCCACGACCGGGACTTCCCGTGCGGAGACGACGGGCGCCTCCATGACGGCGGGCGCTTCCAGTACGACCGGAGCCGCCGCCCTCTCCCTCGACACCGTCGGCACCGCCGGAGCGGCCACCACCTCGGCGACCGGAGCGGAGCGCGAGGCAGTCGGCATCGGCGTTTCAGCTCGGGCGGCAGACGGGGCGGAACGAGTGGTCTGCACCACCGGGGGCGCGGCTGACCGTGCACCCTCCCCGTACGCGCTGTCGTGGAGAGCCCCGATCGTCAACATCAGGGCGACTGCCCCCAACAACATCCCGACGTACCTGACGCCCTGTTTGGCGGTCGATACGTGTCCAGGTAGAGCGGGAGGTGGCATGGCGAACTCGGTGATGTGCATGAATTTCCCTTCGTCGCCATGACTGTGCGACGAGGGCTGTCACTGCAGAGTCACGCCTTTCACTCCGAGTCCACAACGGCCGCCGCCCGGGGCTGACCCGAACCGGTGACGCGCAGCGCCCTCTCAGGGCTGTAAGTGTCACCAGTTGCCCGGCCGCCGCAGAAGACGAGCCAGCCGACTGCCGGCGGGCGCCCGCCTGCCGTCAGCAGAGGGTCAGCCCCCGGACGGAGGGCCCGACTGGTGCTGCAGCAGGTGGTCGAGCAGGTCCCGGAGCCGGGAAGTGGGTTCGAGAGCAAGGTCGGCGTGGAGGAGCACCCGGTAGCGCTCGAACTCGTCGATGGCAGCCGAGTGGTTCCCCTCGGCCAGGTGCACCCGGATGAGAGCGGCGCGGGCGCTCTCCCGCAAGGGCTCGGCCTGGACCGCGGCCAGGGCCGCCCCGGCCGCCTCGGCCAGCCGGTCGGCGGCGGTGAGGCGGGCGGCCACCGCCTCCAGGGCGTGGACCCGGAGCTGGTGCCAGTCGTCGGCAGCCACGATCGCCCAGTCCTCGTACCACCCCGGCAGCAGATCGCTGGAGAGCGCGGCCACGGCCGGGCGCCCGATGTCGAGCACGGCCTCGGGCTCGTCGCTGTCGATCAGCCGCTGGGCGAGCGCTCGCGAGTACTGGACGTCGACGAGGACACCCTCGGCCAGGCTCAGGTCGCGCGCCGTCACCCGCACTGCCCCCCGGGTTGGGTGACCGAGCCGCGCCACCGCCGCCCGCAGGTTGGCGCCGGCGTGCTCGTCGGTGGACTCGGGCCAGAGGGTTCCCGCCACCCGCTGGCGGGTCATCGTCTGGTCACGCACCGCGAGGAACGCGAGCAGTCGCTGTGAACCGCCCGAGATCCCCAGGATGGCGTCGCCGCCGACGGAGAAGAGGAACCCGCCGAGAAGCGACAGTTCGTTGCCCTGATCCATTACTTGCCTACCGTCCGCGCGATGTACTTGGAGAATAGCCGTTCCGGGGAGCCTTTCGGACCGCGTCACGGCCGCGTCACGCGGTCATCCGTACCTTGAGAGTGATGAGAATCCGACGGCGGCTGTGAACGGAAAGCCCCAGTGCCGCTGAAGCGGTGGCGAGCACAGGACCGCTCCGACCTCGCCGCGCCCGCCGGTCGACGCCCTCGTCCGATCCGGGCCTACGTCGACGCCATGGTGGCGATGTTCGTCGTCGCGACCATGGTGGCAGTCGGCTACCAGATGGCCCGAGCGTCCCGGGACGCCAGTGCGGCCGCGGCCGGAGACGCCTCCTTCGCCGCCGATCTGGCCGCCCGTCACATCGATACGGATCTCGATTCGGTCCGGTCGACGCTTTCCCGCTTGGCCGAAAACCCGCAGGTCACGGCCATCTTCGGCTCGAACTCGCCGAACTGCGCCCTCGAATTCTCGGGATCGGGTGTTTTCCCCGCCGGTCACATCGACTTCATCGCCGCCGACGGCCACGTCGCCTGTTCCTCCCTTCCCGGCCCCGCCGACGACGGCTACCGAGATCAGAGCTGGGTCTCGGACTCGCTCGACGAGCACACGCTCTCCGCACCCGTCGTCGACAGCCGGACCGGTCGGCTGGTGGTGGTTGTCACCGCCCCCATTCCGGGAGTGGGGCTGGCCGCAGCCTTCCTCCACCTGGACGCCCTGGGGCCGAGCCTGCTCTCCACGTTCGGCGGGCCCCGCGCCCTCGAGTTCCTGGTCGCCACCGGCGACGGGCGACATGCCATCACCCGGTCGATCGACGCCCAGCGCTGGGCGGGGACCGACCTGTCGGCCACTCCGTTCGCCGACTCCCCGCTCGGATTACCCAGTCATGACGTCGACGGCCGGGCCCGGATCTACGCCTCGGCTCCGGTGGGGACCAGTGGATGGGTCGTCTACGCGGGGGCGAACCGCAGCCAGGCGTTGGCGGGGGCCCACGCCACCAACCGCAGCAATCTGGCCGTTGGGTCGACCTTCGTTCTGGTCGTGATCGCCGCCGGGATGGTGCTCGCCCGCCGGATCTCGGGGCCGATCATCGCCCTCCGCGAGCAGGTCGGTATGCCTTTCGACGGCACGTCCCGGCTCTCAGTGCCCATCGAGGGACCCAGGGAGGTCGTCGAGCTGGCCCGCCACCTCAGGGGGCTCACGGAGTCGCTCCGCCACGAGCTGGACGTGACGGCGCGGGTCGCCGCCATCGTGGAGTCGTCGAACGACTCGATCGTCAGCTGGACATCCTCCGGGATCATTGCCACCTGGAACTCCCGGTCGGAGCAGATGTACGGCTACCCGGCCGAGGCGGCCATCGGTCAGGGCATGTCACTGATCGTTCCGCCCGAGCGCATCGGTGAGGTCGGCCGCCTTCACGAGCAGGTGCTGCGGGGCGAGCTCGTCGAGCCGGTCGAGACGCAGAAGCTCCGGCGTGACGGAAGCGTCGTCGACGTCTCGGTGACGTTCTCTCCCATCCGGGACCGGACCGGGACGGTGATCGGGGTGTCGGCGGTCGGCCGCGACATCGGCGAGAGCAAGCGGGCAGTGGAGGCCCTCCGCTCCAGTGAGGCCCGCAAGAGCGCCATCCTCGCCTCTGCCCTCGACGCCATCGTCACCATGAACAGCAAGGGCGAGATCGAGGAGTTCAACCCCGCCGCCGAGCGCACCTTCGGGATGAAGGCGGTCGACGTGATCGGCCGCCAGCTGTCGGAGGTCATCATCCCCCCCGACCAGCGCCATGCCCACGATCTGGGCCTCGAGCGCTTCCTCGCCACCGGCGAAGGACGTCTGATCGGCCGCTGCACGGAGCTGACGGCGATGCGAGCGGACGGGACGCTCTTCCCGGCCGAGGTGACGATCAACGGCGTCGACCTTCCCGGTTCCCAGGCGTTCACCGGGTTCATCCGCGACGTCACCGCCCGCCAGGCGGCCGAGATCGAACGGAGATCGCTGGAAGAGCGCCTCCACCAGTCCCAGCGGCTCGAAAGCCTGGGCCAGCTGGCCGGGGGGGTGGCCCACGACTTCAATAACCTGCTGGCGGTCATCCTCAACTACGCCACGTTCGTGGGCGAGGCGGTACCCGACGATGTCGACGTGCAGTTCGACGTGGAGCAGATCCTCGCCGCGTCGCAACGGGCCGCGGGTCTGACCCGGCAACTGCTGATGTTCGCCCGGCGCGAGCCGGTGCGTCCGGAGATGCTCGACCTCAATGAGGTGGTGGAGGAGGTCCGGGAGTTGCTGGCCCGCAGCATCGGCGAGCAGATCGACCTCGTAGTGCGGGCCGGCGTGGCCCTGCCCGCCATCCGAGCCGACCGGGGGCAGACGGAGCAGATCCTGCTCAATCTGGCCGTGAACGCCCGCGACGCCATGCCCGACGGCGGCACCCTCACCATCGACACCGCGTCCGTCGACCTCGACCTCGAATACGTCCGGTTCCATCCGGGAACTACGCCCGGGCCCTACGTACAGCTGTCGGTGAGCGACAGCGGGACGGGCATGAGCCCCGACGTCGCGTCCCGCGCCTTCGACCCGTTCTTCACCACCAAGGCGAGGACGGACGGGTCGGGGCTGGGCCTGGCCACCGTCTACGGCATCATCTCGGAAGCGGGCGGGGCGGTGAGCCTTTACTCGGAGGAAGGCCTCGGGACCACGGTCAAGGTGTACTTCCCGGCCACCACCGACCCCGCCGTGGTCGTGGTGCCGAAGCTCCGGCCTACGCCCATCCGGGGCGCGGGTGAGGTCGTCCTCGTCGTCGAGGACCAGGACGCGGTCCGGGCCGTCACCGTCCGCCTCCTGCGGGGCAACGGCTACGTCGTGCTGGAGGCGGCCTCGGGGTCGGAGGCCATCTCCATCGCCGCCCGCCGCCACATCGACCTCCTCCTCACCGACGTGGTGATGCCCCGGATGGGCGGGCGGGAGTTGGCCACGAGCCTCCTGGCCGAACACGCCGGGCTGCCGGTGCTCTACATGTCGGGCTACGCCCCCAGCATGCTCGGCCCCCACGGGGCCCTCGACGACGACGTGGCCCTGGTGCAGAAGCCCTTCAACGAAGTCACCCTCCTCCACGGCGTCCACCAGGCGATCACCGCCGGGGTGATCGGAGTGACCCGATGAAGCTGCTCCTGCTGGAGGACGATCTCGCCGTGCGGCGACTGGTGACCAACCATCTCGAGCAGCACGGGTTCGCGGTGTCGGTGGCGACCACCGTGGCCGAGGCGATGCGGGAGCTCAACCACGACACCTTCGACGTGGCCATCCTCGATCTGACCCTTCCCGACGGGTCGGGGCTGGACGTGCTGCACGCCCTGCGGGCGCTGGGTGCCACCACCCACGTCACCGTCCTGAGCGGAGCCGGAGCCGAGATCGACCGCATCGGCGCCCTCGATCTCGGCGCCGACGACTACGTGGTGAAGCCGTTCTTCGTGCGGGAGCTGACGGCCCGCATCCTGGCCGTGCAACGCCGTCGGGACTCGTCCACCGTCACCGCCCTGCACTACGGCCCCCTCCGGATCGATGTCGCCGCCCGAGACGTGAGCCTCGACGAGCGCCAGATCCATCTCACGACCAAGGAGTTCGACCTGCTGGCGTGCATGGCCGCGCAGCCCCGGAAGGTGTTCAGCCGTGACGAGCTGCTCCGGACGGTGTGGCAGTCGGCGGCCGACTGGCAATGCGACTCCACCGTGACCGAGCACATCCGCCGCCTGCGGTCGAAAATCGAGGTCGACCCCATGAACCCGCGCATCCTCCGCACCGCGAGGGGCGCGGGCTACCGCTTCGACCCGCCCACCGACGAGCCCACGGAGGAGACCCGCCGGGCAGGAGGCGCGCCCCGACAACACGTGGACAACGTCGTGCGACTCACGACTGGAAACGACGAAGTGACGGTCATAGCCCAAAACGGCAAATGACCGGACACCACGGGCAAGACATGAGAGGTCCCACGACCATGAACATCCGCAAGATCATCACGCTGGCCACCGCCGGCACCGCCGCTGCCAGCCTCTCCCTCTTCGGCTTCGGCCTCACCCCCGCCTTCGCCATCGACAACCCCGTCACCTTCGAAGTTCTCACCGGTTCGCTGACGATCGCCCAGACGCCGGCGTCCACCTTGCTGGTTCAGGGCTCGGCCCAGAACCTTCCGGTGACGACAGTCACCGATGGCCGCAGCGCTGCCGACCGCACCGCTGCCTGGACGGTCAGCGCCTCCGCCTCGAACCTGTTCGCCGCTAATGCAGTTGGGACCGGGGATGACGCCACCATCCTCGCCAGCCAGATCACCATCGACGAGACCGCGGGCAGCTTCACGGCCGGCTCCGGCACCCCGGACCACCCGGCCGCCGTCGTCGGTGCCACACCCGCCGCCCTGGTCTCGGCCACCGCCGACACCATCGACTCGGTGTATAGCTACACGCCGACGGCATTGCTCGCCACCCAGACGCTCCCCTTCGCCGGTTCCTACACCGGCAACATCACCCAGACGGTCGTCTGATCATGACTTTGGCGACGATTCGTCGCCTGGTCCAGGTCGTGGTCGTCGCCGGTGCGCTCTGCGCATCGGCGACAGCCGCGTCCAGCCAGGTCAGCCCGCCCCCGCCCGCGCCCGGCCTCGGGGTACGACTCCTTCAAGGACCAGCCGGAGCTGCGGATGACCCCCGGGCCCACGAGTACATCGTCGATCAGCTCGCTCCAGGCAGCACCATCTCCCGCCAGATCGGTTTCACCAATGGTGAAGCCGAGCCGGTCGACCTCTCGTTCTACGCCGCCGCCGCAGATATCCACGATGGTGGTTTCGTCCCAGGCGCAGGCCGGGCCGCCAACGAGCTCACCAGCTGGACCACGTTCTCCCCGGAATCGGCCACGGTGGCACCTGGCCAGACCCTGCCGGTCACGGTGACCATCGCAGTGCCCAGCGACGCCACGGCTGGCGAGCGCTACGCCGCGGCGCTGGCCGAACTCGCCCGACCTCCCACTTCGGGAGGCGGCGTTAGCTCGGTGAGCCGGGTCGGGATTCGGATCTACCTCTCCGTCGGGCCCGGCGGCGCCGCGATCACCTCCTTCTCCATCGACTCGATGACCGCCCAGCGCGACCCCAACGGCGTTCCCTTCGTGACGGCCCAAATCCACAACTCGGGTGAGCGGGCCATCGACCTGTCCGGCCAGCTCGCCCTGACGAACGGTCCGGCTGGGCTCTCCGCCGGGCCCTTCCCCGTCCGCACCGTCGCCACCCTGGCCGTCGGCGGGAGCGGGACCGTCACCGTCCTCCTCGACCCCGGCCTGCCCAACGGCCCGTGGGACGGGCGGATCACCCTCGAGTCGGGCAAGACGTCGGAGACGGTCACCGGCCGGCTCCTGTTCCCGACCGCCAGCGGGACGAGCGCAGTCCCGACGACCGACCTGAAGGGCGACGGCAAGCCGCCGGTGACCCTCTTCCTCGGCATCGCTGCCGGGTTGCTGCTCCTCGGGCTGGCCCTTCTCAGGAACGTGATACGCCGTCGCCGCCGGAGGGACGAAGCGATCCTCGTCGGCGCCGACAGCCAGGTTTGACGTGGCGGTGCGGGGTCGCCGCCCGGGGCCAAGGAAGCCGCTTCTCGTCCTGGGGGTCACGCTCGGTCTGGCCGCGACCCTCGCCACAACCACCTCCGGCGCGGCGGCGGCGCCGGTGGGGCTCGGGGCGGCGACGGCCTTCGGCGTGCTGGCGGGGACGGGTGTCACCAGCACCGGGCTCACCGTCATCAATGGCGACCTCGGGTCGTGCCCGACCCTGGCCATCACCGGGTTCGGCCCGGGGGTTGTCAGCGGCACGATCCACGCCGGCGGCCCGACGGCCTGCGACGCCAAAACCGACCTCGACGCCGCCTACGCGGCCACGGTGGCATTGCCGGCCACCACGACCTACCTCGGTCCCACCGACCTGGGCGGGCTGACGCTGACGGCCGGCGTCTACAACTCGCCGACGTCGTTCGGGATCGGCGGGACGCTCACCCTCGACGCCCTGGGTGACCCGAACGCCGTCTTCGTCTTCCAGGCCGGCACCACCCTCATCACCAGCGCCAACACCACGGTGGCGCTCGTCGGCGGGGCCCAGGCCTGCAACGTTTCGTGGCAGGTAGGAAGCTCCGCCACCCTCGGCCTCGGCTCCACGTTCAAAGGGAGCGTCCTCGCCCACACCTCGATCACGGCCGGGGCGGGCATTTCCGTGGAGGGCCGGCTGCTCGCCCGCGGCGGCGCGGTCACGCTCGACAGCGACACCGTGACAGTGCCCGAGTGCGCCACCGGTGCTCTGACCTTGGCCCAGACATCCTCCGGGGGCACGGCCTTGGTTGAGGGCTCCCCGGTGGCGATGCCCGTCACCACCGTCTCCGACACCCGCTCGGGCGCGTCCCGCAGCTGGACAGTCACCGTCACCGTCTCCGACCTGGAGACGGGCGATGGGGCCTCCATTCCCGGCTCCGACATCACCGTCGCCCAATCGGGCAGCTTCACCGACGGGGACGGCACGGTGGGTGGCCCGGGCCTGGTGTCGGCCACGGACGTGACTCTGGGCGCGGTGTACACCTATACGCCCACGGCCACCCTCGCCCCCCAGGGCGCCATCACCGCCGGCACCTACACCGGCACCGTCACCCAAACGGTCGCCTGACCCTCCCGACCAGCGACTTTCATGCACCCGTAGGGACGTGATCCGGCGTCTTCCCGCCCAAATCACGGCCCTACGGATGCATCAAACGGGCGGCCGTCGGAGGCCGGAACGTCACCCGGCCTGCCGGAACAGTTCGTAGCGGGCCTCGAGGTTGTCCCGGCTGGGCTGTTGGATCGCTTGCCGGGGCAGAACGAGGAGCCGGCTGCCGTTGAGGTCCTGGAGTCCGTGTCGGAGCATCGGCCCGTCCACCTCCTGCAGGATGTCGCGGCGCACCTCGATGACCAGATCGGGTCGGACACCCAGGATGTTGCGATCGAACGCGGCGTGGTGGAGCTTGCAGAGCGCCAGGCCGTTCGGTACCACCGGCTCACCCAAGGGGTGACCGTCGGGAAGGATGTGCGCCGCGTCCAGGAGCTCGGGGTGACGTAGGCGACACAGCGCGCACGACTGCTGGTAAGCCACCAGCACCCGCTGTCGGAATGCCACCTGATGCAGACGATGGAGGGCGAGTCGGGTCACGTACCGTCGGCGGGCCTCGTCGGCCACCTCCACCGAGAGATCGGGTCGGAGGGCACGCGGATCATCGACGGCGACGGTGACGGCCATCCCCGCGGGGTCGTCGGCCACCACGTACACCGGCCACTGGGGAAGGTAGGTGCCGGGCGTGATGCAGTGGAGGTAGACGAGAGGAACCTGGCCGGCCATGGCCCGGCGGAGGCCGACGTTCTCGTGGTGCAACGGATCGGAGCCTCGGTACCGGTAGCGGAGGAGTCCGTCCTCGGTGACCTGGTCGTCGTAGGGCCGCTCACGACCGGGTATGACGGCGGCGGTCGTGATGGTGAGCGGGATCCCGGTACGGATCTGGGCCGGCTTGAAGATCCCCTGGGGACCCACCAGGGCGACCCGTTCCCCGTCGAAGACGAACCCTGACGCCAGCACGGAACGTGGAACCAGCTCGCCGTGGGCGAGGGTGTACCGGTCGAGGAAGGAAAAGGCCGCCAGGCGGATCTGCGCATCCACCGCCACCGGGTCCACGCCGCAGTTCTACTCCGGTGGCAGACCGTCCGCCCCAAGCGGGAGGGCGGCCGCTTTCGGCCGCCGTTTCATGCATCCGTAGGGACGTGATTCTCGGGATTTCGACCCGGATCACGGCCTCTACGAGTGCATGAAACCGCCAGGGCCGCCCGAATATTCGCGGATTTCTGCGCGCGGTATCCACCAACTTCGGACTCTTGATCGCTACGGTCACGGGGCATGGGCCGCCCTCGCATCTATGACGAGCCGCGGGTCGCGACCGCGATCCGACTGCCCGTCTCGCTCCGCGACGAACTTCTCACCGCCGCCTCCGAGCGGGACGTGTCGGTGAACCTCCTCGTCACCCGGGCCGTGTCCGACTACTTGCGCCGGCTCCACTCCCCCGACACCGACTCGTCGTCGTGACCACCACCCTTCCGGAGCCGAGCATTCCCCGTCTCCGGCGACCGACGGCGACCGCCCGTTTCGGGTCTTCCCGCCGCGAGAGCCACGACGCGTCCGCCTTCTACGAGCGGTTCGTGGCTCCGGAGCTGTCCACCGACACCACCGTGGTCCGTCCGGAGAGCCTCGACGTCGTCTACCCGCACGACGCCCGCCACATGAGCATGGTCGAGTCGAACTCCGTCGCCCTCGTCGTCACGTCCCCTCCCTACTTCGCGGGCAAGGAGTACGAGGAGAGCCTCGGCCAGAACGGGGCACCGGCGACCTACTTCGAGTACCTGGCCCTCTTGGGCGACGTCTTCGAGGAGTGCCGACGGGTTCTCGAACCGGGCGGACGCATCGCGGTCAACGTGGCCAACCTCGGCCGGCGCCCCTACCGCTCCCTCGCGGGCGACGTCACCGAGATCCTCCAGGGCCTCGGCCTGCTCCTTCGGGGCGAGGTGGTGTGGTGGAAGGGCCGTGCCGCCGGCGGCTCGTGCGCGTGGGGAACCTTCCAGCGCCCCAGCAACCCCGTGCTGCGCGACGTCACCGAGCGGGTCGTGATCGCCAGCAAAGGCCGCTTCGACCGGGCCCTGAAGCCGGAGCAACGCCACCGGCTCGACCTCCCCTCGACGGCCACCATCTCCCGCGACGAGTTCCTGGAGGCGACGACCGACCTGTGGGAGATCCCCTCCGAGAGCGCGACCCGAGTCGGCCATCCGGCCCCCTTCCCGGTGGCGCTGCCCAGGCGGCTCATCGAGCTCTACACCTACGAGGGCGACGTGGTGCTCGACCCGTTCATGGGTTCGGGAACCACGGCCGTGGCCGCGGTGCGCACCCGTCGGCACTACATCGGCTTCGAGACCGACCAGTCCTACGTCGACCGCTCGCACGCACGGGTGGCGGAGGAAACCGAACGGCTCCGTCTCGCCGAGGCTCTCGCCACCACCGACTTCCGTGTCCACCTCCCCGCCGTCCCGTCCGCCGACGACTCCGGAGGACTTTCAGGCGCGGGCGGTCCGCGAGGGCAGGCAGGCCAAGGACCTGGCCGGGAAGCTGCTCACCGATTGCGGGTTCCGCGACATCCGGGCCGACGTCAAGATCGCCGGCCTGGGTATCGAGCTCACGTTCGTCGCCAATGACCAGGTCGGCGACGAATGGGCGTTCGACGTCTCCGGTGCCTTCACCGCCAATCGGGCCGGTCTCAAGCGCACGGACACGCTCTGGAAAGCGCTGGGGAAGGCGGCCGTCCTCCACCAGGGCCGGGCCGACCTGCCCCTCGTTCTCCTCACCACCGACGCTCCTGCCCGAGGAAGCGCCGGCCACGTCGCGCTCGGCGTGGTGCGAGGCCCCGGGCGCCCCGTCTTCGACCTGATCGAGCTCCTCGATGCCGAAGACCAGTCCCGCCTCCGCAGTTACGCAGTAGGGGGCCGGCCCGACCGCTGACATCCGGACCGGATGCGCGTTGCTACTTCGTCGACGAACTGAGAGAATCCTCCCGCGCTTCCGTTTCGCCTGATCCGCCGTCGGGCGAAGCGGAGCGCCTTTTTCGCGCCAAGCGAACGCCAAGGGGCGAATGCCAAGGTGGGGCCATGGTTGCGGCGGGCCAGTGAGTGGATTGCCGTCCTCGGCGGCCGGTCACCCGGACGCCGCGGACGGCAGTCCCCGCACCGTCCCCCTGCTGTGCCAGGCCCTTTCGGCGGGACCCGCTCGGGATGCGGCGGTTCGCCTTCTCACCGGCGCCAATGGACATGCCGCCGACATCGCGACCCGGTGCCAGACGGGTGCCGTCTACGCCCTCGTCGACGTCGCCGCCGAGCCGGACGAGCTTCCACCGGCGGCCGCCGTCATCGTGGCCCACGGTGAGGGCGGAATGGAGCTGTCCGACCTGATTGCGCCTGGCCCCGACGAGTCGGATCTCACTCGCCGACTGCTGGCCGAGCTGTGCGACGCCCTCCGGCGGGGCGAGGTTCAGCGCCTGGTGGTCGCCACATCGAGATCCACGGTTCCTCCCATCGATCTCCTGGAGCAGGCGGGCTTTCGTCCCGCGGCGGTCGAAGACGGGGCCGGCGGCTGGTTCGAGTTACGCCTGTAGGCCCCTCGATCACCGGTCGATCCCCGCCCTAGGCTCGTGGCCAGGGGGGGACGCTGTGCACTACAAGATCCTCGGACCGCTCGAGGTGGAAAACGACGGCCAGAAGCTGGATCTCGGTCGTCCAAAACAACGGGCAGTGTTGGCCGTGTTGCTCGTGGAAGCCCCGCGCGTCGTCTCGCTCGACCGCCTCATCGACCTGCTGTGGGGCGACGAACGGCCGGCCCGATCCACCGCCTCCCTCCAGGTCTACGTCTCCAACCTGCGACGAGTCCTCGAGCCCGGTCGCCAACGCCACACCCCGCCCGAAGTGTTGCTCACCCGGCCACCGGGCTACCTGCTCCAACTCGATCCGGAGGAGCTCGACGCATCCCGGTTCGAAGACCTGGCCGCCGCCGGCCGGCGATTGCTCGACCACGGCCGGCCCGTCCCGGCGCGGTCAGCGCTGGCGGAGGCTTTGGCCCTCTGGCGGGGTGACGCACTGGCCGAGTTCGCCTACGAGAGGTTCGCTCGCCCCGCCATCGCCCGGTGGGAGGAACTGCGGCTGGTGTCGACCGAGGATCTGGTGCAGGCCGACCTCGCCCTGGGGTCGCGGGGCCCGACCATCGCCACCCTGGAGGGTCTGGTCGGTCGCTACCCCCTCCGGGAGCGGCTGTGGGGCTTGCTGATGGTCGCCCTCTACCGAGACGGGCGGCAGGGGGACGCGCTGCGGACCTTCGCCAGGGCTCGGGCGGTGCTCATGGAGGAGCTCGGCGTCGATCCGGGGCCGGAGCTGGCCCGCCTCGAGTCCGACATCCTGGATCACGCACCCACCCTGGACTGGCGGAGGGAGGCTGACGGGGAAGGGACGCCTCCGTACGTCGCCGTCCCCCTCGAACGTCCGCCGACGGCTGCCGCCACGCCGCCGCTCGAAGGGCGGACCTCCGACCTGGCCCTCCTCCACGGTGCCCTGACCAAAGCCGCCGCCGGGCACGGCCGCATGGTGCTGCTGGCGGGCGAACCGGGAATCGGCAAGACGCGCCTGGCCGAGGAGTTCGTCGCCCGGGCCACCGCAGCCGGGGCGGCGGTGGCCTGGGGCGGGAGCAACGAAGGCGAAGGGGCGCCTGCCTTCTGGCCTTGGATCCAAGTGCTGCGTGCTGTTCTCGCCCAGGATGACCCTCCGGCGGAGTCCGAGGGCGGCTGGCGGCGGACCTTGGCCCCACTCGTCCCCGAAACCGTCACCGCGCCCGACGCGCCCGACGCGCCCGACGCTCCCGCGCCGCCGCCGCCGCCTCCGCTCGACGCCGAGTCGGCCCGGTTCCGGCTCCACCAGGCGGTGGTGGACGGGTTGGCCAGCGCCTCCCGGCACCGACCGCTGGTCGTGGTTCTCGACGACCTCCACTGGGCCGACGCCGGCTCGTTGGCGTTGTGCGAGTTCGTGGCCGCCCGCCTCCATGGCACCCGGCTGCTGGTGGTGGGCACCTACCGTCCGGGCGAGTTGTCGGCCGGCCATCCCCTGGGCGCCACCCTGGGCGCGCTCGCCCGTCAGCCGGACCTGGAACGGATCAACCTCGGTGGCCTGACGGTGGACGACGTCGGCCGGTTCGTGGCCCGCGGCTGGGACGTCGAGCCCTCCGAAGCGCTGACCGCCGCCCTCCACGCCCGCACCGAGGGCAACCCCTTCTTCCTCATCGAGCTGGTGCGACTGCTGGTCAGCGAGAAAAAGCTCGGGCAAGCCGAAGCGGTCGCTGCGGCCCACGTGCCCGCCGGGGTGCGAGACGTGCTCCGTCGCCGGATGGCCCGCCTTCCCGAAGCCACCAACGCCTTGTTGCGGGTGGCGGCCGTGATCGGGAGGAGGTTCGACCTCGGCGTCCTGAGCGCGGCCACCGACTATGACGAGGATCGCACCCTGGAAGCGGTGGAGGCGGCCCTCCTGGCCGGCGTCGTCGTGGAGGACCCGGCGGCCGTCGGCCGCTATGAGTTCGCCCACACGCTCGTCCGCCAGGCCCTCTACGACGACCTGAGCGCGGTGCGCCGGGCCCGCCTCCACGCCCGGGTCGGAGGCGCTCTCGAAGGTCTTTCCCGCGTCGAGGCCCGGGTCTCGGCGCTCGCCGACCACTTCTTCCTGGCGGCCCCCGCGGTCGGGCCCGGGAAAGCGGTGGCCTACGCCTTGGAAGCCGCCGCCGCGGCCCAGGTCCGGCTGGCATACGAAGCGGTGGAGGGTCACCTCGGGCGGGCCTTGGCGCTGGTGGACGGGATGCCGAACGGCTCCGAGCGGGACCGTCTGGAACTGGAGGTGCAGAACCGGCTGGCGATGGCCCTCATGATGAACGGCGGCATCGTCTCGCTCCCCGCGGCGCGGGCCTGCGACCGGGCGGCCGAGCTGGCCGTGCGCCTGGGCGACACCCGCCAGCTGCTCTCGTCGATGGCCAGCCTGTCGAAGGCGGCCATCGTGCGGGCCGAATGGCTGGTCGTGTCCAACCTGGGAGAGCGGATGTTGGCCCTGGGAAAGGCGTCGGACAGCCCCCTCAGCTGCGCCGCCGGCCTCTTCACCCTGGGCAATGCGGAGTTGTTCATGGGCCGCCTGCACGACAGCCGCCGACACATCGACGAGGCCATCGCCATCGCCCGCCCGCTCTGGGAGCAGAGCCCCGAGGTTGCCTTCCTCTGGGTGAACCCGTTGGTGTTCGCCTTGGCCGTCGGGGGCCTGGGCCTAGCCCTGTCCGACGACGACGAGTCGGCTGGCGCCGCCCTGCGCGAGGCCGGCGGGTTGGCCGATGCTGCCGGTCACCCGTTCTGGCCGGTGGGCGTGCACCTGTGCGCCGCCATCAGACACGTCTGGGGTGGGCGGGCGGGCGACGCTCTGGCCGAGGCGGAACGCTGTATTGCCCTCGGCCGGGCAACCGGCCTCCGGGAGACGGTCGCGGTCGCGGTCGTCATCCGGAGCTGGGCCGTCGCCCGCGCCGATCCGGGGCCGACGGAGCTGGCGCAGCTCCGGGCCGACCTGGCCGCCTGCGACGAAGCCGGCGTCCGCATGTGGCGTCCCCTCCGACTCTCGCTCCTCGCCGACGCCTGCTCCGAGGCGCGATGCTGGGAGGAAGCGGTGGCCGCAGCCGACGAGGGCCTGGCCCAGTGCGACGCGGTGGGCGAGCGGGCGTGCGAGGCCGAGCTGCATCGCCTCCGGGGATCGGCGCTGGCGGCCACCGGCCGGAACGCGAAGGACGCGGAGACGAGCATCCGCCGGGCGATCTCCCTCGCCCGGGAACAAGGTGCGACCCGCTTCCTTCACCTCGCCTCGGAAGCCCTCGACCGCTTCAAGGCGTCCGTTCCCTCCGCCAACCGCTAATCGGACCGGGTATGTGGAGACGATGGGACTCGAACCCACGACCCCCTGCTTGCAAAGCGGGATCAGGGCCGGAAGCGACCTGGGCCGAAACGGTAAAAGTGCAGGTCAGAGGCCATTTCCGTTGACCGGGATGACCACTGATTTACCACCATTCTCCACTGTGGTGGGCACGTAGTGGGCACGAAATCCAGCTGCACCAGGCCGGACGGGTGATGGCGTCGCTCGATAACGACGGCGTCAACGACGACCTCGACCAGCGCGTGCGCCGTATCCTTGGGTGTGAGCACCGGGTCGTGCGAAACCCGGCGCATTCGACAGGAGACGATTCGTGACACCCCAGATCGAACTTCGCAGCGATCTCAACGCTGAAGACGACGACGGCCAGAACTGGACCCTCCTCGAGAACGCCACCAACCCGGCCCGCGTGCATGTCGGAGCGGTCCTCGTCGCCGGAACGCCTCGGTTCTGGTCGGTCGTTCGCATCACCGCGGTCGACGCCGACGGGCAGGTCCACTTCGTCCAACTCGACGAAAGCGACCCAGCGGCGCGCAAACGCTAGCCATAGTCGCCTAACCTCCTGAATCGGGAATCCGATTGGGCATCGGCTACTGCGTCGGCGAGGCACCTACCCCGGCGTACGGCCTAGACTTGAGGCCATCGATGAACCACGGATGAGACCCTTAACGGTCCGGTGGCGCAACTTTCACGGGTTCGAGGATACGAATAGCCTTGAAATTCGCCCAGTGACGGTGCTGCTTGGGTCAAACAACTGCGGCAAGAGCAGCACCTTCTTGCCTCTGCTCCTCCTGAAACAGACACTGGAGGATGATCATGAGCTTCCATTCCTCTCAACCCGTGGCAACATCGTAAGCGCTGGCGCCTACGCAGATCTAGTTCATAACGGCGACACGAACCTTGATATTCAGTTCAGTATTCGGTTTCCGTATTCCGAGCCACCGCGACGCGAGGACTGCACTTCAGCGTTCCATTACCCTCCCGCCAGACTCGACGTCTTGTTCTCCTGCGACGGTTCAACCGGGTTGCCCGAGCTGACCACCTTCACGGTTTTGAACCAGGTTGGCGAGAAGATGTTCACACGCAGAAAGAAGAACGGCAATTACTCGATCGAAGGAATGGGATTCCGCTCCGGATCCCTGAACAGTGAGTTTGACCGGCATCTCCGGCGGAACTTTATCGCTGACCGGCCCCGCGGATTTCTTTTTCGTAGCATTGAGGCTGTTATGGCGGCGAGTCGTGAATCCACCCATGACGGCAAGCGTGAATCATCTCAGAGCGTGAACGACTACTGGCGGACTCTCGACCACACAATGTACAGGGTCGTCGATCTTCTGAGCTCCATCAAGTATCTTGGACCGCTTCGTGAGCCACCTCATCGTCTCTATGAAGTCGCTTCGCTTCGTCCCCCCGGTGTGGGTCAACGCGGAGAGCGTAGTGCCGAGCTACTGCACACGATCGCCTCTGACAGCAAGTTGATGGGTGAACTCCAGTACTGGTTGGAACGGTTTCGCTTTACCGAGCGTCTCTCAACCGAGGAGTTCGCGCCTGGTGGATTCTCTGTGTACATGACTCCACCGGGTACGAATCATCGCATCAACTACTCTGATATGGGCTTCGGGTTGTCCCAAGTCCTTCCGCTAATACTCCAGGTCATCACTGCGAAGCTATCCGACGTCTTGATTTGCGAGCAACCAGAGATACACCTAAATCCGAGTCTGCAGAGCGTTCTGGCAAATATGTTCGTAGATCTCGCTAACAGAGGTGGCACCTCAATAATCGAAACTCACTCCGAGCACCTATTGCTTCGCTTGCGTCGACTCGTAGCTAATGGTGAAATTGACGCGGAGAAGGTCGCTCTCTACTATGTAGAACGGCACGGAGACGTATCATCAATTCGCTCCGTTGAGATCGAATCAAATGGGCACATCGATCACAAGTCGTGGCCCGAAGGGTTCTTTGGGGATGCTCTTGAGGAGTCCATCGAACTCGCCCTTGCGCAGGCTCGAGACAGATAGCTCGTGCCGATCGACTTTGCCGACATCGTCGTAGATACTAACGTATTCGTGCACTCGCACAATCCGAGCGACCGCCACTTTCCATCCTCTACTGCGTTCCTCGCTGCCTTGAGAGCGTCAGAAACCGCCCTCTGTTTCGATTCCGAGGCAAGCCCAAACGAAGCCTCGAACCGTTCAAGGATCCTGACCGAATACCGACAGCGCATCCCGCCGCACTCCTTGGCAGCCAAGATCGTCACCGAGATCCTTCAATCCGTAGATCGGTGGAGGAGTGTTCCGGCAGGCGTGGCGAGCGATACTCGCAGCGTGATAAACCAGTCCGTATCGGATCCACGTGACCGACTCTTTGTGCGGACTTGCGTTAATACCGATGAGAAGGTGCTCGTTTCTCACGACTATCGAGCATTTCCAGCCAACTGTTGCCGCAACCTTGAACGCCGTTGCGGAGTGAAAGTGCTCGACGCAGCGTCAGCCATCACCTAGGTCTCAGCCGCCCCCGGCGGCGGCGGAAACGAAGGCACGGGCGCCCCGGATCAGAGATTCATGCGCTCCCAGGTCCGGGGCTCGCTCGTTCGGTCAGATAGCGTTCAACATTCTTGATGACCGTGTGAGCTCGGGTCCCGAGGACATCGTACGGAACAATCTCCACCCTATGCAGGGACAGGTTCAGGTTCTTGAGCACCCGCGCCTTATCAGTCGTCAAGCTGGCGACCTGACCAATCACGATGATTAAGAGCGGATCACGGGTCTCATTTAGGCCATACAGTTTCTCGACAGTGTCCGCGTCGTTAGTTAGGACATCCCGATAGACGTGGATCTGCGCCAACGCCTGCGCCAGGCTGGAACTCAGCCGGTACGAACTCGCGGGAGGGGGGACGCCGTCCTTCGGCGTAGGCGCCTCGATAATCGGATCCTGCGGATCCTTCAGCTCCAACAAGTCGTGGTAGCCATCAAAACGCTCAAGCAAGAAGTCAACAGTCCCTCGTGGGATTGCTCTTCGAGCTCGCACGCAGACATAATCAAGCCCCAGCAGCCATGGATGCCGCTCAATGAAGTTCTGCAAAGCGCTCTCACCGGCGGCTGGGTCCCGGAGGAGATTGGCGAAGTTTATCGACGCAGCGCGAATATCCTCGAGACGGTCTGCTATCCGCTCACCTAGTGCTTCACTGGTCACCAGTCGTCCGTCTTCGTCAGCGGTAAGTGCAGAAAGGAAGGCGAGTCGGGCGACGCGGTCCGAACCGCGGAGAAGGGACTGCACCGCGGAGATCAGTTCGGAATCGAGACTGTCCAGCATTTCAAGTGCGCGGATCGCGCTGGCTATTGACGGGAGGTCCGCGGGTGACGCGTGATCGTCCTTTCCAGCGAGTTCTCGAAGCTGCGCCAGCCGCTCGGCCGAGGCACCAGCCCACCTGGCGATCTCCGCAAGGTCAAGATGCTTGTCGAGAACCGCCCTCACAACATCGGGACTGCTCGCGAGTTCGCCGAGACGTGCGATCCCAGTTATTCCAGAATGGAGTTGATCCGCGTAGTAGGAAGCGGCAGCGTCATTAGTGGCCTGGCTTAGGTAGCGTGGCAGGTTCACGACGAGGAAGAACTGTGAATCCGTCTCCAAGGGCGTCTCCGCCACGTCGCTACGGGTGGTCAACAACAGCGCGGGCCGCTTGCCTGTCGGACAATCCTTTATCGCCAATCGGGCCAGGCACTGGCCATTTCGAAACTGCGCTCGTTCGTCGGGCAACAGATCGGTCCACGTAAAGTCGTGGTAGACGTCGATGCCAAGAAGTCGGGAGGGCCCGCCCTTCCGGTGTTTTAGAGGGGGGTCCCAGTCGGGAAGCAAATCGTTAGGTCCTCGCCGATCGAGTCGCTTCTATAGTCATACAGGCTATCCGATGCGCATGTCGCATCGACGGCGTGAGTAGGAGTGGGTGGCGCCCGACCGCCCCTAATCGTGCATGCGTTGCCGGATCGGGGCGATTCATCGTGTAAGCCCGTGGCCCCGGCGCCTCACTGTTTCGAGTCGTTCGAGTCGCACGCGGGCGTCGAGGGCGTCGATGCGGCTGGTCTCGTCCGGTGCGATGACTGCAACCGCGTCCCGCTCAGCCACCAGCTGAGCGAGCCGGACTGCATGTGCCGCCCGCCGGGCAAGGTCCGGCCTTGTCGATTGTCCCGGCTCCGCCGGGCGATCGACCTCGATGGTCCAGCTCTTGCGGCGGTCGAGCGACCATTCGGCG
>CAWHIC010000032.1:0-31042 GCA_963829165.1 uncultured Acidimicrobiia bacterium | reverse complement strand
ATTGGAATGACAACGGCGTCATATTGGTTCTACGAGTGCTATGGCTCAGACACAGCGAACGCTGGAGAACTGGCGGCAGCAGAGTGCCTGCCGCGACCTCGATCCCAACATCTTCTTCCCTGCCACCGACGCCGAGGCGGGCCCGGCCAAGGCCGTGTGCGCCTCCTGTCCTGTACGCGAGGAATGCCTCGAGTACGCCATCGCCACCCGTCAGGACGACGGGGTGTGGGGTGGCCTCGACGAGACCGAACGGCGCCGCCTGCGCCGGCGGCGGCAGGCCGCAGCCCGGGCCGCCCGGGCCGCATGAACCCGGTCCGATTGGTTCAGCAACTTCGCAGTCCCTCCACAGCCCGTTCACAGCGGGGTCGGGCTTACTAGGGACAGCAGCAAGCCCGGCGTCGCCGGCCGGCCGGTGGGTCCTCCCCCCTGCACCGACCGGTCGGCGGACGCCGCAAGCCGCGCGACACTTTGACCACCCACACGGAGGCAGGCCCTGTGAACGTTTCCTCGACCAAGTCGCGCCGATTCGGCCCGGGGCTGATCGCCGCCCTCGTCCTCATCCCCCTCGCGGCCCTGGCCGCCATCTACCTCCTGTTCTTCAACGAGGACTCGCCCGACAAGTTCACGCTGGACACGCCGTCGGGCAGCACCACCCCGAGCCCCACCGGTGCCGCAACCGGCTCGCTCGAGGGCACGTGGAGTGTCGCCGAGGGGTCGGAGGCCGGCTACCGGGTCCGGGAGAAGCTGGCCGCCCTGCCCGCCACCAGCGACGCCGTCGGTCGCACCACCGTCGTCACCGGTGCCCTCACCGTCACGAGCACGGGCAGCCAGGTGGTGGCCGACGGGGTGAACGTCGAAGTCGACGTGTCCACCCTGGAGAGCGACGAGGACCGGCGTGACAACCGCATCCGCACGTCGGGCCTGGAGACCGACCGGTTCCCCACGGCCACCTTCGTCAGCACTGCGCCCGTGACGCTCCCCGCCGGCACCGACGCAGGCCAGCCGGTGCAGGCCGAGGTCACCGGCAACCTCACCATCCACGGCGTCACCAAGCTGGTCACCATCCCCCTCGAGGTGCAGCTCAACGGCGACCAGGGTCAGGTCGTGGGCTCGCTCAAGTTCCCCTTCTCCGACTTCGGGATGACGCCGCCCAGCGTGGGTGGGTTCGTGTCCGTGGAGAACGACGCCACCCTCGAGTTCAAGCTCCTGCTCGCTCGGGGTTGACGCCTCGCTGGTGTCCGTCGTGCCGTAGGGAGTGGCCGGAGAGCGCCGTCGCCTGCCGGGAGTGCTTCGTCGACCTGGTGGAGCGGGAGGCCCTGTCGGCCACCTCCCGGTGCCGGCACTGTGGCAAGGACTGGCCGGCCCGGATGCTGTCGTGCCCCGACTGCCTGGCCGAGCTCCATCCCGACCCGGCCCGGATGGCCGACGGACTGGGCATAACCCTGGCCCACGGGTTCTACCCGTCCCGGCCCGCGGGCACCGAGCCCTTCGCCCTCGGGCCGGCGTGCACCCTGCTGCGGGTTCGACCCAACTCCTCGCTCATCTTCGTCGACGACGAGGGGTTCCTCGAGGCCCACGTGGAGGGCGCCGACCACCAGGCCATCCCCCCGCTCATCTGTCTCGCCCTGGCGGGTGAGGAGCTGTTCCGGATGGAGCGCTACCCGGCCGCGGCCGACGCCCTGGTCGCGTACGGGCCCGACGGCGCCTCGCTCGCCACCTTTCTCCGCCGCCAGGTCGGTGTTCACCGGGTCCTCGACGTCCGGGACGAGACGAGCGCGCCCGTGGCCACCCTCCGCAACGCCCCCGGAGGCGCCGGCGGTGGGCTCGTCCTGGTGGAAACCGGCGGTTCGGGGGTGGCCCGGGTGACCTACGGCGAGTTCGAGAACGACGGGTGGGTCGACGACGAGTGGTCGCTGCGACCCCTCGTCAGCCTCGACCGCCTCCCCCTGCGACCAATGGCGGCCGTCGCCCTGGTCCTGGCGGCCAAGATGCTGCTGGGGAGGGTCGCGCCGGCCCGCGTCCAGCGCTCAGCGCGGGCCGACCTCGACCTCCTCGATGACGACTAGCGGTTGACCGAGGCGCAGCCCGCCAACGCGGCGGCGTCAGTCAATCCGTCTGGAGCTCACCGCGGGTCGGGAGTGAGCTGGGCGGCCCGAGGGAGGCGCTCGACGACGACCTCGTAGTCTCGCTGGAGATCGCTCAGGATTGCTTCGTCGATCGCCCGCGGCTCGGGGAACGGCCAGTCCGCTTCGCCCGCCCGGTTGAACAGGGCGACGCACGACCGAGCCGCACTCGGGTCATGGCGCGGCCGGTACCAGATGCCGTCGAAACCTTCCTCGCGAAACGCAGACGCCCAGCGTTGCGGCAGACCGTACGGCACGATGGTGAAAAGCTCGAGGGTGACCTTCCATCGGAATGCCCGCCGGATTGCAGGTTGTCGGGGGGTTCGGGAAGGCTTGTCTGCTGCCGGTTGGTCAACGCGAATAGCGTTGGGCCGCGTCCCGGGCGAGCCAGTGCACATCGGCCGCCGGTTCGTCGTCCAACAGCCAATCAACGACCGAGCGATGGTCGAGTTCGGCATGGTGGGCGACCAGCCAGCCGGCCGCTGTCCAGTCGTCGATCCCCGAGGTCTTGAGCTCCCGAAAGGCCGTGGCCAGGTTGTCCCGCAACTCGGGTGGGCCTTCGAACTGAATCGACGGGAAAACCAGCACGGAATCGACAGTCGTCAAGCCGATGACGGTGCACTCACCAACCATGGCGAGGACTTCGGCTTCACTCCGTTCGAGCAACTCGCTGACCTGGCTGACGTTGTAGAAGGGCCCGAGTGCTTTGTCCCACATCGACGGCCGACGTCTCGCCGCCTCCCGCTTGGCGGAACGGGCCACTTGCTTGAGGCTTCGGTCGGTCGACGCCGCCACTGCGCCAGGCTCATCGGAGAAGGCGCGTGCCTGGTAGCCCTCCGCCGAGTTCACCACATAGCTCCTCATGTCGCCCCAGCAACATCAGTTGACTCGGCCATGAGTCTCCTTCTCGACGCGTGCTTCGTGGACTGCCCGCCTCAGGTCCTTCATACCGCGGCTTGCCCGCAAGTATTGCGCGGCGAGCCGTACGGCAAAGGCTAGCGCGACCAACGTCGCCAGCGGCACGACCCACAGCTGGGAGCTCGGCTCCCAGTCGAGCGCAACGGTGGCCGCGACCACGAACGCCATCAGTGCCGCGATCACGGCGCTGAGCCGGACGTTGAACAGGATCTTGGATGTCAGCCGGTGCTTGGCGGGTGTCGACAGGTACGCCGTGACCACGCCGGGTATGAGCAACACCAGCGTGAGCGCCGCCGGGTCGCCTCGTAGATCCCCGGACGTCCAACCGAACCGCTGGGAAAACAGGACGGCGGTGCAGCCGAGGAGGATCGTCCGAGAAGGCGGCACTGAGGAAGGTCGACCGTACGAGCCCCGTTGGCATCGGGCGCATCTGGATCGTCGCCGTTCCCTCGCTTACCGCATCGCCGATGGCGACGAATATGTGAGCCCGCGAAGGGTGCCAGTCGTCGACGGGCTGCCGTTCGGGTTCGACGTGCCGACCGCCCCGCCTGACGACGATTTCGGCTTTCATGAACGTGAGATCCCACGGCGCGTGCACTTCGAGGTGATAGCTCTGGCAGTCGCCGACTGACGGCACTGCGATCTCGTATTGCGAATCGGTGAGCAGCACGAAGTCCCAGAGCGCTCTGACTCGACCAGAGGATTCATTCTTGGTCTGGAGCGTTTCCGTGTAGCAGTAGCGCAGCACCCGAAGCGCGTCGGACGAGGTCGACAACGGGGCCAGCAGGTAGAAGTTTTCGGTGAGATCCTCCAGTGCGGTGCGAAATGCTCCGTTCTCCGATTCCCTGAGCAGCCGGCTCTGGGGGTCGTCGCCGCTCAGGAACGTGGCCGCCGCAGCTCGACTGTGTTCCGTCGAGATGATCGTTTGCAGCCCGCCGGCGAACGTCGGCGGCAGCAGGAGCGGAAGAGTTTCTGATGGATCTCCTTGGAGAGCGCTTGGGGCCGGCTACCCCACCGCGTGGTTGTACATCGAGTTCATCCGGTCCAGCTCGGCCTGGGTCCAGCCGACGAAGGTGCAGCCCCCGAGGGGGATGGTCGGGAACATGGCCGACGCCGAGTTCGACAGGTTGTAATCGAGCCCCAGTGTGTTGCTGAAGATCTGCACCACCAACCGGAACTTGTCGCCCGTGCACAGGGGGTCGACGATGCTCGGGCGGAAGCGGCCGATGGCGTAGAAGATGTGGTTGGAGGGCGCGGGGCCGGGGAAGATGGCCGCCGACCCGGGAGCACTGGGCGAGGAGGTGCCACCGAGGGTCTCGTCCTTGCACAGCACGACGAACTGGGGCGGGCCCAGGGCGCACGGCTGGCCGGGGGAGAAGAAGATGTTCTGGTAGTAGAGGACCACCGGGTAGTTGGTGTTGTAGCCGTTGTGCAGGGCGTTCATGATCTGGGCGAACGTCTGGATGTGCTGGCTCAACGCCGGGTCGCCGGTGTTGTCGATCACCGCGACCGACCGGTAATAGGGGTTGTTGGTGGGGACCGTGAGGTGCTGGTTGGGGCCCCAATGGGCCGGGAAGAAGTTGGTGCCGAAGGTGTCGGCCCGGGCGGGTGTCGGCTGGAGGGCGAGCACCGCCACCGCCGCCATCACCGCCGTCGCCGTCCGCACCGCCCGCAGTCGCCTCGTCGTCCCGTTCGACCTGCTCGTTTGCGTGTCCACGCCCGTCGTCCTTTCGTGGTATCCAACCGCTGAACGTAGTGACGCCTCGGCAACCTGACAAGGGTGCTACCACCCTCTGCCATCGGTGGATGCCCGGCCGGCGGCGGCTCCGGCCTCAGTCGTCGCCCGACCAGGCCTTGTCCTCGTCCTCCCACTTCTGGTTGCGGGCGTCGACCTTGTCCCGCCACGCCTCGGCGGCCTGCTGGGACTCGTACGGGCCCATCCGGTCCTCCGGCGGGCAATGGCTCTCCGCCCCTCGCTCCACCTGGCTGTGACGCAGGCACCAGTACCAGGTGTCGGATTCCGCGTCGGTCGTGGGCATGGTTGACTCCTCTCGGGCCTGAGGGGGAATGCTTTCCCCACATCATCCAGAAGGAACACGGGAGGTATCGACGGTGCGATTCCGAGGCGACGCCCAACTCGACACGTCGCAGGTGTCCGACCGTCGGGGGGCCGGGCCCCTGCTGGCCGGCGGCGGCGGCCTCGTCGGCGTGCTTTTTCTCGTCTTCCAGCTGCTCTCGGGGGGCGGGGGCGGCGGCGGGCCGACCATCCCGTCGCTGGGCCCCCTCGACTCCAACCTGTCGGAGGAGTGCGTCACCGGGGCCGACGCCAACCAGAAGGACGACTGCAGGATCGTCGGCGTCATCAACAGCGTCCAGGCGTTCTGGGAGGACGCGCTGCCCGGCTACGACCGGGCCGAGACCGTGTTCTACGAGGGCCAGACCCAGACCGGCTGTGGGCTGGGGACCTCGGATGTCGGGCCCTTCTACTGTCCGACCGACCAGACGGTGTACATCGACCTCGGCTTCTACGACCAGCTCCGCAGCCAGTTCGGCGCCCAGGGCGGGCCCTTCGCCGAGGCCTACGTGATCGGCCACGAGTACGGCCACCACGTGGAGAACCTGACCGGGGTGCTCGATCGGGGCCGGAGCAACGCCACCGGGCCCCAGAGTCCGGGGGTGCGAGTCGAGCTCCAGGCCGACTGCCTGGCCGGCATGTGGGCCAAGGGGGCGGTCGACACCGGGTTCATCGAGGAGCTGACCGAACAGGACATCGCCGACGGCCTCGACGCCGCGTCCGCCATCGGCGACGACCGCATCCAGGAGAAGGTGCAGGGCCAGGTGAACCCGGAGTCGTTCACCCACGGCAGCGCCGAGCAGCGCCAACGGTGGTTCCTCACCGGCTACCGGTCGACCGCGATCAGCGGCTGCGACACCTTCTCCGCCCCCAGCGTCTGACCGGGGAGTTTCGATCGGCGGGCCGGTGGTGACAAGGCTGACATGGACCTACTTACGATCATCCTGATCGTGCTCATCCTGCTCGTCCTGTTCGGCGGGTTCGGCTACGGCGGAGGGAGGTACCGGAGCGGCGGGATCGGCTTGGGCGGGATCCTCCTCATCATCCTGCTGCTGATCCTGATCTTCTAGTTATCCCACGGTATTCCACGACTTGTGGAAACCTCTGGCTATGGATAGTGATGCCGCTTCGGTCGACGACTACCTCGCCGATCTGCCCGACGATCGGCGGCGCGCGCTCGAGGCCGTCCGGCAGGTGATCCTCGACAACCTCCCGGCCGGGTTCGAGGAGGTCATGCAGTACGGGATGATCAGCTACGTGGTGCCGCGGGCCCGGTACCCCGACACGTACAACGGCCAGCCCCTGGCCGTCGCCTCGCTGGCCAACCAGAAGCGTCACATGGCCGTCTACCTGATGGGCGTCTACGGCGATGACGGGAGCCAGAACTGGCTCAGGGAGCGGTGGGCCACCACCGGCAAGAAGCTCGACCTGGGCAAGAGCTGCCTGCGCTTCCGCTCGCTCGACGACCTCGCCCTCGACGTGCTGGGCGAGGCCATCGCTCGCACCCCGGTCGACGAGTTCATCGCCGCCTACGAGCGCTCCCGCCCGCGCCCCGGCCGCGACCTCGACGATTCCTGATAGGGCTGACGAGCGAGGTCGTTCTGCGCAGAGAACGGCGATGGGTGCTATGAGATCCGGGTGACGAGGAGCCGTTTACCGGCGGCGGCCGCCAGGCGGCGGGTCCGTTTCCACGGCGGGCTGTCCCGTCCAGCGGTAGCGGATCCAGCCGGGGACGGGACGGGCGCCGAGGGAGTCGTAGAACTCGATCGAGGGGGTGTTCCAGTCGAGGACGGCCCATTCGAGGCGACCGTCGCCGGCCCGTTCGAAGAGGTGGTCGAGGAGCGCCCGGCCCAGTCCCCGACCCCGGTACTCGGGGCGGACGAAGAGGTCCTCCAGCCAGATGCCGGGCCGGGCCAGGAAGCTCGAGTAGGTGCGGAACCAGATGGCCATGCCGGCGACGGCGCCGTCGACCTCGGCCAGCAGCACCCGGGGCACCGCGTCGGGACCGAAGAGCGACTCCCGCAGCTGCTGGTCCGTCCAGACCACCTCGCCGGACAGCCGCTCGTACTCGGCCAGGGCCCGGATGAGGTCGGCGATGGCGGGCAGGTCGTCCGGCGTGGCGTCGCGGAGGGGCACGAGCGATGGTATCCAGCCGGGCCCGCGAAACACCCTCGGTAGAGTGGGCTCGGTGACCAGCGACGCACCGGCCGAGTCGACGCGGTCCGACTTCATCCGGGAGATCATCGAGGCCGACCTTCGCACCGGCAAGCACGGCGGCCGGGTCGTCACCCGCTTCCCGCCCGAGCCCAACGGCTATCTCCACGTCGGCCACGCCAAGTCGATCTGCCTCAACTTCGGGATCGCGGAGGAGAACGGTTCGCATTGCAACCTGCGCTTCGACGACACCAACCCGGCCAAGGAGGACGTCGAGTACGTCGAGTCGATCGAGCAGGACGTGCGCTGGCTGGGGTTCTCGTTCGGCGACCGGGCCCTCTACGCCTCCGACTACTTCGACGAGATGTACCGCCTGGCCGAGGGCCTGGTGACGGAGGGCAAGGCCTACGTCGACCACCTCACCGACGACGAGATCAAGGCGTTCCGGGGCAGCCTGAGCGAGCCGGGGCGGCCGTCGCCCTACCGGGATCGGAGCGGGGAGGAGAACCTCGACCTCCTCCGGCAGATGCGAGCGGGGGTGCTGCCCGACGGCGCCTGCGTGCTGCGGGCCCGCATCGACCTGGCCGCGCCCAACATGAAGATGCGCGACCCGTTGCTCTACCGGATCCGCCACGACCACCACCACCGCACCGGCGACGCCTGGCCCATCTACCCGATGTACGACTACGCCCACCCGATCTCCGACGCCATCGAAGGGGTCACCCACTCGCTCTGCACCCTGGAGTTCGAGAACAACCGGGAGCTGTACGACTGGGTCATCGAGCACACCCGGGTGTCGGAGCGGCACGGGTTCAGCCGGCCGCAGCAGGTCGAGTTCGCCCGCCTCAACATCGACTCCACCGTGCTCAGCAAGCGCAAGCTGTTGCGCCTGGTGGAGGAAGGCCACGTCGCCGGTTGGGACGATCCCCGCATGCCCACGATCGCGGGGATGCGCCGGCGGGGGTACCGGCCGCAGGCGATCCGGGCCTTCGCCGACCTCGTCGGGGTGGCCAAGGTCAACAGCACCGTCGACCTGGCCAAGCTCGAGTTCTGCGTCCGGGACGACCTCAACTGGACCGCGCCCCGGGTGCTCGGCGTGCTGCGCCCGTTGAAGGTGACGCTCACGTCGTGGCCCGACGGCGAGGTCGAGGAACTGACCGGGCCCTTCTTCCCGGCCGACATCGGGCAGGCGGGGGAGCGGACCCTGCCCTTCGGCCGGGAACTGTGGATCGACCGGGACGACTTCGCCCTCGACCCGCCGCCCGGCTACCACCGGCTGGCCCCCGGGCGGACGGTGCGCCTGCGCCACGGGTACTGCATCACCTGCGACGAGGTGGTCGAGGAGGGTGGGGAGGTGGTGGAGCTGCGCGGCCACCACGTGCCCGGGTCGGTGGGCACTTCGCCGGACGGGCTCGAGGTGTCGGGGGTCGTCCACTGGGTGTCGGCTGCGCACGCGGTGCCGGCCGAGGTGCGGCTCTACGACCGGCTGTTCCGGCTCCCCCGCCCGGAGGAGGCGGAGGGCGACCTCGCCGGCCACCTCAACCCCGACTCGTTGCAGGTGATCACCGGCGCCATGCTCGAGCCGAGCCTGGCCGTCGCCCCCCCCGGCAGCCACTGGCAGCTGGAGCGGGTGGGGTATTTCGTCGTCGATACGGAGGACTCTCGGCCCGGCGGGGTGGTGCTCAACCGGGTGGTCACCCTCAGGGACGGGTGGCAGGGGCAGTCCGAGGGCGGGCCGCCGACGCCTGAGCCCGAGCGGCGGGAGAAGTCGGACAAGGCCAAGACCCGTCCGCCGAAGCGGAGCCGGGTGGAGTACCGGGCCGAGGCCCGGCTGCGACACCCGGTGTTGGCTGATCGGCTCGCCCGGTGGCCGTCGGAGCACGGCATCTCCGAGGCCGACGCCGACCTGCTCACCGGCGACGTGGTCACGGGCGACGTGTTCCTGGCCGCCGTCGCCGCCCAGGCCCCCGCAGCCGTGGTGGCCCGGTGGGTCATCAACGAGCTGCCGTCGGCGCTGGGGGACCGGGCGCTGGCGGACGCGCCGATCACGGGCGAGGGGCTGGCGGCGCTGGTCACGGCGGTCGAGTCGGGGGCGATCACGGGCGCCGCGGCCAAGGAGGTCCTCGCCGAGATGGTGGCGCGGGGCCGCACGCCGGAGCGGATCATCGCCGAGCTGGGCCTGGCCCAGGTGAGCGACGAGGGTGCCCTCACGGCCCTGGTCGACGAGGTCGTCACCGCCAACCCGGACAAGGTCGCCGCCTATCGCGGCGGCAAGACGGCGTTGTTCGGGTTCTTCGTCGGCCAGGTCATCCGGGCGTCGCGCGGGAACGCCAACCCCCACGTGGTGCAGAAGCTGCTCACCGAACGGCTCCGGTGACGGGTGTGCACGTCGTCGACGCGCTCACCGGCACGGTCCCGGTGGGGACGACGGTGGTGGTCAAGGGCTGGGTTCGTAACCGGCGGGAGTCCAAGGCGGGCGGCGGGCTGGCGTTCCTCACCGTCCACGACGGGTCGTGTTTCGACCCGATCCAGGTGGTCGCCCGGGCGTCGCTCCCGAACTTCGAGAGCGAGGTCGCCCGGCTCACCACCGGTTGCTCGGTGGTGGCCACCGGCGTCCTGGCCGAGTCGAAGGGCAAGGGTCAGGCGGTCGAGATCCAGGCCGACTCGGTCGAGGTGGTCGGTTGGGTCGACGACCCCGAGACCTACCCCCTGGCGCCCAAGCAGCACTCGTTCGAGTACCTCCGGGAGGTCGCCCACCTGCGGCCCCGCACCAACACGTTCGGCGCCGTCACCCGGGTCCGGCACTGCCTGTCGATGGCCATCCACCGGTTCTTCGACGAGCAGGGCTTCTTCTGGGTCCACACCCCGATCATCACCGCCAACGACGCCGAAGGGGCGGGCGAGATGTTCCGGGTGTCGACGCTCGACGTCGCCAACAGGGACTTCGCCGACGACTTCTTCGGCCGGGAGACCCACCTCACCGTGTCCGGCCAGCTCAACGTGGAGGCCTACTGCCTGGCCCTGAGCCGGGTGTACACGTTCGGGCCGACGTTCCGGGCGGAGAACTCCAACACCGCCCGCCACCTGGCCGAGTTCTGGATGGTCGAGCCCGAGATCGCCTTCGCCGACCTGTCGGCCGACGCCGACCTGGCCGAAGCGTGCCTCCGCTACGTGTGCCGGGCCGTCCTCGACCAGCGAGGGGACGACATGGCCTTCTTCGCCGAGCGCATCGACCCCGACTGCATCGGCCGGGTCGAGCGCCTGGTCGCGTCGAGCTTCGAGCGAATGGACTACACCGACGCGGTCGCCGCCCTCACCCGGGCGGTGGACGACGGGGCGCGCTTCGAGTTCCCCGTCGCCTGGGGCATGGACCTGCAGTCGGAGCACGAGCGCCACCTGACGGAAAAGGTCGTCGGCCGGCCGGTCGTGGTCATGAACTACCCCAAGGACATCAAGGCCTTCTACATGCGGGTCAACGACGACGGGCGGACGGTGGCAGCGATGGACGTGCTCGCCCCCGGCATCGGCGAGATCATCGGCGGCAGCCAGCGGGAGGAGCGCCTCGACGTCCTCGACGCCCGCATCGAAGAAGTGGGCCTCGATCGGGAGGCCTACTGGTGGTACCGCGACCTGCGCCGCTACGGCACCGTCCCCCACGCCGGTTTCGGACTCGGCTTCGAACGGACGATGGCCTACATCACGGGCATGGCCAACGTGCGCGACCTCATCCCCTTCCCCCGCACCCCGAGGAACGCCGACTTCTAGCGGTCTGGTCCCACCGGTGGCGCCCTGACTTCAGCTTCACGTCGCCCGGCGTTCACCCGGAGGCCATCCCCCGGTCAGGGCCTCCCGGTAGCTTCCGCGATTCCCGACCCGAGAGGACGGCCTGCGTGTCGCGTCGCACCCGTGCCATCGCCGCATCCGCGGCCTGTTCCGTCGCCTGTTCGCTCCTCGTGAGCGCGAGCGCGTCGGCCCAGGCGGCACCGTCGAGGTTCAACCGGGTCGCCACCTTCGAGGTGACCACCAACCCGGGCAGCAAGATCGCCGAGATCGTGGCTGCCGCCGACGGCGGCCGGACCCTGCTGTACTCCGACGCCGACGCCGGCCTCATCGGCTTCGTCGACATCTCCGACCCGGCGGCACCGACGGCCGCAGGCACGCTCGTCACCGGGGGCGCTCCGACGTCGGTCGCCATCGCCGGCAGCCGGGCGCTGGTCGCGGTCGACGACACGGTAACGGAGGGCGACGGCACCTTCGGACCCCACGCCGGCCGCCTCCTCGTGGTCGACCTCGCCACCCGGGCCGTCGTTCGCACGATCAACACGGGGGGGCAGCCCGACTCGGTCAAGGTGGGCCCGACCGGAAAGTTCGCGGTGGTCGCCATCGAGAACCAGCGCGACGAGGCCGTCGCAGGCGGGATCATGCCCCACGTCCCCGCCAACGGCGCCGAGCGCAGCGAACCCGGGTTCGTCACCATCGTCAACCTGGCGGGGGCACCGGCAGCCTGGACGACGCGCAACGTCAGCCTCACGGGGCTGGCGGGGATGAAGTTCAACACCGACCCGGAGCCCGAGTTCGTCGACATCAACGCCAACGAGATGGCGGTGGTCAGCCTCCAGGAGAACAACCACCTGGTCGTCATCGAGCTCCGCTCGGGACTCGTCATCCGCCACTGGAGCGCAGGCAGCGTGGCCAACCAGGTGGCGGACACCTCCGAGACGCCCCTCGACATCGTGTTCAACGGCAGCATCAGCGTCGCCCGCGAGCCCGACGCGGTGGCCTGGATACAGAACGGCGGGCGGATCCTCACCGCGGACGAGGGCGACTACGAGGGTGGCTCCCGCTCCTTCACCCTCGTCGACCTCAACACCTTCGTGGCGGGCGCCTCGGGGCCCGGACTCGAGCTGCAGAACGTCCGCCACGGGCACTACGTGGAGAGCCGGTCGGCCAACAAGGGGATCGAGCCCGAGGGCGTCGCCGTCGGCACCTTCGGCGGGCAGGAGCTGTTCTTCGTCGGCTCGGAGCGGGCCAACTCGGTGGGGGTCTACCGCCTGGTGGGCAACACCTTCGCCTTCCAGCAGCTCCTCCCCACCGGGGTGTCGCCTGAAGGCCTGCTGCCGATCGGCACCCGCAACCTGTTCGTCACCGCCAACGAGGTCGAG
The DNA here is from genome assembly GCA_963829165.1 of uncultured Acidimicrobiia bacterium. Classification (GTDB taxonomy): domain Bacteria; phylum Actinomycetota; class Acidimicrobiia; order Acidimicrobiales; family AC-14; genus JAXDMK01. The sequence continues at coordinate 18,611 of CAWHIC010000032.1, read as the reverse complement.
GGCACCCTGTCGATCTTCCGGTACGAAGCCGGCCCGGCGAAGTACCCGACGATCCTCTCGGTCGACTCGGCCACCAAGGGCGCCATCCCGGGCACGTCCTCCCCGATCCCCTGGGGTGCCCTGTCGGCCCTGGCCGCCGACCGCACCGCTGCCGGCCGCCTCTTCACCGTCCACGACAGCGCCTACGCCAACTCCCGCATCTACTCCGTCGACGCCACGTCCGCACCCGCCCGCATCGTCGACGTCACCGACATCAAGGGCATCTCCTCCGAGAGCTGGGACCTCGAAGGGATCGCCACCCGGCCGACCCAGGCCGGCACCGGTTTCTGGCTGGCCAGCGAGGGCAACGCCAATGCCAACGCCGCCCCTGCGGTCCGTCTCAACCACCTCCTGCGGGTGGCGCCCGACGGGACCGTCCTGAGCGAGGTTCCCCTCCCCCCGATCGCCGGCGCCACCCCCACCAGCAACGGCTTCGAAGGCGTGACCGCGGTGTGGAACGCGGCCCAGTCGCGGGAGGAGGTCTTCGTGGCCATCCAGCGCTCGTGGGACGGCACCAGCTGGACTCGCATCGCCCGCTACGTCCCGTCGACGAACACCTGGGACTTCGCCGCCTATCCGCTCGACGCGGGCAGCAGCGTCGGGCTGTCGGAGATCGTCGCCGTCGGTCCCGACCAGTACGCGGTGATCGAGCGCGACAACCAGGGCGGTCCGACCGCGGTCGTGAAGCGCATCTACCGGTTCTCCGTGGCCGGGTACAGCTTCGTGCCGATCAGCTCGTCCGCCGACCCCGCACTCGTCGCCAAAGTGCTCGTCAACGATCTGCTCGACGAACTGCGGGCGCCCCGCGGCCGGGTGATCGAGAAGGTGGAGGGTCTCACCGTCGACGCCGCCGGCCAGACGTTCCTGAACACCGACAACGACGCCGAGGACGGCGAGTCGCAGTTCTTCCGTCTCGGGCCGTGGGTGGCATAGGTTCGCCCTGAGGCGCATCGGGGTCGGTGCGGCCACGGACCCTCGCCGCCCTCCTGGGCTTCGCTGGGTACTAACCGGACAGCGGTCTCCACGGACCAGGGGGTGGCGGTGCGGAAAGCTGCGGGATCATCGACGTGTCGGCGACCGTCACGTACGGTGATGACCTATGCCTGATGATCGAATGTGGACGGCTGCCGATCTCGAGAAGCTGGCGCCGGAAGATCGCCAGCGGCTTCTGAACGAGCGGGTTATCACGGATCTGTCGCGGGTCTCACCCGAGTTCCTCGAACGTGTTCGGGTGCGGGGCCGCGCCTTGCTCGAAGAACGCGGTGTCATCTCACCGCTGGGTGATGGCGGCTGATCGACGAATAGTTCGTGTCGCCGCCTCGTTCTTCGACCAACTTGACGAGCAAGTTGGCACCGAGCGCAGCGCCGCTGGCACACCATCGTCGACGGATTTCCTCGTCATCGAGTTGCCGGCGGTCATCGAGCGGTTCGCGACCGACTTCGAGGGTCTGCCGGAGGTGATCGAGGGTGCTCAAGTCGGGCGCATGCTGATCGCCTCGAGACTTCTCGTCCGGGCGTTCGCCGTCTACGGGTTACGGGTTGCGGACGGCTCAGTCGAACTCGTCGGCATCACCATCGATCCCTGAGCGGGGCCTCGAACGTCGACGATCCGTATCGACTGATAGTGGTCGTAGCCGGCAGGGTTCAAAACCGGACCCACCTAGCCGGTCCGGCGGCCACGACTCATTACGGGCACTGGGATACTCCGCAGATGCACAGCCGGGACGGAGGGAACCAGCGGCGGGAGCTCCGAGGGGTCCCTGCGTCGTCGGGGATCGGCGTCGGCGAGGTGGTGCACGAGGTGCCTGCGCTGCCACTCCAGGCAGTCCTCGTCGCTGCCGAGCTCAGTCCGGCCGACGTCGTCTCGCTCGATCCGATGGCCGTGACCGCGGTGGCGACCGCGGCGGGAGCCCCGCTCTCGCACGCGGCCATCCTCGCCCGCTCACGTGGGATCCCCGCCGTCACCGGTTTGGGCGCGGCCCTGCTCGCGGTCCCGTCGGGGACCGTCGTGCTCGTCGACGGCGACGCCGGAACGGTCCGGGTCAACCCGACGGACGAGGAGGTGGAGGCGGCCCGTCGGCGCCAGGCCGCCGACCGCGGCCGCCAGGAGGAGGTGCGCCGGCTGGCGTCCACGCCTGCGGTGACCCGTGACGGTCGCACTATCCCCGTGCTCGTCAACGTCGGGAGCGCGGACGACGCCCGGCTGGCCATGGCCGAGGGCGCCGACGGTGTCGGCATGTTGCGGACCGAGTTCGCGTTTCTCGGCCGCCAGCAGCCGCCCGGGGAGGACGAGCAGTACGTCGCCTACCGGGCCATCGCCGACGCGGTCGGAGATCGTCCCCTCGTCGTGCGCACGCTCGACCTCGGAGCCGACGTCCCCCCCTGGAACCCCCAGCCGGAGCCGAACCCGGCGCTGGGTAACCGCGGGCTCCGCCTCACCCTGGCCGACGGGGATCTCTTCGACACGCAGCTCCGAGCTATCGCCCGCCTGGCCCGGGACCGTCCCATCGGCGTGATGTTCCCGATGGTCACGACCGTCGACGAACTGCGGCGGGCGCAGGCCCGCCTCCGCGCCGTCACCGAGCTGTCGGTAGAGATCGGGATCACGGTGGAGGTGCCGGCCGCCGCCCTCACCGCCGAGGTGTTCGCCCGGTCGGTCGACTTCTTCGCGGTGGGGACCAATGACCTCACCCAGTACACCCTCGCCGTCGACCGGACCAACGCCGCCGTTGCCGCCCTCGCCGACGGCCTCCACCCGGCGGTCCTCATCCTGCTGCGCCAGGTGACTGCCGCCGCCGAGCGCCACGGCCGGCCGGTGTGTGTCGTCGGTGAGCTCGGCTGCGACGGGCTCGCCATCCCCGTCCTGCTCGGTCTGGGAGTGACGTGCCTCTCCGTCCGTCCGAACGCGGTGGCCAAGGTCAAGCAGGTGGTGCGGGAGGTCGCCCTGGACGAGGCCCGGCGGCTGGCGGAGGCGGCCCTGCAGGCGGAGTCGGCCCCCGCCGTGCGCCGGCTGGCCCGAGAGTACCGGGACTCCTGAGCCCCCGACCGCTGGCGGGCGTAACGTCCGCGCCGTGAGCGACAAGCCGCCCGACGACTCTCTCATCATCGACGAGTTGGGCCGGCGCCTGGCCCAGCTCCGTCTCCTCTACGACGACGACGCCGCCACCGACAAGATCCTCAACCAGCTGGGCGGCCAGGGTCGGGTGGAGCGGGACATCGTCCGCCATCTGGCCTCCACCCAGACGCTCGCCTTCCCCGAGCGCTTCGTCGATGCCCACCGGGTGGCCATGCATGCGCTCGAGGTGCTGGCCCGCAACGGGGCGCGGCAGCCGAGCCAACTCCGCCTCGGACCTCTCACCGGCGTCGTCCGCTTCCTGGCCCAGCAGGTGATCCGCCCCATCGTCCGGGGCCACCAGGGCCAGGTGGTCGACTCCCTCCGCGACCTGTACACCCGCCGGCTGGGGTGGATGCCGGCCGACGACCCCTCCCGCATGGCTGTTATCCGGGCCCGGATGGACGTCGACCGGGCCACGCCGTCGTACAAGAAGAAGGTGAGCGTCCTGCCCACCGCCCTGGCCGGCGGGGCCGCGGCGTCGTCGCTGGCGCAGGTGTTCCGGGGCGCGGGCTCGGCCGCGTTCGGCTCCCGGGGCGGGCTGGTCGTGGGCGGACTGGTCGCCTTCCTGCTCCTGGTGGCGGTCTCCTGGCTCGTCCTGCACGGGGCCGCTATCGCCCGCCGCCGCATCCGGCTCAGCCTCGACCGGCCCCTCGGTGCGCTGTGGGAGACGGTGGGCTGGTGCGGCAAGCCGCCCCAGGACAACGCCCGCACCTTCGCCGCCGTCGCCATCGCCGTCACCGTCCTGGGCTGGCTCGTCATCCCCATCGCCGCCCTCCTGGTGTTCGCCGTCTTCTAAGAGGCCCGCGCCCCGCCGTCGCAATGGCCTCATTCGTCCCGGCAGGATGGAGGCGATGCCATTTCTCCAGGACGCCACCAAGTTCTGTCTCCATTGCGGCGCGGCGCTGCCCGAGGGACCGTCCCGCTGCCCGGACTGTGGGCGGAGGGCTCGCGCGCCGAAGATGATTTGGTTCGCCGTCCTCGGCGCCGCGGGCGTGGCCAGCGGGTTGTGGGCTTGGGCGAAGGGCGCCTCCGGGCTCGCTGCGGTCGTGTCCGCGGTGGCGTCGGCGGTCCTGGGGGCCGGGGGGATCCACTACTCGATGGGCAACCCCAACAGCCCCGGCGCGGGACGGCGTGGCTCGTGGCCGAGGACCGCGCTCGGGATCCTGCTGATGGTCGAAGCCGTCGCCGTCCCGGCGTACTGGGGCGTCTCCGCCAAATCCGGGACGAAAATCTCCGCTCTCGGCATGTTCGTGATCACGTTCGTCGTCCTGCCGGTGCTGATCGTGCCGTTGTCGACGGTTTCCGTGCGGCGGGGATGGGGTGCCGTCGGGTACATCCCGACCTGCGACGCGTGCGGGGCGTATGTCACGACCACGGCCCGGTTCTGCGGCGCCTGCGGCAAGGCACAGTAGGGGCGGGGCGGATCGCCCTAGGGCAGCGCCACCTGTCAGTGCGGACGCCGACTCGCCGGGAACGCGCGTCGAACGTCGTCGAGCAGGCCGGGCCACTCGTCCCCGGAGGACACCGCCGCCGCGTAGAGGGCGTCGATGGCGGCGCGCAGCGGATCTGTTCCTGCCGCGCCCCAGAGTGCGGGGACGGCCATCGCCTGCTGGGAGGCGTTGCGGGGTCCTCCGCCGGGCGGGCTCACCGCCGTCTGGGGCACGTTCGGGTCTGTGAAGAGGAGCTGCCAGACACGGGCCTGGTCGTCGAACGGTGGGGGCAGCTCCTCACCTCGCTCAAGGGCGGCGAGCGCCGGGGCGATCCAGGCGACAGAGGACAGGCCGGCAAGGTCGTAGGCCCGGCGGGCGGCCCAGCGGGCGATGGCTCGTTGGACGTCCGGCTCGTCCTCGGCGATGGCGTCGACCAGGTCTCGGTCGAGTGCTGCGAGGCCGAACACGTTGCCGCCGACGTGTAGAAGCCGTTCGCTCGGGCGACGTCCACCCCAGGTGAGACGATCCTCGATCGCCCGAGCCGCCTCCTGCCGCTCGAGCTCAGCTTGGCGCTCACGCTCGGCGATCTCCAGTGGCGACCGCGGGGGCAGCGGCGGCGGCTGCTCACGGGCGAACCGGTGCCAGTAGGCGGCGTGCGCGCTGGTTTGCCTGACCACCCGATCCGGACCGATGGACTGGGGCCAGAACTGGAGGAGGTAGTGGTCGATCGGGGTACCGCGGAGACGGCTGTCAGCCGCGTTCGCGGCGTCCATGCCGCGAGCGCAGTACCGGACCCGATAACTCACCGGCTCGAGATCGAGAGGCCAGGCGGCCTCGCCCGCCCACTGGACCAGTGCCACCGGCCCGTACCTGGGAGTGAAGGAGACCTCCACGATCTCCTCCCAGGAGTCGTCGATCGGCGGAGTGTGGTCGTGGCTCTCCACGGTGAAGCCGACATTGCCCGTGTGCAACCCGGTCGTCAGGAAGAGAAGGCCCGGATAGGCCGCGCCACACAGCCCGTTCTGCTGCCCAGCCCACGCGCCGTCGGGGAAACCCTCAGGAAGCGGGTCGCTGTTCTGGACGTACAACTGCCGGTATGACACTCGCACGTCGCCCTGAAACAGGATCCGCATCTACCCCTCCACGACCATCTTGCTGGTTGGCGGAGTGTTCGGCGGAATACTGAGGTCCGTGCTCTTTCCCGCTCGGTTCTGGCCGGGGTTGGTCGACGGCAGCGTGACCGTCGCCTTCCGCCGGTGGAAGCGGCCGTCGGTGAAGTCGGGCGGCACGCTCCAGTCTCCGGCCGGGCTGCTCGCGATCGACGACGTCAGCCCGATCACCGTCGCCGAGATCGACGCCGCCGACGCCTGCTCGGCCGGCTACGGGACGCCGGAGGAGGTGATTGCCGACCTCCGACCCGAGGGCCAGCTCTACCGGATCCGCTTCCGGCGAGTCGGGGACGACCCCCGCATCGCCGTCCGGCAGCAGGCCGACGTCGACGGGCCCACCCTCGCCGCAGTCCAGCGGCTGCCGTGGGCGGGCGACGTCCTCCGGGCCATCGCCGCCCAGCCCGCCACCGTCAGCACGACCCTTGCCACGCAGCTCGGCATGGAACGTCAGCCGTTCAAGCAACGCGTTCGCCGACTCAAGTCGCTCGGCCTCACCGAGAGCCTGGAGGTCGGCTACCGACTTTCACCGCGGGGCGAGGCGGTCGTGGCTCGGATGGGACCGCCTGAGCCAGGGACGAGGTCGTCCGCCGGTAGGGTCGAGTGACAGCGACTTGAGGAGCGGCAATGCCGGAGCGTGACGGATACATCCCGGGCGTCCCCTGTTGGGTCGACACCAACCAGCCCGACCCCGAAGCCTCCCTGCCGTTCTACCGCGGCCTTTTCGGTTGGGAGCTCGAGGACGTGATGCCCGAGGGGGCGCCGGGGAGCTACTTCATGGCCCGCATCCGTGGCCTCGACGTGGCCGCCATCGGATCGACGCCGCCCGGTGCGCCGCCGCGGCCGACGTGGAACACCTACATCTGGGTCGACAATGCCGAGGAGACGGTCGCCAAGGCCCGCACGGCCGGAGGGGCGGTGGCCATGGAGCCCTTCGACGTCATGGACGCGGGGCGGATGGCAGTCCTCCTCGACCCCGAAGGAGCCGTGTTCTGCGTCTGGCAGGCGGGGACGAACAAGGGCGCCCGGGTCGTCAACGAGCATGGCTCACTGAACTTCAACAGTCTCGCCACCCGCGATCCCGAGGCGGCCCAGGCCTTCTACGGCGCCGTGTTCGGTTGGGACACGCTGGCCCTGCCCGGCATGTCCATGTGGACGCTGCCCGGCTACGGCGATCACCTCGAGGAGGGATCCCCCGGCCTTCGCGAGCAGATGGCGCAGATGGGCGGGCCCGACGGGTTCATCGACGTGGTCGCCGCCCTCAACCCGATCGCAGCCGACGACTCCGAGACGAGGGCGCACTGGAGCGTCACCTTCGCCGTCGACGACGCCGACGCGACTGCGGCCAAGGCGGTCGAGCTGGGAGGAGAGGTCCTCGCCGGCCCCTTCGACGCCCCCTGGACGAGGATGGCGCTGCTCAAGGACCCCCAGGGAGCGACCTTCATCGCCAGCCAATTCGTCCTCGAGAACAAGGACCTAGGGGCGTAGTCTTCGCTCCGCTTTACATCCGGGTTGGAACAGCTTCAGGCCTCGACGTCAGAGGGTTGGACCGGCAGCCGGGACCGAGGAAGCGGCAGCCCCTTTGGGCCGCTGACGGAGCCGACGGCCCACCCGACGGGTGACGAACATCGCACGTCCGGTCTCGCCGGATATGGTCGGAAAACGTTTCCATGTGGGCTCGCCCAGGCGACCCCACACGTCCTCCGCAAACTCTTGGAACCGGAAGTCCATCTGGTCGCGGAAGACGTCGTAGTCATCAGCCGCTTTCTGTCGAAGGGCACTGCAATCGGCACCGGCTCTCTCGGCACAGTCGTGATAGAAGGCCTCACTGGTCTCGACCATGCCCCGCAGGGCTCCGATGACGTAGGCCGCATTTCCGGCTGCGACGGACCGCGGGTGGTAAACGAGGGCGACCAGTCCTCGCGCACTGCGCAGCGCGTCCAACGCCTCCCAGCAGAGCGCGAATCGGCGGGCGCGCTCGACCGAGTCGGAGACGAGGTGTTCGTTGCGATGGCGACCGAGCTCTTGCGGGAGAGGAGGTTTCACCGTCCTGGCCAGGCTCCGGGCGACGTAGGCCGCCCTCGAGAACTCCTCCGCCGGCCGTAGGAAGGTGTCTCTCGCCTGTTGCTGGCGCTGCCGCCGACCGGTGATGACCGCGCTGGCGGCAGCACCGCTGGCCAGCGCGATGATGAGGGGCAGAAATTCGGTCATCGTCCCGCCGATCTCGTCGTCCTTTGAAGGCTTTGAGTCATGCGGGCCTGGCCAATTTCGTAGATGTCGCCGTCAGAATTCACGCGGTGATCCTGTCACGGCCATCACTGAGGGGGATCCTGTGCTCGGGGCGCACCACTGACCTGCGGCAAATGACCGAGACTTCTGGGGAAGGTGGTGCAAGCTCTTTCCAACGCTGATCACCCCGCGGCACGGTTCGTCGAGGTCGGTCGGCGAAAGTCGCTCTGATCTCAGCAGTCGAGAACGACGATGCCTGGATCGAGCAGTTCGAGGTCAGCGCGGTCCGCGCTCACGACGGTGGCGCGGTGCCGCCGCGCGGTCACAACCACCGATGCGTCGACCACGTCGCTCGCACCAGCCCGGCCGCAGACCAGCCCCGCGGCTTTCGCTCCAACTTCAGTGAGCGCTTCGACCTCAACGCCTCGGGCGGCAAGGAAGCGGGCGAGACGAGCCTGGCGTGAACCTCCGCGCCACACCTGCGCCACGACGCCTGCGGGAACCACGAAGGTGCGGCCCTGACGGCGGGCTGCCTCCATCAGCATCAATGTCGGGCGGTCCGCCCATTCGACGGCGACAAGCGCTCCTGCGTCGAGGACGAGGGTCACCGCCGGTCGTCGCCGCTCGCCAGGAGCCTCGTCGCCTCGGCCAGCTCAGCCTCCGTGGCTGGACCTCCAGATTCATCGAGAAGCTCGGCGAGCACCGCTTCCACTTCCTCACGATCAATCCGAGCTTTGGCGGCTTCGTTGAGCCACGAGCTCAACGACTTGGCCCTGCCTTCAGCAACGTCGCGCTTCGCTCGATCCGCGACATCCGGGTCCAGGCTCACGGTCACCTTGATCACGGTCATACTTTCATCCTACCATCGCCCCGATGTGGCGTGAGGGAGAAGGCGAGCTTGAGCACGACGTCACTCGGCTCGCGCGACGAGCTTCGAATCGCCTCGTCAGTTGCCTGCGAGTGGAGGTGAGCGGACTCGAACCGCCGACTTCCACGTTGCGAACGTGGCGCTCTACCAGCTGAGCTACACCCCCTGGCGGGAGTCCCAGGGTAGTGCAGGGTCAGGGGCGGTCGGAAGGATTGGGCGGCGGGACTTGGCGCTCGAGGGCCTGTTGCAGCCGGGACTGCAGCACCGTCGTGGTCAGATCGCCCCTCGTGCGCTCCAGGACGGCCCGGAGGGCGTCGGTGGTGCGACGGAGGCCGCCGGTGACGGCGTCGGGGTAGTCGATGGTGATGAGCAGGCCGTAGGCGTCGTCCATGACGTTGAGCAGCCGCTCCGACCGGGCCAGCTCGCCGTCGCGCAACCGATCCAGCAGGTGCCGGCGCAGCTCGCTGGCCGCCTCCGCCAGTCCCCCCAGCCACGCCGAGCCCGACACCGCCAGCTCCACGTACGAAGGCAACGGCCGCTCGTCGACCATGGCCGCGGTCAGGCGGGCCTCGGCGTACTCCTTCTCCGCGTCGTGCAGCGGTCCGCTGGCGGCCAGCGCGGGATAGGGAGTCAGCGCCTCCTGGGCCCGACGCAGGTGGGCGGCGGCCTCGTCGGCCAGCTTGGCCGCCACCTCCGGCTCCTGACGGTGCACCGCCCGGATCGACCGTCCGCACGCCTGGATCGTCTGCCGGCAGGCGGGAAGGGCCACCTCACGGGCCCGCGACGATGCCCCCAGGTACTGGTGCAGCTCCTGGCCGAGGACAGCCAGCTCGCCTGCTCGATCGGAGGACATGGCTGCCGCCGTGCCTCGGGAGAGGAGGGCTTAGTAGTTGGCCGAGCGCCGCAGCAGCGCCGGCTCGCCGGGCATGAGCGACGGGTCGAAGGAGCCCGTGTGGGGGAGGAACCGGACGTTCATCTCCCGGGCCGCAGCGGCATTGCGCTGGTGGATGAGGAGGGCCACGTAGGCCACCAGCAGGATGTCGGCCAGCACGTGCACGAGCACGAACATCATCGACAGGCCGGTGACCAAGGCGAGCAGCAGGCTGACACCGACCAGGCCCACCAGGCCGGTGAGGACATCGCGCCGGCGGCGGAGGGTGCGGCTGCGGGCGGCGGACGGGGCGGAGCGGGGACGTCCGGCGACCACGGGGCCCCGGATGGGAGCCGGACCGCCGCCCGAGGGCGCCAGGTAGGGAAGGGGACGACCGCCGGCCGCGTGGGTGGTGTGGAGCCGGCTCACGCTGGCGAGGGTGGGCGAGGGCGAGGCGTAGGGGCGAGCCCAGTGGTCGGCGCTGCCACGGGTCTTCGGGCCGGTGCGGCGGAGCACGGCCAGCTGCCGCCGGAAGTTGCTGATGGAGTCGCTCGGTCGGCCCTCCTGACGCGCACGCAGCGCGGGGGGGATGAGGACTGCAGCCCAGACAACTGCCAGGACCAAAAGAACCAAGGTCACGCTCCTCGACCTACCTTTTCCTCGAGGGACCGTACTGCGCGACCGCCCGCGAAACGCGGATGGTGGGGAAGTGGCACTGACCAGTTCTACTAGGCCGCTTGCCGGCCGGGCAAGCGCGCAGGTCAGTCGCCGGCCGAATTATTGGGGCCGTTTTCGGGCTCGACCGGCCGCCGGTAGATGCCCGAGCGACCGCCCGTCTTCTCCCACAGGGTGAGCTCACCGATGCTCATCGAGCGGTCGACCGATTTGCACATGTCGTAGATGGTGAGCGCCGCCACCGCGCAGGCGGTGAGGGCCTCCATCTCCACGCCGGTGCGGTCGACGGTCTCCACCTGGGCCTCGACCTCGACGCAGTCGTCACCGATGGTGAAGTTCACGAAGACCGACCCCACCAGGAGCGGGTGACACAGGGGGATGAGCATCGGGGTCTGCTTGGCCGCCTGGATGCCGGCTACCCGGGCCACGGCCAGCACGTCGCCCTTGGTGATGGCGTTGGTGGCCACCCGGGAGGTGGTCTCGGGCTGCATCATCACCTTGCACCGGGCCAGGGCCCGGCGGTGGGTGGCCTCCTTGGGGGTGACGTCGACCATCCGGGCCCGGCCCAGGGGGTCGAGGTGGGTCAGGCCGCGGTCGCTCACGGGGGAGGAGTCTACCGACCCCCGGGTCAGCCGCCGATTTGGCTCATGCTGCGAGCCGGCCGCACGAAGCGGACCTGGCCGATGGAATGGCCGGCCCACTTCTGGCCGACGTCGACCTCGATGGCCGCGGCCAGGTCGTCGTCGGACGCCCCCGAGCGCAGAAGGGGCCGCAGATCGGTCTCCCGAGTGGCGAACAGGCAGTTGCGGAACATCCCCTCCGCCGTCAGCCGGACCCGGTCGCACGAGCCGCAGAAGCTGCGGGTGACGCTCGGTACTATGCCGATCTCATTGGGCCCAACTCCGCCGCCGCCGTCCACATATCGGTAGCGCTCGGCGGGCTGGGAGCCCCTCTGCGCCACCGGTTCCAGCGGGTAGACCGCCCCGATGGCGGCGAGGATCTCGGCTGCCGACACGACCTGCTCGCCCGTCCACGCCCCGTCGGCGTCGAGGGGCATGAACTCGATGAAGCGGACGACGACGCCCTTCTCCCGGCCGAAGGTGGCGAAGTCGACCACCTCGTGGTCGTTCACCCCCCGCATGAGGACGGCGTTGAGCTTGACCGGCGCGAACCCGGCCTCGAGGGCGGAATCGATCCCGTCGAGCACCTGGGGGAGGGAGTCGCGGTGGGTGATGTCGGCGAATCGCTCCCGCTGGAGCGAGTCGCAGGAGATGTTGATCCGCTGGAGGCCGGCGGCCCGCAGGTCGGCGGCCAGCAGGCGCAGGCTGGCCCCGTTGGTGGTGAGGGCGAGGTCGACGCCGAGGTCGGCCAGCTTGGCCACCAGCGTGGGCAGGCCGGCCCGCACCGTGGGTTCTCCACCGGTGAGGCGGATGCCGGTGAACCCCCACCGCTCGACGCACAGGCGGGCCACCCGCTCGATCTCCTCGAAGGTGAGGATCTCGCTGCGGGGCAGCCACTGCATCCCCTCCTCGGGCATGCAGTAGGTGCACCGGAAGTTGCAGCGGTCGGTGACGGAGATCCGCAGGTCACGGACCACCCGCTGGAACGGGTCGACCAGCGGGACCGGCGGGGAGGTCACCCCTCGATAGTACCGAGGACCATCACGTCGACCGCACCGCCCTCGGGCACCCCATCGCCGTCGGGGACGAGGGCCAAGGCGTTGGCCAGGGCCATCGCCCGGAGCAGGTGGGACGACTGCCCGCCCGAGCGGCGCACGTGGATGCGGCCGTCGGACCCGTGGGTGGCGACGACCCGGTCGAGGTGGAGCTTGCCGTCGGGACGGCGGGGGAGGCCCTCGTCGGCGATCGCCGCCACCACCGGTCGAAGGAGGCACCGGTCGGGATGGCCCATCATCCGCCGCAAACCGGGGCGGACGAACATCTCGAACGACACCATCGACGACACCGGGTTGCCGGGGAGCCCGAACACCGGCGTGTCTCGGGGACCGGCCACCCCGAAGGCGAACGGCTTTGCCGGACGGATGGCCACCTGCCACCAGTCCATGCGCCCGATCCGGTCGAGGACGACCTTCACGTAGTCGAAGTCGCCCACGCTCACCCCGCCCGAGGTGACCACCGCGTCGCAGGTGGCCAGGCCCTCCTCCAGCTTGGACTGGATGACGTCCTCGTCGTCTCGCGCCGTCCCCAGGTCGACCGCCTCGCACCCCGCCTCCCGCACCATGGCCAGCAGCGTCGGACGGTTGGAGTCCCGGATCTGTCCCGGCCGCAACGGCCCGGGACCCTCGACCAGTTCGTCGCCGGTGGAGAGCACGCCCACCCGGGCTGCCGGGAAGATCGTCACCTCGGAGAGGCCCAGGCTGGCCAGGACCCCCAGGTGGCCGGGCGTGAGGACGGCGCCCGTCTCGAAGATCGTCTGCCCGATCCGCAGGTCGTCGCCCGCCGACCGCACGTGGTCGCCGGCCGCGGCCGCCACCTCCACCGTGACGACATCGCCGGCGGTGGACGTGGACGTCCGCTCGACCATCACGATGGCGTCGGCCCCGGCCGGCAGGGGGGCGCCGGTCATGATCCGCACCGCCTGGCCCGGGCCGACGGTGAGCCCGGCCGGGTCGGCCCCCGCGGCCAGGGTGCCGACGACCGCCAGCCCGATCGGAGCGTCGGCCGTGTCGGCGGCCCGCACCGCGAACCCGTCCATGGCCGTGTTGGCGAAGGGCGGTACGTCGACTCCCGACACCACCGGCTCGGCCAGCACCCGGCCCAGGGCGTCGGCGAGGGGCACCGGGCGGGAGGTCAGCGGGGAGCAGGCGGCGAGGACCCGGGCCCGGGCGTCCTCGAGGGGAATCACGTCAGACGAGCTTCTTCCGCTGCACCAGCTGGGCCAGGAAGGTGCGGAACTCGGGCCCAAGGTCGTCCCGGTCGATGGCCATCTCCACCGTCGCCCGCAGGTAGTCGAGCTTGTCGCCGATGTCGTAGCGACCGTCCTCGAAGAGGAAGCCGTAGACGGTCTGGTCCTTGAGCAGCAGGCCGACGGCGTCGGTGAGCTGGATCTCGCCGTTGGCGCCGGGCGGGGTGCGCTCCAGGGCCTCGAAGATCTCGGGCGTGAAGACGTATCGGCCCATGACCGCCAAATTGGAGGGGGCGTCCTCGGGGCGGGGCTTCTCGACGATGCCCAGGATCCGCACCAGCGACTCGTCGACCGCCTCCGGCAGGACGCACCCATACGCCGAGATGTCCTGCCGAGGGAACTCCTTGAGGGCCAGCACCGACCGTCCGTAGCGCTCGTGGACTTCGAGCATCTGCTGCAGCACGGGCGACGTGGCGCTCATGATGTCGTCGCCCAGGAGGACGACGAAGGGCTCGTCGCCTACGTGCTGGCGGGCCGCCGAGACCGCGTGGCCGAGGCCGAGGGGCTCCCCTTGGCGGACGTAGTGGATGTCGGCCATCTCCGCGATCTCTTGCATCTGCTTGAGCTGGTCGAACTTGCCCGCCTTCTCCAGGTAGTGCTCGAGCTCGAAGGAGCGGTCGAAGTGGTCCTCCACCGAGCGCTTGCCCCGGCCGGTGATGATGAGGATGTCGCGGATGCCCGCCCGCACCGCCTCCTCGACCACGTGCTGGATCGCCGGTTTGTCGACGATCGGCAGCATCTCCTTGGGCTGGGCCTTGGTCGCGGGCAGGAAACGGGTGCCGAGGCCGGCCGCGGGGATGACCGCCTTGCGCACGCTCCTCGTCGTCACTCGCGACCTCCAGTTGCTTCGCCGTAGGCGTGCTCCACCCGGTCCCGACCCTCGGCCTTGGCCCGGTAGAGCGCGCCGTCCGCAGCCGCCAGGAGCTCCTTCCCCGACGACCCGTGCTCAGGGTAGGCGGCCACGCCCACCGAGACCGACACGTGGATGGCGGTGCCGTCGAGGTCGAAGGGGCGGCCGCCGATGGCGGTGCGGATCTTGTCGGCCAGGCGGAGGGCGCCGGCCAGGCCGGTGCGGGGCAGGAGAAGGGTGAACTCGTCGCCGCCCGGTCGGGCCACGATGTCGACCTCGCGGGTGGCGTCGGTGAGGCGGCGGGCGGTCTCGATGAGGACGGTGTCGCCCGCCTGGTGGCCGAGGGTGTCGTTCACCGGCTTGAACCCGTCGAGGTCGCAGTACAGGACCGAGAAGGGCTCGCCGAAGCGGACGGCCCGGGAGAGCTCGGCCTCGATGCGGAGGGCCAGGTGGCGGCGGTTCCACAGCCCGGTGAGGCCGTCGGTGAGCGAGAGGCGGGTGGCCTCGTCGTAGAGGAAGCTGCTGTCGATGGCGATCTCGGCCTGACGGACGAGGGCGCTGAGCATGGCCACGTCGTCGGTATCGTAGGGACGGGCCTGGGACCGGCCGTAGTAGGCGAGGACGCCGAAGGGGTTGCTGCCCGACCGGACCGGCACGGCCAGGGCGGTGTCGACCCCAAGTGCCGGCTCGGTGGCTGCCGGGCCCCCCTGGCCTTCGCCGTCGGCGCCATCGGCGGGCCACAGCACGACCTGACGGGTTCGGGCGGCAGCTCCGGCGAGGCCCTCGCCCGGTCCGAGATCGGCCACGTCGTCGTCGATTCCGACCTTGTCGAGGGCCCGCAGCCGCTCGCTACCCGCCACCGACACGTAGAAGACCGCCGTCGGCGCGTCGAGGTAGGAGGCCGTCACCCGGAGGAGGGACGCGATGAGCACGCTGCGGTCGTGACTGGAGGCCATGGCGTCGCCCAGGCGGTCGAGGGCGTCGAGAAAGGCGTCCCGCATCGCCTCCAGCTCGCGGACCCGCGCGGCCAGATCGTCCACCAGCGCCATCGTAGAGGGGCACCGCCCTGCGACGTACGCAAAGGGGTGGCGTATGCTGGCTGGCACTCCACCGTGTCGACTGCTAGCGCCCGCCGTCTGAGGACCTGAATGCCCAAGTACGAATACGCCTGCAAGTCGTGCGGCGAGCGCATCGAGGTGAAGCAGTCGTTCACCGACGACGCCCTCACCGAGTGCCCGTCGTGTGGCGGCGTGCTGCGCAAAGTGTTCTCCAGTCCCGGCATCGTCCTGCGTGGTCCTGGCTTCTACCGCACCGACCATCGGAGCCCCTACCGGCCCGACGGCACCCGGCCCGCGGAGCCCTCGAAGGACAAAGAGCACGCCGAGGCCAAGAGCGACTCCGCCAAGGAGTCGTCCGATTCCAAGTCGTCGTCGGACGCCAAGGGCTCCGATTCCGGGTCGTCGGCGGACTCGAAGGGCGGGTCGGACTCGAAGACGTCGGAGTCGAAGGGCGCCGAGTCGAGGTCATCCGAGTCGAAGGCGTCGGGGTCGAAGGCGTCCGAGCCGAAGCCGACCAGGGAGTCCGAGTCGAGGAGCGCACCGTCCCGGCGGACGGCAAGGGACATCTCGGCGCCGGGGTCCGGGTCGTCGAGGGAGCCCACAGGGTCCGGGGGTTCGTCGGGCGACACCGGCGGCTCCAAGGACACGGCCCGCACCGCATAGCTTTCCCGGCGTGACCCTCCCGTCGGCCGAGATCGGCATCTTCGGCGGCACCGGCTTCTACCGTTTCCTCGACAACTTGCGGGAGGTCGCGGTGGCCACGCCCTTCGGCCCGCCGTCGGCAAAGGTGGCGGTGGGGGAGTTGGGCGGGCGGGAGGTGGCGTTTCTGGCCCGGCACGGCGTCGACCACGAGTTCCCGCCGCATCGGGTCAACTTCCGGGCCAACCTGTGGGCCCTCCGGCGGCTGGGAGTGCGGCGGATCCTGGCGCCATGCTCGGTGGGATCGTTGCAGCCCCACGTGAAACCGGGGGAGTTCGTGGTGGTCGACCAATTGGTGGATCGCACGAGCGGCCGGGCCGACACGTTCTTCGACGGCCCCACGCTGGCCCACGTGTCCTTCGCCGATCCGTACTGTCCCGAGCTTCGCCGGTCGCTCATCGACGCGGCCCGGGCCGAGAGCGTCGTGGTCCACGAGACGGGGACCGTCGTCGTCATCCAGGGGCCCCGGTTCTCCACCCGGGCGGAATCGCGGTGGTTCGGGTCGGCCGGCTGGGAGGTCGTGAACATGACCCAATACCCTGAGGCCATCCTCGCCCGGGAGTTGGGCATGTGTTACTCGGGCGTCGCCCTCGTGACCGACTTCGACGCCGGCCTCGAGGGCGTCGCCGGCATCGAGCCGGTGACGATCGAGGTCGTGTTCAAGGTGCTGGCCGAGAACATCGAGAAGGTGCAGGCAACGTTGTTTCGCGCCGTGCCGAGCATCCCGTCGGTGCCGATGTGCGCCTGCGCGGTCGGCGCGCCCGACCCGGGGGGATTGCCGGAGACGTAATTCCCGGCCGGCTGATTGCCACCGGCCGGCCGGGCAAGGGCCGACCGAGTTCCGCCGGGTTACTCGCTCGGTGGCGAGTGAAGTCGGGAATTGCTCGAACCTCGTCGGAACCGCCACGGTGTCCACCGGCCGGCCTCCGCCTCCTCGTGGCCAAGGGGCGCGAATGATTTTCGGTGCTTCCGCCAAGGTCCCGATTCGGCCGACCTGATGCGGCCGGTTCTTCCCGGGGCGCCCCGAGCCTTGTCGGGCGCAATCACCCTGCTCACCATCCCCGCGGCCGGCCATCCCCGGGCGCGTTCGAACCTCGTCGACCCCACCACCCTGGTCACCACGCCGGTTCCGCCCTCGGTGGCGAGGTGGCTCTCACCATGCCGTTGGGGTCGGTGACCTCGAAGGTGGCGTCGGGCAGGAGCTTGGCCTGCCATTGCGGTTCGTGGAGTTTGTGGTGGTGGCGGGTGCAGAGGAGCACCAGGTTGTCGATCTCGGTGGCTCCACCGTGGGTGACCCAGCGCACGTGGTGGCCCTCGCACCACGGAGACGGCCGGTCACAGCCGGGGAAGCGGCAGTGCTCGTCGCGGATGACGAGGGCGTTCCACAGGTTGGCAGGGATGGTCCGGGTGGCGGTGCCGTAGTCGAGGACGGCCGAGCGTCCCTTGGTCAGCACCCGGTGCAGGGTGCAGTCGCACAAATACGCGGACAGGGTCGGGGCGTCGACGGCCGAGCCGCCCACCACCCGTCCGCCCCGGCCTTCCTCCACCGCCTCCACGTCGGCCACCAGGCTGACGTGGGGTCGCTGCCGCCCACCGGTGCGGGTCTGCTGGTGGTCGAGGAAGAACCGGCTCACGTCGACCAGGGCGTCGGCCCGCAGCTCGTCCGGGCTGCGATCGGGGTCGTCGACCATGGCCAGGCGCAATGCGGCAGAGACCACCGCGCCCCCCTCGGCGTCGAGGTGTCCCTCGATCAGGTGGCGGCCGTCGAGGGTCTCGGACAGGTGCAGGACACGTTCGGGTTCCGGTTGCTTCGGTACCTGGGCCTGCACCCACAGGGCCATGGCCCGGCCGCAGCCGGACAGGCTCATCGGGGCCAGGTGGGGAGCATCTCCGCCTCCGCCTCGGCGAAGAGATCCGCCGTCGCATCGTCGAGCTTGGCCACGATGACCTCCACCTGGCCCTTCGACAACGTCCCGTCGGCGAAGGCGGCCGAGCACACCGGCAACTTGTGCAGACGAGCCGCCAACGACACCAGGTGCCGGG
Source organism: uncultured Acidimicrobiia bacterium (assembly GCA_963829165.1). Lineage (GTDB taxonomy): Bacteria > Actinomycetota > Acidimicrobiia > Acidimicrobiales > AC-14 > JAXDMK01. The sequence continues at coordinate 643 of CAWHIC010000032.1, read as the reverse complement.
CCGCAGCCGAGGTCATAGAGGCCCGGTCCCGCAGCCAGGCGGTCATGGACGTGGCCGCGTCGGCATCCCACAACCGGGCCTCGTCGTAGTCGCCCACCGCGGAGACGATCCGGGCCTCGAGTCGATCCCGCACGGCCAGGACCTGCACCAACGCCGCGCTATCGAGCGGCACCCGCAACTCATCGATCGCCGTGGCCAGGTTCTCCAGCACATCTAAAGCGTACACGTGTTCGATCAATGATGCAAGTCATCTAAGGTAAAATAACCTCCCACTTCTCGCACCTCATCTTTGGCAATGACAGGTCGACCATCGCAGCGATCTCCTATTGGACGAACCTCCTCGGCGGGTGCGCGTCGCAGCGGGTTGGGACCTGCCCTCGGTCCGCGGAAGGTCACGGTCACGGACCTACCGGAGGATTCCACCTGGGCATCAGCGTGCGAGGGCGCCGCAGCACGAGCGCCGGGCTACCCCATGCATCCGACCCGCCCCCACAAGCAGGCCGTCCCTGCGTGCCGACCCGGCCCACTAGCTGGCCGTCCCTACATCCGACCCGGCCGCGGGCCGTCCCTGCGCGCCGACCCACCCCGGCCCACAAGCTGGCCCCGCATGCGTGCGGCGGCGACACGGCTGGACCGGGCCTCC
>CAWHIC010000031.1:0-327810 GCA_963829165.1 uncultured Acidimicrobiia bacterium | reverse complement strand
TGTCGGAGAGGGGACTTGAACCCCTACGCCCTATGCGGGCACCAGGCCCTCAACCTGGCGCGTCTACCTATTCCGCCACTCCGACGTGGAAGCCGATCCTACCCGCCCACCTGCACCCTCGTGGCGTCGAAGGTGCCCAGGCCCGACATCACCAGGCCCGCCACCCGGGCGCTCACCAGGGAGTGGAACTCGAACTGGGCCAGGGGGATGACGGGGAGTTGCTCCAGCACCAGCTTCTCCGCCTGCTGGTAGCTGGCCGTGCGTTGTGACTCGTCCCCCTGGGCCCGGCCCGCCCGCAGCAGGTCGTCGACCGGGTCGGACGCGAAGCCGGTGACGTTGTCGGGCAGGCCCGAGCGGAACAGCGGCGTGAGGTAGCCGTCGGCCGTCGGATAGGCCCCGATCCACCCCAGCCGGAAGATCTCCTGGGCCCCGCTGACGGCGAACCGGAGGTAGTCGGCGAACGGGTGCGACCGCAGCGTGGCCGGGATGCCCACCGCCTGGAGGTTGGCCTGCATGGCCTCGGCCACCGCCCGTTGGGTGCCGGTGTCGTCGAAGTCGATGGCCACCTCCGGCGCCGGTTGGCCGCCGAAGATCTCCGCCACCAGCGCCCGCGCCCGGTCGGGGTTGAACCCGCACCGTTCGCCACAGGCGTCGGGCACGTAGCCGGGGATGCCGTCGGGGACCAGCCCGTCGAGACGTTGGGCGGCGGCCCCGTAGATGGCCCGCACGATGGCGTCGCGGTCGACGGCTCGCACGATCGCCTCCCGGAACCGGACGTCGGCGTACTTCGGGTTCTTGAGGTTGAAGCCGTAGAAGAGCTGGCCCAGGTAGGGCCGGAAGGCGGTCCGCCCGTGGCGCTCGGCCACCTGCTCGACCCGGTCGGGGGGCACCGCGGTCCAGTCCAGCTGGCCGTCGAGGAAGGCGTCGTAGGAGGCGGTGGCGTCGGCCAGCACCTCCAGGTCGACCCCCCGGAGGGCCGCGTCCACGCCCGGCGCCGGCACCAGGTGCACCACGTCGTCGGAGCGGCTCTTGATCATGAACGGGCCGCTGCCCACCGGGGCCTCGGCGAAGGCGGGCGCCTGCGCCTCCACCGCCTCCCGGGGGACGATGCCGAAGGCGGGGTTGCCGAGAATGGCCGGCAGCGACGCCTGGCCCTCGTCGAGGACGATGGAGACCACGTTGGGCGCGGGCGTGGTGACGCCGGCCAGCTCCTCCGACCTGCCCTCCAGGTTGAAGGCCTTGAACCCGGCCACCGCCTCCAACTGCGCCGCCGCCGGCGACGACGAGCCCTTCCGGGCGATGCGCTCGAGCGTGTACTTCACGTCGGCCGACGTGAGCTCCCGCCCGTTGGCGAACTTGGCGCCGGGCCGGAGGTTGAACGACCAGTTCGTCTGGTCGGGGCTCGCCGTCCAGCTCCCGGCGATGGCCGGGACCACGACCGAGGTGGCCGCGTCGTAGCCGGTGAGGCCGTCGAAGAGCTGCTCCGCGACCAGCAGCTCAGACGGCGAGCGGGCCTGGGCCGGGTCGAGGGACTGGGGCCGCTCGATGCCGACCCGCAGGATGCCGGCGATAGGTGCAGTCGCCGATCCGCCGTCGCCCGTCGACGCCCCGTCGTCGTTGGAGCAGCCGGCCACGACCAGGGCCACGGCGGCGGCCAAGGCCAGGAGGCGATGGCTGTGCAGGCGTCGGGACACGACCATCACCCCTCTCGGCACGGATTTTCCCTCGACGTGAGGGGGGCTCCCTATTGAAGGCGGATGGCCAGGATGACGGTGGTGAAGGCGAAGACCACGGCCGCGGTGACCGTGATCCGGTCGAGGTTGCGCTCGACGACGGTCGAGCCGGCCGCGGCCGCGCCCCCGGCGCCGCCGAACATGTCGGACAGGCCGCCACCGCGGCCGCTGTGCAGGAGGATGAGCAGGATCAGAGCCAGGGACACGAACACGTGGACCAGCACGACCCAGGTAGTCAGGTAGAGCACGGCTGACGATCCTACCCGTCGAGGCGGTACTGGACGATGCGGGCGAACTCGTCGGGGTCGAGGCTGGCCCCGCCCACCAGCGCCCCGTCGATGTCGGGCTGGGCCATCAGCTCGGCGTTGTTGGACGCCTTGACCGAGCCTCCGTACTGGATGCGCAGGGCGTCGGCCACGTCGTCGTCGAACAGGGCCCGCACCGTCGTCCGGATGAGGCCGCACGTGGCCTGGGCGTCGGCGGGGGTGGCGGTGCGGCCGGTGCCGATGGCCCAGATGGGCTCGTAGGCCACGACCATGGCCGCCACCTCGGCCGGCGGACGTCCGGTGAGGGCGGCCTGGATCTGGCCGGTGACCTTGGCCTCGGTGGTGCCCGCCTCCCGCTCGTCGAGGGTCTCGCCCACGCACAGGATGGGCGTCATCCCGTGGGCGACGACCGCCTCCATCTTCTTGCGGACCACGTCGTCGGTCTCGCCGAAGATCTCCCGCCGCTCCGAGTGGCCGACGATCACGTAGGCGCAGTTGAGCTTGGCCAGCATCCCCGGCGACACCTCGCCGGTGTAGGCGCCCTTCTCCTCGAAGTGGCAGTTCTGGGCCCCGAGCGACATCGGGATGCGATCGGTGTCGAGGAGGAGCTGGACGGTGCGCAGGCCGGTGAAGGGCGGGTGCACAGAGACGTCGACCGCCTCGTAGTCCTGGGTGGTCAGCTGGTAGGAGAGCTTCTGCACCACCTGGATGGCCTCCAGGTGGGTGAGGTTCATCTTCCAGTTGCCCGAGATGAGCGGCTTACGAGGGGGCATTGGAGGCCTTTCGGAGGGCGGCCAGACCGGGCAGGTCGCCCTGCTCGATGAGCTCGAGCGACGCGCCGCCGCCGGTGGACACGTGGTCGACGCCTTCGTCGAGGCCGAACTTGGCCAGCGCCGCCGCGCTGTCGCCCCCGCCCACGATGGTGAAGCCGGGGGCCGACGCCACCGCCTTGGCCAGGGCGATGGTGCCCTCGGCGAAGCGGGGGTCCTCGAACAGGCCCATGGGCCCGTTCCAGAAGACGGTGCCGGCGGTGGTGACGATCTCGCAGAACTTCGCCGTCGCGTCGGGCCCGATGTCGAGGCCCTTCCAGCCGTCGGGCACCCCGGGACCGACCACCTCCATCTGGTCGTCGGGGCCGAGGGCGAGGATGTCGTCGGGCAGGACGAGCTTGGCGCCGCCCTGGGCCAGGAGGTCCTTGCAGGCGTCGACCCAGTCGGCCTGCTTGAGCGAGTCGCCCACGCCGTGGCCTTGGGCCAGGGCGAAGGTGAACGACATGGCCCCGCCCACCACGAGGGTGTCGACCTTGTCGAGGAGGGCCTTGATCACACCGAGCTTGTCACTCACCTTGGCCCCGCCGAGGATGGCCACGAAGGGCCGGGCGGGGTTGTCGAGCAGGCCGCCGAGGACCTCGACCTCCCGGGCCAGGAGGCGTCCGGCCGCGCTCGGCAGGCGCTCCGGGGGGCCGACGACCGATGCGTGCGACCGGTGGGACGCCCCGAAGGCGTCGTTCACGTAGAGGTCGAAGCCGTCGACCAGCCGGTCGACGAAGGCGGGGTCGTTGGACTCCTCGCCCGGATCGAAGCGGAGGTTCTCGAGCAGCTCGACGCCCGGGGCCAGCTCGGCCAGGCGCTCCCGCACCGGCTCCACCGAGTAGCGCTCGTCGGGCTTGCCCTGGGGCCGGCCGAAGTGGGTGCAGGCGACGACGGTGGCGCCCCGCTCCTGCAGCCACTGGATGGTGGGCAGGGCGGCCCGTATGCGCAGGTCGTCGTCGATCTTCCCGTCGGTGACGGGGACGTTGAAGTCGGCGCGGAGCAGGACCCGCTTCCCCGACGGGTCGGGCAGGTCCTCCAGCGTGGGGACGTTCACCAGCTACTCACCGTGTCTTCCTTGTCTGCGGGGTCCGCGGGGTCTGCGGGGGTGTGGGTGCCGGCGGCCACCCGGGGCCGCCGGCACTGTCCGGCTCCTAGTGGTTGGCGCGACCGACGATGACGGCCAGGTCGGCCAGGCGGTTGGAGTAGCCCCACTCGTTGTCGTACCAGCCGAAGACCTTGACCAGGCTGCCCATGGCCATGGTGGATCCGGGCTCGAAGGTGCACGAGGCGGGCGAGCCGACGATGTCGGACGACACGATCGGGTCCTCCGAGTAGACGATCACGTTGGCCAGCGGGCCCGACTCCGCGGCCGCCTTGAAGGCGGCGTTGACCTCGTCGACGGTGACGTCACGGCCGAGGATGGCGGTGAAGTCGGTGATGGAGCCGTCCTGCACCGGGACCCGGAGGGCGGTGCCGTCGAGGCGGCCCTTCATGGCCTCCAGGACGAGGGACGTGGCCCGGGCGGCACCGGTGGGGCTGGGCACGATGTTCTGGCCCGCGGCCCGCATGCGGCGCAGGTCGCCCGACTTGTTGACCACGTCGAGCAGCGCCTGGTCGTTGGTGTAGGCGTGCACCGTGGTCATGAGGCCCTTCTCCACGCCGAAGGCGTCGTCGAGGACCTTCACCATGGGCACGAAGCAGTTCGTCGTGCACGAGGCGTTGGAGATGACCTTGTGCTTGGCCGGGTCGAACGTGTCGTCGTTGACGCCGACCACGAACGTGCCGTCGACGTTGGTGGCAGGAGCGGAGATGATCACCCGCGGCGCCCCGGCGTCGATATGGCCGCCGGCCTTGTTGCCGTCGGTGAAGAACCCGGTGGACTCGACGACGACGTCGACGCCCGCCTCCGACCACGGCAGGGCCTTGGGGTCGGTCTCGCTGAACACCTTCACCAGGCCGCCGCCGACGATCATGCCGTCGTCGGTGACCTCGACCGACTCGTTGAACCGACCGTGGGTCGAGTCGTACTTGAGCAGGTGGGCGTTCATCGTCGGCGAGGTGAGGTCGTTGATGGCCACGACTTCGATCTCGGTTCCTCGGGCGCGGCAGGCCCGGAAGAAGATCCGTCCAATGCGACCGAAACCATTGATGCCAACCCGAACTGGCCGATTCTCCGGCATGCGCAGCGCCTCCTTGAAAGCTCTTGTCCCCCCTATCCGACCAGATCAGAGAGGGCTACCGCCAATAGGGCGGGGTCGTGGGCCGCCGAGCCGTCGCGCGCGACGGGCCGCTCCACCACCCGCGCGCTCACTCCTCCGAGGGGGAGGGCGCCCGGATGGCACAGCACCACGTCGACCTCCAGGCCGTGGGCCAGCAGCGCGTCGACGTGGGCGGCGACGTCGTACCCCTCGGTCTCCGGGCTCTGGACGCGCAGGTTGCAGACGTAGACCTTGCGGGCCCGGGTGGCGGCCAGGGCGTCGCGTATGGCGGGCACCGCCACCACCGCCAGCACGCTGGTGAACAACGAGCCGGGGCCGATCACGACCTGGTCGGCGGCCTCGATGGCGTCGAGCGCGGCCGGCGTGGCCTGGGGATCGGCCGGCACCAGCCACACGCCGGCGATCCGCCCGCTGTTGCCCACCGCCACCTGACCTTCGACGTCGGATGCGCCGTCGCCGTCGGCCGCCCGCACCACCGCCTTGAGCACCACCGGCTCCCGGGTGGCGGGGATGACCCGGCCCACCGCTCCCAGCAGCCGGCCGGCCTCGTCGAGGGCCCGTTCGAAGTCGCCCAGGGTGGCGGCCAGGCCCGCGATCATGAGGTTGCCGAGGGCGTGGCCGGCCAGCTCACCGGCGGTGAAGCGGTACTTGAAGGCGTCGACCCACAGCGACTCGGGGTCGGCGAGGGCTACCAGGCACCGGCGCAGGTCCCCCGGCGGAGGGATGCCGAAAACCGACCGGAGCCGTCCGCTCGAGCCCCCGTCGTCGGCGACGGACACGACGGCCGACACCTCCGACGAGTACCGGCGGATGGCCTGCAGGCTCGCCGACAGCCCGTGTCCGCCCCCCAGGGCGACGACTTTCGTCACGCGGCCATCGTCATGCGGCCATCGTCATGGGGGAGGAGCTACTTCCCGAGGTCGCGATGGGAGACCCGGGGCCGGAAGCCACGCTTCTCGAGCAGCTTGGCCAGCTCCTCGGCGATGTAGACCGACCGGTGGGTGCCGCCGGTGCAGCCGACCGCGATCGACAGGTAGGACTTGCCCTCCTTGACGTAAGCCGGCAGCAGAAGCCCGAAGAGGTCGTCGAGCTTGGCCAGGAACTCGGGGGTCTCGGGCTGGCTGGCCACGTACTCCCGCACCGGCTCGTCCTTCCCGGTGAGGGGGCGCAGGCTCTCGACCCAGTGGGGGTTGGGCAGGAAGCGGCAGTCGAAGACGAGGTCGACGTCGAGCGGGAGGCCGTGCTTGTAGCCGAAGGAGACGACGCTGGTCTGCATCGGCCCCTCGGAGTCGTTGCCGAAGAGCTCGAGGAGGCGGTCGCGCAGCTGGTGGACGTTGAGGTCGCTGGTGTCGACCACCACGTCGGCCTGGGACTTCACCGGGTCGAGGAGGGCCCGCTCCTTCTCGATGCCGTCGGTGACCCGTTCCGACTCGGCCAGGGGGTGGCGGCGGCGGGTGTTCTCGAAGCGGCGGACGAGCACCTCGTCGCTCGCCTCCAGGAAGAGGATGCGGACCCGGTCCGCCGTCGCCCGTAGCTGGTCGAGGGCGGGCGTGACCTCGTCGAGGTAGTGGCCGGTGCCCACCACCAGCGCCACCCGCTCGGCCGCGCCCGGGGCCTGGACCAGCTCGGCCACCTTGGCGATGAGGGTGGGCGGGAGGTTGTCGATCACGAACCACCCGAGGTCTTCGAACGTGTCGGCCGCCTGCGACCGCCCCGCACCCGACACCCCGGTGATGATCAGGAACTCGCTCATGCCACCCTCACCCGAGCTTGGCGATGGCGAAGACGAGCCCGGCGATGCCCATCATGGACCCGATGTTGGCCGCCACCAGTCGCGGCAGCTGGGCCCGGACCTCGCCCCGGAGCTCGGCGATCTCGGCTCTCACCTCGCCCCGAAACTGCGCCACCTCCCCGCGGAACTCGGCGAGCTCTCCTCGCAGCTCGGCCATCTCGCCCTTGAGCTCGCCGCGGAGCCCCGCCATCTCGCCCCGGACGGCGACGAGGTCGGATTGGCGGGCGACGTCGGCCCAGCCGACAGGCGGCAACATTTCCATCAGCGACCCTGCGGGCCCATGGCCCAGGTTCGTCTCGAGAGCAAGAAACAGTTCACGGCGGTCGGCGTCGGACAGCATTGGACTTCCCCTGGGTTCTGCGGGCGTGGGCGGGGGAAGCGCACGTCGCCCAGGATACCGGCCGCCTACGACAGCAGCTTCTCCACCCGCAGGAAGAGGAGGCGGGGGATGGTGGCCGCGTCGCGGTACTCCTGGGCCCGGGCCAGGAAGCCGGGGGGAGGGGGCGGCTCCTCCATGCGGCGGATGACGAGGCCCGCATCGGCCAAGGCGTTGACGTAGCGGGAGAGGGGGCGGTGGACGAAGGGCAGGAAGACGTCCTTCTCCACCTCTTCGAGGGTGGTGTCCTCGACCAGGTAGGGGCCGATGCGCCAGTACTGCTCCTCCAGGATGTGGTCGTCGATCCATCCCGAGCCCGGCGCCTGGAGGAGGGGGTGGTTGAGGAAGTAGAGGAACCGCCCGCCCGGGCGCAGCACCCGACCGACCTCGGCGATGGCCCCGTCGGCGTCGTCGATGTGCTCGAAGACGAGGCAGGCGATCACCGCGTCGAACGACTCCGACGGGAACGGCAGGGCGCCGGCCATGGCCCGGGCGTACGCCGGCCCGCCCGCCCGCTGCGTGGCCACGTCGAGCTGGGCCCGGGCGAAGTCGACGCCGACCACCCGGGCCACGCCGGGAACGGATGCCGCCAGCCGGGCCACCTGGCCCTCGCCCGTCCCCACGTCGAGCACGTCGACCGCCCCCTCCAGGTGGGCCGCGGCCAGGGGGAGGATCTGCTCGGTGTACTCGGCGTCGGCCCCGTCGGTGAAGGCGTCCTGCCACCACTGGGCGTGCTCCTCCCACAGGTTGGCGTCGGTCACTCGTCCTCCGATTGCGAACTGGTGACACCTGAGCCGGTCCTGGCCGGTTGAACCGTCACCAGTTCGCCGGAGGAGCCGCCGTGGACCTTGGCGAACACGGCCCGGCCGACCGCGTCGGGCAGCCACGGCAGCGACAGCAGGTCGTCCAGCGACGCCTGCTTGACCGCCTTGATCCCGCCGATCTCCTTGAGCAGCCGCTTCTTGCGGGTCTCCCCCAGTCCCTTGATCCCGTCGAGGACGCTGACGGTCATGCGCTTGCCCCGCAGCTGGCGGTGGTAGGTGATGGCGAAGCGGTGGGCCTCGTCCCGCAGCCGTTGCAGCATGTAGAGCGCCTCCGACTGCCGGGGGATGCGGATGGGATCGGCCTGGCCGGGCACGAAGATCTCCTCGAAGCGCTTGGCCAGGCCCGCCACCGAGATCTCCTCCTCCAGGCCGAGGGACTCGACCACCCGTTGGGCCACGCTGAGCTGGCCCTTCCCGCCGTCGACCACCAGCAGGTTGGGAGGGTAGGCGAACTTCCGCGACCGCCCCGGATCTCCGATGGCCCGGTCACGCTCCACGATCAGGGCGGTGAGGCGGCGGGTGAGCACCTCCTCCATGGCCGCGAAGTCGTCGTTGCCGGGGACCTCCTTGATCTTGAACCGGCGGTAGTCGCTCTTCTTGGGCAGCCCGTCCTCCATGACCACCATCGAGCCCACGTAGTCCGACCCCTGGATGTGGCTCATGTCGAAGCACTCGATGCGAAGGGGGGCATCGGGCAGGCCCAGCGCGTCCTGGAGGGCGGTGAGGGCCCGGGCCCGGGCGTTGTGGTCGGACGCCCGCCGCAGCCGGTGGCGGACGAACTCCTCCTTGGCGTTCTGGGTGACGGTCTCCTGCAAAGAACGCTTGTCGCCCCGCTGCGGCACCCGGATCGAGACGTTGGAGCCCCGGACCTCGCACAGGAACTCGCGGTACACGTCGAGGTCGTCGGGCAGGTCGGGCACGAGGACCTGGTGGGGAATGGCATCCGGCTCGGCCTCGGCGTAGAGACCTTCGAGCACCCGGCCGACCAGCTCCCCGGGCGTCACGTCCTCCACCAGGTCGAGGACGTAGCCCTTGCGACCCACCACCCGTCCCCGGCGCACGAAGAAGATCTGGACGGCCGCCTCCAGCTCGTCGCCCGCCATCCCGATGACGTCGAGGTCCTCCGGCTTCTCGGTGACGATCGTCTGCTTCTCGATGGCCTTGCGGACGGCCGTGCAGGCGGTCGCGCAGCCGGGCCGCCCGCTCGTACTCCTGGCTGTCGGCCGCGGCCCGCATCTGCTGTTCGAGGTGCTGGACGATGGGCTGGGTGTCGCCGTCGAGGAACTCGACCAGCCGCTGCACCAGGCGCTCGTACTCCCACACGTCGATCTCGCCCACGCACGGTCCGGTGCACTTCTCGATGTGGAAGAGGAGGCAGGGCCGGCCGAGGCGCTCGTGGTGGCCGAACTTGTTGTCGCTGCACGTGCGGATCGGGAACGTGCGCAGGAGGAGGTCGAGCGTCTCCCGGATGGCGTAGGCGTGGGCGTAGGGACCGAAGTACTTGATGTCCTTGCGCTTCTTGCCCCGCATGACCATGGCCCGGGGCCACTGGTCGCCGGCGGTGATGGCGAGGAAGGGGTAGCTCTTGTCGTCCCGCAGGCGGATGTTGAACCGGGGCCGGTGCTGCTTGATGAGGTTGTACTCGAGCATCAAGGCCTCGACGTCGTTGCGGACCTGGATCCACTCCACCGACTCGGCCGCGGCCACCATCTGGGCGGTGCGGGCCGGCAGCGACGACGGGGTCACGAAGTAGTTCGACAGGCGCGACCGCAGGCTGTGGGCCTTGCCCACGTAGATGACCCGGCCGTCCTTGTCCTTGAACTGGTACGACCCGGGGGTGTCGGGAATGGTGCCGGCCGGCGGACGCTGGAACATGCTCCGTCAATGGTACCGATACTCAATTCGTTATCATGTAGGCCATGACGAGAGTGGCGGAGTGGTTGAACGGGGCCCGGCGGTCGGCCGGGTTGACGCAACGGCAGCTGGCCGCCCGTTCGGGGGTACCCCAGCCCACGATCGCCCGGATCGAGTCCGGGAAGCAGATGCCTCGGGCCGACACCCTCGACAAGCTGCTCAAGGCGTGCGGCTGGGAGCTCGACATGGCCCTTCGTCGGGGCGAAGGCGAGGACCGCAGCCTCATTCGGTACTGGCTCTCCCTCACCCCGAGCGAGAGGGCCGAGGGCGGCGCCGCCTACGGACGGGCACTGGCCACGATGCGCGCCGCCCGCCAGGCATCGTGACCACGTCGAGCTTCGACCCCGTCGAGATGCTCCGGGTGCTCTCCCGGGCGGAGGTGAAGTTCGTCGTCATTGGGGGCTACGCGGCGGAGCTGCTCGGCGCACCGCTGATGACGATGGATCTCGACGTCTGCTACGAGCGAACGGCGGAGAACATGGAACGTCTGGCCGCCGCCTTGCGGCAGCTCGGAGCCAAACTGCGGGTGGCCAAGGTGGACGAGGACCTTCCATTCCTCCTCGATGGGCGGACGCTCGCCGCCGGCGACTCGTTCACCTTCATCACCGACCTCGGAAGTCTCGACGTCCTGGGTACGCCCTCCGGCACCAAGGGATTCCGCGATCTCGTCAGCTCCGCGGTCGCGGTTCCGGTCGCAGACGATCTCTCCGTCCGGGTCGTCGCACTTGCCGACCTCATGCGCATGAAGCGGGCCAGCGCTCGGATCAAGGACAAGATGCACCTCGAGGTGCTCAGCGCGCTGCAAGAAATGTTGGAACAGACGCCGCCGACGTAAGGTTGCACTCAGTGCCGGCCTGGTCTCCGGCAACATATCCGGCTCCGAGGCCGACAACCCCGTGTGAGGCGACCAGGCTGTCTCCACCGGTCACTATCGGAGCCCTCCAGCGGAGGTCCACCCATAATGCTCCGGATACAGGCGGCGCTGCCCGACCGCTACGCGGCGGCAAGCCAGGAAGAGCTGGCGACGTGGATCGGCGAGGCCAAGGCCACCCTCGGCGAACGACTGCTCATCCTCGGCCACCACTACCAGCGGGACGAGGTCATGGCCTGGGCCGACGCCCGAGGTGACTCCTACGGCCTGTCCCGGCTGGCCGCCGGCTCCCCCGCCGAGTTCATCGTGTTCTGCGGCGTCCACTTCATGGCTGAATCGGCCGACGTCCTCACCGGCGACCACCAGACGGTGATCCTCCCCGACCTCAACGCTGGCTGCTCCATGGCCGACATGGCCGACATCGACTCGGTGGAGGTGGCCTGGGAGGAGCTGGCCGCCGTCACCGACATCGAGCGCCTCCTGCCCATCACCTACATGAACTCGTCGGCCGCCCTGAAGGCGTTCGTAGGGCGCAAGGGCGGGGCGGTGTGCACGTCGTCCAACGCCAAGGCCGTCGTCTCCTGGGCCTTGGAGAGGGCCGACAAGCTGCTCTTCTTCCCCGACCAGCACCTCGGGCGCAACACCGCCTACCAACTGGGCTTCGGCCCCGACGACATGCGGGTGTGGAACCCCCGCCGCGACCTGGGCGGGCTGGAGGAGGCCGACGTCAAGGAGGCGACGTTCCTCCTGTGGAAGGGGCACTGCTCGGTGCACCAGCGGTTCACGGTCGGCCACGTGGCCGACTTCCGGGCCGCGAACCCCGACGGGATCGTCATCGTGCACCCCGAGTGCGCCCACGAGGTGGTCGAGGTCGCCGATCAGGTCGGGTCGACCGACTCCATCATCCGGGCCGTCGACGCCGCCCCCGCCGGTTCCGTCATCAGCGTCGGCACCGAGATCCACCTCGTCCAACGGCTGGCCCACGAGCACCCCGACCTCACCGTCGTGTCCCTCGACCCGCTCATCTGCCCCTGCTCGACCATGTTCCGTATCGACGCCGCCCACCTGGCCTGGGTCCTGGAGAACCTCGTGCAAGGCACCGTGGTGAACCAGATCAAGGTCGACCCCGAGGTCACCGAATGGGCCAAGGTGGCGCTGGAGCGGATGCTGGCGATCACCTGACCTTGGCGCCGGTGCGGCTCGACCGGGCGTAGGCGAGGGCCGCGACCTCGTTCGGGTCGACAGGGGAGCCTTCGGGCAGGGCCACCACGTCGTAGTGCCAGTCCGGCCCCGGCGCCCGGCCCGAGACGCACAGCTCGGCCAGCACGTCGACGGGCGCGGCCCGGTAGCCCGCTCGGCGTGGCTGAACACGCCGTATTTGTCGAACCACACCAGCCACCCGTAGCCGGCATCGGTCAGCACCTCGAACGGTCGGTGACGGTCCTGCCCGGTGGCGTCGTAGACCAGGGGCGCCCATTCGAAGATGACCGCCGGACGGTGATCGGCCAGGACCTTGGTGGCGCCCGCCAGGACCTTGCCGTCGAAGCCGTCGGTGTCGATCTTGAGGACGTGGACGGGCTCGGAGCTGTCCGCTTCGAGCACCGCGTCGAGGGTGGTGGCAGCCACCCGGTCCGTGCCCTGGGCGCTGGCCGTCCCCTTGTGGACGCGGACCAGGCCCGCCTCCGAACCCTCGACGTCGGACAGGAGGGCCTGGTGCAGGCGCAGGCCAGGAACGCCTCTTAAATTGCGGGTGAGGTACCCGAAGAACTCGCGGTCGCCCTCGACACAGTGCACCGTCCCGACCGCCCCTGGGCACCGTTCCAGGACCAGGAGCACCGTGTCGCCCACGGCCGCCCCGACGTCGACCAGCGTGATCGGCGCCCCGTTGGCTGCGTGCACCTGGTGCACCAGCTCGACCAGCGGGTCGTTGTAGGTGGGCCAGCGGCGGCGGAACGCGGGGTAGGAGTAGCCGGCGTTCACCACCACCTGGCGGCCATGGATGGTGGTCGTGACCGGCCCCGACAACTGCCGCCACGCCAGCTCCCACGCCCGCTCCCACGCCGCCGATCCCAACCGCCCCCGAACTCCGGCCGTGCGAACCAGGCCGCCGTAGACCATCTGGGCCAGGGAGGGCATCAGGCGGCCACGTCGGAGGGCGCGATGAGCGCAGGACGTTCCGTCTGGCGGCGTTTGCGCTCGAGGAACGGTCGTTCGACGAACCGGGCGGAGAGCATGGCCGCCCCGAAGCTGAGGGCGACGGCCAGACCGATCCGACCGGGGAAGTCCTGGACCTTCAGGAAGTAGAAGATCGGCCAGTGCCACAGGTAGAGGCCGTAGGAGAGCTTGCCCACCCACACCAGCCAGGGCGTCTCCAACGCCGTCGTCCCGTGGTTGTGGGGCCGAGCCAGCACGTGGGCGAGGATGACGACCGTCGCCAGCCCCGCGGCGAGGAAGCCGATGTTGACGCTCGCCGGTCGCCAGGCCACCGCCAGCACGGCGAGGACCACGACCCCGCCCGCCGCCACCACCCGGTTGGTCAGGACACGGGGTACGACCCCCATCGAGCGGGCTGTCGCCAGGGCGCAGCCGATGAGCACCCCGTCGGCCCGGGTGTCGAGGCCGGCGTACAAGCGCGGGCCCGGTACCCCACCGGCCAGGGCGATGGCGCGAACCAGCACGACCGACGCGGCGAGGGCGAGGGCGATGAGCAGGGCTCGGCGACGACCGTCCCGCAGGCTCAGGATCCCGACCAGCAGCAGCGGCCACAGGAGGTAGAACTGCTCCTCGATGGCCAGCGACCACATGTGCTGAAGTCCGCCCAGGTCGGCCCCGAAGGCCTCCGCCCAGTTGGCCATGTAGAAGGCAACCGGCAGGACCCCCTGGCGGGTCAGCGTCCGCCTCCGGTCCGCCCATGACCAGGCCCAGGACGGAGCAGCCGGCGAGGACCACGGCCAGGGCGGGGAGGAGCCGGAGGGCCCGGCGGGCGTAGAAGCGGCGGAGGCCGATCCGACCCGTCCGATCCTGCTCCTCCAGGAGGAGCGTCGTGATGAGGAAGCCGGAGAGGACGAAGAAGACGTCGACCCCGAGGAAGCCGCCGGGGAGCATCGACGGGCGGGCGTGGTGGGCGATCACGGCGAGCACCGCCACCGCCCGCAGCCCGTCGAGGGCGGGCCGGTAGCCCAGGCGGGCCGGTCCGCCAGAGGTGTCGGCGGTGGCCTCCATCAGGGCTTGACCAGGACCAGGGCCTGGGCCAGCGACGGGTAGTAGTGCCCGTACTCGTAGGCGAAGAGGTTGCCCATGACCCGCTTCGGGTCGAACTCGTCGTAGCCGTAGAGCTCCTGGCGGTCGCCCTGCTCGAGCTCGAGTCCCGACGTCTGCACGAGCCAGCGGATGTCGACGTTCTGGCCGGTGATGTTCACTTCGCTGTAGCTGAACGGCACCAGGTCGAGGAAGAGGTCCACCGTGAGCACACAGCGCCCGCCGGGGACCAGGATGCGGTTGACCTCGGCCAGGATCGACGGGATCAGCGGGAGCGGGATGTGCTCGATGGTCGAGATGCTGTAGACGATGTCGACCGAGGCGTCCTCGAGGCCGGCCTCTTCGATGTAGCAGTTCCGCAGGTCGACATCGGTGCCGAAAGCCCGGTTGAGCCGGGCGATGGACTTCTGGTTCACGGGCCAGCCGTGCACGGCCTGTTCCCCGGGGTCGACGTTGACGACCTTCACCCCCTCCCGGGCCAGGACGAACTGGAGGCCGGCCAGGCTGCCCCCGATCTCCACCGCTCGCATCCCCGGCCGGAGGGGAACTGCGTGGTAGGCCCACGGGTACTCGAAGCGGCGGGTGATGCTGTTGTCGGGCTGGAACCCGAAGGGGCCGACGACCCTCGGTTCCAGGAAGCGGGTCCCCTGGGACCTGATCAGGTGACGGGTCCTCCGCCCGTAGGGCGCGCCCCATTTCCGGTTCCACGCCTGGTGCTCCGGGGGCAGCTGGCGGCGACCGATCACGCCGCCACCTGCCGGGGAGACACATCGGCTAGTCGGAGGTGCTCCGCCCGGGCGCACGCCAGGCCCACGACGGCCACGTACAGGGCCCCGGCGGGCAGGAAGATCGGCCACGACGTGATGCGACCGGCTCCGGCCAGCACGGCCGCACCGGCGGCGACGACACCCACGGCCAGCGCCCGCCACGGCGGAGGCGTCCAACTGGGGCCCATCCGGCGCCGCATGAGGACGAAAACACCAGGGTCCCACCAGGTTGCCGGCGATGGACCCGTAGAGCGCGCCGTTGAAGCCGATGGCCATCGTGAGGAGCAGGCTCAGGATGGCGTTGACGACCATGTTGATCGACCGACACTCGACTGCGGCCAGCGGTGCCAGCCCTCGCCGAAAGCACGCAAGGCGAGTGGTGCGCTCGACCAGGTTGCAGTGCGACGGCAAAGGTGAACAGCCGGGCCGACCTCGGCGGCGTTGCGGCCACGGACGGGTCGTCGCCCAGCCACAACTGCACGAACACGGGTGCGAAAACGAAGACCGCACCGAGGATGGCCGCCCCTAGAACCATCCGACGCCCGGCTCATCAAACGGAACAGCACCTCCATCCGGGCGTTGTCCGTCCGTCGAAGTTCGGCGATGGCCACCATCAGGGGCGCCAGGGGGAGCAGAGCCAGAGCCTTGCCCTGGAGAACCAGGCTGGTACCGATCTGGAACGACGTCACCGCGGTCGAGCCGACGTAGCGGGACAGGACCACTTTGTCCCACTGGGAGTCCACGACATCGCCGATCTGGGAGAGGAGCGCCAGCCCCGACAAGGCCAGGTAACCCTTGACGACCGGCCCCGTGAGCCCGATCAGCCGCAGGCGAAGCGCCGGGAACCAGGCGGCGGGTGCCGATCCAGCTCCAGGTGGCTGTCACCACGAGCCCAGCCAGGCTCCCCAGGAAGAGGGCCCACAGCCCCCATCCCAGCAAAACGCCCGTCACCGTGACCACCGCCGAGGCGGGGACGGCGACCATCATGCCGGTCGTCTCCACGTCCCCCCGCTGGACACCGCGAAGGACGCCGAAGTAGCCGTTGGCGACCAGCGAGGCGGCCAGAACAGCGATGGTCGCCCGGACGAGCAGGTCGACCTCGCTTGCGCTGTAGCCCGGCACCCCAGTTGGGAAAGGCGAACGCCCTTATAAGAGGCGCGACGAGGAGCCCCACCAGCGTGATAAGGCCGGCCAGGACGACCAGCAGGGTCACACCCTGCCGCACGGTAGCGACGACTGTGTCCTTGTCGCCCTCTCCCTGCGCGGAACCGACCCGCCGGATGATCTCGGTGCGGACACCCGCGTCGGCCAGTGCCCCCACAGCCAGGATCGACGCCATCGTCGCCCACGCGCCGTAGATCTCCGAACCGACATGGTGAAGGACGAACGGCACAAGGGCCAGGTTGACGGCGTAGCCAACTACGGCCCCGCCCGCTGCGCTGCGGAAGGAGCGGAGGAGGTTACGGCGCGAAGTACCCGTCGTCGTCTGAGGCACGGGCGGGACCATCGTCACCGACGAAATCCTCGGCGGTCAGGTTCAGGCAGCTCCACCAGACGCTTCGTAGCGGTCTGGCCCCCCCACTGGGGCAGGATCGTGTTACGGAGCTCGCTGGGGCTCCGTCCGAGCCCGTGGGAGAGCACGACGCATGACCGCATTGGCTATCTCGGCGGGCGAGCGGTCGACCAGAAAACCGTTCACGCCGTCCTCGACCGTCTCCCGGTAACCCACCCTCCCGAACGGCGACCACGGGTGTCCCGCAGGCGATGGACTCGAGGGGGACGAGGCCGAAGGGCTCCAGACGGGCGGCTACGACGGTAACGGCGGCGGATCGGTAGAGCCGAACGAGGTCGTCGTCTGAGATTCCCGTGTGGAAGCGAAGTCTGACGCCGAGGTCGCCCGCCAGCGCGTCCAGCTCGGCGCGGTACTCAGGGTCAACCCGTTCGTAGACCAGGTCGATCGCAGGCCGATCTGTTGTGGGCAAGAGCGCAACAGCACGGACGATGAGGTCGTGGCCCTTCGTCCGGTCGAGAGCGCCCACCGACAGAACCGAGGCGGCCTCGTTGGCGGAGTGGGCCTCTTCCCCCAGGTCGAACACGTCAGTGTCGACACCCAGGTAGGAGACGACAGCGCCTCTTCCGTACGCCCGCTGGATCGACTCCGCCGAGTAGTACGAGTTACACGCGATTCGGTCGGCTGCCATAGCCGCGGCACGGTCGTCCCGACGCAGGAATCGCTCCCGGAGGGCCGCCGCAGCTCGTCGGGGCAACGGCATCCCCGCGTCGGGCTCCTGGTAATCGGCCTCGAAGGTCCGGCGGCGGGGCTCCTGCATGTAGTGGAGGGACGGCACGCGGAGACGCCTCAGGACGGATGGAGTGTGGGTGATCGAGCAGGAGTTGACGAGGGCCACGTCGTAGCCCCGGGCGTTGATGTCCGTCGCGATCCGTCGATGCACCCGGTGCATCCAGGTGGAAGCCGACATCGACCAGGCCGATGCCGGGAGAACCCGGGCAATGGCGGCGGGGACGACGGGGTAGCGGTAGCTGTGAGCCACCCAGGGGGTCAGGTCCTGCGGTTCGGCCCGGTCGGATGCGTAGGCGAAGTGGTCGAATCGCCCCAGGTCAACGGTGTAGAGGTCGAACTCGTGCTCGCCTGCGGCGCGCCGGACGAAGTCGTACAGCACCCGCAAGGCTCCCCCCGGGGGGAGGTTGTGGTAGACGGCGATCCTCACCGGCGGGCCCTCAACGGCTCTTCCGCGGCGTCGACGGCGGCCAGCGCGGCTCGGTGGGCTTCCAGATAGGACCGTCCCCATCGCTGGCAGGGCTCGAGGTGGCATCCCTCGCCCCACTCGTTCCATGCGTTCACGAACACCAGCGACTCGCCCCCCGGTGTGCGCGGAGCATGACCAGCCGCCGACTGGAGCCAACGGCCGTAGCCCGCGGGCGTGGAGCCCTTCAGCACCACCGCTCCTTGGGCTCGCCGGGCGGAGTTGTCCCACATCGGGGTCACGCAGGGAAAGCGCAGGTACCCCGGCTGCGGCTTGGCCAGCATGCGCCGGGCGAGGGTGTCGTAGTCGTAGGCCTGATGGGCCAGCCGGGGGTCGTCGACCAAGTGAGCCCGATGGGCCGCTTCGCGGGCGAACCGGCGCCAACCGGGGCGGAGCAGGGTCCAGTCGGGGGCGAACTCGGTGGCCGCGTCGAAGCCGAGGGCGGTCGGGTCGGATCGCTCGCCCGCTGCGCTCTCCACCCGACAGAGGAAGATCTCGCCCACGCCCGCCCTCCGCGCCTCGTCCCGCCAGATGCGGGTGGTGCGCCGGGCGTCGTCGAGGGCGCCGGCCCGGTACACGAGGAACAGGGGCTTGCCGTCGACCCGGATGTAGCGCTCGTCCCGGAAGGCCCGAGTCAGCCACCGGCCGTGCCGGCGGTCGTCGTCCTCGCTGTAGGACTGCTGGAGGAGGATTGACGCGTCCTGACCGTCCCAGCGGCGGGTCCAGTTCTCGTTCGCCCAACAGAGGGCGAAGGGCTGATCCGGGCGGCCGGTGTCGAGGACCTCGTCGAAGGGCCGCTCGAGAAGGCGGCGGCCGGCGAACCAGTAGTGGTAGTAGACGAACCCGTCGACGCGGTGGGCCGCGGCCAGGTCGGCCTGGGCGGCCCTCGTCTCGGGGAGGCGGAGGTCGTAAAAGCCCAGGTCAGCGGGGAGGTGCGGCTGGTGGTGGCCGGCGAAGCGGGGCCGAGCCTTGACCACGTTCGACCAGTCGGTAAAGCCCGTCCCCCACCACTCGTCGTTCTCCCGAATGGGATGGAACTGGGGGAGATAGAAGGCGAGCGACCGCAGACGGTGGGCAGGCCTCATCGAACAATTGTCGACGTTTTTCCAGGGGCGGTTGAGCGACCGTTCCGGGGGGCGACCTTCTTGCTCGGCAACGACTCGAGAATGCCGTCGATCTCGCCCCGTCGGGCGGCAGAGGAGTAGCGGGTGGTGGCGGCCCGCCAGGCGGCGGTCGACGCGGAGGCGAGGGCGGCCGGGTCGGCGGCGATGCGCCGGACGTGGGCGGCGATGGTGGCGGGCTCCCGGTCGGGGAGGACCCAGCCGCACCCGGTCTCCTCGACGATCGCCCTCATGTTGCCGGCGTCGGTGACGAGCGTGGCCCGACCCTCGGCCATCGCCTCCAGCATCGCCAGCGGCATCCCCTCGGCGTCGGATGCGAGCACGAAGAGGTGGCCGGCCCGCAGCTCGGCCCGGACGCCAGCGGGGTCCTTCTCGCCGGCGAAGGAGACACGGCCGGCCACGACGAGGTCGTCGGCCGCCGCCCGCAGCGACGCCCACGCCGCGGGGCCGTCCTCGCCCGCGCCGCCGACGAGGCGGAGCTCGACCGGAACGTCCTCCAGGGCTCGCATCGCCTCGATGATCTGAGGTGCTCCCTTCCGGCGCACCAGCCCGCCGACGAACACCATGCGCAAGGGCGGCTGCGGCGGCAGCGGCGGCGCCTCCTCGGGCACGTCGACCCAGTTGTGCAGGACGTGGATCGTCGCGCCGGGGCTGATGTCGCGCAGCGCCTCGGCCGCCGGTTCGTGCAGGACGACGACCGCGCCTGCCAGCCGGGACACCGCCCGCAGCGACCTCCGGAGGAGCGGACCGCCCTCGGCCGCGAAGCTCTCCAACCCGAAGGCGTGATACTGCACGACGGCCGGGCGGCCGCCCACCCGGGCGCCGATCACCGTGGCCAGGGTCCGGAGGGCGGAGAGGGTCGGTACGCCGAAGGCGTGGATCCACACCGCGTCGATCCGGGATCGGCGGGCCTCACGGGCGACCGCAACCGCGTCCGAGACGGCCGACGCCACGTTCTCGAGGTTCACGGCCCGAGGCCGGCGGCGCATCTGCTCGCCGGCGTTCAGTCGTTGGGCCTCGTGGCCGAAGGCGGGCAGCGTCCGGACCATCTCGTCGGCGGCGGTGGAGATGCCGCTCACGATCGATCCGCCGGTGCCGACGACGAGTACCTTCATGGCAGCCGCCCGCCGACCAGCCCATGCCCTCGCAACCGCCCGAATCCGCCGTTGTCGACGCCGTGATCGTCACGTGGAACTCGGGCCCGGATCTCCCGACCTGCCTGGCCGCGCTCCCCTCGTTCGTGCGCCCGATCGTGGTCGACAACGGCTCGGCCGACGACGGGGTCGCCATCGCTCGGGCGGCCGGCATCGAGGAAATTGCCCTCGGCGAGAACCGGGGCTTCCCGGCTGCGGTCAACGTCGGCCTCGAGCGGGTGACCAGCGACTTCACCCTGCTCCTCAACCCGGACGTGGTCGTCGGCGAGGGGGCGGTGGAGCGTTGCCTCGCCGTCATCGCGGGGGACGCCTCCATCGGGCTGGTGGGACCGAACACGCTCGACTCGGACGGGCACCCCGAACCCCCTGCCGCCCGGCGGGACCGGCGGGCCAGCCACATCCTGCTCGAATCGCTCACCCTCACCCGCCTGCACCCGTGGTTCGACCGGCAGACGATCCGCGACCGGGGCCAGGATCGGGACGTCGACGCCGTCAACGGCGCCTTCATGCTGGTGCGGACCGACCTGCTCCGGTCCCTCGGGGGCCTCGACGAGTCGGTGTTCATGTACCTGGAGGACGCCGACCTGTGCCGGCGGGTGCGTGACGCCGGGTACCGGGTGCGCTTCGTCGCCGGGGCCACGGCCGTGCACGCGGGCGCCTCCAGCACCTCCCGGGGCGACACCGACGCCCAGGCCCGGGCCTACTTGCACCGGCTCGACGCCGACATCGAGTTCCTCCGCCGCTACGGACGACGGGGCGAGGCCGGCCTGGGCGTGGCTGCGTTCCTGCTCCGGTCGGTTGTCGGGCTGGTGGTCTCCACCCGGATGAAGAACCGCCGGCAGCGGTACGCCTCGGCCCTGCGCTGGACGTGGTCGCAGCGCCGGGGCCGCACCCAGCCGCCGGCCGTGTAACTCGGCGCCGAGCGTCACGAGGGCGCCGTCACGAAGCCCGGGGCGCGAGGACCACGGGTCGGGATGCGGGGCGCACCGTCCCGTAGGCGACACCGGCCAGCCAGGAGCCGGAGATGCAGGCCAGGGCGACGAGGGCGGCGGCGTGGGCCGCGATCCCGCGGCGGGGACCGTCGGCCCCCAGGGCTTCGACCGCGATGCCACCCATCAACCCCGCGAACACCACCATGGCCGCCACCCACGCGCCGAGGGCGACGACGACGGACACGAGCAGGCCGACCCCGACCACGGGCGCGGCCAGGAGGAGCACCTGGCGGGGGCGGGGGCGGTCGCCGGTCAGGCGCCAGTAGCGGGCCTTGCCGGTGCCGAACGCCCAGTACTGCCGGGCCAGGCCGGCCAGCGAGGACCGGGGGACGTAGTCGACGGCCAGGTCGGCGTCGAACCACACCGTTCCGAACCGTCCCAGGCGGCGGTTGAGGTCGAAGTCCTCATTGACGGGGAGATCGGTACGCCAGGCCCCGGCCGCCCGCAGCTGGTCCGTGCGGTAGGCGCCCAGGTACACCGTGTCCGTCTCGCCGCTCGTCGCCGACCTCCGGTACCGGGACAAGCCCATCCCCCAGCGGTTGTTGAGGGCCCGGGCGACGCCCGCCTCGACGACCCCCCCGCCGGGGTCCGCGATTGCCCGTTGCCGGCCGCCGACGACGGCCACGTCGGGGCGGGAGTCGAGCAGCTCCACGCATCGCCGCAGGTAGTGGCCGGGGACCCGGCTACGGGCGTCGACCCGCACCACGATCGGAGCGCGGGCCGCGGCCAGCCCGCAGTTGAGGTTGGACGACCGATCGCCGACCGCCGACACCAGGACGTCGGCCCCCCACCAGTCCCGCCCGGCGAGGAGACCACGGGCGACAACGACGGTGTCGTCCGTCGACCCACCGTCGACCACCAGCACCTCGACCCGCTCGGGCGGCAGGTCGGAGGCGGCCAGGGCGTCGAGGCACCCGGCCAACCGCTCCGCTTCGTCGCGCACCGGCACGACGACGGTGACGAGCGGCCCAGGCGCGATCGGTGCCATCAGCGGCCGCCCCGGCGCAGGACGCTGCGGACCGTGCGGCCGGTGATGCGCAGGTCGAGCGTGAGGCTCTGGTGGCGCAGGTAATAGAACTCGTACTGCAGCTTCTCCAGGGCGTCGCCCTCGCTGCCGCCGTAGGGGTACTTCACCTGGGCCCAGCCGGTGAGGCCGGGGCGGACCAGGTGCCGCAGCCGGTAGAAGGGGATCTTGTCCTCCAGCTCCTCGACGTAGCCGGGCTGCTCGGGCCGGGGACCGACGAGTGACAGGTCGCCCCGTAGGATGTTGACCACCTGGGGCAGCTCGTCGAGGTGGGTCCGCCGCAGCCAGGCGCCGAAGGGGGTGATCCGGGGGTCGTCCTCGGTGGTCCAGTCGGTGTCAGCGCCCGCGCCGGACGGAGTCATCGTGCGGAACTTCAGAATCTCGAACTCCCGCCCGCCCTTGCCCACCCGCATCTGGCGGTAGACGAGCGGGCCCCGGTTACCGACCTTGTTGGCCACCCACACCGCCGGTGTGATGCAGGCCAACACGAGCACGCCGACGGCCGCCGCCAGCACGTCGAGCATCCGCTTCACCCGGCCGTAGCGGGTGCGGTGCAGCTCGCCGATGTCGAACAGGAGCGAAACCCGCTCGAGCTCGGAGAGGGGGAGCTTGCCCAGCCACTGGTCGTAGAACATCGACAGGGTCCTGATCCGGACACCGGCCTCGTGCAGTTCGGCCGCCTGGGCCACGATCGACTCGTCGACCTGGGCCGCCCGGTCGAGCACCAGGGCGGTTGCCCCCGATGCCCGCACCGCTTCGATCACCGGGTAGCGGCCGGGCTGGCCGGCGGCGGCGTCGGGCGAGAGCACGCAGGCCAGGACCGCGGGACGCTCCGGCTGGCCGCCGAGCTCGTCCCGCAGGCGGGTGCCTTCGTCGAGGCCCGCCACCGCCACCACCCGGTCGCGCTGGCCGTCCCGACTGGCCCCGTCCCGGGCCAAGGCGGAAAGTAGGACCAGGTAGGGGACCAGGGCGGCGGTGGTGCCGATGATCACGAATCGAGGCAGGAGAGGGGCGCCCACCAGCAGCTGGAGGACGGAGATCCCGACCGCGGCCACCGTGGCCGAGCCCAGGCTGGCGAGCAGGGCCGCCCGGCGGGCGTGGGGCAGGTCGGGCAGGCCGGCGCCGTAGGAGGCGAGCACGAAGAGGCCGATATAGGCCATCGACCAGCCGAAACGGGGCGACGAGGTGTAGTCGTACCCGTGGGCCGAGGCGTGGGCCTGGCTCAGCCCGACCACGACCAGCACCGTCCCCACGACCATCAGCGGACGGGCCAGGCGGCGCATGGGGTACTTATCGACCAGTTTCCGCCGGGGGTTGAGCGGGGGGTTGAGCGGGGGTTATCGACCGGTCGGCCGGCCGAGTTGAGCCGCTACCATCGTCCCGTGCGGGGAGGCCGGGCCATCGCCGCCTGGGCCCTGGTCGGCACCGTCGTCGCCTTCATCCTCATGCTGCTCGACGTCCGGGCCAGTGGGGCCGGCATCCTGCGGCCCATCCAGGCCGGAGCGAGGGGACCGTCGGCGGCGATCATCGCCCATGACTTCCCCGACCTCACCCTTCCCGATCACGTCGGACTCGACGGCCAGCAGTTCTACGCCATCGCCCGCGACCCGTGGCACCCGGATCAGGTCGCCCGTCACCTCGACAGCCCCCGCTACCGCTACCAGCGGCCCCTGTTCTCCATCCTCGCCTGGATACTGCATCCCACCGGCGGC
Source organism: uncultured Acidimicrobiia bacterium (assembly GCA_963829165.1). Lineage (GTDB taxonomy): Bacteria > Actinomycetota > Acidimicrobiia > Acidimicrobiales > AC-14 > JAXDMK01. The sequence goes on along the minus strand of CAWHIC010000031.1, from coordinate 304,210 downwards.
GGACCGGGTCTGGTCTACGCCATGGTGCTGGTCAACCTCCTCGGCGTCTTCGGTGGAGGGCTGGCCCTCGGCTGGCTGTCCCTCCGCCTGCGGGGGCCGCCGTGGGCCGCCGTCGTCTACCCCCTGCTCCCGGGCACCCTGTGGTCGCTCTTCGCGGGGGTGGCCGACATCCTGGCCGTGACCCTCTGCCTGGTCACCATCGCCCTCTTCCTCGACGGCCGCACCCGCTTGGCCACGGGCGTGGCGGTGGCGGCCGTGCTCACCCGGGAGACGACGATCCTCGTGCCCCTGGCCCTCGTCCTCGCCACCCGCCGCCGATCCGACATCCCCCAGGTGGCCCTGCCGGCGGTGGCGCTGGCCGCCCTGATGGTGGCGGTGCGGCTGGCGGTGCCGGCCGGCGGCCACCCCCACGAGGGTCTCACCTACCCCCTGCGGGGCCTGGTCGACGCCATCCGGGAGCGGTGGCTGCTGGGCGACGAGCTCATCGGCATGGCCGCCACCCTCTGCGCCCTCGTCGTGGGGACCTATGTGCTGGCCCGGAAGCTGGGACCGACCGAGCTGCGCTGGGTGGTCGGCCTGCAGATGGCGTTCCTGTCTGTCTGCAGCGGCGCCGTCCTCGGGGACGACTTCGGCGGCACCCGCTCGACGCTCCTCCTCCTCTCGCTGGCCACCGTCATCCTGGTCGGCGGCCACCACGACTACCGGGAGCGGGCCAGCACCGGCGCCAGGAACTGACCGGTGTAGCTGTCGGTGGTCTTGGCTACCACCTCGGGTGGGCCCTCGACGATCACCATCCCGCCGCCGTCGCCCCCTTCCGGCCCCAGGTCGATGACCCAGTCGGCGCTCTTGATGACGTCGAGGTTGTGCTCGATGACCAACACCGTGTTCCCCTGGTCGACCAGGCGGGAGAGGACCCCGAGCAGGCGACGGATGTCTTCGAAGTGGAGGCCGGTGGTGGGCTCGTCGAGGATGTAGATGGTGTGGCCGGTGCCCCGCTTGGAGAGCTCGCTGGCCAGCTTCACCCGTTGCGCCTCGCCGCCGGAGAGGGTGGGCGCGGGCTGGCCCAGGCGCACGTAGCCCAGACCGACGTCGGCGAGAGTGCGCAGGTGGCGGGAGATGTTGGGCTGGTTGGTGAAGAACTCGGCCCCCTCCTCGATCGACATGTCGAGGACGTCGGCCACGTTCTTGCCCTTGAACTCGACATCGAGGGTGTCGCGGTTGTATCTCGCCCCCTTGCACACCTCGCACGGCACGTAGACGTCGGGGAGGAAGTGCATCTCGATCTTGATGGTGCCGTCGCCGGCGCACGCCTCGCACCGTCCCCCCTTGACGTTGAACGAGAACCGACCCGGCAGGTAGCCCCGCACCCGGGCCTCAGCCGTCTGGCTGAACAGCTTGCGCACGTGGTCCCACACGCCCGTGTAGGTGGCGGGGTTGGACCGCGGCGTGCGCCCGATGGGCGACTGGTCGATGTTGATGACCTTGTCGAGGTACTCGAATCCCTCGATGGTGTGATGCCGACCCGGCACCGTCTTCGACCGGTAGATCCGCTGCATGAGGGCCCGGTAGAGGATGTCGTTGACCAGGGTCGACTTCCCCGACCCCGACACGCCCGTCACCGACACCAGGCAGCCCAGGGGGATCTCGACGTCGATGTTGCGCAGGTTGTGCTCGCGCGCCCCCCGGATGACGAGCCACTCGGCGCCCGGCTCCCGGCGCATGGCCGGCACCGGGATGGTGCGGACGCCGGCCAGGTACTGGCCGGTGATCGACCGCTCGGTGGCGATCAGGTCGTCGAACGAGCCCGACACGACGATCTCGCCGCCGTGCTCCCCGGCCCCCGGCCCGATGTCGACCACGTGGTCGGCGATGCGGATGGTGTCCTCGTCGTGCTCGACCACGATCACGGTGTTGCCGATGTCGCGCAGGCGGATGAGGGTGTCGATGAGCTTGTGGTTGTCGCGCTGGTGGAGCCCGATCGACGGCTCGTCGAGCACGTAGAGCACTCCCACCAGCCCTGATCCGATCTGGCTGGCCAGGCGGATGCGCTGCGCCTCGCCACCGGCCAGCGTGCCCGCCGAGCGGTTGAGGGTGAGGTAGTCGAGGCCCACGTCGAGCAGGAAGCGCATGCGGGCGTTGACCTCGCGCACCACCCGCTCCGCGATCATCCGGTCGCGGGGCGACAGGGTGTGCTCGAGGGCGGCCAGGTAGTCGGCCGACTTGGCGATCGACAGGTCGCACAGCTGGTGGAGGTTGAGCTCGCCCACGGTGACGCCCAGCGACTCGGGCTTGAGCCGGGCCCCGCCGCATGTGGCGCACGGCACCTCCCGCATGTAGCCCTCGATCTGCTCCCGCATGTAGTCGGACTCGGCCTCGGAGTGCCTCCGCTGCAGGTAGGGGACGGCCCCTTCGTACTGGGTGTTGTACGACCGGGTGCGCCCGTAGCGGTTGCGGTACTGGACGTGAAGCTGCTTGGTGCCCGACCCGTAGAGCAGGACCTTCTGCTGGGCCGGGGTGAGCTTCTTCCACGGGGTGGTCACCCGGAAGGAGTAGGCCTCGGCCACCGCCGCCACCACCCGGTGGAAGTACTCGCCCTTGGCTCCCGCCCAGGGGGCGATGGCGCCCTCGTCGATGGTGAGGTCGGGATTGGGGACGACCAGGTCGGGGTCGACCTCGTAGCGGGTACCCAGGCCGTCGCACTTGGGACAGGCACCGTAGGGCGAGTTGAAGGAGAAGTTGCGGGGCGCCAGCTCGTCGAACGAGGTGCCGTCGTTGGGGCAGGCCAGGTGCTGGCTGAAGGTGAGGAGCTCGTTCTCCGCGCCCTCCTCGCCGCCATCTCTGGCCCGGCCGACGATCTCGACCTCGGCCACGCCTTCGGCCAGGCGCAGGGCCGTCTCCAACGAGTCGGTGAGGCGCCGCTCGATGCCCTCCCGCAACACCAGCCGGTCGACCACCACCTCGATGGTGTGCATCTCGTAGCGGGCCAGGCGGCCCTCGGCGCCCGCCCCCGCCCCCGCCCCGGCGGCCACGGTCGACAGCTCCACCAGCTCGCCGTCGATCCTTGCTCGGGCATAGCCCTGCCCGGCCAGGTCGGCCAGCAGCCCCTCGTACTCGCCCTTGCGGCCCCGGACCACGGGCGCCAGCACCTGGAAACGGGTGCCCTCGGGCAGCTGGAGGACACGGTCGACGATCTGCTGGGGGGTCTGCCGCTCGACCACCGCCCCGCACTTCGGGCAGTGGGGCACGCCGATGCGGGCGTAGAGGAGCCGCAGGTAGTCGTAGACCTCGGTGATCGTCCCGACGGTGGACCGGGGGTTGCGGGACGCCGACTTCTGGTCGATGGAGATCGCCGGCGACAGGCCCTCGATGAAGTCGACGTCGGGCTTGTCCATCTGGCCCAGGAACTGGCGGGCGTAGGCGGAGAGCGACTCCACGTAACGACGTTGCCCCTCGGCGTAGATGGTGTCGAAGGCGAGGGACGACTTGCCCGATCCCGACAGGCCGGTGAAGGCGATGAGCTTGTCGCGGGGCAGGTCGACGGAGACGTTCTTGAGGTTGTGCTCCCTGGCACCTCGAATCACAAGCCTGTCAGACACCCTCGCGAGGGTACCGCCAGGGTGGGTCAGTTCCGGTCGGTCAGGTCGGTCCGGGGCGGCTCAGCCGAGGTCGATGACGGCCACGGTCCATCGATGGGACTTGGCCCACTCGTCCACGGTCACCACACGCATCCCGTCGCCGAGGTTCTCGGTGAGATCGGGCGACGTCGGCCCGGACATCACCGTCACTCGCTGGATGCCCGCCGCTCGGAGGCGGTCGAGAAGGTCGGTGACGTCGCGGTCGGGGTCGACCAGCAGCCACCGTTGGCGATCGAACGTGGCCCACGCGGCGCGGGGCCGACCCGGCCCGTTGGCGATGATCACCGGCCGCTCACCCGTGGTCTGGGCCGTTCGGTCGACGGCCTCCATCAGCCGACCGGAGAACTGGTGGGTGTGGCGGAGGCCGCCGATGCTGATGGCGGACAGGCACACGGCGCACACCAGGAGCCCGGCGGCGGCGACCCGGCGGGTGTCGGTCGACAGGCTGTGTCCGACCCGGCGCAGGTGGAGCAGGCACACCGGGATCAGGATCGGGAGCCCGATGGCGAAGTAGCGGCCGCCCCACTCCCCCGACCCCCCGGTGGCGTATTGGGTGGCGATGACGGCCAGGGCGAACCCGACGAAGGTGCCGAAGGCGAGCGTGGCGTCCGACCGGGACGGTGAGCCGCCGCCGACGCCATCTTCGTCGCCGTCGCGGTCGCCGCCGTCGCCGGGACGGGCCCGGCCGAGGCAGAGCAGGCCGACGAGGACCAGCGGACAGGCGACGAGGAGGCCGGGAACGATGGCGGTCGACCCCGAGACGAGCGCGAACCCGGCGGCGACGGCGGCCACCACCGCCAACAGGCGCACCGGCCGGTCGTCACCCGGATGGCGGCGGGCGGCGAACACGGCCAGGGCCAGGGCCGCGGTCATCACGATCAAGGCGAGGTCGACGGTTCCGCCGTTGTAGCTCGGTCGGAGCCACGTGATGACGAAACCGTGCATGCGGGCGTCGAGGAAGCCGACGTCGGCCAAGCCGGAGGGCCCACCACCGGTGCTGCTCACCGTCCCGCCGAGGATGGCGGCCGCCCACAGTCGCTCGCCGACCGCGGCCGCACCCGCTCCGGCCAGGGACGCGCCCGCGACCAGGGCTGTCGTCCACCGGTTGGCGGCGGGGCCTCGCCCCCGCAGGGCGAGCAGGCCGGCCGCCACCGCCAGGGCGACGCCGAACAGGAGCGCCTCGGTGCGGAACAGCACCGCGGTGGCGACGAGGGGGGCGACGGCGAGGGCCAGCCGCGGCTTTCGTCGCTGGATGGCGACCGCCGCCACCAGCACCGCGGCCGCGGCCAGGGCCGCGCCGATGGTGTGCGCGATCACCAGGTAGCCGTCGAACAGCAGGGGCGAGGCCAGGCCGAGGGCCCACAGCGCCGGCCGAGCCAGTCCGGGACCGCCGATCCGGGAGGCCAGGGCCGCCCCCAGAGTCGCCGCGGCCAGCGTCCCGAGCAGGGACAGCGCCACCATGGCGTTGATGCCCCCAACCTTGTGGGCCCCGGCCAGGACGAGCGCGTAGAGAGGGTGCTTGGCGAAGGGGGCGATGCCTCGCGGTCCCTCGGCCGACAGTTCGAGCGGGTAGTAGGCGCCCTCGGGGTCGACCTGGGGAAGGGGGTGCTCGACGATCCACCCGTCGCCCCGGGCCAGGGAGCGGGCCTGGGTGATGGCGGCGCCCTCGTCGGCCGAGAAGCTGGCCCCGGTGCCGACCACGGCCACCAGGGCGACCAGGACGAGACCGAGGGCGGCCACGTGGGTCCACAGGGGCCGGTTCCACATCCGCCGGAGCCGTCCGTAGGGCATTGGCGTCGGCGTCGGCGTCGACGCGCCGGTCGTGTCGTCGGGGCCGGCGGGGGGATCGGTTACGAGGGTCACGCGGCTGCTCCCGCGGTGGCGGCCGTCGCCGCGCCCATCGTCACCCAGTAGGTATCGGCTCAGGCGGGAGCCGGCCTGAGCCCTTCCTCCATCTCCTTCAACTCCCGCTTGAGGTCGTGGACCTCGTCGCGCAGGCGGGCCGCGTACTCGAAGCGGAGGTCGGCGGCGGCGTCCTTCATCTCCTCCTCCAGCGTCTGGATGAGGCGGGCCAGCTCCTCGCGGGGTAGCTCGGAGAAGTCGGAGCGGGGGCGGTCGCGGCGGCGGGAGCGGCGGTCCTTCCCGGGCATCGGGGACTTGCCGTCACCCTCCGGGCGCAGGGTGGCGAGGATGTCGGTGACCGCCTTGCGGATGGTCTGGGGGTCGATGCCGTGCTCGAGGTTGTAGGCCTCCTGCACCCCCCGGCGACGGTTGGTTTCGGAGATGGCCCGCTGCATGGAGTCGGTGACCTTGTCGGCGTACATGATCACCTGGCCGTCGACGTTGCGGGCGGCCCGGCCCATGGTCTGGATGAGCGACGTCTCGCTGCGGAGGAAGCCCTCCTTGTCGGCGTCGAGGATGCACACCAGGCTGACCTCGGGCAGGTCGAGCCCCTCCCGCAGGAGGTTGATGCCGACGAGGACGTCGAACTCGCCCAGCCGCAGGTCGCGGAGGATCTCGATGCGCTGGACGGTGTCGACGTTGCTGTGCAGGTACCGGACCCGGACGCCCAGCTCGAGCAAGTAGTCGGTGAGGTCTTCGGCCATCTTCTTGGTGAGGGTGGTGACCAGGATCCGGTCACCCCGGTCGACGGTGACCTTGATCTGCTCCATGAGGTCGTCGATCTGGCCCTTGGTGGGCTTGACCACGATTTCGGGGTCGGTGAGCCCGGTGGGCCGCACCACCTGCTCGACCACCTGGCTCGACTGGGAGATCTCGTACGGAGAGGGTGTGGCCGACAAGAAGATGCACTGGTTGACCTTCTCGTACCACTCGTCGAAGCGCAGGGGCCGGTTGTCGGCCGCCGACGGGAGGCGGAAACCGTGGTCGACGAGCGTCTCCTTCCGGGACCGGTCGCCCTCGTACTGGCCGTGGAGCTGGGGCACGGTGACGTGGGATTCGTCGATGACGAGGAGGAAGTCGTCGGGGAAGAAGTCGAGGAGGGTGTTGGGGGCCTCGCCCGGCTGCCGACCGTCGATGTGGCGGGAGTAGTTCTCGATGCCGTTGCAGAAGCCGACCTCCTGCATCATCTCCAGGTCGTACTGGGTGCGCATGCGCAGGCGCTGGGCCTCGAGCAGCTTGCCCTCGTTCTCGAACCACTTCAGCCGGTGCTGGAGCTCCTCCTCGATCTGGACGATGGCCCGCTTCATCCGCATCTCGCCCGCGACGTAGTGGGTGGCGGGGAAGATCTCCAGCTCCTTGATGTCGGCGATGATCTCGCCAGTGATGGGGTCGACCCGGCTGATGCGCTCGACCTCGTCGCCGAACAGCTCGATGCGCACCCCCATCTCGTCGTAGGCGGGGAAGACCTCGATGGTGTCGCCCCGCACCCGGAACTTGCCCCGGACGAAGTTCACGTCGTTGCGCTCGTACTGCATGTCGACCAGCCGGCCGAGGATGGCCCGCTGGGCGTGCTCCTCGCCCGGCTGGAGGCGGAGGACCTGGGTGGCGTACTCCTCGGGGGAGCCCAGGCCGTAGATGCACGACACGCTGGCGACCACGATCACGTCCCGCCTCGCCAGCAGTCCGGAGGTGGCCGAGTGGCGGAGGCGGTCGATCTCGTCGTTGATCGACGAGTCCTTCTCGATGTACGTGTCGCTCGAGGGGATGTAGGCCTCGGGCTGGTAGTAGTCGTAGTAGGAGACGAAGTACTCGACCCGGTTGTCGGGGAAGAACTCCTTGAACTCGTTGGCCAGCTGGGCCGCCAGCGACTTGTTGGGCGCGATGACGAGCGTGGGCTTCTGCACCGCCTCGATCGTCCAGGCGATGGTGGCCGACTTCCCGCTCCCCGTGATGCCCAGCAGCGTCTGGAACCGGTCGCCCCGCTTGATCCCCCGCGCCAACCCCTCGATGGCCTTGGGCTGGTCGCCGCCCGGCTCGAAGTCGCTCACAACCCTGAAGGGAGGCATCCCCCCAAGCGTACGACGCCCCTACGACATTTAGGTTCCGTCGTAGGGTCCGCCACCTCGGTGGTCGGCCTTCGTAGGGTTCGCCGGGTCGGTTCTTCTGGTTCGGCTCGGACTGCGACCGGAGCGGCCAACTGGTCGACTCCTCAACGTTGATCGTCGGATCGGACGAACCCCTCGGCACACGTGCATCCCTGTTCAGGAACCCGGGGCCGGCGGCGTGACGGACCCCTGCTGATGGAATGTCCGGATGGACACAACCTGCGGAACGTGTGCGGCCGGCACTGGAGGGACCGGCATGGATCGATGACGAAGGAGGCTGAGTGGCATTTAGGTTCCGTCGTAGGGTCCGCCACCTCGGTGGTCGGCCTTCGTAGGGTTCGCCGGGTCGGTTCTTCTGGTTCGGCTCGGACTGCGACCGGAGCGGCCAACTGGTCGACTCCTCAACGTTGATCGTCGGATCGGACGAACCCCTCGGCACACGTGCATCCCTGTTCAGGAACCCGGGGCCGGCGGCGTGACGGACCCCTGCTGATGGAATGTCCGGATGGACACAACCTGCGGAACGTGTGCGGCCGGCACTGGAGGGACCGGCATGGATCGATGACGAAGGAGGCTGAGTGGCAGAGATGATCAGGGTGGGCATCGACGTGGCCTGCCGGTCCGACCACCAGGCGAGCTGCGCCGATGCCGCCGGCGAGTTCCTGTGGTCGGGGTGGCGGTTCCGGACGGGTGCGGCGGACCTGGAGCGGCTGTGGGCGAAGATCCCCGACGGTGCCCACGTGACGGTGGTGCTGGAGCCCACCCGCAACGCCTGGGTGCCGCTGGCGGCGTGGCTGCGGGCCAAGGGGGCGAAGGTGGTGATGGTGCCGCCCGAGCAGTCCGCTGACCTGCGGGATTACTACAACAAGCACACGAAGACCGATCGCCTCGACTCCCGCATCCTGGCCCGCCTCCCGCTGCTGCACCCCGACGGGCTGCGCCCGATCGACCACCTCGGCCCGGCCCAGCCCCTGTTGCGGGCCGTGCGCCTGCGCTCGAGCTTGGTCAAGCGCCGCACGGCCACCGCCCAGCGCCTCGACGCCCTGGTCGAGTTGCTGGGCCCGGCGTGGGGCGACGTGCTCGGCACCGGCGACTACAACAAGAGCTCCTTGGCCGTGCTGGAGCGCTTCGCCGATCCCCGGGCGCTGAAGAAGCTGGGCCGCAAGCGGCTGTCGACGCTGCTCATCCGGGCCAGTCGGGGGGCGTGGCGGGAATCCAAGGCCGACGACCTGCTAGTCGCGGCGGACGAATCGATCGAACTGTGGAGGGGCGGTGGCCTGGACTTCGAGGAGCTGGCGGCCGACATCGCCACCGAGGTGCGGCTGCTGCGCCACCTCAATGCCGAGATCGCAGCCATGGACGACCGCAACGAGGCCCTCTACGAGGAGGCGCGACCCCAAGGGCATCGTGGCGTCGTGTCCCGGCATCGGCGTGACGCTGGCGTCGGGAATCCTGGGACGCCTCGGCGATCCCGACCGCTTCGCCAACCTGGCCGGGGTCCGTTCCTTCACCGGGATCGTGCCCAAGATCGACCAGTCGGGCCTAAAGAACAGCCACAAGGGCCTGACCAAGGCTGGCGACCCCGGGCTGCGGGAGGCGCTGTTCCTGGCCGCCGACCTTGCCCGCAGGGCCGACCCCACCCTGGCTCAGCGCTATCACCGATTGGTGGTCGACGAGGGCCGCCACCACATCTCGGCCGTGTGCAGCATCGCTTCGGTGCTGGTGACCCGCATCGCCGCCTGCTGGCGCCGGGGCGAGCGCTACGTGCTGCGAGACGTCGACGGGACCGAGATCACCGAGGCCGAGGGACGCAAGATCTGTTCCGAGCGCTACAAGGTCTCGGCGGAAGTCCGGGCCGCCCGCAAGCGCGCCGGCAGGGCCCAGCAGATGAAGCGGGCGGGTCGGGGCAGAAAGGAGTCGACCAAGGCCGCTCCGGCGTCCGACCCACCCACCGCGAACGCTATCCCTGAAGCCCACGTCGCCTGACTCATAGCCAAGCCGAAGGACGCCACTGTTAGAGGACTACCGCCAGCTTCAGTCGTGAGAGCCGACCGCTCGGTCTGCGGCCAGAATGACGGCTGGAGCAAGCTGCCGTATCTCGCTCTCGAGGTCCGCTCGTTCGTTCGGTAGCCGCTCGTCCCACGCGTCCAACAGCTGGACGAAGGCACCAATCTCCTCGGGGTTGCCGCAATCCCACCAAAGGCTCCACAGCATCCTGGCTCCGACGGCAGCGGGGATGCTGTTAGCAGACAGCTGCTGCGCGATCTTCCGCGCCACAACCCACGCCGCCTCGACCCTCGGCATGGGTGGCCGACCGAGGTCCTCGACGATCTGGCGGAACAGCGGCTCGGCATCCCTCATCTCCACGTCGTATGGCTTGCCGGCTAGCTCGACAGCTGAGGGAACGTCAACGTCCGCCACGAGGAGAGCGCAAGCGAAATCAACGAGTTCATCGGGTCTCGCCTCTCCCAGCATCGCTCGACCCGTCAAGAGGCGGAGTTCGTCATCGAGGCGCGGTGGCAGAACAATCACGGAGTCATCTTCGCTTGCCGGCGAGCCCTTGACGTGAGTTAGGAACTCAACCAACGCCGAACCGGTGACGGTTGGCCGCACCTAGGGCGGTCAACTGTCACCGATTGCGAACACCTCCCGAACTGGGGACGGTTGGCCGCACATGGGGCGGTCAACTGTCACCGGTTGCGAGGGGGTCTGAAGACTGGCAACATGCAACATGACTCGAAACATCGTTGAAATGGCTGAAAAGCAGCACGGCGTCCTCACTTTTGACCAAGCGATGGGATGCGGACTCACGCCGGACCAGATCCAGCACCTGCTGGACACTGGGCGATGGGAGGGCCTGGGTCGGGGGGTGTATCGGATCGCGGGCAGTCACCGCAGCTGGGAGCAGCGCCTGATTGCCCTGACGTTCGCGGCGGGTCCGGCCGCGGCCGCCTCCCATCGGTCGGCAGCTGCTCTTCTCAGGATTCCGGGATTCGACCGTCGAGGCCCGGTCGAAGTCACCACCCCTCGCCACCGGCGCCACCGTGCCGAGGGCGACATTGTTCACCGATGGAGACCGTTCCCGGCGCACCATCTCACCGTCGTCGAGGGCATTGTGACCACCCGAGTGGCCCGGACGCTGTGTGATCTGGCCGGCGTGCTCCACCCGGGGAAGACCGAAAGGGCACTCGACAACTGCCTGGCCATGGGTATCGCGACGCCGGGCACGCTGCAGGCCGCGTTCTCCGACCTCGCCAGCCGGGGCCGGAAGGGCACGGCCGTCCTTCGGCTGCTCCTGGCCGATCGCTCCGAGGGTTACATCCCGCCGGCGAGTGAGACCGAGGCCCGCTTCCGTGACCTCGTCCGGGAGGCAGGCTTGCCCGAACCCGTCCGGCAGCTCGATGTCGGCGACGAGGAGGCGTGGATTGGCAGGGTCGACGTGTCCTATCCGCCCGCCCGCCTGCTCATCGAGCTCGACAGCCACCGGCACCACTCGTCGAAGCTCGACCTCGAGGCCGACGCAGCCCGGGATCGGAAGCTCAGCCGCGCCGGCTGGCGTGTCGTCCGCTTCACGTGGACGGACCTCGTCGAGAGGCCGGGGTGGGTCGTGTCCGAGCTCCGCCGCCTGCTCGAGTCCGCCGCCGCCGCCTGACTCCAACCGGTGACGGTTACAGCCCTGTGAGGGCTGTAAGTGTCACCAGTTCGCTCAGTCGGTGTCGTCGTCCTCGGGCTCGGGCTCGGTCCCGGAGAGGAGGGCTTGGATCCATTCCCAGGTTTCGTCGGCTTGGGCTTCGAGGTCGTCCATGGACGAGTCGTTGTGGATGACGACGTCGGCGATGGCGGTGCGCTCGTCGCGGGACGCCTGGGCGGCCATCCGGCGACGGACGTCGGCCTCGTCCATGCCCCGTTGTTCCACCAGCCGCCGGACGGCGATCTCCTCCGGGCAGTCGACGACCACCACCGCGTCCACCCCGTAGGCGCCGCCCGTCTCCACGAGGAGCGGAACCGCCAGCACGACCACGTCGGCACCATCGTCGCGGAGCTCGGCCATCCGCCGGGCCACCTCCTCCCGGACGGCGGGATGGACGATGGCGTTGAGGTCGGCCAGCGCCGAGGGGTCGGAGAACACCACGCCGGCCAGCGCCCGCCGGTCGGACGCCAAAGTCGGGCCGAACCGGTCGACCAAGGCGTCGTAGGCCGGGCCTCCAGGAGCGACCACCTGGCGGGCGACGACGTCGGTGTCGACCACCAACGCCCCCCGCTCGGTCAACAACGACGACACGGTCGACTTCCCGGACCCGATGCCACCCGTCAGACCGACCACGAGCATCGCCGGCCGACCGTATCATCGGCCTCATACGTACCGACGCCCGCCGTCATAGAGGTGACGTCAAGCTGTTCTCGGCCAATCCCGAGGAGCGGCTCGACGCGGCGCGGGCCCAGGGCAAGCGGGCCACCAAGGCCCTGGTCGAGCGGGTGGGCGACTGGCCGCCCAACGCCCCCGGCAGCCTCAACGCCTGGCTCCTCCTCGTCACCAACAAGGAGCCGGTGTGGCGCGACCCGCTCGTCACCTGGCAGGACCGGCCGCTCACCCTCGGCACGCCCCACCAGGGCTACTACTACCCCGACCCCATGGGCTTCTGGCCCGAGGTGCGGCAGTGGGCGGTGGCGCTCTTCCGGCTCCGAGAGCCCCGATGGGGTGCCACCGAGGCCCTCGCCCTCACCACTCTCCTGCCCGCCGGCGGTCAGCCGGAGAGGGTGGCTCGGGCCATGGAGGCGTTCGATCCCCGCATCGTGCTCTTCCTCGACGAGCCGTCGTGGGCCGCCTCCCGGGCGCTCCTCGACGGGGCCGAGCAGGTGCCGCACTACATCACCGACCCCCACCGGCCCAAGCAGGTCTACGAGGGCTTCTGGAGCGTGCGCGACGACGGGGTGGTGGTGGGCAAGGCGCCGCAGCACCCGGCCACCCACAACCTCTACCGCTCCGACGACATCATGGGCTTCCTGCGGTCGGCCCCGATCTCTCGTCCGGCGGCGGACACGTGAACTGCACCGACAGCCGTTCGGCCACCAGGGGCCGGAGGAGCCGCACGATCACGTCCTGATGGGCGGGGTGGGCGGCGTAGGTGGCGTAGCCCTCCACGTCGTCGAAGTCGGCCACCACCGCGTAGTCGGCGTTGGCCGACAGGCCCAGCCCGGCGTCGGGCCCGAACCGGTACGACCGGATCGAGGGGATCAGAGCCGGTAGCCCGGCCAGCCCCGAGGCGAAGGCCTCGACATCGGCGGCCGAGGTGCCCTCGACCCAGCGGAACACGGCGACATGACGAAGCACCCGGGCAGGCTAGTAGCGGGAGCTAGGCGAGCCGGCCCGGGTGCTTCACCAGACGAGAACCGCCTACTTGACCAGCTTGGTCGAGCTGCAGCTGGGCGGCGGGTCGAAGATGTCGACGGCGCTGAAGTCGGCCCCGGCCAGGTCGAGACCGAGCACGTCCAGGATCGGCCCCAGGGTGGGTACCAGGGCGCTGTCGAGGACCGTGACGACTGTCTCCAGCACCGGCTCCACCGCTCCGACCAGGAGCCCGAGGGCGCCCGTGCCACTGAGCTGCAGGCCGGGTGGGAAGATCGGCGCCAGGCCGACGTTGGCCACGCCCACGTGGTACGAGAACGGCGGCGCCCCCCCGACGGGCGGCAGGAACTGGTTCGGGTACATGAACGTGCGGTCGGCGGACGAGGCCGCGGCGATGGTGCCGTTCACGTTGAGGGTGCCCAGCAGCGGGATGCCGAGGAGGGTGCCCACCACGCTGCCGGAGATGGTCGCCGCGCTCGTCTGGCCGGTGATGTCGATGCTCGGCGCGGCGCAGTCGATCTCCTTGAGCGTGGCTTTGCCCTCCGCCGCCGAGAAGTTCAGGGTGGTCGAGAGCACGTTGAGGCCCAGGGGCGCCAGGTTGAGCTTGACCTGCAGCTCCACCTGCGACGTCTTGGCGATCGTGTTGTAGAGGGGTGCGTTGACCGGGCCCTTGGCCCGCTGGGCGGGCTGGATCACCCGCAGGCCGACGGACACCGAGTTCGGAAGCACGCCGGGGATGTTGACGCTGATCCCGGGGACGTTCACGAAGTTGGTCCCGTTGGCCACCTGGGCGGTGCCGTTGACCAGCTCGAACGCGTTGAGCTTGGCGTCCAGCGCCGAGTCGCTGCCCGGCTGGGACAGGCTGATGAGGCTGCCGAGGGCGACCGTCTTCAGGTTCGGGATCAGGGGGATGGGGATCTTGTTGAGCTCCAGCAGCGCCACCGTGTCGGGCGGGGTCTTCTGGCCGAGGGCCTGGGCGGTGGCGGTCAGCAGGTCGGCCGCTCGGATCTTGGTGTCGAGCAGCTGCTCGGTCGTCCCCACGCCGTAACCCATGGCCAGCAGGTTGGTCTGGAGGGCCCGCAGGTCGACGTTGCCGCTGGCCAGGCCGTTGTAGCTGACGGCGCTCAGGTTGGCCGCCGAGAGCCCCAGCATCGGGCCCAGGATGGCGTCGAGGGCGGACTGCTGGAGGTCGAGTGACGCCAGCGTCGACCCGACCGAGATCTCGGCCTCCGGCTCACCGCCGGCGACGGCGCGGGCCGTCACGGTGCGCTCGTTCTGGCTGACGAAGGGGAAGAAGGGCTTGCGGGGCGACTTGATCGTCACCCGCACGAACTTGCCGGAGGCGCTGGGCACGTAGTCGCCGGCGCCGTCGGGCGCGACCAGCTCGGCGAAGACGGTGTGCTTGACGTCCTTGACGAACCCGTTGCGCAGCACGCTCGCCTCGGCCAGCAACTGGATGTTGTTCAGGTTGCGGGAGGCGTCGAGGGCGGCCATGTCGGCGATCTTCTGGTTGGTCCGCTTGTCGGCGGCCAGGAACCCGATGTCGACGGCCAAGGCGGTGAAGATCATGGCCAGGACGAGGCCGGTGGCGGCGAGGACGAGCATGGCCCCCCGCTCCTCACGGGGCTGGCCCATCCGGCGGAACAAGTCGAGTCGCTTGGGGACGCTCACTTGTACTGCACCACCGCGGTCGACGAGAACGTGTTCGGGGTGACCAGGCCGAGGCCGGGGGCGGGCGGGACGATCGGGTGGTTCTTGTAGTCGTAGGTGATCGTCACCGTGATGCAGGAGCCGACCGCAGGCGCGGTGCAGGCAGTGACGGTGGGCTTGCCGGCGGGGTCGGGCCCGATCTTGTAGCTGCCGGGAGCGCCCAGGAGCTTCGTCACCCGGGCGGTGGCCACGTTGATGGCGTTGAGATCGCTGGACTCACCGACCGCCGAACGAGCCGCCTCGGCGGCGGCGTTGGTGATCTTCTGCTTCTGGGCGAGGATCATCCCGAAGGAGATCAACCCGTACAGGATGAAGACGAACAGGCCGACAACCAGGGCGAACTCGACGAGCGCCGCCCCGGACTCGTCCCCACGACGGAACCGCGCGGGCGGCGCGGATCTACGGCTGTCACTCACGGTGAGCTCCTCATCCCCAGTGGCTGGGCCCTGATCGGTCGGTACGGATGACGTATCGGATCGAAACCGCCGCAGCTTGAGGGCGCGTTACGGAAATCCGGCTACAGATCGGCGGAAAGCCGGCCGACAACTACGTGGGCGGAACGACAGACGCCCTACCAAGAACCCCGACCAGGAGCCGATAACCCAATGGCTAAGCGCTCAAACGTGATTGTTACCCTCGGCCTCGCCGTCTTCATCGTCGGCGCGATGGCCACCTTCCTGATCTTGCGCGACAACGGCGACGACACGCCTGTCGCCGGGTCCGGCAAGGTCGCCGTGCTCGTGGCCTCCAAGCCCATCCCCGCCGGTACCAACGGTGCCGACGCGGCCAACAACGGCTTCGTGAAGAGCAAGGTCGTGGCCGACTCGGTCAAGCCCCTCAACGCCCTGACCGACCCGACCCAGCTCGCCGGCCGCTCCGCCATCCTGGGCGTGCCCGAGGGCCAGATCATCACGTCCGACCAGTTCCAGCAGACGCAGACCCGTATCGGCACCCTGAAGATCCCCGACGGCAAGACCGCCCTCGCCCTCGAGCTGGCCAACGTCCCCGGTGTGGCCGGGTTCGCCGGTGCCGGTGACCGCATCAACATCTACGGCGTCGTCAAGGCCTCCCCCGACCAGGCCGGCGCTTCCAGCGTCAAGCTGATCATGCAGAACACCGAGGTCCTCAACGTCAACGGCACGACCCTCGCCGCCACCCCGGGCGCGCCCGGTGGCACCGGTCTCGTCTACCTGCTGGCCGTCTCCCCGGTCGAGGCCGAGCGCCTCGTCTACCTGACCAGCTTCGAGTCGCTGTACTTCTCCCTCGTGAGCAAGGACGCTCCCGCCGTCGGCGAGACCCCCGGCTCCAGCGTGGGCGACGCCCTCCGGGCCCTGTAAGGGGTACACGTGCGAAACCCGAAGATCCTCGTAGTCGAAAAGGAACCGGACCTGGCTGACCAGGTCCGGGGGGTGGCCGGAGACCTCCGGCCCCGCCCCGAGGTGGTCCCTTGCGACCGCCTGGCCATTGTGAACGAGGTCATCGCCAGCAGCGGTCCGTTCGACGTGATGATCGCCGGGCCCACCGTCGGGACCAAGGCCGGACTCGCTCGAATGCAGGCGCTGCACGACGAGTCCCCGGCCATGAGCCTCCTGCTCGCGTTCGACAAGCGGCCTGATGCCGCCCTCCGTGACATCGTCCGCACCGGGGCGCTGGATCTCCTCCAGCTCCCGGTGTCGGACCGGATGCTCCACGACGCCATCGAGCGTGCGGTGGGTGTCAGCCGGCCCCGGATGAGCAGCGCCCCCGCAGGTGTCGGGGCCGCACCCGGTCACGGCAAGCAGGGGACGGTGTTCACCGTCGCCTCCGCCACCGGCGGCTGCGGCAAGACGTTCTACGCGACCAACCTCGCCTACTTCCTCCACCAGCACACCGGCAAGCGCACCTGCATCATCGACCTCGACCTGCAGTTCGGCGAGGTCAGCACCGCTCTGCGCCTCCGGCCCCGCTACACCATCTCGGACCTGCTGGCCCGTGAGGAACAGGACGATGCCGACCTCGAGGCCCACGTGGCCGAATACGTGGTCGCCCACGACAGCGGCGTGCAGGTGCTGGCCGCCCCGAAGGACCCCTCCGACGCCGACCGGATCCACCCGGCCGACGTGGCTCGGGTGATCGAGGCGGTACGGGCCAAGTTCGACTACGTCGTGGTCGACACGCCGGCGGCGCTCACCGAGATCGTGCTGGCCGCCTTCGACCTTTCCGACGAGCTCTACATCATGGCCACCATGGACCTGCCCAGCGTCCGCAACATGGGCGTGTTCCTGAACACGATGGACAAGCTCAAGATCCCCTCGGAGAACGTCAAGCTCATCCTCAACAAGGCGGAGAAGGACGTCGGAATCGACGTCGACCAGATCACCAAGCTGTTCGCCCAGGGCTTCAGCTCGGTGCTCCCCTACGCCCGCGAGGTCAGCAAGTCGGTGAACGTCGGGACGCCCATCCTGGCCTTCAACCCCAACTCCGAAGTCAGCAAGCGGATGGCGGCCGGCATGGCCCCTCTCCTGCCCGAGGGCCTGCAGTCCCGGGTGCCCACCTTCACCGAGCCCGGCGCGGCGCGCAAGGCCGGCCTGTTCAGCCGCATCTTCCACCTGACTCCTCAATCGACCGGCTCTTAAGGGAGGACCGTGAAACTCTCAGACAAGCTCGCAGCCCTGGAGGACCAGGAACGAGCGGCTTCCTCATCCCGGTCGTCTCTGACCTCCGGCGAAACCGCCCGCCGGCGGGTGACCACCCGTCCGACCGAGACCAGCCAGACCGTTACCGCCCGGCGGGCGGGAACCACGTCGGCCGCCTCATGGCACGCATCCAAGAAGAAGGTCCGGGAGCTGGTCCTGGCCGAGGTGGCCCCCAAGGTCCACGGCCTCACCCCCGAGGGCCTCACCAACGAGGTCAAGGCCGCCCTCGACCGCATCATCTCGCGGGAGGACGTCAAGATCTCCCCCCGGGAGCGGCGCACCTTCCTCCAGGAGATGATCCAGGACACCCTCGGCTACGGGCCGCTCGACCCGCTGCTGCAGGACCCGTCCATCACAGAGATCATGTGCAACAACTACGACGACATCTGGATCGAGCGCGACGGCAAGCTGCACCACACCGGGGCCGCCTTCGGTGACGAGCAGCAGTACCGGCACGTGATCGAGAAGATCGTCTCCGCCGTCGGTCGTCGCATCGACGAGTCGTCGCCCATGGTCGACGCCCGCCTCCCCGACGGCTCCCGTGTCAACGCCATCCTGCCGCCGCTGGCCATCCACGGCCCGATCATGACGATCAGGAAGTTCGCCGCCGACCCCTACACGGTGAAGGACCTCATCAACTTCGGCACCTTCACCCTCGACCTCTCGGTCGTGATGGAGGCCTGTGTCCGGGGCAAGCTGAACATCCTGGTCAGCGGCGGTACCGGCACCGGTAAGACCACCAACCTCAACGTGCTCTCCTCGTTCATCCCCGAGGGCGAGCGCATCGTCACCATCGAAGACGCGGCCGAGCTCCAGCTCCAGCAGCCCCACATCCTGAGCCTGGAGGCCCGCCCGCCCAACGCCGAAGGCGCAGGCGAGGTCAAGATCCGCGACCTGGTCCGCAACGCCCTCCGTATGCGTCCCGACCGCATCATCGTCGGTGAGGTTCGTGGCGCCGAGTCGCTCGACATGCTCCAGGCCATGAACACCGGCCACGAGGGCTCGATGACCACCGTCCACTCCAACAGCCCCCGTGACGCTCTCAGCCGCATCGAGACCATGGTGCTGATGGCGGGCTACGACCTGCCGGTGAAGGCCATCCGGGAGCAGATCACCTCCGCCCTGAACATCATCATGCACCTCGACCGTCTGTCCGACGGCCGGCGCGTGGTCACCTCGGTGACCGAGCTCCAGGGCATGGAGGGCGAGACGATCCTGCTGCAGGAGATCTTCAAGTTCCGCCAGTTCTCCCGGGGCGACAACGGTCGCATCAACGGTGAGCTGGTGGCCACCGGCCTGCGGCCCAAGTTCCTCGACAAGCTGTCCGAGAACGGGATCGAAGTGCCGGCCAAGGCCTTCCGGGCGCCCACTGCGGCCCCCGCGCAAGGGGGCTCGGCCGCCGCGTCCCGTGGTAGCCGCAGCGCCCGCATCCCGTCCCTGTCCACCCTGGCCCGAGCGGAGCGTGCCCAATGACCACGATCCTCGCCGTCCTGGCCGTCGCCGGGGGCCTCGCCCTCGTCGTGGCCGGCGTCTTCTCCCGGTCCCGTGACCGTCAGCGCCAGCTGGCCGAGATCCTCGAGCTTCCCTACGGAGAGCGCGACATCCGGGTGGAGGGCGTCACCGAGAACCTCAGCCCCCTCGTCGAGGGCACCGTGCAGGCTGCGGGCCGGATGGTCACCCAGTTCGACTCCAAGGGCTCGCTGGCTTCGTCCTTGGAGCGGGCTCGGATCCCGTTGCGACCGGGCGAGTTCGTCCTCGTCACCCTGGCCGGAAGCCTGGCCCTGGCCGCGCTGCTGCTGGCGCTGTCGTCGACCTGGTTCTTCGCCCTCGCCGGTCTGGTCATCGGGCCGCTGCTGGCCTCGACCCTCGTCAAGCAACGCATCGCCAAGCGCCGCAAGCAGTTCGAAGCGGCGCTGCCCGACGCCCTCGGCCTCATCGCCTCGTCACTCACGGCCGGGCACACGTTCCTGCGGGCCATCCAGATGATGTGCGAGGAGTCGCCTCCGCCGCTGTCGGAGGAGTTCTCCCGCCTGGTCTCGGAGACCCGCCTGGGTGACCCGGTGGTCGACGCCCTCGACCGCATGGCCCAGCGTCTCCAGATCCGCGACCTGGACTGGGTCGTGCAGGCGATCCGCATCCAGCAGCAGGTGGGTGGCCGTCTGGCCGACCTCCTGCACACGCTGGCCGACTTCATCCGGGCTCGCGAGGAGGTGCGCCGCGAGGTTGCGGTGCTCACCGCCGAGGGCCGGATCTCGGCCTGGGTGCTCACCGCCCTGGCGCCGTTCATGGCCTTCGCCATCAACTTCGTCAGCCCCGACTACATGAAGCCGATGTTCCACGGAATCGGGCTGCTCGTGCTCATCGGCACGGCCGGGATGGTGGCCATGGGCTCGTTCATCATCTTCCGCATGACAAAGATCGAGGTATAGCCATGGGCCTGATGATTCTTCTTCCCGTCTTCCTGGCTATCGCCGGGGCGACCGCGGTGGCGGTCGGGCTCACCCGAGCCCGTCCCGCCGGCGACGTGGGCAAGTACCTGCAGGACCTGGACGAGAACGTCACGTTCACGGACGAGTTCGAGCGCAAGCTGCAGGACCCGTTCATCGTCCGGGTCGTCCGTCCGCTGGGCACCGGCCTGGCCGCGTCGGTCGGCCGGCTCACGCCCCGGAACTACCTCGACCAGACCCACCGTAAGCTCCTGCTCGCCGGCCTCACGGGGACGATGCGGGCCGAGGAGTTCGTGGTCGGGCAGCTGGCCGCCACCGCCGCCTGCACCCTGGGCGCGGTCATGTACATCGCCCTCGGGAACCCGTCGCCCCGCGTGGCCCTGCTGATCCTGATCATGCTCCCGCTCATCGGCCTCCTGCTGCCCGCCTCGTGGCTGGCCCGGAAGGTACGGGAGCGCCAGGGGGCGATCCTGAAGGACCTCCCCGACACCCTTGACCTGCTCGCCATCTCGGTGGAGGCAGGCATGGGCTTCGAGGGGGCCATCGCCATCGTCTGCCAGCACTTCAACTCGCCGTTGGCCGAGGAGTTCGCCCGCACCCTCCACGAGATGGAGTTGGGCCTGCCCCGCCGGGACGCGTTCCACAACCTCAAGCGCCGCACCGACGTCCCCGAGTTGTCCAACCTGGTCCTGGCCCTGCTCCAGGCCGACGCCCTCGGCATCCCGATCGGCCGGGTCCTCAAGACCCAGGCCGGCGAGATGCGGATGAAGCGCCGGCAGTGGGCCCGGGAGAAGGCAGCCAAGCTCCCCGTGAAGATGCTGTTCCCGCTGATCCTGTTCGTCTTCCCGGCGATCATGATCGTCATCCTCGGGCCGGCAGCGTCGGGTATCGCCTCGGCCCTGAAGTAGTCCGACCGGCCGCGGCACATGCTCCCGAGCACCGCTCTCCCCCTGACGGTGGACAGGGAGTCGCACATCCAGCAACCCCATGAGTCCGGGCGCACCGGGCACCAGCCGGCCTTCGCCGCGCTGGTGCCCGGCGTCCGCTGGGCCATCCTCGCCATCGCCGCCTTCATCGCCGCCGTCCACGGACCCATCAACCGGTCGGTGGTGGTCCTGGGCGGGGTTCTCGTCGCCCACGCCGCCTGGCGGGGCACCCACCCGGCGACCGCGGCCGCGGCCAGCGCCGACTGGTCGAGCGCTACGTCGCTGCCCCCGCTGGCGATCATGGTCGAGGTCTTCATCACCGTCCTCGCCATCGACTCCACCGGCTACTGGGACTCACCCTTTGCCTTCTGCCTGCTGAGCGTGGTGGTCGCGGCCGGATTCGCCCAGGGCTTCGGCCTCGGCGTCCGGGTCGCCGCCGTCGCCGTCCTGTGCGTCGGCATCCCCAGCCACCTGGAGCAGGCCAACTTCGCCATCGAGAGCCTGGGCCGGACCGGCCAGTGGGCCCTCGAGCTGCTGCTGGTGGCCATTCTCGCCGGCTACGCCCGCCGCCTCTTCGGCGAGGCCGAGGAGCGCCACGAGCAGGCCCTCGACCGGGTGTCGCAGCTGGCCGAGGCCAACGACCTGCTCGTCTCCCTCCACCGGGTGGCCCAGAGCCTGCCCGCCTCCCTCAACCTCGACCAGGTGGCCAAGTCCACCATCGAGCGCCTGCGCAGCCTCATCGACTGCGACGTCACCGCCCTCCTGCTCCGCGACGACGTCACCGGGCGGTGGATCGTCGCCGCCAGCGAGGGCGCGGTCGCCACCCGACCCCTGGCCGACGAGACCCTCCCCACGCCCCTGCGGGCCGCCACCAGCAGCAGCGTCGCCTCCCTGGTGGTCAGCCTGGCCCCGGGCGAGGGCTTCGGCCCCACCCTCGTCTCCCGGTCGGGCCTCTACGCCCCCTTGCGGGCCCGGGGCGCGCTCGTCGGCCTGGTGGCCCTCGAACACCACGATCCCGGCCACTACGGCCGCCGGGAGCTCCAGCTCCTCGACGGTTTCATAGACTCGGCCGCCCTGGCCCTGGACAACGCCCGCTGGTTCGCCCGCCTGCGGGGCATGGGCGCCGACGAGGAGCGCACCCGCATCGCCCGTGACATGCACGACCGCATCGGCCAATCCCTGGCCTACGTCGCCTTCGAGCTCGACCGCATGACGGGCCAGGCCGAGGAGCCGTTCAAGAGCTCCCTCGACGGCCTGCGCAGCGAGGTCCGCTCGGTGCTGGGCGAGGTGCGCGACACCCTCTCCGACCTGCGGGCCGAGGTCTCCGACCAACGGGGCCTGGTCGACACCCTGGAGGCCTACCTCGAGCGGGTGGCGGCTCGCACCGACGTCATCGTCGACTTCCGCCACGACAGCGACGCCCGCCTGCCCCTCGTCCAGGAACGGGAGCTGTGGCGCATCGCCCAGGAGGCGATCAGCAACGTCGAGCGCCACGCCGGGGCGGGGCACCTCCGCGTCCGCTGGAAGTGCGACGGCCACTCGGCCCAGCTCACGGTGGCCGACGACGGCATCGGCTTCCCCCCCAGGCGCCCCGTCGAGCCGATTCCTTCGGTCTCACCGGGATGCAGGAACGGGCCAACGCCATCGGTGCCACCCTGCTGGTGGAGTCCGAGCCCTACGTCGGCACCCTCGTCGAATGCCGAGTCGACTCGCCCGCCGCACCGGCGTCGCCCACCCCCAACCACTCCCCCAACCATGCAAACGCCCCCGCCCGCATGGCCTCGACCCTGAGAGCTGGAACATGATTCGCTTACTGATCGCCGACGACCACCGGATGCTCCGCGAGGGCCTGCGCCGCTCGCTGGAAGACCAGGGCTTCGAAGTGGTGGGCGAGGCCGCCGACGGCCACGAGGCCTTCCGCATGGCCCTCGAACTGCGGCCCGACGTCGTCCTCATGGATGTCACCATGCCCGTCCTCGACGGCGTGGAGGCCACCCGGCTCATCCACGGCTCCCTGCCCGGCCTGGCGGTGGTGATGCTCACCATGCACGCCGATGGCGACGTGATGGCCCGGGCCCTGCAGGCCGGCGCCGTCGGGTATTTGGTCAAAGACTGCGCCATCGAGGAAGTGGTGGCCACCGTGCGCATGGCCGCCGAAGACGACGGCGTCCTTTCCGCCGGTCTCGCCTCGTCGATGTTGGTCGAGATGCAGCGGGGCGACGGCGAGGGCCCCCGCCATAGCAGCAGCGGCAACGGGAACGGCAGCCACCCCGGCCCCGTGATCAGCGCCCGGGAGGAGGAGGTCCTCCAGCTGTTCGCAGACGGCCTCTCGCTGCCCGAGGTTGCGGCCCAGCTCTTCATCAGCGTCAAGACGGTCAAGAACCACCTGGCGTCGATCTACGCCAAGCTGGACGCCCGTGACCGCACCCAGGCCGTCCTCCGGGCCGTGCGCATGGGCATCATCCGCCTCTCCCCGTCGGAGCCCTGACAGTCGGGGGGCTCCGCCCCCCGACACCCCCCCGACAAAGACCAAGACCAGGGCGTTGACCGCCTGCGGCGGGCTGTCTCTTGTTCCGACCGGCGTATCGGCTCCTTCGTCGCCTGCCGGTCGGCGGGCCGGCTCCTTCGTCGCCGGCCCGTCAAGGCGAAGGCCAGGGTGAAGGCCGGGGCGAAGGGGGCGCTCGGGCAGGGTGTCGAGGCAGCGCCCGAGCTTGACCTGTCGCAGCAGGCCCTTGAGCTCGGCCGAGATGGTGGGCACCGGCGCGCTCACCGGTCACCACCAGCGGCATCGAGGGGCGGCTGCTGGCCGACCGCGAAGTGCTCGGCGTTCGGGCGAAGCGCCCGGGTGGGGC
Source organism: uncultured Acidimicrobiia bacterium (assembly GCA_963829165.1). Lineage (GTDB taxonomy): Bacteria > Actinomycetota > Acidimicrobiia > Acidimicrobiales > AC-14 > JAXDMK01. The sequence goes on along the minus strand of CAWHIC010000031.1, from coordinate 280,611 downwards.
CGCTCCCGGCGACGGCTCCGCACCGGCGTCGTTCTCGGTGGCCCGCTCGAGCATTCGGCCGATGAGCGGCACGCTGACGGCCTCGGCCTCCAGCGCCTTGGCACAGGCGGCGTCGACCCGGTCAGCGCCCCAACGCTTGACCAGGCCGAGGAGGGCATAGACCTGGCGCATGCGGGTCCAGGGCAGGGGGATGTCCAGCAGGGCCGCGGCGTAGGCGCCGACGGCGGGCCCGTGGCCGGCGGCCAGGCGCTTGAGGTGCTCGATGTCGCGCAGGGCGTAGGCGGTGCGCTCCGACGGCAGGTCGCCGTCGTCGGTCCGCCGGCCACCGACGGTCGTGCGGGCGTGGACCTTGATGAGCTGGCCCCGGAAGAAGATCTTGACCAGGGCCCGGTCGGCCCGGACCTCGACGTTGTGGCCGATCAGGTTGCCGGGCACCGAGTAGAGCGCCTTGTCGACCTCGATGTGGTGGTCCGGATGGACCTTGGGCCGGGGATAGGTCGGCAGGTCATAGGGCATCGTGGGAGCCGGCAGCAGCTGCGGCCTCTCCTCGGTGGCGAACAGCTCCGCCGGCCGGCACTGGGTGGTGCCGTGGATGCGCATCCCGGCCTTGTCCCGGCACCACGCCTCGGCCGCTCGCTGGGCGTCGTCTCGGTCGACGAAGTGCTCGCCGGCGAACTGCGAGGCCCGCACGTAGGGGACGGTCCGCTCCGCCCGGGCCTTGTCCTGCGGCCGGCGCACCCGGGCCGGGTCGACGGCGAAGCCCCGGGCCTGGGCATATTCGACGAAGGCCACGTTGAGCCGGGGCTCGAGGCGGTTCGCCTTGTCGACGATGGCCGACATGTTGTCGGGGATCACCGTGCGGAACACGCCCCCGAAGAAGGCCCAGGCTGCCTCGCAGCCCTCGATGACGGCCTGGGTGGTCTGGGTGAAGCTGACCCACACGAAGCTGTGCCGGCTGAGACAGGCGGTGAAGATCAGGGCGTGGGCGGCCCGGGTGCGGTCGGTGTCGGGATCGAAGAGTGAGCCCATGCGCCCGAAGTCGATCTGGCACTCGTCCCCCGGGCGCCCATCGGCGACACGAACCGTGCGCCCTCGTCCTCGGCGGTGGTCGAGCACCTCCAGGGCATAGCGGTGCAGCGTTCGCTCGGGCACCACCACCCCCGCCGGGTGAGCAGGTCATGCACCTTGACCACGGTGAGCTCTGAGTCCAGCCATGCCTTGATCTGGTCGTTGTTCGCCACCAGCACCCGCCAGGCATCGCCGTGGCCATCGCTTCGGTGGGGACGCACCGCCTCGACCACCGAGCCGATCAGCTGTTCGTCGAGCTGGCCCTCCCCGCCGTCTCTGACCAGGCCGAGCCCCGTCGCCGCCTCGACATACCGTCGCACCGTCTTGCGGTCGACCCCCGCCAGCCGCTCGACGGCTCGCAGGCTCTCACCCCGCATCCCCAGCCGCAGGATCTCGCGTACCTCGAACACACGCACCTCCCGGAACACCATCGCCGTCCTCCTGGTCCACTGACCGACGGCGGCGATTCCACCGGCAGCGAAGCCGGCGTTGGTGGATGCCCGGGTGGTCCCATCACTGGCGACGGGGTGGTCCCATGCTCCTGGCGAACCTCAGCTCAGGTGGTCCCATGTGGCTGGCGGGCAACACAAGGCGAAGACCAGGGCGAAGGCCAGGGCGTGGACCGCCTGCGGCGGGCTGCCCTCTTGTTCCGACCGGCGTACGGCTCCTTCGTCGCCTGACCGTCAAGGCAAGACCAGGGCGTGGACCGCCTGCGGCGGGCTGCCCTCTTGTTCCGACCGGCGTACGGCTCCTTCGTCGCCTGCCGGTCGGCGGTTGGTTTGGATCGAACGGCTTATCCAGGAATCGCGGGGAGCTGCCGATGCTTCGTTTGCGGCCACTGATCCCCAGGGGTCCACATCGGTAGGAAAAGTTGCCCCGGTCGGGCAAATGAGAAGGGAGCGAGCCTCGTGCTCGCTCCCTTTTCGCGTCGCACCGTCGGTAGTTGAAAGTGAATGATACGAACGTCTTATTCAGAGTTTTGGGCAAAAACCGATACAGGTCTTGTCACCAAAAAGCCCCGGGACGGGGGCCAAGACTACGGGAGGAAAAGAAAGAACATGGACATCGTCGCCTACTGGCAGAAGAGCTGCGCCCCCTACCTGCGGGCCGTCCTCGGCCGTCGCAGCGAGCGGGGAGCGGCTCTGGTCGAGTACGCACTCCTCCTCGCCCTCATCGCCGTCGTCTGCATCGTCGCCCTGACCACCCTCGGCAAGCAGGCCTCCTCGAAGTTCACGGACATCGGCAACTCGCTCTCGTCGACCTGACCTCCTCTGAATCTCCGATCATCCCCGGTCGGCCATTTACGAAAAGGAGCGAGCTTCGGCTCGCTCCTTTTCCGCGTTCACTGGCGGCGGCATTTGCGGCGGTCGCCTCAGGTCCGGTGGCGGGCAAGTGAGTCGAATGACTCATTTAGGGGAGCGACAGGGCCACCGATACATCTCTTGTAACCAAAAGCCCCGGGACGGGGGCACACCAGAACGGGAGAACATCATGGACATCGTCACTTACTGGCAGAAGAGCTGTGCCCCCTACCTGCGGGCGCTGTTCGGTCGTCGGAGCGAGCGGGGCGCAGCCCTCGTGGAGTACGCCCTCCTCCTCGCCCTCATCGCCGTCGTCTGCATCGTCGCCCTGACCACCCTGGGCAAGCAGGCCTCCTCGAAGTTCAGCAGCATCGGCAACTCCATCCAGGGCGCCTAGCAGCTCCGGCCCTCCGGTCTCAAACCACGCCGGCGACGGAGGAGCGAGGACCCGCCTCGCTCCTCCGCCCGGCCTGGAAGCGGAAGCTCGACACAACTTCTTGACAATTCTCGGTCAATAGGTCGAAAGACCTATCCAGTGACCCCAGGTCGTGCCCGACACATCTGTCACAAGTCGAGTTCCTGCACCCGAGGGTGCACTAACCAGAAGGAAAACCATGGACCTGATCGCTTACTGGCAGAAGAGCTGTGCGCCTTACCTGCGGGCCGTCTTCGGTCGTCGCAGCGAGCGTGGTGCGGCGCTCGTGGAGTACGCCCTGCTGCTCGCCCTCATCGCCGTGGTCTGCATCGTGGCCCTGACGAAGCTGGGCAAGCAGGCCTCGTCGAAGTTCAGCAGCATCGGCAACTCCATCCAGGGCGCCTAGCCAGGGGAGTTCGACAACTTCCTGACAATTTTCGGCAATAGGTCGAAAGACCTATCCAGTGACCGCCAGGTCGCGCCGATACATCTGTCACAAGTCGAGTTCCTGCGCCCGAGGGTGCACTAACCCAAGAAGGAAGACCATGGACCTGATCGCTTACTGGCAGAAGAGCTGTGCGCCTTACCTGCGGGCCGTCTTCGGTCGTCGCAGCGAGCGTGGTGCGGCGCTCGTGGAGTACGCCCTGCTGCTCGCCCTCATCGCCGTGGTCTGCATCGTGGCCCTGACGAAGCTGGGCAAGCAGGCCTCGTCGAAGTTCAGCAGCATCGGCAACTCCATCGAGGGCGCCGGCGTCAACCCGTAGGTCAAAGACCTGACCCCCCCGGTCAGCGCAAGAGGAGCGGAGCCCACGGGCCCGCTCCTCTTGCCTTTTCCGGGCCGCACTTCTCGGGGTCAAGGTTCCGGCCCCGCCGCACGGCGGGTAGGGGAGAGACGTGAAAATTCAGCTCGGGGTCTGCCTGCCCCGAGACTCCGTCACCCTCCCGGTGATCCGGCACATCGCGGTGTGCGCCCTCGACGAGCTCGGGGTGGTGCCCGCCGATGTCGACGACGTGGCCCTCGCCCTCACCGAGGCGTGCGCCAACGTGGTGCGGCACTCGGGAGTCGACGACGAGTACGAGGTGCACTTCGAGGTGACCGACGACCTGTGCGAGATCAGCGTCGTCGACACCGGCCGGGGCTTCGACTCGTCCGTCCTCACCCGGGGCATGGCTCCCGCCTCGGCCGAGCAGGGCCGGGGTCTGGCGCTCCTGACGGCTCTGGTCGACCGGGTGAAGTTCGAGTCCCGGCCGGAGGAGGGCACCGTCGTCCACCTGGTCAAGAAGCTCGAGATCCCGGCCGACGGGCCCCTCAGCCGGTTCATCGACGGGACCGGCGGCCCCCGCCGCTGACGCCCCCGCCCCGCCGCAGCTCAGCGACTCGGCAGCCACTCCAGGAAGACGAGGGTGGCGTCGTCCTCGAGCTCCCCGCCCCGGTGCTGGCGGAGGCGGGCGGCCAGGCGGCGCAGGGTCTCCGAGGGCAGGACGCCGGCGCCGATGAACTGCTCCAGCTCGCTGATCAGGCGGTCGAGGCCGAACTGGGTGCCGCCCGCGGGCCGGGCCTCGATGGCTCCGTCGGAATAGAACAGCACCCGGTCTCCCGGCTGGAGCCGGCAGTGGCCGATCTCGGTGATGGAGATCCCCAGGCCGAACGGGTAGCACGGCTCGCAGCACAGCTCCGAGACCACCTTCGCCCCCCGCATCAACAGGGGCGGCGGATGACCGGCGTTGACCCACTCCAGCTCGCCCGTCCCCACGTCCAGGCGGGCCAGGTGGCCGGTCACGAAGCTGTCTCCGTGGAACTGCTCCGCCACCGCGTCGTCGATGTGCTCGGCCACCACGGTCAGGTCCAAGCCCCGTCGCCGCCCGTAGCGGAAGGCGCCCAGGGCCAGGGTGCTGGCCAGGGTGGAGTTCACCCCGTGACCCATTGCGTCCATGATGGCGAAGGCCAGGATCTCGCCGTTGAGGGAGTAGTCGAAGGCGTCGCCGGCGACGAAGTAGGCCGGCTCCAGCAGCCCGGCGATGGCCAGCTCGGGCGACGAGAACGACAGCGGCGGCAGGAGGTCCCACTGCATCTCGGCGGCCAGGTTCATGGGCCGGCGGCGACGGCGCAGCTCGATGAGGTCGGTGTAGCGCCCGGCGGTGTGGGTGAGGTGACCGACGAGGAGCCCAAGGTCGTCGGCCAGGGCCAGTAGCTGGTTCCTGTCCTCGTCCGGTTCGGGCGCCGGGAAGCCGAGCTCGATCACGCCGATGCGCTCGGCCCGTTCCCGCACCGGCGCCCAGACCCGCCAGCCGTCGGCCGCCTCCGCCGACAGCACCCGCTGGGTCTGGAAGCACCGGCCGGCCATGCTGCCCTCGATGGTCACGCCCTTCAGTCCGTCGTCGTGCATGTCGCCGGCCAGAGACACTGCTTGGAGCGTCTCCTGCTCGTAGTCGACGACGTAGAGCACGAGGTGGTTGCCCCCCGCGTCCTGGAGGGCGTTGGCCACGTCCGCCGCCAGCAGGTCGGGCGGGGTGAGCGCGGCCCTCCGCAGCAGGTCGCCGATGATGGTGGCCCGGTTCACGTTCAAAGGCAGCGGGGTCATAGGCGGCGGAGGACGACCCAGTCGCCCTTGGCGTAGATCTCCAACCACTGCCCGCTCGACTTGAGGAGCGATGTCAGGGGGAGGTCCTTGTCCCAGAGGACGACGTCGATCTCGCGGGTCTGGAGGATGGTCTGCCACTGGGGAGCGCCCCCCAGCAGCCGCCGGTAGTCGCGGGGAACCGTGACCGGGTACATGTCGTAGCGGTCGTCGATGAACACCTTCACCCGCCGCCCGAACCGGAGCTCGAAGTAGTTGCCCACAAAGTCCTGGTGGACGAGGCGGTGGGGGGCGGCCAGCAGGCCCGACTCCTCCAGGAAGTCGGTGGCCTCGATCGGGTAGCCGATGAGGTCGAGGGGGTCGTTGGACTTCACCGTGAGCCCGAAGATCAGGAAAGCGGCCGCTATCGTCACCGCGAAGACGCGGTTGATCCGTTCTCGGCTGGGGGTGGGTGGCGGCAGGGCGGGCAACGAGTCGGGACGCTTGAGCACCCGCCCCAACACCGGCGCCAGGACGATGGCGGTGATGGGGATGTTGCGCATCGCCAGCAGGCCGGCGGCCATGAAGGCCACCACCGGCACGACGTCGCGCCAGCTCAGGCGGGCCCGGATCAGCAGGAGCATGGCCAGCACCAGGAACATGAGGGCGAAGCGGCCCGGTTGGCGCTGGAAGTTGGGCGACATCCACTCGATGATCCGCTCGAACACCTCCTTCTTGTCGCCCAGGGTGAACGGGAAGGCAAGGAGCTTGGCGCCCAACGGATTGACGGCGGCCACCACCAGCCCCACCGCGAACCCGCCCACGTAGCGCATGGCGTCGCGGGGCCACGCCCGCCAGTCGAAGGCTTCGCCGACCGCCCGGGCCCCCAGGTAGGCCAGGCCCAGGGGGAAGGAGCCGTGGCTGCTGACCCACAGCCACACCACCGGGATGAGCAGCCACTGGCTGCGCCTGCTCTCGACGATGGTGACGGTGAGCACCATGCAGATGGCCCCGAAGAGGAGCGGCCGGGGGGACCAGTAGGGCGATCCCAGCCCGACGACGATCAGCCCGCCGAAGGCGGTGCGCAGCGGGGAGCCGGCTCGCACCAGCCGGACGACCAGCCACGCCAGCAGGGCGGTGAGCACGGCCTGCTCGAACACGACCATGCGGAGGCCGCCCAGGCGCTCGGCCCACCCGTAGGTCCACTCCGGCAGCCAGCTCTGGACGACCCAGGTGTGGCCAGGGGCGGTGAAGGAGTAGGGGTCGCCCCGGGGGATGCCCGATCCCGTGACCATGTCGACGCCCGTGCGGATGTGGGTGAGCATCGAGTTGTCGCTGATGCCCCGCACGCCGAGGCGGAAGCCGAACAGGACGAACGTGGCGATGAACAACGACTCGAGCCGCGGCGAGGGAAGCCGACCCTTCACGCGCTCTCTGGTTGCACTTCGGCCCTCGTTCAACGTCCTCCTCCCGGAGGATCCCCCGGGACCGGTTGGAGCCTCTTAGGAGGCGGGCGTGTCGGGGTCGCCGGGGTCGGGGGCGGCGGTGTCGGCCGTGCCGGCGCTAGCGGTGTCGGGCTCGGGCCCGGCTGCGGCGCCGGCCGGCTCGGAGGACGAGGGCGCGGCGTGCTCGGCCCCGCCCGCCTCGCCCGCACCCAACTCGACCACGTAGTCGGCCCAGGCCGCCTGGGCCTCGGTCTCGGGCGTGAAGTCGACGGCCGCGTACTCGCCGATGTAGTTGCCCTCGGCGTCGTAGGCGTGCTCGCCGAACGCCTCCTGGTACTCGGCGGCGACCACGCCACCCTCGGCCGCCTGCTTGATCGACAGGCTGATCCGGCGCCGCTGGAGATCGAGGTCGATGATCTTGACCCACAGCTCCTCGCCCGGGGTGACCACCTGCTCGGGCAGGTCGACGTGGTGGGCGGCCATCTCGGAGATGTGGACCAGACCCTCGATACCCTCCCCCACCTGCAGGAACGCACCGAAGGGCACCAGCTTGGTGACCCGGCCGTAGACCAGCTCGCCGACGCGGTGGTTGTTGGCGAACTCCTGCCACGGGTCCTGCTGGGTGGCCTTGAGCGACAGGCTGATGCGCTCCCGCTCCAAGTCGACCTCGAGGACCTGGACCTCGATCTCGTCGCCCACAGCCACGACCGACGCCGGGTGGTCGACGTGCTTCCACGACAGCTCGGACACGTGGACCAGTCCGTCCATCCCGCCCAGGTCGACGAAGGCGCCGAAGTTGACCACCGACGACACGATGCCCTTGCGGACCTCGCCCGGCTTGAGGTTGTCGAGGAACTCCTCCCGCTGCTCCTTCTGCGTCTCCTCCAGCCACGCCCGCCGGCTCAGCACCACGTTGTTGCGGTGCTTGTCGAGCTCGATGATCTTGGCCTCGAGGGTGCGACCGACATAGGGGAGAAGGTCGCGAACCCGGCGCAGCTCCACCAGGGAGGCGGGTAGGAAACCCCGCAGGCCGATGTCGAGGATCAGGCCGCCCTTGACCACTTCGATGACCGGACCGCTGACGACGCCGTTCTGCTCCTTGATCCGCTCGATCGTGCCCCAGGCCCGCTCGTACTGGGCCCGCTTCTTGGACAGGATCAGTCGCCCTTCCTTGTCCTCCTTCTGGAGGACGAGCGCCTCGATCTCCTCGCCGAGGGAGACGATCTCGCTGGGGTCGACGTCGTGGCGGATGGACAGCTCACGGGCCGGGATGACGCCTTCCGACTTGTAGCCGATGTCGAGGAGGACCTCGTCCTTGTCGACCTTCACGACCGTCCCGGTGACGATGTCGCCGTCGTCGAACTCGACGATGGTGCCGGCGATGGCGTCCTCGAAGGAGATCCCGTCGTCGTCGCCGACGATCTGCCGGAAGACGTACTCACCTCCGTCATCAGCCGGCATGTCATTGTCGATCAAGGAAGGGGCGGTGGTCGCGGAGGCGGAGCTCTGGTCGGACATGGATCTGGATGGCCTTTGTCGGGGAGTCGGGTGAGGACGCGAAACGCGTCGCCGGGCGCGGCACGGCTCGGTTGATTCATGGTACCCCCCGTCGAGGGGGAAGGCTTCGGCGACGTAGGTTCGGCGAGTGGAAGGGGTCCGGCCGACGACGCTGCACCGCCCGCCGACCGGCAGCGCGTTGTTGCTGGTGGTGGGCGTGTTGGGGACCTCGACCGCGGCCCCACTCATCAAGGCCGCCGCCGCCCCGTCTCTGGCCATCGCCTTCTGGCGGATGGCGATGGCGTCGGGCGTGGTGGTTCCCTTCGCCTGGGGACGTTCTCGGGGACGGGCCGAACTGCGCATGGGAAGGCGGTCGGCCTGGCTGTCGGCGGGGGCGGGGGTGCTGCTGGCCGGCCACTTCGGGTGCTTCATCCCGGCCGTCTCGTTGACGACGGTGGCGTCGGCCGTCGCCCTGGTGGCCATGCAACCGGCATGGGCCGCGTTGATCCTTCGGGCGCGGGGTGAGCGAATGGCCGGCGGCGCGTGGTTGGGGGTGGGGCTGGCCATCTTCGGCGCCCTGCTGCTGTCAGGCGTCGACGTGACGGTTTCGGGGCGGGCGCTGGTGGGCGACGGGCTGGCCCTGGTGGGTGGTGCGCTGGCCGCGTCGTACCGGGTGGTGGGGGCGGAGGTGCGGCGGACGGTGTCGACCACCGCCTACACCGCCGTCTGCTACCCGGTGGCGGCGGTGATCCTGCTGGCGGTGTGCGTGGTGTCGGGGCAGGCCCTGGGCGGGTACGACGGGTCGACGTGGTGGCGGCTGGCGGCCCTCGCCCTGCTGGCCCAACTCCTCGGCCACTCGGTGTTCAACCTGGTGTTGAAGACGGTGAGCCCCACGATCGTGTCGGTGGCGCTGTTGTTCGAGATCGTGGGCGCGGCCGTCCTCGCCGCCATCTTCCTGGGCCAGAAGCCTCCGGCGGCCGCCGTGCCCGCCGCCGCCGTCATCGCCCTCGGGACGTACCTCGTGATCCGCTCGAGCGAAAAGTCCCCGGCGGTGAGCGGCGCCCCTCCGGTGGACTGACGGTGCGCCGCGTCGTTTGCTGCACTCGTAGCGTGGTGAAATCGGCGCCCGGCTGCGAAATCACCACGCTACGGACGCATGAAAAGGACGACCATCGGCCGAAGCTGGGCCTGCTGGTACACCGCCGCCAGCCGCCGGCCGGTCGACGTGGGCAGCCGCACGACCTCGTGCCAGGTGAATCGTCCGCACAGCCATCCGGTGGCGGCCACGACCGCGGTCTCCCGCCGGGCGTCGTAGACGGGCTGCCCCGCATGCTGCTGACCATCCAGCTCGATGAAGAGCCCGACCTCGGGCCAGGACAGGTCGAGGAGGGCCCAGCCCACCGGGAGCTGCCGGATCGGGTCCGGCACCCCCGGCACCGTCCGGATCAGCTGGATCATGTAGGTCTCGAGGAGGCTCCCGGTCGGTGGGGCGCCGTCCGGGCGCAGTCGGAGGACGCGGCGGATCCGTGACGTGCCCGGCACCCGCGCCCGACCGAGCTCGGGCAGCGACTCCTGGAGGGCTGCGATCGACACCAGCCGCTTGCGCAACGCCGATTCGAGCGCCTGCTCCCAGCGCAGGTCGTCGAGGACGGCGGCCAGGTCGACCATCGTTTGCAGACCGTCGGTGCAGGCGAGCCCTCCGACGGCGATTATCCGCTCGGCCGGCAATGGGCGCCGACGCACCGGGCGGCCGTCGAGCACGACGACGTCGAGCCCGAGCAGCACCCCGGCCAGTCCGCCGCTGGCGACCCCGTGCCTGGCCAGCACCTCGGCGCAGGCGTGGTCGAAGGGACTCGGGTCGTCCGGACCTTCTGCGTACACGCCCTTGCGAACTCTCCGCCACCGCCCCGTCTCCTCGCCCCACCGCAGCGCATTCGACGTCAGTCCCCCGGAAAGCGCTTCCTCCGTCGTGAACAGCCTCCGCATCGCCGACCCTCCGCGTTTGCTGCATCCGTAGCGTGGTGAAATCGGCGCGCAGCGGCGAAATCACCACGCCACGGATGCACGAAACATCCAGGGGGAAGAGAAGGGAAGGAGATTACCCCTTGGCGGTGGCCCAGGAGTCGCCCCAGGCGAGGTTGACCTCGAGGGGGACGCTCAGCTCGGCGGCGCCGCGCATGGCTTCGAGGGTGACGGCGGCGGCGGCCTCCTCCTCCGCCGGGGGGACCTCGAGGATGACCTCGTCGTGGACCTGGAGCACGAGGCGGCTGGCCAGTTCGAGGCGTTCCAGGGCGAGGTCGAGGCGGACCAGCGCCACCTTGAAGATGTCGGCCGCCAGGCCCTGGATGCCGGCGTTCATGGCCTGGCGTTCGCCCGCCTGGCGGAGGCGGTAGTTCTGCGACTGCAGCTCGGGGATCTGCCGGCGGCGGCCGAACAACGTCTCCGTGTAGCCCCGGTCGCGGGCCTCCTCCACCGTGCGCTCCATGTAGGCCCGCACGCTGGGGAAGGCCTCGAAGTAGGCGCCCAGGATGAGGGCCGCCTCCTCGGTGGGGATGCCCAGCCGCTGGCCCAGCCCGTACGACTCCATGCCGTAGGCCAGGCCGTAGGAGACCATCTTGGCCTTCGACCGCTGCCCCAAGGTGACGTCGGCGGGCTCGACCGAGAACAGGCGGGCGGCGGTGGCCTGGTGGATGTCCTGGCCGGTGGCGAAGGCCTCGATCAATCCCGGGTCCTGGGCCAGGTGGGCGATCACCCGCAGCTCGATCTGGTTGTAGTCGGCCACCAGGAACCGGCACCCCTCCGCCGGCAGGAACGCCTGGCGGATGCGCCGGCCCTCCTCGGTGCGGATGGGGATGTTGTGGAGGTTGGGCCGGTCGGAGCTCAGCCGGCCGGTGCGGGCGACGGTCTGGTTGAAGGTGGCGTGGATGCGGCCGTCGGGAGCGACCTCGGCCAGCAACGACTCGCCGTACGTCGAACGGAGCTTCTCGACCTCCCGATAGCGGAGCAGCGGCTCGATGATCGGGTGCAGGCCCCGGAGCTTCTCCAGGGAGGCGGCGTCGGTGGAGAAGCCGGTCTTGGTCTTCTTCTGCGGCTGCAGGCCGAGCTGGTCGAACAGCACCCGACGCAGCTGCAGGGTGGAGTTGACCAGGAAGCGCTCCCCCGCCAGCTCCTGGATCTCCTCCTCCAGCCGGGCGCCCTCGGCGACCAGCCCGTCGTAGATCGAGCGCAGCAGGTCGACGTCGACCCGCACCCCGTTCGCCTCCATCCGGGCCAGGACCCGGACCAGGGGCCGCTCGACCTCGTCGTACAGCCGGCGCAGACCCCGGGCGTCGAGCGACGCGCTCAAGGCCGGCACCAGCAGCCCCACCGCCACCGCCCGCCGGCCCGCTTCCTCAGCCGGGTCGGGCGTGGTGCCGGACAGGTCGAGCTGGCCCGGCGGGGGGGCGTCGGGCGAGCGCACCTCCACCCCCAGGAAGCGGGCGGCCAGGTCATCGAGCAGGTACTGGGACTCGGCCGGCTCGATGAGATAGGCGGCGATGGCGGTGTCGATGTCGAGGCCCCGCAGGTCGAGGCCCAGACCCCGGAGGAGCGCCTTGGCGTTGTGGGCCCGGAAGGGCACCTCGGCCAGCACGGCCTCGACCGCCGGCGAGGCCAGCAGCTCGGCCGGTATCCACACCGCCCGCCCGTCGCTCCCTTCGGCCGCCACCCCGATGCCGTCGGGCCGGCTGCGGCCCTCGGCGCCGCTCCAGTGGGCTGCCAGGCTGACCGGACCGGGCGCCCGCAAGGCCGCCACCGCCTCGTCGACCGTCGCCGCCCGCACCACGTCGACCGCCAACGGCTTGACCTCGGCCTTGGCCGCAGCCGCGGCGGTGACCGCCTCCGCCGTCCCGATGGCCTCCATCAGCCGGGGGTGAAGGGTGTTGAACTCCAGGAAGTTGAACAGCTCCCGCACCGCGGTGGCGTCGAACTCGCCCATGCGCAGGTCGCTGAGGTCGACGCCCAGGTCGACGTCACGCACCAACGGCGTGGCGGTGGCGTTGCGCCGCACCACCGGTTCGTGGGCGATCAGGTTCTCCCGCAGCTTGGGCGTGCACTTGTCGACGTTGGCGAACACGCCGTCGAGGTCGCCGTAGGTGTTGAGCAGCTTGGCCGCCGTCTTCTCCCCCACCCCGGGCACGCCCGGCAGGTTGTCGGACGGGTCCCCCCGCAGGGCGGCGTACTGCGGGTACATAGGCGGGGTCACGCCGGTGCGCTCGAGGATGCCGGCCTCGTCGTAGAGGACGTAGTCGCTCACCCCCCGCCGGTTGTAGAGGACCTTGATGTGGGGGTCCTCCACCAGTTGGTATGCGTCGCGGTCGCCGGTGACGACGATCACGTCGTCGCCCCGGTCACGGCCCTGGGTGGCCAAGGTGGCGATCACGTCGTCGGCCTCGAATCCGGCGATCTCGACGATCGGGATCTTGAGCGTCTCCACCACCTGGCGGACGAGGCCCATCTGCTGGCGGAGGATGTCGGGGGCGGCGGCCCGGCCCGCCTTGTAGTCGTCGACCAGGTCGTGGCGGAAGGTGCGCTCGGGACGGTCGAAGGCCACCGCGATGCCGTCCGGGTGGTGATCCTTGAACAGGTTGATGAGCATCGACGTGAACCCGTAGACGGCATTGGTGACCTGGCCGGAGGCGGTGGCCAGGTCGGTGGGCAGGGCGAAGAAGGCCCGGTAGGCCATGGAGTTGCCGTCGAGGAGGAGGATCTTGGCGATCCCCGGATGGTACGACCGACCGGATGGGTAGGTCGCGGCCATGACCGACACCATTCGTGACACCACCACCGCGTCGCCCGGGAGGCGACCGAGGCCATCCGCGAGGAGGCCGACGCCTACCGGGGCGACCGGGACCTCCCGCTGGAGTCCTTCGTCGGGATCATGGCCACCTACGCCGCCTTCGTCGGGGCGGGGGCGATCGCGGTGCGACGCAAGGGCCTACCGGAGCGGCTGTCGTGGTCGGACGTGGCCCTGGCGTCGGTGGCCACCCACCGCTTGAGCCGCCTCATCTCAAAGGACTCGGTCACCAGTCCCATCCGGGCACCTTTCGCCCGGTTCCAGGGGACGGGCGCGCCGTCGGAGCTCGAGGAGGAGGTCCGGGGGACGGGGGCCCGGAAGGCGGTCGGCGAGCTGGTGACCTGCCCCTTCTGCGTCAGCCAGTGGGTGGCCACCGGGTTCGTGTTCGGCCTCGTCCTCGCCCCCCGGGCCACCCGGTTGGCCGCCACGGTCCTCACGTCGGTGACCGCGGCCGACTTCCTGCAATTCGCCCGGGCTGCCGCCGAACAGCACACCTGACCGGGGCGAGAACCCGTTTCGCCGGCCCGCCGACTACGCTGACCGCCCATGGCCGACGGCTTCCACCCTCCCCTGGAGGAGTACCTGGAGGCGATCTGGGAGCTGGAGGAGGAGGGCGTCCAGGTCATCCAGGCTCGCCTCGCCGAGCACCTCGGGCACTCGGCCCCGTCGGTATCCGAGATGATCCGCCGGCTGCGCACCGACGGCTACGTCGCCCTCGACGGGCGGTCGCTCAGCCTCACCGACAAGGGCCGCACCCGGGCGGTGAGCGTCGTCCGCAAGCACCGGCTGGCCGAGCGCCTGCTCACCGACATCATCGGCATCCCCTGGCACAAGACCCACGAGGAGGCGTGCCGGTGGGAGCACGTCATCTCCGACGAGGTCGAGGAGCGGCTGGTCGAGATCCTCGGCAACCCCGCCACCTGTCCCCACGGCAACCCCATCCCCGGCGCGGGCGGTCCGATGCGGCAGCTGTCGGCCCTGGCCGACGTCCGTCCCCGGCGACCGCATCCGGCTGGAGCGGGTCACCGAGCAGGTGGAGGTCGACATGGATGCGCTCGTGTACCTCGACGATCACGGCTTCGTGCCCGGCACCGGCGCCGAGGTGACGTCGAAGGCGCCCGACGGCACCCTCACCCTGGCCCTCGCCGAAGGATCCATCGCCCTCGGCCCCGGCCTGGCCAGCCAACTCTTCGTCGCCACCCTGTAGTCAGGCGCGCCTTCGGCCCGGGCGTAGCCTCGTCTCGTCACTCACCAGGAGGCGCGGCGTCATGAAGCTGGGCATGATCGGGTTGGGGCGGATGGGGTGGGGGATGACGCAGCGCCTGCGGGCCCGGGGGCACGAGGTGGTGGGCTTCGACTTCTCGCCTGAGCACCGGGATGCGGCGTCGCTGGTCGACCTGGTGGCCGCCCTCCCCGCGCCGCGGGCGGTGTGGGTGATGGTGCCGGCGGGAGCGCCCACCGAGGCCACCGTGACCCAGCTGGCCGAGCTCCTCGAGCCGGGCGACCTCGTCGTCGACGGGGGAAACTCCAACTTCCACGACTCCGTGCGCCGGGGGGAGTTGCTGGCCGCAAAGGGCGTCTATTTCATCGACGCCGGCGTCAGCGGTGGGATCTGGGGGCTGCAGGAGGGGTTCTGCCTCATGGTCGGCGGCGAACCGGAGAAGGTGGCCACCATGCAGCCGATCTTCGACGCCCTCGCGCCCGAGGGTGGGTTCGTGCACTGCGGGCCGGTGGGCGCCGGCCACTTCACCAAGATGGTCCACAACGGCATCGAGTACGGGATGATGCAGGCCTACGCCGAGGGATTCGAGCTGCTGGGGGCGAGCGAGCTCAAGATCAACACCACCGCCGTCGTCAGCGCGTGGGGGTACGGGAGCGTCATCCGTAGCTGGTTGCTCGAACTGCTCGCCGCCGGCCTGGCCGAAGACCCCAAGCTGGAGCGGATCCGGCCCTACGTGGAGGACTCGGGCGAGGGCCGGTGGACGGTGCAGGAGGCGGTGCGTCTCGGCGTTCCGGCCAACGTCCTGTCGGCGTCGCTGTTCGCCCGGTTCACGTCCCGCCAGGACGACTCCCCGGCCATGAAGGTGCTGGCCCTCCTCCGCCACGGCTTCGGCGGCCACGCGGTGAAGTCGGCCGGCGCCTCCCCCGACTGAGGGCTACCGCGCCGGGCGGCGCAGGACGAGGAACCCTCCGACGAGGGCAACGGTCAGGCCGACGAGGGCGCCGCCGGCGGCGAAGGCGAGCACCGGCACGAACGACGGCTCGTGGTTGCGGTCGGCATAGATGAGGGACAGCCCGCCTTCTCCGCCGACCCTCACCGAGGCCGTCACGCCGGGCCGCTCCAGCAAGATATGGCTCGCGCTGTCCGTCTGCTCCTCTCGCACCTGCCAACCCTCCCTCGCCGCCTGCCGGAGGAACTCGGAGCCCTTGTCCTCGACCTCGACGTTCCCGCCACCGTCGACCTCGAGCTGGACTCCGTACGCCACGGTCGCGAACCAGGAGCCCTTCATTGACGTCCAGTGCTTCCGACGTCACCTGGTAGCCGGGGGGTACGAGCGAACGGGCGCCGGCGAGCACGTCTCCCTTCGTGGGATGGGTGTGCTCGGCGACACCGGCTCCTATCGTCGCGCCCAGGAAGCAACCCACGCCGACGAGGACGATGCCGACGACGACCGCCCTGGCGGTCGTCAGGGACCGCGGGTTCGGCGGTTGGTAGACCCCGGGCGCCTGCCTCCGGCTCAGCCAGCCGACGGGGGGACCAGCTCGCCGTCGATGATCTGCTGGGCGACCGCCCGCATCTTGGCCCGCTGGCGCATGGCCGTCTGCTGGATGAACGAGAAGGCCTCGCCCTCGGGCAGCTTGTGGCGGTCCATGAGCATGCCCTTGGCCCGGTCGACCAGGCGCCGGGTGACGAGCTGGTCCTCCAGGCTGTGGACCTCGTCCTCCAGGGCGCGCAGCTCCTTGAAGCGGGCGATGGCCACCTCGATGGCGGGGATCAGCTCGCTCTTCTGGAAGGGCTTGACCAGGTAGCCGACAGCGCCGGCGGTGGTGGCCTTCTCCACCAGGTCGCGCTGGCTGAAGGCGGTGAGGATGAGCACCGCCGCCCGGCGGGCGGAGACGATCTCCTTGGCCGCGGCGATGCCGTCCATGCCCGGCATCTTGATGTCGAGGATGGCCAGGTCGGGGCTCAGCTCCTTGACCAGGGCGACGGCCTCGTCGCCCCGTCCGACCGCGCCCACCACCTCGTAGCCCTCCTCTTCGAGGGTCTCCTGCAGGTCGAGGCGGATGAGGGCTTCGTCCTCGGCGATGACGATGCGGATGGCCATGCCGTCGTCAGTCGAGCTCGCGGGCCAGGCGGTCGAGAAGATCGTCCTGGGACTTCTGGAGCATTCGAACCTCGTCCTCGAGCTCGGACCGGTGGCGAGCCATGGCATCGGCGTGGCGCTGGGCCTCGCGGTGCTCCTGGTCCGACAGCGGCGTTTCGGACATGAGCGCCCGCAGACGGGCGTCGTCGGCCGCGTCGGCGAGCGACCGCAGCTGCTCGTCGGCGACCTGGATCTCGGCCTTCAACCGCTTGAGCCGCTCGGCCGACTCGGAGAGTCTGCGCTCGACCAACCACTTGGACATGGGACGCGGAGTCTACCGCCGACCTCTTCGACGGCCCGGGAACTTCCCCGGGAGCGGGCTCGTCCCACCACTGTGATGCGGCGCGAGGAGGAGACGTGATGGGACGGCTACAGGTCGGTCGGCGGATCGGTGGGGAGCGGGGACGGTGGGTGGCGCTGGCGGTGCTGGCGCTGGTGGTGGCCGGGGCGCTGGTCGCGGCCCTGGGCGGGTTGGACTCTGACGACGCGGCGACGGACACCTTCGCCACTCCCGGAGCGAGCATCGCCGGGGCCGGCGGCGGCTCCGATTCGATCGGCGCCCGTGACGGGGCGGGCTTGGCCGCGTCCGCGCCCGCGTCGGAAGCCGACGTCGCGTCGAAGCAGATCGGCCCCGTGCCGCCCGATGGCGGGTCGACCCCGGTGCCCGGGTCGCCCAAGATCGTGCGCACCGGCGAGCTGCGGGTGAACGTGGGCAAGAACGGCTTCGACGCCGCTTTCGACCGGGTGGCGTCCATCGCCGCCGCCCACGGCGGGTTCGTGGCCAGCTCGTCGACCTCCACCATCGAGAAGTCCCGGGCCGGCGAGCTCACCGTGCGCATCCCGTCCGACCGCTTCGACTCCGCCCGCCGCGACCTGGCCGCCCTGGGCAAGGTCGAGTACCAGGCCCTCCGGGGAGAGGACGTCAGCGGCCAGCTGGTCGACTACGACGCCCGCCTCAAGAGCCTGACCGCCCAGGAGGAGGCCCTGCGGGGCCTGCTGGCCAAGGCCACCGCGGTCGGCGAGGTGCTGGAGGTGCAGAACTCGCTGTTCGACGTCCGTCAGCAGATCGAGCAGCTCACCGCCCAGAAGCAGAACCTGGAGCAGTCGGCGGCGCTGGCCACCATCCAGGTCACCGTGTTCGAGCCCGGCGCCTCCTTCGACCCCCGGCCGGTGGAGGACGACAAGGGCCTGGCCCACGCCGTCCGTCGGGCGGCCGACGGAGCGGTCGCGGTCGTGGCCGGCATGATCCTGGTCGTCGGCTGGTCGGTGCCGATCGTGGTCCTGGGGCTGGTGATCTGGGGCGCCAGCCGCCTGTTCCGCCGCCGCCCGCCGGTGGCCAAGCCCGGTGCCCCGGCGCCCGATTCCCCGGCTCCCGCAACCCCGTAGGTACGGTAGGCCCCGATGGGGGACGGGCCGCTGCGGATCGCCGGGATCGCGTCCCACAACGGGACCAACCTCCGCCACATCGACGCCGCCGGTCGGGCCGGCACACTCGACGCCGAGCTGGTCGTCCTGGTCAGCAACAACGGCGACGCCACCATCCTCGACTACGCCCGGGACCACGGGATCGACTGGTGCCACCTGAGCAGCCGGACCCATCCCGATCCGGCCGGGCTCGACCGGGCCATCGCTGACAGCCTCCGGGACCACGGCGTCGACCTCGTGTTCCTGTCGGGGTACATGAGGCGCCTGGGACCGACCATGGTGGCCGCCTTCCGCAACCGCATCCTCAACATCCACCCCGCCCTGCTGCCGGCCTACGGCGGCGAGGGGATGTACGGCGACCGGGTCTACCAGGCGGTTCTGGCCGCGGGCGAGAAGGAGACGGGACCGAGCGTCCACCTGGTCGACGAGGAGTACGACCACGGGCCGGTCGTTCTCCAGTACCGGGTGCCGGTTCTCCCCGACGACACCCTGGAGACGCTGCGGGACCGGGTCCGGGCGTGCGAGCCCCGCCTGTCCCTCGACGTGGTGGGCCTGGTCGCCCGGGGCGAGGTCGACCTCGACGCCATCGCCCAGGGAACAGTCCGCGCGGTTGCCCCCTCAGACGTGTAATTGCGCGGAGTGCTCGGGGACGACGCCATCGCCCAGGGAACAGTCCGCGCGGTTGCCCCCTCAGACGTGTAATTGCGCGGAGTGCTCGGGGACGACGCCATCGCCCGGGAACAGTCCGCGCGTTGCCCCCTCAGACGTGTAATTGCGCGGAGTGCTCGGGGAAACCCGAACGGGTAACCACGGGGCGCCCCTACGATCGGAGATATGCGCCGCCTCTTCCTCCTGGCGGCCATTTGGGGCTGGTCGTTCCTCTTCATCAAGGTGGCGGTGGGCGGCATGCCCCCGGCGATGGTGGCCTTCGCCCGGGTGGCCCTGGGCATGGTCGTGCTGCTGGCCGTCGTGCGGCTGCGGGGCCTCCGCCTGCCGAAGGGGCGGGAGGTGTGGCGCCACTTCGCCATCGTCGGTCTGTTCGGCAGCGCCCTGCCCTTCACCCTCCTGGCGTGGGGCGAGCAGCACATCGCGTCGGCCCTGGCCGCGGTGCTCAACGCGGCCACGCCCCTGTTCGCAGCGGTCATGGTGGCCGTGTTCCTGGGCGAGCGCCTCCGCCGCAGCCAGTCGCTGGGGCTGCTCTTCGGCTTCGTGGGCGTGGGCGTGGCCGCCGGGCTGGGGGCGTCCGACCTGAGCGGGGCGTCGCTGGCGGGCGAGGCCGCGGCCGTCGCCGCCGGCGCCTGCTACGCGGTGGCCATCACCTACGCCAAGCGTCACCTCGGCGCCGTGTCGCCCCTCGTGGCCGCCGCCGGCCAGCTGGTGACGGCCACCGTCCTGGCCCTGCCCTTGGCCCTGGCCACGACGGCCCGGGAGGGACTCGACCTCACCCCCCGCCGGCTGCTGGCGGTCTGCCTGCTGGGCGTCCTGGGTACAGGCCTCGCCTATGTCCTCTTCTACCGGGTCATCGCCGACCTGGGCGCGACCATGGCCTCGGCCGTCACCTACCTGGTGCCGGTGATGGCCGTCACCGTCGGCGTCCTCTTCCTGCACGAGCCCTTCCACCTGCGGTTGGTGGCGGGCGGGCTGCTCATCGTGGGCGGCATCGTCCTGCTCAACGGCCAGGGAGTCCGTCCCCGGGAACGGGCCGAGGCGGTCCCCCACTGAGCCTTCACCAGAGCGTGGACGCCGCCGCCGTGGGGCGTCCGCCACGGCTACCACGACGCCATGGGCCGGTGGCACGACAGCCCGTCGTCGACCATCGACGCCATCCTGCGGACGATGGGCGCGTCCGCCGAACGGCCGCGGCCGCCGGCCGACGAGCCCGTGCTCTTCCTCCGGCCGGGGGACGCGAGGGCCGTCGCCCGCCCGTCCCTCCTCCACACCGAGGACGGCGGCGAGGTCCGACTCGACGTCGACGACCGCCTCCCGGGCGACCTCCCCCTCGGCTACCACGTGCTCGAGCACCTCGACGACGGGGCCCGCACCACCGTCGTCGTGAGTCCCGGGCGGTGTCCCCTCCCCGCCGGCGGGCCCACGTGGGGATGGGCGGTGCAGCTCTACGGGATGCGCTCGTCGGCCAGCTGGGGGATGGGCGACCTGGCCGACCTGCGGCGCCTGGCCGCGTGGTCGGCCGACGAGCTGGGCGCGGGGCTGGTCCTGGTCAACCCCCTCCACGCCCCCCTTCCGACCCCGTCCCAGGGGGCCAGCCCCTACTTCCCCAGCAGCCGCCGCTTCCGCAACCCCCTCTACCTGCGGGTGGAGGACGTGCCGGGCGCGGCCCACGCCCTCGGGGACCGCCTCGACCAGCTGGCCGCCGCCGGCCGGGCCCTCAACGGCCGGCGCCTGATCGACCGGGACGAGGTGTGGCGGCTCAAGCTCGACGCCCTCGGCCAGGTCTGGGAGCACTTCCCCGGCGATCCCGCCTTCGACCGCTGGCGGAGCGGCGAGGGCGGCGGTGCCCCCCTCGACGCCTACGCCACCTTCTGCGCCCTGGTCGAGGAGCACGGCGGCGACTGGCGGTCGTGGCCGGAGGAGCTGCGCCATCCCGACCGGCCCGAGGTGGCGGCCTACGGGCGGGCCCACCCGGACCGGGTGCGGTTCCACCAGTGGCTGCAGTGGCTGCTCGACCTCCAGTTGGAGTCGGCGTCGACCGCGGGCGTGGCCGTGATGCACGACCTGGCCGTGGGGGTCGACCCGGGCGGGGCCGACGCCTGGCTGTGGCAGGACGTGTTCGCCCTCGACATGGCCGTGGGCGCCCCGCCCGACGAGTTCAACACCCGGGGCCAGGACTGGGGCCTGCCCCCGTTCGACCCGTGGCGGCTGCGGGCGGCCGGCTACGGGCCGTTCGTGGAGACCATCCGGGCCGGGCTCCGCCACGCCGGCGGGCTGCGCCTCGACCACGTGATGGGACTCTTCCGCCTGTACTGGATCCCCCGGGGCCAACCCGCCACCGATGGCGCCTACGTGCGCTACCCGGCCGACGACCTGCTCGACATCGTCGCCCTCGAGGCCCACCGGGCCGGCGCCTACGTGGTGGGCGAGGACCTGGGGACGGTGGAGGACGAGGTCAGGGAGCAGATGGCCGCCCGCGACCTCCTGTCCTACCGGCTGCTGTGGTTCGAGGACCGGCCCCCGCCGCACTACCCGAAGCGGGCCCTGGCCGCGGTCACCACCCACGACCTGCCCACCGTCGCCGGCCTGTGGACCGGGTCCGACCTCGACGACCAGCGCCGGCTGGGCATGGAGCCCAACGAGGAGTCCACCGAGGCCATGTGCCGGCGGCTGCAGGACATGGTCGGGGTCGCCGCCGACGCGTCGCCCGACGAGGCGGTGGCCGCCCTGTACGCGCGCGCTGGGTACGGCGCCTTGCCTGCTGCTGGCCGCCGCCCTCGACGACGCGGTGGCCGTGCCCGAGCGTCCCAACATGCCCGGTACCGTCGACGAATGGCCCAACTGGTCGATCGCCCTGCCCGTGCCCCTGGAAGAGCTGATGGCTGACCCCCGGCCGCGGGCCATCGCCCGGGCGCTCGACCGTCGCCCGCCGCCGCCGGCCGGCGCGGTGGCCGAGGAGGACTCGTGAAGATCGAAGGGCTCCGGCTGTGGCTGGCCGGCACCAACGCGTGGATCGTCGCCCCCGACGGCCCCGGCGGCGAGTGCGTCCTCGTCGACGCCCCGCCCGAGCCCCGGGTGATCCTCCACCGGCTGCGGGAGAACGGGCTGCGCCTGGTCGCCCTCCTCACCACCCACGGCCACGTCGACCACGTCGGGGGCATCGGCGAGGTGGTGGCCCACGCCCACGACGGGATGGCCGAGAGCGGGCCCGTGCCCGTCCACCTGCACGACGGCGACCGGCACATGCTCCTCGACCCCGTCGGCACCGGCGGCACCCTGGCCCAGATGCTCGACATGGAGAACCTGCGCATCCCCCCGCCCGAGATCGTGTTCGGGCTCGACGACGGCCAGAAGGTGTCGGGCGGGGGCATGACCTTCACCGCCCTCCACACGCCCGGCCACACCCAGGGCTCGGTCTGCTTCCTGCTGGAGATGGAGGGGGAGCCGCCCCGGCTGTTCAGCGGCGACCACCTCTTCGCCGGCTCGATCGGCCGCACCGACATGCCCGGCGGGTCCTACGAGCAGCTCATGGCCTCGATGGCGGAGAAGATCCTCCCCCTGGCCGACGACGTGGAGGTCTTCCCCGGCCACGGGGCCACCACCACCGTGGGCCAGGAACGCCGCACCAACCCCTTCCTCCTCCGGGAGTTCGGGGCCCGGGAGACGCCGGGAGCGACGTAGCTCTTAGCCGAGGACCCACCGGTGCTCGCGGTACCAGTCCACCGTGGTCGCGATGCTCGACGGCAAGTCGGTCTGGGAGAACTCGAAACCGGTGCCCAGGAGGGCGTCCACCGACAGGCGGTTGTTGCGGTTGGCCTTGCGCAGGAACCGGAACCGCTCCTTCGACAGCAGGATGCGCGGCTCCATGCCCGCCTCCACCATGCGTCCGTGGGCCTCGGCCCGGGCGTCGTAGGAGAGGCCTCCGTCGGGGTCGTCGACCAGCTCCACGGGCAGGCCGAAGGCGTCGGCCACCATGCCCGCCACCTGGTGGCTGGACGGGTACTGGGGCAGGACCACGTTGAACGCCCGGCCGACGGCCCCGTCGACCGTGGCCAGGTGGATCGCCGCCGCGACCACGTCGTCGACGTGGCACAGGCGCTGCTCGATGGGGGTGGAGTGCACCGCCACCCGGTCGAGACCGGCGTAGCGCTCGATGGCGACGTCGAGGATCGTGCTGGCCAGGAGCTTGACGTTCCCCGGCCCGTAGACGGTCACCGGTCGCACCACCACCGTCGGCGTGCCCCCGGCGGCGAACTCCTCCACCACCCGCTCGGCCCCGTCCTTGGCCTTGCCGTAGCCCCGGCTGGGGTGGCGCTCGACGTCCTCCGGCACCGGCGAGGGCAGCTCCACCTCCTCGCCGTAGACCGACGTCGAGCTCATGTGGACGAAGCGCTCGATGGGCCACGGCTTGGCCGCCTGCAGGATCCGCCGGGTGCCGGCCACGTTGACCTGCTCCATCTCCTTCTGGTCGGACAGCGAGCTCGACGCCCCCGCCAGGTGGAAGACGTGGGTGACCCGCTCCATGAGGCCGGAGAAGACCCACGGGTCGTCCTTGACCAGGTTGGCCGAGGCGTAGTCGACGCCCTCGGGCAGGGGCGGGGGCTCCCGCCGCCGGCCGGTGGCCAGGACGTCCCAGCCTTCCGCCACCAGCGCAGGGATGAGGTGGGACGCGATGTAGCCGGTGGCGCCGGTGACCAGCGCCCGCCTCCGGACCGTTTCGTCGTTTGCGGCCATGGCCGTAGGATCGCATCCCATGGACGTCTCGGTGTGGTTCAACCCCGCCTGCAGCAACTGCCGCACCACCCAGGGCATCCTCGCCGAGCGGGGAGTCGACGCCGAGCTGTTCGAATACCTGAAGGAGAAGCCGTCCCGGGCCGACATCGAGCGGGTGATGGGCCTGCTCGGCACCGACGATCCCCGCACCATCGTCCGCAGCAAGGAATCCGTCTACCGCGAGCTGGGCCTGGCCGACGCCGACCGCGATCAGCTGCTCGACGCCATGGCCGCCAACCCGGTCCTCATCGAGCGCCCGATCGTCATCCGGGGCGACCGGGCGGTGGTGGCCCGCCCCCCGGACCGGGTGCTGGAGTTGTTGGCCGACGAGTAGCCCTGACGAGTACGGCCGCCCCCCGGCGGGTAGGCCACCGACGGTGAGGAGCACCACGCCGACGCTTATCGCCGGCCGCTACGAGGTCGGGGAGCTGTTGGGCCGGGGGGGGATGGCGGAGGTCTACGCCGGCACCGACCTCCGGCTGTCGCGCCCCGTGGCCATCAAGCTCCTCCAGGAGTCGATGGCCGCCCGCGACGACGTCCGGCTGCGGTTCGAGGCCGAGGCCCGGGCCGCGGCCGCCATCCTCCAGCCCCACGCGGTGGCCGTCTACGACACCGGCGAGCACGACGGAATCCCCTACATCGTCATGGAGCGGCTGCCGGGCGACACCCTGGCCGACCGCATCGCCACCGGCCCGGTGCTGAGCGAGGCCGAGGCCCGCACCTTCGGGCGCCAGGTGCTGGGCGCGCTCGACGCCGCCCACCGGGTGGGGATGGTGCACCGGGACGTGAAGCCGGGCAACATCCTCCTCACCGGGGAAGGCTCGGCCAAGATCGCCGACTTCGGCATCGCCAAGAGCCTCGAGTTGTCGGCCGCCGGCGCCGACCTCACCGGCACCGGCCAGCTGCTCGGCACGCCCGCCTACATCGCCCCCGAGCAGCTGGGAGGCGAGCCCGCCTCGCCCCTTTCCGACATCTACGCCCTCGGGGTCGTGCTCTACGAGGGGCTCGTCGGGGAGAAGCCGTACGTGGCCGACAACCCCATGGTCGCGGCCCGGGCCGTGGTCGAGGGCGACCACGTCCCCCTGGCCAGCCGCCGCCCCGACCTCGACGACGACCTGGTGCGGGCGGTGGCGCGGGCCATGGACCGTAACCCGGAGGCACGCTTTCCCTCGGCCGCGGCCATGGGGGCCGCCCTGGCGCCGCCCGCGGTGCCGACGATCGTGCCCGAGCCGGGCGACGCCACCGTCGTCGGTCCCGGTGCCGACGGCACCCAGGTCCTCGACCTCTCCGATCTGGCCGCCGCCACCGCCGCACCGGCGGCTCTGGCCGCCACCGCGGCCACGTCGACGCCCACTCCGGCCGCCATGACAACCGCCACGACTGCGCCGGCCACCACCGGCCCCGCGCCTGCGGCCACCGCGGTCAGCGAGCCGGCCGTCGCCCCACCGATGGCGCCCGACGTGGCTCCGGCCCCGCTGGCGGGCCGGCGACGGCCGTCGCTGCGGCTCCGCTTGGGACTGGCGGCCCTCGGGGTCATCGCCCTCGTCGTCCTGTTGGCCCAGGTGTTCGACAGCGAGTCGGCCGACGACCTCGTCGCGGGGGTGGCCAAGACGGCGGCGACCACGCCCACCACCACCGCGCCCCCACCACCACCGCCGTCGCCTCTCCCGGCGCGGCCCTGGCCGCCGAACTTCGGGCCGCCGCCGGCGGGCTCGGGGGTGACGACGGCGCCGCCGCCGCCGACCTCGCCGGCCGCCTGCGCACCATCGCCGACCAGGTCGAACGGGGCGAGGTCTCCACCGGGGCCATCGCCACCGGGCTCCTGGTCGACGTCGCCGGGTGGTACCAGTCCGGCCAGCTCACCGCCGGCGCCGCCGTCACGGCCGTCCAGTTGCTCCAAAAGGTGCCCGGCGTGGCCGTCGCCGGGTCCGCCCCCGCCGCCACCTCCTCCCCTCCGCCGGCGGCCAACCCGTCCCCCGAGGTGTTCGTTCCCACCAACGACGCGATCAAGGACAAGCCGGGCAAGGGCAAGGACTAGAAGGACGACGAAGGGCGATTGAGCGGTTCGAGCGGGCCAGGCGGCGCCGCCAGCGTGCCCTACTTCTCCTTGCGGACGAGCCAGCGCAGCTTCTTGGCGCCCTCGAAGGCGGCCTCGCCCGCCAGTTGGCCGATGCCGGTGGACAGCGTCGGGTAGACGTGGATGAGGCTGGCCACCTCGGCCAGCTTGAGGCCCTCGTTGATGGCCAGGGCCAGCTCGTGGATCATCTCCCCCGCCGACGGGGCCAGGATGTGGGCGCCGACGACCTTGCCGCCCTTGGCCGTGACCACCACGATGGCGCCCTCGGTGGCGTTGTCGGCCCGGGCCCGGTCGGAGTGCGACAGGTCGAGGCGGTAGACCTCCACGTCGTCGCCGTACTTCTTCTCCGCCTCGGCCACGGTGACGCCGGCGTGGGCCAGCTCGGGGTCGGTGAACGTGCACCAGGGCACGAAGTCGGTGACCTTGCCCTTCCCCGGGTAGAAGGCGTCGCGCACGGCCCGGACCGCCTCGTAGCCGGCGGAGTGGGTGAAGAGGAACCGCCCGGCCACGTCGCCGGCGGCGTAGATCGAGGGGACGGCGGTGCGCATGCGCTCGTCGACCTCGATGCCGGTGCGCCCGACCTTCACCCCCACCTCCTCCAGGCCCAACCCCTCCACGTTGGGCCGGCGGCCGGTGGCCACCAGCAGCTCCTCGCCCTCCCACCGGGCGGGCACGCCGTTCTCGCTGCCGAAGACGATCTTGCGGGCACCCGACCTCGTCACCCGTTCGATCTCCACGTTGAAGTGCAGGTCGACGCCCTCCGAGCGGAGCTTGGCCACCAGGATGTCGACCAGGTCGGGCTCGTCCCGGGGCAGGATGCGGGGGCCCTTCTGGAGCACGGTGGTGCCGATGCCGAGGCGGGCGAAGGCCTGCGACATCTCGGTGGCGATGGGCCCGGCGCCGATCATCACCATGCTGCTGGGCGCCCGCTCGAGGTCCCACAGGGTCTCGCTGGTGAGGAAGCCGGCCTCGGTCAGGCCCTCGATGGGAGGGACCGACGGGCGGCTGCCGGTGCAGACGAGGATGAACCGGGCCTCGAGGTCGCGGTCCGCGCCCCCGGGGCCGTCGCCCAGCACCCGGACGGTGTTGGGACCCACGATGCGGGCCGTCCCCCGCACGATCTCGACCCCGTCCGCCTCGAAGCGCTCGGGGTTGTCGTCGGTGGACGCGATCTCCTGCTGGATGGCCCGGATCCGCTTCCAGACGAGCGACGTGTCGATGTCGACGGTCGCCAACGAGGGCAGCCCGTAGGTGTCGGCCACCCGCATGGTGTGGGCCGCCTTGGCCGAGGCCAGGAGCGCCTTGCTCGGGACGCAGCCGGTCCACAGGCAGTCGCCCCCGACCCGTCCCCGCTCGACCACGGCCACCCGCAGGCCGATGGTGGCCGCGAACTCGGCTCCGATCATCCCGCCCGAGCCCATTCCGACGACGACCAGGTCGTAGCGCGCCATGTGGTGACCAGCCCCCTCGTGCTCCCCTGCCGGTCGACTGTATCCGCCCGCGCCCTACGCTCGGGAGGTGCCCTTCGACCCCCAGTCCGGCATCGTCGACGTGGTCATGGGCCTGGCCGCCCTGGCCACGCTGGTCACGCTGGTCCGCTCCCGGCGGACGTTCTTCGACCTCGACTTCACCGCCGAGGACAAGCGGCTGGCCACCCAGGCGGCCGTGTTCCTGGTCCCCCCGATCGTCGTCCTGGTCCACGAGCTGGGGCACGTGGTGGCGGCGCTGGCGGTCGGCGCTCGGGTCGTCAGCTTCCACTACGGGTTCTTCGAGGGCGCAGTCGGCTTCGTGGGCGACATCACGCCCGGCGAGGACTGGTTCGTGGCCCTGACCGGAAACCTGTTCGGTGCGATCACCGGCCTGGCCCTGGTCGGGCTGGGGCTCCGGGCCCGCCGGCTGAGACCCGGGCTGCGGTACCTGCTTATCCTGGGCGGGACGCTGCAGGTCGGCTACGCCCTCGTCGGCTACCCGGTGCTGTCGCTGACGTCGAACTGGGGGGACTGGACCGTCATCTACGACTTCGGGGCGACGCCCACCCTGAGCTGGGCCACGGCCGCCGTCCAGGTCGCGTTGCTGGTCGGCCTGTGGCGGTGGTGGCGGGGATCGGTGCGCCACACGCTGTTCGCGATCGCGTCCGGCCAGGGCGACCTGTTGGCGGCGCTGCGGCGGTCGGCGCGCGACGCCCCCGCCGACGAGGCGGCCTGGCTCGAGTTGGCCGGCCTGTACGCCGGCCGGGGCGAGCTGGGCCTGGCCCGGGGCACGCTCGAACAGGCCGCCGCCCCCGGAGCCGCCCCCACCGCCCGCATCCACCTGGCCCGGGCCCGGCTGGCCATCATCGAGTCCCGCTGGTCGGCCGCCGTCATCGCCGCCGGGAACGGGATCGAGGCCGCGGGGCCCGACGACGCCGAGACGGTGCAGCGGCTGTGGGCCAACCAGGGCCTGGCCCTGGCGTCGATGGAGCGACCGACCCACGCCCTGGCCGCGTTCGACCGGGTGGAGGCCCCCGTCGCCGACGACGCCCGCGTTCGCTACGGGCGGGGCCTGGCCCGCCTGGGAGCAGGTGACCCCGACGGGGGCCGGGCCGACCTGGAGGCGGTCGTGAGGGCCCTCCCCGCCGGGAACTGGCTCAGCCTGTGGGCCGCGGCCCGCCTCGCCGGCCGCATCCCCGACCCCCCCGACGACAAGGACCGGCCCAACTACATGCGCCGGGCCGGTCCCCCGCCCGCACCCATCGCCGGGGTCTGACCGCCGCCGGACCCCCAGGGCGGTCAGGCGGGCGGGGCGATCACCGGCAGGGCCTGGAGGAGGGGCTCGAGCTCGCCCCGGGTGGCGACGTTGTCGAGGCGGGCGGTGATCACGCCGTCGCCGCCGACCACGAACACCCACGGCTCGTTGAGGCCGGCCGATTGGTCGCGGAAGATCCATTCGGCCGCGGCCTGGTTGACCGTCGTGTTCTGGAAGTCCCGCCACACCTCGATGTGGATGAACGTGGCCCGGTCGCCGTAGACATGGGACAGCTCCTGCACCATGTCGGTGACCGGTCCGCAGAAGCGGCTGGTGCAGTACACGGGCGTGGCGATCACGGCCACCACCGGCCGCCCCGCCTCGAGGGCGGCGGCCACCGTCGTCTGGTGGAGCTCGGGGTCGGGGATGGGCTGGGTGCCGTCGCTGCCGGCGCGGGAGTCGATGCCGCCCCGGGGGTCGTCGGGCGGCGAGTCCATGGTGAGGTTCTTGGACCGGGGCGCAGGCTCGCCGACCGCCGGGACCTCGTGACGGTCGGCGACGGCGAAGGCGCCCGTCCCCCGCTGCTCCTCGCCCGCGACCGGCACCGTCACCTCCGCCCGCCAGAAGCCGGCCTTGTCGAAGCCGACCGAGGCCGCGTACACGCCGCGGGCCTGGGCCCCGCTCACCAGCTGGGGCGCGATCACCCCGACGGGCGACTCGGGCGTGCCCGGGATCGGGAGGTAGGTGGCCGTCACCGGCGGACCGGCCACCGGCGCCTCGACGGGAGCCTCCTTGGTGCCGAGGTAGGTGAAGCGGACGGGCACGGTGCCGAAGGCCAGCAACTGCTGGTCGCCCGACTGGATGCCCACGATGATGCGGGCCGGCGGTCCGACGGCGAGGTCGTAGCTGGCCACCTGGACCACGAGATCCCCGGCGGGGGAGGTCGTGGCGGTGGTGACGGACGGGTCGTCGTCCGACGAGCACGCGCCGAGCAGGAGGAGCACGGCCAGGGCGCAGACCGCGACCGACCGGCGAGATGTCTGCATGCGGCTCATTTGGCGCAGGGCGGGACGGGAACTGCAAGTCGGTCGAGGCCGGCCCCGGTCACCGTGACCAACGCCGCCCAGGTCCTCCGCCACCCGGGCCCCGCTGGCCAGGCCGGAGAAGTCGGCCTCCACCTTCTGCTTGGCCTCGAGCAGCCGGGCCGCGAGGGGGCGGTCGACGTCCTCCAGGGCCCGGGCGACGAGGTGCAGGGTCGTGTGCGAGCGGTCGAAGAACCGGGCCTCGGCCGCCCGGGGCCGGTCGGGCGCCTCGTCCCGGGCGGTGCAGAGGTGCGCCAGGGCGTCGGTCATCTGCGCCATCGGCACCGGATCGCCGGCCACCAGGATCGTGGGGCCGGTGGGGCCGGTGGTGCCGGACGTGGGCGGGGAGTCCTTGTCGGCCCGGTCGCAGGCGGGGGCCACGACCAGGATCGCCAGCGCCAGGGCGGCAGCCGCCAGAGGCGCGGGGCGCCACCCCGTCACGGTGACGGGAAGCTCAGGCGACGGGCTCGGGCTCGGGCGGGGCGGGGCTGGCCGGGTGGGCGAAGAGCACCCGGTTGAGGATGACGAACTTGGCGACCCACAGCACGCCGAAGGCGGCCAGGGCGGCGAGGTTGACGACCAGCTTCTGGCCCAGGTGCGACGACGTGAACGAGGCCGCGTGGCTCTCGGCCCAGTCGGCCGACCAGGTGGACAGGATGAGACCGAGCAGCGCCATCCCCCAGAAGGGGACGATCTCCTTCATCAGGTGGGAACGGCCCGTCTTCCCCCACGCCCACGCCCGGTTGAGCTGGTACGACGGCACCGCCGACAGGCAGACGGCGATGATGTTCGACGTCCGGGCCGACCATTGGAACTGGGCCAGGAACAGGATGATCTGCGAGACCACCACCGACACGACGGACACCAGGCTGTAGCGGACGAGCTTGCGCCCGCCCGGTGTGCGCGCCCGCTCAAGCAGGCTGGAGGGGGAGAGTTGCACCATTTCGATCCTATCGGCACGAACCGGGACCCGGTGGAGCGGCTCCGGTAGGTCGATCGGCTCGATCCCCGCCTGGGAGCGGCTCCGGTTTGCTCCTGGCGGCCGGAGTGGTGACACTCGATGGCTCCCTCTCGCAGCCACAAAGGACCCTCGACCACGTCCACTTCCGAGATCCAGGCCGAACAGGCGGTCGTCGACCGCGCCTACTCCCGCCTCGAAGCCATGCGCGACGCGGCCCGGTCGGTTTCCGCCGACGTCATCGACACCACGCCCGGCGGCACCCACCAGGCCCGCCTCGAACGCGACGTGCGGGTGCACGTGACCGAGCGCCGCCTGGCCGCCCTCCAGGTGGGCGAGGCGGGGCTGGTGTTCGGGCGGACGGATGCGATCGACGGCGACCGGCGCTACATCGGCCGCCTGGCCATCTCCGACGAGGACAACGAGCCCCTGGTGGTCGACTGGCGGGCGCCGGCCGCGGAGCCCTTCTACCGGGCCACCCCGGGGGCACCGATGGGCCTCGTCCGCCGCCGCCACTTCATCCTCCGGGGCCGCCACGTCACCGGCCTCGACGACGAGCTGCTCACCGCCGAGCCCACCGGCGACGATCTCGTCCTGGTGGGCGAGGGGGCCCTCCTGGCCGCCCTGGAGCGGTCGCGCTCGGGGCGGATGGCCGACATCGTCGCCACCATCCAGCGGGAGCAGGACGAGATCGTGCGCTCGCCCCTGTCCGGGATCGTGGTCGTGCAGGGCGGCCCCGGGACGGGCAAGACCGCCGTCGCCCTCCACCGGGCCGCCTACCTGCTCTACACGTTCCGTTTCCCCCTGGAGCGGGCCGGGGTGCTGCTCATCGGCCCCAGCCGCATCTTCCTGCGCTACATCGAGCAGGTTCTGCCCGCCCTGGGCGAGCACACCGTCAACCTGGCCACGCCCGCCGACCTGGTCCCCACGCCCGTCCGGGGCACCGACCGCCCCGAGGTGGCCCTGCTCAAGGGCGACGCCCGCCTGGCGAAGGTCGTGGCCCAGGCCGTCGGCGACCGCGAGCGGGGCCTGCCCGAGCCGGTGGCCCTGCTGTGGAACAGCCAGCGCCTGCGGCTGTCGGTGCGGGACTCTCGTCGCATCGTGGAGGGGGTCAAGCGCCGGCGGGCCACCCACAACGAGCGGCGGGCCCAGCTGGAGCGATCGGTCGTGCGTCACCTGATGGGTCAGCTGGTGCTGGAGGAGGCGGACGACACCCAGGAGGCCCGGGAGACCATCGGACGGGCGCTGCGAGCCGACCGGACGGTGGTCACCGCCCTGGAGCGGATGTGGCCGGTGCTGACCCCCGAGGAGCTGGTGCACGACCTCTTCGGCTGGCCCGCCCTCATCCGCCTGGCCGGACGGGGTGTGCTCGACGAGTCGGACACCGCCCTCCTGCACCGTCCCCGGTCGGAGCGGGTGGCCGACGTGGCCTGGACCGAGGCCGACCTGCCCCTCCTGGATGAGGCCCGGGTCCACCTCGGACCGGTACCCCGCCGTCGCAGGGTGGGCGGCCGGGAGGTCGACGGGCCCTCGAGCTGGGAGCGGGAGAAGGTGGTGACGGAGATGGGCGAGCTCGACGCCCAGATGCGCCGCGACGTCCTCCGCCACCTGGAGGACCTCGACCCTCGGAGCAACAACGGCGTGGAGGAGGGCGTCGAGCTGTGGAACCGCACGTTCGGCCACGTGGTCATCGACGAGGCCCAGGACCTGTCGCCCATGCAGCTGCGGATGGTGGGCCGGCGGGTGCCCAGCGGGTCGCTCACCATCGTGGGCGACCTGGGCCAGGCCAGCGGCTCGTGGGCCCCCGGCTCGTGGGACGAGGTGGTCTCCCACCTGCCCTCCCCCGGCCGCCGGCCGCTGCGACGGGCCGAGCTCACCGTCAACTACCGGACCCCCTCCGAGGTCATGGACGTGGCCGCCCGGGTCCTGGCCGTGGCCGCGCCCGAGCTCACGCCGTCACGCTCCGTGCGCCAGGCGGGGGTGGAGCCGGTGTTCACCGCGGTCGCCCCCGGCGATGCCGCCGGCGTTGGATGCCGCCATCGTCGAGGCGGCCCGCTCCGAGCAGGAGGCGGTGCCCGACGGGAAGGTGGCCGTGCTCACGTCGCCGTCGATGCTCGATCGGGTCCGTTCGGTGTTGTCGTCGGCGGGGAAGGGTCCGGAGATGCTCGACGCGCCGCTGGCCGTGCTGCCGGTGCAGCAGGCCAAGGGCCTGGAGTTCGACTCGGTGATCGTGGTCGAGCCGGCCGCCATCGTGGCCGAGCACCCCCACGGCTGGCGGGCCCTCTACCTGGCCCTCACCCGCACCACCCGCCGCCTGCAGGTCGTATCGGCCCTTTCCCTGCCCGAAGGACTGGAGCCCTCGCCGTTGTCCGCCCCTGGCGAAGAGGACTCTCCCCCGGTGCCATGATGACCCCTGTGCCCGAGCCGGTGAACCCTCACCCGCCTCCCGCCAGCTCCCCCGGCCACGTCACGTGGGGGATCGAACCCACCGGCCCCCTGCGGGGCGACGTCCGCATCTCAGGGTCGAAGAACGCGGTCACCAAGCTGATGGTGGCCGCCCTGCTGGCCGACACGCCCAGCGTCGTGCGCAACGCCCCCCGCCTGGGCGACGTCGACATCACCGCGGGCATGCTGCGCTCGCTCGGGGCGGGGGTGGAGATCGAGGGCGACACGGTCACCGTCGACCCGGAGCCGGTCACCGGCAGCCGCATCCCG
Organism: uncultured Acidimicrobiia bacterium; assembly: GCA_963829165.1. GTDB lineage: Bacteria > Actinomycetota > Acidimicrobiia > Acidimicrobiales > AC-14 > JAXDMK01. Next base: position 247,705 of record CAWHIC010000031.1, on the reverse strand, counting down.
GTCTCCTACACCGGCCTCAACCGGGTCCCCATCCTCATGGTCGGGCCCCTGCTGCACCGCATCGGGGAGGCCTTCGTCCCCCTGGTCGGTGGCGACCGCATCGGCTCTCGCCCCGTCGACTTCCACGTCCAGGCCCTCCGCCACTTCGGCGCCGAGGTCGAGCTGACCGACGAGGGCCTGGAAGCCAAGGCCCTCCGCCTCCACGGGGCCCACTTCGCCCTCCCCTTCCCCAGCGTGGGGGCCACCGAGACGGTGCTCATGACCGCGGCCGTGGCCGAGGGGCGCACCATCCTGGAGAACGCGGCCGTCGAGCCCGAGGTGGTGGAGCTGGCCCTGCTGCTCCAGCGCATGGGCGCCCGCATCGAGCTGCAACCCGACCGCCGCTTCGTCATCGAGGGCGTCTCCCACCTCACCGGCGCCACCCAACGGCTGGGCGGAGACCGCATCGAGGCCTTCTCCTACCTGGCGGCGGGGCTGGCCACCGGGGGCAAGGTCCGCATCTCCGGTTGTCGCCAGGACCGCCTGGTCACCGCCATCTCCACCCTCCAGCGCATGGGCGCCCGCTTCGAGATCGACGACGACTCCATCTCCTGCGAGGCCGACGTGCTCCGGCCGGCGGCGGTGCAGACGAGCCCCCACCCCGGGTTCATGACCGACTGGCAGCCGCCCCTGGTCGTGCTCTGCACCCGGGCCAGCGGCATGTCGGTGATCCACGAGACGGTGTTCGAGGACCGCCTGGGCTACGTCGACGCCCTGCGCTCGATGGACGCCGAGGTGGAGCTGTTCGAGCAGTGCCTGGTGGGTGACGCCTGCCGCTTCCAGGAGAGCGGGTCGTACCACTCGGCCCTGGTCCGGGGGGTCAGGGACCTGCGGGGGGCGGAGGTGGAGATGCCCGACATCCGGGGTGCCTTCGCCTACGTCATCGCCGCCGCCGCCGCCGAGGGACAGTCGATCCTGCACGGCGTCCACCACCTGGAGCGGGGCTACGACCAGGCCCTGGCCAAGTTCTCCGAGCTGGGCCTGCGCATCACGCCCTCCTGAGCGGCAGCGGCACCGACGGGGGCTGGCTGAAGAAGCCGCCCGGCTCGTCGACCGAGGCCAGGAGATGCACCCGGACCCGGTCGGGGAGGTCCCGCAGGTGGGCGGCCGACCTCGGGTTCCACGCCACGATCCCGTCGAGGATCTCCTGGGGCCAGGCGGTGATGTCGTATCCGGGCTGGGCGTAGGTGTCGTCGAAGCGGACCAGGTCGGTGACCGACCCGTTGCGCTGGATGAACTGCCGGCCCCGGAGGAGAAAGAGCTCCGCCACCTGCTCCGCTGTCGCCAGGAGGTTCTCGGTGGTCGACGGGAACGACGCCTGAGCCAGGATCTCGAGCGAAGATACCCGGCCGGGAGCCTGGGCGCCAGGGGCCCGGGTGCCGGCGTCGGCGTCGGCGTCGGCGTCGGCGTTGGGGCGTGAAACGAAGGGTGGGTGACGACGGTGGCCGGGGCCGGGGCCGCCGCCGGCCGCGGGTGCTCGTGGACGGTCCACTGGTTGCCGTCGAACCAGCGCAGGTCGGCGCGGCCCTGCGGGTCGGGATACCAACCCGGCCCCTGGTCAGCGACGGGTGAGGTCTCGACGACCATCGGGGGCGCAGAGGCGGTGACGACGACCGGGAGGGCCTCGTCCAGCATCGGCGGTCGCTCGGCCACGGGCGCGCCCTCGGCGACCGGCGGAAGAACGGCGGTCACGGGAGCCTCATCGGTCTCGAGCGGCCCAGTCCGCCACGGCTGCCGTCCGAGCTCCTTCGCCACCCGCCGCTCGATCCCGAGCTGGAACTTCCTCATCTTGGCCGCGTACGGCGCGATCCCGAGCACCTTGTAGGTGGTGTGCGTGAGGCGGGCGCCCAGGTTGAGCCAGCCCTTCTTGAAGTGGGCGCTGGGATGGCTGCCGACGTAGAGCTCGTCGGTATGGGCCTCGACCACACTGCCCGCCCCGTCGGCCTGCACCGAGATCTGGCCGATGTCGCCGATCTTGGTCTCGAAGCGGAACGATCCCCTGCCGGTCGCGGTCACCGTCACCCGCCAGACGGCGCTCTTGATCTTGGCCTTGGCCCCTACGCAGTAGGCGGCGCGGATCGTTGCGACGACGACCTCCGGGGGTTCCGGCGTCAGGAACTCGATGCCCTGCATCGCCTCGTTGGCGTTGCGGTGGTTCCAGACCACGGCGCCGATCAGTGCCGCGACGACCACTATCCCGATGAATGCACCCATCCCCTGCTCCCCCCGGTCATGAGCGCGCTGGCTCCCGCCTGGTCAGCGTCGGCTCCGGCCAGAGCGACAGGAAGACTTCTAGCAGGACGGGGGCGAGGGCGCCCGGGTATCAGGCCCGGATCTCGACGGGGACGCCGATGGGGAGGGTCTCGGCCAGCCTGGTGATGGCGTCGTTGGTCATGCGGATGCACCCGTTGCTCACGTCCGACCCGATGCCCTCCGGCTCGCTCGTCCCGTGGATGCCGAACTGGCCGTCGCCGCCGCCGAAGTCGTACAGCACCTCCGAGTACCCCGAAAGCCCGTAGGCGTAGGGCCCGTAAGCGGGCTTCTGCGACGCGAACAGCTCCACCGTGTAGAAGCGCCCCCCGGGGGTGGGCGTGGTGGCCACGCCGACGCCCACCGGCTCCTCCGCCCAGACGGCGTCGCCCTCGTACACGGTGAGCCGGTGGGCGGTGAGGTCCACCACCATCGAGAAGTCGTGGCCGGCGAGGGTCACGTCGGCCACCCGGATCCAGCCCGTCGACCCGTTGGGGCGCACCGGCACCAGCACGTTCAGCCATTCGCCCCCTTCCCCGATCACGAGGAAGACCTGCTCGGAACCGGAGGCCCGGGGGTTGGGCAGGGTCCAGGCCACCGGCGTGCCGGAGTCGGGGGCGCCGAACACGTCGATCGACGATCCCCGGGCGGTGGCCACCAGGTGGCGGCGGGGCGGGGTGGTGGTGGTCGACGGGAAGGCGGGCGGGAGGGGGAGGGTCGTCCCGGGAACGTCGGCGCCGGTCGCGGCGCCGACCCCGGCGGGGGCGGGCCCCGGCGTCGCCGTCAGCGGGTTCAGCCGGGGGGCGGACGCGTCCAGGGTCTGCCGGCCGTTGAGCCCCGCTCCCGAGCCGGCCACCGCCAGGACCAGCGCCGCGGCCAGCAGCCCGAGACCCAGGGCGCCCCGACGCATTGGTAGTCAGGGGCGCGTCGCCGGCCAGGCCGGCACGTTTCCCCATCCCCCTTTCAATCCGTACGTGCGGTTTTCCCGCATACGGCTTTCCGACGGTCTTCTGGACATGGTTACGAAGCCTTCGGGTAGCGAATGGTGCCCATGAGCTTGTGCAGGCCCTGGTCGTGGAACCAGGTGCGGGTCCAGCAGTCTGCTTGACCTGCCCGTAGGTTGCGGCCGCGCTTCTTGATGAGCAAGCGCTTCAGCCGCCACGCCACGTGCCGGTCGAGGGAGACGAACTTGTTCGCCGCATTGCCGGTGCGGAAGTAGTTGCCCCATCCCCGCAGGAACAGGTTGAGGTCGTAGATCACGTCCTCCAACTCCATGCCGACCCGGCTCCGGCCGGTGAGGGCCTTGATTCGCTGGCGTGCCCGCTTCATCGACCGCTGCGACGGCCACCGGTGCAGGTAGTAGCGGCGCTTGCCGTACTGCTCCCACATCCGGCCCGACATGCGGGCGTGAAGGTGGCAACCCAGGAAGTCGAAGCCCTCCTTGCCTTCCCGGAGATCGACCACTCGGGTCTTGTCCGGGTGCAGGCTCAGCCCGAGATCACCCAGCAGGGCCGCCGCCCTGGCCTGGGCCGCCTCGGCCTGGCTGCGGGACGTGCACAGCACGACGAAGTCGTCCGCGTAGCGGACGAGCTCGCCGGTGCCGGACTCGGCCCAGGACCGGTCGAAGGCGTGCAGGTAGATGTTGGCCAGCAGCGGGGAGATGACCCCGCCCTGGGGCGTGCCCGTGACCGTCTCGGAACGCACCCCCTCGACCAGCACCCCTGCACGCAGCCACTGGCGGATCAGCTTGAGCACCCGCCGGTCCGAGACACGCCGTTCGACCGCGACCAGGAGGCGGTCGTGGTCGATCTGGCCGAAGAAGTCGCGGATGTCGGCCTCGAAGACGAAGTGCCGTCCTCGGGGGAAGGACACCCGGATGGCTTCCAGGGCGTCGGTGGCCGAGCGCTTCGGTCGGAACCCGAAGCTGGCGGGCAGGAAGTCGGCCTCGAAGATGGGTTCGAGGACGATCTTGGCTGCCGCCTGGCACACCCGGTCGCGCACGGTGGGGATGCCCAGTGGCCGCATCCGGCCGTCGGGCTTTGGGATCTCCACCCGCCGAACAGGCGACGGGCGGTAGGTGCCTGCACGGAGGTCAGCGGCCAGCTCGTCGAGCATGAGCTGAACGCCGTAGTCCTCCACCGCCTCCAGGGTCAGTCGATCGACCCCGGCGGCGCCACGATTGGCTCGCACCCGCTCCCACGCCGCCCACAGCACGTCAGGTCTGTGGATGCGGTCGAACAGGGCGTGGAAGCGGCGACCCGGAGACTGCTTGGCCGCAGCCCATAGCCGGTTCTGGAGTTTTCGCACGTTGTCGACGGGCACCTGCCCGTCGGGGTGGTTGGGCCGGGCGGTCCCGGCCATGCCCTGGCGCTTACCTCCGTCTCCGGCGTGACCGAAGTCGGGGCCCTTCCCTCCTGCCGCGTTGGTCACGGCGATCAGCGGTACTACGACCCCGTCGGACTCCCGCTGCGCTCCGCTCGACTTCACCACTGGCTTATACGAGCGGTCTTTGCTGACGAGGCTGCGCAGACGGGTCTCTCCTGTCCCGAACCTGACCGTGCGTGCGTGCCGCTCCCCCTACCCCGGGGGGACCCGACCAGGGCGTGTCCGGAACGCCAGTCGGTCGGACGTGGCCTTCGCCGTGACATGAGCGGCTCGGCTCCCCCGTTGTGCATGTGTCGAGGCTGCAGGACTCGCGCCTGGTGGCACTACGGCCCGCACGCTTGCTCCCTCCAAAGAGGCTTTTGACGCCCCGCTCAGCCCGCCGCCTCTCGGCGACGAACCGGGGCCTGCTACCGGGCTCTCCGGCGATTACCCGGGCGGGACTCGCACCCGCTGGTCTGGTCCAGTTTTCAGGACGCAACATGCCCGGATGCTACCGGCGGGCCCGCCGCCGGCCGGGGCGCGGGCCGCGGCCGGGAGAGCTACTCGGCGGCGCCGGGCGCGGGCGCCTGGGGCGGCGCGTCGGGGTCGGGAAACTCGCCGCCGCCCTCGGTGGTCTCCGCCGCCCCGCTGTTCTGCTGGGCGATGACGTACTCGTTGCCGTCCTCGTCCTCGAGGGGGACGCTGGTGACGCCCTTCCTCGGTGGTCTGGGGGTCTTTCGTCTGGGGGTTGGGGGTGGCTGACACAGGTTCGCTCACGCCCGACCCGTCCCCTGTGGTCGCCTCCATGAAACGCTCCAGGTCGGGCTCGGGCGGCGGCCGCCGCAGCTCCAGGTAGACCACCTTCACCGACGCCACCACCGGCACCGCCAGCAGGGCGCCCACGACACCCCCGGCGGACACGCCGATGAGGGCCGCAGTCATGGTGGCCGGGGGCGACAGGTGCACCGACTTCCCCACGATGAGCGGACCCAGGATGTGGTTCTCGAACTGCAGGTAGAGCACGAAGAACCCGGCGCAGATGAGCCCGGTGGTGATCCCCTGGGTGAGGCCCAGCAGGACGAAGGGGATGCCGCCCATCGCCCCCCCGATCTGGGGCACCAGGTCGAAGATGGCCACCCACAGGGCCAGCAGCGGGGTGAGGGGCACCCCCAGGATCAGGCCCATCACCAGGATGCTCATCCCGGCCACGCCCGCCACCAGCACCGATCCGGCCACGTAGCGACCGACCGTCTCGTAGGCCAGCCGGCCGAGGCGGTCGGCCTGGGGGCGGCGGGCCGGTGGCACCAGCCGACGAACACCCCGGATCAGGCGCTCGCCGTCGAGGAGCAGGCTGATGGTGACGAGCAGGGTGAAGAAGAAGGCGATGAACCCGTCCGCCACCCGGACGGCGGCCTCCCCGATCGGCGTCTCGTCCCCCTCCAGCCGGTCGGGCAAATCCTCGATCCACTGGCGGACCTTGTCCGCCGTACCCGCCTCGGCCAGGTCGTCGCCGATCACGGGCAGCGTCTCGATCTGGCCCACCACCTCGTCGAGGTCGCCACCGAGCTCCCGACCCTGGCGGACGGCGGGCGGGAGGAGCAGGGCCATGGCCGCCACCGCCAGCAGGACCAGACCGGCCACGACCGTCGCCACCGCCCCTGCCCGGCCCAGGTGCAGCCGGCGCTGGGCCGCCGTCACCAGCGGCGTCAGGGCCAGGGAGAGGAGCGTCCCGACGGCCAGGACGGTGACGGCCCGGGGCGCGACCCGGATGAGGTTGGTGACGGCGAGCAGGCCCACGAAGGCACCCAGCACCCACGCCACCGACCGCCAGTCGAGGTCGACCTCCCGGACGGGCGCTTCGGGGCCGCCCCGGCCGCGCCAGCGGCGACGACGGGGATCGGGGGCGGGCGACAGGGCCGCGGGCGACGGGCGTGGGGACCCCCGGCGGCGCCGGAGCCGAGGGGAGGCCGGGATCCGCCACGGTCGGTACCCTACCGAGGTGGCGGTCCCCAGGGAACGGCTGTTGGTCAGTCCCCGGTCGGCGGTGCTGGCCGTCGCCATGCTGGGCGCCACCCTCGCCGGGCTGGCCATCCTCGCCGCGTCCCGCCGGGTGATCGGCTGGATCCTCGTGGCCGCCACCTTCGCCGGCCTGCTCCACCCGATCGTGTCCTGGTTGCAGCGACGCATGCGCCGGGGGTTGGCCGTGCTGCTGGTGATGGTGGTGCTGATCGGCACCGCGGGGGTGGTCATCTACGGCCTCATCGACGACGTCCGGGCCCAGACCGTGCGTCTCCAGGAGGCGGCGCCGCAGCGGGCGGAGGACCTCGAGCGCTCCCCCCGCTTCGGCGAGATCGCCCGCGACCTGCACGTGGCCGAGCGCACCCGCCGCTTCCTCGACGACCTCCCCGAGCGCCTCCGGGGCGGCTCCACCGCCGACGCCATCCGGGCCGCAGCCACCCGGGGGGTGTCGTTCCTGGCCACGGGCGTGCTCACCATCTTCTTCCTCCAGCACGGCCCCCGCATCGCGGCCGCGGCCGTCCGCCAGTTCTCCGATCCCGTCCGCCGGGAGCGCCTCACCAAGCTCGGGCCCGTCGTCTACGCCCGGGCCTTCGGCTACGCCGCGGCGAACCTCACCATGGCCGTGGCCGCGGGCCTGTTCGCCTTCGCCATGGCCCGGGTGGCCGACGTCCCGGGACCGGCCGCGCTCGGGATCTGGGTCGGCCTGTGGGACCTGGTGCCGGTGGGGGGCGCCCTGGTCGGCGCCCTGCCGATCGTCGCCCTGGCCGCGGTGAGCTCGGGGGGCGACGCGGCCTGGCTGGCGGTGGTGTTCATCGCCTACCAGGTGGCGGAGAACCTGCTGGTGGAGCGGCGGGTGGAGGCCCAGACGGTGCACATCGGGCCCTTCCTCACCCTGGCCGCGGGCCTGGTGGGTCTGGAGCTGGCGGGGGTGCCGGGGGCGCTTCTGTCGGTGCTGGCCGTCACCATCGCCATCGCCGCCGCCGACGAGGTGGCCGCCGCATAGGGCGCGCCGCGGCGCCGAGCCGAAGCCCGGCGCCGCCCGTCCCGCGTGGTGGCTACTTCTTCAGGAGGTCGACCATCTCCGTGAGGATGACCTCGATTCGGTCCTGGGTGTTACGCAGGGCGCCCAGCGTGCCGACGACATCGCGGTCCGTCGTCGAGCTGATCGCCTTCAGCGTGCCGAGCATGTCTCGCATCTCGACGTCGGTAAGTGCCATGAAAGGGTCCTCCTGGTCAGAGCCGGCCAGGTTGCCGGCCATGCGGTGTACGAGATCGTCAGGGGCGATGTTCATGTCGCAGAGGCCGCTGACGCCGGCCAAGTCGAATTTGTCCGTGAACTGCCACATGAGGATCCGAGACCACGGCCCGACGGCGAGGTCGGTCCACTCGGTGGGGAAGTTGTTCACGTAGCCGGCGTCCCACAGGGGCCAGCGGGCGCACCGGTCGGGCATCCGCGTCGCCGCGGACTCCATCATGTAGATCACCGGCGCCCGACCGAGGCGGGATTCGACCCGTTCACAGAAGGCGACGATGAAGTCGGGCCAGTTCGACTGGTCGCCGACCTCGATGTCGAGGACCGCGAACTCCCGGGGCCGCAAGGTCCCGATCGTGTCGCAGAAGAAGTCGGCCTCGGCCACCGGGCGGCCGTCGTCGGGCTGGGCGAAGTGGTAGATGCCGATGGCGGCCATACCGGCGTCGGCCATGCCCCGGCGGTTGGGCTCCACCGTCTTCATGAGGAACCGCGTGCCCTCGGTTGACTTGCAGACGCCGAAGGTGGCGCCTGCGGCCCGGGCCGCGTTCCAGTCGACGGACACCTGCCAGTCGCTCACATCCGGTCCGAAAAGCGCCATCAGGCGGCCCTCCCGTTGGTCTGGGTCGGCGGCGCCGGAGCGCCGGGGACGAGGTGGGCGACCAGTTCCCGCAGTTGGGTGCGGGCCTGGTCGGGGTCGTTGGCCAGGGCGTGCTCGACGCCCACCAGCTTGGCCGCCACCGAGGTCCGTTCCGTCTGGACCTGGGCGTCCTGCTCCCGGTCCCGGGCCCGGGCGTTGCTGCGGTCGTCGCCGGCCACGAGGGTTTCGACGGCGGAGACGACCCGGGTCAGGATGCGATGCACGGCGCCGGCCGAGAAGCCGCCCAGCAGGGCCAGCAGGGGCTTGGAGAACTGCTCCTGTCCTCCCTGGTTGATGGGGATGACCATGGCCAGGATGAGCCCGGCGATCAGCCCGAGAACGAGGAGGATCCAGTAGGTGGCGTCGTAGACCCGGTCGTAGGTGCCGTCGGCGATGAACTGGTTGACCCGGGAGAGGGCGGCGAAGGCGGCGCCAAGGCCGGCCGCGGTGCAGAGGTAGAGGATCGCCACCGGCGTCGCCCAGGCGTCCCCCTCGGCCGTTCCCATCTGGGTCATCGAGGCCATGACCACGAAGAGCACCAGGAAGCTGAGGGCGACCACCATGAGCTGGCGGATCAGGCGCACCGGCCCGAGCACCCGCTTGAGGCTGCTGGTGGGGGCCTCGTCCTCGAACAGGGCGATCGTCCCCGGCTTGGCCGGAGCCACCAGCTTGGCCAACTGGCCGTGGACGGCGGCGATGGAGCCGTCGTCGGCGCCGTGCTTGGCCTGCTCGACGGACTGGACCATGGCCGGGGTGATCCCGATGCCACTGGCCAGGGCGTACCGGGCCATGGCCTCGGTCTCCCGCAGCAGCCGGGTGGGCAGGCTCTCCTGACGGGTGTTCCCGCCGCCGGAGTAGGCCTGCTCCCCGGACTGGGTGTCGATGGCGGTCATGCCGGCCTCCACTCGTCGGGAAACCCGGCGAAGGAGCTGGAGGTGACGAGCTCGTCCTGGACGTGCCACGCCTCACCCGCGACCACGAAGACGAGACCCTCCTCTTCACAGATTCGGGTCCAGGTGCCCCAGTCGCCGTCCTGGGGCTCGCCGTCGATGGCGAGGCCGAACTCGTGGTTGGACTGCCCCGGGCGGTTGGCCGAGGCGCACTGGCTGCGGTTGCACGAAGGTGGGCAGTGGCCGCCGGCCAGGCGGGCCTGGAAGCAGTCCCAGAACAGCTGCTGGTCGGCGGTGAAGCGCCGGGCGCTGTTGGTGTGGCTGGGGTGGCGCTGGTGGACCCGGCGCCACTTGGCCGCCAGCACCGGGTGCATGCCGGCGAGGCTCCTGCCCGGAGGGTCGGGCAGGGCCTCGTCCATCACGCCGTAGACCCACCAGCGCAGGCCTGCGATCAGGGTCATGCGGGAGCGCCGACAGGGAAGGCGGCAACCCAGCGGTGGTTGCCTTGGACCTCGGGCACACCGGCCGCCTTGAGCTGGTCGATCTGATCGGGGCTTTCGATCTGGGTGCGCACGCCACCGGAGAGCAGGAAGGCGCGGCCGTCGAAGCTGATGATGAGCATGGTGACCTCCTGGGGTCGTTTGGTTACGGGTACTGGGAAATTGGCGGCGAGGAACTCCTGGCGCCCGAGGACGTCGACGCCGTACGCCTCCGCCCGGGGGCCGCTGCCGTTGTAGGCGACGACGCCGCGGGAGAGGCTGCCGGTGCGCTCGATCTTCGCCACCAGGTGCTCTGCGCCCCACCGGAACTGGCCCTCGACGTCGTCCATCCAGCCGTCGGGGATGCCGTGCTGCAGGTCGCGCTGGATGACGCCGAAGCCGTGGAAGCGGGGGAAGTCCTCGCCTGGTCGCTGGTCGAAGTCGCCCTCGATGTTGCGGAGATTGGTCTCCTTGCTCCCGATGGCGAAGAGAAGGAAGGGCGGCAGTCCGAGCTCGGCTTCGATTCCGTGGACGAAGGGCCATTCCTCGACCGCCCGCTGGTATTGGCCTCGCAACTGATTGGGGGTGATGTCCACCTTCAGAACTCCTCGCCTCGCATTGGCCGGCCCGCGCTCGCGCTTGTCGATCGCTCTGCGCTCTGGTTCGCCGTTCGCCGGGTTCGCCGTTACTCGCCTTCGGTACGTCAGAGGACGGAGGGCGGGCGGCTGATACAACTTTCTCGACTTTTTGGACCGGCCCGGCCGGTCCCGCCGTCACCGGTCGGGCGAGCCGTCCTCTTCGGGATCGTTCTTCGGTATGGCGGCCGCCCGTTGCTCGAGCCAGCGGCGGATGCCGGCGGCGTTGGCGTGGACGCCGTTGAGCGTCTCCAGCCGGGCCTGGTCTTCGGCGCCCACGGCTGCGAGATCGGAGCCGAAGGCGGCGGTCAGGGCGGCCGGGATGTCACGGCCCTCCCGCCACGCCGCCTCCGCCACCTCCGCCCACCGCCGGAGGACCTGGGCCGCCTCGTCCAGGGCGTCGGCGGGATCGCCCGGAATCACGCCGTAGTGGGCCAGGGCGAGAGCCGACGGGCGGCGGGCGGCGAAGCGGCGCAGCGAGTCGAGGGCCAGGTCGAGGTCGAAGTCGGGCGGGGGGGTGGCCGGCCGGAGCACCCCCACGTCGGGCAGGCGGACCCCGACCGCGTCGCCCACGAAGAGGATGCCCGACTCGGAATCGTGGAGGCCGAGGTGGTGCTTGGCGTGCCCGGGAGAGTCGACCGCGGTCAGGGTCCGACCCGGTCCGACGACCACCTCGTCGCCCTCGCCCAACACCGTGATCCGCGCCGCCGGCGTGGGCTCCAGCCGGCCGTACAGGGAATCGAGCAGCTCGCCGTAGACCCGGGCCGCGGAGGCCACCAGCCGGGACGGGTCGGCCAGGTGGCGGGCCCCCTTCTCGTGCACGTAGACCCGGGCCCGGGGGAAGGCGGCGGCCACGTCGCCCACCCCGCCGGCGTGGTCGAGGTGGATGTGGGTGACGACGACCCCGGCCAGGTCGGACGGTCCCAGCCCGTGCGCGTCCAGCGCCGCCAGCAGGGACGGCACCGACGTCTGGCTGCCCGTCTCCACCAGCACCGGCTCCGGTCCCTCGATCAGGTAGCCCGCGGTCACCCGCTCCCACCCCCCCAGGAGGGTGTCGATCTGGACCACGCCCGGCCCGATGAGGGTCATGGGCTCACTGGCATGGGGTCACTGGCAACCGGCGTGGCCGCAGTTGCACTCGTGGGCCTGGTGGCCCTCGTGGGTCCCGTGCTTCTGGCAGTAGTCGCTGCAGAACCCGTCCTCCCGGGCCTCGCAGGGGCATCCCTCGTGTCCGCACGTCGCAGCCATGTGTTCCTCCCGGTGGGTACCCGTTCGACCCTCGGCCGACATCGGCCAGGCTAGAGCGCGTGAAACTGCGTGAGCGCAAGGCGATGACGCCCCTCGGCGCCCTGTTCCGGGGGACGACGGCGGGCGCGGTGGGCACCGCGGCCATGGACCTGCTCCTGTACCGCCGCTACCGCGCCGGGGGCGGCTCCCAGGGCTTCTGGGCGTGGGAGACCTCGGCCGGGCTGTCGGAGTGGGACGGGGCGCCGGCGCCGGCCATCGTCGGCCAACGGGTGGTCGACGGCCTCTTCGGCGGGGAGTTGTCGCCCCGCTGGGCCCGGTTCACCAACAACGTCACCCACTGGGGCTACGGGAAGCTGTGGGGCGCCCAGTACGGGCTGGTGGCGGGCTCGGTCGCGGTCCCTCGGGTCTGGTACGGCCTGATCCTGGGGACGACGGCGTTCGGCAGCGGCTACGTGGTCCTGCCCCTGGCCAAGCTCTACCAGCCCATCTGGGAGTACGACGCCCGCAGCCTGGTCGACGACTACAGCGCCCACCTCGTCTACGGCCTCGTCACCGGTGCCACCTTCCGGCTCCTGGCGGGTGTCGAAGGCTGCCGCGCCGGGTCCTAGCCTCACCCTCGTGGAGCGCCGCACCAAGATCGTCGCCACCGTCGGGCCGGCGTCGGAGGACATCGTCACCCTCCGGGCCATGGTGGCCGCGGGCATGGACATGGCCCGCCTGTCGCTGGCCCACGGGCCGGTGGCGGAGACGGTCGACCGCATCGCCCTCGTCCGCCAAGCGGCGGCCGACATGGGACGCAACGTCGGCGTGCTCGTCGACCTCCCCGGGCCCAAGGTGCGGGCGGCCAGCTTCCCCGAGGACGGCGCTCTCCTGGCCGAGGGCGACACCACCGAGCTGGTACCGGCCGGGGCGGGCCAGGAGATGAGCGTGGCCTGGCGCATCGCGGTCGACGACCCTGACCTGCTCGATCACGTCCAGGCCGGCGACCGGGTGGCCCTCGGCGACGGCGGGATCCAGCTGGAGGTGGTCACCGTCGGCGGCGGACGGGTCGTGGCCCGGGTGGAGTCGGGCGGGCTGGTGCGGGGGCGGCCGGGGGTGAGCTTCCCCGCGGGACGGCCCGCCCCGGCCACTCCGACGGCCGAGGACCTGCGCCTGCTCGAAGTGGTGTGCGGGGCCGGCATCGACGCGGTGGCGGTGTCGTTCGTGCGCTCGGCGGCCGACGTGCAACGGGTGCGGGAGGCGGTGGGTCCCGGGGGGCCGATGGTCGTGGCCAAGATCGAGACCCAGGAGGCGGTCGACGCCATCACCGACGTGATCGCGGCGTCGGACGGGGTGATGGTCGCCCGGGGTGACCTCGGCGTGCGCTGTGACCTGGAGGACGTGCCCCACTACCAGAAGCGGATCATCCGGGAGGGGGTGAGCTACGCCCGGCCCGTCATCACCGCCACCCAGATGCTCGAGTCGATGATCTCGGCCCCCACGCCGACCCGGGCCGAGGTGAGCGACGTGGCCAACGCCGTGTTCGACGGGACGAGCGCGCTCATGCTCTCCGGCGAGACGGCCATCGGCCACGATCCGGCGGCCGCGGTGCGGGCGATGGCCCGGATCGCGACCCGGGCCGAGCGGGAGTTCGACTACGAGACGTGGGGTCGGAACCTGGGGATGCAACAACTCGCCGGCCTCAAGGGCGGACCGGCCCTCGACCGGATCAGCGCCTCGGTGTCGGCCGCCGCCTGGCGGGCGGCCATCGACTCGGAGGCGGCCGCCATCATCGCCTGCACCAACAGCGGGGCGACGGCCCGGGCCATCTCCCGGTTCCGCCCCCGCATGCCGATCCTGGCGGCGACGCCGTCGCTGCGGACGGCCCGGCAGCTGTCGGTGGCCTGGGGCATCACGCCGGTCGTGACCGAGCGGCAGGGCACCACCGACGACATCGTGTGGTTCGCGGTCATGGCCGCCGTCGACCTGGGGATGGTGAAGGTCGACGACGTGGTCGCGGTGTTGGTCGGATCGCCCCAGGACCCCAACCCCGTCACCGACGTCCTCCGCCTGGTCCGCATCCGCCCCCGCTGGTGAGCCGCGCCCGAGCCGAGCCGAACTGGTGACGCTGACAGCCCTCACAGGGCTGTAACTGTCACCAGTTCGAGGGGACGGGCGGGTGGCCGGGCATGCCGTCACACCCCGGTCGGCAACGCCGAACTGGTGACGCTGACAGCCCTCTCAGGGCTGTAACTGTCACTAGTTGCGAACGGGCGGCACCCGGTCGGCATACTTGGACCATGGCTGACCACGACTTCTACGCGGCGGTCGACACGCCGATGGGGCCCGTCTTCGTAGCCTGGAACGACCACGGAGTGTGCCGGGTGGAGCCGGGCACCGACCCGGCTCGCTTCGAGGCCGACTTCAAGGCCTGGTTCGGGCGTCCGGTGAGCCCGGCCGAGGCCGAGGAGGTTGCTCCGGCGGTGACGGCCGACCCCCAGGTGCCCATCGACTGGCGAGGTGTGCCCGAGTTCGACCGGGCCGTCCTCATCGCCATCCGGGCCATCCCCCGGGGCGACGCCTGGACCTACGGCGAGGTGGCGGAAGCCATCGGCAAGCCGGGCGCGGCCCGGGCCGTGGGCGGCGCCCTCGGTCGCAACCGGGTGCCCGTCATCGTCCCCTGCCACCGGGTGGTGGCGGCCAACGGACTGGGCGGCTTCGGTCTCGGCCTCGACGCCAAGCGAGCCCTCCTGGCGGCCGAGGGCTACCCGGCAGTGACCGCCGCCAGCCAGGGCCGTTTGCTCCCCTGACACCGCCGGTCGCTCGCCGGGCGTGGCCTAGCCGCGACGACCTGCGCACGGTGGCAATGAGGCTGACGGAGGTGTCCGCCGGATAAGGTCCGCCCCCATGCAGGAGGGGAGCCGCAAGGCCGTCATCGCCGCGCTGGTGGCCAACGCCGGGATCGCGGTGGCCAAGTTCGTCGGGTTCCTGATCACCGGGGCCACGTCGATGCTGGCGGAGGCGATCCACTCGGTCGCCGACAGCAGCAACCAGGGCTTGCTGCTGCTGGGTGGCAGCCGGGCCCGGCGGCGGGCCGACACCGAGCACTCCTTCGGCTACGGACGGGAGCGCTACTTCTGGTCGTTCGTGGTTGCGCTGGTGATCTTCACCTTGGGGTCGCTGTTCGCCCTCTTCGAGGGATGGGAGAAGATCCGCCATCCCCACGAGCTGGAGTCGGCCGGGGTCGCCATCGGCATCCTCCTGGTGGCGATCGTGCTCGAGACGTTCTCCCTGCGCACCGCCGTCAAGGAGAGCAACCACGTCCGGGGCGACCAGTCGTGGTGGAGCTTCATCCGCCACTCGAAGGTCCCCGAGCTGCCTGTCGTCCTTCTGGAGGACATCGGCGCCGAGGTCGGCCTGATGTTCGCACTGGCCGGTATCGGGTTGGCGGAGGTCACTGGCAACGCCCGCTTCGACGCCGTCGGCACCCTGGCCATCGGCGTCCTCCTGGGCATCATCGCGGTCATCCTGATGATCGAGATGAAGGGCCTGCTCATCGGCGAGTCGGCGACCCCCGAGATGGTGGCCAAGATCCGTGCCGCCATCGAGGGTGACCCCGGCGTCCGCCGCCTGATTCACATGCGCACACAACACCTGGGTCCCGACGAGGTGTTGGTGGCAGGCAAGATCGAGCTCGATACCGACCTCCACTTCCGCCAGGTGGCCGAAACCATCGATCGGGTCGAGACGTCGGTGCGGGCGATCTGCGTCGAGGCCAAGCTGATCTACCTCGAACCGGACATCACCCGGCCCGTCCCCGCCTAGGTCAGCCGCTGCTGGCCGCCACCGCGCCGCCACCCCCGGCCCCCGACGCGGCCGCGGCCGCCTCGGCGATGAGCTTGCGCACGGTCTTGCCGTAGATCTCCAGGCCGGTGCCGTCGAGTCCGTGGTCGATGCGGCGGCGGGCGTGCTTACGGGTAGCCCGCTCCGGCGCCACTACCTCCAGCAGGTTCGCGGGCCCGGTCATGTTGAGCACCAGCGCGGTGCGCGGGTCCATCGGGCCGTCGTCGGCGGCAGCGGACTGCAGGCGGGCGATCAGGCCGTCCCGCCGGCGGACGTCGACGACGTCGTTCTTCGGCCGGATCGAGCCCTCGGCCGGCGCCAGGACACCGTCGGCGACCAGTCCCGCGACGACGACGTCCCACGTGCCCACGCCGAGCTGACCCTCGAGACCCCGGCTCATGTGCTGCAGGATCGCCTTCAGCTTGGGCGCCTTGTCGGCCACCACCCGGGCAGTGGCGGCCAGGGTCGGCGAGTCCGGACCCTTCTTGCTCGTGGGCACGACCCGCCCGGTGCGGTCCCCCAGCTCGGCGGCGCCCTCCAGGACCAGCTCGGCCACGAGCAGGCCGGCCAGGCAGGCGTTGAGGCGGGATCGGGCGCCGGCGGCGTGGCGTCCCGTCTCCGGGTTCACCGCCACCAGCGCCAGCTCCTCGGCCAGGAGCATCGTCAGCCCGCGCCTTCCTCGTCGTCCTCCGGCTGGTAGCTGTAGTGGAACCAGGAGTCGATGGGCAGGAAGGCGGCGCACTCAACGCACCGGACCCGGGAGGCGAAGCTGAACCGGCCGCCGCACCCGCACTTGCGGAAGGCGGCGGGCAGGATCTCGTCGAGGGCGGTGAGCTCGGCCTCGGCCGCGTCGTCCCAGTCGTCGACCTCGTAGCGCATGCGCAGGCCCCACAGCTTGCGGATGATGTCCTCGTTGTCCCAACCGTTCACCGCGTCCCGCCACGGGGTGGGGCACGAGTCGCACGTGATCCACCAGCCGGTGACGTTGTGGCCGATGGCGGTGGGACTCACCAGCTGCACCTCGTGGCACCACTCGCACTCCTGCTGCACCCGGAGCGTGCGAAGCGTGACCTGGCGGTCGAGCAGCGGGTGCTCGGCCCGCAGACCGGCGAACCACTCCGCCCCCTCGGGCGTCGACATGCACTCGTAGTGCCAGCCCACGTCGGGCAGCGCCGGCCACCGGACCAGCCCGTACTCGGACTGGCCGGGTTCGCCGCCGCACAGCGCACACGTGTCAGACATCCAGTGACTCCTCCTCGGGCCCAACCACGGCCGGGCTGTAGATCTCGGCCCCGCCAGCGACGAACTCCGCCGACTTCTCCTTCATACCCAGCTCGATGGCCTGCGCCGCATCCACGCCGTGGACGGCGGCGTACTCCCGGATGTCGTGGCTGATCTTCATGGAGCAGAACTTCGGGCCGCACATGGAGCAGAAGTGGGCCGTCTTGGCCGGGGCCGCGGGCAGGGTCTCGTCGTGGAAGGCCCGGGCCGTGTCGGGGTCGAGGGCGAGGTCGAACTGGTCCTCCCACCGGAACTCGAAGCGAGCCTTCGACAGGGCGTCGTCCCAGTCCTGGGCCCCGGCGTGGCCCTTGGCCAGGTCGGCGGCGTGGGCCGCGATCTTGTAGGCGATGACCCCGGCCTTGACGTCGTCCCGGTTGGGGAGGCCGAGGTGCTCCTTGGGGGTGACGTAGCAGAGCATCGCCGTCCCGAACCAGCCGATCATGGCCGCCCCGATGGCCGACGTGATGTGGTCGTAGCCGGGGGCGACGTCGGTGGTGAGGGGGCCGAGCGTGTAGAAGGGCGCCTCGTGGCACAGCTCGAGCTGGAGGTCCATGTTCTCCCGGATCTTGTGCATCGGGACGTGGCCCGGACCCTCGACCATGACCTGGACGTCGTAGCCCCAGGCCACCTTGGTCAGCTCGCCCAGGGTGGCCAGCTCGGCCAGCTGGGAGGCGTCGTTGGCGTCGGCGATGCAGCCCGGACGGAGGCCGTCGCCCAGGGAAAAGGCCACGTCGTAGGCGGCGAGGATCTCGCACAGCTCCTCGAAGTGCTCGTAGAGGAAGTTCTCCCGGTGGTGGGCCAGGCACCAGGCGGCGTGGATCGACCCGCCCCGGCTGACGATGCCCGTGGTGCGGGTGGCAGTGCCGGGGACGTACTGGAGGCGCACGCCGGCGTGCACCGTCATGTAGTCGACGCCCTGCTCCGCCTGCTCGATGACCGTGTCCCGGTAGACCTCCCACGAGAGCTCCTCGGCCTTGCCGTCCACCTTCTCCAGGGCCTGGTAGATGGGCACGGTGCCGATGGGCACGGGCGAGTTGCGGACGATCCACTCCCGGGTGGTGTGGATGTTGGCCCCCGTCGAGAGGTCCATCACCGTGTCCGCGCCCCATTTGGTGGACCAGGTGAGCTTCTCCACCTCCTCGGCCACGGACGACGTGACGGCCGAGTTGCCGATGTTGGCGTTGATCTTCACCAGGAAGTTGCGCCCGATGATCATGGGCTCGGTCTCGGGGTGGTTGACGTTGGCCGGCAGGATGGCCCGCCCGCAGGCGATCTCGGACCGGACGTGCTCGGGAGTGCAGTTCTCCCGCAGGGCGACGAACTCCATCTCCGGCGTGATCTCGCCCCGCCGGGCGTAGTGGAGCTGGGTGACGATCTTCCCCGGCTGGGCCCGCAGGACGATCGGGCCTCCGTGGTGGACAGCGCCGTGTCCGTTGCCGTTGGCCTTGCGGGCCGCCGACCGGCCGTCGTCGCGGGCGGTGGGAACCCGGCCGTCATGCTCCTCGACGTCGCCCCGGGCGAGGATCCAGTCCCGGCGCAGCGGCGGCAGGCCGTCGGCCGGCTCCGATCCCGGTCCGGACGTGTCGTACAGGCGGATCGACGACCCGTCGGTGAGGTCGACCTGGGTGAACGGCACCCGGGCTCCGTGCGGACCCTCGACGTAGACCTTGCGCCGGGCCGGGGTCGTGGCCATTCGAGCTCTCCCTTCGCCGGCATGACCCGGACAGGTTCAGACGGTCGGCGCCAGGCTCGGTGTGATCGCCGGCGCCCTCTCAGCCCAACGGGCTCCCGTGGTCCGCCCAGCTTGGCACACGCCCAGGGGCTGCTCGCCTGTAACGGAACCTCGCCCTGGCCGGACGACAGCCCGTCAACCGAGACGAGCTGGAGGCGACATGTCCGAGGCAGCGGTGTACGTGCAGACGAACGAGCAGGAGAATCGGGTGGTGGCATTCCGCCGGGGGCCGGACGGCGCCCTCGACGTGATCGGCGCCTACCCCACGGGGGGTGCGGGTGACGCGACGCCGCACCTCACGTCGCAGGGCTCCGTGACCCTCACCGGCGACGGCCGCCACCTGATCGTCACCAACGCCGCCAGCGACGACGTCACCGTCTTCGCCGTCGGAGCCGGCGGCGAGCTGGAGGCGGTGGGGCGGACGCCGTCGGGTCCCGCGCCCAAGAGCGTGGCCGAGCACGGCGGCCTGGTCTACGTCCTCAACACCGGCGCCGGGACGGTGACCGGCTTCCGGGTGGGCGAGGGCGGGCTCAAGCCGATCGCCGGCGGGGAGCGGTCGTTGTCCGCGCCCGACGCCGACGGCGCCCAGGTCGGCTTCACGCCCGACGGGTCGGCCGTGATCGTCACCGAACGGGGCACGAACTCGATCGCCTCCTACGGGGTGAGCGACGACGGGACCCTCGGCGAGCTGCACCTGGTGGCGTCGTCGGGGCCGACGCCCTACGGCTTCGCCATCACGACGGGCGGCATCCTCGTCGTCACCGAGGCGTTCGGCGCCCAGAGGGGTGCGGCCGCGGCATCCTCGTACACCGTCGCCGGGACGGCGGTCACGCCGGTCACCGCCTCGGTCGGCAACGGGCGCAGCGAGATCTGCTGGGCCGTCGTGACCGGGGACGGTCGCCACGCCTTCACCACCAACTTCGCCGACGGCGCCGTCTCCCGCTACGGGATCGGCAGCGACGGCAGTCTCACGCTCGAGGACGCCACCGCCGGCATCACCGTCGACGGCCGCGTCGGCCTGCGCGACCTCGGACTCACCGCCGACGGCCGATTCCTGTACGCAGTCGACGCCGACTCGGGCAGTGTCTACGGCTGGGCCGTCGGCGAGGGCGGCTCGCTCTCCCCCGCCGGCTCGACGGCCGAGGGCGGCCTGCCGGCGACGGTCGCCGGCCTGGCCGCCGGCTAGCGCCGGCCGAGCCGTGCGCCTCGAACCCCTCTACCGGGCCACCTTCACGCCGACCGAGCGGTGGAGCGTGGAGCTGGCCGGGGCCCACGGCGTGGAGGGACAGGCATTCCTGCTGGTGGAGGGGCGCTCGGAGGGACGGCTCTCCGGGCGCCTCCGGGCCGCCAACTTCCCCCGCCGCCGCACCGACGGCGTCCAGACGCCCGACTTCCGGGGCGTGCTGGAGACCGACGACGGCGCCACCGTGCTCCTCTCGTGGCACGGGTACGGCCGGGCACTCGACGGCGGACCGTCCCGGCTGGTGGGGAGCATGACCCACCTGAGCGACGACGCCCGGTACCGCTGGCTCAATAGCGCCGTCTGCGTCCTCACCGGCGAGGTCCGGCCCGCCGCCGAAGGGAGCGGCTTCGTGGTGGCCGTCGAGGTGGCCGAGCTCGTCTGGGAGCCGACCGCCTGAACAGCCGGGACGCCCCTGGCCCGACCGTGCGAGAAATGGCTCCGCCGGCCGTTGTCGCGAGAGAAGATTGCGGGCGGACAAGTCTCCCCACCAACTATCCCTTGGAGGACCCGAGATGGCACTGATCGTCGAAGCCCGCGGGCTCACCAAGAAGTTCAAGACCAC
The DNA here is from genome assembly GCA_963829165.1 of uncultured Acidimicrobiia bacterium. Taxonomy (GTDB): domain Bacteria; phylum Actinomycetota; class Acidimicrobiia; order Acidimicrobiales; family AC-14; genus JAXDMK01. Next base: position 227,252 of record CAWHIC010000031.1, on the reverse strand, counting down.
CGAAGCCCTGGCCGGGCTCGATTTGACGGCCGAAAGAGGCCAGGTCACGGCCGTCCTCGGGCCCAACGGGGCGGGCAAGACCACGTTCATCCGCATGGTGGCCACCCTCCTCCAGCCCGACGCCGGCACCCTCACCGTCGCCGGCATCGACGCTCTCGCGGAGCCGGCCCAGGTCCGTCAGGCGATCGGCCTGGCCGGCCAGTCGGCGGCGGTAGAGGCGGCCATGTCGGGGCGGGAGAACCTCGAGCTCGTCGGCCGGCTGTTCGGGCACGATCCGAAGCAGGCCAAGGCCAGCGCCCAGGTCGTGCTCGAACGGCTGGGCCTGACCGACGCCGGTGACCGTCTGGTGCGCACCTACTCCGGCGGCATGCGCCGCAAGCTCGACGTGGGCGCCAGCCTGGTGGGCGCCCCCGAGCTGCTCCTGCTCGACGAGCCCACCACCGGCCTCGACCCCCGCAGCCGCAACGAGCTGTGGGACATCATCCGCGACCTGGTGGCGTCGGGCACCGACGTCCTGCTCACCACCCAGTACCTCGACGAGGCCGACCAGCTGGCCTCCCACATCGCCATCATCGACCACGGCAAGGTCATCGCCGAGGGGACGGCCGACCATCTCAAGTCCCTCGGCGGGGTCGACGTCATCCAGGTCCACGTCATGGACCCGGCCGACCTCGACCGTGCCGTCGCCGCCCTCGCACCCATCGGTGCCGAGCCGCCCCGGGTCGACGTCGCCACCCGCTCGATCACCGTCCCCGCCGAGCAGGGTTCGGAGAGGCTGCTGGAGGCGGTCCGGACCCTCGACTCCCTCGGGATCAAGGTCGCCGACATCGGCCTGCGCCGGGCCACCCTCGACGAGGTCTTCCTCAAACTCACCGGCCGTCCGGCGGAGGCCGGCCCCGAGGAGGGCGCTGGCGAGAAGGACGAGACCAAGGGTCGCAAGCGCCGCGGCCGCGCCGCCTGAGCTGGAGGAGAGCATCCCAATGACTGCCACCACGCCCGATGTCGCCGCCACGGAGACCCACCGCCACGACCTCCCCCGCCCCACCAAGCAGGCCGGGTTCGGCACCACCGTCTTCGGTGTCGCCCGCCGCACCGTCCTGCGCAACGTCCGCACGCCCCAGGTCTTCGTGCTGGGGATGATCCAGGGCGCCATGTTCCTGCTCATCTTCCGCTACGTGTTCGGAGGCGCCATCGCCGCCGGCGGGATCCGCTACGTCGACTTCGTCGTGCCCGGCTTCGTCGCCACCGGGGCCCTGTTCGCGGGCATGACCGCCGCCATCGGCGCCGCCGAGGACCTCCAGGAGGGCCTCTTCGACCGTCTCCGATCACTCCCCGTGCCCCGACTGGGGATCATCAGCGGCCGGGTGGTGGCCGACACGGCCCTGTCCGGGATCGGCCTGGTGGTGACGGTGCTGGTCGGCTTCGCCGTCGGGTTCCGCTCGTCGGCGTCGATCCTCGCCCTGCTCGGCGCGGTCGCCCTCTGCCTGCTGGGGGCCTTCGCCTTCACCTGGCTCTTCGTGTGGCTGGGCATCCTCGCCGGCAACCCCCAGGCGGCCCAGGGGACGGGGATGCTGGTGTTCCCCTTCACGTTCGTGTCCAGCGCCTTCGTCCCGGTGGAGTCGATGCCGGGCTGGATGCAGAGCTTCGCCTCCAACCAGCCCCTGACCCAGCTGGTCAACGCGGTGCGGTCGCTCACCCTGGGCGACCAGGCCCAGGCCATCTTCCCGCACTCGACCGGCTACTACATCGTCCGGGCGGTGTTGTGGATGGGGCTGTTCGTCGTGGTCTTCGCCCCCCTCGCCGCTCGGAAGTACCAGAAGGGCTGACAAGTAGGGTCGGGGGCGGATGTCCTCCTCGACCAGCTCCCCGTTCTTGGACGCCTGCTGGGGCAAGCCCGTCGCCCACCCGCCGGTGTGGTTCATGCGCCAGGCGGGACGGTCGCTGCCCGAGTACCGGGCCATCCGGGAGCAGCACGGGATGTTCGACGTCATCCGCACGCCGGAGCTGGCGGCGGAGGTGACGATGCAGCCGGTGCGACGGCTGGGCGTCGACGCTGCCATCCTCTTCTCCGACATCGTCGTGCCGCTGACGGCCATCGGGCTGGAGATCGACCTCGCCCCCGGCCCGGTGGTGGCCGACCCCTTCCGGACGGCGGCCGACCTCGACCGGCTCCGTCCCCTGGAACCCGAATCCGACATGCCCTACGTGCTGGAGACGGTGAAGCTGCTGGTCGCCGAGCTGGAGGTGCCGTTGATCGGCTTCGCGGGGGCGCCGTTCACCCTGGCCACCTACCTCATCGGGGCGTCGAAGGAGCAGACCAAGGCCAAGGCGTTCATGCACGCCCAGCCCGCGCTGTGGGCGGAGCTGCTCGACCGGCTGGCCGACATCGTCCTCAGCTCGCTGCGGGCCCAGGTGGCGGCGGGGACGGCTGCGGTGCAGCTGTTCGACTCGTGGGCGGGCGTGCTCTCGCCGGCCGACTACCGCCGCCACGTGCTTCCCGCCAGCCGCAAGGTGCTGGGCCGGCCTGGCCGACCTGGGCGTGCCCCGCATCCACTTCGGCGTGGGGACGGGCGAGCTGCTGGAGGTGATGCACGAGGCGGGGGCCGACGTGGTGGGCGTCGACTGGCGGGTGCCGCTGGAGCGGGCCCGGGCCCGGCTCGGCCCCGAGGTGTCGGTGCAGGGCAACCTCGACCCCACCGCCTGCCTGGCCGACTGGGAGACGGCGGCCGCCGCCACCCGGGCCGTCCTCGACGCCAACGGCGACCGGCCGGGACACGTCTTCAACCTCGGATGGGGCGTGCTGCCCGACACCGACCCCGACATCCTGCGGAGGGTCGTCGACCTGGTGCACGGTGGCTGATCCGCAGCGGCAGCCGGTCGGGGTGCTGGTGATGGCCTACGGCACGCCCGCCACCCCCGCCGACATCGAGCCCTATTACACCCACGTCCGCCGGGGCCGGACGCCACCGCCCGACCTGCTCGCCGACCTCACCCGCCGCTACGAGGCCATCGGCGGCACGTCGCCGCTGCTGGAGCGAACCGCATCGCAGGCAGCCGGGATCGCGGCCGCCCTCGGCCCCGAGTACACCGTCGAGCTGGGGATGAAGCACGCCCCGCCGTTCATCGAGGACGGGGTGGCGGCGCTGGCCGCTCGGGGCGTCACCCGGGCGGTGGGGCTCGTCCTCGCCCCCCACTACTCGTTCCTCTCGGTGGGCCAGTACGGGGAGCGGGCGGCGGCGGCGGGGTTGGAGCACGGCGTCGAGATCCTCATGGTCGACTCGTGGCACACCGAGGCCGGCTACCTCGACCTGCTGGCCGGGTTCGTGGGGGCGGCCATCGACTCCCTCCCCCAGAAAAAGCCCGACATCGAGGTCGTCTTCACCGCCCACAGCCTGCCCGCCTTCATCGAGGCGTCGGGCGACCCGTACCCGGGGCAGCTGCGGGAGACGGCCATCAGCGTGGCCCTGCGGGTGCCCCACAGCCGGTGGTCGACGGCGTGGCAGAGCGCGGCCCGCACCGGCGGGACGGAGCCGTGGCTGGGGCCCGACATCCTCAGCGTGCTGCCGCAACTGGCTTCGGCCGGTGCCCGGGGAGTGGTGGTGTGCCCGTGCGGGTTCACGTCCGACCACCTGGAGGTCCTCTACGACCTCGACATCGAGGCGGCCAAGATGGCCGACGCCATGCGCCTCGACTTCGCCCGCACCCCGTCGCCCAACGACCACCCCGCCCTCTGCGCCACCCTGGCCGACGTGGTGCGGGCCCGTGCCACCAGCTGACGTGACGGGGGGCCGGCCCCACGTGGTCGTGGTGGGGGGCGGGATCACCGGCCTGGCCACGGCCTGGTTCCTGCGGGACCGGGCCCGGGTGACGGTGCTGGAGGCCGACGGCCGGCTGGGGGGCAAGATCCGCACCTCGTCCCTCGGCGGGGTGCCGGTGGAGGAGGGCCCGGACACGTTCCTGGCCCGGGTGCCCCACGCCCGGGCTCTGGCCGCCGCCCTCGGCGTGGAGACGGTGGCGCCGGCGACGGGCAAGGCCTTCATCTGGACCCGGGGCCGGCTGCGGCGGCTGCCGGCGGGACAGGTGCTGGGCGTGCCCGTCGAGCTGGGGCCGCTGTTGCGGTCGGGCGTCCTGCCCCCGGCGGCGGTGGCCCGGGCCGGCCTCGACCTGGTGCTCCCCCGCCGGCGCCCGGGCCTGAGCGCCGACCCGTCGGTGACCGACGTGATCGGCGCCCGCATGGGCCAGGCGGTGGTGGACCGGCTGGTCGAGCCCCTCGTCGGGGGAATCAACGCGGGCCGGGCCGACGACCTCAGCCTGGCCGCCACCGCCCCGCAGTTGGCCGCCGCCGCCACCGCCTCCCGCAGCCTGATCCTCGGCCTGCGCCGCACCCGCCGCGCCGAACCGGTGAAGGATTTGGTCGCCCCAGTCACGTCACCCGTTCATCAGGGGCCCGAACCGGTGACGGATTGGTCGTCCCAGCGGCGAAAAGCGTCACCAGTTCGATGCCGGATCCCGGTCCGTTGTTCCTGGGCGTTGCCGGGGGGCTCGGGCGGCTGGTCGACCGGCTGGGGGCGGCCCTGGCCGAGGCGGGCGTCGAGGTCCGGACTGGCACCGCCGTGAACCGCGTCGAGTCCGACGTCGACTCGGGCGGGTACCGGGTGACGACCGCCGACGGGTCCACGTTGGCCGCGGCCGCGGTGGTCCTCACCGTCCCCGCCTTCGCCGCCGGGCCCATGCTCCGGGGGGCGGCGCCGGCCGTGGCCGCCGACCTCGAGCGCATCCGGTACGCGTCGGTGGCGGTGTCCACCCTCGCCTACCGGCCGGCCGACGTGGCGTCCCCCCTCGACGGGGCCGGGTTCCTCGTCCCCCGGATGGAGCGCCGGCTGATGACGGCCTGCACGTGGTCGACGTCGAAGTGGCCGGCCCTGGCCGAGAGTGGACTGGTCCTGGTCCGGGCCTCGGTGGGCCGCTCGGGCGACGACCGCTTCGTCGACCTGGCCGACGACGAGCTCGTCGACCATCTCCACCGAGAGCTGTCCGACATCATCGGAGTCCGCCGCCCGCCCGTGACCAGCCTCGTCTCCCGGTGGCCGAGCGGCTTCCCCCAGTACCAACCCGGCCACCAGCGGCGGGTCGACCGGATCGAAGCGGCCCTGGCCGAGGCCCTCCCCGGCGTAGTGGTGGCCGGTGCCGCCTACCGGGGCCTGGGCATCGCCGCCTGCATCCGCCAGGCGGAAGAGGCGGCGACGGCCACCGTCGCGCGCCTGTAGGCAGCAGGAGGTGGGAAAATAGGCTGATGCTGCAGCGGAACCGGGACGAGCGATTCGTGGTCATGCGGCCGCGGTCCCGCTCCGGATGGTTGATCGTGGGCGCGATCCTCTTCTGCGGCGTCCTCGCCTTCACCGGCGCCCTGGGCAAGCTCCTCCCGTCGATCCCCAACCCCTTCTCCAGCCGCACCGTCGATCGCACCCAGCCCGCCCTCCTCCAAGCCATGGCCGACCTGAGCGACTACCGCGCCGCGGAGGGAAACTTCCAGGTGCTCGTCGACACGGAGAAGGACGCCAAGTTCCTCCCGTCGGTGATCCGGGGCGAGCGCACGACCTACTCGGCCGCGGGGTCGGTCGAAGCCACCGTCGCCTTCTCCAACCTCGACGCCCAGTCGATCGTCGTCTCCGAGGACCGGCGGTCGGTCACCATCTCCCTGCCCCCGCCGACGCTGGGCGAGCCCAACCTCGACCTCGAGAACAGCCGGGTGATCAGCCGCGACCGGGGCCTCCTCGACCGCCTCGGATCGATCTTCTCCGACTCCCCCACCGGCGAACGGGAGCTGCAACTGGCGGCCCAGGCCAAGATGAAGGCGGCCGCGGCCGAGAGCACGCTGGCCGCCCGAGCCGAGCAGAACACCCGGCAGATGCTGGAGGGCCTCCTCGGCAACCTGGGCTTCACCCGCGTGACGGTGAACTTCGTCCCCAGCCCCGCCTGAGCCGCCGCCGGACGATGACGCCCGACCAGATCGTCGTCCGCTCGCCGTACGACGGGGCCGAGGTGGGGCGGGTGCCGAAGTGCACCGCCGACGACGTCGACCGGGCGGTGAAGGCCGCCAGCGCCGCTCTCCAAAAGGGCCCGCTTCCCCCGTGGCGACGGGCGGAGATCCTCGACCTCGCCGCCCGCCTCCTCGCCGAGCGGGAGGACGAGTTCGCCCGCACCATCGCCCGCGAATCGGCCAAGCCGCTCAAGACGGCCCGGGTGGAGGCCCAGCGGGCGGTCTCGACCTTCACCTTCGCCGCCGTCGAGGCCCGCCGCCTCACCGGCGAGATGGTGCCGATCGACGCCACCGCCATCGGCGAGGGACGGCTGGCCTTCACCCTGCGCCTGCCCATCGGCGTGGTGGGCGCCATCTCGCCCTTCAACTTCCCCCTCAACCTGGTCGCCCACAAGCTGGCCCCGGCCATCGCCGCCGGGTGCCCGGTGGTGCTCAAGCCGGCCAGCCAGACGCCCCTCACCGCGGTCGCCCTGGCCGACCTCCTGGTCAACGACGCCGGCCTGCCCGCCGACTACCTCCACGTCGTCACCGGCGGCGGCGGCGAGGTGGGCGACGCCCTCGTCCGCCACCCGGACGTGGCCTACCTCACGTTCACCGGCTCGGGCGAGGTGGGATGGGCCATCAAGGAACGGGCCGGGCGCAAGAAGGTGGCCCTCGAGCTGGGCAACAACTCGCCCGTGGTCATCGAGGCCGACGGCGACTGGCGGGCCGCAGCCGAGGCCGTCGCCCGCACCGGCTTCGCCCACGCCGGCCAGTCCTGCGTGTCGGTGCAACGGGTCCTCGTGCACGCCGGGGTGGCCGGCGACTTCACCGAGGCGTTGGTCGCCCACGTCGAGAAACTGGTGGTCGGCGACCCCCTCGACGAGAAGACCGACGTGTCCGCCCTCATCTCCACCGACGACCGTGACCGGGTGGTGGCGTGGATCGACGAAGCCGTCGCCGGCGGGGCCCGCCTGCTCACCGGCGGAAAGGTGGGCGACGACGGCATCCTCCGACCCACCGTGCTGGCCGACGTGACGCCCGCCATGCGGGTCTGCCGGGACGAGGTCTTCGGGCCGGTGGTCGCCGTCCAGGCCTATGCCACCACCGACGAGGGCCTGCGCCTGGCCGACGACACCCGGTACGGCCTGCAGGCGGGGATCTACACGTCCAGCCTGGCCACGGCCCTGCGGGCGGCGAGGGAACTGCACTTCGGGGCGGTGCTGGTGAACGAGGTCCCCACCTGGCGGGCCGACCAGATGCCCTATGGAGGCGTCCGGTCGAGTGGCAACACCAAGGAGGGCCCCGCCGCCGCGGTGCGGGAGATGACCGAGGACCGGCTGGTGGTCATCAAGGCGTAGCGGCCGACCGGGCGGCCTAGAACCGGGTGGCCTAGAACCGGGTGGGGCCTGCGACCGCCAGGAGAGGTATCCCCGGGCGACCGCAGGCCCCACTCCGCCGTTCGGTCAGACAGGGACGCCCGTGAAGGAAAGGAGGTCCCGGATGGTGGTGATGGGATCGCCGTTGGGCAGGGTGACACCGTCGGACGGGTCCCAGCCGGTGGGCTCGTTGAGGTACGACTCGGGGTCGTTGCGGAGCACGCCGATGATCGTCTCGCAGACGATGCGGCTCCCGACCTCGCCCAGCGAGTTGCCGTTGGCCCGGACCTCGGCCTCCTTGAGCACGTAGTACCAGAGGGGCGTGTGGTCGAGGAACCCGCCCTGGACCAGGGCCGCGTTCACCTCGGGGGCGTTGCCCTGCTGCAGCTCCGCCTCGCTCAGGGGAACCACACCCAGCTCAGCCGCCACTGCCTGACCGGTGGGGATGCTGAGGAGGTAGCCCCGGATCAGGTTGCGCTGGCCCAGGTGACGGAGCAGCTCGCGGATGGGCTTGCCGGCCGCGTCCTGGATGGCGGGCGCGGTGCCCTCGTTCACCATCTGGGTGATCGGCGGCACGATGCGGGTGTCGATCTTGCGGGCGAAGTGGCCCTCGTCCGGGTCGGCCTTGTTGGTCATCCGGTCGAACTCGATGATCCAGTTGAACGGGAGCGTCGGCTGGCCCAGGAACGGGTTGCGGATGCTCTTGGTCGGGTCGTTGGGGTCGAGCTGGAAGCCGTTGCCGGTGAAGAGGAAGAGCTGGTTGAAGGAGGCGAAGGGCAGGACGTTGCCCGGCTTGCCGAAGTTGCGGTTGTGGTCGTAGCCGCCCCTCACCATGCTGTGGCCGAAGCGGAAGGCCGCCACCGAGTACTCCAGCGGCATGAACAGCTCGCCGTGGACCGGGTGGTAGTGCTTCGGGCCGCCGGCGAGGACCTTGTCGACGACACCGGGAGCGGTCACCGTGCGCAGGTAGTCGTTCACCACCAGCCACTGGTAGTGGTAGCGGGTGAGCTTCTGCGCCCGGCGGAACTGGACCTTGGGGCCGATGTCCTTCTTGGCCAGCCGGTCGACCACCTTGTTGTGGAAGCGCAGCATGGCCGTGTGGAACTGGGCCACGAGCAGGTTCTCGTCGTTGCGCAGGTCGCCCACGAAGGCCCGGGTGCGCAGGTTCGGATCGTTCTTGAGGCTGTCGGGGATGTCGTCCATGGTGATGACGCCGGCGTCGAGCAGGGGGCCGATGCGGGGCAGGTCCCGGTTGAGGTCGGCCTCGGGCGGGATCTTGACGCCGGGGATGCCGGGCTGGTCGCTGTTCTTGCCCAGCCGGAAGCGGGGCCCGTCGTACATGCCGTCGTCGTTGTGGTGCTTGTTCATGAGCGCGGGACCGTCGCCGTACATGCTGTCGAGGTCGAGGTTGGGCCGACGCAGGTTCTTGAGCAGCTTGGTGACCTCGGCCGGCGGCACCGGCTTGAGGTCGGGCCGGGTGATGTCGCTGATCTTGGAGTCACGGTCGGTGTTGGCCGTGGTGTCGTGGTCGATGAACTGGCCCCAGTAGGTGTAGATGGCGGGGATGGTCGAGTTGACCTGGACCTTGGGGTCGGTCGCCGACGCCGGGGCACTGTCGACCATGGCCGAACCGAGCGCCTTGAGGGCCGCCACCACGTCCGCCGGAGTGCCCTGGAGGTGGGCGCCGGGCTTGCCCGCCAGCTGGGGGAACAGGTAGTCGAACGGGGTTTCCGTCGGCCGCTCGCCCGGGGGCAGGACCACGACGTCCATCTTCTTGGCCGCTTCCTTGGCGCCCTTGGCATCGCTGGCCAGGACGTGTCCGCCGTGCTTCAGGTTGAGCATGTCTTCTCCTCGAGTTCGTGCCGCCGAGCCGCCTCGGCCCGATTGCCCTTGATGGGTGGCATCGCTACGTGCCGTCGCTGGATGCGGCGAGGAGACTTCCGCTGCTTGAAGCAGCCGCCGCCCGTTCATCCGCCGCACCCCATTTACGTCCTCGTGGGGGTGTCGTTGAAAGGGTGCTAGCCGGCCTTCGCCACGGGGGGGCTATCACGTCGAATCCGCGCGTCGCCCCCAAAACCGTGGCCATCAGGGTCTTCCAGGGCGAAGAGCTCGCGGGCGGCGTCGGCCAGACGCTCACCCCTCGCCGACCCTGCGGCCTGCTTGAGCTGCATCGTCGGTTCGTGCAGCAGCTTGGCCAGGATCCCGTGGGTGAGGGCGACCACCGCCTCCTGCTGGCGGGCGTCGAGCCCGGACAGGCGGCTGCGATAGCGGGCCAGCTCGGCCAGGCGCAGCTCCTCGGCCCGGGCCCGGAGGGCGCGGACGGTGGGCGCGGCCTGCCGTTGGACGGACGAGGCGAGGAAGCGGGCCGTCTCGTCGGCCACGATGGCCCGGGCCCGCTCCACCTCGGCGCGCTGGTCCGCCCCCCCGTCGACGTAAGCCCGGAGATCGGTCAGGTCGAGGAGGGTGACGCCGGGGAGCCCGCCCACCCCGTGGTCGACGTCGCGGGGCATCCCCATGTCGACGATCAACAGGGGCCGGCCCGCCCGCCGCTCGACGACGTCGGCCATCTGGGCGGTGGTGACGACCGCCGACGGGGCGCCGGTGGACGTGACCAGCAGGTCGGCGTCCTCCAGGGCCCGGTCGAGATCGCGGAGGTCGATGGTCTGCGCGCCGGCCCGCTCGGCCACCAGCCGGGCCCGGGCCCGGGTGCGGCTGGCCACCACGACCTCGGGCGGGGCGTGGGCGTGGTCGGGACCGCGGTCGGCCACCTCCGCCACCACCCCCTGGCCCATCTCCCCCGCGCCGAGGACCACGATGCGGCGCCCGTCGAGCGTGCCCAGGCGATCGGCGGCCATGGCCACCGCGGCCTCGGAAAGCGACGACATGCCCTTCCCGATGGCCGTCTCCGACCGGACCCGCTTGCCCGTCTCCATGGCCTGCCGGAAGACGGCGTCGAGTCGTCCCCCGCAGGCGCCCTGCTGGCGCGCCCGCTCCCACGCCTGACGCACCTGGCCCAGGATCTGGCTCTCGCCCCGCACCACCGATTCCACCCCCGCCGCCACCGCCAACAGGTGGGCGACGGCGCCGTCGTCGTGGTAGGTGACCATGTGGTCGGTGAAGTCCTCGGGGGCGACGAAGGCGAGGTCGCACAGGAAGTCACGGATGGACTGCACGCCGCCGTGGAAGCCCTCGGTGACGGCGTAGACCTCGGTGCGGTGGCACGTGGAGAGGATCACCGCCTCGCTCACGAACGGCCGCCCGGCGAGGTCGTGGAGGGCCTTGGGCAGGCGGGCGGGCGGCACCGTCATGCGCTCGAGCAGGTCGAGCGGCACGCCCCGGTGGCTCAACCCGACGACGAGGAAGGTCACCGGTCCCCCCCGTCAGTGGCCGGCGCCGGCGCGGGTGAGGGTCGGAGCCCGGGCCCCACCCGACTTCCCGTCGCCGCGGCCGGTCCGGACGAACCGGCGGACGAGGGAGATCGAGGCCAGCGTCAGGAGCGAGTAGGCGGGGACGCCGACCGCCACCTGGAGCACCCCCTCGGTGAAGGCCGACCGCTCGGGGGCGTCGGCCTGCTCCTGCAGGATCCGGGAGTCGGTGCCGAAGACGTCGGTGGCCAGGTTGGCGAGGGGGGTTCCCGCCCCCGCGATGGCGTTGTGGAGCAACGGTCCCGGGCCCGTGACCAGGGCGAACAGGGTTCCCACCACCAACACGTAGGCGCCCACCCGGACGCCGTCGCGCTTGCGGCCCTGGTAGCCCAGGGTCCACAGGACGGCCGGGAGCAGCAGCAGGACGACCGGCGTGAGGGCGACGAAGCCGAGCGTGGAGTCGAGCAGCCAGTGCTGCCAGTAGTCGATGGCGGGGCCGTTCTCACCCCGGTAGATGGCGTGAAGCCAGAACATGATCCCGCCGCCGACGTAGGCGAGGGTGGCGGAGACGAAGACGGCGGCGCCGTAGGCGAGGGGCCGGGAGTAGAACGCCCGGAGGATCCGTCGCCACGAGCGGGCCGATTCCCGCGTCCGGGCCCCCCACGACCCGATCACCCACGACCCGGTCACTGCGCCACCCGGGTGTCGACCACGAAGACCGAGCACGGGGAGTGCTGGAGCACCGCGTTGGGCACGCTGCCGAGCAGCCACCGCCGGCGGCCGTGGACGCCCCGGTTGCCGACGACGATGACGTCGACCCCCTCCTCCTCGGCCACGTCGCAGATGGTGGCGGCGGCGTCGCCGAACTCCCGCCGGGTGCGGAACTTGACGCCGGAAAGCCGATCGGCCAGGCCGTCGAAGTGGCTGTCGGCGTCGGGGACGCTGGTCGGGTCGAACACCTGGCGGGCGTCGACCGGCGGGCGGACGTAGAGCACGACCAGCTCGGCGTCGTGGGTGCGGGCCAGCACGCCGGCCTCGTCGACGGCCATGGTGGCCGCGTCCGACATGTCGGTGCCCACGAGAATCGACCGGATCATCCTGTCCTCTTTCCTGATCGGGATGGCCCACGACCGCGCTGACGCCCGCGGTGCTGCATCGTGTCCGCCATCGCTCCGCCTGTCGTGCTCGAATGGTCCAGGCGAGAGACGCTGTTGATCGCCCCCACCTGCTGGTCTCATAGGACCAGCCCGGGGGCGTACGGATCAATGGTGGTAGCGCCCCAGTTTCGGGCACGCGGGCGGTCAGGGGGTGACGCGCTGGAACAGCCGGACGCCGTCGACCACGTCGACCAGGCGGTAGTGGCGCACGACCTCGTCCCACAGGAAGGTCTCTTCCAGGGGGTGGAGGTCGGACCGCCGGATCGACGCCGGGCTGGTGTCGACGATGAGCTCGGGCGGGGTGGCGGCGATGTCGGCGGCGAGGAAGTCCCAGGCCCCGGGCACGCCGTCGGACTCCTCCACTGCGGCCGCGTCCCGTCCCCCGGAGTTCCCGGTGATGAAGCCGGTGTGGATGAACCGGGTGGCCGGCTCCCGGTTGGCGGCCCAGTAGATCTCGGGGTACTCGCCCCAGACGAAGATGCGGTCGTCGGGTGTGGTCAGGTCCCGGACCCGGTCGGCGACGTCGCGGTAGGGGATGATCCCCCGGGCGTTCGGCGGCGAGAAGCTGAACACCCACATCCCGGCCACCGGCAGGGCCAGGCCGGCGACCGCCCACCGCCAGTGCTTGGCCACCGTGGGCAGCCCGGTCGCCCCGATGAGGGCCAGGGGCGGGACGAGCTGCAGGTAGTAGTGGCCGAAAAAGCGGAACCCGGCCAGCACCGCCACCGCGCTGCCGGCCAGCCACAGCCACAGGTCCCAGTCGACCGGGCCCCGCCGCCGAGCCACCACGCAGCACCAGATCAGGACCGCGTTGAGGGCCACGAACGCCGACGTCATGCCCAGGCCGCGGAGGACGGACGCCAGCAAGGAGCCCCGGAGGGCCAGGTAGCCGCCGTTGCCGGTGACGGTCCACAGGAGGAAGTCGCGGGGGCCGAAGATGGCGGCGGTGACGGCCACCAGGGCGGCGGCGGCGACGGCCGCCCGCGCCACCGGCCGCCACCCGGACGCCCGGAAGAGGAGGAAGGCCACCGGCAGGGCGGTGACGAGCGCGGTCTGCTTGCACAGGCAGGCGAGGGCCAGGCAGAGGCCGGCCAGCACCGCCTGGCCCCGCCCCGCGGCCACCACCGCCGCGGTCATGGGCAGGAGCATGAACACCTCGAAGCCGGCGGCCTGGGAGTCGGCCGGGAAGTTGGCCGTGGTCCCGGCCAGGAGGAACACCCCGGCGGCGACGGCGGCGGTGCGGCTGCCCGTCCGCCGCTTCGCCTCCAGGGCCAGGAGGAGGGCGGTGCCGGCCAGGGCGAGGGCGCCGACCGCCCGCACCGGACGGATGTCGCGCCGTCCGGTGAGGTCGAAGACGAGGGCGTAGACGTAGGGGACGACGGGCGGCTTGCGGTCGGCCGTCTCGTGGTAGAGGGTGCCGCCCCGCTCGATCTCCATGGCCATGGTGGCCAGGCTGGCCTCGTCCGAGTTGAACAGGCGCTCGACCAGGCCGGGGACGTGGAGGAGCAGGGCGGCCAGGGCGAAGCCGAGCGCCAGGCGCACCGTCCACCGGCGTTCGCTGAGCGCGGCGCGACGACTGGCTGACGCTCACGCGGCAACCTCGGCCTCGGCCGCCGCGGCTGCGGCCGCGGTCGGCTCCTCCCGGTCGGGCGAGGCCGGCGTCAGGGCGACGGCTGCGGGCCAGGCCACGGCCAGGACGGCGGCGGCCACGTTCAGGCCGGAGTCGTTGAGCAGCGACCCGAGGACGGCGGCGGCCAGCACCCCGTAGGCCCCGAACCTGACCGCCGATCGGGGGCCGCGACGCCACCGGGTGAGGGCGAGGGCGGCGGCTGCGATCCAGACGATGTTGGCCATGGGTGCCTTGACCGTCTGGACGGCCCGGCTGGCCTTGCGCACGATCTCGTCGCCCAGGCCGTCGCCGCCGACGGCCTTGGCCAGGTGGGTCTGGGATCCCGCGTCCCGGGCCAGGTCGACGGCGGCGAAGAGGGCCACCGCCACGAGGGCGGCGCCGGCGAGGAGGAGCAGGTGACGGGCCGTCACCCGACTCCGACGGGCGCCGAGGAGCACCAGGCCGTAGGCGGGGACGGCGAACAGCACCCCGCCGACGTCGGCCCCGAACTGCGGTGCGCCTCCCGCCACCAGGCCGCCGACCAGGGCCGCCGCCACCCACGGGAGCGCCTTTCGCCCCCACCGGTCGATGGCCAGGGCGCCGGCGACGAGGAGGCCGGCGGCCAGGAACCCGGACCCGATGTTGCCCACGCCGAAGAACCGCCCCGCCACCACCGGCGAGTTCCCGAAGGGGGCGTCGACCTGGAGGGGGCTGGCGAAGAGAGCGTCGACCGCCACCACGGCCGCGGTGAGGACGGCCAGGGCCCCGATCGCCAAGATGGGTCCGCGGCGGCGGGCGAGGACGAGCCCGCCCGCCGCAATCGCGGACGCCACCCCGCCGCCGACCAGCAGCCCGACCCACGCCCCTCCCCTCCACCAGGGGACGAGCATCATGAGCAGGCTGGCGGGCGGGATGCCGAGCAGGATGCAGGCGACGGCGGTGCGAGCCCGGACCGATTTGACGGCGACGACCGCCCCCACCGCGTGGAGCACCACGAAAAGCCACACCATGGCAGTCCGCGACCGGTCGGAGGTCCAGGTGCGGCGATCGCGCCCGACGAGGCTGGCGCGATCGATGGCCGCCGTCGAGGTGACGACGGCCCCGCCGACCGTCGACGGTGTCCCTACGCGGGCCAGGTGGAGGAACGTCCGGCTGACGTCGGGGAGGGTGGCCAGGTGGGGGTCGTGGGTGGAGGCGGAGCCCAGGCCGGCCGACCCCAGCCCGCAGGCGGGCGAGGCGGCGAGGACGCCCAGGTGTCGACTCTCGTCCGGCGTCGACGCGCTGGCAACGAGCGTGCACATCCCTTCGAGGAGGCGAAGGACGTCGGGAACCGCGGCCGCGGCGACGGCCACGATGAGAGCATCGGGGCCGCGGCCCAGGGCGGCCTCCACCCCCGCGGGCGTGCCGGGGAAGGTCGGGGGGAGCGTCCCGTCGGGGTCCACCGCGGCCACCGCCGCCTCACCGTCGTCGGCGACCAGTGCCCACCGCCGGCCGGCGTCACGGAAGGCCCCGCCCACCGAGCCCAGCCGGCCGCCGTAGCGGAGCCCCCGGTCGTGGCCCTGGAGCGTCTCCCAGTCAACGACCCGGAGGCCGCCGCCCGGCACCGCTTCCAGGCGAACCGCACCATCGACGAGCGTCCGACCGGGCGCCCTTGCCCAGGGTGAGGTAGACGTCCGCCGCCTGCGCCTGAGCCTCCGCCGTCCGCATCGACAGGTTGGCCTTGGCGAAGCCCTCCAACTCGGGAGGGGCCGTCGCCCACGTGAGGTCGGGCACGAGGACCAGGGCGACGGGCCCCGGCTCGGGCGCAGCTGCGCCGGCGGCGGCGGCCAGGGGAACGCCGAGAGCGAGGACGGCAAGGGCGGCGCCGATCCCGGCCAGGCGTCGTCCGGCGGTCGTCATCCCGCTGCGGATCGTAGCGACGGGGCCATCCCCGACACCGTCGACCGGACGAGAAGGGGCCGGTTCTCCGTACTGTTGGGTCGTGACCGCACCGCGCCTCCTGCCGATGCTCGCCGGCGGCACCGGGGCCCCGCCGAATCCGGCGGGGTGGATGTTCGAGCCCAAGCTCGACGGGCAGCGGATCATCGCCATCGTGGAGAAGGGCCAGGTCACCCTCACCAACCGGCGGGGTTTGGAGGCCACGGCCACGTTCCCCGAGGTCGAAGGGATGGCCGCCGCCCTCGCGCCCCACGCCGTCGTCCTCGACGGGGAGGTGGTGGCGTTCAACGAGAAGGGCCAGACCAGCTTCCAGCGCCTGCAGCGGCGGATGCACGTCGTCCAGCCCACCTCCCGCCTCCTGGCCGAGACGCCCGTGTCGTTCGTGGCCTTCGACGTCCTCTGGCTCGACGGCGACCTGCTCGTCGACCGGCCCCAGCGGGAGCGACGGGAGATCCTCGACGGCCTCGGTCTCAAGGGCCGGGCGTGGCAGACCGCCCCCGTCCTCGACGCGACACCCGACGAGCTCCTCCAAGCCTGCCGGGACGCGGGCCTGGAGGGTTTCATGGCCAAGCGGGTCGACGCTCCCTACCTCGCCGGCCGGAGGTCGACCGCCTGGTCGAAGATCAAGTGCGGGCGTCGGCGGGAGTTCGTTGTCGGCGGGTGGTCGACCGGCACCGGCTCCCGGGAATCGAGCATCGGATCGCTCGCCCTGGGCGTGTACGACATCGCCGCCGACGAGGCCGAGGTTGCCGGCCGGCCGCAACGGCTCTTCTACGTCGGCCAGGCCGGATCCGGCCTCAACCAGGAGATGATCGGCCAGCTCACCCGCCTCTTCGCCCAGATCGAGGTGCCGACGAGCCCCTGCGTGAACCCGCCCCGGGCCCGGCTCCACTGGGTCCGGCCGATGCTGGTGGTGGAGGTCGCCTACACCGAGGTCACCGAGGCGGGAACCCTCCGCCAGCCCTCGATCAAGGGCCTCCGCACCGACGTGATCGCCACCGACGTGACCTGGGACGACGAGATCGCGACGTCGTTCCAGACCCCCGTTTGAGGCCGCGTTTCGCGGTCGAGCGCTGACGAGGGGCGTTTTCCGGCCCCGTCCCGGCGGGTAAAGGACTTCCATCACCGGCGGGGATCATGAAGGGAGACTCGATGTCGAACGGCGCCCATGAGCTGAGTCTGGAAGACCTCGAAGCGGAGGAAGCCAGCGCCCTGCCCGAGCGGCAGGCCATGTCGAAGATCGACTTCGGGGCCGGCCTCGGCATCGACAACTTCGCCATGCCGATCAACGAGGCGACGGCCATGAACATCTCGTCGACCAACTCGGCCGCCATCGCCGACGCCGACCAGATCGTGATCATCAACCAAGTGGACGTGGATTAGGAGCCGATGATGACCCAGAACACCGAACTTTCGCTCGACGAGATGGACGCGGAGAAGGCCGCCGCCCTGCCTGACCGGGAGGCGATGTCGCTGCTCGACCTCAACCTCAACCTCGATCTGGCCCTCGACCTGGCCGCACCGGTCGACGCCGCCGTCGCCGCCAACGCCAACGTGGCCGCACCGATCGACGCGGCGGTGGCCGCCAACATCGGCTCCGTCGGGTCGGAGGCCACCGCCGTGGCCGACCAGGACTCGATCATCGTCCAGGAGCTCGACGGCACGGCCATCGCCAACGCCAACCAGGACGCCACCATCGGGCAGTAGCCCGGCCACCTCTCTCTTCCCGCCACCCTCTTCCTGGAGGAAAGCCATGAAGGAAGCAACTGCCGGCCTCAGCGCCGCCGAACTCGAGTCCGAGGACATCACCGCCGTCCCCGACCGGGAGGCGATGTCCGTCCTGGGCGACGCCCTCGACCCGGCCTCTTTGCTGGGCACGTCGCTGCTCAACGTCGATGTCGACCTCAACCTCGACGCCGACGTGGCTGCGCCCATCGACGCGGCGGTGGCGGCCAACGCCAACGTGGCTGCGCCGATCGACGCCGCCGTCAGCGCCAACGTCCTGTCCGTCGACTCCGACGCGGCCGCCCTGGCCGACCAGGACTCGGTCATCGCCCAGGACCTCGACGGCACCGCGATGGCCAACGCCACCCAGAACGCCGGCATCGACCAGGGCGGCGCCGCCGCCACTGCCGGCTGACCTGACGGTCACGCGGTAACCCTCCACTCCGGTACTGACCGATGGCGCAGCAGTTGGACGACACCCGACGCGTCACCCGGGTGCCGGGGGTACGCAAGGGTCCAGGGAGGAAGGCGGCGCCCGACAAGGCTGTCGTCCCCCAGCTGGCGTCCGGGGTGGAGCTCATCGGCGAGTACGAGGCATCGGGCTACAAGGAGGCCCCTTGCCTCGTCCGCCGGGCCGACGGCCAGACGATCCAGCTGACCCCTCTGCTCTACGCCACCCTCGAGCAGATCGACGGCCAGCGTGACCCGTCCCAGATCGCTTCCGCCCTCGGGGAGCGTCTCGACCGGCCGGTGAGCGCCGACAACGTGCGCTACCTGGTGGCGGAGAAGCTGCGCCCGGCGGGGCTGGTCAAGAACGAGGACGGGCGCGACCCGGAGGTGCAGAAGGCCAATCCCCTGCTCGCCCTGCGCCTGCGCATGCAGATCACCGGCGAGGAGTGGACGAACCGCCTCACCGCCCCCTTCGCCTTCCTGTTCCGGCCGTGGGTGGTCCTGCCCGTCGTGGTCGGCTTCGTGGCGGTGGTGGCGTGGGTGATCGGCGTGCGGGGTGTCGGCGCCGGCGCCCGCCAGCTCTTCTACTCCCCCGGCCTGATGCTGCTCACCTTCGCCCTCACCATCGCCTCGGCCTCGTTCCACGAGTTCGGCCACGCCGCCGCCTGCCGCTACTCGGGCGGACGGCCGGGGGCGATGGGATGCGGCCTCTACCTGGTCTGGCCCGCCTTCTACACCGACGTCACCGACGCCTACCGCCTCGACCGGCGGGGCCGCCTCCGCACCGACCTCGGGCGGCCTCTACTTCAACGCCATCTTCGCCCTGGCCACCTTCGGGGTGTGGGCCGTCACCGGCGTGGAGGCCCTCCTGCTCCTGATCCCGGTTCAGGTGCTGCAGATGGTGCACCAGCTGCTGCCGTTCATCCGCATGGACGGCTACCACATCCTGTCCGACCTGGTCGGGGTGCCCGACCTGTTCGCCCGCATCAAGCCCACCCTCCTCGGGTTCGTGCCCGGCCACCGCCACCAGGAGAAGGCGGCGGTGCTGAAGCCCTGGGTCCGTGTCGTGGTGGCCCTGTGGGTCGTGATGGTCGTGCCCCTGCTGCTCTTCAGCCTGCTGACGGTGGTGATCTCCGCCCCCCGCATGGTCGCCACCGCCTGGGACTCGGTCGGCCTGCAGTGGAAGGCGGTGCAGGCTGCGCTCGACGACGGAAAATGGGCGACGGTGCTTTTGGGGGCACTGGGCGTGATCGCCATCGCCCTGCCCGTGGTGGGCTCGGGCTACGCCGTGAGCCGGTTCGGACGCAAGGCCGGGGCCTGGGGCTGGTCGCAGGCGGGTGAGGTCCGCTTCGGGCGACCCCTCATGGCCCTGCTGGTGGTCGGCCTGGCCGGCTCGCTGGCCTTCACCTGGTGGCCCAACGGCGAGTACCGGCCCATCCAACCGGGCGAGAAGGGGACGGTGGCCGACGCCGTCGCCGCCGTCTCGTCCGTCGACACCGGCCGCCCCGGCCTCACCCCGGAGAAGGAAGCCGAGCTCGAGGGCGCTCCCACCCAGGCGTGGGACCTGAGCGACGGCCCGACCGAGGAGCCGGCGGCCGAGCCCGCGGCCGACGACGAGCCCACGGCCGACGACGAGACCCCCGCCACCACCGTCGCCGACTCGGGCGAGGACGAGGCGAACGACACCGACACCGACACCGACACCGACACCGAACCCACTCCGACCACCGCCGTCACGCCCACCACCACCGCCAGCTAGCCCAATGCGCAACGACAAGGAGCCACAGATGAGCCGCCTGACCCGCACCCTCCTCGCTTCCCTCGTCGCCGCCGCCGTCGTGCTGGCCCCGACGGCCGCCGGCGCGGGCGACGCCAACGTGGTCGTCGCCGTCAACCGGACGAACGGCCAGGCCGTGGCCGAGGCCAGCGTCGAGTACCGGAAGGTCACGCAACGGCAAGGTCGACCAGGAGAACCGGGCCTACGCCTACGCCCAGTGCGTCGACTGCCAGACGCTGGCGGCCGCCTTCCAGCTGGTGGTCGTCACCAAGCCACCGACCACGCTCGTGCCCGTGAACGACGCCAAGGCCATCAACAACCAGTGCGACGGGTGCGTCACCTGGGCCTCGGCCAAGCAGATCGTGGTCGAGACGGGCGGTCCGGCCGAGTTGACATGGAGGGGCCGAGCCCGCCTGCAGGCGGTGGAGAATCAGCTGTTGGCGCTGGAGGACGACCTGCCCACCATGACCCTCCTGGAGCTGCAGGCCGCGGTCGACGCCGCCTTCAACGAGTTCGTCAACGTGGCCCAGACCGAGATCAAGCGCACCGACGGCGGTCGCGACGACGCCCGGGTGGTGTCCTCCCGCTCCGCTTAGGGAGCGCCGACGGGCTCGATGCCGAGGTCGCGGTAGGTCAGGAGGGGGCGGAAGGGCACGCCGAGCCCGGCGAAGATGGCCGCCGTGGCCGGTCCCCGGTCGACCATGGCGGTGACGCCCACCACCTCGGCGCCGGTTTCGCAGACCGCCTGGTACGCCTCCAGCACCGACCCGCCCCGGGTGACGACGTCGTCGACCACGAGGACCCGCACGCCCGGTCCCAACGTGGCCCCCTCGACCCGCCGCTTGGTCCCCCGCTCCTTGGCCGCCTTGCGCACCACGAACCAAGCCCGGTCGGCGACCAGGGCCACCGCGTGGGAGAAGTGGTCGGCGCCGAGGGTGAGGCCGCCCACCGCGTCGAAGACCCACCCCTCCTCGGCCGCCATCTGGACGAGCGCCTCACCGGCCAGGCGTAGGTCGGAGCCGCGGGCGAAGGCCCGCTTGTTGTCGATGAAGTCCCGGCTCCAGTCGCCCGACGCCAGCTGCACCGGTTCGTCCAGCTGGAGGTGCCCCTTGGCCAGGATGATCTCGACGAGGGCCTGCTGGACCTCGGCCAGGGGTCGGGGCGACATCTCCGTCGAATACTACGATTCGGCGGGGAAAGGGGGTGCGGCACACGAGCGAGCAGCCCGGTCCGGGAGCGGGAGGGCCGAACCGTGTGCGCATCCCCGCCGTCGTCGGCCAGAAGGCGGCCGATCTGGTGGGCCGGGAGTGGGCCCTGAGGCAGGTGGCGGAGTGGCTCGACACCGGCTCGGAGCGGCTGTTCCTCCTCACCGGTGAGCCGGGCGCGGGCAAGTCGGTGCTGGCCGCCTGGCTGGCGGGCGCGGGGCCGACCCCAACCGACGGCGAGGCGGCAGCCGCGCTGGAGCGGGTCCGGGCGGGCTGGTCGGCGGCCTGCTTCTGCATGACCCGGGGCCAGGACGGGGCCGACATCACCCCCGCCTGGTTCGTCACCAGCCTGGCCAAGCAGCTGTCGGCCCGTCACCCCGCCTTCGCCGACGCCTTCCTGCAGGTCAACGCGCCCGAGCTCATCCACCAGGAGGTCGGCGCCAACCAGGGCACCGTCATCGGCCACATCGGCGACCTCGAGGTGAAGCTGCCCGATGCCCGCGACCGCTACGCCCAGGGGGTGATCGAACCGCTGCGGGCGATGGCCGAGGCCCACCCCGAGCAGACCTTCGCCATCCTGGTGGACGGGGTCGACGAGGCGTTCGTGGGTCCCGAGCCCACGGTGGTGTCGCTCCTGGCCCGGTCGGGGAGCTTGCCCGGAAACGTCCGCTTCCTCGTGACCACCCGCACCGAGCGGGCCCTCGTCACCCAACTGGAGGACGGCTTCGGGGGCGACGTCCGCCACCTCGACCTGTCCTCCGGCGACGGAGCCGCGGCCAACGAGTCCGACATCCGCCTGTTCGTGCGCAGCCGGCTGGCGACGGTCGACCCGACGGCCCCCGAGACGGTGGTCGAACAGCTAGCCCAGCAGGCGGCCGGGCAACTTCCTGTTCATCGACTTCCTGCTCGACGAGCTGGCCCAGGGCGACCGGCAGCTGACCGACACCGCCGAGCTGCCCACCGGCCTGTTCGACCTCTACCGCCAGTACCTGCAGCGGATCGTCCCCGGCTTCGCCGAGCGGGAGCGGGGCCCGGAGTGGGGCGAGCACTACCAGCCGCTGCTGGGGAGCATCAGCGTGGCTCTGCCCGCCGCGCCCGCCGACCGTCTCCTGCGCTGGCTGGGATGGGACGACGACGACCTGGGCCGCTTCCTCCAGACGGTGGAGCAGGTGACCGAGTGGGAGCCGGCGGCGGACGGCGGCGCCGCGGGGGCGGGGGCGTGGGCGGCGGGGGCTGGCGGCTCTACCACCGGTCGATGGCCGACTTCCTGGCCGCCCGCTACGTCGACGACCGGGGCTCCGACAACCGCTTCTACGTGGCCCCGCCCAAGCAACACGACCGCATCGTCCGCCACTACCAGCAGTCGCGGGTCGAGATGTGGGGCGGGGAATGGGCCAACTGCGACGACGGCTACTGCCTGCGCAACCTCGTCCGCCACATGGCCGCCAGCCTGCCCGCCCTGGACCGGCCGGCGGACAAGGCCGCCCGCATCGGCGAGCTCTTCGACGTGGTCCTCGACCCCGGGTTCCGGGCCCGGCAGCGGGAGGTGCCGGGGGGGCCGGCGGCGATGTACGACGACGTCCGGGTGGCGGTGGAGATGGGGGTTGCCCCGCCGGCCGGGGGTGAGCCCGACCGGCTGGTGGCGCTGGTGGAGGCGATGGCGACCGCCCCCGAGGTCGAGCTGCGGGGCCTGGCCGCCGAGGCCCTGGTCCGGCTGGCGGCCGCCAACGGGGCTGCGGGCGGGTCGGGGGGCGCCGTCCGGCGGGCGACCGACACCATGCTCCGCCTGCTGGCCACCGACTCGCCCGACGCCTGGAACGTGGCCCTCAAGGCGGCCGCGGCCACGGGGACGCTCGACGTCTTCCGCCGGGCGGCGGTCGACAAGCGGGATGCCGTGCGCCAGGTGGCCACCCTCTACGCCTACCTCCGGTGGCGGCCCGACGACCCCGACTGCCTGCCCAACCGCCTCCTCACCGAGCTGGCGTCCACCGTGAGCATCACCGGCCAGATCCTGCGGGCCGACGACCGGCTGGTCCTCGACTTCCTGGCCGGCCTGTCGATCCTGATCTACGTCAACCATCCCGACCGGGCCGACGTCGTGGTCCAGACCAGTGCCCTCTG
Source organism: uncultured Acidimicrobiia bacterium (assembly GCA_963829165.1). Lineage (GTDB taxonomy): Bacteria > Actinomycetota > Acidimicrobiia > Acidimicrobiales > AC-14 > JAXDMK01. The sequence goes on along the minus strand of CAWHIC010000031.1, from coordinate 204,507 downwards.
GTACGAGGTGCTCCGCAACCGGCTCAAGCTGCAGCTGCTCAACCGCAAGGCGCTGGTGAAGGTGGCGACCCCCCTGGTGGCCCAGGTCTACGCCACCCGGCTGCTGGAGACGTTCCTGTTCAGCAGCCCCGAGGAGGCCCGCCGGTTCTTCGCCAGCGACCGGTCCGCCATCGGTCGGGTCGTCCCCCTGTTCGACCCGTCGAGCGACCTGGCCGGCCGGGCCGACGACTTGGCCGGGCTCCTCCAGGCGCCCCTCCCCCTCACCCGGATGGTGGGCGGGATGGCGGTGGCCATCCACTCCTTCCACGATCCCGCCGGCACCGACGCCTTCGTCCGGGACCTGTTCGCCCGCCTCGACGATGCCGGCCGGCGGTGGCTGTTGTGGGCCCACGCGGTGCTGGTGGAGAAGGCGCCGAGCGAATGGGTGGGGCTGCTGGAGGATCTGACCCGCACGTTCGTGGACGAGAACCGGGCCGCCTTCCTCGCCGCCGACGGTGGGACCGGCGCCCCCTTCGAGGTCGACCTCCTCCCCCTGGGCCTGGCCTACGGCAAGCGGGGCGGACCGATGCCCTATTTCCAGACGCTGCTCTCGTCCGCGGCCGCCGATCCGGCGCTGCTCGACCGGGTCATCCGGGGACTGGCGCCGGTGGGGCTCTCCTATCCCCAGGCCGTGCTCCGGACGCTGCGGGAGTCGGTCCCCCAGCTGCTCGACCCGTCGGTGGAGGACAGCGTGGCCACCACCCTCGCCGCCATCCGGGTCCTCCACCCCGACACCGTCGACCTGTTCCTCCGGGAGGTCGGCGCCCCCGAGCGGCTGGGGCAACTGGTGGCGGGACGGGGCGACGTGGAGCTGGTGCGGCGCTACGTGGTGTGGGTCGGGTTCTACAACAACGGGGTCCACCAGGCCCTGTTCCACCCCCAGATGCGGGTGGGGCTGCTGACGCCGATCCTGGAGGCGCTGGCCACGGCCAAGGACGCCAAGGCGTTCGTCCGCCGGATCACGCCCGGGCCCCTGGAGATGCTGCGCCAGGCCGACTACCACCTGGAACGATGGACCGAGGCATGACCCGCACGACCTGGGCGCCGGTCGTCCGCCGCCACCGCCGGCTGCAGGCGATCGGGCTGTTCGTCCGCCTGTCCGCTCTCGGTCTGACGCTGGCCATCCCCCTCCTGGGGGCGGCGTCGGTGTCGCCGTCGTTGCCGTGGGCGACGGCGGGGGTGCTGGTGGTCGTCGCCCTCGGCTACCACCTGTTCGCCTACCTGCTCAACGACGTCGTCGACCTGCCCATCGACCGCCACGAGCCCCGGCGGGCGGCGAGCCCCCTCGTGCGGGGGGCGGTCGGGCCGGGGTTCACCCTGGCGGTGGGGTTGGCGGGGGCGGCGGTCGGCGTGGCGGTGGCGGTTCGGTGGGGGGACGGGGGCGGGCGGGGCCTGGGCGCGCTGGTGGCGGCCTTCGCCCTGATGGCCGTGTACGACGTATGGGGCAAGCGGTCACCGGTGCCGTGGCTGCTCGACTTTGTCCAAGGGTTGGGGTGGGCGGCGCTCTTCCTCTGGGGCGCGGCCGAGCGGGGACCGTGGACGACGCTGACCTGGTGGCTGTTCGCCTTCTGGACCGTCTTCATCGTCCTGGCCAACGGTGTCCACGGCGGCCTGCGGGACCTGGCCAACGACGCCCGCTGCGGCGCCCGGTCCACGGCCATCGCCATGGGCGCCCGCGCCGACGGACCGGACGGTCGGGTGGTCATCCCTCGGCGCACGGTGGTCTACGCCTGGGCCTTGCACATCGCACTGGTGTCGCTGGTGGTGGGGGCCTGGGCCGGGGGCGGCCTGGCATACGGCTTCACCGCCCGGGCGGCCACGTTGGCGGCGCTGGTGGCGTTGGGCGCGGCGGGGGGCTGGGCCTTGTCGGAGGCGGTGACGGCCGGCGGAGACCCGGAGTCCCTGCGCCTGGCCGGCACGCTCCACCTCGTCCTGCTCATGTCCCTGCCCGTGGTCCTCCTCCTCCCGTGGCTGCAACCCCCCTTCCGCCTGGTGTTGGTCGCCGGCTTCGTCGCCCCCTTGGCCACCCTCGGCTGGCTACCGGACGTGGTGCGATTCGTAGGGTCCCGGCGGGTGCGCCGGTGACGCTGACCGGCTTGCTCGTCGCGGCCGCCCTGGGGTGGCGGCCGGGAGTGACGCGTCGGCTAGGGACCCGGGGGTTACGCCGGTGCCGCTGACCCGCTACCTCGACTTCGTCCTCCTTGCCGACCAGGTGAAGGTGCGGGAGGGGCGGGTGGCCTCGTTCGTGGTGCGGGTGTTCGAGTCGCCCGCTGGTGAGGGCGAGCAGGCGGAGCGGGTGAAGGTGCCCGACGACCTGGACGCCCGCATCGGCTGGCTCGACCACCGCCAGATCGACGCCGACCTCGGCGCCCAGATCGAGCTCGGCACCATCCTCGGTCTGCTCCTCCTCCCGCCCTATGCCCGGGGCCTGTTCGAGACGAGCCTGGGCCGGCTGGCCGACGACGAGGGCCTGCGGGTCCGCCTCCGGTTCGACGACGCGTTGGCCGACATCCCCTGGGAGTTCGCCTGGGTCGAGCGCCACCGGGGCGAGCCGACGGCGGCCGGGTTCCTCGCCCTCGATCCCCGGATCTCCCTCGTGCGCCACGAGGCGGTGGCCACGCCGTTGCCGTCGCCCTCGGCGGCCGCCGCTGGCCGGCGGGTGGTGGTGGCCATGGCCAGTCCCGACGGTTACCCGCCGCTTCCGTCGCTGGCCGCCGAACGGGAGGCCCTCGAGCAGGCGTTGGAGGGAGTGGCCGGCGTCACCGCCGACGTGGTCGCTGACGCCACCCCGGCAGCCGTGCTCGAAGCCCTATCGACGGGCGCCGATGTGTTCCACTTCAGCGGCCACGGGACGCCGGACGGCGGCATCGTCCTGGCCGGTCCCGGCGGGAGGGCGGAGGTGGTGCCGGCCGACCGCCTGGCCGAGATGGTGCAGGCCAAGGGGGTCCGGCTGGCCGTCCTCGGCGCCTGCGACACCGGGCGCCGGGACGACAAGAACGTCTGGTCCGGGGTGGCCGCGGCCCTCGTCGAGCGGGGCGTGCCCGCGGTCGTGGCCATGCAGTTCACCATCGGCGACCGCAAGGCAGCCGCCTTCGCCCGGGCCCTCTACCAGGCCCTGGTCGCCGGCCGCACCGTCGACGAGGCCGTCGCCCTCGGCCGCACCGCCATCCGCACCGTCTCCACCGGCGCCCAGGCCGACGTCCGCGATTGGGGCGTCCCCGTCCTCTACCTGCGGGATCACGGCGGGCACGTGTTCGAGCCGGTGTCGTCGGCCGAGGCCCGGGAGGAGGCGGACGGCCGGGTCGGCCCAGCTGTACCGGCAGCGGGTGGGGACGGTGTCCGCCGGCGGCCTGGTCCTGGGAGCCCTCCTCGCCACCGGCTCTACCGGGGCGGTGGCGGTCGAGCAGGACGCCGACCGGGTGGACGGGACGATGGTGGGCACCGTCGGGTCCGGTCGAGCGCGGGTCGACCAGGACGTGGAGGAGGTGGGCGCCGGGGGCGTCGTGGTCGGCGGGTCGGCGTCGGCCGAAGAGTTGGCCAAAGCATTGGAGCTGCTGCGGGGGGTGCCGCCGAAAGACGACGGTTGACCCTACGATCGATGGGCAGGAGGTAAAGCGTGGCTCGATCGATGTGGTCCGGCGCCATCAGCTTCGGGCTGGTGAACGTGCCGGTGAAGCTCTACAGCGCGGTGTCGCCCAAGGACGTCCGCTTCCACCAGATCGACGCCAAGAGCAAGTCGCGGGTGAAGCAGAAGCGGGTGTCGGCCGCCACCGGCGAAGAGGTGCCCTACGAGGACATCGTCAAGGGCTACGAGCTGGGCCCCGACACCTACGTGATGATCTCGCCCGAGGAGTTGAACGCCCTCGATCCCAAGGCGACCCGGTCGATTGACATCGAGGACTTCGTCGACCTCGACCAGATCGACCCCATCTACTACGACCACCCCTATTACCTGGCGCCCGACAAGGGCGGGGCCAAGGCCTACGTCCTGCTCCGCCGGGCCATGCAGGAGACCAACAAGGTGGGCATCGCCCGGGTCGTGCTGCGCACCAAGCAGTACCTGGCCGCCATCCGTCCGCTGGGTCGGTCCCTCGTGCTGGAGACGATGCTCTACCCGGACGAGGTCAACCCCCTCGACGACCTCGACATCCCCGGCGACGAGATCGAGGTCACCGAGCGGGAGGAGAAGATGGCCCGCCAGCTCATCGACTCCCTCACCACCGACTTCGACCCCGACAAGTACAAGGACGACTACCGCGAGCGCGTCCTCGCCCTCATCGAGCAGAAGGCCGCGGGCCAGGAGATCGTGGTCGAGGAGGCCGCCGACGAGGCCCCCAAGGTCGTCGACCTCATGGCCGCCCTCGAAGCCAGCCTGGCCGCGGTCAAGAAAGGCAAGCCAGCCGACAAGAAGTAGCAGGTATCGACTAGAAGAGGCCGCGCCAGAGCAGGCTGCGGCCCACGAATCCGAAGTGGCGGTCGAGGCGGCGCAGAACCCGCTCGACGCCATTCGTGTCGCCGCCTAATCGGTAGACGTCGATGCGTTCGGCGCTTTCCCAGGCCTCGTCTCGCGCCTGCTCCACCACGAAGCTGCTGGCGTAATCGATAGCTCTCGCCCGCCAGCCTTCGTCGAACATGTCAATCGGGCCCTCAGTCAGCTCGTCCCTAAGGATCTTGTACTTGGCGGCGAAGATCTCGTTGATCCGCTGATAGTCGTTCCGCTGATAGCCGTGGCCGAGCGAAGCTTTAATCGTCTCGCAGGTTTTCACCACAGCCGGCGCGAGATCGAAATTTATGTGGGCGTTGACTCCGGCGACGGCGAACTGGATGGGCGCGATCCTCGAGTCGCAGCGTCGCTCGAGCAACACCCGCCACACGCGGGGAACCTGGTCGTGCTTGCCCAAGCCCCAGAGTCGGAGGGCGGCGAAGTACCGGTTGGCGAATGCGACATCGAGGCCCCGCAGGAACTTCCTGTCTGCGAACTGACCCTCGTCCAGCCACTGCTCGACGTTGAGCGTGATGACGGTGTAGAGCTCATTGAAGGCGCGCAACCCGTCGCCCTCCGGCGCGCTGGCGGAGATCTTGTCCATCCGAGCGAGCGCCTGGGCGATCGTCCTGACTGCGGGTCCGACCTCGGCCTCGGTGCTGAAGTTGCGGTCGAAGTCATTGCTCGGGGCTTCGAACCGGCCCACCTCGCCCTCGTCGTGGTCGGGCTCGATCTCGTCGCCGGGAGCAGCCGGGTGTCCATTTTCCGCCGTAGGTGTCATGGCCGCGGACGCTAGCAACAGGCCTCGGCGGCTGCCACCGATTCCCGGCAATACTGGGATCGTGCCTGGTCGAGCTCTCAGCGCACCGTTTCTCGGGCGGACGGAGGAATTGGAGCAGCTGTCGGCCGCTCTCGTCAGGGCCGCCGCCGGCGAGCCCAACGCCGTCATCGTCGGCGGTGAGGCGGGCGTGGGCAAGAGCCGGTTGGTCGCCGAGCTCGCCCGGCGGGCCGCCACATCGGGCGCGTGGGTGCTCGTCGGGAGCTGCATCGAGGCCACCGACGACGGCGTGCCCTACAGCCCCATCGCCGAGGCCCTCCGCCACCTGATGCGGGCGACGTCCGACCTCGAGCGCGACGACGTGCTCGGGCCGGGCGCCCACGAGATCGCCCGTCTCGTCCCCGAGTTGCGCCGAACCCTCGAACCGGAGAGCGACCCGAGCCCGGCCGGACCCGCCTTCCGCTCCCGCCTGTTCGACACCGTGCGCGACGTCCTCGGCCGCCTCGGGCAGCGGGCGCCCGTGCTGCTGGTGGTGGAGGACGCCCACTGGGCCGACAACTCCACCCGCGATCTGCTCACGTTCCTCCTGGTCAACCTGATGCACGAGCCGGTGTTGATCGTCGTCACCTATCGCAGCGACGAACTCCCCCGCCGGCACCCCCTCCGGCGCTACCTGGCCGAGCTCTACCGACGGGGACGGGTCGACCGGTTCGAACTTGGTCCGTTCCACCGCGAAGAGCTCGTGGCCCAGCTCACCGGCATCTGCGGCGAGCCCCCGCACCCCGATCTGGTCGACGCCATCTGGCGCCGTTCCGGAGGCAACCCGTTCCACGCCGAGGAGCTGATGGCCACCGCCGCCCACGGCGACGACGAGGGCCTGCCCCTGACGCTGCACGACATGCTCACGGCCCGGCTGGGAGTGGTCTCACCCGAGTCCCAGAGGGTGCTGCGCGCCGCCTCCGTCGGTGGCGGCGAGGTGGCCCGCTGGATGCTGGGGGCGGCGACAGGGATCGGCGACGACGAGCTCGACGACGCCCTGCGGGAAGCCCTCGACCACCAGCTCCTCGTCTTCGACCCCGAACGCCGCACGTACCGTTTCCGCCACGCCCTCCAGCGGGAGGTGGCCTACGACGAGCTGCTGTTCGAGGAACGGGCCCGCCTCCACAGCCGCTACGCGGAGGCGCTCAGCCGCCACCCCGAGCTCGGCGGCAGCACCAGCGAGCGGGTGGCGGAGGTGGCCTACCACTGGTACGCCGCCCAGCGGGCGGACCGGGCCGTGCCCGCCCTGGTCGAGGCGGCGGTGGTGGCGGAAGGGCTGCACGGCTTCGCCGAGGCCCAGCGTCACTACGAGCGCGCCCTCCAGCTCTGGAGCCGGGCCGACGAGCCCGAGCGCCTCGTCGGCTGCAACCGGTCGACGTTGCGGGCCCGGGCCGCGGAGGCGGCCCACCTGGCGGGCGACCACGACCGGGCGCGGGTCCTCGTGGGCAAGGCCCTCACGGGCGTCGACCCGTCGTCCGACCCTGTCGGGGCGGGACTGCTGCAGGAGTCGCTCGGCCGCTACCTGTGGGCTGCGGGCGAGAGCGAAGCCGCCCTGGTGGCCTACGAGGAAGCGGTGACCCTCGTGGGGGCGGGGGCGGGGCAGGTGGCGGAACGGGCCCGGGTGGTGGCGTCGGTGGCGCAGGCCCTCATGCTGGCCGGGCGCTACCAGGAGTCCCGGCGGCGGGCGGAGGAGGCGGTGGCGCTCGCTCGGAGCCTGGAGTCCCTGCCTTATGAGGGCCTGGCCCTGGCGACCATGGGAGCCGACCTGGTCCTGCTGGGCGAGGACGAGAACGGCATCGCCCACCTGCGGGAGGCCATCCGCATCCTCGACGGGAACGGGCGCCCGGACGACGTCGGCGGCGCCTACCTGAGCCTCTCGGAGCTGTTGTCGGGCCCCCTCAACCGAGTCGACGAGGCCGTCGCCACCGCCAAGGAGGGTCTGCAGCGGGTGCGGGAGCTGGGCATCGACCGCGTCCACGGCGTGTCCTTGCTGGCGGCGGCGGCCAACGGGCTGTTCCGGCTAGGGCGATGGGACGAGGCCGACGCCCTGCTCGACGAGGCCATGGCCCTGCGTCCGAGCGGCACCGCCGCCATCGACCTGTACCTGGCCCGGGGCCGGATGTCGGTGGGGCGGGGACGGTTCGACGACGCCGCCGCCGACCTCGACACCGCCCGGGCCCTGTCGGCCCGAGCCCTCGCGCCTCAGTACCGGGCGCCCCTGAGCACCCTCACCGCCGGTCTGGCCCTGTGGCAGGGCGAGTTGGACAAGGCGTGCGACGCGGTGGAAGAGGGATTGAAGGCGTTGAGCGGCACCGTCAACCCCTGGTTCGGGGCCCCGCTCATCTGGCACGGCCTCCGGGCCCAGGCGGACCGGGCGGAGCGGGCGCGGGCCCGCCAGTCGGGTGCGGAGCTGACCGCGGCCCGGGCCACTGCGGCCGATCTGGTCGCCGACATGGAGCGGTTGGTATCGGCGTCGACGAGCCTGCCTTTCGCCTACGCCGGCATCGTCGACGCCTACCACCGGCTGGCCACCGCCGAGCAGGCGCGGGTCGACGGCACGCCCTCACCCCACCTCTGGGACGAGGCCGCCGCCGCGTGGGACGGGGTCGGCCAGCCCTATCCCGCCGCCTACGCCCGCTACCGGGGCGCCGAAGCGACGCTCTACCTGCGGGAGGGCGGGGGCGCGGCCGTCGCCGCCCGCCTGCTTCGGGACGCCCACGCCACCGCGGTGGCCATGGGCGCAGCTCCGTTCCAGGCGGAGATCGAACGGTTGGCGGCCCGGGCCCGGGTCGTCCTCCACTCGCCCGACGACGAGGCCCGCCGGGTGGAGGCGGGTGCGGGTGCGCGGTCGGGTGCGGGTGCGGCGGGGCTCCCGGCCGAGCCGGCGCCCTTCGGCCTGACGGCCCGGGAGCAGGAGGTGCTGGGCCTCATCGCCGAGGGGGCCTCGAACCGCCAGATCGCAACCGACCTGTTCATAAGTGAGAAGACGGCGAGCGTCCACGTGTCCCACATCCTGGCCAAGATGCAGGTCGCCAGCCGGGTCGAGGCGGCGTCGATTGCCCACCGCATGGGGTTGACCGCCGGAGCAAGGCCCCAAGTAAGGCGGAGTTAAGGCGGAAGTAAGGGTTTGGGCCGGTCGACATAAGGCATCCTCCCGATGCGCGGGCGGGACCGGACGACGAGGCTGTGGCTCAGGCGGGTGCTCAACCACTCGGCCAACCAGGGAGACGGTGCCAAGCACCTGATCGCACTCGGACGACACGGCGGAAGGGTCGAATCCGAGCGGCGGGCGATGAGGCGCTGGGGGCATCGTCGACCTGGTTGGCCGAGCCGAGCGCTCACCGCGTCAAAGGGGTTTCGCTGGGAGTTGCGATCGGGGGGTCGCTGAACATGATTCGTGATCGACGTTGCATTCCTTCACCGTCGGGTTCCCGCTGTCAGGCCGGGGACCCGCTCCACCGCCCGTCCCGCCCGCCGCTCGTGTGTTCACTGCACCCACGACGCCTTCGTGCATCGTGGTGCGGTCCACTCGGCCGTTCACCGACGACCGATGTCGTGGCCAAGTTCTCCCCGATCGGACTGTCGATCGTCGAGTAGCAGGCCGGGGGTGGGGACGACGGGACGAGTGCAGGACGGCGAAGGTCCGCGGCGGGATTTTCGGGTTCAGCCGTCCCGTCGGCTCCACGATCGGTCACACGGCGAGCACGTTCGCCGGTGAGTTGGGTCGCTCGCCAGCATGATGGGACCGGGTCGTCGCCAGTGGCATGGGACCGGGTCGGGCATTCAATCAGCGTCGGCGACGTGATGATCGCGGGGCGGGCGGTGGTGGGTCAAGGGGACTGAGCCCGGGCTTCTGTCGGCGCCGATAGGACTCGCCCTCGAGCACCAACTCGTAGGGCCGCCGACTGCAGGCGATCGATGGCGGACTGGGCCAGCAGCGGGTCGGCCATGAGCCCGAACCACTCGACGGGTTCCCGGTTCGACGTCACCACCGTGGCCGACTTCGACGATGAACTCGTAGACGTCGGCGGTGTCGGCCGTGTCGAGGGGCTGGAGGGCGAAGTCGTCGATCACGAGGAGGTCGACCCGCAGCAGCTTGCGGATCTCGGCGTCGTGGCTGTTGTCGAGGCGGCTGGCGCGTAGCCGGCGCAGCATCCGGTCGCAGCGCTCGAAGCGCACGCTGTAGCGGCGACGGACGGCAGCGTGGCCGAGGGCGGTGGCCAGGAACGTCTTGCCCACCCCGACGGGGCCCAGGATGATGACCACGTTGTGGCCGCCGTCGATGAAGCGCAGCGAGCACAGCTCGGTCCAGGTCTGGCGGTCGTAGGTCACCGCCGAGGAGTCGTCATCCGCTCGCTGCGACGCCGGCGACGCTGTTCCGCTCCGTCGAGCGCCTGGCCGAGCGGGCGCGATCGAACTGGAGCCACGAGGAGTTCCTCACCGCCTGCCCCAAGGCTCGTTCGATCGCGGGGACGCTGGCGGGAAGGAGTGCGACGTCCTCGTTACGAGGGCGCGACGTCCACCTCCCGGTCCGCGGGCTCGTCAGTCGGCGCCGGATTAGCACCGACTGAGGCGACGCGGGCGGCGTGGCGAGTCGTCAGTCCCCAGAATACGACAGCGATCCCGCCGTAGACGGCGGCTCCGACGAGAATCAGGCCTGTGCTGCGGCTGTGGGCCGACGCCAAACCGGGACGGAGCAGGGCGAGGACGAACAAGAACCCCGACATCGCCCACAGCGCCTTCCAGAAGATCGGATGGTGACGGCGCAGCGTCGCTCCGGGGAGTAGGTGCAACGGAAGCAGGCCGATCAGGGCCGCTTCGACGCCGCCCAGGAACAAGGCGGCCGAGACGCCAGTCGGCAGGGACCGCAGACCCGAGGTTCCGAACGCGTCCTCGAACGGGCCGAGCGCGAGCCATGCGGCGATGGCGAGCAGGAAGCCGGCACTGACGGTCAGGCGGGCGATGTCGGCCTCGTCCCGGTCGCTGAATTTCGTCTCGGTCCGATAGCTGACGATCACCCCGTACAGGAAGCCCGGGACGAAGGCGATCGCCCGGGAGCCGCCGACGCACAGGGCCGCGAAGAAGAGGGTCTTGAACGAGAGCACCGGCCGGCCGGTGCTCGTCCCATAGCGGACACGCTCCTGCCGCGCCGTGGCGGCGATGCCGAGGGCCATGAACACGACCAGGACCACCCAGAACGAGGCGCCCGTGACGACCGTCGCCGGATTCGCTCCCCACTCGGGTTCGAGCAGGCTGAACATCACCGCACCGAGAACGGTGTACGCGGCGACGGGTCCCCACCGCCGGGCCACGCTTCGCAACGCGTGCGTCGGGACGAGATGATCGGGAGCCGGCCTCCCCAGGCGCTGTTCGAGCGCAGTGTTGAACAGGGTTGTCGGGATGGCCACGAGCACCATCAGAAGGGCCAGGATCACGGCCGCGTACGCCGCGTTCTTGGCGGTGAGCGCCTCCGTCGGCGTCGGGATCCCGAAGAGCGCCGAAGTGTCCTCGGGGCCGGATTCCAGGCCGAGCCGAACCGCCACCAGCCTGCCCGCGATCGCGTTGTCGGCGGGGTCGACGGCCACCGTGAGCTCACCGTCGGCGAGGACGCCCAGCGCCACCGGCGAGCCGGCCGTGCCGGTCCACTCCGAGCCCACGGTGCCGTCGGTGAGGTCGTAGGCACGCACGAACGCAAGATCGTCGGCGGTCTGTTGGCCGGCGACCACCAGCGCCCGATCGATCACGACCGGCTGTGTCGTGAGGACCCCGTCGATGCTCTCCCGCCAGAGCACCTCGCCATTGGGGCCTGACTCGAATGCCGCCACCTCGTCGCCCGCAACGGTGATGATCGTGCCGCCGGACACGACCAAGCCGTAGAAGCCCCGCCCGAGGGGACCGTCGACCGACCAGCGACGAGTCCCGTCTGCCGGGTTGATACCGGCGAGGACGCGCGGCTCCTGGGCGGCGTACGGGACCGGAAGGACGTGGACGAGGGTGCCGTCCGCCAGGCTGGCGAGGGCCACGGTCCCCTCGTCGAAACGCCACCTCTCGACCCCACTGACTGCGTCGAGGGCGACGGTGTACGAGCCCGTTCCGGCCCAGGTGTTGAATCCCCTCGTGGTCCTCGACACGACGACGAGTTCATCGATGGCCCAGGCCTGGAAGTAGCTACTCAATGCGTCACCGAGTGGCGTCGTCCATCGAGGCCGGCCGCTGGCGGGGTCGAGGGCATACACGACATCCCCGAGCACCGTGACCGCGAGTCGACCGTCGGTGACGACCCGTTGGAGCACGGTCGCCTCGGGTCGGTCGTCGAGGTTCTCCAGGCGCCACCGGACGGCGCCGTCGTTGAGGTCAACGCCAACGGCGACGCCGGGACGGTTGGCGCCGGACCCGGTCTTGCCACCCGTGACCACGATGCCGTCGATGATCACCGGCGTCCACGTGTCGTGCAGCACGGCGCCGTTCGCCTCGTCGAGCTGACGCTCCCACCGCGGGGCCCCGTTCCGGTCAAAAGCGCGCAGCACCCCCGCGGCATCGCCGACGACGACGGTCTCGCCTGACACCGCCGGGGGCGTCGCCGCGAGGCCGGGTGCGAGGTCGACCTCCCACGTCGTGGTCCCCGGTTCCACCCGCGGCGCGGGGGTCAAAGTGGCGGTCGCAGCTCGCGCCGATGACGTCGAGGTGGATGAAGAGGACGCATCACCAGTCGAACTGCCGCAGGCTGCGAGGGCGACGAGTGCGATGAGGACGAGGGCACGTGCTACGAACGAGCGAATCGCCCGCAGAACTCGCTCGCCCACGGTTCCCCGCCCCTCGTGCCGTCTTCGGCCGGGAGCATAGCCAGGCCGCGGGATCTGCCTCAGAACTTCGACAACAGGATGCAGCCGCTGGCATTTTTCCAGCACAATCGGAGGGCTTCGTCGCCTAGGACGCTACCGGTCATGGGCGCCGACGTGACCTGGCAGTCACGGATGGTGCGGACTCCGTTGGCGACCTCCGCCAGAACTTGCATCGTCCCGGTGATCAGGGCCTTCGTCGCATTGGCATTGATGACGGCACGGTCCCGATCAACCTCCTTGCAGATCGAGCTGTCCTCAGTGCGTGCCAGCAGGCCGGTGCCGTCCGGCCGGATCGAGATCTCATAGTGGAAGCCGAGGCGGAACCCGGCGATCTCGGTGACCTGGCGACCGTCCTTGAAGGTGGCGGTGACGGTCCAGGGACCAACCAGATCGACCAATAGCCCGGGAGGTGTGACCAATTGGGGACCACTTGCGACCGCCGTCGTCGGCGTCGTGTCCGCCGAGGAATTGACGGGGCCGGGTCCGATCGTCGCCTCGACAGCGGTCGATTGCATGCTCGATGTGGTGGGTGACCGTTCGTCACGTGCTGCGTCTGAGCCGCAACCAGCGAAAACGAGGAGCACGACGACCAGGATGGAATGCCGAAAGCAACTCATACCTCGCCGTCGCCAGGGGACTTCAGCCGCAGCGCGCTTCATCGGCGAAACATGAACATGGTTGGGTTCCTCGATCTGACCAGCCGACTCCCTCATCCCCCGGCGGCTTCCAGGGTGACGCAGGTCAGTATGTTCGTCCCGGAGAGTAGGCACATTCGGGTACCGTCGTTCACCGCTTCGCGAACAGGTAGGAACGAGGTTCTCATGATGGTTTTTCGGACCATCAGTGACTCCGGATCAAGGATCTGAATCTGGTAATCGTCCTGGTCTGGCTCGCTGTCGAGTGTGAAAAGGAGGTCATCGCCGATGAACGGCGGGTTGGACGATTCGCTGGACGATTCGCCTTGGACCGCGATCACCTTCGCGGGATCCGTGATGTTGTAGACGTGAATCGGCCTCTCGTTCGCTCTCGTGATGACGATGTCTTCTCCGACCCGGATGTCGTGAAAGGGCTCGGCTACGAATCGCCCGACCTCGACGAGTGATGACGGCTCGATGATGCGGATGAGGCCCTCGCCTCCGAACCTGGCGGGCACCACGATGAGCCGATCGCCTGTCGAAAGGACCGAGTTGACACGTCCGTCGAGTCGGCGGGGCTCCCCGTACGCGCCGCCGACGCTGAGCTGGTGCAGCGCATGGACAGCCTCGAACGCCTCGGCATCCGGGTTGGTCCAGACCAACACGTACGCGTCAGAACCAACCGTCGCGGGTGCACCGGCCGGTCGTCCTCCATCGGGGACGTCGTACTCGCCAACCGTCGCCATCGTGGCGCGGTCGAGGACGGTGTAACTGCGGGAGATCGACTCTCCCGGGATTTTCGGACTGACCGCCCACACATGAGCGGGCGTCAACGCCATAGAGATGAGCTCGCCGTAGTCTGACCACGTCACATGAGATCGAGTGACGTTCCCGGTCTTCAAGTCGACCTTGGCCAGCGCGACCCCGTCCTTCTCAGTTTCGCCCCGGACACTGAAGAAGACCTCATTCCGATCCACGGCCAGGATCGAATCGATGCGCAAGTCGACGACGCCTCGGACGGTCACGGCCCCGTCGTCGACCTTGATCGTCGCGTCGCCAGTGACCATCGTCGCGGCAACACTGGGCTCGGGCGCGACCGGTTGGCCTGGGCTGTTCGTGATTGCAGGCTTCGAGGATGCCGAGGTCTGATCGCTCTCGCCGCCGCCACAGCTCGCGGTGAGGACTGCCATCGCCGCGGCCACGGCCCAGATCCGCGACCGTGTCCAGACCGACCCGCCGGGAGGGTCGGATCGGGCTGAGGAATCAAATGTCATCGACATGCTGTAGTCCTTGCTCGGTTTGCGAATTGAGGACGGGCGAGAGATCGCCCGCAGCGGACCAGCCGCGACCGCAGGGGCGCTCCTCGACCGAGACGGCGCGGCCGACCAGGTGCTACGAACCGGTCGCTGAAGCCTCAGAGGAGGATTGGGCCAGGGTGCTGTCGTGCTTCCAACCCGGGTTGCCCTTGAGTACGACGTCGTGGCTTGCTACGACGTCGCTGGCCGCGTCGACGTCCGCGACTTGGCCGTCAATGGCGAATGTCGCTCGGTGGAACGCTTCTCCCGAGAGGGTGAACGCGCTCGGGGCATCGCTCGCTTCGGGCTGCCGATCGTCGGTCAGACACCAGCGCACCGTGATCGTCGAGCCCTTTTCCAGTTTCAACGACCCGTCGAGACTGGGCAGCATCGGATAGCTAGAGCACTCAGAAAGGTTCCGTTCCCCGGAAGCCTCCTCGACTTCCAGGTTCGTGCCGTCCGGGAAGCTGTCCCATCTTGGTCCAGCCACCTCGGACACCCGGAGGTCAAAGTAGAGGTGGTACTCGACGCCCGGCCTGGTGCTCGGCTCGCCGAACGAACGCTCGGGCCCGATATTGGAGGGGACCACAAGGACACCGCGGTAGGTGAGCGAGATGAGGGTGTCCTCGAATGTCGTGCCCCTCGATGCAGCGGTGGCGGTTGTGCACCCGATCTCCCTCGGATCGGGTTCACACCGTTCCTCACTGGAGAACGGAAGTGTTGCGCCGGAGCCCGCCGCGCTGTTCGGTCCCGAGTCGTTCCCGCAGGCGCCGAGCAAGGCGCTGAACACAAGCATCAGGAGGCGACGGCTACAAATAGTCGGCCTCATCGCTTCCGCCCTTCGACTTGTGGCCGGGTGATAGAGGACCCGACGCCGCCCGATGCCGGGACTCGCGACGTGACGCTACCTCTCGCAGCTGTCGCTCGCCAGCATGATGGGTCCCGAGGTGGCGACGAGCGATCGAGTCCATTGTCGGGCCGAGGTGCTGGCGCGATCGGGCTGGACTGGCGGGCGGACCTTTACCCCTCGTCATGGGAAAGGTCTTCGGGTCCTTGACCGGTTTCCTACATTGGACCGCGGCAGGTTCAACGACGGCTGATGTGTCCATCGGTCGAGAATTGTCGGCATACTTCGACCAAATTCGCAGCCAAAATGTGGTCGGTATGCTTGCGTTACGAACGTACGTTCGTCTATGATGGAACCGTGAGCGAGTCCATAGAAAGGGAGTCGAACGCGGCCCGGTTGGAGGCTGAGATCGCCGAGGTGTGTGGGGTGATCAACGCCGCCACCGCCCGGCTGGTCCGGCTCATCGGGCGCATCCTGGAGACTGGAGCCTGGGAAGGCGTAGGTATTCGCTCGGCCGAGCAGTGGGTGGCGTGGAAATGCGGCGTCGGCCCTGGCCGGGCCCGCGCCCTGGTGGTCATGGCCCGACGGCTGGCCGACCTGCCCGAGACCAGAGCGTCATTCGAGGCAGGCGAACTGGCCGAAGACCAGGTTGCCGTCGTTGTCCGCCATGCCCCCTCATCCACCGACGCCGAAGTGGCCGAGCTCGCCCGCCATGCGACCGTCTCTCAGCTCAAGCGCACCCTTGGCAGCTACCGCTTCGCCGAGGAGCCCAAGGCCGAAGCCAATCCCGACCAACCGGCCGCGGAGCACCACGAGGAACAACGTCGGGTCAGCTTCGGATACGACGACGACGGTCTGTGGCGCATGTCAGCGGTGTTGCCCGCCGACGAGGGCGCATTGTGCGAGCGGGCGCTGACCGAGGCGAGGGACTTGTTGTACCGGGCGCAGCAGCCCGACGGCGTCGGCACGCCCACCAAGGTGTCCTGGGTCGACGCCCTGGTCGCGGTCGCCGACCGGAGCCTCGGTGCCAGCGCCGCTGAACGACCCCATCGCGACCGGCACCTGGTGATGCTCCACGTGGGTGCGAGCCAGGACGGGGCCGTCGGCGGGCACCTCCACCTCGGCCCCGAGCTCCCCTACGGTCTCCGTCAGTACCTCAGCTGCGACGCGCGGGTCCGAGCCGTCTTCGAGGCGGGCGGAGCGCCCGTCAGCGTCGGCCGGTCGTACCGCACAGTGCCTGATCGCACCCGTACCGTGATCGAGGAGCGAGACGGTGGGTGCCGCGTGCCGGGATGTGAACGCACCCGGTGGCTGCACGTGCATCACATTCGACATTGGGAAGATGGTGGGCCGACCGATACTTCGAATCTTCTGGCGCTTTGCACCTTCCACCACCGACTCCTGCACCGGGGTGGTCTCCAGATTTCGGGCAATGCCGACGAGCCCGACGCGCTCGTCTTCACCGATCATCGTGGGCGGCGCCTCGGCGGAAACGGTCGGCCCGTGGCGCCGCGGGGTCCCTACGCCGACGCTGCCCGCCAACTGGGCATCCCCGAAGCGCACTGGGCACATCCGTCGGGCGAGCGACTGGATCCGCACGACGTGCACTTCAACGAACCCGCCGCGTGACTCAAGGTCAACGCTGCTCGAGCCCGGTGGCTCCGAAGTGGCCCGCGCTCCATCGCCAGGCCCGCCGGCCGCCGGGCGGCGGTCGCGCCGACACTGACGGGCTTAGCATCGGCGTATGAGTCCGTCGGCGACGGGGGCGAAGAAGGAAGTGGTGGTGGAGGTCGGGGGGCGGCAGCTCACGTTGTCGAACCTCGACAAGGTTCTCTATCCCGAGACCGGGTTCACCAAGGGCCAGGTCATCGACTACTACACCCGGGTCGCGGGGGCGCTCGTCCCGCATCTCCAAGGACGGCCGGTCACGCTCAAGCGCTATCCCAATGGGGTCGACAGCCAGTTCTTCTACGAGAAGAACTGCCCCAAGCACCGCCCGCCGTGGGTGGCCACCACGCCCGTGTACGCCGGTCGCAAGAACGAGCTCATGGACTACTGCGTGGTCAACGATCTCCCGACCCTCGTGTGGATGGCGAACCTGGCGGCCCTCGAGCTCCACCCGTCGTTGTCGCGGGGCGACGAGATCCAGCGGCCAACGATGATGGTCTTCGACCTCGACCCCGGCCCGCCGGCCGCCCTCCTCGAGTGTTGTCAGGTCGCCCTCGTCCTCCGGGACCTCCTCGACCAACTCGGCCTCCAATCGGTCCCCAAGACGTCCGGCTCGAAGGGGCTGCAGATCTACGTCCCGCTCAACACCGCGGTCACCTACGACGAGACCAAGCCCTTCGCCCACGCCATCGCCCGCCTGCTCGAAGCCGAGCACCCGGGACGGATCCTGTCCCTGATGAAGAAGGAGCTGCGCACGGGCAAGGTCTTCATCGACTGGAGCCAGAACGACGAGCACAAGACGACGGTGTCCATCTACTCCCTCCGGGCCCGTCCCCACCCGACGGTGTCCACCCCCGTCACGTGGGACGAGGTGACCGAGGCGGTCGACAAGAACGACGCCGATGCCCTCGTCTTCGAGGCGCCCGCCGTCCTCGGGCGCCTGGCCGAGCACGGTGACCTGTTCGAGCCCGTCCTCACCGTCGAACAGCGGCTCCCCGCGCCGCCCACCGGCTGAGGCCGCCCCCTCGGGGCGCGATTGTCCCGGTACCGTCTGTGGCGACACCGACTGTTCCCGGATGACGACGGGAACCGGCACCACCTGGCCGACGTCGTAGCTGGGGACCGGTGTGAGTGAACGGCGGAAGAAAGTGGAGGACCGGACGTGCGAGAACGCAGGCCCAGACGACGCCTCGGTCTGGCCGCGCTCGCTGCCGTCCCCATCCTCCTCCTCCTGGGACCAGCCGCGGTGCCGCCCGCGCTGGCGGCCACGTCGCTCGAGGTGACGGGCGCCTACGACGGGTCGTACGTGCCCGGGCGGCCCATGGCGGTGCGGGTGCAGGTGACGGCCGATCGCCTGGTGCGGGGCCGACTCGAGGTCAGCACGGCCGACGGCCCGCCGGTCGGGCTGCCCGTGGAGGTCCCCGGCGGTAGTAGCAAGGAGTACTTCGTCGTCCTGCCCGCCTGGCTGTCGTTCCGCTTCGACGGGGCCGTCGGAGTGCAGGCCCGCCTCCGCGACGGGTCGACCGACATCGCCACCGGCGACGCCGTCCTGCAGAGCTCGACCGGCCAGGAGTTGGTCGGCCTCCTCCCCGGCGCTCTCGGCGGACGGTCCGTACCCGGCGCCGCCCCGCTGGCGGTCGACGCCGGCACCGCCCGCTTCGCCGCCCTCGGCCCCGCCGAGCTGGCCCAGGCTCCCGCCAGCCTGGGCCCGGTGAGCACCATCGCCGCTGCCGCCGACGAGCTCGTCCGGCTGCCGGCCGCCACTCGCACCGCCCTCCTGGCGTGGGTGGAGCAGGGCGGCCACCTGCTGGTCGACGCCGACCGCGGCCAGACCGTCGAGGGCTTACCGGCGCCGTGGCAGCCGGGCCAGGACGGACGGTCCCCCGCCGGTCGGGGCGAGATCAGGCTCACCGCCGGGGCCATCGCCGCCGGGCAGTGGCCGGGACTGGTGGAGCCCACCGGGTGGGCCGTCACCGGCGATCCCGCGGCCCGCTTCGGCAACGGCTTCGTGGGCCAGTCACTGGCCAACGAGGCCGGCCTGCGGGTGCCCCGCCTCGGCTGGCTGGTCGCCTTTCTCGTCCTGTATGTGCTGGTGGCGGGCCCGATCGTGTTCCTCGTCGTCCGCCGCCGGGGTCATCCCGAGCTGGCCTGGGTGGCGGTGCCTCTGGTGGCCGTCATGTTCACCGCCGGCAGCTACGTCGGCGGACGGGGCCTGCGCGACACCACCCGGCAGGTCGACACCAGCATCGTGACCACCGGGGTCAACGGGGCGACGGCCGCCACGTGGATGGGCGTCTTCTCCTCCGGCGGCCAGACGTCGCGGCTCCGCTTCGGTCCGGGATGGTCGCCGGGGGGCGAGTCCGACATCCAGAGCTCCAACTCTCTCTCCGGCGTCACCATCACGCCCGACGGCTCCGAAGGATCGTTGCCCCTCGACGCGGGCCAGTTCGGCATCGTGCCCGCGGCCGGGCCGATCGCGGCCAAGGGCTCGCTCGAGGTGACCGGCGTCGCCGAGATCGTGGGCCAGGCCTCGGGCAAGGTGAAGAACACCACCGAGTGGGCCCTCGACGAGGTGGCCGTCTTCGTCGGCACCGGCGGCACCCTGGTGGGACGACTCGGGCCGGGTGAGGAACGGGACTGGAAGATCACCGGGACCCAGTCCGACCTCCTCCGGGGCGACATGGGCGTCGACATCGACGTGTGGGGCGGGTTCAACTCCTTCTCCCCCGAGTCCGAGAGCATCACCGACATGAGCCTGTGGCAGACCGCCCGCACCCTCGGCGGCCAGGAGTTCCGGGGCCCGGGCGAGGTCGTGGCCGCCGGCTGGACCCGGTCGTTCGCCCCCCCGGTCGAGGTCGACGGCAAGGACGCGGGCGGCGGCGGTCGGTCGCTGGTCATCGGGCGGAACCGGGTCGACGTCCCCGCCGCCAGCGGCGCCCTCGACATCCGCCGGGAGGTCGTGCGGTCGCCCGACTTCCGGGGCGGGAACGAGGCCCCGTTCGTGGTGCGGTTCGTGACCCGTGACGCCGACCGGGGCGGACGGGCACCCGACCTGTCCCGCCTGATCATGCGGGCGCCCGCCCCCCAGATGGAGGTGTGGCAGGAGGGGAGCTGGCACGGCCTGCCGCCGCTGGTCGGTGCGGGCGGGAACGGGGGCGCGGCCGTGTTCCAGATCCCGGCCGGCGCGGTGCAGGGCGACCAGGTCTTCGTGCGCTTCCCGACTTTCACGTCCGACGTCGACGTCAACGGCCTCTTCACCCTGCGGGAGGGCACGTGACCGACGTGGTGGCCGTCGAGCAGGTGGAGGAGCCGCCCGACACCGGCGACGCCATGGCCGTGCGCACCTCGGGCCTCACCAAGCGCTTCGGCGACCTGGTGGCGGTGCGCGACCTCACCCTGGAGGTCCCGACCGGGAGCGTGTTCGGCCTCATCGGGCCCAACGGGGCGGGCAAGAGCACGACCCTGTCGATCCTGGCGTCGGTGCTCACGCCCACGTCGGGTACGGCCCGGGTGGCGGGGTGCGACCCCGTCCACGACGCTCGGGGCGTGCGCCGGGTGGTCGGCTACATGCCCGACGTCCTCGGCGTCTACGACAACCTCTCGGTGCAGGAGTACCTGGAGTTCTTCGCCGCCGCCTACTCCCTGCCCCGCTCGACGTGGAAGGGGCTGGTCGACGGCCTGCTGGAGCTGGTGGGGCTCGAAGTGAAGCGCACGGCGATGGTGGAGTCGCTGTCCCGGGGCATGAAGCAACGGCTGGCCCTGGCCCGGGCCCTCGTCCACGATCCCGACGTGCTCCTGCTCGACGAGCCCGCCAGCGGCCTCGACCCCCGGGCCCGGGTGGAGCTGCGGGGGCTGCTGAGCGAGCTGCAGTCGATGGGCAAGACCATCGTGATCAGCTCCCACATCCTCTCCGAGATGGAGGAGATGTGCAGCCACATCGCCATCATGGAAGCCGGTCGACTGCTGGCCGTCGGGTCCCCGAAGGAGATCGGGGCCCGGCTCACGGCGGTGGCCGGGCGCAAGGTGGTCGTCCACTTGGCCGGCGGTGAGGTGCGGAACTTCACCGTGGCCGACGAGGACGAGCAACAGGCTCTGCTGCGCCGGCTGGTGGTCGAAGAGGGGCTGGCGGTGGTCGAGTTCCGGGTCGAGGGCTCGGGCCTGGAGGACGTGTTCATGCAGGTCACGGAAGGGACGCTCCAATGACGGCCTTGCTGTCTCGCCTGCCGCCGCTCAACCCGGTGCTGGCTCGGGAGCTGAAGCAACGCATGCGGGGCCGGCTCACGTGGCTGGTGATCACCGGCTACCTGGCCATCCTCGCCCTCATCCTGCGTTTCGTGTACCTGGGGGCGTCGCAGTCGTTGTCGGGGGCGTTCGCCGACCCGCTGGCGTCGGCGTCGGTCGGACGGTCGATCTTCCACTGGCTGCTGTTCTTCATGCTCATGCTGGTGTGCTTCATCGTCCCCGGGCTCACGGCGTCGGCCATCTCCGGCGAACGCGAGCGGCAGACGCTCGTGTCCCTGCAGGTGACGCTGCTGCGGCCGCGGTCGATCGTGCTGGGCAAGCTGCTGTCGTCGCTGGCCTTCACCAGCCTGCTGGTCGTGGCCAGCCTGCCCCTGCTCAGCGTGCCCTTCCTGGTGGGCGGGGTGTCGGTGACCGAGGTGCTCAAGGGCGTGGTGATGATCCTGCTGACGGCGGTGGTGCTGGCCTGCCTGGCCATCGCCTGCTCGGCCCTCCTCCGCCGCACCCAGGCCGCCACCGTGATCGCCTACGGGCTGACGGCCGCGCTCACGGTGGGGACGTTCATCGTCTACGGCGGGCAGCGGGCCATGGACGGGCCCATCGGCAAGGCGTCGCCCGCCATCCTCGCCCTGAACCCGTTCGTGGCCACCGCCGACGTGGTCCAGGGGCGGTCGGAGTCGTCGTCGTTCGACTCGCCCTTCACTGCCCTGGCCGACCTCGTGCGCCCCGACACCTTCGGCTTCGACGTCGAGTCGGGGTTCGGGATGGCCGGCGTCGACCGGGCGGTGATCGCCAAGGGGTTCGCGCCGGCGCAGGCGCAGGCGAAGGCGCAGGCGGGGGGGTTCGCCACCACCGTGCCGGAGCAGGCGGTCGTGACGATCGCGCCCCAGCCGGTTCCGGACGGGGCCGAGCCGGCCCGCGCCCCGGCTATCACGGCGCCGGCGCCCGACCTGCCGGTACCGCCGACGGTGTCGGCCAACGCCGCCGACATGCCCCTCCGCGCCCCGCCGGCGGCGTTGGCACCGGATGTGGCCGCCAGCAGCAAGATCGAGATCTTTGGGTCCGGCGACTCCGGTGACCCGGCCCAGATCCTGATCGATCCCGGTGACGGCATCGGGAACGGCCTGCAGTTCGGTCAGTTCGCGGAGGATGTCCGTCCCCAGTCGGAGGTGGCGGGCGTGCGCCTGTGGGTGGCGTGGCTGCTGGCGTCCGTCATGATCGGCGGCCTGGCCCTGCTGGTGGCGGTGCGCCGGGTGAGCCTGCCGTCGGCCCGGGACGCGTCGTGACCGAGCTACTGGCCGGTGTCCGCCGGCGATTGCGGTTGGCGTGGGGAGTGGCAACCGGTCAGTGGATCGCACCGGCTGTCGTCGGCCTCGCCCTGGCCCTGGTGGTGGCGGGGCGGTTGCGGCCGTGGGGGTGGCCCGAGCCGGTGGCCGTGGGACTGGTGGTGGTCGCGGCCGTCGCCCTGGTGGTGGCGGCCCTGGTGGTGAAGGTGCCGCTGCTGGTGGCGGCCCGGGCTGCCGACCGGGGACTGGAGACGGGCGACGTGTTCGCCACCGCCCTGGAGCTGGAAGGGCGTTCGGCGGGACCGGGACCGTTCGGGGCGCGGGTGCAGGCCCGGGCGTCGGATTTGGCCGCGGGGCGGCGGCCGTCGGAGGCGGTCCCGGTGCGGTTCGACCGCCGGCGGATGGGCGTGGTGGCCGGGCTGACGGTGGCCGCCGTCGCCCTCGGGTTGACCGCCAACCACCAGGACGTGGTCCGCCGCCGGCAGGCCGCTGACCAGCAGGTTCTGGATGCCGAGGCCGACAAGTTGCGGGACGCGGCCGAGGAGATCCGCACCGCCACTCCCCCGACGCCGACCCAGGAGGAGCTGGCCCAGCGCTTGGAGGAGCTGGCCCGGGAGCTGGCCTCCTCCCCCGACCTGCCCCAGGGCCAGGAGGCGCTCGACGCCGCCGCCCGGGAGCTGGCCGGCCAGCTGTCGCCCAACCTGCTGGCCCAGAAGGCGGCGGTGCGGGGTCTTGACCGGAGCCTGGCGTCGTCGCCGCTTCCGGGGGCGGCCGCGGGGGGCGACGCGGCCGAGCAGTTGCGGTCGGCGGCCGCGGGCCTGGCCCAACTCAGCCCGGAGCAGCGCCAGGCACTGGCCGAACGTCTGGCCGCCATGGCCGCCACCCAGGCCGCCGGTAACACCGACGCCGCGTCCGCCCTGTCGGCGGCGGCCGCCGGGCTGACTGCGGGCGACCTGACCGCGGCTGCCTCGGCCATGGGCACGGCCGCCGACGCCCAGGCTGCGGCCGCCGGGTCGGTCGCAGGCCAAGAAGCCACCGTCCGCGCCCTCTCATCCATCGCCAACGCCCGCGCCGCTCTGTCCGCACCCGGCCAGGGGCAGGGGCAGGGGCAGGGACAAGGTCAAGGCCAGGGACAAGGTCAAGGTCAGGGACAAGGTCAAGGCCAGGGCCAGGGCCAGGGCCAGGGGCAGGGGCAGGGGCAGGGCCAGGGGCAGGGGGCGGGCGGCGGGGCGTCGGGACAGGTCGGAGGGACCAACGCCCGGACGGGGAGCGGCCAGGGCGGTCCGGGCGTGACGGGTGGCGGCACCGGCAACAACCCGTCGGGCGGACTCGAGTCGGCCACCGTGTTCGACCCCGCGGGCGGCACCGACGGCGACGTCCTCAACACGACCGGCCAGGAGGGCGAAGGTCCGAGCCAGCAGGTGGGCCAGGGCGACGGGCTCAGCTTGCAGAACGGGGCCCAGGTCCCGGTGGGCAACGTCCTCCCCCGCTACTCGGCCGAGGCCACCGCCGCCCTCGACCGGCTCGACATCCCGCCGACCCAGCGGGCCCTGGTCCAGTCCTATTTCGCGGCGCTGGCCGAGGGTCAATGACCATCACCCCTGAGGAGTACGTCGAGCGGGCGCGGGCCATCGAGGAGCAGATCGGGCGGGTGATCGTCGGTCAGGCCGAGCTCGTGCGCGACGTCCTCGTCTGCATGCTGTGCGAGGGCCACGTGCTGCTCGAAGGCGTGCCCGGCCTGGGCAAGACCATGCTCCTCAAGACGCTGTCGTCGGCGGTCGACCTGCCTTTCAGCCGGGTCCAGTTCACCCCCGACCTCATGCCGGCCGACATCCTCGGCACCCAGGTGCTGGAGGAGGACGAGGCTGGACGGCGTAGCTTCCGCTTCCGACCGGGGCCGATCTTCGCCAGCCTGGTGCTGGCCGACGAGGTCAACCGGGCCACGCCCAAGACCCAGTCGGCACTGCTGGAGGCCATGCAGGAGCGGGCGGTGACGGTGGCGGGCGAGACCCGGCCCCTGCCCCGGCCGTTCCTGGTGATGGCCACCCAGAACCCGATCGAGATGGAGGGCACCTACCCCCTCCCCGAGGCCCAACTCGACCGCTTCCTGCTCAAGGTGGTCGTGCCCTTCCCGCCCGCGGCCGACCTGGTGGCGGTGGTCGAGCGCACGACGGGCGGTGCCGGCCCGACCGTCGACCAAGTGGCCGACGCCGCCGTCCTCACGGCCATGGTCGAGCTCACCCGGGCGGTGCCGGCCGCGTCCCACGTGGTGCAGCACGCGGTCGACCTGGTCATCGCCACCCACCCGGCGCACGCGGAGGCGCCCGAGGCGGTGCGCCGCTACGTCCGGTTCGGAGCGTCGCCCCGCGGCGCCCAGGCCCTGATCCTGGCGGCCAAGGCCACCGCCCTGCTCGACGGTCGGCCCAACGTGGCGACGGCCGACGTCCGCCGGGTGGCCACCGCCGCTCTCCGCCACCGGCTGGTGCTCGGCTACGAAGCGGTGGCCGACGGGATGTCGGCCGACGCCCTGGTGGCGGCGGTCCTGGCCGCGGTCCCCGAGCCGCCGGCGGGAATGCGCGGCGCGCCATGACGGCGGACTCGCGACCGCCGACCTCGTCGACCTCGGCCTTGTTTGGGGACTCCGACCTCGACACGAAGCCGATGAAGCCCGCGTTTCGTGCACCCGTAGCGTTGTGAAAACACCCGATTCCGGCCAAATCACGACCCTACGGACGCACGAAACCGGCGGCGGCCGGTTGCTCGACCCCCGCCTGTTGGCCCGGCTGGAGGCGCTGCAGATCGGAACCCGCCGTCGGCTGGCGGGACACTTCGCCGGCGAGCACCGGTCGACTCGCCACGGGTCGTCCCCCGACTTCGCCGACTACCGCCAGTACCACCCGGGCGACGACTTCCGCCGCATCGACTACTTCCTCTACGCCCGCCTCGACGTCCTTCTGCTCAAGCTGTACGAGGCGGAGGACGACCTCCACCTGCGGTTGTTGGTCGACACGTCGGCGTCGATGGCCGTCGGCGGCAAGCTCGAGATGGCCCAACGGGTGGCGGCCGCCCTCGGTTTCGTGGCCCTCACCCGCCGGGACCCGGTGAGCGTGCACACGTTCCCGCTGCAACGGGTGGCGCCCCGCTTCGCCGGCCGGGGGGCGGTGCCGGCCCTCTTCGACCACCTGTCCCGCCTGGAAGCCACGGGCGATACCGCCTTCGCCGCCGCGGTCTCGTCGCTGCTGGCCCGCCCGGGACCCGTGGGGCTGACCGTCGTCATCTCCGACCTCCTCACCGAGGAGTGGGAGGGCGCCCTCAGCCGGCTGCCGTCGCGGGGCGGCGACGTGATGGTCGTCCACGTGCTGGCCGCGGAGGAGCTCCATCCCACCCTCGTCGGCGACCTCGAGCTGGTCGACCGGGAAGGTGGCGGACGGGTGGTCGTGAGCCTGGCCGCCGACACCCTCAAGGACTACGAGCACGCCACCCAGGCGTGGCTGGACCGGGTGCGGGGCCGGTGCGCCCAGGTGGGCGCGGCCTACGTCCGCATCCTGGCCGAGGACGACCTCGAAACCGCCCTCCTCGGCACCTGGCGTCGCGAGGGCGTCCTCCGATGACGCCCCGCCACCGCCCGCGAACTGGTGACGGAAACAGCCCGCACAGGGCTGCAGGCGTCACCGGTTGGCGGGGGGAGGGCGGGCGGTGAGGTTCGCCAATCCGGCCGGGTTGTGGCTGGGGCTGTTGGCGATCCCGATCGTCGTGCTCCACATCCTCCGGCCCCGGCGGCCGCCGGTGGAGGTGAGCTCGACGTTCCTGTGGCGGGCGGTGGCCCGGCCGGTGTCGGTGGCGGCGCCGTGGCAGAAGCTCCGGCCCAGCGCCCTCCTCGCGGCCCAGCTCCTGGCCGTCGCCCTCCTGGCCGCGGCCGTGGCCCAGCCGGTCCGTCCCACCGCCGCCCGGTTGGCCCAGCACACCGTGTTCATCGTCGACGCTTCCGGGTCGATGGCCGCCACCGACGGCGACCCCGAACGACTCGACGCGGCCAAGGACGAGGCCCGTGACCTGCGCCGACAGCTCCCGGGCGGGCGGCGTGGCCAGCGTGGTGGTGGCCGACGCCCAGCCCCGCGTCGTCCTCTCCGCCAGCCCCGACGCCGACGCCTTCGCCACCGCCCTCAACGCCATCCGCACCACCCCTGGGCCGGCCGACTTCGCCACCGCCTTCAACCTGGCCGAGAGCGTGGAGACGCCGGGGGCCCCCGTGGGCTTCGTCCTCCTCTCCGACGGCGGGCTCACCGACGAGCAACAGAAGCTCCTCCCGCCCGACACCGACTACCGCCGAATAGGTTCACGCTCGACGAACCGGGGCCTCGCCCGCCTCACCGTCGAGCCCCGGGGCAGCGGCCTCCACGCCCGGGTCAGCCTGCGCAACACGGGCGGTCCGGCCGCCACCCAGACCCTGCGCCTCGACGTCGACGGCCGCACCGCCCACACCGAGCAGGTCGCCCTCGCCGCCGGCGCCGCCGTCGAACGGGAGATCGACCTTCCCGGCGGCGACCGGGTGGAGGCCTTCCTCGAGGGCGAAGACCTTCTCGCCGCCGACAACCACGCCTTCGCCACCGCCCGGCGCCGCCGGCCCCTGAAGGTGCTCCTCGCCGGCCCCGAGAACGTCTTCCTCGACCGCCTCTTCGCCAGCCTGCCGGCGGTGACCGTCGAGCGGTCCGACGACGCCCGCCCCGCCCCCGGCTTCGACCTCGTCGTCTACGACGGGGTGGCCGTGCCCGCCGACCCCGGCGCCCCCTTCCTCGCCATCGCCCCGCCCGGCGGCGCGACCACGGCCGGGATAGCGATCACCGGCGAGGTCGAGAACCCGGCCGTGACCCTCGTCCGCAGCGACGACGCCCTCCTGGCCGGCCTCGACCTGTCCGAGGTGGGCATCGCCCAGGCCCAGAAACTCACCGCCCCCGCGGCCGACGTCCTCGTCGGTGCCGAGGGAGCGCCCCTCCTCCTCCGGGGGGCCCACGGCGGACGCCCCTTCGCCTACCTCGCCTTCGCCCTCAACCAGAGCAACCTGCCCCTCCAGGTCGCCTTCCCCCTCCTGGGCGACCGCCTGCTCACCGAGTTGGCCGGCGCCGCCCTTCCCCCCGCCGACCTCCGAGTGGGCCAGCCCCTTCCCGTGACCCTCGCCGGCCCGGCCACCGTCGACGCCCCCGCCGGCGTCGAGCTCCGATTGGCCGCGGGTGGGGCGGCCCCGATCACCGACGCCATCGGCTACTGGACCGTCCACCAGGAGGGACGGGCCGACGTCACGTTCGCCGTCAACGCCGACCCGGGCGAGTCGGTGCTCGCTCCCGCGGCCAGCCTGCCCGTGCCCGAGCGGGCCCTTGCCCCCGGCGAGCGGCGGGCAAGCGGCGAGCGCCCGTGGCTCAAGTGGTTCGTCATCGCCCTCCTCGCCGTCCTCGCCGTCGAGCTCCTCCTCAGCCGCCGCCGCCGGGGCGTCTCCCGCAAACAGTGGCGGGCCGCGGTCGCCCTCCGGGGCACGATCGCCCTCCTCCTCGTCGGCGCCCTCGCCGGCCTGGCCATCCCCCGCACGTCGAAGCGGGTGGCGGTGATGTTCCTGGTGGACGGGTCGGACTCGCTCGGCGCCGGGGGTCAGGCCGCGGCCGTCGACTGGGTGCGCGACGCCCTCCGCCACCAGCCCGACGGGGCGCTGGCGGGCGTGGCCTTCTTCGGCGGCGACGCCCGCCTCGAGCTCACCGTCCAGGCCGACGCCACCCTGGTCCAGCCCGCGACCAAGGTCGACGCCTCCCGCACCAACCTGGCCGGCGCCCTCCGCCTGGCCGGGGCCGTCCTCCCCTCCGACGCCCGCCGGCGGATCGTGGTCGTGTCCGACGGGCGGGCCACCGAGGGCGACGCCGCCACCGAGGCCAAGCGCCTCCGGGAGCAGGGCATCCGGGTCGACGTCCACCCCGTCGACGCCCTGGGCGGGGCCGACATGGCCGTGTCCCGGGTCGACGCCCCCAGCCACGTCAAGCAGGGCGAGGCCTTCACCGTGCGGGCCACCATCACCTCGTCGACCGCCCAGACCATCGCCCTCCGGTGGACCCGTGACGGCGAGACGGTCGAGGAGCGGATGGTCGACGTCGCCGCCGGCCAGACCGTCGTCGAGCTGGCCCAGACCGCGGGCGACGCCGATGCCGGCGCCACGCCC
The DNA here is from genome assembly GCA_963829165.1 of uncultured Acidimicrobiia bacterium. Classification (GTDB taxonomy): domain Bacteria; phylum Actinomycetota; class Acidimicrobiia; order Acidimicrobiales; family AC-14; genus JAXDMK01. Next base: position 176,157 of record CAWHIC010000031.1, on the reverse strand, counting down.
CTCGCCAGCTACCGCCTCCAGGTCACCGGCCCGTCCGACGCCCGCCTGGAGAACAACGTCGGGTTCGCCGCGGTGCAGGTCGAGGGCCCGGCCCGGATCCTCCTGGTGGAGGGGATGACCGGTGTCGGCGCCACCCTGGCCGACGCCCTCCGGGCGGGCGGGCTCCCGGTCGACGTGGTGGGGGCCGCCGAGCTGCCCCCGATCGACCGTCTGGCCACCTATTCGTCCACCGTCCTGGTCGACGTCGACGCCCACAGCCTGTCGAACGACCAGGTGGCCAGCCTCACCGTCGCCACCCGCGACCTGGGCCGGGGACTGGTGGCCGTCGGCGGCGACCGGTCCTTCGCCCTCGGCGGCTACCTCGACAGCGAGCTGGAGAAGCTGCTGCCCGTGATCAGCGACATCAAGGACCCGCTCCGGCGGCCGTCGGTGGCGGAGGTGCTGGCCATCGACAGCAGCGGGTCGATGGGCGCCTGCCACTGCGCGGAGGGGGGCGGGGCCAACGGGCTCATGGGCGGCAACACGTCCGGCGGCGGGGTCAACAAGACCGACATCTCCCGGGCCGCGGCCGCCCGCACCATCTCCGCCCTGTCCGCCGACGACCACGTGGGCGTCCTCGCCTTCAACACCGAGCAGGCGTGGATCGTGCCCCTGCAACAGCTTCCGGCGGAGGAGGTCGTCACCAAGGGCCTGCGCCAGCTGTCGCCTGCGGGCGGCACCGACCTGTCCAAGCCCCTGCTGGCCGCGGGCGAGGCCCTGCGCAACGACAAGGCCAAGCTCAAGCACATCATCCTGTTTACCGACGGCTTCACCAGCGAGGGCGGTCTCGACGCCCTCGTCGACCAGGCCGCGGGGCTGGCCGCGGAGGGCATCACCGTGTCGGTCCTGGCCACGGGTGAAACCGGCGCCGACGCCAACCTGGCCGCCGTCGCCGAGGCTGGGCGGGGCCGCTTCTACAACGAGACCGACCTCAGCCAGGTGCCCCAGATCATGATGCAGGAGGCCATCCTCGCCTCCCGCCAGATCGTGAACGAAGGCGAGTTCTTCCCCAAGGTCGTCTCCTCGGCGGCCCCGGTGCGCGACCTCCGGGCCTCGCCCCCGATCCTCGGCTACCAGGGGACCACGGCCAAGCCCACCGCCCAGACCCACCTGGTGGTGGGCGAGGAGAGCGACCCGCTGCTGGCCTCGTGGCAGGTCGGGCTCGGTCGGGCCACGGCCTGGACGAGCGACGCCTCCGCCCGCTGGTCGCAGGCGTGGTCGACGTGGGACGGCTACACGTCGTTCTGGGCGGGCGTGGTGAAGGACACGTTCCCCCTGGGCGGATCGGCCGGCGCCGGGGCCCGGGCCGAGTTGGTCGACGGCAAGCTGCGGGTGACGGCCGAGTCGGCCGACGGGTGGCCCGACGGCGCCACCGCCTTGGCGAGGGTGGCCGGTCCCGATCTCCAAGGCCGGGAGGTGGCGCTGGAGCGGACGTCGGACACCACTTTCGTGGGCGAGGTGGCCGCCACCGCCGCCGGCACCTACGCGGTGGGCGTGTCGGTCACCGGCCCCGGCGGCGAGACGCTGCTGGCGGCCACGACGACGGCCGTGCAGTCGTACTCGGCCGAGTACGCGGTGGGATCAGTCGACACCGACGCCCTCACCCGGGTGTCGGCCCTGGCCGGGGGACGGGGTGCCATCGAGCCCGCCGCCGCCTTCGACGGCACCGACCTGCCCGTGGGCCACGGCCGGGTGGCGCTGGCCGGGTGGATGTTGCTGGCGGCGGCCTTGCTCTGGCCGGTGGCGGTGGCGTTGAGCCGGGTGGCGCTCCATGGTTCAGGCGTGGCCGCGCTGCAGAAGGGTCGGCGGCGGTTGGTCGACGAGATCAAGTCCCGGCTGCCGGCCCGCCCGGGCGTCGAACGTCCGCCTCCGCCACCCCGTCCCGCCCGCACGAAGGTGGCCCCGCCGCCTGCCGCGCCCGTCCCCCCGCCCACCATCGACCGCCTTCTCAAACGCAAGCGGGGGGAGACCGACGATGCGAGCGACGAGGCCGACGCCTCCTGAGTGCGCCTCCTGAGTGCGCCGGTTGTGGTTGTGTCAGCATCGCCCTTGGGTAGGGCACCGGCACCGCCCGACGAACGAGGAGACGGCATGCGTAAGGCACTTGGTTCCGCAGCACTGGCCGCCATGCTCAGCATGGGCATTGGCACCGCCACGGTCGCCCACGCGACGGTGACGGTCGCCCAGACCGACGTCGCCGACGACGCCGACGAGGACGAGAGCTGGATCGAGGAGAACCTCGGCCTGTTCGGCCTGCTCGGCCTCCTGGGCCTGGCCGGACTCGGCGGCCGGGGCCGGGGTGGCGGCGGCCGGACCAAGGGCGGCGGCAGCAGTGGTGGCTACGCCCCGCCCAGGGCCCCCAAGGGCGGCCACACCACCGACTGGAGCTCGCGCTAAGACGGCTCAGCCCACGCGGCGGATGTCGATCCCGCCGTTGCATCGGACCGGCGGACCACCCCTCGGTCGACGCGGCGGCCGAGGGGTGCGCCGCGCCATGAGCGTCGTCCGCGCTTGCCGGAGGGCAGGGGCGGAGGAGCATGCCCGCCGGCGATGCCGACGGCGGCGACCTGTCCCTCGGCGGCGGAGGGTGCCGCGCCGCCCCGGAGGGAAGGGCGCCCCGTCAGCCGGTCGAGAGCCAGAGGTGGACGAGGCCCCGCAGGCGGTCGATGCCCGTGCCCTTGGCCGCGCTCACCCAGACCACGTCGTCGGGGAGGAGGTGGCAGGCGGCGGCCACGTCCCGCTGGCGCCGGCCCCGGTGCGACGATTTCACCTTGTCGTGCTTGGTGGCGACGACGGTGTGAGGGAGCTCGTTGGCCCGCAGCCAGTCGAGAAGTTGCAGGTCGAGGGGGGTGGGACCGATCTCACCGTCGACCAGGGCGATGACCATGGTGAGCTCCTCCCGCTGCAGCAGGTAGCGCTCGATCATCTTCTGCCACGCGTTCCGGGCCGCCTTCGACGCCGACGCGTACCCGTAGCCGGGGCAGTCGACCAGGGTGGCCCCCTCGGACACCTCGAACAGGTTGAGCAGGCGGGTCCGGCCCGGCGTCTTCGACACCCGGGCCAGGTCCTTGTGCCCGCCGAGGGCGTTGACCAGCGACGACTTGCCCACGTTCGACCGTCCCACCACCGCCACCTCGGCCCGCGACCGGGGCAGGTCCTTGGCGTCGTCGACCGACTTCACGAAACGCATCCGGCTCCCATCGTCCCGCATACGCGTACGCTCCCCGACCATGGCACTCGTGATCGCGGCCGTCGTCTCCGCGCCATCGGCCTCGTCCTCGGCCTCGTGGTCACCCGCCACTCGCACCGCTCGCCGTCGTCGCCCAAGTGGGCCCTGCGGGTGGGACGCACCCGCCTGCGTCGCTCCGACCTCCCCCTCGGCGGCACCCTGGCCCTGGTGGCGGCCCTCGGCTTGGCGTTGGCCGGCCAGTCCGACGCGGCGGTGGTGGTCGCCGCCCTCGGCCTGGGAGCCGCCGCTGGCGCCATCGGCACCGGCCTGACCGACCCCCTGCCGCCCGCCGCCTGACAGCCTGTCCCGGGGCGGGCCGGATCAGCCGCCCGACACCGCGGGCAGGACGGTCAGCTCGGCGCCGTCGGGGACGGGTGTGTCGGCGGCGGCCTTCTCCGAGCCGACGAAGACGTTGACGTGACGGCGGAGGGCGCCCGCCTCGTCCCGGATGCGACGGCCGACGCCGGGGTGGGCGGCCGCCAACGCGTCGATCACGTCGCCGACGGTCGCCGGCGCGGCGACGTCGACGTCCACCGACGACGCCCCGTCGGCGTGGGGCCGCAACGCGGTGGCCAGGCGGACGATCACTCTCACCTGGGGACCTTCAGCGTAGGACCGCGGCCTTCACGCACAGCACCGGCGGGCAGGTGGCGGGCCAGCTCGGTCCACGTCTCGCCCCCGTCGGCCGAGCCGTAGACGTCGCCCGTGCGGGTGCCGAAGTACAGGCCGGTCGGGTCGCACGTGTCGGCCCCGAACCCGTCCCGCAGCACCGACAGGTAGGCGTCCTCCTGGGGCAGCCCGTTCCGCCAGCGCCGTCCACGACGCGCCGCCGTCGGCGGTGCGGTAGACCCGCAGCCGGCCGTCGGGCACGACCCGGAAGAAGTCGGACGTGAGGGGCAGCACGTAGGCGGTGCCGGGCCGGTTGGGGTCGGCCACCACCGGGAAGCCGAAGGTCGAGGGCAGCTCCGATGCGCCCACCTCGTCCCAGTGGCCGCCGAAGTCGTCGGACCGGTAGACGCCCCAGTGGTGCTGGAGGAACAGGGTGTCGGGTTGCGACGGGTGGCGGTCGACCTTGTGCACGCACTGGCCGAACTCGGGCGTCGGTTCGGGGAGGAAGGGGGCCCGGATACCGACGTTGGCCGCCTCCCACGTGGAGCCGTCGAGCGTGCGGTAGAAGCCGGCAGCCGACACCGCCACCGCCAGCCGATCGCCGCCCGCGGGGTCGGGCAGCACCGTGTGCAGGCACAACCCGCCCCCGCCCGGGTTCCACTGCGGCCGGTGGGGGTGGTTCCACAGCCCCTCGTCCAGCACGAACGACTCGCCCCCGTCGTCGGACCGGAACAACGCCGCCGGCTCCACCCCGGCGTAGACCACGCCCGGCTGGGCGTCGCCCGCCGGCTGCAACTGCCACACCCGGGCCACCGCCGCGCCGGTGTCCGACGGGAAGGCCAGCGTCCCCGCCGACGGCTCCACCCACGAGGCGCCGAGGTCGTCGGACCGGTACACCGACGGTCCCCAGTGCGAGCTCGTCGCCCCCACCAGCAGCCGGTTGCGACCGTCCCGGGTGTCGACGACGGCGGAGTAGATCTCCTCGCCCTCGAACGACGGCCCTTCCATCGACCACGAGTCCCGGGACGGCCCCGACGTGAGCGTGAACAAGCCCTTGGAGGTTCCCACCAGCACCACCACGTCGCCCACGGTGGCGGTCATGACGCGAAGTCCGGCTGCGAGCCGCGGGCGTCGGCCGAGCGGCCCTTGGGCTCCTCCCACTCCTCCTGCCGGCCGAGGGCGGTTTCGTCGAGCATGTAGTACGAACCTCCGATCGTCTCCGTGCCTCGGGCGAACACCGAGTACGTGTGGAAGATGTCGTCGCCGTCGCGCAGGAAGGCGCTCCGGCCGGGGCCCTCGACGGGCCAACCGCCCTCGACGTACCCCGACGTGCCCGCCGCCTCGTGCTCCTCCGGCGTGCGGTAGTTGTACATCACCGGGGTGACGGCGGGGTCGAGGGTGACGTGGAAGTCGTAGTTGAAGTCGCTCCCGTACGACGAGTGCCAGGGAAACGTCCATCCCCGACGTTGCTTGTAGTCCTCGATCTTGGCGATGGGCGCCCGGGACACGTAGGTGAACGACGTGTCCCGCACCCGGAGATGCTCGAGCAGTCCGTCCGACATCTCCATCGCCCCGGCCGAGCAGCTCGGGCAGCCGTCGTCCCAGCGAGGATCGAACATGAAGTGGCCCACGATGAGCTGGCGGCGGCCCTCGAACAGGTCGAGGAGGGTGGCCTTGCCATCCGGGCCCTCGAACACGTAGTCCTTGTCGATCCTCACCATCGGCAGCCGGCGCCGCTCGGCGTTGAGGGCGTCCCGCTGGCGGGTGAACTCCTTCTCCTGGACGAGAAACGCCTTGCGGGCGGCCAGCCATTGGTCACGCGAGACAACCTCGGGGAGTGCCATGTCCATACGACGAAGCATTCCCCCCAAACTCATCGGCCGATCGCAGGACGGGCAGCCGTCGTCACGGAAGGGTGGCGGACCGACTATTTGTCGAGCTCGGAGAGCACCTCGCCGATGATCACCGTCGTCTGATGGGCGGGGAGAGGGTCGCCGCCCTCGGCTTCCGCCACCTCGGCCGCGAACGCCTCGACCGAGTGGACGCCCCCCACGAGGACGTGGCGCAGGGCCTCGCCGCTGGCCTCGGGATCGTCGAGCGCCTCCACCGCCGCCGCCACCTCGTGGTCGGGCGACGTGGCCACCGCGTGCACCAGCGTCATGGCCTCCTGGCGGCCGGTGGCGGTGGAGACGACGGGTTCCCGATCGGGGTTCTGCTGCAGGTCCCACTCGGCCAGGGCCGCGTCGTAGCCACCCTCGCCCGGGTGGAGCACGCGGGTGGTGGGCTCGACGTCGACCGGCGGCGCCTCGCCGTCGACATTGTCTGCGGCGGCGGCGGCATGGGCGGCGGCGGCGGGCCTGGCCTCGCTCTCGTCGGTTTCGTGCTGCCGCTCCGGCTTCACTGGGACGACGAGGGTTCCATCGTCGTTGCGAACGATGTCCATGGGTGGTTCTCCCAACAGGAATGTGACGGCGTAGACCATCCAGTCTGGCCCACCTACTGCGGCCCTCCGACGCCCAACACCCACCGGCGCTGCCACCGCGTCTCGACCGCCCGGGGGTGGTAGCGCCGGCGGACCCACGCCACCGCGTCGGCGGGCGGGACCCCGGCCAACACCGCGATGGCGGCCAGGGCGGTCCCCGTCCGACCGACTCCCCCTCCGCACGCGATCTCGACCCGCTCCGTCGCCGAACGGGCGTAGGCGTCGGCCAACGCCTCGATGGCGTCGATCGTCGACGTCGGGTTGCGGAAGTCGGGCCACCGCACCCACCGGTGTTCCCAGGGGAACGGACCCGGATCGCGCCCCAGGAGGTAGACGCCGAAGTCGGGGTCCGGCCCGTCCGGCGCCGCGTGCCGCAGGCCCCGGCCCCGGATGCGACGGCCGTCGGGGAGCTCCACCACGCCCGGGCCGTCGGCCCACGGGGTCAACGGCCGGGGCGCGGGCGTCAGACCCGCTCGTGCGGGAGGAGGACGACGCCGCGGCCGAAGGTCGTCATGGGACCAACTTTCCCAATCCGCCGATGTCGCACGATTGTCAGACCTCCGTCGGGCGCTCACCCGGCACGGCCGGCTGGTCATCGTCGGCGGCGAGACCGACGGACGGTGGTTGGGCGGGAGCGACCGCCAGATCCGCACCTTCGTCTCGTCCGAGAACTCGGAGGACCTCGTCGTCCTCCGCGACCTCATCGAAGCCGGAAAGCTGACGCCCGCCATCGACCGGACCTACCCCCTGGGCGACGTCGCCGCCGCCATCACCTACGTCGTCGAAGGTCACGCCCGGGGCAAAGTCGTCATCACCGTGTGAGGTACGGGCTTGTCGGCGGGCCGGTCGGGCCGACAGGCCGATTCCGAGGGCGACGAGGAGCGCACCCCACCACACCCACTGCGCCAGGGGCACCACGAAGACCTCCACCACCACCGCCCCGCCGCCGGTGGACACGCGGCGCAGGGCAACCTGAACGTCCTGGAGGGGGGTCGAGCGGAGAGCGGCCTCCGAGACGCGATCGCCACGGGCGGCGATGAGGGCGACGGGGCGGAGGGTGGCGAGGTGACGGTTGTCGCGCCCGAGGGCGATGCGGGCCTGGGCCGCCCGGCCACCGTCGGGCGCGGGCACGGGTACGACCTCTTCGAGGCGGAGGGTGAAGTGGCGGACGGTTATCGACTGCCCCGGCACGAGGCTGGCCGTCCGATGGGTGCCGGTGGCGGTGCCGGCCACGCCCGCCAGCAGGACGGCGACCCCCAGGTGGGCGACGAGCCCGCCGACGGGGGTGCGACGGCTGCTCTTTGGCGCGTATCGATCGGGTGGCGATCCATCCGCGCCAATGACCGAGGCGGCCGGGGCGGCGGGGTGGCTGCGGCTACGCCACTCGGCGAGGGTCAGGGCGGTGGCGGACCCGGCCAGGGCGATCATGGCCAGCGGGACGGGGCGGGGAGCGTCGAGGGTGAGAAGGGCGGCGGCGAGGGCGAAGATGCCCCACCCCGCGGGGCGGAGGCGGGTGCGTAGTTCCGGCCACGGGCGGGGGCGCCAGCCGAGGCGAGGGCCGACGCCGATGGCAGCGAGGACACCGAGGGCGAGCGGGGCGGTGACGACGGCGAAGTACCGGCCGGTCACGATCAGTCCGTCGCCCGTGAGGACGGGGTAGAGGAGCCCGAAGCCGACGGCCACGATGACAGCGAGGAGCAGGGCGTTGTTGGCCCGGACGGCCCCGGCCTGGGTCAGCGCCCGGACCGGCACCTGACGGATCTGGCGGCGGCGACCGACCATCAGGCTCACGAGCGCCACCGCCGTCACCACCAGCGCCGCCAGCAGCACCCGCCCCACCGCCCGCGCCTCGGCGAAGGCGTGCACCGACACCGTCGTCCCCGACCGAGTGAGGAACGCGCCCAACAGCGAGAGTGCGAAGGCCAGGAAGGCCAGACCGTGGGTCGAGGACGCAGAGCCCCGCGCCACCCGCCCCCGCCCCGACGGCTGCCCGCCCGCGTCGAGGACGACTGCCGCCCCGTTCTTGGCGCGAATCGGTCGCCAGGCGACGTGTGCGCGCCGCGGAAGGTCGTCCGCACCGTCGGCGAGGACGGCGCCGCTGGCGTCTTTGGCGCGAATCGGTCGCCAGGCGACACGTGTGCGCCGCGGAAGGTCGTCCGCACCGTCGGCGAGGACGGAGCCCTCGGCGTCTTTGGCGCGAATCGGTCGCCAGGCGACGTGTGCGTGCCGCGGAAGGTCGTCCATACCCGAGACGGCGGCGGGTGATAGAGCCCGGGGGGGGCCAGCCTCCCGGGGGTGGGGCACGAGGGCGGAGTGGAGGAAGGCGACGCCGGCCAGCCAGGGGAGGAGGGCGCCGTTCTCGACCGGATCCCATGCCCAGTAGCCGCCCCACCCGAGCTCGACGTAGGCCCAGTGGGCACCGGCCACGAGTCCGACGGCCAGCAAAACCAGGCTGGCCACCATGTACCGGCGGGCGACGGCCAGCCAGTCCCCCACCGCCCGGGTCAGGAGGGCGGCGACGGCCACCGCCGCGGGCACCGCCAGTCCGACGTAGCCGCTGTACAAGACGGGCGGGTGGTAGAGCATCGCCGGATGGCGGAGGATCGGCGTCAGCCCTCCGCCGTCGATGGCGGGGACGGCGAGGGTGGCGAAGGGGCGGGCCACCGTCACCAGCAGTCCCAGGAAGACGGCCGCCTCCAGCGCCAGGACCGCCTGGGCGCCGCCGGCCAGCTCCGGGAGCCGCCGCCGCAACGTCCTCGACGCCAGGAGGGCCCAGCCCGCCAGCATCCACGTCCAGAGGAGGAGCGAGCCCGACATGCCGCCCCACAGCCCAGCCAGGCGGTAGGGCCAGGTGGTGTCCCGGCTGGCGTGGTCGGCCACGTAGACGAGGGAGTAGTCCTGGCCCACGAGGGCCCACGCCAACGAGACCAGACCCACCGTGACCAGCCCGAACACGGCCACCAGGCCCCGCCGGCCCCAGTCGACCGCACCCGTCCCCGAGGCCACCGCCGCCGCAACCGCCGCCACCAGGGCCAGGAGCAGCGCCCCCCCGCCGAGCGCCGTCAGTCCCACGAGACGAGCGTACCGACGACGGCCGGTCCGGCCGCCGCGGCCGACGCCGCCCTACAGCTGGCCGAGGTAGAAGGGCATGCCCTGGTCGTCGGTGCAGTCGGACGTGAGGCCGTAGGGCATGCGCTCGACGTCGGTGGCCGTCCCCCCGGCCGCCCGCACCCGGTCGACGGCCGCTTCGACGTCGCCGACCCGGTACATGGGCACCGCCGACGGCCGCTCTGCGCCGCCCGCGAAACCGGCCGTGGGCGTCGTGCCCTCGATGTTCCACCCGTCCTCGACTCGGCCGGGACTGAAGGTCCAGCCGAGGAGCTCGCCGAAGAACCGCCGGAAGCGAGAGGAGTCGACCACGTTGAGGACGAGGTAGGCGAGGTCGGGCGGGCGGGTGGCGGGGGCCGCGCCCGCCGGCGGCTGCCACAGGGTGAAAGCCATGCCCTGGTCGTCGGTGCAGTCCGACCGAGACCCGTACGGCATCTCCACCGGGTCGGTGGCGGCACCGCCCAGGTCTCGGACCGTCTCGACCGCGGCGTCCACGTCGTCCACCTGCCAGGCGAGGTGGAGCTTGCCTCGGTCGTGGCCGCCGTACAGCGTGATCCGCGGCACCGAGTCCGAGACCCGGCGGGCGATGGGCCGATCGGCGGCGACAAACGTCCAGCCAAGCACCGCTCCGTAGAAGGCCTGGGCCCGGTCGAGGTCGGGGACCAGCATCGACACGTGGCCGACGTCGCCGTGGCGGCCGCGGGTCGGCTCCGGGCGGGTGGGAGTCGCCTCCGCCAGCAGCCATCGGTGTCCGAAGGGGTCGATGATGGTGGCGTTTCGGCCGTACTCGTGGTCGGCCGGCGGGCGGTCGAGGGTGGCCCCCTCCTCCACCGCCCGGGCCACGATGTCGTCGATGCCGGCCATCTCCAGGTGGAGGGTGACGGGCGAGCCCGCGCCTGGACGAGGGGCGGTGTGGCCGATGTCGGGGAACTCGTCGGCCAGCATCACCAGGGCGCCGCCGAAGTCGAGCTCGGCGTGGCCGATGCGTCCGTCGGGCATCACGATGGGCTCGCCCCGGAGGCGGGCACCGAAGGCATCGACGTACCACTCGATGGCCCGGCGGCCGTCGGCAACGGCGAGGTACGGGGTGAGGGCCATGGGGGGGACGGGGGTGACGGCGGCGGCGGTCGGTGCGGGGGCTTCGAGGGTGGTGATGGTCACGTCGACTCCTTCGGGGAGGGTGAGGGCGTCCTCGAGGCGGGCCCGGAGGCGGGCCTCGAAGACCGGGTCGGGACGGGTGGGCACGACGGGGCTGCGGAGGGTGGCGAAGGGATCGGGCATCACTCGGCCATCCCTTCCGTGTACGCCCGGCGGAACGCGGACCGGGCCCGGACGAGGAGGGCCTCGGTGGCGTGCAGGGTCCGGCCGATGAGGTCGGCCACTTCGGGGACGGGGAGGTCGTCGAGGTAGCGCAGGGTGAGCACCATCCGGTGATGAGCCGACAGCCGGGCGAGCACCGACTGGGCCCGGAGGTGGTCGAGCTCGGCGTCCCACGGGTCGTGGAAGCTGGCTTGGTCGGCGGCGACGGTGCGCAGGCCCCGCTCCTCCCGCGCCTGGCGCCGCCAGTGGTCGACGAGCTTGTTGCGGGCCACCGTCATGAGCCACGGCCGGGATGGCCGGGCGCCGCCGGGGTCGCTCCGCACCGCCTGGACGGCGGCGAGGAACGTCTGCGTGGTGAGGTCCTCGGCCACGGCCACGTGTCCACCGCAGCGGCTGAGGAGGTAGCCGTAGACGACGGGCAGGGCGTCGTCGTACACGGCGAGCAGGGCGCGGCCGGGGTCGTCGTCGACGGCGGCCGGTTCTCTCCCCACACCCCTACTGTCGCCCGGCAGGCCCGTCCTCCGACGGGCGAGCCCGACTTATTTCTTGGCGGTGAGGGCGACCGCCGCCGAGAAGGCCACGTTGAGGGCCTCCTGGGCGGGGCGGAACTGGCCGCCAACAGGCCCTTGATGTCGTCGGGGTCGGCCTCGTAACCGTCGCCGGGGGGCTGTGGGGGTGCTTGTAGCGGGTGGCGTAGTTGTGGTTGGCCGCGGCCAGGGCCAGGGGACCGGCCTCTCCCGACCCTTGTCGGCGCGGAAGTCGTCCGACGGGCCTTTCCGGGCCGCTAGAAGGCCCGGTAGGCGGTCGCCGCGACGCGGTCTTCGAGCTGGGATCGGCCGTCATGCGGCGCCGTGCTGCGTAGACGCGAGGAGTACACGTTCCGTACCGCTCCCAATCGAAGTTCTGTGACGCGAATCCGTCGCCGAGCATGCGGGCGTAGGTGGCGGTGCCCGGGTAGGGCGTGAGGATCGAGAAGTGGGCCACGTCGACGCCGATGTTGTCGACGAAGGTGGCCGTCTCCTCGAAGCAGTCGGGGCCCTGGCTGTCGATGCGCGAAGTGAACCCGCCCGCGATCCCCGGCGACCCGCCCAGTGAAGTTCTTTGGCGACGAGCTCGCCGTACTCGCCGGGCGACGTCTTGTCGCACTCGAGGACGCCTTGCGCTGTCGCATGCCCTCGAATTGACTTTCATGGTGCGCAGGCACTGCGGTGCGGCGATGCCAGGACGGTCTTGGTTGCGGGCAAGGCACCATGCTGGCCTGGTGCCCGACGGCGACCTTCACCCCGGAGCTCGAGGATGAGCCTCCAACAGAAGGCCGGCGGGTACGGGCCGGGGTCCTGGTCCGGCTGCAACCGGGGGTCTGGGCCGTGCCGGGCGCGCCGCCGACATTCGAGCAGCGGCTCGTCGCGGGGCGCGGCTGGCCGCGGGCGCTGAAGCGAGCCGTATCGCATCAAAGTGCCGCACGTGTCTGGGGGCTGCGGGGGGCGACCAGCCAGCGCGATCGAGGTCACCGTCCCCGGCGTCAGCAGGCCACGGCTGGCAGCTCGCCGTCGTCCACCGCAGCCTCGTCCTGGCCGCCGGTCGACGTCCGCGTGCACCGTGGCATCGGTGTCACTCGTCCCGAGCGGACGCTGATCGACGTGGCCGGGGTCGTTCCCCTCGATGCCGCCACGAGCATGCTCGAGAGCGCCGTCCACCTCGGGCTCACCACGCCGGAGCACATCTGGCGCTACCTCAGTCGGTACGGCGGGCCGGGGTGTCGAGGCGCGGGACGGATCCGATCGATTCTCGAGTCGAGGGGGCCGGCGGTGCGTCCCACGGAGAGCGGGCTGGAGGATCTTGCCCTCCGGGAGTTGTTCCGGGCCGGGGCGCCGGCACCGGTGCGGCAGTACGAGATCGTGGTGCCGGGGCGGCCCAAGATCCGGGTCGACATCGCCTACCCGCCCATCAGGCTGGCCATCGAGGTCGACAGCGCCCTCTGGCACTCCGACAGCGAGAGCTACCGCCGGGACCGGGCCAAGTGGAACCTCCTCGTCGCCCTCGGATGGACCTTGCTCATCCTCACCGACTTCGACCTTCACGAGCGCCCCGACCAGGTGGTGGCCGACGTGCTCGCGGCCCACGCCCGCCTCAGCCGCCAGGCGGTGGCGGCGTGATCCGCACCTTCAGGCCGGTGAGGCCACGGATGACGAAATGGTCGCGGTAGATGGGGTTCTCGGTGGCCAGCTCCAGGTGGGGGAAACGGCGGAGGACGGCGCCGAACGCGGCCTGGGCCTCGATGCGGGCCAGCGTGGCGCCGAGGCAGAAGTGAGGTCCGCCGCCGAGGCCGAGGTGACGGTTGGGGTTGCGGCCCACGTCGAGCCGGTCGGGGTCGGGGAACTGCTCGGGATCGCGGTTGGCCGCCCCCAACGACACCGCCACCTGCTCGCCCTCCCGGATGAGCTTGCCACCGATCTCGACGTCGGTCGTGGCGATGCGGGCGGTGATGTGCACCGGCCCGTCGTAGCGGATGAGCTCCTCCACCGCGGTGCGCACCAGGCTGGGGTCGGCCCGCAGGCGGTCGATCTCCGACGGGTGGCGGAGCAGGGCGAGCATCCCGTTGCCGAGCATGTTCATGGTGGTCTCGAAGCCGGCCACGAACAGCAGGGTGACGGTGCTGAGCAGCTCGGCGTGCGAGAGCCGGTCGCCCGCCGCCTCGGCCGCCAGCAGGGCGCTCAACAGGTCACGGCCAGGATTGGCCCGCCGCTCCTCCACCAGGTCGGAGAAGTAGCGGAACAGCTCCATGCCCGCGGCCATGCCCTCCATGAGGGCGGCCTGGTCGAGGTAGTTGTCGAGCAGCCGGGACGCCCCCGCGGCCCAGCCTTTGAAGCTCTCCCTGTCGGCCACGGGCACGCCCAGCAGCTCGCAGATCACCACCGTAGGCAGGGGATAGGCCAGGTCGGCCAGCACGTCGAGCTCGCCGTCGCCCCGCTCCACCACCGCGTCGAGCAACTCGTCGACCAGGCGCTCGATGCGGGGCTTGAGGCTGTCGACCGTCCGGGGGGTGAAGGCCTGGCTGACCAATCCCCGCAGCCGGGTGTGGTCGGGCGGGTCGCGGAACATCATGAGGTTCGACCCGGCCTGGCGCACCGGGCTCGAGGTGGCGGGGTCGACTTCGCCCAACCGGGCCGGGTTGGTGGAGAACCGGGGATCGCGCAGCACGGCCGCGGCGTGGTCGTAGCGGGTGAGCACCCACGTGCCGTCCGGAGCGTGGTGGACGGGCTCGTGCCGGCGGATGAACGCGTAGGTCGGATACGGGTTGCTGCGGTTCTCGGGCAGCATGGGGCTGGTGAGCCCTGCCTCGACCATGAGCGAGGCGAGGTCGGTCATGGGTCCCAGGACTACCACGGCAGGGAGGCGTTGGTGAGCGCGCCACGCACCCTGGCGACGGCGGCCCTCGGCGGGATCCTCCTCGCCCTGAGCCTGCCGCCGTGGCCGGGGTCGACGGGGACGTGGGTGCTGGGGGTGGCCGGCGCGGCCGTGCTGTTCGCCGCGGTCGACGGCCGCCGGCTGCGAACCCGGCTGGCGGCGGGGATGGTCGCCGGCCTCGGCCTCTACGTCCCGGGTCTGTGGTGGATGCGCGATTTCAGCCTGCCCGGCTTCCTCGCCGCGGTCGTGCTCGAGGCTGCCATCCTGGCCGGGGCGATGGCGATCATGCCGGGGCCCGGCGGCAAGTCCATCCGAGCCGGGCCCGGGCTCAGGCTGGCCGCCTTCCCCGCCGCCCTGGTGCTGGCCGAGGCGGTGCGGGGGGCGTGGCCCTTCGGCGGGCTGCCTTTGGCCGGCATCGAGTTGGGGCAGGTGGCGGGCCCCTCGCGCCCGCGGCCCGCCTCGGCGGACGGCTGCTCCTGGTCGGACTGGTGGCCGCGGCCGGCGCGGCGGTGGCCACCGCGATCCGCCGCCGGCGGGCCGGCGTCGTCCCCGCGCTCGTAGGACTGGCGGCGGTCGTGGTCATCGCCGTCGGGGGGGCGATGGCGCCCGCCGGCCGTTTCAACGGGGAGCTCGATGTGGCCGCGGTGCAGGGCGGGGGCCTGCGCGGCATGCGGGCGGTCGACAGCGATCCGGAGCCGGTCCTCGACGCCCACCTCGACGCCTCGGCCATGGTCGGGGCGGGGGCCGACCTCGTCCTGTGGCCGGAGGACGTGGTCGACGTGGAGGGCGCCTTCGCCGGGTCCCCGGAGGAGCGGGCGCTGTCCGACCTGGCCGCGGAGCTGCAGACGACGCTGGTCGTGGGGATCGTGGAGGACGTCGGCGACGACCGCTTCCGCAACGCCTCGGTGGCGTTCGGACCCGACGGAGCGGTGGTCGACCGCTACGACAAGGTCCACCGGGTGCCGTTCGGCGAGTACATCCCGGCCCGATCCTTCTTCGCCCGCCTGGCCGACGTGTCGGCCGTGCCCCGCGACGCCATCGCCGGCACGGGACCGGGGGTGGTCGACACCCCCGCGGGGAAGTTCGGGGTGCTCATCTCCTACGAGGTGTTCTTCGCCGACCGGGGCCGGGCCGGGGTGCGGGCCGGCGGTCGCCTCCTGCTCGTGCCCACCAACGCCTCGTCCTACGTCGATGCCCAGGTGCCGGCCCAGCAGCTGGCGGTGGCCCGGCTGCGGGCGCTGGAGACGGGGCGTTGGGTGGTGCAGGCGGCGCCCACCGGGTACTCGGCGGTGATCGATCACCACGGACGGGTGGTCGCCCGCAGCGGCCTCGGAGGTGCGGCCGTGCTCCGCCGCGAGGTCCAGTTGCGCACCGGCCGCACCGTGTTCGTCAGTCTGGGATCGGCGCCCGTGCTCGTCGCCGCCGCCGCCATCCTGCTCGCCGCTCACTTCCGAAGGAAGAAGGACCCGAGCGTCAACGCCACGTCCGGATCCCGCTCTTTCCCCGAGGCCGAGCCGGTGGTGCCCGCCCACGGGGCCACCGGTTCGTCGCCGCCTGCCGGACGAGCCGAGCTGGGGCTCAGGCGGGCTCGGTGGCCAGGTCGAGCTCGACCACCTCGAGGCCCAGCACCCGGGCCTGGGCCATCTCGGTGATGACCCGACGGTGGCAGCGGCTCGACTCCCGCTCTACGCAGAGCAAGGCGACGTCGCGGTACAACGTCTCCCGGATGAGCTTCTCCAGCGCCTCCTGGCCCTTGCGCTCCACCCGTTGGCGCACCACCTCGACCGCCGCCGGGTCGCCTTGGCGGTAGGCCTCCCGATTCTCGGGCGGGTTGCCGAACAACGGCTCGTGGACGTACTCGATCCCGCCCATCGCCAGGGCCACCGACAACGGCTGCTTGGAGAATCCCGGCTTCCGGCTCCACGGCTGGAGGCGGACGTCGATCAGCAGCTGCACCCCGTGCCGGGCCAGCCGGTCGACCAGTTCGTCGACCGACGTACCCTCGTAGCCGACGCTGTAGATGCGGCAACTGGGCCGCAGCAAAGTCACGAGTGCAGAGGCAGCCGACGACGCTTCACGCCCCGCATTCTACGGCGCCGGGCCTGCTATCTAACCCGACTCGTACCGGTAGACGTTGGTCTCCCGCTCGACGAATCCCAGCCGACGATAGAGACGGTTCGCCGCCTCCCGGGAGGGTCGGGACGTGAGGTCGACCGTCCGTGACCCGGCCGCCACCGCCCGCCGGACGGCCTCCCGACCCAGGGCCTCCCCGACCCCCGTGCCCCGCGCCGCCTCGTCGACGACCACGTCCTCGATCCACGCCCGCACCCCGGTGGGGATGCGGAACAGGACCAACGTCAGCAATCCCACGATCCGGCCCCCGCGGTCGCCGTCCCGCGCCGCCAGCAGCACCGTCGCCGCCGACGACACGATCTCGGCCACCTCGTCGTCGGTTGGCACCGGCGCCGACCGGGACAGTTGCGGCACCAGCCGGGCCATTGCCTCCACCACCTCGGCCGTGACCGCGGTGACCTCCTCCACCACGATCGCGGTCACCGCCGGTTCACCGCCGACCGCCGGGCCACCGCCGGCCCACCGCCGGGTCACCTTCAGGCGGGATCGGGCACCGGCTCGGGCGGGGGCGGCCCCTCGTAGTGGGCCGAGGGCCGGATGAGGCGGTTGTCGGACGCCTGCTCGAGCACGTGGGACGTCCATCCGATGACCCGGCTGGAGGTGAAGGTGGGCGTGAACAGGTCGCGGGGCAGGCCCACCTTGTCCATCACCACCCCGGCGTAGAACTCGACGTTGGCGTACAGCGACCGGCCCGGCTTCAGCTCGGCCAGCACCTCGACGACCGTCTTCTCCACCTGCTTGGCGAAGTCGACCATGGGCCCGCCCAGGCGCTCGGCCACCCCCCGCAGCATGAGGGAGCGAGGGTCGTCGGTCTTGTAGATGCGGTGGCCGAAGCCCATGATCCGCTCGCCCCGGGTGATGGCGTCCCGCACCCACTCCTCGGTCTTGTCGGGCGTGCCGATGGCATCGAGCATGTCGAGGGCCCGGCTGGGCGCCCCTCCGTGCAACGGCCCCGACAACGCCCCGATGGCCCCGACCACGGCCGATCCCAGATCGGCGCCCGTCGAGGTGATCACCCGGGCGGTGAACGTCGACGAGTTGAACCCGTGGTCGGTCGTTGAGATGAGGTACTGCTCGATGGCCCGGGCGGAGTCGGGGTCGGGGACCTCGCCGGTGAGCATGTAGAGGTAGTTGGCGGCGTAGGCCAGGTCGGGATGCGGATCGATCGGGTCGAGGCCCTGGTTGAGGCGGTAGAGGGCCATGATGAGCGTGGGCATGACCGCGCTCGTCTGCATGGCGTTGGCCCGCAGGGTGGCGGCGTCGATGTCCATCCACGACTTGAAGTCGGCCGCGTAGGCGAGGGCCGAGTAGGCGGTGCGCAGCGCATCGAGGGGCGTGAAGTGCTCCCCCGCGGTGGCGATCATCGGGAGCATGTCCTTGACCGCCTCGGGGATGGCCCGCACCGACCTGATCTCCTCGGCGAACGCCTCCCGCTCCGACGCCGACGGCAGGTGGCCCTCGTAGAGGAGGTGCCAGACGTCCTCCAGGCTGCGCTTCTCGGCCAGCTCCACCGCGTTGTACTGGCGGTAGTGGTAGAAGCCCTCCATCCCCCGGACGTCGCCCACCGACGTCTCCGCCACCACCACGCCCTCGAGACCCCGCTTGGCCTCGATGGCGCCCGGGTGCTCGACCCGGAGGATCGGGGCCAGCTTGAGCATGTCGCGCATGGAGACGATGCCCACCAGGCGATCGCCGTCGACCACCGGGAAGTGGCGGTAGCCGTGGGCCTTGAGGCTCCGGAAGGCGTCGTCGATGTCGTCGGTGGCCTTGACCGTGTCGGGATCGGCCGTCATCCACTCCGAGACCTTGGCCGTGGCCGGGTCGGCCGCCGCCCCCGCCACCCGCACCAGGTCGCGCTCGGTGAGGATGCCGACGGGACGGTCGCCGTCGACCACGACGGTCGATCCCACGCCCCGTTCGAGCATGCGCTCACAGGCGTGGGCGACGGTGTCCGACGCCGACGCCGTCAATACGTCGCGAGTCATCAGGTCGGCTACCGACCGAACGCGCGTTGTCTCAGCCATTCCCGTTACCCCCCACGGCCGCATCGTACCGGGACAGTTCCGGTACCCATCTCACCAGCAGCAGCACGCCGAGCATGCAGGCCAGACCTCCGGAGACTACCGAAACCCGGGGGGTGGTCAGTGACGCCACCGCCCCCGCCTCGGCGTCGCCCAGGGCCGGGCCCCCGGTGACGACTGCGATGTGCACCGCGTTGAGGCGTCCCCGGAGGCTGTCGGGGACGCTCATCTGCAGGATCGTGTTGCGGAAGACGGCGCTCACCACGTCGGCCGCCCCCGCCACCGCCAGCAGGAGCAGGCCCAGCGGCAGCCACGGCACCAGCCCGAAGCCGGCGATCGCCGCCCCCCACAGGAGCACCGACACCACCACCACCCGTCCCTGGCGGCGGACACCGCCCACCCAGCCGGTGAACAGGGCCCCGAGGAGGGCGCCCGCCCCCGGGGCCGCGTAGAGGAGGCCGACGGTGGTGGCCCCGCCCCCGAACAACCCGGTGCCGAGGGCGGGGAAGAGGGCCCGGGGCATGCCGAAGACCATGGCGTTGATGTCGATGAGGAACGTGCTGCCGAGCAGCCGGCGCCCCTTGAGAAACGCGAGTCCCTCCTTCACCGATGCCAGCCCGGCCTTCGTCCCTCCGCCGGCGGGTGGCTGGGGCTGGATGAGGACGAGGGCCACGAAGGCGGCGCCGTAGCTGGCCGCGTCGATCCAGTAGGCGGCGGCCAGGTCGACCTGGGAGATCACCACCCCGGCCAGGGCCGGGCCCGCCACCTGTCCCAATTGGAACACCAGCTGGCCGAGGGCGGCCGCGGCCGGGAACCGGTCGCGCGACACCATCCCCGGCACCATCGCGTTGCGGGTGGGCAGATCGATGCCCCACAGGCCGGCGTTGAGGGCGCCCAGGACGTAGAGCGGCCACAGGGCGGGATGGTCGAGAGAGGCGTTGACGGCCAGGGCCACGCTGGTGGCGGCCTGGGCCACCACGTTGACGAGGAGCAGCTTGCGCCGGTCGACGGCGTCGGCCATCGACCCGCCGACGAGGGACATGACCACCAGGGGGCCGAGCGAGGCCAGCCCGGTGAGGCCCACCGCCAGCGACGACCCGGTGAGGACGTACACCTGGAAGGGGATGGCCACCACCGTCAGCTGGCGGCCGAGATAGGAGATGGCGTTGCCGAAGAAGAGCAACCGGAAGTCCCGCGACTCCCGGAGGGGCGAGATGTCGGCCAGCAGCCGCCGGCGCGGGGGCCGGGTCGGGTCCGGGGTGGCGGGCTTGGTCAACGGGGGCCGTGGATGGGTGTGGCCCCCGTGAGCTCACCCGAGCGGCCCACCGACCGGGTCTTCGACATCGGCACCATCGTCTCGGCAAGGTACCGCCGCGGTCCCGGGGGGCGGCGCTGACCCTGGCCATGGGTGTTTGCCAGCGTCGGAGCGACAATCTGTCCGGCCCGCGGATCGGGACCCTGTTGTCGCTTGGACGCTGGCACTCGGTGCTGGGCCGAGGCCTGCTCCGGACGGCGACGACAGGACGACCAACTCGTCACCGGTTGGCGGGACGGTCCGCCTCGCCTCTTCGGTTAGCGCCAGTGCTGCGACCGCTGACCCGTCGGCTGGACTCTCCGGTCAGGACTGCTCGGGTTGGCAGGTCGGGCACCAGTAGGCGGTGCGGGCCTGCTCGCCCTGCCGCTTCGACCGGATCGGCGTGCGGCAGCGGTGGCACGGCCTTCCCGTCCGGCGGTAGACGGCGAGGCGGGTGGGGACGCCCGTCCGGGAGTCGACCGCGGCCCGCATGAGCCGGCCGGCGGTGGAGACGAGGGCGTCGAGCTGGTCGTCGGTGAGGGCCGACACGGGCGTCCACGGGTTGTGACCCTCGGCGAAGAGCGACTCCGCCCGCCAGATGTTGCCGATGCCGGCCACCACCTGCTGGTCGAGGAGCAGTTCGCCCAGGGGCCGGTCGGGGGGACCGGCCCGGGCCCGGCGGCGGACCTCGTCGAGGTCGATGTCCTCGTGGAGCACGTCGGGGCCGAGGTTGCCGAGGGCGGGGTGGCGGGACATCGCGCCCGGCCGGAGGAGCTCGACCACGGGGGCGTTGAAGCACACCGCCACCCGGTCGCCGCAGGTGAGGGTGAGGCGGGCCTGGCGCTCGGGCCGCCGCCACGGGTGTCCGGCCGGGTAGACGTGCCACGAACCGGTCATCCGCATGTGGGTGTGGAGGACCTGGCCGCCGTCGAGGCGGATCATGAGGTTCTTGCCCCATGCGTCGACTGCGTCGATGCGCCGGCCGACGAGGCGCTCGGCCGGGAACCCCTCCACCCGGGTGGTGGCGGCCGTGATCTCCCGCCCCGCCAACCACCGGTGCATGGTGGCCGACGCCCGGGCCAGCGTGTCCCCCTCAGGCACGCCCACCCCTCCAACCGGTGACAGAAAACCGCACGGAGGGCGGTCCAGCGTCACCAGTTCGGCGGTGGCGGCGGACACCGGCGCTCCAACTGGTGACACGTACAGCCCTGTGGGGGCTGTTGCCGTCACCAGTTCGGCGGTGGCCCCGCATCCCAACTGGTGACGGAAAACCGCATCGAGGGCGGTTCAGCGTCACCAGTTCGGCGGTGGCGGCGGACACCGGCGCTCCAACTGGTGACGCTTACAGCCCTGTGGGGGCTGTTGCCGTCACCAGTTCGACGTCGGCCCCGCCCCCAACTCCAACTGGTGACGGTTACAGCACAGAGGGCGGTTCAGCGTCACCAGTTCGGCGGTCGCTAGGCATAGCGGATCAGGCCCCGGGGGGACGGGACGAAGCCGGCGGCACGCAAGAATGGCGCGAGGGCGTCGTCGAAGCGTTCGACGGCCAGGCGGCGGACGCGGCCGCTCGAGACCAGGCCGTCGAGGGCGCCGACGGCGGCGTCCTCCCAGGTGCCGTCGAAGGGACGGAGGGCGACCAGGGACTTCGCGCCCTTCTCGACGTAGAGCGAGGCCAGGCCGTCGACCAGGACGACATAGGCGCCCGCCACCCGGCGGGGACCGGGGACGGGCCACGGGAGGGACACCCCGTAGGCGTTGGCCGGGTCGGTGGCGGCCAGGACGAGCACCTCGCCGGTGGCCTCCCGGCGGGCCCGCAGCCGGTCGACCGCGCCCGGCAAGGCGAACTGGGCCCCGCCCAGGCCGGCGACGAAGTACCCCCGTCGGGCCCGTCCCGACTCCTCCATCGAGCGCAACACCGGGTACACCGCCGCGAACCCTCCCCCGTGGCCCTCGCCCCGAACCGCGGCCCGGGTGAGGACGCCGTGGCGGTCGAGCAGGGCGGCCGACAACGCGTACGACCGCTCGGTGGGGGTGACGTCGCCCAGGGGCAGCTCGGCCTCGACCAACGACCACCGGCCCTGCGCCTTCGGAGGACCGAGCACCGTCAATGAGCCGGGCCGAGGTCGCTTGTTGGCGCTGCCCGACCGCCGCGCCGACGCCGACCCGCCCGATACGAACGCCCGGAGGGCGGCGAAGGAGTCGTTGGTGACCTCACCCGCCCACACCAGGTCCCACAGGGCGGTCAGCGACGCCTTGTCGTCGGTGCCGGCCAGCTCCCGGAAGAAGCACGCCCCCCGGCGGGCCAGCGCCTCCCGGATGCGGTCGTGCTCGGGGTCGGAGGGCCGATCACCGCCACCCCCAACCGGCCGCAGCGCCGCCGCCTGGCCCCGGAGGAAGAGGAGCACCTTGCCGTCGTCGCGCCCGAGGGGGCCGGCGCCCACCCACGCCACCTCGCCCGCCGCGGCCAGCTCGTCGAGCATCCGGGGCGTCCAGTCCGCCACCCGGGACGACAACACGTCGCGCTCCAGCACCGACGCCGGCACCGGCACCCCTTGCAGTTGGCGCACCACCTCCACCAGCCGGTCGACGCCCCGGGCGTCGGAGCCCACGCCCTGCCACTCGGGCAGGAAGCGGGCCAGCACCGGCGCCTCGACCGGCTCGACCTCCTTCCGCAGCGCGGCCAGCGACCGCTGGCGCAGCGACCGCAGCACCTCCGGGTCGCACCACTCCCGCTCCCGCCCCTCGGGCCGGAACTCGCCCCGCAGCAGCACGCCCCGGTCGGCCCGGCCCGCCAGCAACGCCTCGACCACGCCCACGGGCAGGCCGAAGCGGGCCGCCGGCTCGGCGGTGAGGAACGGGCCGTGGGTGCGGGCCCACCGGCCGAGCAACGTGCCCCAGCGGGTCGTCGACCGGCAGCAAAAAGACGTCGGGCAGCCCCGGCGGCGGTTGGGCGCCCAAGCGCGTCGCGGTAGCGGCCCGCGTCCTCCGCCGCGATCAGCCGCATCTCCCCGCCCACCTTCAACTCCACCGCCCGCCGGTCGCGCACCAACGAGTCAGCAAAGTCGGCCGTCGACCGGGCCCGCAGCTCCTCCCGGGTGAGGTCGCCCAGCCGCCGCAGCAGGTCCGAAGCCTCGTCCGGCGACCGGGCCCAGTAGCGCTCGTCCAGCGCCTGGAGCTGGTCCTCCAGCGCCGCCAGCGCCCCCGGATCCACCAGCTCCCGCAGCTCCTCCGCCCCCAGGAGGTCGGCCAGCATCTCCCGGTCGAGCGTCAACGCCTGGGCCCGGCGCTCGGCCAGCGGCGCATCGCCGTCGTAGAGGAAGTTGGCCACGTAGGCGAAGGCCAACGACGAGGCGAAGGGCGAAGGCGACGCCGTCTCCACCGACACCAGCCGCACCGTCCGCGACCGGATGCCGGCCAGGATCTCGGTCAGCGCGGGCAGGTCGAACACGTCCCGCAGGCACTCCCGGTAGGTCTCCAGGAGGATCGGGAACTCGCCGTGCTTCGACGCCACCGCCAGCAGGTCGGCCGACCGCTGCCGCATCTGCCACAGCGGCGTCCGCTGCCCGGGCCGGCGCCGCGGCAGGAGCAACGCCCGGGCCGCGTTCTCCCGGAACCGGGACGCGAACAGAGCCGAGTTGGCCAGCTCGCCCACCACCAGCTCCTCCACCTCGTCCGGGTCGACGACGACCATGTCGATGGGCGGCGGCTCGTCGGCCTCGGGCAGGCGGACGACGATGCCGTCGTCGCTCCACATCGTCTGCACCTCGAGCCCGAGCCGGTCGCGCACCCGGGACTCGATGGCCAGCGCCCACGGGGCGTGCACCCGTCCCCCGAAGGGCGACAGCAGGCACACCCGCCAGTCGCCCAGCTCGTCGCGGAAGCGCTCGACCACGATCTGGCGGTCGGTGGGCAGCACACCCCCGGTGACCGACCGCTCCTCGTCCAGGTAGGCCCGCAGGTTCTTCACCGCCAGCGCGTCCAGCGAGCAGTCCGAGGCCAGGCGCGCATCGGACCAGTCGTCGACCTCCCGCAGGAACGCCCCGATGGCCCGCCCCAGCTCCACCGGCCGGCCCACGTTGTCGCCGTGCCAGAACGGCATCTTCCCCGGCTCGCCCGGCGCGGGCGTGACCACCACCCGGTCGCGGGTGATGTCCTCGATGCGCCACGTGGTCGCCCCCAGCACCATCGTCTCGCCCGGCCTGCTCTCGTAGACGAACTCCTCGTCGAGCTCGCCCACCCGCGACCCCTCGGGCGTGAAGACCCCGTACAGCCCCCGGTCGGGGATCGTCCCCCCGCTCACCACCGACAGCATCCGCGCCCCCGGCCGGGCCCGCAGCCGACCCTCCACCCGGTCCCACACGATCCGGGGCCGCAGCTCGGCGAACTCGTCGGACGGGTAGCGCCCGGCCAGCATGTCGAGCACGTTCTCCAGCAACGGCCGGGACAGGTCGCTGAACGGGTAGGCGCCGGCGGCCACCTCGGCCACCTCGTCGACGGTCACGTCGTCGACCGCGCACATGGCCACGATCTGCTGGGCGAGCACGTCGAGCGGGTTGCGGGGCACCCGGGTCTCCTCGATGAGCCCCCGCTCCATCCGGCCCGCGGTCACCGCCGCCACCACCAGGTCGCCCCGGAACTTGGGGAAGATCTTCCCTTCCGACGGTTGCCCCACCTGGTGCCCGGCCCGCCCGATGCGCTGCAGGCCGCTGGCCACCGACGGCGGCGCCTCCACCTGCACCACCAGGTCGATCGCCCCCATGTCGATGCCCAGCTCCAGGCTGGACGTGGCCACCAGGGCCGGCAGCTTGCCCGCCTTGAGCTGGTCCTCGATGTCGAGCCGCTGCTCCCGGGCGATCGACCCGTGGTGGGCTCGCACCAGCTCCTCGCCCGCCAGGTCGTTCAGCCGGGCCGCCAGCCGCTCGGCCAGGCGGCGGGAGTTGACGAAGATCAACGTCGACGTGTGCGACCGGATGAGGTCGAGGAGGACGGGGTGGATGGCGGGCCAGATCGAGTGGCGCACCTCGGGATCGCCCGCGGCCGGCCCCGCCAGCACGTCGGGGATGACCTTGCCCAGCTCGCCCATGTCGTCGACGGGGACGATCACCTCCAGCCGCAGCTGCTTGCGCACGCCGGCGTCGACCACGCTCACCGGCCGGGCCCCCCACTCGCCGGTGGCGGCATCCCGCTGGCGGCCGCCCAGGAACCGGGCCACCTCGTCCAGCGGCCGCTGGGTGGCCGACAGCCCGATGCGTTGCGCGGGACGGCCAGCGGTCAGGCGCTCCAGCCGTTCCAGCGACAACGCCAGGTGGGCCCCCCGCTTGGTGGCCGCCACCGAGTGGATCTCGTCGACGATCACGTACTCCACCGACTTGAGGACCTCACGGGCCCCCGACGTGAGCATGAGGTAGAGCGACTCGGGTGTCGTCACCAACACGTCGGGCGGGTGGCGGACGATGTCGCGGCGGTCGGACTGCGACGTGTCGCCGGTGCGGATGCCGACCCGCACGTCGGGGACGGGCAGGCCCCGCCGCGACGCCTCCATGGCCATCCCCGCCAGGGGCGCCCGCAGGTTGCGCTCGACGTCGTAGGTGAGGGCCTTCAAGGGGGAGACGTAGAGCACCCGCAGCCGGCGCTTCGAGTCGTCCGGCGGCCCGTCCCCCGCAACCAGCCGGTCGAGCGCCCACAGGAAGGCGGCGAGGGTCTTGCCCGACCCGGTGGGGGCGAGGATGAGGGTGTGGTCGCCCCGGCTGATGGCGTCCCATCCCTGCTCCTGGGCGTCGGTGGGCGCCTCGAAGGCGGACTCGAACCACGCCCGGGCCACCGCCGAGAACCGATCGAGCGCAGCCATCCCACCAGGGTAGAGAGCGCCGACGACAAGTGGGTCGGCAACCGCCGATCCGACAGACGGGTCGGATGTCCCATCCAGCCGGGGGTCGCGCGTGCCGACAACGTGGGAAACGCTCGCGGAGGAGTCCCAGCATGAAGATCGTCCTCGTTGTCGACGACGACACCGACATCCGAGAGCTGATCGTGTGGAAGCTCACCCAGGCCGGCTACGGCACCCTGAGTGAACCCGACGGCGCCGCCGGCTTGGCCGCGGCCGCCGGAGCCTCGGCCACCGCCTGGGGCGTCCGCCCCGACCTCGTCATCCTCGACTGGGCCATGCCCGAGATGAGCGGCCTCGACGTCTGCCTGGCCCTGCGGGCCGACCCGGCCACCGCCGGCATCCCCGTCATCATGCTCACGGCCAAGGCCCAGGAGGCCCAGGTGGAGCAGGGTTTCGCGGCCGGGGCCGACGACTACATCGTCAAGCCCTTCAGCCCCCGCGAGCTCGTGCGACGGGTGGAAGCCCTGTTGGCCCGGGTCGAGGTCCGGCGGTGACACCGCTCGTGTTGGCTGCGGCCGTCGCTTGCGGGTTCCTCTGCGGATTGGCGGTGTGGGCCGTCGCCGGACGCTCCCGGCGCCGCCAGCGGCGGCTCCTGCGGGAAGACACCGTCCGCTCGGTCCTGTTCCGCACCCTCGACGAACCGGTCCCGTCCGCCACCATCCTGGGCGAGCTGCGCCGGTCCGACAACAAGCTGCTGGAGGCCAAGGCCCGGGCCATGCTGCCCGCCCTGCGGGGGAGCGACCGGGAGTCGCTGGCCCAGCTGCTCGAAGCCCGGGGCGCCACCACCTCTGCCCGCCAGCGGTGCCACAGCCACCGGCCCCACGTCCGGATCACCGCCTGCCAGCTGCTCGGCGACCTCGGGTCGTCGTACGCCGTGCTCGACCTGGTCCCCCTTCTCGACGACCACCGGCCCGAGGTGCGGGAGGCCGCGGCCCGGGCCCTCGGCCGGCTCGGCCAGCCGACGGGGGCGACCGCGCTCCTGGGGGCGGTCGAAGGCCGGCATCCCATACCGGTCGACGTCGTCGCCGACGCCATCGAGCAGATCCGGGACTGGCCGCTGTCGGCCCTGCACCCTTGCCTCACCCATGCGTCCGCATCCACCCGGGCCCTGGCGGTGGAGCTGTTGGGGCGGGTCCAGACCCTCGACCACCTTCACGAGCTGGTCGACCTCCTCGAGCACGACCCCGCCACCGAGGTCCGGGTGCGCGCCGCCCGGGCCCTGGGCCGCATCGGTTCGCCCCGGGCGATCGAGCCGCTCCTGGCCTGCGTGCCGTCGGGACCAGCCGCGCTGGTGGCGGAGGCGGTGACGGCGCTGGGACGCCTGGGCGCCACCGCCGCCGTCCCCACCCTCCGGGTCACCCTCCTCGGCCCCTCCCCCGCCCTCGTGCAGACGGCGGTGGCCGCCCTCGCCGCCATCGCGCCGCAGGGCGTCGAGCTCGTCCAGGAGATCGCAGCCGACCAGTACCACCCCGCCTGCACCGCGGCCCGGGCCGAGCTCGTCCGGCTCCAGGCGCTGTCCCGGGCCCGGGCCCACACGGGCGGCGACTCCGAGTCCAGGACCGGCCGGTAGAATCTCCCGCTCCGGGTGTACCGTCCCGGACGGCGCAATGGCCTCCGACTACCACTTCGTGACCGTCTGGCGGGTGCCGGGCACCATCGCCGAGGTGAAGGACGTCCTCAGCAACGCCGACACCCTCCCCCAGTGGTGGCCGTCGGTGTACCTGACCGTCCGCCGGCTGGAGGAGGGCGGCCCCGACTTCGTCGGCAGCGTGAGCGAACTGCACACCAAGGGGTGGGCGCCGTACACGTTGACGTGGAACCTCAAGCTCACCGAGCCCATCACCGACGAGGGCTTCGCCATCGAAGCGCTCGGCGACCTCACCGGCACCGGCCGGTGGACGTTCGAGCAGGACGGCCCCGAGGTCGTCGTCACCTACGACTGGCGGGTCGCGGCGAGCAAGCCCCTGCTGCGGCGGCTGGCGTGGCTGCTCAAGCCCGCCTTCGCCGCCAACCACCGGTGGGCCATGGCCAAGGGCGAGGAGAGCCTCCGCCTGGAAGTGCGCCGGCGCCGGGCGACGACGGACGAGGAGCGCCGCCGCGTCCCCCCACCCCCACCCGCCACCTTCCGCCGCCTCCTGCGGGGGTAGGCGGGGGTCCGTCCGGGGCGGTGGTCGAGCATTTCGACCTGTCCGAATTTCTTGGTCCGCCGCCTGTCGATCCGGCGGATCCCGTTCGTCGTCCGGGCAGAGAACCCCACGAGGAGGAGCAATCCACATGCGCTACCTGCTGTTGATCGCCAACGACGAGTCGGCCCTGGCCGCCCTGAGCCCCGAGGAGGGCCAGGAGATGATGGCCGGCTACGCCCAGTTCGCGGAGGAGATGGTGGGCCGGGGCGTGCTCAAGGACGGCAACCGGCTGCGTCCGACCACCGACGCCACCACCGTCCAGGTCCGCAACGGCGAGGTCCTCAGCGCCGACGGGCCCTTCGCCGAGACCAAGGAGCAGATCGGCGGCTACTACGTCGTCGAGTGCCAGGATCTCGACGAGGCCATCGAAGTGGCGTCGAAGGTTCCCGCCGCCGGCAACGGCACCGTCGAGGTCCGGCCCATCTGGGAGATGTGATTGGACGACGTCGAGGTCGCGGTCGCCCGGGCGTTTCGTGAGGAGTGGGGTCGTGTGGTGGCCACACTCATCCGGACCACGGGCGACTGGGACCTGGCCGAGGAGTGCGCCCAGGACGCCTTCGCCCGCGCCCTGGAGCGGTGGCCCACCGACGGCGTCCCCCGCAACCCCGGCGCCTGGCTCACGACCACCGCCCGGAACCGGGCCTTCGACCGCCTGCGGCGGGACGCGGTGGGCGCCTCCAAGGCCCAGGAGGCGGCCGTGACCGCTTCGGACGACGAAGGGCCGGACGACCCGGACGGGTACGAGGGCGGGGACGGTGACGGGGATGGGGACAGCGGTATCGGCGACGACCGGCTGCGGCTGATCTTCACCTGCTGCCACCCCGCCCTCGCCCTCGACGCCCGGGTCGCCCTCACCCTCCGCACCCTGGGCGGGCTGACCACGGCCGAGATCGCCCGCGCCTTTCTCGTCCCCGAGCCGACGATGGCCCAGCGCCTGGTGCGGGCCAAGCGCAAGATCCGCAACGCGGCCATCCCCTACCGGGTGCCGCCGGCCCATCTCCTCCCGGAGCGGACAGTGTCGGTGCTGGCCGTCATCTACCTGCTGTTCAACGAGGGCTACGCGGCCACCGCCGGCGGCGACCTGGTGCGCACCGGTCTGTGCGCGGAGGCCATCCGCCTGGGCCGCACCCTGGCCCGGCTCATGCCCGACGAGCCCGAGGCCCTCGGCCTGCTCGCCCTGATGCTCCTCCACCACTCCCGCCGCGACACCCGGATCGACGCCGCCGGCGACCTCGTCCCCCTGGAAGACCAGGACCGGTCGGGATGGGACGAGGCCGCCATCGAGGAAGGCGTGGCCACGCTCGACGCCGCCCTCCGCCGGGGGGAGCCGGGGCCGTATCAGGTCCAGGCCGCCATCGCCGCCTGCCACGCCACTGCCCCGCGGGCGGCCGACACCGACTGGGCCGAGATCGCCGGGCTCTACCGCCAGCTGGCCCGGTTCGTCGCCTCGCCGGTGGTCGAGCTCAACCGGGCGGTGGCGGTGGCCATGGCCGATGGTCCCGCGGCCGGGCTGGCCCTCGTCGAACGGCTGGAGGCGTCGGGGGCGCTGGCCGGCTACCGCCTGCTGCCCGCCACCCGGGCCGACCTCCTGCGCCGACTCGACCGCCGGCCGGAGGCGGCCGCCGCCTACCGGGAAGCACTCGCCCTCGCCGCCAACGACGCCGACCGCCGCTACCTCACCCGCCGCCTGGGCGAGATGGTGGGTCCCGAAAGTTCCGTACCGTCTCCATCTTCTGTTCACAATCGAGGCTGATCCTGAGGTCACCAACGCGACCAAAGGAGCGAGACATGAACAACCGCAAGGTGTGGACCGGAGTCCTGGCCGGGGTGCTGGCCGCGGGACTGCTCGTCACCGTGGCCCTCGGAGGCTTCCGAGCCGGGCAGCGCCGCACACGTGGTGGCGCCCGTGGGCGGCGAGGGCCAGGTCGTCCGGGTGATCGAAGACCCTCATTGGGGCGGCGGCCCCTGGGGCTACGGCCCGGGACCGGGCTTCTTCCTCTTCCCCCTGCTCGGCATCGGCCTGGTGGTGCTGCTCGTCAGTCGGGCCCGCCACGGCGGCTACGGCCCCGGTGGCTGGGGCCCCGGCGGCTACGGCCCGGGCGGCTACGGCCCCGGTGGCGGCTGCGGTCCCCGGCCGAGCATCGACGACTGGCACCGGCGGGCCCACGAGGAGCAGCGAGCAAGCGAGTCCGGCGCCGGCGCACCCACGCCGCCGACCGGCTGAGATGGTGCCGTGACCAGGACCGTGCTGGTGGTCGACGACGAGCCCAAGATCCTCCAGGTGGTCAGGGACTACCTGGTCGACGCCGGGTTCACCGTGAACACCGCCAGTGACGGGACGACGGCCCTGGCCCAGGCCCGGGCCGTCGCCCCCGACCTGGTCGTCCTCGACCTCGGCCTGCCCGGCATCGACGGGCTCGACGTGGCTCGCGAGCTCCAGCGGCGGGGGCCCGTGCCCATCATCATGCTCACCGCCCGCAGCGACGAGGTCGACCGGGTCCTCGGCCTCGAGCTGGGGGCGGACGACTACCTGGTGAAGCCCTTCAGCCCCCGGGAGCTGGTGGCCCGGGTGCGGGCCGTCCTCCGCCGCACCGAGCGGGCGGCCGCGGGCCTGGCCGACGAAGACAGCCGCGGCCCGGTGACGGTGGGCGACGTGGCCATCGACCCCGAGCGGCGGCGGGTCATGGTCGGCGGGCGGCCAATCGAGCTCACCGCCACCGAGTTCGAGCTGGTGGACCACCTCGCCCGCCAGCCGGGACGGGTCTTCACCCGGTCCCAACTGCTCGACGTGATCCACGGATTGGCGGTGGAGTCCTACGAGCGGGCCATCGACGCCCACGTCAAGAACATCCGCCGCAAGCTCGAGCCCGACCCCCATCGGCCCCGCTACCTCCTCACCGTCCACGGCGTCGGCTACCGCTTCGCCGAGGCCGAGTGAGGGGCGGCGGCTGGGGCGGGGGCCGGGGCCGTCCGCCGTGGTGGCCGGAGGGGGAGGGATGGCCGCCGCCGGGAGGTCCGCCCTGGCCCATGGCGCCGCCGCACTTCCGCCGCCGGTTCCTGGCCGGGGCGCTTGGGATCGTCGCGCTGCTGGTGGGGCTGGGCTTCGTCGTCGGCGCCGCCCTCAACGGCTGGCACTGGACCGGACGCCAACCCCCGCCGGTGCCGGGCCCGGGGCCGGCGGCGGGTGGCGGGCGAGGGCCATGGCCGCTGGTGATCGTCGCCTTGGTCCTGGTCGTCGGGGGGATTGCGACCAAACGGGCCTACCACCGGTTGGGCGGCCCGGTGGGGGAGCTCCTGGGCGCGGCCGAGCGCCTCGGGCGGGGCGACTACGACGTGCGGGTGACCCCGGCCGGCCCCCGGGAGCTGCGGTCGCTGGCCACGACCATCAACGAGGTGGCCGTCCGCCTGGCCGCCACCGAGGAGCAGCGGCGGAGGTTCCTGGCCGACGTCACCCACGAGCTGCGCACGCCCCTGGCCGTCCTCCAGAGCGGCATCGAGGCCCAGATCGACGGCATCCACCCCCGCGACGAGCGCCACCTGGCCTCGCTGCTGGAGGAGACCCAGGTGCTGGGCCGGCTGGTCGACGACCTCCACACCCTGGCCCTGGCCGACGCCGGCCGCCTGACGCTCCACCCCGAGCCGACCCACCCGTCGGCCCTGGTGGCGGACGCGGTGGAGGGCCACGCCGCCCTCGCCGCCCGCAAGGGGGTTCGGCTGGAGGCCACGATCGCCGACGGCCTGCCCGAGCTCGACGTCGACCCCACCCGCATCGGCCAGGTGCTGGCCAACCTCCTGTCGAACGCGGTGCGCCACACGCCGGCCGGCGGCGAGGTGACCGTCGCCGTGGCCCCCGCACCCGAGGGCCGGGTGGCCTTCACCGTGGTCGATTCGGGCCCCGGCTTCACCGCCGACCAGCTCCCCACCGTCTTCGAGCGCTTCACCCGGTCGGCCGACTCGAAGGGGAGCGGCCTGGGCCTGTCCATCGCCCGCGACCTCGTCGTCGCCCATGGCGGGACGATGTGGGCCGCCAACGGTGCCGAGGGTGGGGCCACGATCGGCTTCACTGTCCCGGTGGAGAGGGGAACCCCATGAGCCCGGGAGCAGATGAGTTCGACGCCACCACCTTTGATGACAGGGAGGTGGCCGCCGTCTTCGGGCGCACCGCCGACCGCTACGACAGCGTCATCCCCTTCTTCGCGTCCTTCGGCGCCCTGCTGGTGGAGGCGGCCGCCCTCGAGCCCGGCCAGCGGGTGCTCGACATGGGCTGCGGCCGGGGAGCCACCCTGCTCCCGGCGTCGGTGGCCGTCGGACCCATGGGCCGGGTGGTGGGCATCGACCTGGCCGAGGAGATGGTGGCCCTCCTGGGCGCCGACCTGGAAGCGGCCGGCGTGGAGAACGCCACCGTCCGCGTCGGCAACGCCCAGGCCCTCGACATGGAGCACGGCAGCTTCGACGTCGTCCTGTCGCAGATGGTCCTGCACCTGCTTCCCGACCCGCCCGCGGCCGCATCGGAGGCCTTCCGGGTGCTGGTGCCCGGGGGCAGGTGCGTGATGAACGTCCCCTCCGCCAGCCCCGGCTGGGAGTTCATCGGTGAGGTGTTCGGGAAGTACTTCCCCCGGGCGGAACGGCCGATGGCGGTGCCGTACCGGGAGGACTTCGACCTTCCCGCCACCCTGGCCGCGGCCGGCTTCGAGATCACCCACCAGGACCAGGTGCGGGTCGACTTCCATTTTCCCGACGCCCAGGGCTGGTGGGACTGGGGCTGGTCGAACGGGATGCGGGCCTTCTACGAGATCCTCCCGCCCGACGCCTTGGAGGCCCTCCGGCAGGATGCGTTCGCCGAGCTCGACGCCCGGCGGACCCCGGCCGGCATCCCCTTGGACCAGCGGGTCCAGGTGGTCGTGGCCACCAGACCGTCGGCCTAGCCGCTCGGACGTCAGCCTCTGCTCGCGGGGCGATGGCCCGCGGGTTGGGGTCGGTTGATAGCGACGCTGAGGGCGACCAGCGTGGCCAGGAGGAGGCCGGTGACCAGCACCGGCTCGGGGGTGGCGCTGGCCCCCAGGATCAGCACGACGGCCACCGGCACGGCGAACCGGCGGTGCCAGCCGGGGCGCTTGGAGCGGACGTGCAGGGCCCAGACGGTCACCAGGTAGACGGCCACCGGGACCGTGACCGCGAACCCCGTCTCCAGATCGGTGAGCAAGGAGTGGTGGGTGGCCTGGTCGACGGCCGCGGCCAGGCCCGCGCCGACGGCGGCCGCGCCGGCGAACACGAGGTAGTGCCCGTAGCCCCAGGCGAACGCCCCCGACAGTCGCTCCGAGGAGGCCTGACGAGCCCGGTCGACGAGCTGTTCGGCGGGCATGTCGAAGTACACCCACCACATCGAGAACACGATGAGCAGGCCTCCGACCACGACGGTGGCGATGTCGCCGAACGGGGCGTGGTCGTCGAGGGCGGCCTGCACGCCGATGCTGGCGGCCAGGATGGCCTCGCCCAGCACGATGATCGTGAACAGGCCGTAACGCTCGGCGATGTGGTGGGGGTGCCACGCCGTCCGGCCCCGGGCCTCGGCCCACAGGGGCACGGCCAGCTCGCCCGCCACCAGCACGAGGAAGGTGGGGACGGCCAGGCCGTCGGGCAGGGCCAGCCGGGCCACCCAGCCCACTTGGAGGACGGCGATGCCCGCCGCGTAGCGCCGGGCGCACGCCCGTCCCTCGGGATGCGACGCCGCCGCCCGCAGCCACAAGCCCACCATCGCCAGCCGCATCACCACGTACCCGGCCACGGTGACCCCGTAGTCGCCGTCGAAGACCCCGGGGACGCCGGCGGCCACGATCAGCACGCCCGTCATCACCACCATCACGGCCAGGCGGTAGGCGGCATCGTCGGTGTCGTAGGCCGACGCGAACCAGGTGAAGTTCATCCACGCCCACCAGATGCCGAAGAACACGAGGGGGTAGGCGACGAGGGCATCCCCGCCGTGACCCTCGACCAGCCCGTGGTGCAGGCCGGAGGCGGCCTGAGCGACGGCCACCACGAACGTGAGGTCGAAGAACAGCTCCAACGGAGTCGACGCCCGGTGGGCCTCCCCCGGGTCCCGGGCCGACATGCGCACATGAAGCTGCATCCCGCCATCCTTTCAAGCCGACGCTGGTCCACGGGGTGTGGAAGCCTGGTCCGACGAACGCGATCTCCGTCCTCCCCACCGAGCCGGCCGACATCACCGCATGACAGAGTCCCAGTCCCGCATCGACGAGGTGTTGGCCGACGTCCGCCGCCGGCTTCCCCACCGGCCGACGGCGGACGAGATGCCCGCCCTCCGCCGGCGGGGCGCCCTGCTCGTCGACATCCGACCGATCGAGCAGCGCGCCCGCGACGGCGAGTTGGAGGGCGCGGTGGTCGTCGACCGCAACGTCCTCGAGTGGCGGCTCGACCCGACGACGCCCCACCGCATCCCCGAGGTCACCGACACCGACCAGGAGGTGGTGGTGGTCTGCAACGAGGGCTACGCCTCCAGCCTGGCCGCCCTCAGCCTCCAACAGCTCGGGTTCCACCGGGCCACCGACCTCGACGGCGGCATCCAGGCCCTCCTCCGGCGCTGACCGGGGCAGGGGGGCGTACGACCCCCACCCGGGTACTCTCGACGTGATGGACCACGTGCTGTGGGAGTCCCGTCCGACGCTGCGGCGTCCGGTGCTGCTGGCCGCCTTCGAGGGATGGAACGACGCCGGCGACGCGGCCTCGTCCGCCGTCCGCTATCTCCGCGACCGGTGGCAGGCCAAGCAGTTCGCCACCATCGACCCCGAGGACTTCTTCGACTTCTCGTCCACCCGGCCCCACGTCCAGCTCAACGACGACCTCGGCCGCGAGATCGCATGGCCTTCGAACGAGCTGTCCGCCGCCTCCCTGCCGGGCACCTCCCGGGACGTGATCGTGCTCCTCGGCACCGAGCCCCAGCTCAAGTGGCGGACGTTCACCGAGGAGCTGGTGGCGGTGGCCACCTCCCTCGGCGTGGAGCTGGTGGTCACCATGGGCGCCTTGCTGGCCGACGTGGCCCACACCCGTCCCGTCCGGGTCACCGGCACCGCCGCCGACAACGAGCTGGTGCAACGCCTGGGCCTCACCCGGTCCACCTACGAGGGCCCCACCGGCATCGTCGGCGTGCTCCACGAGGCCTTCAGCCGGGCCGAGATCCCGTCCGCCTCCCTATGGGCGGCCGTCCCCCACTACGTGGCCGCCACCCCGTCGCCCAAGGCGTCGCTGGCCCTGGTGGAGCGGGCCGCCCGCCTCCTGTCGACATCGCTGTTCACCGCCGACCTCCAGGTCATGGCGGCCGACTACGAGCGGCAGGTGAGCGAGGTGGTCGACAGCGACGACGACGTGGCTGCCTACGTTCGCCGCTTGGAGGACAACGCCGACGACCCCGAGGAGAGCGCCAGCCTGGAGCTGATGTCGGGCGACGCCCTGGCCGACGAGCTCGAGCGCTTCCTCCGGGAGCAGACCGAGGACTGATCCGCCGGCGAGCGGGCGGTAGCGGGCCTACGGCTCGATCCCGAAGATGGCCAGCTTCTGCTCCGCGTCGGGGAACACGGCCGCGGCCGCGGCGACGAAGTCGGCCGAGGTGGCGATGCGGTAGGCGTTCTGGGCCACGTAGACCCGCAGGGCGCAGTCGACCAGCTCGGGCGGGCCCAGGGCGATCAGGGCCTGGACCCCCTGGGTGTAGACCCCGTCCTGGTAGGCGTCGGGCCGGAGCGTCCAGTACGACATGGGCTCGTCCAGCCGTCCGGCGGCGGTGCGGGGGATGGGGATCTCCTCGTAGAGGTCGAGCAACTGGTCGTGGCGGGCCTCGGCGAAGGTGGTCAGGCCCTCGTCGAGCCACGGGTCACGTCCCTGGTCGTTGCCCACCAGCCCGTAGAACCACATGTGGCCGACCTCGTGGGTGGTGATCTCGCCCTCGGTGAACGGTCCCTGCATGATGTGGGACGGGTACTCGATCCCGCCGCCGAGGCCGGGGGTGAGGGCGAGGGTGAGGGTCTTCCACGGGTACGGGCCGTAGCGGGTGCCGAACGCCTGCAGCACCTCCACCACCTGGGCGAGGAGAATGTGGGCGTCGCCGGGCATGCCGTCGTGACGGCCGACGGTGACCGTGACCTCCTGGGGGGCGTGGGCGACGGTGGTGGCGAGGTCGGTGAAATGCCCGACCGACAGGGCGACGTCGCGCATGGCGGTGGCGACGAAGTGGTTGGGGTTGTCGGCCTGGGGCTCGCCGCTGGCGAGGACGGTGTAGCCGGAGGGGACGGTGACGGTGAGGTCGAAGTCGGCGGTGGGCGCGGTGGAGGCCTCGGCGAAGTCGCCCACCGCCGCCTCCCGGGCCCACCCCACGCCCGGCTCCCAGGGCAGGATCGGGAAGAACGAACCGAGGCGCATGGAGTCGTCGTCGAGGGACAGGCGGTCGTTGGCCGGCGCGGGCACGGCGAGCTGCCAGGGCAGGGCCACGTCGACGGTGGTGCCGGCGGCGATGGTGCGGCCGGGGTCGACGACCAGGGTGGTGTCGTCGGCCATGGTGGCGGGGGCAGCGACGCCGTCGACGGTGACGGGGCCGGCGTCGAGGTGCGCTCCGGTGACCGAGGGGCGGGGGCCGTTGGGCCACAGCCGGAAGACGATCTCGTCGGTGGGGAGGTCGGGGGTGAACGCGACTTGGAGATCGCCGACGACGCGGCCCTCCCCCGGCCGGACGTCGGCGTGGAGGACGTAGCGGGGACGGTCCGCTGGCGGCTCGGCCCGGGCGGGGATGGTCGGGCACGACGGCTCGGTGGCGGGCGGCAAGGACGGGGCCGGTCCGTTGGGGGTGGTGGGCCCGGTGGCGGCGGGGGCGGTGGTGGACGGGGTGGCCCGGTCGCCGTCGCCGTCGCCTTTGCCGCCGGTGCAGGCGGCGAGCACCATGAGGACGCCCACCACCAGGCGGAAGGGGCGCCGGGTCACCGTCCCATAGTGGCAGGGAAGGGCGGCCACACTGGGGGCATGGCCTCCCGGACGCCGACGTGTGTGTGGAAGCTGTCGGACGAGTTGCTGGTGGCGCTCGACGAGCGCTTCGGGCCTCCGGTCGACGCCTACGTCAACGGCTCACAGGTGTGGCTGCGCGACGACGGGCCGGGCGGGATCACGGTGGAATGGCGTCTCCATCCGGTCGCCGGGTACCGCCGGCCGACGGGCATGGGCACCTACGAGGTCTTCGACGAGATCTCGGCCGCCCTGGGCGCGGGATCGGCGCCGGCGGCCGCCCCGGCCACCCTCTGGGAGGGGCTGGAGGCGTTCCCCGCCTACGGGGACGAGGTGGAGCCGGCCACCCTGGCCGCGGCCTGCGTCGAGGCCCTGGGCCGACCGCCCGACGCCGCCGGCCTGGCCGACCACCAGGGCATCGGCGACGCCTGGGAGCACTCAGCCGGCCAGACGTCGATCATCTCCGCCCTCCTGGAGCAGCTCATACCGCCTGCTTGACCGACTTGGGAGCACCCGGGAGCGGCGAAATCTCCGGTTCAACGCCTGTCGGTTAACCGTAAGGCAGCCGGAGCTCCGGTCGACGAACGCCGTGCCAGCGGCCCCGTGTCCGGAGCGGTGGGACTGGTTCGTCACGCTCGGGGTCGTGGCCGGCCTCGGACCGCCGAGAGTCAGCGGCGGCGACCGCCCCGGCGGCGTCCGGAACAGTGGGGACTGGTCGTCACCCTCGGGATCGTCGGCCTCGGACGACGAACGGCGTGTCAGCGGCGGCGGCGACCGCCCCGGCGGTGTCCGGGAACAGGGTCGGACCGGTCGTCACCCTCGGGGTCGTCGTCGGCCTCGGACAACGAACGGCGGGGTCAGCGGCGGCGGCGGCCGCCGCGGCGGCGTCCGGAGCGGTGGGACTGGTCGTCACCCTCGGGGTCGTCGTCGGCCTCGGACCGCCGGCCGTTGAGGTCGATGACGGGGGCGTCCTCGTCGATCGTGACCGTGCCGTCGCGGCCGGAACGGCGCGGGGAGCTGCCGACGAGGTCGTGCAGCTCGCCCTCCTGCCAGAAGGCGTCGGGATCGGCGTAGGGGTTGGGCAACTCGGCGTCGGCCACGACCGCCTCGACCGCCGGCACCTCGGCTGTGTCCAAGCCGTCGTACTCGTCGTCGTCGGCGTCCTCGTCGTTGGCGACCTGAGCCTCGGAATCGACGATCTCGTCCGCCGGCGACCCGTCGTCGTCGTCGTCGTCATCGTCGTCCTCGTCGTCATCGTCCTCGTCGTACTCGTCTTCGTCGTCGTACTCGGAGTCGTCGTCGTCATCGTCCTCGTCGTCCTCATCTTCGTCTTCGTCGGACTCGTCCTCGACAGCCGCATCGGCGGCGGCGTCGTCGGCTGCGACCACGGTGGGGGACTCGTCGGCCGCGACCTGAGTGTCATCGAGGAGGGCGTCGAAGGCGGCGTCGTCGGCGGGCGGGGCGAAGGCCTCGTCGCCGGCCGTGACCGCTTCCTCGGCGGAGGCGACGGCGGCGCCCTCCGTCGGGCGGCCGGCGTCGATGAGGCGACGGAGGGCCTCGGCCTCCTCGTGGATGGTGGCGGCTTCGTCGGCCGCCGCCGTCGGCGTCGGCTCGTGGGTGGCCATCTTGGGCGGCGGCTGCTCGACGACCGCGCTGTACACCCGCGTCCAGCGGACCAGCTCGTCCTCCACGCCCATGATGAAGACGCCCGCCACCTCGACGTCGCGCCCGGCGCCGTGGAGCTCGACCCACACCGTGTTCTCGTGGGCGGCCGACCGCACCAGGCTCAGCCGGAAGCCGGGCTCACTCTCGAAGATGGCCTGCCAGTTGCGCTTGACCTGCATCGATCCCCGGAAGTTGCGGCTTGGGTAGATCGGCTGGATGCTCTCGAAGTCGGGGTGGAGGCACTTGGCGATGGCGTCGGCGTCATGGCGGTTGGCCGCGTCGACGAAGCGGCTGACCACGGAGAGCGGGTCGGACACGGCCTTTCGACGACGGAAACGACGCAGCAGCAGCAAGAAGACGACCTCCTGAGGACCGGGGTTACGGTAGTTCGTCGTTCCCGGCGCCGCCGGTTGCGCCGGTGCGCCAGAGGGGTTGGCGGGGCTGGTCGAACAGCACTTCCACCGGCTCGCCCCGGATGGCCTCGAAGGCGGGCACCCGCCAGCGGCCGGCCCCGGCGAGGGGCGACGGCAGGTCGTCCTCTGCGAACCAGCCCACGGCGCGGCACTCCAGGGGGTGGGGCCGGAGCTCGCCGCCGACCAGCCGGCAGTGGAACACCAGGGAGTACAGGGGGATGCTGGTGAACCCGAGCCGCAGGCCGTCGAGCACGGCGATGAGGCGGACGGGCTCGACCAGCATCCCCGTCTCCTCCAGGACCTCCTTCACCGCCACCTCGGCCGGCGAGTAGCCGACGTCGGCCCAGCCGGTGGGATACAGCCACATCCCGGAGTCGCCCCGCTGGACCAGGAGGATCTCGCCCGCCTCGTTGCCGACGACGGCCCCGATGGCCACCTTGGGCGTCACGTACCCGGCGACGCCCTGGCCGACGAGGGCCAGCCACTCCTCCACCAGGGCCTCGGGGGCCTCGAGACCCGCTGCCGGCCGGTACCCGGCGGCGACCCCGATGTCGGCCGCCACCCGCAGGACCTCCTCGAACCGCTCCCGCTCGTAGAGGCTGTCGGTGAAGCCCAGGCCGGTGCGGGCGATGGCGGCCAGGGCCTCGCTCCATCGCCGCAGGTCGTGGCTCGAAACGGCGCGGCCGGCGTCCAGATCGCTCACCGGTTCCGACCCTACCGTGCTGCCGATCTGCGAAGATGGCCGGCCGTGAGCGTGAAGGCGGACTGCCGCCACTACTCCCATCGGTCGCTACCCACCGGCGACGTGGTCGAGCGCTGCCGTCTCGACATGGCCGAGGAGGCCCCCTTCGCCTGCCCCGACGACTGCCTGTTCTTCGAGCCCCGCCCCATCAGCGACACCGGCTGGCAACGCCCGAGCGACCGCCGCTGACCGTTTCGCGGCGCGCCGCGGTCGCCTGGCGACCTCTACGCGCCAAAGACCTCGCCGCCCTGGCGTCTGCGCCGCGTTTGGTGTGCAGTTACGTCGGTATATCCCACGCAACTGCACACCCAACAGAGGTGGGCAGGAGCGGCTCAGCCGCCGGAGAGCAGTTCGTCCAGTTGGGCGAAGAACGAGGATCTGGGGAGGACGACGTCGCAGCCGGCGGCCTGGGCCGCGGCCATGAGGGCCGGCTCGGTGTGGCGGGCGAAGCCGATGACGCGGCCGGACACGCCGGCCAGCGCCTCCAGCACCCCCGGCCGCATGAGGTCGACCACCACCAGGTCGGCCTCCACCCCCGCCAACCCCTCCGGACGGTTGACGAACGTCACGTCGCCGGCGGCGGCCACCTTGGAGCGGTCCATCAGGTCGGGTACGTAGGCGGCGATGCGCATGCTCAGACGTCTTCTTTCTCGGGTTTGTGCCGGCGGAGGTGCTCGTAGGCCTTGGAGGCGCCCCAGACCAGGCCCGGCTCGGTGAGGCGGGGGTCGAGGTCGGCGAAGGCGGCGGGGGACAGGTCGTAGACGTCGTCGGGGAACAGCCGCACCCGCACATCGTCGCGCTCCCCCGTCGGCTCCACGCCGGCCCGGGCCAACACCTCGGTCGGGTAGCGGACGGCGCCCCGCAGCAACGTGAGGGGAGTCGACCGCTGCTCGTCGATGTCGAGGCCCAGCAGCGCCCGCACCTCGGCCCCGACCTCGATCGCCGCCCGCCGCCCGCCCTCGGCCGCGTCGGCCATCACCCCCGCCGAGGGCTCGACGCCCGCCGCCACCATCACCGCCACCACCGACCGCTCCACCCACGCCGGAAGGACGTCCTCGATGGCCGCGGCCAGGGCCGCCGCGTGTTCGTCCACCCCGCCACTGTGCCGGATACTGGTGGGACATGAAACCGAACCCGGTCCCCCCCGGCCCCGGGCAGGAGTCCGTCTGGGACTATCCCCGCCCGCCCCGCCTAGAGGCGGTGGACGAGGAGATCGATGTCTACTTCGCGGGACAGGGCATCTGCTTCACCGACGCCCCCCTGCGGGTGCTTGAGACCAGCCATCCGCCGGTCTATTACGTGCCCCCCGACAGCCTGGAGCCCGATGTCCTCGAGCCCAGCGGCTCCACGTCGTTCTGCGAGTTCAAGGGCGACGCCCGGTACTTCGACGTGGTCGTGGGCGACAAGCGATCGAGGGACGCGGCCTGGACCTACGACAACCCCCTTCCCGGCTACGAGGCCATGGCCGGCTACATCGGCTTTTACCCGGGCCGGGTGGAGTGCCTTCTCGGGGGCGAGGCCGTCCAGCCCCAGCCGGGCGGCTTCTACGGCGGCTGGATCACCACCGCCGTCGTCGGCCCCTTCAAAGGCCTCACCGGCACCCTCGACTGGTAGCCCGGCCGTCTAGAGCTGCACCTGCAACGAGCGGCCGGCCAGCTCCACCGGCACCTGGTCGACGTCGCACGTGAGGCGCAGGCGGCCGGCGAGGATCTCCGTCCCGGTCAGGCAGGAGACGAGGGGCAGCTGGGGGATGTCGATGTCGGGCAGGGTGATCCCGGCCGCGGTCACCACCAGCGTGTTCCCGTCCACCCGGGCCGACACCGGCACCAGCGCTCCGCCCACCGACACCCGGGCGTTCCCCTCCTCCAGCACCACCGTGACCCCGAGCAGCCGGGAGATCTCGTCGCCCGCGATCTCGACCACCGCCGTCCCCCGCCCGATGCTGGCCAGCACCACCCGCCGGTCCTCCAGCAGCGCGTCCCGATCGATCTTCACCGACCGCAGCCGGACGCCGACCGAGGCGAACGTCACCCCCCGCACGGTGAGGTCGACGGACGGCCACGTCGACCTGGGAGATCTCCCCCGCCACCAGCAGCCGGCCGACGAAGGGGAACGACGAGATCTTGGCCGACACCGGTCCCACCGGTTCTGACGTGGCCGCCTGCACCCGGGACGCCACCCGCTGCCGCAGTTGGTCCTCGGCCAGCCCGCGCCCGGCCAGGTCGGCGACGACGAGGATGCCGGCGACAACGATGACGAAGGCGAGGAAGAGCTTGCGGAGGACGGGAGTGGTCTAGCTCAGAACGACGGCGCTACCATTCAGGAACGACCCGGTCAGGATTCGACGACGTCGCCCAGGTGGCTGACCTCGACGCCCTCGTCCTGCAGCCAGGCCAGGGCCTTGTCGACGGCGTCGGGCGTGCCCGTGAGCTCGCAGACGATCCAGCCGAAGTCGTCCTCGATGTTGGCCCGGCGGATGTTGGGCAGCACCTCGAACATCCGCTCCAGGCGACCCAGGAGAGGCTGCTTGATCAGCTGCTCGGGGAAGGTGAGCTTGACCCGCACGTTCGCCATGAGGTGCGAAGCATGACATTCCCAGGGCGAGCGTGCCGCGCCCGGTAGTCCCCCGATCGGGAATACGGTGCTTCTGTCGCTCCTTGATAAGGGTCGACTCAACTTTGCTACCGTTGCCCAACACATCTCCGTACGTTCCGGGAGGAAATTCTCATGCCCAAGGCCGTCGGTATCGACCTCGGTACCACCAACTCGGTCGTCTCCGTGCTGGAGGCGGGCGAGCCCACCGTCATCGCCAACGCCGAGGGCGGCCGCACCACCCCGTCCGTCGTCGGCTTCTCCAAGACCGGCGAGGTGCTCGTCGGCGAGGTGGCCAAGCGTCAGGCCATCACCAACCCCGACCGCACCATCCGCTCGGTCAAGCGTCACATGGGCACCAACTGGTCCGTCAACATCGACGGCAAGAAGTACAACCCCCAGGAGATCAGCGCCCGCATCCTGCAGAAGCTGAAGCGCGACGCCGAGGCCTACCTTGGCGAATCCGTCACCCAGGCCGTCATCACCGTCCCCGCCTACTTCGACGACGCCCAGCGCCAGGCCACCAAGGAGGCGGGCGCCATC
The DNA here is from genome assembly GCA_963829165.1 of uncultured Acidimicrobiia bacterium. Lineage (GTDB taxonomy): Bacteria > Actinomycetota > Acidimicrobiia > Acidimicrobiales > AC-14 > JAXDMK01. The sequence goes on along the minus strand of CAWHIC010000031.1, from coordinate 133,486 downwards.
GCCGGCCTCGAGGTGCTGCGCATCATCAACGAGCCCACCGCCGCCGCCCTCGCCTACGGCCTCGACAAGGAGGGCGCGGAGCAGACCATCGTCGTGTTCGACCTCGGTGGCGGCACGTTCGACGTGTCGATCCTCGAGATCGGCGACGGCGTGTTCGAGGTGAAGTCCACCAGCGGCAACACCCAGCTCGGGGGCGACGACTGGGACGACCGGGTCATGAACTGGCTGGTCGACACGTTCAAGAACGAGCACGGCGTCGATCTATCCAAGGACAAGATGGCCGTGCAGCGGCTCAAGGAGGCCTCGGAGAAGGCCAAGATCGAGCTGTCGACGGTGCAGGAGACCACCATCAACCTGCCCTTCATCACCGCCACCGACGCCGGCCCCCTCCACCTCGACACCAAGCTCACCCGGGCCAAGTTCCAGGAGATGACCAAGGACCTCCTCGACCAGTGCCGGGGGCCGTTCGAGCAGGCCATCAAGGACGCCGGCCTCACCGCCGCCGACCTCGAGCACGTGATCCTCGTGGGCGGCTCCACCCGCATGCCCGCGGTGCAGGAGCTGGTCTACAAGATCACGTCGAAGGACGCCCACAAGGGCGTCAACCCGGACGAGGTCGTGGCCGTGGGCGCCGCCATCCAGGCGGGCGTGCTCAAGGGCGACGTCAAGGACGTGCTGCTCCTCGACGTCACCCCGCTTTCCCTCGGCATCGAGACCCGGGGCAGCATCATGACCAAGCTCATCGAGCGCAACACCACCATCCCCACCCGCCGCACCGAGGTGTTCACCACCGCCGAGGACATGCAGCCGTCGGTGGAGATCCACGTGCTGCAGGGTGAGCGGGAGATGGCCAGCTACAACAAGACGCTGGGCAAGTTCCAGCTCGTCGGCCTGCCCCCGGCCCTGCGGGGCATCCCCCAGATCGAGGTCACCTTCGACATCGACGCCAACGGGATCGTCCACGTGTCGGCCAAGGACCGGGCCACCGAGAAGGAGCAGTCGATGACCATCACCGGTCAGTCGGCCCTCAGCCGCGACGACATCGAGCGCATGGTCCGCGACGCCGAGGCCCACGCCGAGGAGGACCGCACCCGCAAGGAAGAGGCCGAGGCCCGCAACCAGGCCGACACGATGGTGTACCAGACCGAGCGCATGATCCGGGAGGACGAGTCCGAGGCCAAGCGCCTCACCGTCCGACGAGAAGGAGCGCCTGGAGGAGGCCATCAAGCACCTCAAGGACTCCCTCAAGGGCTTCGACCTGGCCAAGGTCAGGGCCGACACCGAGGCGTTGGCTCTCGTCACCCAGACCGTCTCCGCCCGGCTCTACTCGGAGGCCACCGCCGCTTCCGCCGACGGCGCCGGCTCGCCCGGCGGCGGCTCCGGCGACGGTGCGTCCAACGACGACGAGGTTGTGGACGCGGAGATCGTCGACGAAGCGCGGTGAGCGACGTGCGCTCTGATTCCAAGAGCGGCCCGCCCGGTGACGGGTCTCCCGTCGACCAGAACCCGCCGGCGACGGCGCCTCCCACCGAAGGGGGCGCCGGCGCGCCGGACACGCTGGGCGATGAGCTGGCCGAGGCCGTGATGACCGACCTCGACGTGCTCGCGGCCGAGCGCGACGACTACTACGACCAGCTCCTCCGCACGCGGGCCGACTTCGACAACTTCCGCAAGCGCATGATCAAGCAGCAGACCGAGCATCTCGAGCGGGCCAACGAGGGTCTGATCGTCAAGCTGCTCGAGGTGCTCGACGTGCTCGACGGGGCCCAGGCCCACGGCGAGGGCTTCGAGCAGGTGGGAGCCCGGCTGGTGGGCGTCCTGGCCAAGGAGGGACTCGAGCGGGTCAACCCCGTCGGCCAGGAGTTCGACCCCAACGAGGCCGACGCGGTGGCCCACGAGCCCGCGGCCGAGGGGCACCCCGAGGGGGCCCAGGTGGTGTCCGCCGTCCTCCGCCCCGGCTACCGCTGGAAGGGCCGCGTCGTCCGCCCGGCGATGGTGAAGGTCACGGGCTAGGGCACGGACGAGGGAGCCGAGGTTCACCGTGGCCGCCGCCGCCCCGCAGCGCGAATGGTTCGAGAAGGACTACTACAAGGCCCTGGGCGTGCCGAAGACGGCCACCGAGGCCGAGATCCGGCGCGCCTACCGCAAGCTGGCCAAGCAGTTCCACCCCGACGCCAACCCCGGCGGGTCGACCGCGGGCAAGGACGACCGCTTCAAGGAGGTCTCGGCCGCCTACGACGTGCTCTCCGACCCCGAGAAGCGCAAGGCCTACGACGAGGTCCGCCGGCTGGGTCCGGCGGCCGGTGCCGGGTTCGCCGGGCCGGGGCCGGGGCGACCGGGGGCCGGGGGCGCGGCCGGCGCACCGGGCGGGTTCAGCTTCACCACCGACAACATGGGCGACCTCGGCGATCTCCTGGGCGGCCTGTTCGGACGGGGCCGGGCCGGCGGCAGCCCCTTCGGCGGGGCCGGGGGCGCAGGGGGCGGCCGGAGTGCGGCCTCCGCCGGCGCCCGGCGGGGCGACGACTACGAGACCGAGCTCCACCTGTCGTTCCTCGACGCGGTCAACGGGGCCACCACCACCGTCAACCTCACGTCGGAGGCCACCTGCTCCACCTGCCACGGCACCGGCGCCGCCCCCGGCACCAGCCCGGTGGTGTGCCCCAAGTGCGCGGGACGAGGCGTGCTCGACGACAACCAGGGCCTGTTCTCCTTCAGCCGGGCCTGCCCCGAGTGCGGCGGGCGGGGCATGAAGGTGGAGACGCCGTGCCCCACGTGCCAGGGCACCGGGTCGGAGGTGCGTCCCCGCCAGGTCAAGGTGCGCATCCCGGCCGGCGTCGACGAGGGCCAGCGCATCCGGCTCAAGGGCAAGGGCGGCTCCGGTGGCATCAACGGCACGCCCGGCGACCTGTTCGTCATCGTCCACGTGTCGCCCCACACCCTCTTCTCCCGTCGGGGCCGCGACCTCACCCTCGCTGTCCCCATCACCTTCACCGAGGCCGTCCTGGGCGCCGACATCACCGTCCCCACGTTGGAGGGGCCGGTGGTCCTGCGGATCCCGGCCGGCACCAAGTCGGGGCGCACCTTCCGGGTGAAGGGCAAGGGCGTGGTCGGGGCCAAGAGCGTCGGCGACCTGCTGGTCACGGTGGAGGTGGCCGTCCCCACCAAGTTGTCGGCGGCCGAGCGCGACGCGGTGGAAGCCCTGGCCGAGGCGTCGAAGGAATCCCCGCGATCACACCTCGGGGTATGACAATGTCATCTGACGGGAGGATGACCCATGGCTGACGGGATTTCGGCACGGGGGGTGTACGTCATCTCGGTGGCGGCCGAGCTGGCCGGCATGCACCCCCAGACGCTGCGCATCTACGAGCGCCGGGGTCTCCTCGACCCGGCCCGCACGGGGGGCGGTAGCCGCCGCTACTCCGAGCACGACATCGCCCGCCTGCGGCGCATCCACGAGCTCACCGAGGCGGGGCTGAACCTGGCCGGGGTCAAGGCGGTCATGGAGCTGGAGGAGGAGGTCGTCCGCCTGCGCCGGGAGCTGGCCAAGGCGGTCCAGGAGTCGCGGGAGACGGCCGAGCGCGTCCACCGCCAGTACCGGCGCGACCTGGTGCCCGTGCGGCAGGTGCCGGCGCCGTTCCGCGGCCCCGCTGAGCCCCCGGTCGGCCGCCCCGTCCCTCCTTCCGGGCGCGGCATCAGACAGCTCTCGGTCAGCTTTCTCTCGTCTGCAGCATCATCTCCGTGTCAGCGTTCCTCTGCCTAACGGAAGGCTGTATTCAACCTGCAGCGGCCTTCTAATGGTCGAATTCCCCGCTCGGCACAGGAAACGCTCCTAACAGCCTGGGTCGACGTCGGCGCGCGGCAACCGTCGAGGTGAGCCCGGGCGTGGAGGTGCGAGCGGCGGGAGTGGAGGTGCAAGCGGCACGCGTCGAGGTGAGATCGGCCGATCGGGGGGCGCCGGCGTTGCGTTGTTAGTCGCGGGCTCACCGGTCGACGTGCTACCTGGCGCCGGAATCCCCGCGCCCCGTCGATCAGCCAGGCCGGTCCCCGGGCTGAATAGGAAGACGCTGACCGCGAAGAGAAACCCATAGCCTTCCCTCGCGAGCAGGTCGAGTTCGGCCAGCCATTCGGAGCGTCTGGCCTCTCGGGTCGGCTTCGGAATGGCGTATGACGCGAGGTTGAGGAGCACGGCACCGACCCGCGGAGCCCAGTACTCGTACTCCTTCTGGGCGGCGAGGGCGACCACAGCAAGTAGGACGGTACCTGCGGTGACCACGACCCATATGGCGACCGCCTTCATCCGAACGCCGGGGTAGCGGGGCTAGGGAGGCCGGACCGGGCGGCGCCAGAACGAAGCGCCTGGATCAGGGCGTCCCGGGCGGAAACCGCGGCGGTGATTCCAGGACTCGTCAGCCGGTAGTAGCGGCGAGGGCGCCGACCCTCGGTCTTCGGGTCGATGTTCTCCCAGTAGCCGTCGATCCACCCGGCGGCTTCAAGCCTGGCCAGGATCGGATAGATCGTCCCTGACTTGAGCTCGGCCTCTCGCGCCAATTCCAGCCCGTAGTGCTGGGCGGCGGGAGCCCCGAGCATGGCCAGGAGCACCTTCTGCGTCGCCCAGGTCAGCTGGGGTCCTCGACCCATAACTACTACTCTATCATGGGTACCAGCTCCTTCCCCCCCCACTCCCTGCGCGACGAGGCCCGACCGGCGGATGGTGCGGTCGGTGGCGGTGCCGTGACGTGACGTGACGTGAGCCGTCGCCCTGTTCGCCGACGACGAGTGCGTGAGCAGCGGCAATACGGCAGCACGATCGCACGGCCGCCGGGGGCGTCAAGGCGGCTACGTGTCCTCGTCGCTGCGCTCCTGCGGGACTTCGGCCCGGCGGGCTGCTCTGACACCCCGCCTGGTGGCCGCCAGGAGTGGGAGCACGAGGGCGACCGCCGCTTCAAGGTCGTGGTAGAGCGAGCTTAGTGCTCACGACGGGCCTCCTTTCGAGAGGGTTCGGCCGAGCCCCAGCCCACCTACGTCCCCGAGGAGGAGGCGTTCTAGGTCCCCCGGCGCCGGTGGAGCGGCGAACACTCCCGCTCCCCGGTCCCGGATAACCCACTCCTGCAGCACCAACGTCCACCTGATCGCCCCGCCGGGGGGCCCCGGACCACCCCCCGGCGCCGCCCCATCACCCCCTGCCCCGGCTGCGGCGAATGGGTCGGATCAGGCTTCACCCAGGTCCGGGAGATTGGCGACGACGGGCCGATAGGCCCGCCTCGTCCTCTCGGCCAGGTCGAGGGGCAACAGGCAGTTCCGGCTGCGGGGGTGTGTGGCCCAAGGCGAACACGGGACTCTCACACCGTCCCCTGGGGCAGGTACCCTCACCCACGCCGCCGGCGCGGAGCCGATCAACTATCGCTCTCGGAAACAGGCGCCGCGCCACACAGGGAGGCGCTGCGCCTGTTGACCGGAGTTGCTACCCTCCCGCGGCGGCCTTCTGCTGCTGGAGGTATCTGAGCCCGACCTTGTCGTGGAGGCTGTTCCAGTGGTTAGAGCTCCGGCCCAAGGCGTGGATGTTGCGCCCGTTGTCCTGGCTGGCCTGACCAGTGAGTGTGACAAGTTCCGGGAGAACGCTGCGCATGAGGCTCAAGACGTCATCGAACGTCCCTTCCCAACGGGCGTTGCCGTCCGGGCCTTCGATCACGGCCCACCGGAAGGCGCCGAGGATCGGGAACAAGGCGCCGCCCAACATCTGGTTACCGTCGGGGTGCCCGGAAAACACGTAGCGACTGGGCTTCTTCTGAACGAAGGTCCACTTCCCGTACTTCCCGCCGGTGCGCTCGTTGTAGAGGTCCTTGGCCTCAGCGCTGACGATGTCGTGGAGGCGGAATACGTCTTTCGCGATGGGCCGCAGACGCTTGAGCAGGTCAGGGTTCGTCTCGAAAGAGCGGAGAACGCCGATTTTGCGACCGTAGGCCCAGACCGGGTGTTTCATGCCCTCGTTCGGGTACTCGAAGATGTTGAAGCAGGCCAGCAGAGCAAGCAGGTACGTGACGTCCCACGTGCCCGGATCGTTCTCCCGCCAGATGATCTGATCGGCATAGAGCTCGCCGTCGATCTCGTCCTTCAGCCAGTCGAACATGCCCGCGAGATCGTCGAGGCTCTTGGCCTGGACCTGGACCGAGGTGTTCAAACCGCCCGCGATGTCGACGATCCACTCGTCGGGGACGCCCACAAGGATCTCGAGCTTGACCACTTGGTGCTCCCGGCCGATGATGGCGGTGAGCGACTCCAGGGAGAACCACGACACCCGCATGCCGGCGTCGATGACGGCATGAGCCAGGGCCTCGACGAAGTGGCTCTTGCCCGAGCCGCTGGGCCCGCTCAGGGCCAGGTTCTCGGATCGCCCCACCCACTCCTTGGCCACCCTGACCGTCGACTCGGAGCCGCCCTTGGACTCGGGGTCATACACGCAGGTCTCGACCTTGCAGCCGTAGTGGCGGCCGGCGGCGACCATCTCCGGGTGGCGGACGGCCACGCCGGCCACGTGTTCGATGGTCACCGTCTTCTCGTTGTCCGTGAGCAGGTAGGTCGGCCCCCGCCCATCCGACGAAGGGTGGCGTCGAGGCAGGCCACCAACGTGCCCAGCGTGCGGTCCCAGGTCGGCATCACCACCCGGAAGCGGCTCCAGGCCATCCAGGCGCAGAACAGGTTGGTGCGCCTCCCGCCCATGCGGGGGCCCTCGCCCCAGTCGGACTGCAGCCCCTAGCGGCGCTCGACCGCGTTGCAGGCCTCCCCCACCTTGGTGTAGTCGTTGCTCACGCTGGGCCGCCGGCCATCCTGGCGGGCCAGGGTGACGACCAGGTGCACGTGGCATTGGCGTGGCGCATCGCCACCCAGCGGCAGCCGCCGGCATCGTCACGGGCGGCCAGCCCGGTGCGGTCGAGGACCTCATGGACAATGGCGGCCCACTCGGAGTCGCTGAGCGTGCGGCCTGGGCGGCCCGCAGCGAGCAGTACCAGACGCACTTCAGCGGCGCCGCGCCGGTGGTCATCCCAGCCCAAGATCCGCCCGAGGGCCGGATCAGATCACCTCCGCTGTCAGCTTTCCTCCGCCTAGCGGAAGGCTGTATTCAACCTGAATCAGAGGTAGTTCGGGCTGTCATTTGGCGCCTCATCGGCGGTTCACGATCCGTTAACCAGGGAGAACGCCCTCTCACAGCCCACCCCACGACGCCGGTGCGGGGCTGATAACGATTGCTTCACCCCCCCGATCCTCATCCCGAAATTGGCGCTCTGTTGAGATCGTCCCCACAGCGGCGCTCCCAGGGGAGGACGGGGCATGGTCGGGGTCAACGGAGGCAGGCGAGCGGCGGTGGCCGTCGCGGCCGTAGCGGTCATCGCCGGCCTCGTGCCGTTCGTCGGCCGGGCGGGGGCGGCGTCGGCAGGCGTCGACATCCGGGGTTCGGCGTTCCTGCCTTCCGAAGTGCACGTCAGCGTGGGCGACTCGGTCACGTGGACGAACTTCGACTCCGACCGCCACACCGTGCACGGCGGCCCGATGGCGTCGCCCGAGTTCGCCCAGGGCGGGTCGTTCACCTTCACCTTCGGGGAGGCGGGCGTGTTCAGCTACATCTGCCGCCTCCACACGTTCATGACCGGCTCGGTGGTGGTCGACGGCGCCGGGGCCGCCCCCGCTGCTCCTGCTCCTGCCCCTGCGCCGGCGGGCCCCGACCCCCTGCTCCCGCCCAGCCCGGCCCCGGCGGCGCCAGCCGCACCGGCGCCCGCGCCCACGCCGGCGCCGGTCACACCCGCCGCCGCGGCGGTGGCGGCCAGGCCGGCCGGCGCCAACCAGCTTCCCCTGTCGCTCGCCCTCGGCCTCGACGCCGACCCGCCCCCACTCGTCGTGGTCGTACCCACCACCACCCCCACCGTGGCCCGTCCGGTGGCCGCCGCCGCCAGCCAGCCGGCCACCACCACCGCTCCTTCGACCACCCCCTCGACGACCGTGGCTGCCACCTCCACCGCCCCGACGTCGAAGTCGCTCGAGTCGGCCGGCAAGCCCCTCGGCGACGGGACGACGCTGGCGCCGTTCAAGATCGCCAGCGGCGTGAAGGTGTTCGACCTCGACATGGTCGAGGTGATGCAGGAGGTCGAGCCGGGGGTGGTGAAGCCGGCCTACGCCTTCAACGGGGTGATCCCCGGACCCGTCCTCCGGGTCGACGAGGGCGACAAGGTGCGGATGGTCGTCAAGAACGACCTGCCCTTCGACACCGCGGTCCACTGGCACGGGATGGTGTTGCCCAACGAGCAGGACGGGGTGCCGGGAATCACCCAGCCTCCGATCATGCCCGGGGCGACCTACACCTACGAGTTCACTGCCGTCGCCACCGGCACCCACTGGTACCACACCCATTCGTCGGGCCGGCACATCGGCAAGGGCCTCTACGGGATGTTCGAGGTCGTGCCCAAGAAGGGTGACTTCAAGGCCGACCACGACTACCGGGTCATGATCGGCGACACCGACCTCGGGTTCACGTTCAACGGGAAGTCCTTCCCGGCGACGACGACGCTGAAGGCGGAGGTGGGCCAGAGGATCCGCATCCGGGTGGTCGATACCGGCGACCAGGTGCACGCCGTCCACCTCCACGGCACGCCGTTCGAGGTGGTGGCGCAGGACGGCATCCCCATCAAGGAGCCGGATCGGATGGACACGGTGACGATCTCGCCGGGCCAGACCCTCGACCTGATCGCCACCTTCACCAACCCGGGCAAGTGGCTGCTCCACTGCCACATCTTCGGGCACTCCCACAAGAGCGACGACACCCACAGCATGAGCGGCGCCACCGCGGGAGCGGACTCCACGGGCATGACCGGCATGGTCACCATCGTCGACGTGTCGGCGGCGGGCCACGGCGAGTCGGCCCTCGCCGCGGTCGGCGGCTCGGCGGGGAGCGCGGCCTCGATGTGGTGGTGGGTGATCGGGATCATCGCCGGACTGGTGCTGGTGGCCGGCGCAGTTGGGTTCTTCCTCGTCTTCAAGCTCTGACCGAAGGGACTGGCACACACACTCATGAACCTGACGCGAACCCACCGACCCCTGACGGCAGGGCGGAAGGCCGGCATCATCCTCCTCGCCATCGCCTCCGTCCTGTTGTTGCTCCCGACGGCGGAGGAGGCCCGGGCCCAGCAGACCATCATCCCGGGGGTGCCGCTGGGTGAGATCGACCTGCCCAAGCTGCCGACCTCGGCCGACCTGACCAGCCTGCTCGGTCTGCTCCCGATAGGCCTCGACCTGAACAAGCTCGACTTGCTCAAAGGTTCGGGGGGGACGAACGGGCTGAGCCAGCTCCTGGGCTCGCTGCCGATCAACCTCTTCAGCCCCACGTTCAAGATCACCGACGAGCCCGGGTCGTGGTTCGACTCCGGCCTCACCCTGTTCGGCGGGAAGTCGCTGGCCCCCGTGCTCAAGCTGCCGGGCATCCAGACGAAGGCCACCTTCATCGTCGGGCCCGAGACCGGCGCCGACACCAACCACTCGATCACGTCGCTGATCCGGCCCGTCGGCGCCGCGATCATGGACCAGACCGCAGGCTTCGTCGGGACGCGGGACTACGAGTTCACCGAGCCCGGCCTGTACGCCTTCACGTGCAAGATCCACCCCTACATGCTGGGGGCGGCCGTGGTCGACGACCCCCTCACCGTCGGGCTCGACTTCGGGAAGCAGTCGATCATCAACATGTACGACGGGGCGACCGTCGTACCGTCGTTCTCCGACATCATCTTCCGGCTGGTGCGGACGTTCTTCACGGCCACGGTCCCGTCCAACTGGCAGACGTTCAGCGCCACCGCCCCGGTCACGTGGGACCCCTCGTACCCGGCGGCGCCGATCCTCACCTACAAGGCCAACGGCGCACCGTCGCTGCTCCCGACCCTCGACGGGTTCTTCCAGAAGTACTTCCACGAGCCCAAGGTCCTGCCCCCCGCCAACCTCAAGCCGGCGATCCCCGGCGTGGGCGAGGTGTGGGTCGACACCCAGTTCGAGAAGACGGCGGGCAAGACCAAGCCGGGCACGGCGACGGCGGTCGACGTCGAGAACTGGACGGTGTCGAAGAAGGTCGCCCTGCCCGGGATCAACATGAACAACCCTCACAACATGTGGACCGACAAGGACCAGCGCTTCATCTACCAGACGGAGTGGTTCAGCGATCAGCTCGACGTCTTCGACCGGGAGACGCTGGCCCTGCTGCGGCGGGTGCAGGTGGGCAACGCCCCGTCCCACGTCATGACCCGTACCGACACCGACCAGCTCCACGTGGCCCTCAACGGGGCCAATGCGGTGGTCGAGCTGGCGCCCTACGCGGCCAAGATCGACCGGCGCCTCCTGGCCCAGCGGGAGGGTGAGCCGGTGGCCCATCCCCACGCCCACTGGATGAGCGCCGACGGCCAGCTCATGGTGGCGCCCGATCCCAACACCGACGAGGCCACCCTGTGGGACGTCCCGTCGGGGCGGATCATCCAGAAACCGCGGCTGGCCCGGCTGCCCATCGCCTCGTCGATGACGCCGGACTCGTCGAAGTACTACGTGGCCAACCTGCTGGCCAACAGCATCTCGTGCGTGTCGATCGACGTGAACCGGCCGGCGTGCGTCGAGGGCGGCGCGCCCGTGATCCGCAAGACGATCCGCCTCGACACCAACTACGACCTGGTCACCGGGGCCCACGGCGACATCGGCCTGCTCCCCATCCAGCTCCCGGTGAGCCCGGACGGGAAGTACCTGCTGAGCGCCAACACCATGTCGGGCACGGTCGCGGTGGTCGACGTGGCCACCGACACGGTCATCAAGAGCCTGCCCTGCGACCCCGGCTGCCACGGCATCAACTTCGGGGCCAAGGCGGGCGGCGGCTACTACGGCTACCTGTCGAACAAGTTCTCCAACACCCTGATGGTGCTCGACGGCGACCCCAACGGCGACGGGAACGCCTCCGACGCCGCCATCGTCGGCAAGATGGTGCTCGACCCCGCCCCCACCACCCGGGCCGACGACGCCGTCGTGCAGTACGCAGGCATGGGCGGCCAGGGCGTGCTCGCCATCCCGCTCGCCTACAACGGCTGGGTCCAGAAGCTCCCGCCCGCCTGGTCGGCCCGTCTCACGTGCCAGCAGCGCAACCCGATCGGTCCCCCCTGCTGAGGTTGCCGCCGCTCCGAGCGGCACGCCTGCACGAGACCCCACGCTCGTGCAGGCGTGCCGCCGGCACGTGGCCCCAAAGGACGTTGTTCCGCCTCGGCGCGGCCACGATGCTGAGCGTGGTGGGGCTGCTGGCCGGCGCCGGCGCCGGCGCCGCCGCGGCCCACTCGACCGACATGGCCAGCGAGCCCCGTCCGGGCCAGGTGGTAGAGGCGCTCGACCGCATCGTGCTCAGGTTCGCCGAGCCGGTGGAGCTGGAGGGGAGCGCCATCTGGCTGATCGACGACGGTGGGGCCTTCGGGCTGCCGGCGCCGACCCATCCCGATGGCGACCGGCGGGCTTTGGCCGCGCCGGTGCCGGCGGTCGGCCGGGGGACGTACACCGTCGGCTGGCGGGCAGTGGGCGAGGACGCGTCCGTGGTGTTCGGCTCGTACCGTTTCGACTTCGGGGCCGCCGGCCTCGCACTCCACCCTGCCGGCGTCGCTTCCTCCGGTCCCGTCGCCGAGGCGCATCTCGACACCCGGCTCGGCCCGGCCCAGGTCGTCGGCCGCATGGTCCTCGACCTCGGCGTGGCGGCGGCGGTGGGCGGCGTGGTCTTCCTGGTGGTGGTGTGGCCGGCGGGCGCGACCGACCGGCGGGCGCGCACGTTCGTGTGGGTCGCGCTGGCCGCGGCGGCCATCGCCGGCCTGTTCCTGGCGTTGTTCCAACTGGCGGTGGCCAACGGGACAGCCGTCACCGACGGCATCGGGCCGGCGGGGGTGGGCGACCTCCTGCGCTACCGGTTCGGCCGCGTCGCCGTCACCCGGTTCGTCCTGCTCGGCGTGGCCGGCGCCGTGGTCTGGGCCCTGCTGGCCGGCGGCCCTCGGGTGGCCGCCTCCTGGGCCTGGCGGGCGGCCGGCGCCATCGTCGGACTGAGCGTGCTGCAAACCCTCGGCGTGGTGGGCCACAGCACCGCCGCCGGCCCGCTGGGGATGTCCGCCCGCCTGGTCCACCTGGCGTCGGTGAGCGTGTGGCTGGGTGGTCTGTTCCTGCTGGTGGCGGTGGTCGCGCCCCGGACGCGGGCCCAAGCCTTCGACGATCTGCCGCTCGACGAGTTGCTGCCCCGGTTCTCGGCCGTGGCCGGCGGGGCTGTCGTCACCCTGGTCAGCTCGGGACTGGCCATGGCGCTCGAGATCGTCGGCTCGCCGGCCAACCTGGTGACGACCCCCTACGGGCGCACCCTGGCCCTCAAGGCCGCCATCGTCGCCGCCCTGCTCGTCGTCGCCAGCCGGAGCCGGGCGGGCGTGCGGGAGCGAATGGTGCCGGTGCTCAGCGGTGGTCGGGGTGCCCCGGGCGGGCGGGCTACCGCGACCCGCGCACCGGTGGCGACATGGATCGCGTTCGAGGTCGCCGGCATGGTGGCCATCGTCGGGATTTCGGCGCTGCTGACCGCCCAACCACCGCCGGTATGAGCACCCTGGCCCGGACTGTGGAGGGGTCCGCGATCGCCCGTTGGGCATCCGCGGCCAGCATCGCCGTCGTCCTGGCCGCGGGCCTGGTCACGGCCGGCCTCAAAGCCGGAGGAGCGCTCGGAGCCGCGTCCGGTGCCCCCGACGTCGATCGTCGTACCGCGGCAGACGACGACCGAGTCGCGGACGACCCCCGTGTCCGCGCCGCCGACGACGATCCCGGCGCCGGTGACCACCACCGCCACCGCGCCGCGGGCTACGCCGCCGTTCCAGGAGGTCCCCGACGACCCGAGCGCCACCGTGCCGCCACCCGTGAGGGGAATCGACCCCATCTCGGGCGACTGACGCACCCGGGCCCGGTTCCCCCGGTTTCGCGGCCCTCACTGACCGGGGACACTTCCGGGCATGGACGAGATCGAGCTGCTGCGCGGAGTCCTGACCGGTACCGGTGACCTGATCGAGGGGGTCGGCGACGACCAGTGGGACCAGCCCACGCCATGCCCCGACTACGACGTGAGCGCGCTGGTTGACCACATCCTGGGATGGGCCGAGCCGTTCGCGGCCGGCGCCAACGGGGAGAAGTTCGAGGGCGACCCGTCCGACTATCGGCGGGGTGACGACCCCGCGGGCGAGTTCCGGGCCGCCGCCGACCGGATCGTGGCCGGGTGGGAGGAGCACGGCTTCGACCGCCAGGTGAGGCTGGGAGGCGGCGAATCGCCGGGGTCTCAAGCGTTCAACATGACGCTGATGGAGGTCCTCACCCACGGCTGGGACCTGGCCAAGGCCACCGGCCAGAAGCCGCCGTGGTCGGACGAGCAGGCGTCGGAGGTCCTGGCCCGAGCCGAGAAGACCCTGCCCGCCGAGTATCGAGGCGACGGCATGCCCTTCGGCGACATCGTGGACGTCCCCGACACCGCCCCGCCCGCCGACCGCGTCGCCGCCTTCATGGGCCGCACCCCCTGAGCCCGCCCGCCCCTGGGGCGGTAACTGTCACCGGTTCGCACCCCTAGCGAACTGGGGACGGTTACAGCCCGGAGAGGGCGTTAAGTGTCACCGGTTCGGTCCTTGGCGGAGGTGGTCGACCTCGGACTGGAAGCGGGCGGAGCGGTGCGACCAGTTGCCCTGGGCGGGGGGGGTGGGCATGCCCGGGGAGAAGAGGACGAGTCCGCCGGCGGGGGTGACCCGGGCTGCTTGGCGGACGGCGTGCTCCAGGTCGGGCGACCGGTGGGTGGCGGCTCCGGCGTCGGCGTACCGCGGTTCGTGGGCGACGCCTTCGTCGATGCAGATCACCGTGGTCGGCCCGGTGCGCCGGGCCAGGGCGGCCACGACCGGTTCCGGGCTCGCCCCCCGGTCGGCCCCCCCGACGATCACCGTCAGCGGCTCCGGCCCCACCCCCACCTCGCCGATGCTGGCGGCCAGGCCCAGGGGGTTGCTGGCCAGGGCGTCGTCGACGTAGCGGACCTCGTCGACCGTCGCCACCAGGCGGAAGCGCCCCGGTAGCTCGGGGTAAACGTCGAGGAGGACGGCGGCCACGTCCTCCACCTGCGCCGAGGTCGACCACCTCCCCGACGACGGCCAGGGCCGTGGCCGCGGCCAGGTGGGCGTTGCGGGCCCGGATGCCCCCCGCCGGCGCCGCAATCCGGCAGAACTCGATGTCGTCGAACGCGGGCGGCAGGACCACGTCGTCGAGCACGCCCGCCCACCGGCGGCCGCCGATGGCGGGGGCGGTGAAGACCCGGGCCTTGTCGCGGTGGTACCGGTCGACGGAGCCGTGCCAGTCGGTGTGGTCCTCCCCGATCGACGTGAGGGCGGCGATCGACGGCGTGCACCCGAGGTCGGCGGCCTGGTAGCTCGACACCTCGACGACCACCGTCTCGTCCGCCGACGGATCGAGCGTCCACGGACCGATGCCGATGTTGCCGACCGTGACCGCCCGCTGCCCGAGGTGGTCGAGGGCGAGCGTGGTCAGCACCGACACCGTGCTCTTGCCCTTGGTCCCGGTCAGGGCGACCGTCGGACCCGTCCCCCGCTCCGCCAGCCACAGGCCGAGAGGGGTGACGGTCGCCATCCCCCGGCTGACCCGGTCCTGCAGGTCGGCCGAGTACAGGGGGAAGCCGGGGCTGCGGACGGCGACGTCGGCCGGCGGCATCCAGCCGACGGTCTCGAAGACGGCCACGTCGCCCATCCCGGCGTCGGCCAGCACCCGCTGGGCCCGCTCCCGGTCGATGTCGACCGCGAACAGCTCCCCCGGCTCGGCTTCGGCGATGGCGCGCAGGGTGGCGGTCATGTCGATCCCCAGGCCGAGGAGGGCCACCTTCCGACCGGCGAGGTCGGCCCGTCTCACCGGCGGGCAGCGGTGGTGACCAGGGAGAGGAGCCCTTCGGGGATGAGGTGGGGCCCGGTCACGGCCAGAACACCCGCCTGGTCGGCCCCGAGGACGCCTGCGACCGCGTGGGCTTCCCCCGCCAGCGCCCGGACCACCACCGTCTCGCCCCAACCGGGCCGGCGAGCGAGCCCGCTCATGGCCACGGCCGACTCCATCCGCTCGCCGACGCAGTCGAACGGCTTCGACTCGGGCGCCAGAGGTCGCGGAAGGACTCCATCAGGTCGGGGTCGGCCAGCGGGTTGCCTCCGAAGATCGACTCCGCCTCCACCACCGTCAGCCAGGGGGCGAAGCAGAGGAAGGTGAAGAGGCACTTCGGGCATTCGAGGCACCAGACCTGGGGCGCATCCGGCTGGCGGGCGCGGACGAAGGCCCGGTTGCACGACAGGAAGTTGCCCCGCAGGCGGAGGTCGCGGGCCACAATGCCGGCGATGGAGAGCTCCGACAGCTGCCGCAGGAGGGAGAAGTAGTCGACGCCGCTCGGGGCGATGGCGTCGTGGAGGACCGCCTCGAACTCGAACGACTTGGAGTACTGGTGGTTCACCGCGACCCCACCGACCATGCGGGTGGGCTCGCTGGCCGACCGCTCGTTGCCCATGACGACGCAGTCGAAGCCGAACAGGTAGGCGACCAGGCTGCTGATGGCGGAGTTGATGGCGGTGATGGGGATGTGGCCGTTGTAGCCGGAGGGTGTGAGCCGGAAGAGGTTCGGGTCGATGACCCGCTCGACTTCGAGCAGCTCGACGCCGGCCGCGGCCGCCAGCCGGCGCTGGATGGCGGTGGCGGAAATCGAGATCCCGGTGGCGTCCGGAAGCAGTCCGAGCACGGCCGCCGAGTCCTTGCCGCCCCCGATGGGCACGAGCGGCCGCCGGCAGGTGTCCGGGCGGGCGGCGGGGGCGGGGGCGGCGGCGGCCCCGGCGGCGGTGATCTCGGCCTCGATGGCGGTGGCGAGGGGCACGTCGAACCCGTTCGTGTAGGCGAACTCCCGCAGTCCCTCGTCGTAGGTGCGTCGACAGACCTCGAGGACTGCGGGTGACACGGGCCGGGTGACGACCAGCCGGGACGGCGCCCACAGCTTGAAGTAGCTGGTCCCGATGACGACGTGGCACAGGTCGAGCAGGTTGTCGAGCGCGGCCGCGTCGCCCGGGACGCCTCCCGGCGGGAACCCGATCTCCTCCGCGAACCGCTGGCCGTCGAGGTCGTACGAAAAGGAGGCGTGGCCCCGTCCGACGTCGATGGACCGTTCCGCGAGGAGGAAGACGTCGCCCCGGACGGGAGGGGGGGCGGGGATGGGGCTGCTCATGACCGGTCGGAACGGAGCCCGGCCCCGTCGGTCGACTCCGCGGCGGCCACGGTGGTCAGGCTACCGGCGGCCTGCGCCCTGACCGGGCGGAATCGGCGCTCCGGCGCCGCCCGCCGACGACCACCCCGCCGAGCCTCCTACACTCGACTCCGTCGATGAACAAGGATGAAGGGATGCGCAGGCGTCCCGCCGCCGCCCTCGTCGCGTCACTGGTCCTCCTGGGTCTCACCGCCGGGGTGCCCGGTTGGCGGTCGACGACCGGGGTCACCCACCCCGCCGACAGCCGTTCCGCCACCACTCCGGCGGCAGCTGCGGCCCTCGACGCGCTGGCCGCCCTCCCCCTCGGCTTCGAGCCCAACGTGGGCCAGGCCGAGATCGGCGTCGACTACCTGGCCCGGGGCCCCGGCTACCGCCTCGCCCTCTCGTCCACCACCGCCGACATCACCCTGCCCGGCTCGGAACGGCCCGTCGAGATGCGACTGATCGGCTCCAACCCGGCCGCCCAAGCCACCACCCTCGACCCCCTCCCCGGCCACACCAACTACCTCACCGGCGACGACCCGTCGGCCTGGCAGACGGGCGTGCCCACCTACGGCCGGGTCTCCTACGCCGACGTGTGGCCGGGCGTCGACATCGTCTTCCTCGGCGACCAGCGCCGCCTCCGCCACGACTTCGTGGTCGCACCGGGCGCCGACCCGTCCACGATCGCCGTCGGCTTCGGAAGCGGCGACGGCGACCACGCGGCGAGCCTCGACCCCGCCACCGGCGACCTCCTCGTCGGCGACGCCCGCCTCTCCCGCCCCGTCCTCTTCCAGATCGACGCCCACGGCCAAGAGCAGCCGGTCGAGGGCGCCTTCCGCCTCCTCGGCGACGGCCACGTCGGCTTCACCGTCGGCGCCTACGACCGCACCAAGTCCCTGGTCATCGACCCCACCCTGGTCACGTCCAGCTACTTCGGCGGCAGCGGCATCGACAACGCGGCCGCGGTCGACGTCGACGGCGGGGGCAACGTCTACATCGCCGGGTCCACCGAGTCGTCCGACTTCCGGGCCACCAACCCCTTCCAGAACACGCTCAACGGGGACGGGTCGCCGGGCAAGTCCGACGCTTTCGTGGCCAAGCTCAACGCCGAGGGCACGACCCTCCTCTACGCCACCTACCTCGGGGGCAGCAACCGGGACGCAGCCGCGGGGGTGGCCGTGGCCGCCGACGGCACCGTCTACGTCACCGGCGTCACCGAGTCCGACAACTTCCCCAAGACCGACGGCGTGGCCCAGGGCAACTACGGCGGCGGGCCCAGCGACGCTTTCGTCACCAAGCTCAACCCGGCCGGGTCGGGCCTGGCCTGGTCGACCTTCGTCGGCGGCTCCCAGACCGATGCGGCCCGGGCCATCGCCGTGAACGCGACCGGCGAGGCGTTCGTCACCGGGTCGACGAACTCGGTCGAGTTCCCCACCGCCAACCCCCTCCAGCAGAACGCGCCCCGGCCCGACGACGTCGACGCCTTCGTCACCAAGGTGGCCACGCAAGGCAACTCCTTCGTCTTCTCCACCCGCCTGGGGGGCGACAACGACGACCGGGGCCTCGACGTGGCCGTCGACGCCACCGGCAACGCCTACGTCACCGGTGACACCCGCTCCCCCGGCTTCCCCACCGCCCGGCCCCTCCAGCCGGGCGCCGGCGGCGCGGCCAGCGGGGTGGCCGGCAGCTTCTCCGACGCCTTCGTCTCCAAGTTCGGGCCCGCCGGCAACAACCTCGTCTATTCCACCTTCCTGGGCGGCAGCGACACCGACCAGGGCACGGGCATCACCGTCGACGTCGCCGGGTCGGCCTACGTCACCGGCACCACCAATTCGCCCAACTTCCCGGTCAAGGACCCCCTCCAGGGACGTAAGGACAGCGACACCGACGCCTTCGTCACCAAGGTGAACCCGGCCGGCTCCGAGCTCGTCTATTCCACCTACCTGGGCGGCAGCGGGGCCGACAGTGGCACCGGCATCCTCGTCGACCAGGTCGGCAGCGCCACCGTGGTGGGCGTCACCGGCTCGACCAACTTCCCCACCGCCAAGCCCCTCCAGGGGGTGAAGGGCGGAGGCGCCACCGACGCCTTCGTGTCCACCCTGGCCCCGGCGGGGGCGACGCTCGTGTCGTCCACCTACCTCGGGGGACGGGAGGACGACCTGGCCGCAGGCGTCGCCGTCGGACCGGGGGCGGCCACACCGGTCGTGGTCGGCTCCACCAGCTCCGCCGACTACCCGACGGCGAAGCCCCTCCAGGCGGCCCGGGCCGGGGCTAGCGCCGACGGCTTCGTCACCCGCATCTCGGCCGCGGAGGCGGAGTCACCCGTCACGTCGGTGGGCACGGGCGGGGCCGTCACCACCGCCCCGGCCAAGTCCGGCACCCACGACAAGCGGGTGCGGCTGCTGGTGGCCACCACCGCCGGGCTGTTCCTCATCGCCGTCCTCCAGACCGCCTACCTGCGGCGAAAGGCGGCCGCGGAGTCGGCCGGGTGGGGCGGTGGTCCCGAGCAGCCGGCCCCCCTCGTCCCCCCGCCGCCCGTGCAGACGTGGGGCGGCGGCGTCCGGCTCATCGAGGAGGAGGCCGACGACAACGTCTTCGCCAACGTCGTCGACGACGGCGACCAGTCGGGGGAGATGACCCAGGTCGCCGGTTCCCAGGTGGCCGTCCCCGACCTGCTGGAGGAGGACTGGGTGGCCAACGTGCCCCCCGCCCCCCCGTTGCGACCGGCGCCCCGGGTGCCCCTGGAGGAGCTGTCGTTCTGGGACCTGTTCCCCGAGGACCTGCCTCCGTCCCGCCGCCCGGGCGCGATGGACGACGCCGACTGGGCCCTCGAGGACCGTGACGTGCTGGTCGGGCCGTCCTCGCAGGCCCCGCCCCCGCCGGCCGCCGTCCCCAACCCGTGGGGCGACGTCGACCCCATGCCCGCCCCCGCCCCCGCCGCCGCCCCACCGCCGCCGCCCCCTCCTCCGCCGCCCCGGCAGACCCCTCCGCCGGAGGACAACCTGCTGCTCACCGAGCTGCTCGACCTGTCGCCGGCCGCCACCCAGGCGGCCAACGCGGCCCACTACGGGAACCTGATCGACGCCGGCGGCGGCGATTTCGGCGGCCGCGACGACGACGCCGACAACGAGTTCGACGACGGGGACGAAGACGACGAGGGCGCGACGCGGGGCCTCGGGCTCGCCCAAGGCCCGTTCCGGCACCGGGACGGGTAACGGGACGGGGACCGGCACGAGGCCCCCCGGCTCCGGCCCCCGCAAGAAGAAGCGCAGCGGAAAACGCCGCCCGAAGCCCCCCAGCGCAGGCGGAGGCAGCGCCACGCCCGGAGGCGCAGCCGGCGGCAGCCCCCGCCCCCCCAACACCGGCCCCGGCACCCTCGGCGGCTGACCAAGCCTCTGCCCGCCCCCCATCTGCGGGAATCACCGATACACCCTGGAAGTTGATACGGGTACACTCAAGTTTTCTCTGCCCGTGAGGTAAGGATGGCGATCAACCCGAATCGGTGGACGGTCAAGACGCAGGAGGCGGTGCAGTCCGCCCTCGAGCTGGCCGGCACCGGCAATCACCCTGAAGTCACCCCCGACCACCTCCTGCTGGCCCTGTTGAGCCAGGAGGACGGTGTGGTGCTCCCCGTCCTCCAGCGGGCTGGCATCGCCCCCCTGGCCCTGCGCAACCAGGCCCGCGACCGGCTGGCCAAGGTGGCCAAGGCCTACGGGTCGTCGGAGCCGCAACTCGGCCGGGAGGTGCGGGTCGTCCTCGACGCCGCCGACCGGGAGCGCACCGACCTCCACGACGAGTACCTCTCCACCGAGCACATCCTCCTGGCCCTGGCCGACGCTGATGGCCGGTTACTCGGGGGCGTGGCCCGGGAGGACCTCCTCAACGTCCTGCGCGAGGTGCGGGGCAGCCACCGGGTCACCACCCAGAACCCGGAGGACACCTACCAGGCCCTCGAGCGCTACGGCCGCGACCTCACCCAGAGCGCCCGCGACGGCAAGCTCGACCCCGTCATCGGCCGGGACGAGGAGATCCGCCGGGTCATCCAGGTCCTCAGCCGCCGCACCAAGAACAACCCCGTGCTCATCGGCGAGCCGGGCGTGGGCAAGACCGCCATCGTCGAGGGCCTGGCCCGCCGCATCGTGGAGGGCGACGTCCCCGAGGGGCTCAAGCACCGCCGCATCATCGCCCTCGACCTGGGCTCGATGGTCGCCGGCTCCAAGTACCGGGGCGAGTTCGAGGAGCGGCTGAAGGCCGTCCTCAAGGAGATCGCCGACGCCGAGGGCCAGGTCATCACCTTCATCGACGAGATGCACACGGTCGTGGGCGCGGGCGCGGCCGAGGGGGCCATGGACGCCTCCAACATGCTCAAGCCCATGCTGGCCCGGGGCGAGCTGCGCATGATCGGCGCCACCACGCTCGACGAGTACCGCAAGCACGTGGAGAAGGACGCCGCCCTCGAGCGCCGCTTCCAGCCCGTCCACGTGGGCGAGCCGTCGGTGGAGGCCACCATCGCCATCCTCCGCGGCCTCAAGGAGCGCTACGAGGTCCACCACGGCGTGCGCATCCAGGACGCGGCCCTGGTGGCGGCGGGCGTGCTGTCCGACCGCTACCTCACCGGCCGCTTCCTGCCCGACAAGGCCATCGACCTGGTCGACGAGGCGGCCAGCAAGCTGCGCATCGAGATCGACTCCATGCCCACCGAGATCGACGTGGTCGAGCGGCGCATGCGCCAGCTGGAGATCGAGAAGGTGGCCCTCGACAAGGAGACCGACACCCCCAGCCGGGAGCGGCGGGCCGCCATCGAGGCCGAGCTGGCCGACCTCCAGGAGCAGTCGGCGGGCATGAAGGCCCAGTGGACTTCGGAGAAGGAGGCCATCGACCGCATCCGGGCCCTCAAGGAGGAGCTGGAGAACGTCCGCCTGGCCGTCGAGCGGGAGCCCGACCTGGAGGCCGCGGCCCGGCTCCGCTACGGCCAGATCCCCCAGCTGGAGGCGTCGCTCAAGGCGGCCGCCGACCAGCTGGCCGAGCTCCAGTCCGAGCGCCGGTTCCTCAAGGAGGAGGTCGACGCGGAGGACGTGGCCGAGGTCGTCAGCCGGTGGACGGGCATCCCCGTGTCCCGCCTGCTGGAGGGCGAGGTGGCCAAGCTCGTCCGCATGGAGGAGGTCCTCCACGAGCGGGTCATCGGCCAGGACGAGGCCGTCAGCGCGGTGGCCAACGCCATCCGCCGCAGCCGGTCGGGCCTGTCCGACCCCCACCGCCCCATCGGCTCGTTCCTGTTCCTCGGCCCCACCGGCGTGGGCAAGACCGAGCTGGCCCGCACCCTGGCCGACTTCCTCTTCGACGACGAGCGGGCCATGGTCCGCATCGACATGAGCGAGTACCAGGAGAAGCACACCGTCTCCCGCCTGATCGGCGCGCCCCCGGGCTACGTCGGCTACGACGAGGGGGGCCAGCTCACCGAGCTCGTCCGGCGCCGGCCTTACGCGGTCGTCCTCCTGGACGAGATCGAGAAGGCCCACCCCGAGGTGTTCAACGTCCTCCTCCAGCTGCTCGACGACGGGCGGTTGACGGACGGGCAGGGCCGCACGGTCGACTTCACCAACGTCGTGCTCATCATGACGTCGAACCTGCCCGGCGACCCGGCCGGCTTCTTCCGGCCCGAGTTCCTCAACCGGATCGACGAGATCGTCCACTTCCGCTCGCTCACCGAAGCCGACATCGAGCGCATCGTGGTCATCCAGCTGCGTCACCTGCGGGACCGCCTGGCCAAGCGCCGGCTGAACCTGGAGGTGGCCGACGACGCCGCCGCCTGGCTGGCTCGCACCGGCTACGACCCCGTCTACGGGGCTCGGCCGCTCAAGCGGGTGATCCAGCGCCACATCGCCGACCCGCTGGCCCTGGCCCTCCTGGAAGGACGCTACGCGGAGGGCGACACCGTCACGGTCGATGTGGCCGGCGACGACATCGTCCTGAAGTAGTCGGGCCACTCGTGTTCGCTTCTTCGACCTCTCCGACATGTTCGAGCCGCTCGCCGGGGAGACTTGGTTCCGTTAGTCGCCGCAGACAGGCCATAGTTGAGGGTTGCGTTTTGCCGAGGAGGAGTTTTCGAATGACCGACGAACAAGAGCAGCGTCCCGAGGTACTGGCGGGCCCCACGTCGGGCCGCCTACCGGCAGGCACCGGTGACGCAACTGGCGCCGAGGGGATGCCCGACCCTCGCAACCAGAAGTCGGGCCCCGGCCAGAAGGGCTACGGCCCCGGCGGACCGCAGATCGGCTCCAGCGACGCCCCGCTGACCGAGGTCGACATCTCCGCGCTCGAGGAGGCCCTGGGTGAGCTGAAGAACCTCCGCGAGGGCATGGAACAGGCCGACCACACCCCCACCATCATCCGCCAGAAGTAGGAGGGGGCCCGGGAGGCCTCTGGGCCGCCGGGCGGCGCACCGGTCGCGGGGGGCCCAGCCGCACCCGCACCCCGGGCGAGTAGTGCACCCGCGGCTCCGACTCCGGCGGGGCGAGTCCGACGTCGGCGGTGAGCGATTCTTCGAAGTCGACGACCGTCACCTCGCACAAGGGCCACGGCTCGTGGTGGACGGATGCGCTCACGTACCGTCCGGCGACGGTGGAGTAGCCCCGCCACCGACCCGTCAGCCAGTGATCGTGCTCGGAGGGCGACGGGCACGGCGGTCCGGGCCGGACCCGGATGTCATGGCCCGGAAGGGCCCCGCCGCCGCCTCGTCGCTTGGGCCGGCGCCGGCTGCGGTAGCGGATGACCTCCCCTTCGCCGTCGGAGGTGGTCTCCACCGACATGTCCGCCCACCGGTAGGGCACTCCGTAGAGGTTGGAGGCAGCCACCACCAGGGGCAGGCTGGCTGCCTCCAGGGTGAGGAACCAGATCCCGTCCCGACCATCGGGACCCCGCACGTAGGTGCGCAAGTTGGTTTCGGGAAAGGTCGAGAACCCGCCCGCCGGCGGCAACGAGCCGAGGCGGAAGTCGACCATGCGAAAACAGGTGAGGCTCACCCACGCCTTCCCCTGCCACAGGTCGGCGTCGAAGCCGGCGGGAAGGAAGGGGCGGATCTGGTCGGGGTCGTACGACCAGTGGAAAAAGGTCATGGCCCGCCACTGCTGGAGCGTGGCGGGCCATCTGACCCGGCCTTCCGAGTCCCGGCCGGCCACCCCTAGGTGGGGCCCCGGGGGCTGTCGGACGGAGCGGACGGGGCCAACTGCCAGTCGGTCCACACCTCGGGGACCTCGGCGGCCTCCGCCGGAGGCGGCCGCCTCGGTCCCTGCGTCTTGTCGTCCGCCATGGTGCTAGTTGCGGTCGATCGCGTCCCGGACCTTGTCCATCACGGCCGCCGCCGCCCCGGCCACGATGTTGCCGGGCGGGGTGTTGGGCGCGTTGGGGTGGGGGTGGGTCGGTGCCATCTTCTTGGCCGCCGCCATCGCCGCTCCCATCTTCTGCAGCTCGCCCTCGCCCACCGCCGAGCGCATCTCCGGGAAGAGCTCGTTCTCCTCCTCCTGGACGTGGTGGCGGACGTCGGCCATGAGCTTCTGCAGCTTCGCCTCCCGCGGCGGCGAGGAGCCGAGGCTCTCGATCTCGGCCAGCGCCTCCTTCATCTCCTGGTGCTCCTGGATGGCCTCGTCCACCTTGGCGTCGCCGTCGGACAGGGCCCGCCGCATGGCCGGGTAGAGGATCTGCTCCTCGATGGCGGCGTGCCCCGAGAGCTCCTTGACGATCTTGCGGACGGTCTCGTCCTTGTCGCCCTGGCCGGATTCGATCTGGGCGAACAGCTGGTCGACTTCGCGGTGGTCCGATTCGAGGAGCTCGATGGCGTCCTGGGTCTTGCTGTCAGTCGTGCTCACGGCCGACTCCTTCCTGCTCTCCCCCTTTGGGAGACACTCCAAGTCCGGCCCGTCGCCATCTGCTTGACGCCCGGCCGGCGCGGTCCTTCACATGCTGTCGTCTGTGTTTCCCGATCCGCGCCCGACGCGAAACCTGCGTTTGATGCGTATCTTGTGCGCATGGCCCGAGTGAACATCACCATGCCCGATGACCTCTACCTCCAAGCGAAGGACGCCGGTCTGAACGTCTCGAGGCTCGCCCAGCAGGCGGTAGCCGCCGAGTTGACCCGCCTGGCCAAGATCACCGCCCTCGATGCCTACCTGGCAGAACTCGAGGCGGAGCTGGGCCCGATCGGCGAGAGCGAGCGGGCCGACGCCATGGTGTGGGCCGACGAGGTACTCGGATCGACCCCCGGACGACGCTCCGCATGACCCTGGTCCTCGACGCCGGCGGAGTGACGATCCTCGCCCGCCACCGAGCCCGCCTGGACGAACTCCGACGCCGAGGAGAGTGGCCCGCGCTCGTCCCCGCCGTCGTCCTCGCCGAGGCGCTGACCGGTGATCACCGCCGGGACTTTCACGAGAACCGCCTCCTGCGCACCTGCGACATCCGCGCCGTCGACGAGGAGCTGGCCCGAGACGCGGCCGCCCTGCGCACCGCGGTCGGAGGGACACGGACCCCCTCTGCGGTCGACGCCATCGTCGTCGCTCTCGCCGACAGAACCGGCGGAGGAGCGATCGTGACCAGCGACCCCCGCGACCTGGGCGCGCTCGCCCGACACACGGTCAACGAGGTGAGGGTCGGAGGCCGCTGATTTCGAACCAGAGCCGGCCGTCGGCATCAGGGTCGGTTGGTGATGGCGGCGACGATGTGGCTCTCGATCGTCGCCTTGTCGATCCCGAGCGTGCTGAGGATCCCGTCGTCGCCCTCGGTTTCGAGGAGGGCGAGGAGGATGTGTTCGGTGCCGATGTAGTTGTGGCCGAGGCGGAGGGCTTCCCGGAACGTGATCTCGAGCGCTTTGCGAGCTTCGGCGCCGTAGGGGACGAGGGCGGGGGGGTCGGCCGCCGGGGGGCGGTAGGGCGGCGACGGCCGCGTCCCGAACCGATTCGAGAGAGTTCCCAGTGCTGGTGATCGCCTTCGCCGCCATCGCCTCCGGCTCGCAGAGCAGTCCCAGGATGAGGTGAGCCGGTCCGATCTCGTCGTGGCCGGCCTGGTTGGCCTCGTTGTGGGCCGCCATCACCACGTTCCTCGCCCGCATGGTGAATCGGTTGAAGCCTTCGTTCGCATCCAGGTCGGAGGCGTCACCCGGGTCCTTGGCCACGAACCGCTTGCGGGCCGCCTGCTTGGTGACGCCCATGGCCCGGCCGATCTCGGTCCACGACGCCCCCGAGCGGCGGGCCTGGTCGACGAAGTGCCCGACGAGGTGGTCGGCCAGGTCGCCCAGGTGATCGGCGGCGACGACCGCGCTGGTGAGCTGCTCCAGCTCGTCGTCGTGGATCTTGCGGATGGCGTCGATGAGATCGTCGAGCCGAACCGACGGGGGAAGGGTGGGAGACGTCATGCGACAACCTTAGGTTGTCGCATGACGAATCGACAACCCGAGGTTGTCAGCCGACGGCGGACGGGACCAGTTCCGCGGTCGCGGGGTCGATGACCGCCCGCACCCGGTGGACGGAGTCGACGGGGAATCCGCCGCACCGGCCGTGCTCCCGGACCAGATCCTCGTTGGCGGCCACGTAGATGCAGGTGATCTTGTCGTCGGTCACGTAGCTGTGGAGCCACTGGATGTCGGGGCCGAGGTCGCGCAGGACGCCGTTGGACGTGGCCGCGATGGCGGCGAGGGCCTCGTCGTCCATCTGGCCGGCACCGGGAACCGTCCGCTCGATGAGGTACTTGGGCATGTCGTCGTCTCCTTGGTCGGAGGAGCCGGTAGGTGCTCCTGAGGAGAAACCTAGGGACGGACGGGGCGGCCGCCATGAGGCATTCACCCCCCCTTGGGTATGGTCGGCCCATGCCGGATTCTGGGGTGCGGCTGACGGAACTGCTGGTCGCGCTGTCGTTGGCGACCGACCTCGGACTAGGACAGCCGGCCGAGCACATGCTCCGGGCGGCCCGGATCGGGATGCGCCTGGGCCAGCGGTTGGGGCTCGACCCCGACGAGCTGGCCACGCTCTACGACGTGAGCATCCTCACCTACGTCGGCTGCCCCGTCTACGGGAACGAGGCGGCGACCCTCTTCGGC
The DNA here is from genome assembly GCA_963829165.1 of uncultured Acidimicrobiia bacterium. Classification (GTDB taxonomy): domain Bacteria; phylum Actinomycetota; class Acidimicrobiia; order Acidimicrobiales; family AC-14; genus JAXDMK01. The sequence goes on along the minus strand of CAWHIC010000031.1, from coordinate 107,072 downwards.
GACGACATCGGCTTCCGGCAGGGCGCGGTCGAGATCGACCTGACCGGGTTCCCGGCCATGCTGTTCATGCTGCGCCGGGCCGGCTACGGGACTTCCGGCTTCAACCGGGTCCGGCAGGCGGCGGGGATCATGGCCACCGGCGGAAAGGGCGTCGTCGAGCAGATGGCCAACCACTGCTCGGCCGCGGGCGAGCTGGCCGACCGGTTGGGGCTCGGGGACGGGGTGCGGGCGGGCGTCGAGCAGTCTTACGCCCGGTGGGACGGCAAGGGCGTCCCCGGCGACGTGGCCGGCGATGCGCTCGCCCTGTCGGCCCGGATCTCCCACATCGCCGAGGCGTGTGAGGTCTTCCAGCGCACAGCCGGCGTCGACCAGGCGGTGGAGATGGTCCGTTCCCGGAGCGGCACCCACTTCGACCCCTCGGTCGCGGCCGCGGTCGAGTCGGACCCGGAAGGGCTGTTCGAAGGCCTGGCCGACGACACGGTCGACCGGCTGCTCGACGCCGAGCCCGTCGAGCGGCCCCCGCTCACCGACGACGAGCTCGACGCGGTGTTGGAGGCGATCGCCGATTTCTGCGACCTGCGCTGCCCGTACTTCGCCGGCCACGGTCGGGCGACGGCCGAGCTGGTGGCCACCGCCGCCGGGCTGCTGTCGCTCCCATCGACCCAGTCGACGCTGGCCCGGCGGGCAGCGCTCGTCCACGACGTGGGCCGCTTCGGTGTGCCGGGGTCGGTGTGGGACAAGGCGGGCGCCCTCACCAGCAGCGACCGCGAGCGCATGCGGATGCACGTCTACTACGTGGAACGGATCTTCAGCCGGCCCGAACCGCTGCGGCGGATCGGCCTGCTGGCCGCCACCCACCACGAGCGCATGGACGGCTCCGGCTACCACCGGGGCGTCGGAGGGGCCATGTTGTCCACCCCCGCCCGGGTGCTGGCCGCGGCCGACGCCTACCACGCCATGACCCAACCCCGTCCGCATCGGAGCCCCATGACCGAGGCCGACGCCGCCCGCCAGCTGCGGCGAGAGGCGGACGAGGGACGGCTGGACCCGGCCGCCACCGACGCGGTGCTGGCGGCGGCGGGACAGACGGCGAGCCGTTCCCGGAGCGGCGGGCCCGCCGGTCTCACCGCCCGGGAGGCCGACGTGCTGGCGCTGCTGGCCCAGGGCCTCCCCAACAAGGGGATCGCCCGCCAGCTGGGGATCAGCCCCAAGACGGTGGGCAACCACGTGGAGCGCATCTACACCAAGCTCGGCGTGTCCAACCGCGCCGCCGCCGCCATGCGGGCCATGCAACACGGCCTCGCCGACCTGACACCCGCCCCCGCCGACTGAGGTGCTCCGAGACGAGGTGCTAGGCGGACGGGGAGGCGGTGCGGTGGTCGGTGCCCACCAGGGTGAGCGGCTCCCCCGCCCGCAGGACGCCGTCCTCCACCGAGAACCACCGCCCGCACAGGTTGGCGATGGGCACCGGCGGCGCGCCCGCGGCCCGCTCCAGGGCCCGGATGACACCGCCGTGGGTGACGACCACCAGCACCGACCCGGGACCAGCCTTGTCCGACACCTCCAGCACCGCCCCCATCACCCGCCGGTCGAACGGCACCCGGCCCTCACCGCCGGGCGTGGTCGGCAGCCGCCCCCCGAACCACAACGCCTGCTGCCCGGGCCAGCGCTTCTCGATCTCGGGCTTGGTCAGGCCGCTCCAGTCGCCCACGTCGTACTCCCCCAGGTCGGCTCGCACCATCACCGAGCCGAGGCCGAGGGCGTCGGCGATGATCTGGCCCGTGCGCCGGGCCCGCACCAGGTCGGACGTGACCACGCCCGTGACCCCGGTGCCCTGCAGTCGCCCGGCCGCCTCCTCCGCCTGCGCCTCCCCCAGGGGCGACAGCGGCGGGTTGGCCTGGCCCTGCCACCGACCGAGGGCGTTCCAGGTCGACTGGCCGTGCCGCACCAGGGCGAGACGGGTGACGGCGCCGCGGTCGTCGGACCCAGGGTCATCCGGCATCCGCCCGTCCTAGCAGGCGGGGGCGGGCGGGTGTCAAAGGTGAGGCCGGGAGGCGTTCCCCCGGCGGGAGGGGGTTCGCGCTGCCCGGCCCCACCTGTGCGCGGCCTAGGCGAGGAAGCCGCACTCCAGATGTCGGCCGGATCGAGGCATCGCTTGAGCGCGATCTACTCGCTGGGGCAGAGGAAGACGTCGAGGACCTGCGTCGGGGCCTGGGCCCGGTTGCCCTCGGAGTCGATCGCCTCCACCCAGTAAAAGGCCTGGCCGGGGGTGTCGAAGTCGCCGATGGTGGCCCGCCACCGGCCGCCGTCGAAGGACATGTTCAGCGATTCGTCCACCCCGTCCGGCCGGCGCACGAACAGCGCCACCCACACCACCTGCGACTGGTCGCTCACGTCGGCCGACACGCCGGTCCGGCTGTACGGGCACCCGTACACGTAGGCCGAGGCGGCGTCGGCCACGAAGGCGATCCCGGGCGGGTCCCGGTCGGCAGCCGGCGGGGGCGGGGGTGGCGGGGGTGCGGGCGCGGGAGCGGTCGTCGGCACCGGTGCCGCGGTCGCGCCCGGCGCCGGCGGACCGGTGGTGGCGGTGACGGCGGTGGTCGGCGTGACCGCGGTGGTGACGGGCGCCCGCACCGTCGTCGGCGGGGCCACGACGGTGGAGGCCGGGGCCCGGGTGGTCGGCGTCAGCGACGCGCTCACCGTCGACGAGCCATCCCAGTCGTGGGTGACGAGGAGGACGCCGGCCACCACCAGCACCACCACCGCCGCCGCTCCCGCCAGCACCACCGACCGTCGCGGCCGCGGCCGAGGCCGGCTCCGGGGACTCCGGCCCGCCGGCGCACTCCGTCCCCCGCCGACACCGACGCCGGGCGGAAACCCGTCGTCGCCCCAACCGGGCAAGGTCCGGGACGACACCGCCAGCTCCATGCGCAACAGCACTTCCGGCCGCATCCAGGGCGGGGGCGGAGCGAAGGGAAGGGTCGCCATAGCCTGCAACCGCTCCAGCAGCATCGCCCGCCGGGCCTGGCAGGCGGCGCACCCCTTGGCGTGGCGGTTGATGCGGACCCCGATGGACGGGTTGAACCGGCCGTCCCACCCCTCCAGGACCTCACCCAGCCCCGCGCACGGGGGGCCGTCGCCGCCCGAGTCGGTGCGGCTGAGGAGCAACGCCCCGACCGACGTCTCCGCCATCGTCCGCAGCCTGGCCGCCCGGGCCTCGGCCACCGCCGGCCGCATCCCCACCACCACCCCCAGCTCCTCACCGTCGAGCTGGTGGCGCAGATGAAGGTGGAGGACGGCCCGGTCGCCCTCCGACAGCGCCTCCGCCGGGTCCCACTCCTGGATCTCGCCCGTACCGGCCGTCGCCTGCCGGCCCTCCGCACCCGGGCGCTCGGCCCGCAAAGTGGCCTCGTGGCGGGCGACGGCCAGCAGCCACGGACGCAGCCGGGCCCGGTCCTGCAGGTTCACCAGCTCCCGCGCCGCCCGCAGGAAGCTGTCGAGGGTGGCGTCGGCCGCCTCCTCCGGGTTGCGCAGGATGGCGGTGCACAGGTCGAACACTGCCCCCGCGTAACGGTCGTAGATGTCGGCGAAGGCGTCCCGATCGCCCCCGACGGCCCGCGAGACGAGGGTGGCGTCGTCCATGAGGGTTGAGCTCATCGAAACGAGCATCGCACGAACCGCCCGATCGGTGGGAGCCGGGGGAAGCACCAGGGACCGTCGGCCGCAGCGATACACTGGTCGAACCGCTGCAGGAAAGTCGCCCTCATAAGGCGCGGAGGAGACGCGCGTGCCCGGAACAATTGTCGTCGGCACCCAATGGGGCGACGAGGGCAAGGGCAAGCTCACCGACCTCCTGGCCGGTGACATGCAGATGGTCGTCCGCTACCAGGGCGGCCACAACGCCGGCCACACCATCGTGGTGGCGGGCGAGAAGTTCGCCCTCCAGCTGGTGCCGAGCGGCGTCCTCCACCCGTGGGTCACGCCCATCATCGGCAACGGGGTGGTCGTCGAGCCGGGCGTGCTGGTCAACGAGATCGACGGCCTGCAAGCGCGGGGCGTCGACTGCAGCAAGCTCCGGGTCAGCGGCAACGCCCACCTGATCATGCCGTACCACCAGGAGCTCGACCGCCTCATCGAGCGGCGCCTGGGCAAGAACCGGCTGGGCACCACCAAGAGCGGCATCGGGCCCGCCTACGCCGACAAGGCGGCCCGGGTCGGTCTCCGGGTGCAGGACCTCCTCGACCCCAAGATCTTCCGCCAGAAGCTCGAGGTCGTCCTCCAGGAGAAGAACCTCATCCTGGCCAAGGTCTACAACCGGCTCCCCCTGTCGGCCGACGAGATCGCCGACCGCTACCTGGGCGAGCTCGCCCCCCGGCTGGAGCCCCTCATCGGCGACACCGTGGGCCTGGTCCACGAGGCGCTGGAGGACGGGCAGAACGTGCTCTTCGAGGGGGCCCAGGCCACGTTCCTCGACCTCGACCACGGCACCTATCCCTTCGTCACCTCGTCCAACCCGGTTTCGGGTGGGGCCCTCGTCGGCGCCGGCGTCGGCCCCCGCCACATCCAGCGGGTCATGGGCGTGGCCAAGGCCTACGTCACCCGGGTCGGGTCGGGACCCTTTCCCACCGAGCTCATCGACGACACCGGCGACACCCTGGTCGACCGGGGCGAGGAGTACGGCACCGTCACCGGCCGCCGCCGCCGTCCGGGCTGGTTCGACGCGGTCATGGTCCGCCACGCGGTCCGCCTCAACGGGCTCACCGAGCTGGCCATCACCAAGCTCGACGTCCTCGACGCCTTCGACACCCTCAAGGTGTGCGTGGCCTACGACACGCCCTCGGATGAGCCTGGCGGCGACCGTCACTACCACCTGCCCTACCACCAGTCGGTGCTGCACAAGGCGGTTCCGGTCTACGAGGAGCTGCCGGGCTGGAACACCGACCTGACGGCCGTCACCGAGCTCGACGACGTGCCCCAGGCGGCCCAGGACTACATCGCCTTCCTGGCCGAGCAGTGCGGGGTGCCGGTCACGCTGGTGGGCGTTGGTCCGGGGCGGGACCAGTTCGTGCGCTTCGCCCCGACGCCCACCGACGCGGTGGCGACGGCCGCGGCCGACGACGACGACGATGAAGACTGGGACGACGATGACGACGACGATTGGGACGGAGTGGTCGGCCCCGGCGTCCTCGTGATCTAGGGCGCCTCCGGTGATGATGTGACGATGATGAAGGTCTGCGTGGTCGGAGGGGGAGGGCGGGAGCACGCCCTGGCGTCGGTGCTGGGGCGGACGGCGTCGGTCGTGGTCACGCCCGGCAACCCCGGGATACCCGGCTCCGTGTCCACCCCTCCGGAGGAGATCGACGCCGACCTGTTCGTGATCGGCCCCGAGGTGCCGTTGGTCGACGGGTTGGCCGACCGGCTGCGGGCCGACGGCCGGCTGGTGTTCGGCCCGGGAGCCGACGGGGCCCGCCTGGAGGGCTCCAAGGCGTGGATGAAGTCGATCCTGACCGACGCCCGGGTGCCCACCGCCCGCCACCGCGTGTTCTCCGACGTGCCCGCGGCCACCGTCTTCCTGCGCTCGCTGGCCCCGCCCTACGTGGTCAAGACCGACGGCCTGGCTGCGGGCAAGGGCGTGCTGGTCACCGATTCGCTGGACGAGGCCGTCGCCGACGTGGCCGCCAAGCTGTCGGGCGACGCCTTCGGGGCCGCCGGCCGGCGGGTGGTCATCGAAGAGGGCCTGGTCGGCGCCGAGGTCTCGCTGCTGTGCATCTGCGACGGGCGGCGGGCGGTGCCGCTGGCGCCGGCCCAGGACCACAAGCGGCTGGGCGACGGCGACACGGGTCCGAACACGGGCGGCATGGGCGCCTTCTCCCCCGTGCCCGGCGTCGGGAAGGACCTGGTGGAGGAGGTCGTCGAGCGGGCGGTGGAACCCACCCTGAACGCGCTCCACCTCCGGGGCATCGACTACCGGGGCGTCCTCTACGCCGGCCTCATGCTCACCGCCGACGGTTTCAAGGTGCTCGAGTACAACGTCCGCTTCGGCGACCCCGAGGCCCAGGTGGTCCTTCCCCGGCTCGACTGCGACCTGGCCGGCTTGTTGGCCGAGGCCGCCGCCGGCGAGTTGCTGTCGGAGCCCTCGTTCGTCGACGATGCCGCGGTGACGGTCGTCCTGGCGGCCGAGGGCTACCCCACCTCCCCCCGCACCGGCGACGCCATCCACGGCCTGGAGACGGCCCGGGCCCTCCCCGGCGTCGAGATCTTCTGCGCCGGCGTCGGTCCCGGGCTGACCACCGCCGGCGGCCGCGTCCTCTCCGTCACCGGCACCGGCCCCGACCTGGCCACCGCCCGCGACCGGGCCTACGCCGCCGTGTCCAAGATCTCCTGGCCCGGCATGCAGTACCGCACCGACATCGCCGCCCCCGCCAAATCCGATTACTCCGCGCAATTCCCCCCTGGAGGGGGCAACCGCGCCAATCATTCGACGAACGGGGAGGGCCGGTGAAGGTCGCGATCTTGATGGGCTCCGAGAGCGACAAGGGCAAGATGGCGCCCGCGGCGGCGACGCTCGGCGAGTTCGGCATCGAGGTCGACGAGCGGGTGCTGTCCGCCCACCGGACGCCGGACCAGGTGGCGGCCCTGGCCCGGGGGGCGCGGGACAACGGCTACGTCGCCTTCATCTGCGGGGCGGGGATGGCGGCCCACCTGGCGGGGGCGGTGGCGGCCAACACCACCCTCCCGGTGGTGGGCGTCCCCCTGAGCGGCGGCGCCCTGAACGGTGTCGACGCCCTCTACGCCACCGTGCAGATGCCCAAGGGCGTCCCCGTGGCCACCGTGGCCATCGACGGGGCCATGAACGCCGCCCTCCTCGTCGTCCAGATGCTCGCCATCACCGACGCCGACCTCGCCCGCCGCCTCGACGAGCGCCGCCGGCCGAGCCCACCGGCGTGATCCCCCGCTACTCCCTCCCCGAGATGGCGGCCCTCTTCACCGACGAGGCCCGCTTCGGCCTGTGGCTCGAGGTCGAGGTCCTGGCCACCGAGGCGTGGGCCACCCTGGGCGTGGTCCCCGACGACGACGCTAAGGCCGTCCGCGAGCGCGCCCCCCACGTCGACGCCGCCTTCGTCCACGCCGTCGACGAACGGGAAGCGATCACCGACCACGACCTGGCCGCCTTCGTCGACGTGGTCCAGGCCGCCATCGGCCCTCCCGCCGGGAACTGGGTCCACTACGGCCTCACGTCGAGCGACGTGGTCGACACCGCCCTGTGCGCCACCCTCACCCGGGCCGCCGACCTCCTCATCCAGGCCAGCGGCCAGCTCGTCGCCGCCCTCAAGACGAGGGCCCACGAGTTCCGCCACACGCCGATGGCCGGACGCACCCACGGCATGCACGCCGAGCCCACCACGTTCGGCGTCAAGCTCGCCCATTGGGCCCTCCAGGCCGACCGCGACCGCCAGCGTCTCCGCGCCGCCCGCCACGCCATCGCCGTGGGCAAGCTCTCCGGCGCCGTCGGCACCTACTCCAACATCGACCCCCGGGTGGAGGCCCAGGTGTGCGCCGCCCTCGGCCTCACGGCGGTGCCCGCCACCCAGGTCGTCCCCCGCGACCGCCACGCCGAGTACCTGTGGGCCTGCGCCGCGGTGGGCGCCTCGATCGAGATGATGGCCACCGAGATCCGCCACCTCCAGCGCACCGAGGTGGGCGAGGCGGCCGAACCCTTCCGGGCCGGGCAGAAGGGCAGCTCGGCCATGCCCCACAAGCGCAACCCCATCACCTGCGAGCGCCTGGCTGGCCTGGCCCGGGTGCTCCGGGGCAACCTGGGCGCGGGCCTGGAGGACGTGGCCCTGTGGCACGAGCGCGACATCTCCCACTCCAGCGTGGAGCGGGTCATCCTCCCCGACTCGTCCCTGCTCGCCTACTACCTCCTCGTGCGCATGACTCGGGTCATCGAGGGCCTCACCGTCGACGCCGACCGGATGCTGGAGAACCTCGACCGCTCCTACGGTCTCGTCTTCAGCCAGCCCGTCCTCCTGGCCCTGGTCGCGTCCGGCCTCACCCGCGACGACGCCTACCGCACCGTCCAGGACACGGCCCGCACCGCCCACACCCAGCGCCAGCCCTTCCGCTTCGTGCTGGAGACCGACGCCCGGGTCAACCTCACCATCGCCCAGCTCGACGAGGCCTTCAGCCTGGAGCGGGCCCTCTCCCACACCGGCCCGATCTTCGACGCCCTACAGGAAATCGACCCTGAAGAAATGAGCACGGAGGACCTAGAAGCATGAACCTCGTCCATTCGGGCAAGGTCCGCGACGTCTACGACGCGGGCGACGACCTCCTCCTCATGGTCACGTCCGACCGCATCTCCGCCTTCGACGTCGTGCTCGACGAGCCCATCCCCGACAAGGGACGGGTCCTCACCGCCCTCACCGCCTTCTGGCTCGAGCGCCTCGCCGATATCGCCCCCAGCCACCTCGTCCGCATCGAGGACGAGGGCGAGCACGCGGGACGGGCCATGCTCGTGAAGCGGGCCAAGATGCTCCCCATCGAGTGCATCGTCCGGGGCTACATCTCCGGCTCGGCGTGGAAGGAGTACCAGCACTTCGGCACCGTCCACGGCCAGACGATGCCTCCCGGCCTCCAGCAGAGCGACCGCCTGCCTGAGCCCGTCTTCACCCCGTCGACCAAGGCCGACGTCGGCCTCCACGACGAGAACATCTCGGTGGAGCAGGCGGTGGTGATCGTTGGTAAGCGCACCGCCGACGAGGCTGCCGCCATCAGCCTGGCCGCCTACCAGCGGGCGGCGGACGACGCCGCCGAACACGGGATCATCATCGCCGACACCAAGTTCGAGCTGGGATGGATCGACGGGAAGCTGTCGATATGCGACGAGGTCCTCACGCCCGACTCGTCCCGGTTCTGGGAGGAGTCGGACTGGAAGCCCGGCACCGTCCCCCCGTCGTTCGACAAGCAGCCGGTGCGCGACTGGCTGGAGGCCACCGGCTGGGACAAGACCCCGCCGCCCCCGTCGCTCCCCGCCGACGTGGTCGCCACCACGTCCGCCCGTTACGTCGCCGCCTATGAGCGTCTCTCGGGCAAGTCGCTCGCGGATTGGCCGGGCGGGCGACGGTGACGGCATGGTGGCGCCGATGACCACGTTTCCCGTCCTGATCGAAGTCACCCTCCGACCCGACGTGGCCGACCCCCAGGGCGCCACCATCGAGCGGGCCCTCCCCGCCCTCGGCTTCGGCGAGGTGGACGGGGTGCGGGTGGGCAAGGCCATCCGCCTCAACGTGGAGGCGCCGGACGAGTCGTCGGCCCGCACCCGGGTGGAGGACCTGTGCCGCCGCTTCCTCACCAATCCCGTCATCGAGGACGCGGCCATCACCATCGGCGAGGCCACGTGACGGCCCGATCATGACGAAGGTCGGAGTCGTCGTCTTTCCTGGCTCCAATTGCGAGCACGACGTGGTCGAAGCGGTCGGCCTCCTCGGGGGCGTCGCCCAGTTGGTGTGGCATGGCGACCGCACCGTGGGCGACGTGGATGCAGTCGTCCTCCCGGGTGGATTCGCCCACGGCGACTATCTGCGACCGGGCGCCATCGCCCGCTTCAGTCCGGTGATGGAGGCAGTGGTGGAATTCGCCAACGCCGGAGGCCCGGTGGTGGGCATCTGCAACGGGTTCCAAGTGCTCACCGAGGCAGGACTGCTTCCCGGCGCACTGCAGAAGAACCGGGGCCTGAAGTTCTTGTGCGCGACGGTGGCGGTGCGGGTGGAGAGCACCGAATCAGCGCTCACCCGCCGCGCCCGAGCCGGCGCCGTCCTCCGCCTGCCGATCAACCACTTTGAGGGGAATTACACCTGCCCCCCCAGGGTGTTGGCCCAATTGCAGGCCGACGACCGGGTCATCCTGCGCTATCTCGACAACCCCAACGGGTCGGTCGACGACATCGCGGGCATCTGTTCCGAAGGACGGAATGTATGCGGGTTGATGCCGCACCCAGAAAGGGCGTGCGACAGCATGCTCGGATCGGCGGATGGCCGGCCGCTGCTGACCGGCATCCTCCAACAAGGTGTTGTGACGGACGAGCGAACCCGTCCCCCCGTGGCTACTCGGCGCCCCGCTTGATTCCGGCTTTGCGCAACACGCCCGGGTCGACCCCTGCCTGCCGCCAGGCGGCATAGGTGATGCCCTTGCGCTTCCCGTACTCCGAGGCCGCGACCACGAACTCCTCTTCCAACGCGCCGAGATCGACGGCATTGTCGGTGGAGGACAGCTCGGCCTGCAGGTTCATTCGCTCCTGGGAGAGGTGGAGCCGGGTGAGGGGATCAGCGTCGTTCAACTTCTCGTCGATGGCTGTGAGCCGCCGCTCCACCGACTCCTGCGTGCGCTTGCGCCCACGCTTCGGCCGATGAGCCTCGAGCGCTTCGAGATAACGCCGCACCGCTCTACCTTGCTCACGTCCCTCCGCCAACGCCGCCTTGTGGCTATCGGACATGGGAGCCCTGGATCGTTTCGCTTCGGTTGCCATTTGTCCCATTGTGGCGCGTTGGCGAACGAATTTCAACTTCTCCGCCGAACCTATTTCGTCGTCCCGACCAGTAGATAGCGAACGACCATGGCCCTGGACCCCCCCGCACCCCCGCCAACGACGCCATTGCACCGGGCTTTGGGCCTCACCGACGACGAAGCGGCCCGTATCGAGGAGATCCTCGACCGCTCTCCCAACGAGCTCGAGCTGGCCATGTACGCCGTGATGTGGTCGGAACACTGCTCGTACAAGTCGTCCCGGGCCCATCTCGGCCGGCTTCCGTCGGAGGCCCCATGGGTGATGGTGGGGCCGGGCGAGAACGCCGGCGTCGTCGACTGCGGCGACGGCCTGGCCGTGGCCGTCCGCATCGAGAGCCACAACCACCCGTCGGCCATCGAGCCCTACCAGGGGGCCGCCACCGGCGTGGGCGGCATCCTGCGCGACATCTTCACCATGGGCGCCCGCCCCATCGCCCTGCTCGATTCGCTCCATTTCGGACCCCTCGACAATGCCCACAGCCGCTGGGTGGCGGAGGGCGTGGTCAGCGGTATCTCCGGCTATGGCAACTCCGTCGGCGTGCCCACCGTGGGCGGCGAGCTGGCCTTCGCCGACTGCTTCGCCGACAACCCGCTGGTCAACGTGATGGCCGTCGGTGTCCTCCGCCACGAGCACCTCGTCCTGGCCCGGGCCGAAGGGGTCGGGAACCACGCCGTGCTCATCGGGTCGACCACCGGCCGCGACGGCATCGGCGGGGTGAGCGTCCTGGCGTCGGCCGGCTTCGGCGCGGCGGACGAGGCCAAGCGTCCGAGCGTGCAGGTGGGCGACCCGTTCGAGGAGAAGCGGCTGATCGAGGCCTGCCTGTCGCTCTATGAAGCGGGTCTGGTGGCCGGCATCCAGGACCTGGGCGGGGCCGGGATCACGTGCGCCACCAGCGAGATCGCGGCCCGGGGGGGCATGGGCATGGACGTCGACCTGCGCACCATCCCCCTGCGCATGACGGGAATGGTGCCGGCCGAGATCATGACCAGCGAGTCCCAGGAGCGAATGCTGGCCATCGTGGCTCCCGGAGACCTCGACGCCGTGCTCGGGCTGTGCCGGAAGTGGGAGGTGCGGGCCACCGTCATCGGCACCGTCACCGACACCGGCAAGCTGCGCATCCTCGACGGCCCCGGTCCCGACGCCGAGGTGCTGGCCGACGTCCCCGCCCACTCCCTCGAGCAGGGGGCGCCCAAGTACCACCGCCCCCTCCGGGAGCCGGCCGACCGGGCCGCCCGCCAGGCCGACGACCCGTCCCGCCTGCCCCCGCCCCCCGGCAACGACTGCGGCCCCGACCTGCTGGCCATGCTGGCCGACACCTCCGCCGTCTGGTCGCAGTACGACCACCAGCTGTTCCTCAACACGGTCGAGGGACCGGGCGGCGACGCCACCGTGCTCCGGCTCAAGGCCCCCGGGCTGCCGATCACCGGCAAAGGCATCGCCGTCAGCGCCGACAGCAACAGCCGGTGGTGTGATCTCGACCCCCGCCGGGGCACGGCCCTGGTGGTGGCCGAGGCCGCCCTCAACCTGGCCTGCGTGGGCGCCCGCCCCCTGGCCCTGGTCGACAACCTCAACTTCGGCAACCCGGAGCACCCCGAGGTCATGTGGCAGCTGTCGGAGGCCATCGACGGGATGGCGGAGGCGTGCCTGGCCCTGTCCCTGCCCGTGGTCGGCGGCAACGTGAGCCTCTACAACGAGTCGGGCGGGCGCGACATCCACCCCACGCCGGTGGTGGGCACGGTCGGGCTGATCGACGTCCTCGACCGGCGGCCCCCCGGCGTCCGCCTCGTCGACGGCGGCCAGATCTACCTGCTGGGCCCGTCGACCACGGCCCCCACCGGCCTCGGGGGGTCCCGCTGGGCGTCGAACCAGGGCCACCGGGGGGGCCAGCTTCCCCCGCTCGACCTCCCGGCCCACGCCCGGCTGTGCGAGGTGGTCCGGGGCCTGGTCGCCGACAACCTCCTGGCCGGCGTGCACGACGTCTCCGACGGAGGGTTGGGCGTCGCGCTGGCGGAAATGGCGATCACGTCGGGCGTCGGCTTCCGGGTCGACATCGGGGGCCACCACGCCGCCCTTTTCTCGGAGGCGCCGTCCCGAGCTCTTCTCTGCCTGGCCGATCCGGCCTCCGTGTACACGGCCGCAGCCCGGGCCGAGGAGGCGGGGCTGACCCTGGTTTCGGTGGGAACCGCGGGCGGCGACCGTCTCGTCGTCGACGGCCTCCTCGACCTTCCCCTCGACCAGGTGAAGGGCGCGTGGAGGGACGCCCTGCCGGGCAAACTGGCAGGAGTGGTCGGCTAAGGTCACCCCCGGGGGACTGGTGGCCGGGTAGCCCTCCCGGCTGACGGCGACCAGCACCCAGGGGAGCTTTCTGTGGCCGTTCCGGCAGGAGAGATGGAGAGCGACAGCACGCTGGTGCTGGCTGTCCAGGCAGGCGACCTCGAGGCCTACAGCGAGCTGTTCCGCCGCCACTACCCCGACGTGCAACGAGCCTGCGCCCGCCGCATGGCCTGCCCCCTGGAGGCGGAGGAGATCGCCCAGGCCGCCTTCGTCCGGGCCCTGGAGCGGATCGGCCAGTGCCGGGGCGATCGCCAGTTCGGCGGATGGGTGCAGATCATCGCCCGCCACATGTGCGTCGACGCCCTCCGGGCCCGTTCCCGGGTGGTGCCCACCGAGGCGCCCATGTCGGAGAACCACACCGACGGCAACGAGCCCCACGACTCGCTCTTCGACCACGAGCGCACCATGCAGGTCCGACGGGCCCTCGACAGCCTCCCGCCCCGCCAGCGCCAGGCGGTCACCGCCCGGGCCCAGGGCACGGGGCCCAGCGAGATCGCCGACGACCTCGGGCTGTCGGTGGGCGCGGTCGACTCCCTCATCCTGCGGGGCCGGCGCAAGCTCGCCCTCGCCTACCGGCGGGTCGCGGGCGAGGGCGGCGCCACCGCCACCGTCACCAGTGCCCGAGCCGCGGCCGCGCTGCTCGCCTTCCTCTCCATCGGGTCCACCCGCCTCCTGGGCGGGGTGGCGGCGGCGGCCGACGCGGGGCGCGACCTGGTGGCACCGGTGGCCAGCGGGGTCGCGGGGGCCGTCATGAGCGTGGCCGTGGCCCTCACCGGCACCGGTCCGTCCGCCGCCCCCGAGCCGGCCCACGCCCCGTCCGCCCGACCTCCCGCGGCCGTCGTCGGCGTGCCGTTCGCCGAGCCGGCGGGCGCTCTCCCCGTCCCGAGCGCCACCGCCAGTGGCCCGGCGGCGGCCACCGGGGGCACGGGCGGGCCCGCAGCCGGCGGCCCGGTGGTCGGCGCCGTCACCCACGTCGCCCCCGGGGGGCCCGTCGCCGCCGGGACTTCCCCTGCTGCCGGGGCCGGGGCCGGGGCCGGCGCGTCCATCGCCGGCACCGCCCCACCGACGGCCGCCCCCGACGGCACTCCCGTCCCCCCCGGCTCCGTCGCCGCCCCCATCGTCCCGCCCGTCACCGAGGTGGTCGACGCGGCCCAGCCCGTGGTCACCGAAGTGGTCGACACGGTCGACGACACCCTCGACGCCGTCACCGGCCTGCTACCGAAGTAGGTCTGATCGCCGCGCGAAGATGGAGTGTGAAGCAAGACGGGCAGCCGGGGGCCCCTGCGGGTGACGACGTCCTCACTGATGTCGGATCCTGCGAAGTCGAGCACCCCAAGGAGGCCTGCGGCGTCTTCGGGATCTACGCCCCCGGCCATGTCGTCGCCCAGCTGACCTACCTCGGCCTCTACGCCCTGCAGCATCGGGGCCAGGAATCGGCGGGCATGGCCGTCAGCGACGGCGACACCATCACCGTGGTCAAGGACATGGGCCTGGTCGCCCACGCCTTCGACGAGCGCAAGCTGGCGCCCCTGCAAGGACACCTGGCCATCGGCCACGTCCGCTACTCCACCACCGGGTCGAGCACCTGGGGCAACGCCCAGCCCTGCTACCGCAACGTGGGCGACGCCGGCATCGCCCTCGGCCACAACGGCAACCTGGTCGGCACCGACAAGCTGGCGGCCGAGGCCGGGGTCCTGCCCGGCACCGTCGGCAACGACAGCGACTTGGTGGCCGAGCTGATCAGCGTGGCCATGGGCACCGCCGGAGGCACCCACAGCGACGGCCGCGACCTCGAGCGGGCCCTCGTCGAGGTGTTGCCCAAGCTCCAGGGCGCGTTCTCCCTGGTCCTGATGGACGACTCCCACGTGATCGGCGTGCGCGACCCCAACGGCTTCCGCCCCCTGTGCCTGGGCCAGCTCGGCCAGGGCTGGGTGCTGGCCTCGGAGACGCCCGCCCTCGACATCGTCGGGGCCCAGTTCGTGCGCGAGCTCGACCCGGGGGAGATGGTGGTGATCGACGCCAACGGCGTGCGGTCGCTGTCGCCCTTCGAGCCGGAGCGGATCGACCCCAAGCTGTGCCTGTTCGAGTTCGTCTACTTCGCCCGGCCCGACAGCCGCCTCTACGGCCAGACGGTGCACACCGCCCGCCAGCGCATGGGCGAGCACCTGGCCGACCAGGCCCCGCTCCCGCCCGACAGCCAGATGCCGGAGCGGGAGGCGATGGTGATGCCGGTGCCGGAGTCGGGCATCCCCGCGGCCGAGGGCTACGCCCGGCGCAGCGGCATCCCCTTCGGCCACGGCCTGGTCCGCAACCGCTACGTCGGGCGCACGTTCATCGCCCCCGCCCAGGCCCAGCGCAGCGCCAACGTGCGGGTGAAGCTCAACCCCATCCGGGAGAACATCGAGGGCAAGCGGCTGGTGGTGGTGGAGGACTCCATCGTCCGGGGCACCACCATGCGGGCCCTGGTGGCGATGCTCCGGGAGGCAGGGGCGGCCGAGATCCACCTGCGCATCTCGTCGCCGCCCTACCGGTGGCCGTGCCACTTCGGCATGGACACGGGGGTCCGCTCCGACCTGCTGGCCGCCGATCGCACCATCGACGAGGTCCGCGACTACCTCGACTGCGACACCCTCGCCTACCTCGAGCTCGACGCCCTGATGACCGCCACCGGCTCGCCCCGGTCGGGCTTCTGCACCGCCTGCCTGACCGGGGTCTATCCGGTCGAGGTGCCAGGGATGCCGACGACGCGCGGCGAGGAGCGGCCCGCGGGCGACCTCGTCGTACTCCGTGACTGACGGCCCCCCCCGGCCCGACCAGGTACCGACCCCCAGGCGCCCGCCGAAGCTGCGGCGGACGACCAAAGCGGCCCGCTCGGCCGCCCCGCCGCTCTCGCCGGGCACCAACACCGGCGGCCTGGCCGACCGGCCGCTCTCGGCCCGTCCCGGAGGCGGAGCGGCCCCCGCAACCAGCGTGGGCGGGGCCCAGCCGGGCGGGGCGCGCGCCGCCAACCCCCCGGGGGCGCCACCGACGGCGGGCGGGCCGCCGGCACCCGGCTTCGGCGAGGCCGGCCCCACCGGTGCGACGCCGCCGGCCTCGTCCGGTCCCGCCACCTATGCCGGCGCCGGCGTCGACATCTCCGCCGGCGAGGCGGCCGTCGACCGCATCAAGCGCAAGGTCCGGTCCACCTTCCGGCCCGAGGTCATCAGCGACATCGGCGGGTTCGGCGGCCTGTTCGCCTTCGACACCGCCCGCTACCGGAACCCGGTGCTGGTGTCGTCGACGGACGGGGTGGGCACCAAGGCCCTCGTCGCCCGTCAGGCCGGCCGCCTCGACACCATCGGCATCGACCTGGTGGCGATGGTGGTCGACGACATCGCCGCCCAGGGCGCGGAGCCCCTCTTCTTCCTCGACTGCATCTCGGTCGGACGGTTGAAGCCGGCCGAGATCGACACCCTCGTCGGGGGCATCGTCGACGGGTGTCGGCAGGCTGGTTGCTCCCTCGTCGGGGGCGAGATGGCCGAGATCCCGGGGATGCTGGAGGAGGGTGCCTTCGACCTGGTGGGCTTCGGTGTCGGGGTGGTGGAGCGGTCCCGGCTGATCACGGGCGACGACGTCCAGCCGGGCGACCTCATCGTCGGCCTGCCCTCGCCCGGGCTGCGCAGCAACGGGTACTCCCTCGCCCGGCGGGTGCTGTTCGACCAGGCCGGGCTCACCCTCGACAGCCCGGCCTGGCCCGACGCCGGCCACAGCCTGGCCGACGAGCTCCTCCGCCCGTCGGTGATCTACACCCCCGCCCTCATGGCCCTGGGCCGGGAGGTCAACGTGCGGGCCCTGGCCCACATCACCGGCGGCGGCCTCCCTGGCAACATCCCCCGGGTCCTGCCCGAGAACGTCGACGCCGTGATCCACCGGGGCACCTGGGACGTCCCCGAGATCTTCTACCAGCTGCGGGAGCTCGGCCCCGTCTCCACCGAGGAGATGACGGCCGTGTTCAACCTGGGCATCGGCATGGTGGCCGTCGTCTCGCCCGACGACGTCGGCCAGACCCTTTCCATCCTCGCCGCCGAGGGCCACGCCCCCGTGGTCATCGGTGAGATCGTGGCCGGCCACCAGCAGGTCCACTTCGCCTGAGCAGGCGGCGGGGGAGATCGTTAGGATCCCCCGGCGGACGGCGAGGGCAGAAGGAGAGGCGATGGCGAAGCGGGCGAGCCGACGGGGTGTGCTGGTCGGCCTGGCGGCGGTGGTGTGGATCTCGGTGCTCGGCTCGGTGGCCTACGGCATCCCGGCACCGTCGGTTCCGGCGGCCATCGCGGTCCCCCCGGGGCATGTGGCATTCCTGGTCGGACACGCCCAGGGCACCCAGAACTACCAGTGCCAGGCCGTCAGCGGGGGCTACGCCTGGACGCTGGTGTCCCCCGCCGCCGTCCTCAAGGACGGAGCCGGCAAACTCATCATCTGGCACTACGCGGGGCCGAGCTGGCGGGCGCTCGACGGGAGCACGGTGGTCGGCGTCCGGGTGGCCAGCGCTCCGGCTCCGGTGCCCAAGGCCATCCCCTGGCTCCTCCTGGCCCGGGCGTCGGTCAGCGGCCCCCCCGGCCTCCTCTCCCCCACCACCTACATCCAGCGGATCAACACCAGAGGCGGGGTGGCGCCCGCCACCGGCTGCGACGCGGCCCACGTGGGCGCCAGCACGGCGGTGTTCTACTCCGCCGACTACTACTTCTACCGGGCCGCCTGATCAGCCCTGCCAGGGCCCTAACCGTCACCAGTTCGAGCCACCCAGCCAACTGGTGACAGATACAGCCCTGCCAGGGCCCTAACCGTCACCAGTTCGAGCCACCCAGCCAACTGGTGACAGATACAGCCCTGCCAGGGCCCTAACCGTCACCAGTTCGAGCCGCCCACGACGTCTCAGCTCAGCCGAAGCGGTAGAAGAGGACGTCGGTCACCGGCTCGTAGCCCATGCGCCGGTAGATGGCGTTCGAGGTGGGGTTGTGACGCTCCGGAGCTCAGTCGAGAACGGCCGGCTGAGAAGCTGCTGGCCGAGGCCGAGCTGGACAAGGCGATGCTCAAGGAGCTGGCCGAGGGAAACTTCTGACCCCGAACCGTCGCCGCAGTGCCGTCAAGGTGCTGCGGGAACGCTTCGGGTCTCCGAGAGTGGCGTGCCGCGTCGTCGGCCAGTGGCGCTCGTCTGAGCGGCTCGTCCCGCCGACCCCATCGACCGAGGAAACCGAGCTGCGGGCCTGGCTGCGGGCCTTCTCGAAGCGAGCGGCCACGGTGGGGCTGGCGGCGCGCAGCCAAGCAGGCCCGCCGCGAGGGCCGCGTGGTCAACGACAAGCGCATCCAGCGCCTGTCGCGGGACGAGGGCCTCAAGGTCCCCTACCGCAAGCGCAAGAAGCCCCACCGAGGCATCGGCACTGCCGTCGGTGCCATGTGCCCCATCGCCCCGAACGCCCTGTGGGCTCATGGACTTCCAGTTCGACACCACCGGAGCTGGGCGTAGAGCATGCACCGGGCCGCCCCGGAGGCCAGGAGCAGCTCGGTGAGGGCGGCGACGCACGCGGTGGCGAACCCCCGGCGGCGACGATCGGGGGGCGTGTACACGTAGCCGACCCGGCTCACCCCCGCGGTGGGCGCGGTGGAGGCGGCCATCGACACCATCCGGCCGTCGCCGTCCTCCCACACCCACAGGCGACCGTGGGCCAGGTGCCGGTCGACCACCTGCTCGGGGTCCTCGGGCATGAAGTCGGTGTCGGCCGCGAAGCCGTGGCCCCATCGCACCAAGGTGTCGCGGTCGGTCGGCGCGGCCTGCCGCAGCCGCCCCGCCGTCGGCCGCGGGGGGACGAGCCGGTCGAGGCAGTACACCCGCTGGCTCTCGTGGGGCCGGGCCGGCACCGCCCGCCGCTCCGCCCACCGCCCCGCGAACCAGGCGGCCACGTTCGCCTCCGCGATCACGCCCGGCAGGTCGGGCACGTCGGCCGCGATGGCGTCGCACAGGGCGTCGATGACGGGTCCCGGACACGGCGTCACGCCCGCGCTGAAGCCGGGCGGCGACTGCATGGCGAAGCCGACGACGGTGTCGGCGTCGTCGACGGCCCACCAGAAGCGTCCCGTCCCCTCGGCCACCAGGGAGAGGAAGATGCTGTGCCGCACCGGCTCGGAGAGCAGGTAGTCGCCCGCCACCCGCCACGCCTCGGCCCCGTCGTCGGTCGCCCGCACCGCCACCATGCCGCCATAGTCGCGGATCCGGCGCCGACAGCCGGGGTCAGTGCTCGATGAGGCTGCGGGCCGCGTCCTTGATCTGGTCGACGCCGATGGTGAGGGCGGCTTCCAGGGTGACCTCGTAGGGCATGGCCGGCACGTCGGGCATGGCCAGGCGGCGGACGGGGGCGTCGAGGTCGTAGAACGCCTCCTGGGCCACCATGGCCGCCACCTCCGCCCCCACCCCGTAGCTCACGTTGTCCTCGTGGACCACCAGCAGCCGGCCGGTGTGGGCCACCGACCCGAGGATCGTGTCGCGGTCGAGGGGCGAGATGGTGCGCAGGTCGATCACCTCGACCGAGTAGCCCTCCTCGTCGAGCGCCTCCGCCGCCTCCAGCGACAGGTGGCGGTGCAGCCCGTAGGTGACGAGGGTGAGGTCCTCCCCGGGACGGGCCACCTCGGCCAGCCCGATGGGAACCCGCCAGTCGCCCCCCGGGACCAGGCCCGAGATGCGCCGGTAGGTCTTCTTGTGCTCCAGGAACAGCACCGGGTCGGGGTCGTCGATCGCCTCCCGCAGCATGCCGGCCACGTCGGCGGGGGTGGACGGGCACACCACCTTGAGCCCGGCCACGTGGGCGAAGAAGGCCTCGATGGCCTGGGAGTGGTACGGCCCCCGGTGCCCCCCGCCGCCCCACGGCGCCCGCACCACCAGGGGGACGTGGAAGTCGCCGTTGGAGCGGTAGTGGATCTTGGCCGCCTCGCTCACCAACTGGTCGAAGGCGGCGTGCATGAAGTCGGCGAACTGGATCTCCACCACCGGCCGCAACCCGGCCAGCGCCAGCCCGATCCCGATCCCGACGATCGACGACTCGGCCAGGGGCGTATCGATCACCCGCTGCGGACCGAACGCGGCGTACAGCCCGTCGGTGGCCCGGAAGACGCCGCCCAGCACGCCCACGTCCTCGCCCAGCACCACCACCCGCTCGTCCTCGTCCATCACGTCGTGCAGCGTCTGGCGGACGGAGTCGAGGACGGTGCGCACCACGCCGGTTGCCGGCCGCAACGGCGCCACCGGCGCCCGGGACGGAGCCTCGTCGAGCTCGGGGGGCACGCCGGGCGATCGCCGGAGGGGCTTGGCGTACACCCGCCCGAAGGCGGTCTCGGGCCGGGGGGGCGCCGACGCCTCCGCCTTCCGGGCCGCCTCCTCGATCTCCGCCCTCACCTCGATCTCCAGGGCGTCGGCCCTCTCCGCCGACAGGAGTCCCCGGCCCACCAGGTACCGGCGCAGCCGGGGCAGGGGATCGCGCTCCCGCCTCTCCTGCACCTCCTCCGGGCTGCGGTAGCGGCGGTCGTCGTCGTCGGATGTGTGGGGCAGGAACCGGTAGGTCTTGCACTCGACCAGCGACGGTCCGCCGCCGGAGCGGGCCCGGGCCACCGCCGACCGCACCGCCCCGTACACCTCCAGGGTGTCGTTGCCGTCGACGATCACGCCCGGCATGCCGTAGGACGGGGCCCGGGCGGCCACGTCGGGCACGGCCGACTGCCGGTCCATGGTCACGGAGATGGCGTACTCGTTGTTCTCGCACACGAACACCACCGGCAGGCGGTGGACGCCGGCGTAGTTCAGGGCCTCGTGGAAGTCGCCCTTCGACGACGCCGCCTCGCCGAACCAGCACACGGTGACCCGGTCGTCGCCCCGGATGGCCGACGCCTGGGCCAGACCGGCCGCGTGCGGCAGCTGGGTGGCGATGGGAGACGACCCGGTGATGATGTTCAGCCGCCTGCAGCCCCAGTGGTTGGGCATCTGCCGGCCGCCCGAATTGGGGTCGTCGCCCCGGGCCAGCACGGCCAGGAACACCTCGTAGGGGGTCATGCCCAGGGTGAGGACCACGCCGAAGTCGCGGTAGTAGGGCAGGGCGATGTCGTAGCCGGCCCGCAGCGCCCACGCCGAGCCCACCTGGGTGCCCTCCTGGCCCTGGCCGCTGATCACGAACCGGGCCCGCCCCTGGCGGTTGAGGTTCCACATGCGCTGGTCGAGGGTGCGGGCCACCAGCTCGCAGCGGTACATCGCCACCACCTCGTCGCCGGCCAGGCCCAGCTCCGTGTGCCGGTCGGGGGTGGGGTTGCGGGACGTGAGCTCCTCGTCGAAGACCTTGGCCATCAGATACCGCCCCTCGTTACCCGAAAGTCCGGATCTCGTGGACGTGCCGCAGGCGCTGGATTCGGCCCTCGGCGTAGCGGTCGGCGGCGGCACCGGTGGGGATCCCCTCGGCCGCGGCGGCGTCGAGCACCGTGCCCACCGTGTCGAAGATCCGCCGCACCTGTTCGTAGGCCCGCCCCGGGTGGTAGCCCCGGTGGGAAAGCTCGCTGGCGATGTTGATGACGCCGCCGGCGTTGACGACGAAGTCGGGCGCGTAGACGATGCCCAGGCGGTGCAGCAGCTCGTCGCCGTCGGGCGTGGCCAGCTGGTTGTTGGCCGAGCCGACCACCGCCGCGCACCGCAGCTCGGGGATCGTGTTCGAGTCGAGCGCCCCGCCCATGGCGCACGGCGAGTAGATGTCGGCGTCGAGGGCGTGGACCTTCTCCACCTCCACCGACTCCACGTCGTAGTCGTTGACGACCCGGGCCACGGCCTCCGCGTCGACGTCGGCCACCGTCACCCGGGCCCGCTCCTCCACCAGGTGGCGGACGAGGTGGGTGCCCACCTTGCCCACGCCCGAGACGGCCACGTGCGAGTGGGCCAGGGTGGTCTCACCCCACAACCGGCGGGCGACGGCCTTCATCGCCCACAGCACGCCGTAGGCGGTGGCCGCCGACGGGTCGCCGGAGCCGCCCAGCTCCTGGCTCACGCCGGTGACGAAGCGGGTCTCCCGGCGGATGGTGTCCATGTCGGCCTGGGTGGTGCCCACGTCCTCGGCGGTGATGTAGCGCCCGCCCAGGGAGTCGACGAAGCGGGCGTAGGTGCGCAGGAGAGCTTCCGACTTGTCGACCACCGGGTCGCCGAAGATCACCGCCTTGCCCCCGCCCAGGTCGAGGCCGGCGGCGGCGGCCTTGTAGGTCATCCCCTTGGCCAGCCGGAGGACGTCCTCCAGGCCCTCGTCCTCGCTCCGGTAGGGGAAGAAGCGGGTGCCGCCGAGGGCCGGGCCGAGGACGGTGGAGTGGATGGCGACGATGGCCTTCAGACCGGTGCCGCGGTCGTGGCAGAACACGACTTGCTCGTAGTCGTCGACGTGGATCCGGTCGAAGACGTTCACCGGGGCAAGGCTAACGGGGTTCAGCCGTTCCCGCGGCGGCGGTCAGCGGACGATCAGGGTCGCCGTCTGGTGGTCCGGGTGCAGCTGGCAGTAGATCTTGTAGGTGCCGGCGCCGGTAGCGGTGAACTTCAGCTCGAGGGGCTCGCCCGGCTTGACCTCCTCCTGGATTCCGTAGCCCTCGATGCTGAACCCGTGGACGGCGGTGGTGGTGTTCCCGACCTCGAGCTCGACCCGGTTGCGCTTGTCGACGGTGATGGTGGGGGGGGTGAAGCCGGGCGCGCCCGAGACCACGGCCGCGTTGATGGTCTTGTGCACCGTCTGGGTTCCTCCGCAGGCGGACAGGGCCACGGCCACGACGACAGCCAGAGTGGTGGACAGGGCGACTGACGCGGCACGTCTCATGGCGCGGGACGATAGAAGATCTACGGATGGCCGACGACATCGGAGGTCGGCAGTCTCACGTGAAAGAGGCGACATGAGAGCTGTCATCCACAGCCAGACGGGCGGGCCGGAGGTGCTGCGGGTCGTCGAGCGGCCCGAGCCGGAGCCGGCCGCGGGCGAGGTGCTGGTGCGGGTGGCCGTGTCGGGAGTGAACCCCACCGACTGGAAGGTGCGCCAGGGCTCCACGCCGGGCCAGCCGACCCGGTCGCCGGAGACGGTGCCCAACCAGGACGGGGCCGGCACCATCGTGGCCGTGGGCCCGGGCGTGGAATCGGCCCGGGTGGGCGAGCGGGTGTGGCTGTGGGAGGCGGCCTGGCGGCGGTCGGAGGGCACGGCCCAGGAGCTGGTCGCCATCCCCCAGGACCACGCCGTCACCCTGCCCGCGGGCACGTCCTTCGACGTCGGGGCCAGCCTCGGCATCCCGGCCATCACCGCCCACCGGGCGCTGACCGTGGCCGAGGCGGGGCCGAGGTCGCTGGGCCCGGAGGCCCTGGTCGGCCGGACGGTGCTGGTGGCGGGGGGTGCGGGGGCGGTCGGCCATGCCGCCATCCAACTGGCCCGGTGGGCGGGTGCCACCGTGATCACCACCGTCAGCTCCCCGGAGAAGGGTGCGTTGGCGTCGGCGGCCGGCGCCCACCACGTGGTCAACTACCGCACCGACGACGCCGCCGCCGCCATCCGGGCCGTCGCCCCCGACGGCGTCGACGTGGTGGTGGAGGTGGCCCCCGTGGCCAACGCCGACCTCGACGCGGCCGTGATCGGCCGGGGCGGCACCGTCGCCATCTACGCCAGCGAGGGCGACGACCCCCTGCCCGTCCCGGTGCGCCCGTCGATGACGGCCAACGTCCGCTACCAGTTCATCCTCGTGTACACCATGCCCGACGCGGCCAAGCGGCAAGCGGTGCACGACGTGTCGGCGGCGGTGGCGGACGGCGTCCTCGACGTGGGTGAGGAGAACGGTCTCCCCCTCCACCGCTTCCCCCTCGATCGCACCGCCGACGCCCATTCCGCCGTCCAGGCGGGCGCGGTGGGGAAGGTCCTGATCGACGTCGACGTCACATCTGCGTCGCCGCCAGCTTGACCTCGCCCGGCGGCGGGGTGGGTGCCTCCAGCCGCTTGCTGAACATCCAGTTGAGGGTCCCCACCGGCTTCAGCTTCAGGTACGGGATGTGCGGCTTGACCTTCCGTCCGACCCAGAGCAGCCCATACATCACGACCTCCAGGAAGGCATAGAGGATCAGCCCGACCGCGATGGCGAGGAGGGGCAGGAGGATGATGGCCACCTCGACGGTGGCGAGCACGCCTCCCACCCAGAGGCGGCCCCAGGCGACGACGCCCACGGCGAGGGCGATGGCCGACGCCCGCAGCGGGTGCTCGTCGACGTAAGAGACATGGCCGATGACCGCCAGCAGCACGACCAAGCCGGCAAAGATGGCCGCCACCAGCAGGAACTTCTTCACCAGGCGACCGAACCAGTTCTTGGGGGCGACGGCAGCCCCCACACCGGCCACCACCGCGATGACCCCGCCCACGACGGCAACCGGCCAGCCGACGATCACGTCCTTGGCCGCCAGCGCCGCGGCCAAGGCCGTCACCAGCCCCAACGCCCAGACGAGCACCCGCCCGACCGACTTCGACTTGCCCAGCATGGCGAGGGTCACCGCCGTCCACATGAACCAGCGCCGCAGGTAGGGGACGTCGGACTCCCACATGCCGTGGCGGAAGGCGGTGTTCGCTTCCCGCAGCTTCGCCCGGTCGTTGCCCTCCCAGTACTTGTCGTGGACGATGGCGGCGTTGGTGTGCCGGCCGTAGCTGAGGACGAGCCACTGGAGGAAGAAGGGCACCGACGCCAGGTCGGTTCCCTCGTTGTCACCGACCTCGTACAGGCGGTCTTCGTCGTACTGGTCCTTGTAGGTGAAGCCGTGGACCACTTCGAACGCTTTGGGCCCGACCACTCGCAGGGTCAGCTTCTCGTTCGGGGGGTCGTCGAAGATGTACGGCATGGCGAACCTCTTCTCCGCCCGGTCGGCCCGGGCGCCGGCCGGAGCCTAGGTTCGACACCACGTCCGCTGCCGTCCTCCGCTCGCTCTTTCCCGCCGGCCTTCCGCCCGGCAGCCCCGGCGACCCGGGCGTCATCGGTCCGGAGGGGACGGTGTGGCGGGTCGGGCGGGAGAAGGCGCTGCTGGCGGGCGGTCCGACTGCCCTCCTCCTCCAGGTGGCCCACCCGGCGGTGGCGGCGGGCGTCGTCGACCACAGCGACTTCGAGTCCGACCCGCTCGGGCGGCTGCGCCGGACCCTCGACACCATGCTCACCGTCGGCTTCGGCGACCGGGCCCAGGCGGAGGCGGCGGTGGCGGGGGTGGCCGCGGTGCATGTCCACGTGCGGGGCCCGTCGTACCGGGCCGACGACCCCGAGCTGGCCCTGTGGGTGCACACCACCCTCGTCGTCACCGCCCTGGGCGCGTTCGAGAACTTCGTGGGCCCCCTCTCCGACGCCGACAAGGCCGACTACTACGAGCGCTACAAGGTGGTCGGGCGCATGTTCGGCGTGACCGACGAGGTGATGCCGCCCACCTACGCCGACTTCGTGGCCTACGTCCGGCGGATGGAGGACGAGGTGCTCACCGTCGGCGACGACGCCCGGGCCGTCGCCGCCAGCATCTTCGGGGCCAAGGTGGCGGGGCCGACATGGCTGACCCGCCCGGCGATGGAACTGGCCGCGGGGGGCCTGCTGCCGGCCTCGCTCCGGCGCGCCTATGCCATCCCCTGGGGACGGGGTCGGCGGGGCGCCTACGCGGTGGTGCGGCGGCTGGTGCGGCCGGCGGTGCACCTGCTGCCGGGACGGGCCCGGTACTGGCAGCACTACCGGGCGGCCCGGAGCCGGATCGGATCAGCCGCGACTGAATAGGGTGCGGACGGTGGAAGAGCCGGCGTTCGACGTGCCCGCGTTCGATGGGCCCGCGTTCGATGTAATCGCGGTGGTGGGGTCGGGGGGCGGCGTCGACGCCCTGGCCACCGTCCTGCGCAGCCTGCCCCCCGACTTCCCCGCGCCGGTGGTGGTGCTCCAGCACCTCTCCGACCAGGGCCGGGCCCTGGCGTCGATCCTCCGGCGGCGCATCCGGCTGCCCGTGGGATGGGCCGCCGAGGGCCAGAAGCTCGTGCCGGGGGAGGTGCTGCTGTGCCCGCCGGCCAGCGGGATGGTGGTGCTCCCCGACGGGACGGTGTCGGTCGTCCCCGCCATGCGACCCCAGGACCGGCCCGGCGACATCCTCCTCGAGTCCCTGGCCGAGACCCACGGGGCGCGGACGATGGTGGTCGTGCTGGCCGGCTCGGGGCGCGACGGCGCCGCCGGGGCCCGGGCGGTGAAGGAGGCGGGCGGGACGGTCGTGGCCCAGGGGGAGCCGGTGCCGTCCGCCGCCGTCGCCGCCGGTGCCGTCGACCTGGTGCTGGCCCTGGACGAGATCGGCCCCCTCCTGGTCGACGTGGTGGGCAACGGCGCCGCTCCGCCCGAGTCGTCGGACGACGCCGCGGCCCTCGACCGGGTCTTCGTCGGCGACACCGAGGCGGCCGCCCTCCTGCGGGCGGTCGACTGGTCGGCGACTCCGCTGGGCCCGGTGGCGACGTGGCCCACCAGCCTGGGCGCCGTCGTCCGGACCATGCTCGACAACCCCCTGCCGGTGATCGTCCACTGGGGACCCGACCTGGTGGTACTGCCCAACGACGCTTCCCGCCGCCTGCTGGGCGCCGACTTCGCCCGGGTGGTGGGCCGCCCTCTCCGCGAGGCGTGGCCGGACGAGTGGGCCACCAGCGGGCCCCTCCACCTCGAGATGCTCGAGACCGGCCGGCCCCGGGTGGTGGAGGACGCCCCCTTCACCGTCCATCGTCGGGAGATGTTCCTCACCTCCGCCCTCACCGCCCTGCGGGGCGACCAGGGGGGCCTGGCCGGCACCATGTCCACCGCCATCGACACCACCGACCGCGTCCTCGGCCGGCGCCAGGACGACGAGCTCCACCGGTTGGAGACCGAGTTGGCCGACGCCACCACCGTGGCCGAGGCCGCCGAGCGGGCGGTGGCGATCATCGGGTCCGATCCCGGCCTGGTGCCGTTCGCCCTCGTCTACGTGCTCGACGGCACCCGCACCCGGGCCCAGCTCACCGCCTCCACCGGGCTCCCGCCGGCGACGTCGGCCGCCCCCCGCACCGTCGCCCTCGCCGACGAGGACGCGGTGTGGCCCCTCGACACCGCGGCCCGGTTCGCGTCGCCCACGGTGGTCGACGACCTGGCCGATCGCCTCCCCGGGCTGCGGGCGGGGCCCTACCCCGAGTCCCCGCCGGGTGCCCTCGTCCTGCCCCTGCGCCTGGCCCCCGACGAGCGGCCGGCGGGGGTGCTCGTCCTCGGTCTGAGCGCCCGGCGGCCGGTCGACCACGGGTACCGGACGTTTCTCGACCAGGTCGGGGCCCGAATGGCGGCCGGCCTCACCGGGGCCCGGGCCCGCCAGCGGGAGCGGGGCCGGCAGGAGGCGCGGGCCGACCTCGACCGAGCCAAGACCGAGTTCTTCGCCAACGTCAGCCACGAGTTCCGCACCCCGCTCACCCTCCTCCTCGGGCCCCTCGAAGCGGCCCTCGCCGACCGCCCGAACCTCGCCCCCGGCATCGCTTTCGACCTCGAGCTCGCCCACCGGGGCGCCCTCCGCCTGCTGCGGATGGTGCAGTCCCTGCTCGACTTCTCCCAGGTCGAGACCGGCCGCCGGCGGGGGGCGTTCGAGCCCACCGACCTGTCCGCCCTCACCCGGGATCTGGTGGGCGTCTTCCGCAGCGCGGCCGACGCCGCCGGGCTGCGGCTGGTGATCGACTGCCCGCCCCTGCCGGAGCCGGTGTGGGTCGACCGGGTCATGTGGGAGCGAATCGTGTCCAACCTCCTCTCCAACGCCCTCAAGTTCACGCTGGCGGGACACGTCACCGTCACCCTCCGCCTCCTCCCCTCCCACGCCGAGCTGGTGGTGGCCGACACCGGCGTCGGCATCCCCGAGTCGGAGGTGGCCCGGGTCTTCGAGCGCTTCCACCGGGTGGAGGGCGGGCCGGCGCCGGACCCGGGAAGGCACCGGTATCGGGCTCTCCCTGGTCGACGACCTGGTCCGGCTCCACCACGGGCGGGTGCGGGTGCGCAGCCGGCTGGGCGAGGGCTCCACCTTCACCGTGTGGGTCCCCCGGGGCCCACGGGCCGACGCCGGCACCAGCGCGCCGCCGCCCGCCGCCGGCACCACCACTTCCACGGCCCCCACCCCGGCCCCGTTGAGCCTGGCCCGCTCCCATGCCGACGAGGCCCTCGGGTGGACGGCCGACGCCGTTGCCTCCGAGGTCCTCACCCGCCCGGAGCGGGCGGCGGACCCGACCGGCCCGTGGGCCCGCGTCCTCGTGGTCGACGACAACCCCGACCTGCGCACCTATCTGAGCCGGTTGCTGGGCCGCCACTGGACGGTCGACGTGGCCGCCGACGTGGCCGAGGCCCGGGCCCGCCTGGCGTCGGTCACCCCGCCCGACCTGGTGCTGGCCGACGTGATGATGGCCGAGGTCGACGGCCTCACCCTCCTGCGGGAGGTCCGGGCCGATCCCAACCTGCGCGACCTGCCCGTCATCCTCCTCTCCGCCCGGGCCGCCGAGGAGGACACCGTGGCCGGCCTCGAGGCGGGCGCCGACGACTACATCCTCAAGCCGTTCTCGTCCCGCGAGCTGGTGGCCCGGGTGGGAGCCCAACTGGAGCTGTCGCGGCTGCGGCGGCAGCGGGACCAAGCCGTCCGCACGGGCGACGACCGGCTGGCGCTGGCGCTCGGCGCGTCGGGATTCGTCGCCTTCGAGTGGGACACCGCCACCAAGCGCCTCGCCTTCCTGGGCGGCGACGGCGGGACCCTGTTCGGCCTCGGCGGCGACGTGGCCGAGATGGACTTCTCCGCCCTCGTCGACGCCGTCCACGAGGACGACCTGGCCGACCATCTGGCCGGACTCGAGCGGGCCCGCACCGGCGGGGAGCCCTACGCCGGCGAGTACCGGATCCGCCGGGGACCGGTCGGCGAGGTGCGATGGATCCGCGCCGTCGCCCACCGCCTCCCCCACGACTCCCGGCGCCTCTTCGGCGTGGCCACCGACGTCACCGACGTCCACACCGCCGATGCCCACCTGGGCCAGGCCACCGACCGCCTCCGGGCCGACGTGGACGCGATGGTCCGGTTCCAGGAGCTGACCGAGCGCCTCACGGCCACCCCCTCAGACCTCGGCGAGCTCCTGGAGGGCGTCCTCGACGCCACCATCGAGCTCCACCACGCCGACGGGGGGACGGTCTGCCTCTACGACCCCGGCACGGGCGAGCTCGACGTCGTCGTCCGCCGCCCGCCCGGGCCCGTCCTCGAGGCCGAGCCCGACCCCGACTACCGCGTCCTCCGCCCCGACGGCGCCGGCACCCAGTCCATCCCCCTGCTCGACCGGGCCGGTCAGCCCCTGGGCGTGCTCACCATCCACGCCCGCCATCCCCGCCCCCGGACCGACCTCGAGCTGCGGCTGGCCGAGCTCTACGTCCGCCAGGCGCGGGCGATGGTGGCAGCTACCGCGGCCAGCAACACCACCGCCGCCGGGCCGGATGGGTCGGGGTCAGACTGAGGAGCAGTTGGGTCCGCCGGTGCCGCCGCCGAGCAGACCTCCGAGGAGCCCGGTGACCGTGTTGAGCACGCTCACGACCAGGCCGCGGCAGACGCCGGTGAGCCGGGAGTTGATGGCCTCGATCTGACCCACGATGGCCGCGCTGTCGCCCCGCACGGTGCTGAGGTTGGCGGCCGACCCCCCGAACGGTCCCGGCGATCCACCGGCGCTGGCCCCGGGCACGCCGGGCGAGTTGGCGCCGTTGATGCGGGCGATGCGCTGGTGGATGTCCTGCACGCCCAGGTTGTCGCCCGGCTCGTCGGCGTCGATCAGCACGTCGGAGATCCCGCCCACCGTGCCCAGGACGGTCTGCAGGGCGCCGGCGGTGTCGACCAGGGAGGCGTCGGTCTGGCCCAGCTTGTCGTTCACCGACGTGAGGACGCCCACGATGGCGTCGGCCTGAGCCGGGATGGGCTTGAGGGCGCCGTCGATCGCGCCCAGGGAGCTATTGATGCTGTCGACGTGGGTGGGCAGGCCGACGGTGTTGGTGCCCGCGCTCCCCACCTCCCGGGAGACCGTCCCCAGGTTGCCGTTCACGTTGGCCAGGGAGTTGGTGATGACCGTCAGGTAGCCGACCACCACCAGGGTGACGACGCAGAGGAGTGCCACCCAGATCCGCATCCACTTGGCCAGGAAGGCCCGCTCGGTCTCCTGGGGCGTGACCTGGCGGGCAGGCCTCGGCGCCGCTGTTGTCGACCGCCTGGTTGAGGTGACGGAAACCACGAGCTGGCTCCTCTCCTACGGCCAAATTCGGGGGGTGCTGGCCAGACGGACAGAAAGATAGTCCCGCTGAGTGCCGCCGTGCTCGTCCACCGCATCCCGGCGACCGCGGTGGGTGGGAAATCGCTCCATGTTCAAGGTGGTTAGTGCCCTCACGGGCGGCGGTGACCGGCGATCTCCTCCAACATGGGCACCGCGTCCGCCACCGGGGGCAGCCGGGCGATCTGGTCCGCGATCCGAGCCGCCCCGGCCCGGTACCAGTCCCCGTCGAGCACCTGCCGGAGGGCGTCGGCCAGTCCGGCGACGGCCGCCGGTCCGCCTTCGAGAGCGATGCCGGCGCCGATGGCCTCCACCCGGGCCGCGTTGTAGGGCTGGTCGGCGAAGAGAGGGACGACCACCATGGGCACGCCCGCAGCCAACCCGGCAAGGGTCGTGCCGGAGCCGCCGTGGCCCACCATCGCCGCCGCGTGGGGCATGACGTCGGCCTGGGGCCACCACTGCTCGACGTGGACGTTGGCCGGGAGGGGGCCCAGGGCCTCCGGGTCGGCCGCGCCCAGCGTCATCAACACCCGCACCGGCAGATCGGCCACCGCCGCGGCCACCCCCTGGTAGAGCGTCGGGAACAGCCCGATGGCGGCCGCGACCGACCCGAACGTCACGTACACCAGGGGATCGGTCGAGCCCGGCCACCAGTCGGGCAGGGGTTTGGCAGGGGCGGTGGCGGCCGGCCCGTCCGGGGCGTCGTCCCGGAAGCGCATGGTCGTACCGGAGGCGAGGGCGGTCGCCCCCTCGTAGGCGGGCGGGAGCAGCGACAGGCGGGGCGACGACCGCAGCCCGGCCACGCCACCGTGCGCCCCGAGTTCGGCCAGCGGGCCCTCCAGGCCGGGGAGGAATGCCTCCTCGAACGAGTCCAGGGAGACCCCGACGGTGGCGTAGGGAATGTCCTCGGTGTCGGCCACCACGAAGGAGGCGAACTCGGCGGAGTCCCGCAGCACCAGGTCGGGCCGCCACCTCTCCACCAGGCTCCGCAGGCCGGGGAGGGCGGCGCGGGCACCGATCCGTCCGAACACCTCGGTCATCACGGTGGCGTTGCCGTCGTGGTTGGACATGTGGGGCAGACGGGCGAACACGGCCGCCAACTCGTCCTCGGCCGCGTCGGCGAAGGGGTGGTGGGTGAAGCCGGCCTTCTCCACTGCCGAGGCGAACGAGGCCGGCGCCGCCACCACCACCTCGTGCCCGGCGTCGACCAGGGCCCGGGCGAAGGGGACGAGGGGCGCGAGGTGACCGGCCCCGGCCGTCGTCGACACGAGCACGCGCATGGCGCGGACGGTAGTTCGACAGCGTCCACAAGGGAGGACACCAGCGGGGCCGTGATCGACGCCCGACGGCCTCACGTCGTGGCTGCCACCCTCGGACTGCGGTTGGGCGGGCGGAGGGGCATAGCTAGATTCCCGGCGTGACCATCACCGGACGGCCGGCTACGGCCCTGGCCGCGGCCCCCGTGCTCGTGTGGCTGGTGGTGGCCGCCATCGGAGTCTGGTGGCCGGTGGGCTTCTACTACGTCGTCGCCGAGGACCGGGTCTTCGAGTGGGTCCAGGTGGCCGCGTTCGCGGTGGCGGCGGTGGGATGTGGGGCGGTGGCGGTCCTCGTGCGCCGGGCGAGTGTGGCCGCCGCCCTGTTTGCCGCCCTGTGGTGCGCCTTGTTCGTGGTCGTGGTGGGCGAGGAGGTGGCGTGGGGCCAGCGCGTCCTCGGTGTCAGCGTTCCCGCCCTGGAGCGGGCCAACGACCAGGGCGACGTCTCACTCCACAACGTCGGGCCCGGCCTGGCCCTGTCCAACCTGGGCATCCTCGCCATCTCCCTGGCCGGCGCCCTCAGCGGCCCCGCGGCCCGGCGGGTGGGGGCCATACGGGGCTTTCGGGTGCGGCCCGAGTTCCTCCCGCCACCCTTCGTCCTGCCCTGGTTCGGGATGGCCGCCGCCTTCACCGCCGTGCGCCTCGTCCTGCCGTCACCTCCCGCCCGGGTGGCCAAGTTCAGCGAGGTGGCCGAGCTCACGGTGGCCCTCGCCGCCGCCATCACCGCCTTGAGGGTCGCCCGGGCCGCTTCCCGCCTGCCGGTGGAGGACAAGCTGACCGTCGCCTGACCGGCCGATCGCCAGCTGGACCAGCGGAAGGCGGTGGCCCGTCAGTGCACGGCCGGGAAATCCAGGGCCCGTCGGCCGCCAACGAACGCCGCACGGCGAGGTCCCGCCGCCGTCCGACAATCAATGTGGGACCCGTTGGGCACCCCTTCGAGCGGACGTCGCCGTGGAGACTCGTCGGACACGAGCGGCAGACGCAACACAGGCCGCAACCGAAAGGCTGCGGCCTGTATCGACCTGGTGCTTTAGAGCCGGCGGGCCGGCTTGGGCTATCGACCGGGCTGGCGGACGATCTCGGGCCGCCACGGGGTGTAGGCGGACACCGGCGCCTGGGCGGTCCTCTGTGCCGAGCCGGACCAGTCCGTGACCGGGATGGCCTTGGGGCCGTACTGGTAGTTGGTGATCAGGCTCACGGCGAGGACCGCGATCCCGGCGGCGATGTAGAAGGCGGTCACACCCGAGTCGGTGTCGTTGAAGCCGAGCGCGAACGGGGCCACGAACAGCAGGAGGGCTGCCGCGTAGTCGCCGATCGAGTGAACGCGGAAGGACAGGACCTTCACCACCCCGAGCGGGTACCTCGTCAGCAGGCTCACCGCGAGCACGGTCGCGCCGACGACGACGCCGGCGACGGTGGCCTCGGTCGACATGTCGACGGCCAGGGCGACGACAACGAGCAGGATGCCCACCGCGTAGTCGGCAATGGCGTGCAGCCAGGCAGGAAGAAGCTTGATCAGTGACATGAGTGGGCGCTCTCTTTCAGGGGAGATGTCACCCCGTCTACGCCGCCGACGACCTCCTGGATCACAGTCCGCCCGAAGGTCGCCTGCCGCGTGGGGGGCGCAGACGATGAGCGCGATACGAAGTGCACGAACAGGTACCCGACTCATGTCGCCCCTGAATACGCGTCACGCGATGACCCGACTGGACCGGATCACTTCCGATCCAGCAATCTCTCCCATGGCCAGCCGACCACCGCGGCCTGCGGAACCCGGTTCCGCTCGAGCTGCTCGCCACGGGCATGACGATGGAGAAGTTCCCGGAGAAGGTGCTCCGGCCTACTCCCGTCGTCTGCCCCTTCCGGCAACATCACGAATAATCCGCTGATGTCGCTCGTCGACCCACCTTCTACGCGTCGTCAACGACATCGCCCGTGACATCGGCTCGCCGGCGACGCTGCGGGCCTGGGTCAAGCAGGCCAAACGCGGCGCTCGATCGGCTGGATCTACGCGGCTGCCATGCGGTCGGAACTGTCGGCCCGGCTCGGGGTTTCTTGGGGCCCGGTCAGCGAAGGGCACGCCGACATCGAGGGCGTGCCTGGCCGTGCGCCTTGGAGTCAACCAGCGGCACGTTCGCCGCCTCGTCGCCGAGAGGCGAATTCCGTTTAACAAGTGGGGCCACCTGCTCCGATTCGATCCACAGGAGATCGAGGCCTGGCTCGACGGCGCCCGGCGACACGGACTGACGTACCCTCCTCGTAGAATCGCCTCAGCGTCGCCGGCCCGCTGTGACGGCCGTGCCTCTCCAGCCCAGGTGGAAGAGGTTCGGGGTGTCGGGACGTCGCGAGTTCGGAAGCGTTGCGCAAGTTGCCATCGGGACGATGGCAGGGGCGGTACGAGGTGGTCGGTGGTCGGAGCATCCCCGCGGCCGCCGCATCGCCGACGGCCTTGACGAGATGGCCAGGGAGGCTGGCGTGAGCCAGCCGCCGGACCCGCCCTGTTCGACGGGCATGGCGATATCGTGAGTGATATATATCATGGGCAGGATCTGTGGAGCTGGAACCCGAGGTCGGGGAGTGGCTCCGAGGACAGTCGCCGGAGGACTTCGCCACCGTTGAGACGTACATCGATCTGCTCGCAGAGGTCGGGCCGTTGCTCGACGAGCCCCACACTCGGCAGTTGTCGGGGAAGTTGCGGGAACTGCGGTTCCGGCTATCAGGGCAGCCGTGGCGGATCACCTACTTCATGCCCGGCCCGACTCGGCGGATCGTGATGCTCACTGTGTTCGCCAAGACCCAGCGCCAGGAGCGTCGCCAGATCGCCCGAGCGGTCGCGGCAATGACCCTGTGCGTGGCCGAGGGTCACACCGCCGAAGAGGACGACCGATGACGAAGGCCTGGGAGTCGATCCGGAGCGAGAAGCTGGAGTCGATGACCGTTCCGGAGCGCCGTCGCTACGACCAGCGCAAGGCCGAGGTCGGCCGCGCTGTGCGTCTGGGCCTGGAGGTGAAGGCTCGTCGGGAGGCCGCCGGCTTGTCGCAGCGCCAGTTGGCGGACATCGTCGGAATCCGCCAACCCAACATCGCTCGGCTCGAGGCCGGCGACGTGCTCCCCACCATCGGCACTCTGGATCGGATCGCCGACGCGCTCGGGCTCACCCTCGATGTCGGTTTCTCGGCGACGTCGAGCTGACTGCAGCCCACCAAGGCGACCCGCCACAGGATGCCCGCAGATACCGGTGGTGACCGTTCGCTCCTCCATGGCCCTGCCAATTCCAGGAGTGCTCTGGCACGGATTTGGCACGTCGGACCGACTACCGGAATCGAAGGGTCGCTGCACCCATCCTGACCAGGACTTTTGTGGTGGTCGGGACCGGCGTCGATCCGGTGACCTCGCGCTTTTCAGATGCAATTGACCAGTCCCACAAGGGTCGCCGCTGACCAGCCAGAACGCGAAAACCCGCAGGTCAGAGCCCATATTTCGATTCACCGGGAGTGCCCCGGCGTGGCCGGGGATGACCGGGTTTCTCTGCTGCTTGGGGCACGTTTGGGGCACGCAGTCGCAGGCACGGGCCGGATGCTGTCGAGGGGCGTCAGTGGCGGAGGGCGTTGGTTACGCTGATGCGGCGATGTCGACTCAGCCCGTTTCTGGACCCCGGCCACCGGAGAACCGTGAACTCCCTGTCGAGGAGTTGCTCCGCCGAGCCCGCCCGCTACCGCCCCACGCGGACATGGTCATCGAAGGTGTCGACGTGGAGGAGGGTCGCGCCTTTCTCGCCGCCATCGAGGAGTGACCCTCGGCCGCAGCGCTCGCGGTCCCATCGTGATCGACACTGGCGTCTTCGCCGCCGACCTCGTCCCGGGGTCGGCGCTGGTCCCGCTCTACGAACCGATCATCGTCGGTAGACCCGTCTTCCTCTCATTTCAGACGGTGGCCGAGATCCGATACGGAGCGCTACGGCGAAGTTGGGGTGAGGGCCGAATGCTCCGGTTGCAGACGAAGCTCGACCGAGCCCAGATCGTGTGGGCCGGTCCCGAGCTCGTCGATACGTACGCGAAGTTGCGCGTCGAGTGTCAGATCGCTGGCCACCCACTCGGTCAGGGCCATCACGAAGGCGATCGTTGGGTCGCATGCGCGGCAATCCGGCTGGGAGTTCCGCTCGTGGCGCACGACCGCATCTTCGAAGGGGTTCCCGGTCTCGTCCTCGAGACGGCGCTCAGCGCGTAGCGGAGCCGGGCCCGTCAACCGGCTCGGCCACGCCAGCCCGAGGGCGGCGATGGTCTACCAGCACGCTTCCGAGGACCGAAACCGCCTCATCGCCGAACGGCTGGCAACCATGGCTCGGGAGGCCGGGCTGGTGTCCGACAGCCCCGGACCAGACCCTTCAGTGACCACAAAGGCCCCGCCGTTGGGGCACGTTTGGGGCACGAAACCGACGCTCGTGCAGACGACCAGCCGCTAAACCCAGCCTGACCAGGAGTTTTGTGGTGGTCGGGACCGGCGTCGATCCGGTGACCTCGCGCTTTTCAGGCGCGCGCTCTACCTACTGAGCTACCCGACCGTGGGGGGCGGTCCTGACGAGATTTGAACTCGCGACCTCCGCCTTGACAGGGCGGCGTGCACTCCAGGCTGCACCACAGGACCGTGGGAACGGCTTGGCCAGCCTAGCGGCCGTGGGGAGCCAGTGATCTCTCGACCGGCAACGTCGACCAGTCGGTGATCCGACCGACACCGTCGAAGCCCTCGGGCAGCCCGTCGCCGCCCCGGCGGACCCGCATCGCGGTCACCGCCATCAGCCCGATCCAGACCGTCATCGCCGTCCCGAATCCGACCCACACCGCCACCGCCGGCCATGTCGGTCCGGAGTGTTGCTCCCGCAGCAGCAGGGTGGTGTTGCGCACGAACGGGCCGCTCCGTTCCGGCACCAGCGGCACCGCCTCCGCGCCGATGGACGCATCCGCGGGCAGGTACACCGGCGCCGCCATCACCTCGGAGCCCCGCTGCAGGCTCACGACCGTCTTCCACTCGCCCGTCACCGGCACCGCCTTCTCCGACCGGTACCGGCCGGGACCGACCTCGTCGAAGAAGGCCGTCACCCGTCCGCCTCCCTGCCACGACGTCACCGCGAACGCGGTCGCCCCGTCGGCCGCCCCCGGCGGGTCCAACGTCACCTCCACGAACGCCCGGTCGCCCCGCCGACCACCTCCGTCCGCACCACCGCATCCACCGACCCCACGTTCCGGGGCAGCGGGTACGCCAGCACCGCCACCAGCGCCACCCCCGCTCCCACCAGCGCCGCCACCGGCATCCGATCGCGATCGCCGCCGCCACCGCCCCCGCCACCCGCGCCGCCACCCGAGTCGCCGCCAGCAAACGCCCGTCCCAATCCAGCCCCCAGCAACGCCGCCGCCACCGCCGCCGCCGGCGCCAACAGCAGCACCTTCATCGCCATCGACGGCGGCATCGGCACCGGCGCCCACCCCGACAGCCGCACCCACGCCAGCTCGCCCACCAACCCGACCGTCCCGACCAACGCACCCGCCACCACCCCGAACCGCAGACGTGACCGCGTCCCGACCCACGCCGCCGCCGCCTCCACCGCCAGCGCCGACGCCAGGTACAGGGGGAAGCGGGGCACGGTGTGGTTGAAGACACCCCCGACGACCAAGGCCAACAATCCCCGCAGGCCCAGGTAGACCAGGACCACCTTCACCGCCCCCCACGGCCCCAGCGCGATCCGGGCCAGCACGAGCGCCATCCCGGCCGCGATCATGATGAGCAGGGGCAGGTACAACGCCTGGAACTGCGGCACCCCGTAGTCGAACTCGGCCTGCACCGCCGACAGCGCCACCAGCACCGTCCCGCCCGTCAGCACAAAGATCCCCCGCCCGACGGCGGTCGGACGGGCCCCCGGCAGCGCCTCCCCCAGCATCGAGAACAGCGCCAGCGTCCCCAGCGCGCCCCCGCCCACCAGCTGCAGGTGAGTGGGGCTCCAGAGGGTGACGTCGATGCCGTACGTCTCGTGCCACAGGTTGTCCAACGGGAAGGCCGCCATCCCCCCGAACCCCAACGCCAGCAACAGCACCGACGACCACGGCACGTTGGCCACGCCGTACTTGAACCCGACCCGCGCCTTGTCCAGCGTGGCGAAGCCCATGGTCAGGAAGGCGGCGTAGACCAGCCCCCCCAGCCCCACCAGGATCATCGTGTGCGACGGGGTGAACAGATCCACGTCCCGGCCGTAGTCGATGTGCCAGGCCACGTCCCAGTAGAAGCCGATGACCAGGATGAGCAAGAAGAGGAGCCCGCTCAGCACGCCGGCCATGGCCCAGCCGGGGAAGCCCGTCAGCCGGCGCAGGCTGTCGGAGATCTGGCCGAAGAAGAAGTTGGAGAACCCGGGCCGCTCGCTCCGCCCGAAGGCGAACAGGGCCAGGCTGCACACGCAGTAGATCCCGATGGGGACGACCAGCCACAGCCAGGCGTCGTAGCCCCACCCTTGAGCCAGGATCACGTGCACGCAGGCCTCCCCTCGTCGTGACCCGAACCTTACATCGTTCGATGTCACATACACAAGGGTCATCGTGCGATACGCTCCAAAGAGTGGACACACCGATCGACACCCTGACGATCGACGAGCTCGCCCGCCGGGCCGGTACCACCACCCGCAACGTCCGGGCCCACCAGACGAGGGGGCTCCTCCCGCCGCCCCGAATGGTGGGACGGACCGGCCACTACGGCCCCGACCACCTCGTCCGCCTGGCCTACATCGACCGCCTCCAGCAGCGGGGCTTCTCCCTGGCCGCCATCCGCGACCTGCTCAAGGGATGGGACGAGGGCCGCAGCCTCACCGAGGTGCTCGGCTTCGAGGACGCCCTCACCGCCCCGTGGAGCGACGAGACGCCCGAGCGCTTCTCCCGGGCCCAACTCCTCGAGCTCTTCCCCGAGATCGCCAACGACCCCGACCTGCTCGCCCGGGCCATCACGGCCGGCCTCCTCCGCCCCGACCCCCACGACGACGACACCTTCGTCGCGCCCAGTCCCCGGTTGGTGCGAGTCGGCGCCGACCTGGCGTCGTGGGGAGTCCCACTGGCCGCGTCCATCGACGAGAGCGAGCGGCTGGCCGCCGACATGGCTGCCATCGCCCGCCGCATGGTGGAGATGTTCGAGACCCATGTGTGGGAGCCGTTCGTGGCCGCCGGCTATCCCGCCGACCGACTCTCCGAGGTCACCGCCGCCCTCCAGCAGGTGCGCTCCGTCACCGCCACCGCCGTCCTCAGCGTCCTCGCCCGGGCCATGGAGGAGGCGGTGGCCATATCCACCGCCGAGCAGACGGCCCGCTTCTTCGCGCCGCCACCGGCAAAACCCTCCTGAACGCGCCGAACGCACCGCTGCGGACAGCGGTGCGTTCGGTACTTTCGCCGTCACCCGGGGTCGAGCCCGGGTGTTGGGGGCTTCAGTCGACGTCGGACGTCCCGGAACCGGAGTTGTTGGGCTCCATCAAGTCGCCCTCGACCTGGCCGACGGGGCGGTTCGTCGGGCCCTTGTGCTCGGTGGCCGGGTCGGCGAAGGTCTCCCCCCGCTGGCTGTCGCTGTCGCCGACACCGTGGGGGTCGTCGGGCGTTTGGTGGCTGACCTCGCCGCTGGAAACGGGGCTGCCATCCTCACCCGTCGCCGGGTCGACGTTGGAACCGCCCGGGCTCTTCACCTGGCCGATTTCAGCCTCGCCCTTGCTGGCCGTGCTGTCGAGCTGACGCTCGACGCTGTCGGTCTTGGCCCGAGTGCTCTCGGTGTCATCGGGGCCCGTGCTCCGGCCCTCGTACGGCGGGGTCGGGTCGGTGTCGATCTTGCCACCCGGGTAGGGATTGTTTCCACCCGTGTGAGCACCACCGACACGGGCCTGAGGCTCCTGCACGTCTCCCATGAATCCTCCTTGATTGCCTGAAGAATTCGTACCCAGGGATTCTGAGTTCTACGCAGCCGGAGGCGGTCGGATCATCGGTATCGTCGCGACCAGTGCCCGTCCCGGAAATCGTCGCCGTCGTCGATCGGCTCGACGCGCTGGTGGCCGACGCCAGGGCCCGTCGCCACCGGTCCGGGCTCTTCAGCGCCATGTACCGCCAGGTCACCAGGGCGGTGGGGCGCGAAGTCGAAGCCGGGGGCTTCGACGACGACCCCCGCATGGCCCGCTTCGTCGGGATGTTCGCCGGGCGGTACCTCGAAGCGCAGCGGCTGTGGCAGGCGGGACAGCCGCCCACCCGCAGTTGGCGGGCCGCGTTCCGGGCCAGTGACCGATCCGACCGCGTCATCCTCCAGCACCTCCTCCTGGGCATGAACGCCCACATCAACCTCGACCTGGCCGTGGTCGCGGCCACCCTGTGCCCGGGCGACTCCATCTTCCAGCTCAAGGGCGACTTCAACCGGATCAACGACATCCTCCACGGGCTGATGCAGCCGATCCAGGACACCGTCGGCCACTTCTCGCCCCTGCTCCACATCCTGTGGGACATCGGTGGCGACGCCGACGACGAGGTGCTCAACTTCAGCATCCGGGTGGCCCGCAACGACGCCTGGCAGCAAGCGGTCACCCTGGCCCACCTCGACCCGACCCGCTTCGCGCCGGCGGTCGATTCGCTCGACCGGAAGGTGGCGGTGCTGGCCCGGCTGGTGGGAGAGCCGGGTGGCACCCTCGCCCATGCCGTCCACGTCGTCCGGTACGTGGAGTCGCGGGACGTGGTGGCGGTGATCGACGCCCTGGCCAAGGTGGAGCCGGTGGTGACGCGGTGACGGCTCCGTCGTACCAGGAGTGGCAGCCGCCGCCGGCGTTGGCCCGCCACGTGGCGTGCACCTGGGCCGGGCGCATGGGTCCCGCGGGGGAAACGTACGTCGAGCGGGTCCTGCCCGACGGCTGCGTCGACATCCTCTGGGACGGGAGCCACCTCCTGGTTGCGGGCCCCGACACCGGCCCCGTCGACGTCGTCCGTCGCCCGGACGGCTTCTACGTCGGCATCCGCTTCCGGCCGGGACTGGCTGCGACCGTGCTCGGCGTTCCCGCCTCCGACCTGCTCGACCTGCGGATCGACGCGGCTGACGTGCTGGGCGAGGACCAGGCGGGGCGGCTGACCGACCGGGTGGCGGTGGCCGCCGAGTCGTCCCTGCCCGCGGCCGCGGTCGCTCTGGGGGAGGCGGTGGCGGGCTGGCTCCCGAGGATCGCCGAGCCCGACCGGCTGGTGGAGGCGACCGTCGCCGTCCTCAGCCGGGGTTCGGTGTCCCGCCCGGTCGCATCGCTGGCCGACGCCCTCGGCGTGAGCGAGCGCCAGTTCCACCGGCGGTGCCGGGCCGCGGTCGGGTACGGCCCCAAGACCCTCGATCGGGTCTTGCGCTTCCGGCGTTTTCTCGCCCTGGTCGAGGCACAGCCGCACGGTGGCCTGGCCCGGCTGGCGGCCGACGCCGGCTACGCCGACCAGTCCCACCTCAACCGGGAGTGCGCCCGACTGGCGGGCACCACGCCCGCCCGCCTCGTCGAGGTCGACATCGGCGTCGACGTCTGATCCGTCCAAGACGACGCCGGCCACCCCGGGCGAGGATCTCCCCATGAGCACCGATATCCACGACGCGGGACGGGCCTTCATCCAACGGGAAGGCCGCGTCCTCGAACAGCGGCTGGCGGCCACCCTCTTCGACGGGGCGCCCGCGGCCGGCGTGGTCGACGCCCTCCGCGGCTACCAGAACCCCGACGGCGGCTTCGGCCACGGCCTCGAGCCCGACAAGCGCTGCCCGGCCAGCCTGGGCATCGACGTGGAGGCCGCCCTCCAGGCGCTGAGCGCGGCCGGCGCCGTCGACCAGGAGATGGTCCGCCGGGCGTGCGACTTCCTCGCCTCGATCGCCACGCCGGAAGGGGCGGTGGCCCTCTCGTCACCCGTCATGGAGCCCTACCCCAGGGCCGAGCACTGGGCGGAGTGGACCTACGTCCCCGGCTTCAACCCCACCGCCGGTCTGGCCGGGCTCCTCCACCGGATGGGCTTCGAGCACCCGTGGGTCGACCAGGCCACCGAGTGGTGCTGGTCGGCACTGGACGGGGACCTCCCCGACGATGCCCACGCGGTCAGCGAGATCCTTGTCTTCCTGGGCGACGTCCCCGACCGGGAGCGGGCGGACGCGCTCGCGCCCAAGGTCGTCGAGCACCTGGAGAAGGCCGCCCACTACCGGGCCGATCCCCTCGACCCGTCCTACGGCGTGACGCCGCTCCACATCGTCCCCACGCCCACCGGTCGGTGGCGTTCCCTCTTCTCCGACGACCTCGTCGAAGGCCACCTCGACCGGCTCGAGCGCGACCAGCAGCCCGACGGCGGGTGGGCCATCACCTGGGAGCCCCCCAGCGCCGCGTCGACCCTCGAGTACCGGGGCATCATGACCCTCTGGGCGCTGCGGGTCCTCACCGCCTACAGCCGCTAAGGGACCCGCTCCTGGACCTACACTCCGCGCACGTCCCCCGCAGAGGAGGTCCCGCCAGTGCACCAATCCCGCCGGTTCCGGGCACTCACGGCCTGCGCTGCCGTCGCCGCCTTCCTCGCCGCCAGCTGTGGCAGCAGCGACGATCCCGCGGGGTCGGCCGGAGGGGGCGAGCTCTCCGATCTCGGCCGGCGGCTGCCGGAGGCCATCGCCGAGGACCGGGCGCTCGACGTCGGATCCGACATCGCCTACGCCCCGGTGGAGTTCTTCGAGGAGGGAACCCAGACCGCCACCGGGATCGACGTCGACATCTGCAACGCGGTGGTGGCCAAGTTCGGCGAGGGCTTCACCTGCCGGTTCATGAACACGACCTTCGACGGCATCATCCCCTCCCTGCAATCGAAGCGCTTCGACATCATCATGTCGGCGATGAGCGACACCGAGGAGCGTCAGCAGGTCATCGACCTCATCGACTACTTCAACGCGGGGGCGTCCATCCTGGTGGCGAAGGGCAACCCCGCCGGTATCCGCTCGGTCGACGACCTCTGTGGCAAGACCATCGGCCTGCAGAAGGGCACCACCCACGAGGCGTTGGCCAACGGGCAGAAGGCGAAGTGCCAGGCCAACGGGTCCGACCTGGAGGTGCTCACCTTCGAGAAGGACACCGACGCCCTGCTCGCCCTCAAGGCCGGCCGCAGCGTGGCCGATCTCAACGACTTCCCGGTGGCCGCCTACAACGCCAAGACCTCCGGCGGGGGCAACGACTTCGAGGTGGTCGGTGCCCAGCTCGACCCTGCGCCCTATGGCATCGGAGTGCGAAAGGACGACGTCGTCCTCCGGGACGCCCTCCGGGAGGCGCTGGTCGCGATCATCGCCGACGGCACCTACGACGAGGTGCTGGCCAAGTGGGACGTCACCCAGGGTGCCCTGAAGACCGCCGCCATCAACGGCGGCTGAACGGCTCGGCGGCGGTGGCGGAGCCGGCGGTGGCGGCGGCGGAGCCCGGCGGCCCGCACCCCCCGGCCCGGCGGTGGCCGACATCCGGTCCGTCCCCGTCCGGCACATGGGGCGGTGGGTGGCGGCGGCCGCCATCGTCGGACTGGTCGGCTGGCTCCTCTCGGCCGCGGCCACATCGGGGGCGATCGAGGGCGATGTCGTCCGCCGCTTCCTCTTCAACCCGTCGATCCTCGAAGGGGTCCGCAACACCCTCGTGATCGCGGTCGTCGCCCAGGTGGCGGGGATCGTCCTGGGGGTCGTGTTCGCGGTCATGCGGCTGTCCGCCAACCCGGTGCTGCGGGTGACGAGCTGGGTCTACGTGTGGCTCTTCCGGGGGACGCCGGTGCTGGTGCAGCTGATCCTGTGGTTCAGCCTGCCCCTGGTCTTCGAGTACGTGTCGATCAAGCTGCCGTTCGTCGACGTGTACCTGTACCAGGCCCGGATGGTCGAGTTCATGACCCCGTTCAAGGCCGCCTTCCTTGGACTGGCGTTGAACGAGGCGGCCTACATGGCCGAGATCGTGCGGGCCGGCATCATCTCCGTCGACGAGGGCCAGGCGGATGCGGCCAAGGCCCTGGGCATGCACCCCGCGCTCACCCTGCGCCGTGTCGTCCTGCCCCAGGCCATGCGGGTGATCATCCCGCCCACCGGCAACGAGTTCATCTCCATGCTGAAGACGTCGTCGTTGGCATCGGTCGTTCTCTACGGCGAGCTCCTCCGCCGGTCCCAGGACATCTACTCGACCAACCTACGGACGCTGGAGCTGCTGGTGGTGGCCAGCATCTGGTATCTCGTGCTCACCAGCGTGGCCAGCGTCGGCCAGTACTTCCTGGAGCGCCGCTTCGCCCGGGGCTCGGCGCGGGACGTGCCGGAGACGTTGCTCGCTCGGGTCCGGCGGAACGTGACGACGGTCCGCCGGTGACGGCGACGGTGAGGGCGGAAGGGGTCCGCAAGCGCTTCGGGCGGACGGAGGTGCTGCGCGGCATCGACCTCGAGGTGGCCGCGGGCGAGGTGATGGTGATCATCGGGCCTTCGGGGTCGGGCAAGACGACGTTCCTCCGGTGCGTGAACCACCTGGAACCGATCGACGGCGGCCGGCTGTACGTCGACGGCGAGCTCATGGGCTACCGCCTGAAGGGCGACCGCGCCTACGAGCTCAAGGCGCGGGAGGCGGCCCGGCAACGGTCGGCGATCGGGATGGTGTTCCAACGGTTCAACCTCTTTCCCCACCTCACCGCCCTCGACAACGTGGTCGAGGCGCCGATGCGGGTGAAAGGCGAACGTCGGTCGACGGCCGAGGCCCGGGGTCGCGAGCTGCTCGGTCGGGTCGGCTTGGCCGAGAAGGCCGGCCGCTACCCGGCGCAGCTCTCGGGCGGCCAGCAACAGCG
Source organism: uncultured Acidimicrobiia bacterium (assembly GCA_963829165.1). Classification (GTDB taxonomy): domain Bacteria; phylum Actinomycetota; class Acidimicrobiia; order Acidimicrobiales; family AC-14; genus JAXDMK01. The sequence goes on along the minus strand of CAWHIC010000031.1, from coordinate 62,680 downwards.
GGTGGCCATCGCCCGGGCCCTGGCCATGGAGCCGAAGGTGATGTTGTTCGACGAGCCCACGTCCGCCCTCGACCCCGAGCTGGTCGGCGACGTGCTCGACGCCATGAAGCAGCTGGCCGCCGACGGGATGACCATGGTCGTGGTCACCCACGAGATCGGCTTCGCCCGGGAGGTCGGCGACCAACTGGTGTTCATGGACGACGGGGTCGTCGTGGAACGGGGTTCGCCCCGCGACGTCCTGTCCGCGCCCCGCGAGGCGCGCACCCAGGCGTTCCTGTCGCGGATCCTCTGAGCTCGGATCGGCCGGTGCGGTCGACCGGGCCGTAGACCACCCGGCCCGGTCCGCTACGACGAGGGGCGGTGCCGGCGCCCTCTAGGCCGCGGCCTGGGGACCGGTGACGGGGTCGATGTTCCGTGGCTTGAAGTTGCCCTTCCCCTTCACCCCGTTCACGCCCTCGGTGTTCTGGGCGAAGGTGATCACCGAGTAGGCCACCGCGTCCGACATCTGGTCGATGGCGGTCACGTTCACGTTGGCGATGGTGTCGCACGGCTCGTGGTAGCAGTGGTCGTAGGGGTCGCCGGCGGTGCCGCCGTACACCTCCGCCTGCTCCGGCGTCTTGATCCCCTCGGCGCCGGTGAACAGGCCACCGGCGGGGATGCCGGCATCGATGAAGGGTCCGTAGTCGGAGCGTCCGTCGAAGGCCGTCGGCTCGCTGGCCAGGCCCCGGGAGGCGAAGTAGTCGACGAAGACCTTCTCGATGTACCCCGATCCGGGGGGCCCTTCCGAAGCGGTGGGGCCGACCGGGAAGGCGGAGTTGTCACCGTCGTAGACGAAGCGGACGAAGTTCGGCGACCCGATCATGTCGAAGTTGAGGTTGAGGGCGATGTCGTCGATCTGGTCCTGGGTGAGCTGGCTCACGTAGTACTCCGAACCGAGCAGACCCAGCTCCTCGGCGCCGAACCAGATGAAGCGGACCGTGTTGCGGGGCTTCACCTTCTCCATCTGAAGGGCCACCTCGAGGATGGTCGACGATCCGGTGCCGTTGTCGTTGATCCCCGGACCGGCGGCGACGCTGTCGAGGTGGGCGCCCACCACGACCACGTTGTCGTCGCGGCCGCTGGCGGTCTCGGCGATGACGTTCCACGTCGTCCGGGTCTCGGAGACGGTCGAGGTGGCCACGTGCAGGACGAGACCGGGCGTGGCGTTCAACTCCTCGCCGGTGGCGAAGCTGGCGCCCACCACGGGGATGGCCGCCACGGGACCGCCCAGGGTGCCGAGGACGACATCGGTGCGTCCCGGCTGGCCCTCGTTGAAGATGACGACGGCGACGGCGCCCGCCTCCTGGGCGTTGACCGCCTTCTCGCCGAACGGGCAGGTGCCCCGCTGGATGACCGCGATGTTCCCCACGGGGAAGCCGAGGAAGTCGTCGTCCTCGCAGCCGCTGGTGGAGCTGGGCTCGGGCGAGGGCGGGATCAGGACGTCGACCAGGGTGGCCGGGGCGGTGACGTCGCCCGACCCGGAGAACGTGAAGGTGGCCGTGTCGTAGCTGACGTCGCCGGGAGCGACCTGCTCGAGCACGGGCGGGCCGAGCTCCTGGAAGAAGGGGAAGTCGAACTGTTGGAGCTCGGGGGTGTAGCCGGCGGCCGTGAGCTGGCCCACGACGTAGTCGACCGAGGCCTCGTAGCCGGGGGTTCCCGACGCCCGGGTGCCGCCGTTGGCGTCGGCGATGTCCTGCAGCGCTTGCTCATGACGCATCACCCCGGCGGGCGTCACCGCCTCGGTGAGCTTCTGAGCGTTGTTGTTGTTCGGCGCCGCCCCCGCCGTCGAGGACCACATGCCGGAGACGAGAGCCGCTGCCAACGCCACTCCCACGAGTCGATTGCGCATCCGCATCACCTTCCCTGTCAAAACGACCAAGGGGTAGTCGTACCCAGGAAAGGACTACGGCATTCACTCTCTGGCGCCCCAACGGGATTCGAACCCGTGTCGCGCCTTGAAGTGGCGGAAGAACTCGTACGTGCCGTCGAGCAGGTGGACCTTCACACAGTCCAGCCTGGCAGACGGGGCCGAGTGAGCAGAAGGCACTCGAGCCCTCAGCCGTCCATGGCCCTACGCTAGGCCGATCCTCGCCGCCACCTGGGCCCAGTCGGCGGCCGAGAGAGCGGCCTCGGCCACAGCCCGGAACCCGACGAAGACCTCGGGCGGGACCATCGACATCCCGGCGAGCAGTTCGGTGCGCTCCTCGACGTTCATGGCGGGCACCATGTAGCTGACGGCCATCGCCAGCTCGGCCGGGCTGATGGCGGACCGGACGGCCACCTCCACCCCATCAGCTCGTCCGTGGAATAGACGGCCCGTAGCTTCGGCATCACTCGCTTCTCCTCCACCAGCTGGTGGGCCAGGTAGGCGCTGGTGAACCGGCTGAGGTCGAGGTACAGGTTCACGGCGACCGCCGGCCATCCGCCCCGGGACACGGTGACCAGTCGGCGGGCGCGCTCCTCGAGGATCGCCATCCCCCCTTCGACCTCGGCGTGGTCGGCAGCGACGATCTCCGCGAGGGCCGAGGCGTGCTCGACGACAAGCGGCTGGAGGAAGGCGTCCTCGCTGTGTTGGTGCAGGTGCAGCATGGTGAGGAGGCACTCCTGCGAGCCGAGGTAGGCGTCCACGGCGTCGATGTCGGCCACGTCAAGCCGACCTGCTCCCGTGGTGACGTCGAAGCGAGCCTGGCGGATGCCCTTGTGGATCAGGCGGTAGAGGTCGAAGGCGTCGGCCTCGACCAGGTCGGCTGGCGACCGCTCTTTCCCGACGACCTCATCGAGGGCCACCTCGACCGCCTGGAGCGGGACCAGCAGCCCGACGGCGGCTGCGCCATCACCTGGGAGCCCCCGAGAGTCGCGTCCACCCTCGAATACAGGGGCGTGATGACCATCTGGGCCCTACGGGTCCTCGCCGCCTATGCGCGCTTGCGCCGCGAGCTGCACTGGCGATCACGGTTCTGGGCAACGGTCGAACACGATGAGGCGTTCGTACCTTTGGAGGCACGCCCGCAGTCTTTCGATCTCCAGGTGCTCGTCGAGGTCGCGCCGGCTCCGACAAAGACGCTCGAGCGATGCCTCGCCGCCGGCGCCCGCATCCTCGACGAGCAGGACGACCGCCGGAAGTGCCGCCGGTAAGTCTGCCCGCTTCACTATCTCCTTCAGTACCGCGCGCTTCGCAGGGAACTTCCTGGGACGCAGCAAGACGGATATTGCGGGGCCAAGGCCGCCGAGGGGCCAAAGCCTGTGATCCGAGAGCTTGAGGATATGACAGGTCTCAGGAAAGTTGAATTCCAGGCTCTGACGCACCTCTCGCCGTACGTCGTCGTCCAGCCAGGTGCGCGCCGATACTTGATGGGCCTCGGCCGTCGCGCACATGGCCAATACATCGAGCGCGGCGCGTAGGGGCTCCTCAGAGAGGTGACTGATGGAGGAGCGGATCAACAGCAGGGGCCGTGCATTGTGACGCCCGAGGGCCAAGAGGTCGGAGACGGCCGCTAGCTGGTCGGTCTCGCCATCAGCTAGCAGGCCGAGCAGCGGAGGCCTCACGCGAGCCAGGGAATCCCGAGCGGCGTCTAGAAAGCTGTCGAGCGTCGCCGGGCTTAGCTCCTGGCGGGCGTCCACCGGCACCACTGACCAGCGAGAGGGATACCCATCCCTCGACCATGTCGAGAGATCAACCCAGAACATCTTGCACGTCTCGGGGTCATAGACCACACCGAACACCGGAACTGAACTGCCGGCCCACAGAGCGAGGTCGTCCTCGTCGCAGGGGATGGCGTATCCAGTTTCGCGCTTGTAAGAGACACCACTCTTGACCTGTACAGCGATCGTCTCGCCCGTCACCCGGATACCCTTGACGAGATCGACATAGAGATCCTTGCCAATGTCGAACTGACCCGGGATCTCAAAGGCAAGCAGGCCGGCACCCTCAAATATCGCGAGCACTGCATATATGCCCGCTCGTTCGACGGGCCGATTCTGCCGCAGACGCTTGCCTGGTACGCGGTGGCCTGGAACACCTGACTCCCAAGCCCAGTCGGTCATCACCACATCTCCCTCGACAAGGTCGTTGCCGATCGACGGTCACCCAGCTGCGCCCCCAACGGGATTCGAACCCGTGTCGCCGCCTTGAAAGGGCGGTGTCCTAGGCCGCTGGACGATGGGGGCCGCGGGACGGGGTCAGCTTAGGGGAGGACCCATTCGGTGCCGTCGGGAGTGTCCCGCACCTCCACGCCGGCGTCGACCAGGCGGTCGCGCAGGCCGTCGGCGTCGGCGAAGCGGCGGGCGGTGCGGGCCTGGCGGCGGGCGTCGAGGAGGGCGTCGACGAACGGGGCCACGACCTCCCTCGGATCACGCAGCCCGCCGGTTGCGGCCTCGCCCAGGCGGGCCACCATCGACCGGAGGGCGGCCCGTCCCCGGTCGAGATGGTCGGATTGGAGGGTGTCGCGCGACCACTCGGTGAGGAGGTCGTCGAGGTGGAGGATGGCCTTCACCGCGCCCCGTCCGTCGCGTCCGGCGAGGGCGTCGTCGAACTCGGCCTGGCAGCCGGCGATGCCCTCCAGGAGCGGGTCGCCGGCCTCGTCCGGGGGAGCGATTTCCGAAGCGATGTGGAGCATCGGCGCCGAGGCGGCCGACCTGGTCGGGGTAGTAGCGAGCTCGGCGATCGGGACCGACTCGCCCGCCTTGATCGACCACGCGCTCGACCGGTGGCGGACGGTGACCGTCCCGATGCCGGCCACGGTGGCGGTGCCTTCGTCGAGGTCGAGGATGAGGGCGGTGTGCTCGTCGACACCCAGGACGAAGACGTCGTCGGGGAGCTGGTCCTCGAGGTACGACAGGCGGCGCTCGCCCATGTAGCAGTACCGGGTGTCGTGGTTGCCGCCCTCGGCGTTGTTGAAGTGGGGCACGACCGCCGCCCGCAGCCCGGCCGCGCCCAGCAGGTCGAGCCCGTCCAGCCAGTGCGGCTGCTGGCCGACCTTGTACACCTCGTACACGGGCAGGGCGAAGACGCCGAGGGTGACCGCGGCGGCGCTGGCGAAGGTGACGCAGCCGCCCGTCCTCACCTTCTCCGCCAGCACCACCGGCACCTGGCTGCCCGCCCACTGGCGCAGGGCGTAGGACGGGCTCCCCGGCCCGGAGAACACGTAGCGGGCCTCCCGCAGCCGGGTCAGCATCAACTCGAGGTCGACGCCGGCGCACGCCTCCGCCGACCGGAACGAGGCCACCCCCATCTCCCGCTGCACGCTCTCCCGGAAGTACGTCACCGCCTTGGCCGTGATGTCGTCGGCGTTCTCCTGGAACCCGAACGGGGTGTCGAGCATGACTGCAGGAACCGGTGGAGGGCCCATCCGGGAGATGAGGTCGCGGTGGACCTTGCTCATCGTCGGACTGGTCTCGCCCGAGCCCATGATGGTGAGGACACGGGGCAGGGTCACGGGCCGGCCACCCGGTGGATCTCGTCGGCGACCTCGTCCGGCAGCTCGACGTGGACGTCGTGGTCGGCCCCGACGAACCATCGCACCCGGGCGCCGTAGACCTCGACCCGGGCCGCCTCCGCCCGCTTCGCCACCGCCCAGGCGCTCCCGTCGTCGACCAGGAGCAGGTGAAAGGGGACCTGGAGGTCGGGGAGGACCTTCGACGGCCGGTGCTCCCACAAGGCCCGGAGGATCTTCATGTGGCGGTCGAACGTGAGCCACGGCCGGACGGTGCCGTCGGCGCGGACCTCCATGTTGGCCAGGGTGGCCTGGATGCCGGCCTCGTCCCACGACGGGTGGGCCCGGCGGAGGTGGGCGACCAGGGTGGCCGCGGGCCGGCCCGCGAGGCGGGGCGGGGCGAGGGCCGACGCGCAGTCGTCCCACTCCGGCCACCGGTCCTGGAGCTCGATGGACCCGCCGTCGACGCCGACGATCGCCGCGACCAGGTCGGGGAAGCGGAGGGCGAGGTCGAGGGCGAGGTTGCCGCCGGTGGACTGTCCCGCGACCACCGGCCGCTGGTAACCGAGAGCGTCGATGACGGCCGCCAGGTCGTCGCCCATGGTGGTGAAGTCGTAGCCGCCGGCGGGCTTGTCGGAGCGACCGTGGCCCCGCAGGTCGACCGCCGCCACCGGGTGCCCGAGCCCGTGGAGCCGCTCACCCACCGCCTCCCACGTGCGGCAGTTGGAGGCCAACCCGTGGACGAGGAGGACGGGAGTGCTGCCGCCGCCGTCCCACACGAGCGTGTGCAACTCCACGCCATCGACGGCGGGCAGGCGGCGGACGGTGGGAGGCATCGCATCCGAGGTTACGGGGGCCGGCACGCGTACCCGGGCGGGCCGGGATCAGGAGACCGGTCGCCCGGCCGCAAGCCGCGCCGGCCGGGCGGTGGCCGTTGGCATGAGGAGGCGCGGCGGGAGCACTCGTCTGCGACTGGCCGCCGGAGCGCCGATCGTTCGGGATCGGTAACTCGGGGCCCGTCCTCCTAGGCTCGCCTCCTTGGCCTGCGTCCTTGCGCCCGTTGCCTCGGCCGTGGCCGGGTATCTGGTGGGCACCATCCCGTCGGCCGACGCCGCCGCCCGTTTGGCGACGGGGGGCGCCACTGACCTCCGCACCCGGGGCAGCGGCAACCCGGGGGCCGTCAACGCCATGGAGGTATTGGGCAAGGGCTGGGGCTACGGGATCCTGGCCGCCGACACCCTCAAGGGGGTCCTCGCCTGCGCTGCCGGCCGAAGGCTGGCGGGCGGCACCGGCGCCCACGTGGCAGGGACGGCGGCCGTCGTCGGCCACTGCTTCCCCGTCTGGAAGCGGTTCCGGGGCGGGAAGGGCGTGGCCGTGAGCCTGGGCCAGTGCGTGGCCACCTTCCCCGCCTACGTGCCGGTCGACCTGGCCGTGGCGTGGGCGGTCGGGAAGCGGTCGGGACGGGCCCTGCCCGGCACCGCCGCCGCCTCGGCCACGTGGGTGGCGGCGGGGACCCTCTGGACGTGGCGCCGGTGGCCCAACCTGTGGGGACCGGCGCCCACCGCCGCCCTGCCGGTGGCGTCGGCCGTGAGCAGCGCGGTGATCCTCTACAAGTTCGCCACCGCCAAGAGGCCCGGGCCGTGATCGGGATCGTCACCGACTCGAACTCGCAGATCCCGGCCGAGCTCGCCGCCCGGCTCGGGATCGTGGTCGTGCCCCTGACCGTCACCGTCGACGGGGTCGACTACCAGGAGGGCGTCGACCTCGACGCCGACCAGTTCTACGCCCGCTTCGAGTCGGGAACGCCGCAGGTGTCGACGTCGCAGCCGAGCCCGGGAGCGTTCGCCGCCGCCTACCAGGCCCTGGCCGACGCCGGTGTCGAGGCCATCGTCTCCGTCCACATCGGGTCGGCCATCTCGGGGACGGTGAACTCGGCCCGGCTGGCCGCCGCCGGCGCGCCCGTGCCCGTCCGCATCGTCGACACCGGCTCCGCCTCCTTCGCCATCGCCTTCGCCGCGTGGGAGGCGGCGGAGGCGGCGGCGGCGGGCGCGCGACCGTCGACGAGGTGGCGGCCGCCGCCGAGCGGGTGAGCGGGCTGGTGGGCAACGTGTTCGTGGTCGGCGCCCTCGACCTGGCCCGGGCCGGGGGGCGCCTGGCCGAGGACGCGACCGCCGACGGCCTGGCCATCCCCGTCCTCACCCTCGCCGGCGGCGCCGTCCGGGCCCTGGGGACCGCGGCCGACATCGACCAGGCGGTCCGGATCATGGCCGACCACGTGCGGGCGGGCGGTACGTCGCTGCGGGTGGGGATCAGCGTCGCCGACGTGGGCACCCTGCCCGTCGTCGAGGCCCTGGAGGACCTCTTGCGGGACGCGCCCGAGGTGGGCGAGCTGATCCGCTACCGGGTGGGTCCGAGCGTGGGAGCCCACACCGGACCAGGAACGGCGGGGGCGATGTTCTACCCCCGAAACCCCTAGCTACAGGCGGCGCACAGTCCGAAGAAGTCGAGGCGGTGGGTGCGGGCCTCGAATCCGGCCCGCCGCCGGATGTCGACCGCAGTGGTGTCGAGGGTGCGCTCCAGATCGGGCAGCTCGAGGTCGGCCACGATGCCGCAACCGGTGCAGACCAGGTGGTGGTGGTGCTCGGCCAGCCCCTCGTCGAGCTCGAAGCGGGCGAAGCCCTCGGCGAACTCGAGGCGGATGAGGACACCCGCCGCCACCAGGTCGCCCAAGATCCGGTAGAGCGACGACAGCGGCACGTCGGGTCCGACGACCTCGTGGACCTCCGACACCGACAGCGGAGCCGTCGCCCGAGCCACCGCGGCCACCACCTGGCGCCGGCCACCCGTCCACCGCTGACCGGCGCGCGCCAGCCGGAGGCTGACCTCCTCGTGCAGGCCCGGGTCGAGCTCGATCACCGACATCACGGCCGATGGTAGGCGTCGACGACGACAAGGCAACTACTGGGACAGGGCCTCGACGATCGTTCCCTGCAGCCAGGTGAGGTAGTCGTAGACGGCGAAGGCGCTGATCCGGGGGTCGTCGGCGTTGGTCGGCCGCTCGTCGCCCTCCTCGGTGACGTCGAGGCGGGTGCCGAGCACCAGCCGCACCTCGTTGATCGCCCGCATCCAGGCCAGGAGCTGCTCTTCGTCGAGGCGCTCGGCGTCGGCGCTCTCCTCCAGGGCGACGAGGGCGGCCTCGTGCGACGAGCGCAGCTCGTCCCGCACCAGCAGCCGGTACTCGGTCTCCCGGTCCTCGTCGTCGGGGTACGCCACCGGGAAGAGCCGGTCGAGGACGGGGTCGTCGCTGGACAGGAGCTCGCGCATCTGCGGCCCGAGGGAACGCAAGAGGGTCCGCTCGGAGTCGGGGAGGCGGATCTCGTACTGGCCCTTGCGGTTGCGCCGGACGGCCCTAATCATCGTGCTGCATGGTGGCCCACAGCCCGTGCTCGTGGAGGCGGAACACGTCGAGCTCGGCCTTCTCCCGGGTGCCGTTCGACACCACCGCCTTGCCCTTGTGGTGGACGTCGAGCATGAGCTTGGTGGCCTTGTCCCGGCTGTAGCCGAACAGCTTCTGGAGCACGAACGTCACGTACGACATGAGGTTGATGGGGTCGTTCCACACGATCACCACCCAGGGCGTGTCGGGGGTGACGACCTCGTCGATCTCGGGCTCCTTGACCTCCACCGGAGCGACCGAGAGCGAGGGCGACATGGCGTCCAGGGTACTAAGCCGGCTCCAGCCGCCGTTCCCCGACATCGGCGGTGAAGGCCAGGAGGAAACGGAGGGACACCACCCACACCGCGGCTGCGCCGGCCACGTGGAAGCCCACCAGAAGAGCGGGCACGCCGTTGAAGTACTGGACGTAGCCGATGGCGGCCTGGGCGACGGAGACGGCCAGGACGACCTCGCCCCGCCGGAGCACGGCCGCCGGCGCCTTGGCCGTCCGCAGGCGCCAGAGCGTGACCAGGGTGAGGCCGAGGAACAAGACGACGCTCGCCCCGTGGAACCGGGCCACGTCGGGCAGGGCGAATTGCAGCCGCTCGGCGTTCTCGTCGCCGCCGTGAGGGCCGGACGACGTGACCACCGTGCCCAGGAAGAGCACGAGCCCGGCTACGACCACGACCAGTCCGCCCAGGCGGCGCAGGTCGCGGTCGGCGACCCAGCCCCGGCCACGGCCACGGCCACGGGCGGGCCCATGATCGTCAGCGGCGTCAGGACGGCCGGCCCGATCGTGGAGGACGACGGCGTCGGCCAGGATCACCATCGACAGCAGGAAGTGGGCCATCACGAAGCCCGGTCGCAGCTCGAACAGCACCGTCAGCCCCCCGAGGACGATCTGGCCGACGACCCCGGCCACCAGCCCGAGCGAGAGCCAGGTGAGGTCGCGCCGCCGGGGCGTGCGGCGGAGGGAGCCGAGGACGGCCAGGATGACCGCCACCGACACCAGTCCCGTCACCGTCCGGTTCACGAACTCGACCATGGCGTGGTACTCCAGCGGAGCCACCACCCGGTTGTCGGCGCACGTGGGCCAGTCGGGACAGCCGAGACCGGAGCCGGTCAGGCGCACGGCCGCGCCCGAGACGATGATGAACGCCAGCGCCACCAGCGCCACGAGGGTGACCCGCCGGTACGAGGCCGGCGACAAGGTGGGAAGGCCCATGTCCGGCCGATGGTAGGAGAGGTTTGCCCCCTCTCTCGATGCGGTACGCGCGAGCTATGACCCCGGATCCCGCCAGCGACCTGGCCGAAGCCGAAGCGGTGAAGGACGAAGAAGTCCTCGAGCGCGAAGGCCTGGAGGAGGAGCTGATGCAGCAAGGGCGTTCCGAGGTCGGCGAGGACATCTCGGACGCGGAGACGGAAAGGAAGGCGTGATGCGGCGCACAAAGGGACTCAGGGAGAGCGGGAGGGACCGCCGGGCGTTGGCCGCCGACGCCGGCTTCGGGTCGTTGTCGATCGGATCGGTTCTGGCTGGAGTCCTGGTGGCCTACGGCGCCTTCGCCATCCTGGTCGGGATCGCGGCCGCGATCGTCGACGCCCTCAACATCGACACCGACATCACCACCGACTACGAGCGGCTGGGCATCGTCGGCGGGCTCATCGTCGCCGGCATCCTGCTGCTGTCGTACCTGTTCGGCGGCTACGTCGCCGGCCGCATGGCCCGTCGGGCGGGCGTGCTGAACGGGCTGCTGGTCGCCATCCTGGGCCTGGCCATCGCCGCCGCGGTGGCGGCCCTGGTGCGGGCGTCGGACGCGGCCACGATCAACTCCAACCTGCGCTCACTGGGTGTTCCCACCACCGCCGACGAGTACGGCCAGGCGTTCACCGTCGCCGGCCTCGCCTCGTTGGCCGCCATCCTCATCGGCTCGCTGCTGGGCGGAAGCCTGGGCGAGCGGTGGCACGGCAAGCTCCTGACCCGGGCGGTCGACCCGGACATCGGCACCGAGGCCGACGCCCGCCGCCGGGCCCAAGCCGACATGGCCAAGGCCGAGGAGGAGCGCACCCTCGCCTTCGACCGGGCCCGCACCACCAATCCGGCCCGGGCCCGTCGCGCCGACCGCGACGCCCTGTTCGACGACGACCGGCGGGTGCTCGACGACGACCCCACCGACTCGGGCCGGTCGGTGCGCAACGGCAAAGGCATCGGCCACAACCGGGCCACCGACGCCGACCGGGTCAGCACCGGCCGGGCGGTGAGCGAGAACACCATCGTCACCAACCGGGCCGGCGCCCCCGACCCCGTCATCGAGGACGCCAAGGCCAACCCCGAGTGGCTCCACGGCGAGCGCACCGATGACGACACGGCCGTCACCAACCGCCACAGCCGCTTCCGCCGCCGCACCCATCGCACCGACCGCTAGTCGCCGAAGAGCAGTTCGCGCGGTTGCCCCCTCCGGGGGGTAATTGCGCGGTTTGGTGCTGGCGTTCGGGCGGCTACTCGACGTCGGCCGCGGCCGTGGTGGCGGGCGCGGGGCGGGCGGTGCGGGCGTACTGGGTGAGGTAGAGCTCCTGGTAGAGCCCGCCGGCGACGGAGAGCTCCTCGTGGGTTCCCCGCTCGACGATCCGTCCGCCGTCGACCACCAGGATCTGGTCGGCGGCCTGGATGGTCGACAGCCGGTGGGCGATCACCAGCGACGTGCGGCCGGAGAGGGCCTCGTCCAGCGCCTGCTGGATGAGCACCTCGGTCTCCGAGTCGAGGTGGGCGGTGGCCTCGTCGAGGATCACGATGGCGGGGCTCTTGAGCAGCACCCGGGCCAGGGCCAGCCGCTGCTTCTCGCCCCCTGACAGGCGGTAGCCCCGCTCGCCGACCATGGTGTCGTAGCCCTCGGGCAGGCTGGCGATGAGGTCGTGGATGCGGGCCGCCCGGCAGGCGGCCACCAGCTGCTCGTCCGACGCCTCCGGCCGGGCATAGCGGAGGTTGGCGGCGATGGTGTCGTGGAACATGTGCGGGTCCTGCGTCACCATCCCGATGGCTCCGGTGAGGCTGGCGCTGGTCAACTCCCGCACGTCGTGGCCGTCGACCCTGACCGCCCCCGCGGTCACGTCGTACAGCCGGGGCACCAGATGCGACATGGTGGTCTTGCCCGCCCCCGTGGGTCCTACCAGGGCCACCATCTGCCCCGGCTCGGCCACGAACGACACTCCCTTGAGGATCATCCCCGACGGCTCGTCGCTCAGGGGGGTGGTCATGGCCGCCTCCAGCGAGGCGATCGACACGCTGGAGGCGGCCGGGTAGCGGAACCAGACGTCGTCGAACTCGATGCGGCCCTGGGGGTCGACGAGGGGGACGGCGTCGGGCGAGTCGGCGATGGGATGAGGCGCGTCGAGCACCTCGAACACCCGCTCGAACGACACCAGGGCGGTCATCACGTCGACGTGGGCGTTGGTGAGGCTGGTCAGCGGCCGGTAGACCCGGCTGACGTAGACGGCCAGGGCGGTGAGCGTCCCTACCGTGATCGACCCGCTGAAGACCAGCCGTGACCCCCACCAGTAGACGGCGACGGTGCCGACCGCCCCCAGCAGGGCCAGGGCGGTGAAGAACACCCGGCTGTAGAGGGCACGCCGCACGCCGATGTCACGAACCCGTCCCGCCCGGTCCCGGAAGTCGGCCGACTCCCGCTCCGGACTGCCGAACAGCTTCACCAGCAGGGCGCCGGAGACGTTGAAGCGCTCGGTCATGTTGTTGTTCATCGACGCGTCCAGCTGGAACGACTCCCGCGTCAGCTTCTGCATCCCCCGACCCACCCGCTTGGCCGGGATGATGAACGTGGGCACGATGACCAGGGCCATGAGCGTCAGCCGCCATTCCAGGCCGATCATCACGGCCAGGGTCACGACCACTTCGAAGACGTTCTGCACGACCGTGCCCAGGGTTCCCGTGAACGCCTGTTGGGCCCCCAGGACGTCGTTGTTCATGCGGCTGATGAGGGCGCCCGTCTGGGTCCGGGTGAAGAAGGCCAGGGGCATGCGCTGGACGTGGTCGTACAACGACGAGCGCAGGTCGAAGATGAGCCCTTCGCCGATCCGGGCCGACAGCCACCGCTGGACCACCCCCATCCCGGCGTCGGCCACGGCCAGCATCAGGGCCAGGAAGGCCAGCCGGTTGATACCCCCGAGGTCGCGCCGGGGGATGGCGTGGTTGTCGATGATCCGCCGGAAGACGAGGGGGGGCAGGATCTGGACGAGCGACGCCACCAGGATGGCCCCCAACAGCCCGGCCAGGAGCAGGCGGTAGGGCTGGGCGAACCTCCACACCCGCCGCACGACGGTGCGGTCAAGGGTGCGGTTGACCAGCAGGTCGGGGTCGCGGACCCGGTGGTAGCGGAATCCGAAGTCGCTCACGGTGCCCGCCAGGCTACGGCGTGGCCACCGCTACCTGACCGGGATCAGTGTCACTTGGCGGCGGTGGACGCCTTCGTGCGCCGGGCGGGCGCCTTCTTGCCGTTGCCGTTGCCGTCACCGTCGGCCGCCGGCTTCTCCGCCGACGCCTTCTCGCCGTTACCTTCCTCCAGCTGGCGGGCCGGCTGCACGTGGTCGTGGACGTGGGCCTCGCCCTCGTGCTCCTGCTCGAAGTCCTGGTGGGGGTAGTGGCGGTGGTTGATCTGGGCGTGGTCGTGGTCGTGCTCGTGGGCCGAGCTCAGGTGCTCGAACCCGCCCGTCAGCTCCCGGAAGTTGTGGGTGACGTGATAGTGGACGTGGGAGTGCACGAGGGCCTCGTGCTCGTGCTCTTCCCAGTTCGACTCGGATGTCTGTCCGTCGGCCATGGAGAAACCCTCCTCGCGGTTGCCCGTCGCCGCGCGACTACCCGAGGCCTTGAGGTGGTAAAACTCGACCTGTGAGCGAGCGAGTGGTCCTGGGCCGCAAAGGTGACTCGTCGATGGTGAAGATCCGGTGGACCGACTCGGCCCCCCAGGCCCTGTACGAGGTCTCCGACGCCGAGGAGTTGGGGGCCGTTTGGGAGGGTAACGAGCTGGTCATCTACGACTTGCCCGGGTTCTGCGACCTGTTCGAGTACTACGCCGACAACACTTGGCTGCCCGACAACGACTGACGGAGCGGACGGGGACGCAGGCGCCACCCACCTCTGAGCCACGTGGCACGATCGACAGGTGACCACCGAACCCGCATTCGCGCAGCACCTGCGCGACCTGGCGTGGCTGCGGCGGGTCCGTGACCGGATCGATCGGGAGTACGCCCAGCCGCTGGACGTCGAGGCCCTCGCCCGGGGCGCGCACATGTCGGCCGGGCACCTCAGCCGCCAGTTCCGGCTGGCCTACGGCGAGGCGCCGTACAGCTACCTGATGACGCGGCGCATCGAGCGGGCGATGGCGCTGCTGCGTCGGGGCGACCTCAGCGTCACCGAGGTCTGCTTCGCGGTGGGCTGCTCGTCGCTCGGCACCTTCAGCACTCGCTTCACCGAGCTGGTCGGCGTGCCGCCCAGCGTCTACCGGCGCCAAGCGGCCCTCGCCACCGCGGAAATGCCGTCGTGCGTGTCGAAACAGGTGACCAGACCGATCAGGAATCGAGAAGCGCCGGCGCCGAGCCGTCTTTAGCGTGAGCGCCATGGACATCACCATTCACCAGACGTACCTCCCGCACGACGACCCGGACGCCGCCCTGGCCTTCTACCGCGACATTCTCGGCTTCGAGGTCCGTCTCGACGTCGGCTACGAGGGGATGCGCTGGATCACGGTCGGCCCCGCCGGCGAGGACGGCCCGTCGATCGTCCTGCATCCGCCGGCCGCCGACCCCGGCATCACCGACGACGAGCGCCGCACCATCGCCGAGATGATGGCCAAGGGCACCTACGCCAGCCTCAACCTGGCCACCAAGGACCTCGACGGCACCTTCGAGCAACTGCAGGCGAGCGGTGCCGAGATCGTCCAGGAGCCGATCGAGCAGCCCTACGGGATTCGCGACTGCGCGGTCCGCGATCCTGCGGGCAACCTGCTCCGCATCCAGGAGCTGCGCTGAGTGGCCGCCACGACGAAGAGCCAGTCGCCCGCGCCGCACCTGGCCGACGGCCACGACCTGATCCGCGTGCACGGCGCACGGGTCAACAACCTCAAGGACGTCAGCGTCGAGCTCCCGAAGCGCCGGCTGACGGTGTTCACCGGGGTGTCCGGGTCGGGCAAGAGCTCGCTGGTGTTCAGCACCATCGCCGCGGAATCCCAGCGGATGATCAACGAGACGTACAGCGCCTTCGTCCAGGGCTTCATGCCGACGCTGGCCCGGCCCGACGTCGACGTGCTCGAAGGGCTGACGACCGCGATCATCGTCGACCAGCAGCGGATGGGTGCCGACCCCCGCTCCACGGTCGGCACCGCCACCGACGCCAACGCCATGCTGCGCATCCTCTTCAGCCGGCTCGGCCAACCGCACATCGGCCCTCCGATTGCCTACTCGTTCAACGTCCCGACCCGGACAGCGAGCGGGTCGATGACCGTCGACAAGGGCAAGGGCGAGCGGATCGTGGTGCGCAACGCCATCTATCACGGGGGCATGTGCCCGCGCTGCGAGGGCCGGGGGTCGGTGACCGACTTCGACCTTTCCCAGCTCTACGACGACAGCAAGTCGCTAAACGAGGGCGCGCTCACGATCCCCGGCTACAGCATGGAGGGGTGGTACGGCCGCATCTTCCGGGGCTGCGGCTTCTTCGACCCGGACAAGCCGATCCGCAAGTACACCAAGAAGGAGCTCGACGACCTCCTCCACAAGGACGCGACCAAGATCAAGGTCGACGGCATCAACTTGACCTACTCCGGCCTGATCCCGACGATCCAGAGGTCGTTCCTGTCCAAGGACGTCGACGCCCTTCAGCCGCACATTCGGGCCTTCGTCGAGCGGGTGGTGACCTTCACGACCTGTCCCGACTGCGGCGGCACCCGCCTCAACGAGGGGGCCCGGTCGTCGAAGATCAAGGGGGTCAACATCGCCGACGCCTGTGCGATGCAGATCAGCGACCTCGGGGAGTGGGTCCACACTCTGGAGGAGCCGTCGGTCGCGCCCCTGCTGGCCGCGCTGCGGCACACGCTCGACTCCTTCGTGGAGATCGGGCTGGGCTATCTCAGCCTCGACCGGCCGTCGGGGACTCTGTCCGGCGGCGAGTCGCAGCGGGTCAAGATGATCCGCCACCTGGGATCCTCGCTCACCGACGTCACCTACGTGTTCGACGAGCCGACGATCGGGCTGCACCCGCACGACATCCAGCGCATGAACGAGCTGCTGCTCAAGCTGCGGGACAAGGGCAACACCGTGCTCGTCGTCGAACACAAGCCGGAGACGATCGACATCGCCGACCACGCCGTCGACCTCGGCCCCGGCGCCGGCACCGCCGGCGGCACCATCTGCTTCGAGGGCACCGTCGAGGCGCTGCGGGCCAGCGACACCATCACCGGCCGCCACCTGGACGACCGGGCCTCCTTGAAGCCGTCGGTGCGAACACCGTCGGGAGCGATGGAGGTCCGGGGCGCCACCCGGCACAACCTGCACGACGTCGACGTCGACTTCCCCCTCGGCGTGCTGGTCGTCGTCACCGGGGTGGCGGGCTCGGGCAAGAGCTCGCTGATCCAGGGATCGGTGGCCGGGCGGGACGGGGTGGTGTCGATCGACCAGACCCCCATCCGGGGCTCGCGGCGGAGCAACCCGGCGACGTACACCGGCCTCCTCGACCCGGTCCGCAAGGCCTTTGCCAAGGCCAACGGCGTGAAGCCGGCGCTGTTCAGCTCCAATTCCGAGGGCGCGTGCCCCACCTGCAACGGCGCCGGGGTCATCTACACCGACCTGGGGATCATGGCCGGCGTGGCCATCACCTGCGAGGAGTGCGAGGGGAAGCGGTTCCAGGCCGAGGTGCTGGAGTACAAGCTGGGCGGCAAGGACATCAGTGAGGTTCTCGCCATGTCGGTCACCGAGGCCGAGGGCTTCTTCGGTGCGGGCGAGGCGCGCACACCGGCCGCCCTCGCCATCCTCAACCGGCTGGCCGACGTGGGGCTCGGCTACCTCCTGCTGGGCCAGCCCCTCACCACGCTGTCGGGCGGCGAGCGGCAGCGGCTCAAGCTGGCCATCCACATGGCCGAGAAGGGCGACGTCTACGTGCTCGACGAGCCGACCACCGGCCTCCACCTGGCCGACGTCGAGAAGCTGCTCGGCCTGCTCGACCGGCTCGTCGACTCCGGCAAGTCGGTCATCGTCATCGCCCATCACCAGGCGGTCATGGCCCACGCCGACTGGATCATCGACCTCGGCCCCGGCGCCGGCCACGACGGCGGCCGGATCGTCTTCGAGGGCACACCCGCCGACCTCGTCGCCGCCCGCTCCACCCTCACCGGCGAGCACCTGGCGACCTACGTCGGGAGCTGACCGAGGCCCCCGCGGGAGCGGCCCTGGCTAGCCTTCTCCGCAGGTCGGCAGAGAGGAGCCTGGTGTGTGGCGCGTCGTCGGTGTCCTGCTGGCCATTCTGGTCGCCCTCTCCGTGCTCGGGTTCGTGATCAAGGCCCTGCGGTTCCTCCTGATCGTGGCCCTGGTGATCGCGGTGCTGACGGCCCTGGCCGGGGCGAAGGCCCGCAAGGAGCCCTGACACCGGCGAGGTCGCTCGGCCTCGGCCTCGGCCCGATCAGACCCCTTCGTAGATGGCCGCCCGCCAGCCGGGCCCGATGGGCACCGGCGACGTGGCCCGGGCCGCGCCCAGCAGCCAGGTGACCACCTCGGCGTGGTCGACGCCGGGCGGAAGGGAGATCACCAGGCCCTTCTTGACGTAGTCCTGGACGACGGCCCACCCGTCGGGGACGGGGTGGCCGGCGTCGGCCAGGTGACTCTTGATGCGGCGGCCGGCGCCGTGCTGGAGGCCGAGCATGGCTGGCTCCACCCGTCCCCGGCGTCCGGCCGTCGGCGGCGTCCACGTGGCCAGCGCCACTTCGGGGCCGCGGCCGGAGAACAGGCCGAAGAACCCGTCGCCCGAGCCGGACAGGTCGTCGGGGTCGACCGAGGGCTCGAAGTTCACCCAGCCCTTGCCCGCCTCGGCCAGGGCGTCCATCACCGTCACCACCTCGTCGAGATGGGCCGGGTCGAACTCCAGGTACCGGGGCGGCTCCGCTTAGTCCTCCTCGGGGGGCGTGGGCAGGGCGCCCAGCTGCTGGAGGAAGCCGAGGAAGTCCCACACCGTCCACGTCTCCGCGATCTTCCCGTCGGCGATGCGGTGGACGGAGAGGGCCTCGACCCCGATGGCGTAGCCGGACGGCGGCACGCCCATGATCTCGCCCGTGTGCTCGCCCCGGAGCGTCCAGCGCACCGCCACCCGGTCACCGCCGGCGAAGACGTCCTGGACGTCCCAGTTGCCCTCGATGCCGTCCTGGAAGACCCCGATCATCTTGGCCATGGGCTCCGGCCCCTCGGCCCCCGGGATCGACGGGTCGTGGTACTCGTGGTCGTCGGAGAACAGCTCGTCGGCCAGCCCGTTCTGGCGGCCGTTGCACATGTCCTCGTAGTACCGCCGTACGAGGGCCTCGTTCTCAGCAGACATCCGACCTCCGATCGCAGGTGTCGCCGACGCTACCCAAATCGGTCAGTCGCCGATGAACGGGCCGGGGCCCGGACGAACGCCTCCTGCGTGAACGGCGGCCCAGACCCGCATGTCGACCCGGAGCAGAGGCTCGGATCGACAGGCGTTAGCGGCGTCGATCCTCGGGCAACTCGGACGGCCCGACGTTCGCCTCCAGCCACCCGTTGAGCGGTCGGGCCGCCCGCAGGAAGTCGACCACCCGGTCCTTGGCCTTGCGGGTGCCGAGCCAGGCGCCCACCGGCGATTCCTTCCACGCGATGAGCCCCTTGTTGCGGAGCAGCTCGATGCGGGGGTGGTCCTTGGGGTAGCCCTTGGGCGCCGTCTTGAGGGCGTCGTGGCCGGTGATCTCGACCTTGTGCACCTTGGCCTCGGCCACGATGCGCTCCAGCTCACCTCCGGGACCGTCGTCGGCCACCGCCTTGCGGTACCGGTCGAGCTGGTCGGGCTCCATCCGCCACATCCCGGCGCCCATTCCCAGCCCCCGGGCCGAGAGCTGGAGGTAGCCCTGGTCGCCCACCCGCGCCGCGATGGCCGTCTTGTAGGGCGACTTGTCGTTGCTGAAGCGCACGTCGCGGTTGGGCCGGAAGACCTTGCCCTCGCCGAACTCGGGGGCCAACTCGGCCAGGAGGGCGTCCATCGGGCCTTTGACCTCGGCGTCGTAGAAGTCCTTGTGGGCCTGCCAGTAGGACTTGGAGTTGTCGGCCTCCAACCCCTCGTAGAACTCGATCGCCTCCGGCGGCCAGCCCTTGAACGGCACGGACCCGACGTTACCGGCCCTTCCTGGGTATCGACTGGCCGATGACCGTGGACGAAGCGCTAGCCGCCGAGCGCCGGCGGGTCGAAGCGCAGGTCGCCGACCTGGCTAACGACCTGCAGGCGATCATCGACGCGTCGGCCGACGCCAACGCCGACGACGAACACGATCCCGAGGGCTCGACCATCGGCTTCGAACGGGCCCAGGTGGCCAGCCTGCTCGACCAGGCCCGGGCCCACCTGGTCGAGCTCGACCGGGCCGAGGATCGCCTGCGGGCGGGCACCTACGGCCGGTGCGAGGGCTGCGGCGGGCCGATTGGCGACGATCGCCTGGAGGCCCTCCCGACTGCGATCGTCTGCGTCCGGTGCGCCGGCGAGGCCTCCTTCCGACGGGGGTGAACCTCTGCGTCCCGGAGGGACCGACCCGGGTCCGGGCTCAGGCGGGGGCGGGGTCGGGGGCGGGGGCGGCGTCGAGGACCGGGTGGCGGCGCTGGGTGAGGCGGGGTCGGAGGGCGGCGGCGAGGGTGACGAGGGCGATGGTGGCGTAGCCGACCCAACGCATCCGTCCGACGTCGGCCCAGTTGGCCAATTCGCGGGTGTTGGTGGTCAGGAGGAGGGCGCCCACCGCGACCCCCAGGGCGCGGGCGGGCATGAACCGGATGCTCCAGGCGGCGATGGGGCTGGCGATGACCCCTCCGATGAGCATCGCGGCCACGATGCTGAAGTCGACCCCGCCGCCCCCGACGGAGCCGAGGAGCGAGCCCGACGCCACGACGGCCACCGCCACCTCGGCCGTGTTGACCGAGCCGATGGCGAACCGGGGCGCCAGTCCCTTGTGCAGCAGGAACGGCGTGACGACCGGTCCCCACGCTCCCACCAGCCCGTTGGTCACCCCTCCCACCGCGGCGGTGGGGATGGTGCCCCGCTCGTTGAACGTCGGGAGGGCGTCCTCGTCGGCGCCCGCGGGCCGGGACGGGAGGTTGCTGAAGCGGCTCAGGATGCGGATGCCGACGAGGAGGAGGAGCCCGGCCAGGATCGGCTTGAGCCGGTCGCCGTCGACGTTGGCCAGGATCGTCACGCCCACGAGGGCGCCGAGCGACCCGGGGACGGCCAGCTTGAGGACCAGGCGGCGGTCGATGTTGCCGAAGCGCCAGTGGGCCCCCGCCGCGCTCAGCCCGGTGGCGACCTTGGCCAAGTTGACGATGGTCGACACCGCCGCCGGCGAGAACCCCTGGGACAGGAGGATGCTCGACGACGTCGGCCCGAAACCCATGCCGAGCGCCCCGTCGACCATCGACGCGAGGAACCCCGCCAACCCCACAATGAACAGGTCGCCCATCCCGACCGACCTTATCGGAATTGTCGACTACGGCGTCAAGGGCGCGGGGCGCGGGGGGCGTCGTCCAACGCGGCCCTGGGGGTCTCGGACAGGGCCTTGAGACGCTCGAGCTGCTGCCAGTGGCGGGCGACGCGCTGCTTGCCCTCCGGGGTCAGCTCGACGTTGGTATTCGGCTTCTTCAGGACGAACCGCTTCTCGATCCGCACCAGGCCGGCCTCCTCCAGCTTGGTCAGGTGGCTGGAGAGGTTCCCCTTGGTCAGGCCGGTCGTGCGCTGCAGGAAGACGAAGTCGGCCGCCCTCACCGACGAGAGGACCGTCAGGATCGCCAGCCGTCCCGGCTCGTGGATCAGCCGGTCGAGGACGAGCTCGTCGTCACCCTCCAGCATTGGTGCCCTCGAGGTCGAGGTCGAGGTCGCGGGCCGGGCCGAAGGAGCGGACGAGCAAGCGGTGGTCGAAGATCCCCGTCAGGATGGCCGCCACCCCGATCATCAGGAGGCCGAAGTTGAGGGTGTCGGTCGTGCGAGGGTCGCCCCACAGGGGGACGAGGCTGACCGCGAGGAGGGAGCCCCAGATCACGATGTGATGCGGGCGTAGTCCGACGTTGACCGCGTAGTAGCCGAGGGCGGCCACCGCCCACGCCGCGCCGAAACCGTTGACCGGCAGGTCGAGAACCTGGACGAGGATGGGCCCGCCGATCCAAACGGCCAGGCCGAGGGCCACCAGGGCCATCGTCCGGGGCCCCGACTTGGGCGTGACCCGCCCGTAGTTGTCGTTGTAGTAACGCACGAGGAGCAGATAGGCGCCGCCGCACAGGATGACGCCGACGGGGACGGTCCAGAGCTGCCGGAACGGTCCCCACTCGAGGTTGCCCAGACCGCTGAAGATCCAGATCAGGCCGAACGGGATGGCGAGCAGCCCCCGCAGGTAATGGTTGCTGGCCGCCGCCGACTCCAATTGCTTCCGTTCCATGGTGGTGCCTCTCTCAAACTAGTTGGCACCACAAACCTACACGTCCGGTCGCCGCGTCGTCAACTAGTTTGCCCTGCAAACCGCGGAGATCGCAGACACTCACGACCGACCCTCCATGACCGGGGTACGCGAATCCGACCGGCGGCGATCGGACCCGCGCCCTGCGTGAGTCGTCGTTGCCGATGAAGCCCTGGCCGTAGCAGGCGGAGGCGTCCAGGGTGGCGCCCGAGGGTTTGTAGATCTGGACGTAGAACCTCTCCACCGCCTCGACGCGGCGTCGCCCACGATGGCGACGGAGACGACCTGGGTGAGGGTGGTGGTGCCGGCGAGGAACGTGACGCTGCCCGATGCGGCCAGGTAGTCGACACCGGAGGTTGCGGTCGAGTCGAAATAGCGCCCATGGTCGCCCACTGGACAACCACGTTGGTCGTGGGGGTGGCGGACAGGGTGACGGCGAAGCCGGCCTGGTTGGCGGTGCCCGAATTGCCCTCTGCCACCGGGTTGGGGTTGGCATTCGCGATCGCAGGTCTCCGGCCGCTGGGTGATCGAAACCAACAGCGTCGACCGCCTCGCGCAGGAGCAGCGCCGCGCCGGGCAGCCATGGGCAGCGCCGCGAGCATGGGGACTCCTGGCGCTCGCCGCCGGCCGGGACGTCTACATCGCCGGTCGTCCTCGAGCGACTTGTCGACCGGTACGTCCCCGACCAGAGTCCCGCCGAGCCCAACGTGATCGCTCGGGTCGTGCGTAGCGCGTGGCCCTTCGCCCACGGGGAACACTTCGCGTGGTCACGAAGTTGCCGCCGTCGACCTGCTCGAACGTGGCGGCGACGATCGGGCCCGCCGCGTCGCTCACGAGCTGCTCCGCCGTACCTGACCCGTTCCCGGCCCTCGAGCGGCCCCAGTCGACGGCGACCAGGTCAACGGACTCCTCTGGCCATTCCTCGGTCTGCTTGCCGAGCGGTTCCCCGGCGCGTGGATACTCATCGGCGGCCAGATGGTCCTGCTTCACGGCATGGAGTACGGCGCGCTCCCTCGGCGGGACACCAACGACGCCGACGCTCTCGTCGACGTGCGGGTCGCTCCTAGAGGGAGTGTCAACCTCGCTGCGGCCCTGACCGAGATGGACTGGAGCTCGAAGACATTCATACCGATGGCGTCCGTCACCGGTTACGTCAACTTGCTTCACCATCGACGGACCATGAGACCGTCCCGTGCTCGGCTATGGTTCGATGTCGTTCGAAGCTGCCACACCGCTTGATAGAGCCCGGTGGCCCCACTCGGACCCCTTGCGCGCATCGTGCGGTCGAACGTTTGTTTGACACCGAACCGCGCCCGTAGCTAGAGTTACACGCATGTAGTCCAGAGTCGAAGGAACTCCCTACACATCAGCTTGGCCGGGGCGAAAGAATCGACGGGCTGGAGTCACAACACGTACCTCGTTATCCACAGGAAAAGCGCCCTTGTCCTCCACAAGACGGGTGCAGTTGGATGTACAGGCCATCCGGTTCCTGCTTCTCGCACAGCCGACCAGCAAGGAACAATGCAACGTATGCGCATTGATTTTGTAGCGCCTATGACTTATAATCAAAGTAGATAATGGAGGAATATCCAAAATGACCTCAGGCAGCGAGGCCGGCGCCAATGAGGATGCTTTGACTATGCAGGAGCGTGCTGTCGATGTCCGCTGGTTGATTGAGACAACCCTTGAGGCATTCCCACATTTATTCGACAACCTTGATGCTTTTATGGTCCCGCCACAACGCAACCAGCACGCACTTCAGGCTGGCTATGGACCGTTTCATGGCGACCAGCCAGAGATGATGAAGTCAATTTTGTTAGAACATCACGGAGTGACGCGCGATGAGCTTGTGAGGGCGCTCGAAGAGATTCGAGGTGAAGATACGCACCATCGTCAGGCTAGCTAGGGACTAGTTGAGTTCCTTGGTGTCTTACTATTGCGAGCTGCCGTTCGACTTTGAACATTGCCTCGCTCCAGGCGTCCATCGAGGTCCTTGACGACCAGCTTTTGGTCTGTTAACCTCGCTCGCCAGCGAGCAGCCGCCAACTCATCCGACACGGGTGCTTCGATAGATGGTCGGATCGCTCTCGAACTGTCCAACTTGTACTCGACGAGTTCGCCGTTCTCACCCTCGCGCTCGAGCCACGAAAACAGTTCAGCATGACGCCGAGGTGCGATACCCATGAAGGCGACATAATCAACTGGCTTGACTCCCTCAATATCGTCTGACTCTTCAGTGCGCGGACGCGACAGCCGTATTTGGTCGGCAAACAACTCTGCTGCCCGACTCTTGGCGTAGGGTTCAAGGTAAACAACCTTTTTCAACCCGGACGATATGATATGGCGGGTACATTCATGACAGGGAAACGTCGTTGTATACAACAGCCCCCCGGCGATAGGGAAGCCCATCCGAGCTGCAGTTGTCACCGCAGACATCTCGGCATGGACTGACGGGTTGAACTCGATTAGATCGAAGATGCGAGTGTCTTTGATGAAATCCATCTTGAGTGTCGTGCCCACGAAGCTGGTCCGGTCTGTATCGGTCAGCTCCTTTGCTCCGGGAAAGATCTGAGCCAGCTCAGCTAGCCACTCAGAGCTAGAGAACAAGCGCACCAAGAAATCCTTAGCGACGTCGGACCGCTCGTTGTAAAGCGCTTCTGTTTCACGGCGACGACGAACCTTTCCAACCACGCCAGCGCCATCCAATGTATCTCGAGATGCAGCCCCTATAGAATCGGATTGTTGGCCACCGCCGGCCTTAGGTAGATCGTTCCGACCGGTGCATATAAGGCTCTCAGCCACCATAACGGCTGCTCCGACACGACGACTAGTTATCGAACTCTGATAGGCTGCCGTAAACGCGTGAGCCATGCCTACCTCATCTATGCTGGCCACACCAAAAGGATCGCGAAATATCTGCCGCACAAACCTGTCAATATCGGTTCGAACATCGCGATCACCATCAAGAAATAGATCCGCCATGAAGAATGTCTTCTCAATGCTCAATCGCGCAACCTTCAAATCTGGGTCGTGGCGCTGCATCCTCTTCAAGTCGTCGTCGAACCGATAGTCCCGACCTTGATCTCTAGCTAGTATGTCTGCAACTTGCTCGTCAAGGGTTAATTCATCGTTCAGATTGTGGGGTCTTCGCGAATGAGGGTTGAACCCAGCTTGTAGCCATCAGCGCGGGTATCCACCGACGAGGTGGGCCCGGCTCCCAAACTTCGGCTTGTCGATGAGCTGAAGAGAGGAGCCAGACCCGTGGAGGACCGTATCTCGCTGTCCCTCGGCCGCGCCGACATGAAGGTGGTCACCACTGTCGAGGCCGGCGTCCGTCCCGTCGTGCACGTGGCCGGCCGCCACGCGGCCGCCCTGTGCCCAGCCTGCGAGCGGCCGTCGATGAGAACCAACGGCCACGGCTGGCGGGACGTGGTCGATGTGGTTCGGACGCTGGTCGTCACCCTGTCGATCTGCGTGCGCCGGTTCCTCTGCGAGCACGACGACTGCCCTCAGCGCAGCTTCGACGAGCGCTTCGAGGGCATCGACCGGGGCGGGGCCAGCCACCGGGCGCTGCGGTGGTTCGCCGATCTGGCCCGGGGCCGGGCCACGAGGGCGGTGGCTCGGGACCTGCTCGTCCCCGAGCACTACCTGCGCGTCGCGGTGGGTGCCCAGCGCCGGCGGGCGCACACCCGCACGAGAGGGCGACTGGGCGCCCACCTGGCCATCGACGAGTGCAGCGTGCGCAAGAACTTCGTCTACGCCACGGTGTTCTCCGATCCCGCCCGGGGGGTGGTGATCGACCTGGCTCCGGGCCGTGACGCCTCCGCTGTCCTGTTCTTCGCCGGCCTGTTCAGCCACGCCGAGCGGGCAAAGGTGCAGGTGGTGACCATCGACTGCCACGCCCCCTACCGGGCTGCGGCCCGGGTGCTGTTCCCCAACGCCCTCATAGTGGCCGACGCCTTCCATATCCACCGCCGGGTGTTGGCCGCTCTCACCGAGGTCCGCCGGGACGCCTGGAACCGATGGCGGGAGCGCACCCCTCGGCTGGGCAAGGTGTTCAAAGACGCCCGCTTCGCGCTGGCCCGAGCCCGTGACTCGCTGGATGCGGACGACACCCGCAGCGGCGAGCGACAACGCGTCGCGCTCTACGACGCCGTCAACCTCGATCCCCAGCTCGGCACCGCCTATGAGCTCAAGGAGGCCTTCCGGGTGGCCATGGCCATCGGCAAGTCCGGTGACGTGGCGACCTTCACCGCCGCCCTGGAGCTCTTCGACGCCCTCTGCGTCGGATCGCAGATCCCGGCCTTCGTGAGCATGGCCAAGACGCTGCGGGGCTGGAGGACCGAGATCGTGAACTACGCGGCCAGCGGTGGTGCCTCCAACGGCTTCGCCGAGGCGATCATCCACCTGATCAAGAACCAGAAGCGCCAGGCGCACGGCTACCGGACCTGGGCCGGGTTCCGGGGCCAGATCCTGGGGCCTTCGGCGAGGTAGTCGATCCCGTCTCCGGCGAGTTCAGGACTCTACGATCACTGCCCCGAGGTGAGGGGGCCAACTGGACTCAACCTCAATTCGCGTAGAGCCAGATTGTGTGTCCTGCCTAGCTGACGATGGGTAGCCTCTGCTCGTCGAGATTCGTCCGAGTAAACAGACACGAGGAAGAACTGTGAACCCAACACATCTCGTAGGGTTGAGACTTCCGCTTCGTGCATCAAGGAACGTAGAATCCAGGCCACCACCGCGCATACCTCGGCGGCGTGCGATCTTGGTCTCACGTGACCGTAGCTCAATGAGCCGATTCACGGCCAGATACGCAATTGCATCAGTGTCGACGAAAGTCCTCAGTGCGTCCCCAGCAGTCATGAGGCGGTTCCTCTTCACGTATTCCGAGGAAGTGCTCTGCGCGAGGTATCGCTCGCAAAGGGGCACCTTCTGTAGCTCATCACTGAGCCGAACCGTCTCGGGCACGTGATACCCGGCCGTCGTGAGCGTGGTCGACAACTGATCTGTGGTTGCCTTGAGATCAGTTCCCATTGCACGAACCGTTGCGAAATACAGTTCAGGGAGCGGAGTCTCCGCCATATCGATTCTCCAAGATCTAATCGGGGCAACGGGTCACTGCTTTGCTCACCATTCCAAGCGTTGCGCAGCTTAACTCGCTGTGCGAATTGCCAGGCTAGCGGACGTCCTGGATCGACGAGCAGACGCAACATCTTCCGTCGACTCGGAGCTGGGACGAGACAGACGAAAACGCCGCCCCGTGCCGTCACAAGGGTGCGCCTCACGCTTCTGGTCGCGTGTTTCATGGTGGGGCCGGCAGCAAGGGCGAGGAGCGGAACCTGACGCGGCGGCCCTTGGAGCGACTTGCAGCCCTCGGCACAAAGCCAAACTCCTCGACACGCAGCGTCCTCGACTACTGCGACTTTAGCGACAACGCCAAGTGCTGCTTCACGCCTACCTCGCCGACACCATCCCGTGGCCGACGAAGAACCGGCAAGACGCCGGGCCGTCAGTCGACGGGCGCTGCTCCTTTGCAGACTCTGAGGCTTCGTCCGGCCCAGCCGGTCCATATTTCTGACCGGAGCTCGAACCTGCCAACAGGGCGGAGGGAGTGGGATTCGAACCCACGGTGACTTGCGCCACAACGGTTTTCGAGACCGTTCACGGTGGTCGCGCTGGCGGCTCGTTGAGCGGTAAAAGCCCAGGTCAGAGGCCATGCGGTGGGCAAACGGGCCGCCCTCGGCGAGCCTTACACCCCTTTCGCACCCCACGATGATCACGGCATGCCGGCGAATCCCGGTCACCAGTGGCTCAGAGTCGGTCTTCCTGGACGACCACGCTGAGCGCGATCCGCTTTGACAATCCTTGGTGTAGACCAAGTATTTCTTATCAATATTCCTTGGTCTTCCGGTAGGATTGTCTCGTGGAACGGATGAGCGCCGCCGTCGCCGCCAAGGCCCTCGGCGTCTCACTCGAACGCGTCCGTCAACTCATCCGAGACGGACGACTCGATGCACTCCAGGTCTCCGGTCGATGGTTGGTCGATCCGGACAGCGTCGACCGGCTGGCCCATGAGCAGCGCCGCGCCGGACGGCCATGGGCGGCAGCGCGGGCATGGGGACTGCTGGCCCTCGCCGCCGGCCGTGACGTCTCCTGGCTCGCGCCGGCCGAGATCCGTCGACTGCGTGACGTGCTTGCCGACCGGAACATTGGCGAGCTGGCGTCCCAGCTCCGCCGGCGCGCCGACCGGCGTCCCTGGTACGTGCACCCTGGCATGATCGAGGATCTCCTCGCCGAGGACGGCGTCGTCGTAGGCGGGGCGAGGGCCAGCGGCCAGCTCCGCGACAGCGGTCCGATCGACGTCTACATCGCCGGTGACGTCCTCGATCGACTTGTCGACCGGTACGTCCCCGACCAGAGTGCCGCCGAGCCCAACCTGATCGCCCGGGTCGTGCGGGGCCCGTGGCCCTTCGCTCACGGGGAACGCGTGGTGTGGCCCGAAGTTGCCGCCGTCGACCTGCTCGAACGTGGTGGCGACGACCGGGCACGGCGCGTCGCTCACGAGCTACTCCGCCGCGCCTGACCCGTTCCCCGCTCGGCTGGCCGCCAGTCGATGGCGACCAGGTTAACGGACACCTCTGGCCATTCCTCGGCCTGCTCGCCGAACGGTTCCCCGGCTCGTGGGTACTCATCGGCGGCCAGATGGTCCTGCTTCACGGCATGGAGAATGGTCAGCTTCCTCTGCGGGAGACCAACGACGCCGACCCCCTCGTCGACGTCCGGTCGCTCCGCGAGGAACAATCGACCTCGCGGCGGCCCTGACCGAGATGGGGCTGGAACTCGAAGGCATCAACACCGGGGGCATCGGTCACCGGTTCGTCGGCCGGGGCCTGGTGGTCGACCTTCTTGCTCCGGATCATCTCGGAGAGCGGGCCACGCTCACCACCATCCCGCCAGCCCGAACCGTGCAGGTACCCACCGGCACGCGATTGCTCCACAGCCCCCGGCGTTGCCCGGTGGCGGTCGCCGGTCAGGTCCACTGGATTCCAAGGCCCGACCTGACCGCCGCCATGTCGGGAAGGCGGCAGCCCTCACCCTTCCCGGCTCACGACGGCACGCTGAGGATCTGGCCTTCCTGCGTGGGTTGGTCGCCGATCCCCGAGAGATCGACGCCGGCCTGACGAACAGCGACCGCAGGTGGCTGATCGGCGCCGAACCTCGACTCGATGACGAACGAGTGTGGACCTACGCCGCCGACGCCGATCGCGCCCGAGCGACGTTGATGTTCCTGCTCCGTGATCCGAGTCCTCGCCCGAGCAGTTGACACGCGTCGACCTTGACCGTCACAGGTCGATGACGGCCCTCGTTGGACCCGCACAGCGTCACCGTGCCAGGCGGTCGAGCAGCTCCTTGTCTCGCTCCAGCAGTCGCTTGGCGCGGGATGTGAAGTCAACGTCGGCACGCACTCGTTCGATCTCGGCCGAGAGTGCCTCGACGATGAGCGAGTTCACGCTCACCCCCCGGACACGGGCAACCGCCTCGGCCTCGTCGGCCAACTCCTGGGGAAGCCGAACCGTTGTCTGTCTCGGTTTCACGAGTTGATGATATCGCGACATCACTCCACTCGGCGACTACGGCTCGAACCCGTCTCGGAGCAACACGGTCGTCGTCCGTTGCGCCACCGCGGCCGAGGGTGCCGGTTCGGCGGCCCGGTAGGCGGCGTCGATCCGGTCGGCCAGCGCCGCGGTCAGGCGAGGCATGACGTGGCTGTAGCGGTCGAGGGTGATCTGCACCGACGAGTGGCCCATGAGCTCGGCCATCTCCTTGGGGTGCGCTCCCTGCTCGACCAGGAGGCTGGCGAAGGTATGGCGGAGGTCATGAAATCGGAGCCCGTGCAGGCGCTCGGGCAGCACCGCCCGCACCGTGGGCTTGAAGTGCAGGCTGTAGAAGGTGCCGTAGTTGAGCGGCCCGCCGTCAGCGCTGGCGAAGACGTAGCCGGCCCGGTCGAGCAGCCGGTCGCCGAGGTGAGCCCGTAGCCGCTCGGAGAGCGCTTGGTTCACGAACACCGTCCGCCGACCGGCTCTCGTCTTCGGCTCGCCCTCGATCCGCTGGCCCCTCACGGTCGAGGCCGAGCGCGCCACGTGGACGGTGCGTGCCCGCAGGTCGAGGCTCCCAACTCGTAGGGCGGAGATCTCACCCGCCCTGAGGCCGGTGAAGGCAGCGAACTCGACCAGCAGTCCGTAGGGCGGAGCGACCGGCGGATCCGGCCGGCGCTGAGACCGTTGCAGCCGCCGCTGATCGACCGCCGCCGCGAGGGTGCGAACCTCCGCCGCGGTGAGGAAGAGCATCTCCGGCGAGCGGGGCGACGGAAGCTCGACGCCGGCGCACGGGTTGACCCTGATCCGCCCGTCCTTGATGGCGAAGTCGAGCACCATCTTCAGGACGAAGTAGGCGTTGCGGACCGTGCCCGGGCGCCGGCCCTTCTCCTCCAGGGATCGCACGAACCGGTCGGCGTCGGCGTACGTGATCGAACCGACTGGTCGACGGCCGAAGGCGGGGCGCACGTGGGCGTTGAGCAGCATCTCGTAACCCGCGACTGTCTTCGGCTTCCGACGTCCATGGATGGACGCGAGCCACGCGTCGGCGACCTCGCCGAGGGGCACGCCGCCGAAGCTGTGCGGGATGACCACGCCCTGCTGCCGGTTGGACTCGATCTCCACCGCGTAGGCGTCGGCGTCCCGCTTGCGACGGAACCCACCCTTGGTGCGCTGCACACCGTCGGCGTCCCGGTACCGGACCTCGTAGCCGATCGGCCTGCGGTCCGCGCCCGAGCTCCTTGGATACACCGGCCGCACGTAGGCCACCGTCGCTCCTTCATGATCAGGAGACGAGGCGTACGTTCGAGCGTGTCAGAAGGGGCCGCAGATTGCCGGCGACCGGACGCGCCCGAAGGCCTCGTCGTGCTGGGGGCCGAGTGGTCGGCGAGGCCGCCATGCAGGCCGGCAGGTCAATCGTAGTCCCGCTACCGCCGAAGCGACCCACCGCCCCTGCTGGGCGGTGGGACCGTACCGCGGGCCAATGCCAACGCCGCATCGGTCCATGCCCGCACGTCGCGAAGGGCCTGCTGCGCTGCCGCCGGTCGCTCCTTGGCCAGGGCTCCGACCTCGGTCCGCAGCTCGCCGATCATCCTGGTCACCCGAGCGGGGACCGTGCGAGCCAACAGCGGCCGGGCGTGGGAGCGCTCCCAGTCGTCGATGGCGATCTCGTGGCCGGCGTCGTTCGGAGGACGATCCTCGTCCCCCCGCCACCCGCAGTCGCAGGCGGCGACGTAGGCGTCGAACTTGGCCGTCTCCTTCGTCCACGTCGCCGTCAGGGTCCCGTCGGCCAGCCGGCGGGCGGCGAATCCTTCGTGGTCGTAGAGGTCGTCGAGCACCGCGCCCATGGCCTCAGCCCCGACGGGCCTGGTCGAGCCAGGCCTCGATCTCGGCCGGGTCGAAGCGCAGCAGGTGGCTCCACTTCAGGAAGGGAATCCGCCTCTCGGCCACCAGCCGCCGGACGTGACGGACGGGCACCCCGAGCCGGCGAGCCACCGCCTCGATGTCCATGAGCGGCACCTGCTCGATGACAACCGAATGCCTTGTTGCGGTCACGACAACCTCCTCAGTCGTTTGAACCTCGCACGCAACTAGGCCATCGAAGACCTCCAGATCTCGCGGACAACCGGCCTCGATCTTCAGCATCCGCTCGGCCCCACCCGCACCAGTCCCGGCCTCCGAACTGCCCGCCACCAGCGTCGGAACCGTCCCGCAGATCGAGCACACCCTGGCACCCCGAGGGGTGCGACCGGCCGTCCCGCGCCGCGGGACGCGAGATTCCGGGGCCTCTGCGGGCCTAGTTCGACATGCTGAGCATCTTCCCGCTGCGAACGTCCGACCCCGCCCGCTACTACATCGAGGCCGTCTCCCTCGGCGCCGAGGAGTACTACCTGAGCCGGGGCGAGGTGCCCGGCCGCTGGCTGGGGCGCTGCTCCGAGGCGCTCGGCCTGGCGGGAACCGTCGATGCCGACGACCTGCGATCCCTGCTCGCCGGCACACGGCCCGACGGTGGCGCGCTACGCGACGGCTGGGTGCTCCGCCCCGGCTACGACGCCACCTTCTCCGCCCCCAAGTCGGTGTCGGTCCTGTACGCCCTGGGCGACCGCGACGACGTTCGGGCGGTGGTCGCCGCCCACGACGCGGCGGTGGCAGGAGCCATCGGGTACCTGGAGCGCCACGCATGTCGCGTGCGCCGCGGAGGGATTCACGGCAAGGGGGTCCGATTCGAGGTCGGCGGGGGGATGGTGGGGGCCGCCTTCGTCCACCACACCAGCCGAGCCGGCGACCCCCAGCTGCACACCCACGTCCTGATCGCCAACGCCACCCCTGGGCCGGACGGCCGATGGACCGGCATCGACAGCGCCGGCCTGTTCGCCCACGCCAAGGCGGCCACCGCCGTGTACCAGGCCCTCCTGCGTCGGGGCCTGGTCGAGAGGCTGGGGCTGAGCTTCGAGCTGTCGGGAGACGGCACCGGCGACATCGTCGGCGTCCCGGCCGAGGTGCGGGCCAGGTTCAGCAA
This sequence comes from uncultured Acidimicrobiia bacterium, assembly GCA_963829165.1. GTDB lineage: Bacteria > Actinomycetota > Acidimicrobiia > Acidimicrobiales > AC-14 > JAXDMK01. Next base: position 30,461 of record CAWHIC010000031.1, on the reverse strand, counting down.
GCGTCGGGCCGCCATCGAGGAGCACATGCGCAAGAGGGGCACGTCCGGGCCCAGGGCGGCCGAGGTCGCCACCCTGGCCACCCGCCAGGCCAAGGACCACTCGGTCTCCGAGTTGGACCTGCGCATCGGATGGCGACAGGAGGCCGACCAGCTCGGCTTCGACGTCGCCTCCGTCCCTCGCTCGACCGGCCGATTGTTCGCCGCCCTGCCCACCGACGAGGCCCTCGCCAGTCGCATCACCCTGGACGACGCCACCTTCGACGCGGCCAAGGCGGTGTGGGCGGTGGCCGCCGCCGCACCCGACGGCGCCGAGCTGGCGGAGATCGAGGAGCGGGCGCGAGCCTTCGTGGCCAGTCCCGCTCGTCGTCGAGGTAGCCCACGGCCGGTGGACGACGACCGAGATGCTGGCGCTGGAGGAACGGGTGGTAGCCATCGCCCTGGGTGGTCGGGCCGGCGGGTACGGAGCCGCCGATCACAGCAGTGTCGACGACGCCCTCGGTGCCCGGCCGTCGCTGTCCGACGAGCAGGTTGCGATGGTGCGGCGGATCACCACAAGCGGCGACCACATCGACGTGGTCGTCGGCGCTCCCGGCTCGGGCAAGACCTTCGCCCTCGACGCCGCCCGGGCCGCGTGGCAGGCGGGCGGCTCCCGGGTGCTGGGCTGCGCCCTCGCCGCCCGGGCCGCCCGGGGCCTGCAAGCCGGCTCGGGCATCTCCAGCCGCACCATCGACCGCCTCCTCCTCGACCTCGACGCCGGGAACGAGTCGCTGGACCGAAGAACGATCGTCCTGGTCGATGAAGCCGCGATGGTCGGGACCCGCAAGCTGGCCCGCCTGGTCGACGCCTGCGCCCGGGCCGAGGCCAAGCTGGTGCTCGTCGGCGACCCCAAGCAACTGCCGGCCATCGAGGCCGGGGGCCTGTTCGAGGCGCTCGCCTCCCGCGCTGGGGACGACGCAGCTCACCGGCAACCGGCGCCAGCAGCACCCCGGCGAGCGGGCGGTGGTGGCCGACCTGCGGGACGGCCACGTGCAGCGTGCGATCGAGCGCCTTCGCCGCCTCGGTGGGATGGCCGTGTTCACCAACGCCGACGCCCTGGCCAACGCCATGGTCGAGGACTGGTCCGCCGCCACCAAGGCGGGCACCGACGTGCTCATGCTCGCCCCCACCCGCGACACCGTCGCCGAGCTCAACGCCCGGGCCCGTCAGCGTATGGAGGCCGAAGGCTCCCTCGGCCCCGTCGTGGCCCATGTCGGCCATGTCGAGTTCGCCGTCGGCGACCGGGTCGTGTGCACCAGGAACAACAAGCGCATCGGCGTCGTCAACGGCGACACCGGCACCATCGTGGGTGCCGGCAACAACAGCCTCGTCGTCACTCTCGATGGAGGAGACGTCGAGCTACCCGAGGCCTACCTGACCGCCGGTAACCTCAGCCACGGCTACGCCCTCACCATCCACAAGGCCCAGGGCGCCACCTGCGACGTCGCCCTCGTCTGGGGCGAGAACCTCAGCGCCGAGTCCGGTTACACCGCCCTGACGAGAGGCCGGCTGCGGAATCGGGTGTTCGTCATGGCCGAGAGCAACGGCGGCGAGCACCTCCCGCCTGAGCAACGAGACCCCGCCCAGTACTTGGCGCAGAGACTCTTGGCCGCCGCTCGGAGACCCGCTGCCAGCGACGCTCGGGGGCTCAGATGACCGTCGACCCGTGGTGCGTTTCGTGAGCAGAACCGGGCGATACCGATCGGGCCAGTCCGCCGACAGAACCGCCCTTCACGGCGAACCCAGGGCGGCGAGGAACGGCACGTCTACGCGTCGATCCCAGGACTTCGGCCGAGGTCGGCATCCGACAGATCCGTAGGTCTCACACCGCGTCCCCGAAGGAGGACCCAGTTTCGGGTCGTAGCGCCGGGCGCCCGGCGAGGAAGCCTACGCGTACTACCGAATCGAATGGACGCTATCCCCGCCGACCGCCACCCTCAGACGTGAAAGGGCGGTCCCTCCCTGGCACGGCTAACGGGCCCGGCGGTAATCAACTGGGGGCTGCGACTGTCGTGTCCCGTTCTTGATCAAGCAGAGGAGACACCCGTGGCAACTAAGCACAACGAGGTTGTACTACTCGAAACACGTTTGACCGAGAAGCGCAGCATGGTCATGCCGTCCACGACTATGGACGAGTTCTTTCAGCTGGACGCCATCGATACCGTGCTACGCCAGCGAGACTTAACGCATCAAGAGATAGAGGACGGAGTTGTCGACGGTTCGGATGATGGCGGAGTCGATGCAGTATTCGTCTTTGTGAACGGTGACTTGATCTCAGATCAATCGGCCATTCGCGGCTCTGAAGGCGCTTCCATCCACCTCCATGTGCTGCAAGTCAAGAATGAGGGTGGGTTCAGCGAGATCGCTCTTCAGAAGTTGATAGATAGCTTGCCCCAACTTTGCTCTCTCGCCCGACCGACCTGCAGCTCGCCGCGGAATTTAATCCGAAAGTCGTGGAGCGATTCGGCCTGTTCCGTCAGACCTTCCTGGCTCATTCGGCGTTTATTCCTGATCTTTCAGTCACAGTTTCATATGTGACAAAGGCTGTAGCTCTCCCGAACACTAAGGTTCAGGCAAAAGCGAACCGGCTCAAGCAGGTGATCCTCCGGGAATTTTCGTCGGCATCGGTCATGGTGGAGTTCATCGGCGCACCCCAACTTAACACCTTTTTTCGAAGCCGAAAAAGGAGAACAACCGAATTACGTCTCTCCGAGCAACCAATATCAGCGGACCTAGGAGGCGTGGTAGCGCTAGTACGGCTCTCGGACTACTATCAATTCATTACGGACGACAGCGGCAAGATTCGCGAGTCAATATTTGAGGAGAATGTTCGAGGGTACGAAGGAGAGACAAATATCAACAAAGGCATCGCATTAACCCTCGGATCATCCAATTCGGGTGTCGACTTCTGGTGGCTTAACAACGGCATTACCGTCCTTGGCACCCGGATGAACCTTGCTGGCAAGCTTGCTGCCATTGAAGACCCACAAATAGTAAACGGACTCCAGACATCTCGAGCAATATTCAATCACTTCTCGAAGGTTCCTAAGGGTCAAGAATTAGATGACGGGAACCGACATCTGCTAGTTCGCGTGATCGAAGCTGCTGATGACCGAGTAGCCGCAGAAATTATCAAGGCGACGAACAGCCAAAACCGCGTTCCAACCGCCTCGCTCAGAGCAGCGGAGCCATTTCAACGCAGCATCGAAGAATATCTTCTTGCGAGGGGTCGCTATTATGAGAGGCGCCGAAATCATTACAAGAATAAGGGTGTCAAGCGCGCCCACATTGTGAGCGTTCTCGAACTCGCCCAGTCTGTGGCTTCGATTTCGCACGCGCTTCCCGCCGACGCCCGTGGCCGACCATCTGCACTTGTGAGGGATCCGCTTTATGGTCGGATCTTTAGTGAGAAGGCGCCGCTGGAATTCTACTGGCGTTGCGTCGAGATCATGGAGACAATTGACGACTACCTAAAGGATGAGAAGAGTTATGGGCGCCAGGAGCGCTCTAATCTGCGATTCCATTTAGCCCGTGTCGTCACAGCTGCAGCGCTATCGTCCTCTCGACCACAGCCCAAAGCTGTCCTGCGAATCGAGGTGGCGGAAATGACAACTCACCTTGAAGCCGCCTGCATATGGACCTTGGCGGAACGTCAAAGGTTTGGGAGTGAAATCAGCTCTGACGATTGGGGCACGATCGCCAAGTCGAAAGAATTCAACGAACGTATCAACGATCGTCTAGGTCGGTACTCCGCCAAACAAGACTGGCCAAAGAGTCTTCATTCAGGCTGGGCAAAGTAGCGGGGCCAGAGCCGACGAACGCCAAACGTCGCCAATGAACCTGCACTCGTCCCCATTTGAGCCGCATCTCGGACCCTCGGGTCACCCCTCGTCCACCCTGGTGCTCGTCCCAGTGCCGGCGGCCCGCCACCGCGAGAGTGCCGGGGGCGGTCAGCTGGAGTCGAGGCCGACCAAGTCTCTCCATCGAACATACGGGCTGACGGCATCGAATATGCGCAAGTCGATATGTCGCCGTGGAAGGTCGCCATTCCGATCAACGACACGTAGAAGTCCTCGTCGGAGTTGCTCATAGATGTCGGTGTCGCTCTGACTCACCTCGAACCATTCCTCGACGACTTTGTTCATCGGGTACCCAGACACGAACGGGAAGGGCACGAAACCGCGTTGATAACGGCGGCGCGCTTCTCCACCCTCTAGTGTCTTCTTGCCGACCTGCCAGAGGTATCCCTTGATCACCGGACCAGGGCCATCCCACATTAGTCGAACCCACCCGATGACTTCATTGTATTGCCAGTTGAACGGACGTTCGGAATAGCGGGCATACATGTTCGCGTTTAGCCGATCTCGCGTGCTCGGTTCCTTGCCGTGGTCGAACCAGGCCGAAAGAAACTGCCGCTCTACACTCTTAACACGCACGCTAGCGTCCGTGTCCCATTCATCAAGAGGAACCCGGTATATCGCGATCTCGAAAACGTAGCTTTGCTTCACAGCCCTAGTATGCTCGTGATCGCGGAGGCATCGACGGTCGCGAGGCACGGTTCCGCTCAGCCGCATCGTCTCCACTCCAGATACCAGATCGCTGCTCGCGGTCAGACGGCCACCACCGCCTGGTTTGCCGGCGCCGGAATGGTCCGGCGCATGGCTCGAGTGCACAACGGGAAACTCCGAGTGGATATGAGGAAGCGCTTGGGGCGGAGTGTGACACCCCCCTAGCGTCGCTCCCAGCGCGGCTGGTCCCAAAGCTCGGAGCAGCGACAGGTTCCTCTAGTGGTAAGCATGCAGTGTGACGTTGATTTTGAGCCTGCTGACGAATGAGTATGTGTTGCAGGTCTCCGACACCAGACTCACGCTAAGAGATGGTTCGGTCGCGGACGACGACGCCACGAAGGCCGTCTTCTGGTATAGGGGCATGTCATTCGGCTACTCCGGCGAAGCTGAACTTCAGCGATCGACACGCGTTCACCGCGAGCGGGAACCCTGGTTGGGACGACAGCCGACGTACATGTGGATCGCGGAGGTGTTGGTAGGAGCACCCAATGTCGAGGAGGTCATCCGCAGACTCTGCCTCGATGGAGACGAGGCTATCGATCGCACCGGAGAGCCTCGGGCTTGCAAACCACACTCGTTCATTGGGGTCGGCTGGACCCCTGTCGTCGGTACAGACGACGTTGAGCCTCTATTCCTGGAGGTTTCGAACACCACTCCGCCGTACTTCTTTGTTCCGACTCGTCAGGGACTACAGCCGGACGGGATGTTCCGACACTCGTCTCAGGGGGCCGACAGGGTGCAAGAGTTCGCCCACCTTAGTCCTGAAATGTCCCCCGAGGAGAGCGGCCGGATAATGGTGAGCGCCTTGCGCAGACTTGCGGATGAGGATGTGGATGGCGCCATCGGAAAGAACGTATTGGAAACCTGCATTCCAAGGTCTCAGGCCATGAGCGTAATTGCTGCGTCTGAACTACATCTTGTCGATGGGCCGCCATCGACGAACTACGCGAGCTTTCGCTACCTTCAAGGGCCGACAGAGGCGCAGCCCCGAACACCTTCCTTCGTGCTCGGCGGCAACGTCTCTGACCAATTCAACCTTGGAGGCGCTGTGACTCTCACCTTCGGCGAGAACAGCGTCACCTTCCGCGTCGGCGGCCGGGATGCCGCACCAGGGGGTTGACATTTCAGCATTCTGCAACCTTGTACCCCTGGGCTGGTCGGCCAGGCGCTTCGCCAGAGGTATCGGGTTTGCCACGGGGCAGGCCTACTCTCGTGCATAACCCGGGTACCAACGGTTGTGCCAGGCGCCCGGCCGCCACCTCGATATCACCGATTGGTAGAGACGCATATTCGAGTCGTGCGTAATCGCGGTCAGTGAGCCCGTTCGCGGGACTTGAGGGCGGCGTAGGAGGCCCAGTCGACGCCCTGCGCGGAGGCGTGCTGGGCGATGATCGTGGCGCTGTAGCCGATGAGCTATCCGAGGACGGGACCGGGCACCTGGGCGACGAGGCTGTTGAGCGCAGCCAACCGACCGACGCGGGAGATGCCGAGGCGGGCGAGGCGCTCCGCGAGCTGCTCGGCCTGCACCGCCTGGGTGGGTGCCCGGCCCGGGAACAGCCAGGGCGAGGTCGGGTTGGCGGCGGTGGCCATGTTGCGCCGGGCGGTGGCGGCCAGCGTGGTGGCCAGCTCGCCGACGGGCTCGGGCAGGGGCACGTGCTCCCGGGCGAAGCGGATCCACGTCTCCTGGCCCCGGCGGTCGAGGTCGTCGACGGTGAGGGTCCGGATGCGGGCGATGGGCTGGGCGTAGATGAGCACCAGGCAGCCGGCGACGCGGTCGGACAGCTCGACGTCGGTGTCGGTGAAGAGCCGGTTGAGGATCACCAGGCGGACCTGCTGGGACAGCGCCGGGGCGCTGCGGCCCCGGTAGCGGGGAACCTCCAGCGCCGGACAGCGCCGCTGGACGATGGCCCAGGTGAGGAAGTTCCGCAGGGCCCAGCGGGTGGTGGTGCCGGTGGCGAACCACTCGTCGATGTCGGCCTGGCGGCAGTCGGCCAAGGACCGGCCCCGCTCCGCCAGCCGGGCCAGGAAGGCGACGGCGACGTTGGTCTGCTGGCGGGCGGACTGGGCCGTCGACTCGTGCAGGAGGCCGAGCTCGGCCCGCTCCCGCAGCCGGCGGTGGTGGTGCCAGGCCAGGTAGGTGCGGATCAGCTGGCGGTCCTCGCCGGCGGGGACTGTGTCGAGGCGCGTCGTCGTCCAGCGCTCGAAGGCGGCCAGGTACTTGTCCCTCGCCGGCAGGACCCGGTGCGCCACCAGCAGCTCGCGCAGGTACTCCCGCCCGAGCCCGGCGGCCAGGGTGTCGACGCCGTCGTGGGTGAGGGCGACCTCGCCGCTGACGAGGCGACGGAGCCGCTCCCGCACCGCGGGCTGGCCGAGCCAGCACCGGCCGTTGTGGGGCACGGCCATGGCGCACAGCCCCTCGTGCAGGCCGAGGAGGCGGGCGTCGACGCAGCCGTGGCCGTCGTCGAGGACCTCCGCGCTGAGGTGGCGCAGACGGCAGCGGGCACACACCAGCCGCTGCCGTTGCATGTCGGCGGACGAACCGCACAGCGAGCACGCACGGGCCGGCGTCGTCGCCGCCGACGCCGCCCCGGAGACGCTCACCCCGGTGGCCCCACACGCGCCCGGCGGGGTCGACCGACGGCGGCGAGGTCGACCACCGACCCCGCTGGGCTGGGCTTTTTCGCTCCGGTGGGCACGACGGAGCACTCGATGAGGTCGGCGGGGGTGCAGGCGAAGATGTCGCACAGGGCGGCCAGGGTGGGCAGCGACAGGCGCTCGGGGGTGCGGGCCACCAGGCGGTAGACCTGGGCCGGGGACAGCTCCACGCCCCGCTCCGCCAGCAGCGGGGCCAGGTCGGAGGTCTTCCACAGACCGTGGGTGGCCATCACCTCCCGCAGGGCCAGCGATAGGCGACGCTGCGTTTCACGGCGTGGCTCCTTTGGCCTCGGCCACCACCCGGTCGAGGGCGGCGCGCAGGACCCGGGTCTTGTAGTCCGACGACACCGAGGTGTAGATCGAGGTGGTCGAGGCGTGCTCGTGGCCGACCTGCTGCTGGACGAACAGCACGTCGAATCCGTCCTCGATGAGATGGGTCACGTAGGAGTGGCGCAGGCAGTGCGGGCTCAGCCCGGCCGGCAGTCCGGCGTCGGCCGCGGCCCGGGCGAAGGCGGCGTTGAGGCGGTCGGCGCTGACCCGGGGCCGGCGCTCCGACGGCCACAGGCCACCCTCGCCGTCGGCCCGGACGTGGGGCCAGATGTCGTTGACCCACTCGCCGATGACCTCCGCCGTCCAGCCCATCACCGTCAGCACGCTGCGCCGCCGGGGGGCGGAGCCCCGGCTGGCCTTGCCCCAGCGGACGTAGCAGACGCCGAAGTCGCCGAACTCCGGGGCCTGGGGGTTGGAGCCGAAGTCGGCCGCTTCAAGCATCAGGGCCTCGCGCCGGCGCAGCCCCCAGCCATAGAGGACCTTCAACATGGTGGCGTCGCGAAACGCCGGCACCCAGCCCTTGCGACCCCGGGTGCGGATGGAGGCCACCGCGTCGTCGGCCGCGTCGAACAGGGCCTGCAGCTCCGCCCTGGTCAGGGACCGCCGCCCGGGCCGGCCCTCGTAGTCGGTGACGTGGACCGCGGCGCTGGTGGGCCCGCAGATCTGCACCGCGTGGGTCCCGAAGCGGGTCAGGCATTCGCTGTCCCAGCCATAGACGGGGTCGACCACGTAAGCCAGGAACGAGCGCAACGACTGCTGATAGGACCGCAGCGTCGAGTGCGCCCACCGGCGCTCGACCCGCCGCTCGGCCGACCAGCCCTCGAGCTGGCCCGGCCACCGCCAGGGCCAGTCCTCGACGTCGCCCCGGAAGCGGCGCACCACCCGGGCCCCGGCGTCGATGGTGCTGAAGGCGAGGTTGCGGCTCAGCTGCTGGGAGCGCCACCCGTCGAGCATCGCCTCGAAGACGTGGCCCTCGGGATCGAGCAGCCCGACGTCGTCAACCAGGTGGAGCTGGGCCGCTCCACGGACCTCGATGTGGCGTTGCACGCTCTCCCCAAGGCCGCGAAATGGAAGACGGAGTCAATCATCTGATGCGACCACCGCGCGAATGCCCAGGTCAGAGCCCATCTAGCCCTCGCCATCGACGACCCTCACAGCCGGAGCCGGGACGCAGACATGCTGGTCAGGAGCCCTCCGACCGGTCGCTGACGAATACGCATCCGATCGAATATGCGGCACTTGGCGAAGAATGCCGGCTATCGCCCGGGTGCGGCGACCGCAGGGTGGGCGGCAAGCGGCAAGCGACAACTGGAAATCCCGACGGGTGCGGATGAACGACCCGCGCTTCAGGAGGACGCCCACGCGGACCCACGTTGTGACGCGAGTGCACGGTCGGGATTTGCGCGCGCAGAGTGGTCGCATCGGGCGGAACGAGGGGAGTCGATGACGTCGAGACCGATGCGTTCGGCACCGACTCCTACACCCCTTTCGCACCCCACGATTTCCCTACACCCCTCTCGCACCCCGAGATTCCGGTCATTCGCGGGCTCTCCCGGGTCACCTTGGACCGCCCCGGCCACGCCGTCATCTGGGGGACGGCATGCCGTCTGACCAGCGCTTTCGCGGCGGACGGGCTGGTCAGACGGGAGCGGAGGGAGTGGGATTCGAACCCACGGTGACTTGCGCCACAACGGTTTTCGAGACCGTCCGATTCGGCCGCTCTCGCATCCCTCCGGGCGTCAGGCTAGCGGTCGGGCCCGGCGCTCGGCGAAGAAGGCGGCGAGGAGGGCGGCGGACTCGTCGGCCCGAACGCCGGCGGTGACGGGAAGCTCGTGGTTGAGGCGGGGATCGGCGCACAGGTTGTACAGCGACCCGCACGCGCCCGCCCGAGGGTCGTCCGCCCCGAAGACCAGCCGGCCGACGCGGGCCGCGACCAGGGCACCGGCGCACATCGGGCACGGCTCCAGTGTCACCACCAGCGTCACGTCGCCCAGCCGCCAGCCGCCGACCACCGCGGCCGCGGCCCGCAAAACGAGGATCTCGGCGTGGGCGGTCGGATCCCCCCGGCGTTCCCTCTCGTTGTGGGTCCGGGCGATCACCTCACCGCCGACGAGCGCCACCGCCCCCACCGGGACATCCCCGTGCTCGACCGCGGCCCGGGCCTCGTCGAGGGCGATGGCCATCGCCTGATCGTCGTTCATCGGCGCGACAGCTTCAGCGGAGGCCATGACGAGCCGACCATAGAAGAGGAAGACGGATCCGGGCGGGCTGGGGACGCCCGGATCGTCTTCCTGCTGGCGGAGGGAGTGGGATTTGAACCCACGAGGGGTTGCCCCCTACACGCTCTCCAGGCGTGCCGGATCGGCCGCTCCCGCACCCCTCCGTGTGCAAACAACGGTATCGTCACCGGAGAGGTGCCGGGCCGCCGATCCACGCAGCGGCTGGGTCCTGCGCAACGGAACCCCGTGAACCGAGTCAGGGCCGGAAGGCAGCAGCTCTCAGCGGCGGGCCCCGTGTGCCGCAGTCCAGCCTGGCCGCTGCGTCGATCGGCGGCCCCTCTCGTCCCCCTCACCGGCGACGACGCTGTCCCACCGAAGGCCTAACGTCGGACCCGATGGCCTTCCAGTCGCTCTACCGGCGGTTCCGGCCCCAGCGCTTCGTCGACGTCCGGGGCCAGGACCACGTCAGCCACACCCTGCGCAACGCCGTCCGCGACGGGCGGGTGGCCCACGCCTACCTCTTCAGCGGCCCCCGGGGGACGGGCAAGACGTCGAGCGCCCGCATCCTGGCCAAGGCGCTCAACTGCGCCAACCCCGACCTGGGCGAGCCGTGCGGCGTGTGCACGTCGTGCGTGGAGATCGCCGAGGGCCGCTCGCTCGACGTCATGGAGCTCGACGCCGCCTCCAACCGGGGCGTCGACGCCATGCGCGAGCTGGTCTCCCGGGCCAGCCTGGGCACGCCCGGACGGTGGAAGGTCTACATCGTCGACGAGGTCCACATGCTCACCACCGAGGCGTCCAACACCCTCCTCAAGACGCTGGAGGAGCCGCCCGCCCACGTGATCTTCGTGCTGGCCACCACCGAGCCGCAGAAGGTGCTGCCCACCATCCGCAGCCGCACCCAGCACTTCGAGTTCCACCTGCTGTCGGTCGACATGCTGGTCGACCACCTGCGCTGGGTGGCCGATCAGGCCGGGCTCGACATCCCCGACGAGCTCATCCGCCTGGTGGCCAAGCGGGGGGCGGGGTCGGCCCGCGACGCCTTGTCGAAGCTCGACCAGGTGGCGGCCGCAGGTGGGATCGACGACGCCGGACCGTCCACCGACGAAGTGGTCGAGGCCCTGTGCGAGCGCGACGTGGGCCGGGCCCTGGTGGCGGTGGCGGAGCGCGTCGGCGCCGGCCACGACCCCCGGCGGCTGGCGGGTGAGCTGCTCGAGCACCTCCGCCAGGCGTTCCTGGCCACCGTCGCCCGGGGTCTGGTGGGTCTGCCCGACGACGAGGTGGCCCGCATGGAGAGCCAGGCGTCCCGGATGGGGCGGGCGGCGATCGTCCGGGCCATGGAGGTGTTGGGCGACGCCCTGATCGCGATGCGCGACGCTCCCGACACGAGGGTGTTGCTGGAGGTGTCGCTGGTGCGGCTGTGCCGGCCCGAGGCCGACGTGTCGCCCGCGGCCATGCTCGAGCGCATCGAACGCCTGGAGCGGCGAGCGGCGTCCGCTCCGACGACTCCGGCGGCGGCGGCTGGCCCTTCTGGCGCCGGCCCGGCGTGCGACGCGACCCGCACCGTCGACCGCGCCGCCGGCCGACGCCGACCTCCACGCCAGCGCCGGCGGCTGCGTCCGCCACGTCGGCGTCGACTCCAGCCCCCGCCGCTCCTCCCGCAGCCGAGCCTCCGGCGGCGGCTGCCCGGTTGGCTCTCGGCGGCGTCCGGGGACAGTCCGGGCCGGGCCGGGCCAGCGCACCGCCCGCCGCTCCGCCCGCCCCACCGCCTCCGCCCGCCCCGTCCCCGCCCACCCCGTCCCAACCCCCGTCGGCCGCACCCGCCACGCCCCAGGCGACCGCCGCCTTCCCGTCCCGTGACGACCTCACCTTGGCGTGGGGCGACGTCGTCCTCCCCAACCTTCCGCCCAAGCCCCGGGCCCGGTTCCGGGCGGGACGGTTCGTCGACGTGGCCGAGGCGGGCGTGGCCGGCTTCGCCCTCCCCACGCCGATCCACCGCGAGCGGTGCGCCGAGGTCCAGGGCGACGTCGAGCACGCCCTCGCCGCCCATTTCGGCCGGCGGGTGCCGCTCAAGCTCCTGGTGGAGACCGAGGTGGGGGCCCCGCCCGCCCCCGAGCCCGACGAAGAGGAGCACATCGACCCCCGCGACCTACGTGACGCCCCGTCGCCCGGGGTAACGTCGCCGGTCGACCATGTCCTGCAGGCGTTCGAGGGCGCCACGCTGGTGGAGGAGTGACGAATGCCGAAGCAGCCGATGCCGCAGCAGCCTGACATGAGCGCCCTGCTCAAGCAGGCCCAGAAGATGCAGGAACAGATGATGCAGGCCCGCGCCGCGGCCGAGGAAGCCGAGATCGAGGGTCAGTCGGGGGGCGGGGTGGTGAAGGTGCGCGTCAACGGGGCCATGGAGTTCCTGTCCGTGTCCATCGACCCGTCCGTCGTCGATCCCGACGACATCGGCATGCTCGAGGACCTGGTGCTGGCCGCCATCCGCGACGCCGTCGGCAAGACGTCCGAGGTGGCGGAGCAGGCCATGGGCGGCATCGACCTCGGAAGCCTCGGAGGGCTCCTGGGAGGGTGACCTCCCGCACCCCCGCCGCGTGTACGCAGTCCCCGTCCAGACCCTGATCGACGAGCTCGGCCGCCTGCCCGGCGTGGGGCCCAAGTCGGCCCAGCGCATCGCCTTCCACCTGCTCAAGCTGTCGAAGGAGGATGCCGGGCGCCTGGCCAAGGCCATCACCGACGCCAAGGACCGGGTGTCGTTCTGCCAGCGGTGCTTCAACGTCACCGAGGGCAGCGAATGCGGCATCTGCACCGACGGCCGCCGGGACACGTCGATACTGTGCGTGGTCGAGGAGCCACGCGATGTGGTGGCGGTGGAGAAGACGTCGGAGTTCCGGGGCCGCTACCACGTGCTGCAAGGAGCGATCAATCCCCTGGAGGGCATCGGGCCCGACCAGCTGCGGGTGCGGGAGCTGCTCATGCGGCTCGAACCGGAGGCGGTGGTGGAGGTCATCCTCTGCACCAACCCCAACATCGAGGGCGAGGCCACGGCCATGTACCTGGCCCGCCTGCTCAAGCCCCTCGGCGTGAAGACCACGCGGATCGCCAGCGGCCTGCCCGTCGGCGGCGACCTCGAGTACGCCGACGAGCTCACCCTGGGCCGGGCCCTCGAAGGCCGCCGCACCCTCGACGGCTAGTCGAGTGTGCAAGAACGTACCTATTTTGTACTTTTCTGCACACTCGACGAGGTGACGTGACGATGCTCGACCACCTCTCCCTCCAGGTCGCCGACCTCGACGCGTCCGCCGCCTTCTACGAGGCCGTCCTGCCCGCCATCGGCGGCGGGCGGGTCATGTCCTACGGCGACCAGATCGGCTACGGCGTCGGCCAGCAGCCCACGTTCTGGATCGGCCGCGCCGGCCCCGGCGGCCCCCACACCGACGTCCACGTCGCCTTCGCCGCTCCCGACCGGGCCTCGGTCCGAGCGTGGTTCGACGCCGCCGTGGCCGCGGCGCCGAGGTCCTCCATCCGCCGCGGGTCTGGCCCGAGTACCACCCGAACTACTACGGCGCCTTCGTCCGTGACCCCGACGGCAACAACGTCGAGGCCGTGTGCCACACCGCGGAGACCTGACAGGCTGGACCACGTGAAGGTCCACCTGCTCGACGGGACGTACGAGCTCTTCCGGCACTACTACGGGCTCCCGCCGGGAGCGACCGCCGAGGACGACCCGGTGCGGGCCGTGCGGGGCGTGATGTACAGCGTGGTGACCCTCCTGGAGGAGGGCGTCACCCACCTGGGGGTGGCCACCGACCACGTCATCGAGTCGTTCCGCAACGACCTGTGGCCGGGCTACAAGTCGAGCGCGGGCATGCCACCCGTCCTCCTGGCCCAGTTCCCCCTCCTGGAGGAGGCGTTGGACGGCGCTGGGCATCGCGGTGTGGCCGATGGTCGACCTGGAGGCCGACGACGCCCTGGCCGCGGCGGCCAAGACGGCGGCCGCCCATCCCGACGTGGAGCAGGTGGTGATCATGACCCCCGACAAGGACCTGGCCCAGTGCGTGATCGGCACCCGGGTGGTCCAGCTCGACCGCCGCCAGAACATCCTCACCGACGAGGCCGGGGTGAAGGTGAAGTACGGCGTCCCCCCCGAGTCGATCCCCGACTGGCTGGCCCTGGTGGGCGACTCCGCCGACGGCTTCCCCGGGCTCAAGGGTTGGGGCAAGAAGGGCGCTGCGACAGTCCTCCTCCGCTACCCGCACCTCGAGGACATCCCCGAGCACGGCTGGCGGTGGGCGGTCGACGTGCGGGGCGCCAACGCCCTGTCGGCCACCTTCAACGCCGAGCGCGACCTCGCCTTCCTCTTCCGGGACCTGGCCACCCTCCGAGCCGACGCCCCCGTCCTGGAGGACATCGACGACATCCGCTGGGCGGGCCCGGCCGTCGATCTGGAGGAGCTGGCCACCCGCCTGGACGCCCCCCGCCTGGTCGAGAGGGTCGCCAAACTCACCCGCCGGTAGTCTGAGTCGCCGCATGGACCACTCGATGCCCGAGCGCACCGCCGAGTTGGCCCGGCGCCGCGACCAAGCCGTCCACGCCGGGTCGGAGAAGGCGGTCGCCCGCCAGCACGCCCGGGGCAAGATGACGGCCCGGGAGCGGGTGGAGTACCTCCTCGACGAGGGCAGCTTCAACGAGCTCGACCTCCTCGTCCGCCACCAGGCCAAGGGCATGGGCCTGGAGGACGAGCGGCCCTACACCGACGGTGTCATCACCGGCTGGGGGACGGTCGACGGCCGCCAGGTGTTCGTCTTCTCCCAGGACTTCACCGTCTTCGGCGGGTCGTTGGGCGAGGCCTTCGCGGGCAAGGTGCACAAGGTCATGGACCTGGCCGCCAGCGTGGGCGCCCCCCTCGTCGGGCTCAACGACGGGGCCGGGGCCCGCATCCAGGAGGGCGTGGCGTCGCTCATCGGGTACGGGGAGATCTTCCAGCGCAACACCCGGTCGTCGGGCCGCATCCCCCAGATCAGCGTGATCATGGGCCCGTGCGCCGGCGGCGCCGTCTACAGCCCCGCCCTCACCGACTTCGTGTTCATGGTGGAGGACTCCTCCTACATGTTCATCACCGGCCCCGACGTGGTGAAGACGGTCACCGGCGAGGACGTCAGCCTCCAGGAGCTGGGCGGGGCCATCACCCACGCCACCCGCTCGGGCGTGGCCCACTTCACCGCCCCCGACGACAAGGCGTGCCTCGACGACGTCCGCCGCCTCCTCGGTTTCCTCCCGGCCAACAGCGGCCAGGCCGCCCCCCGCCTGGCCCACGCCACCGATCCCGCCGATCGGGCCACGCCCGAGCTGGAGAGCATCCTGCCGGCCAACCTCCACGGCCCCTACGACATGACGCGGGTCGTCTCGGCCGTGGTCGACGGGGGTCAGCTCTACGAGTACTCGCCCCTGTGGGCCCGCAACATCGTGTGCGGCCTGGCCCGGATCGACGGCTGGCCGGTGGGCGTGGTGGCCAACCAGCCCCAGGTCCTGGCCGGCGTCCTCGACGTCGACGCCTCGGAGAAGGCGGCCCGCTTCGTCCGCACGTGCGACGCCTTCAACATCCCCCTCGTCGCCTTCGTCGACGTCCCCGGCTTCCTCCCCGGCACCGACCAGGAGCTGGGCGGCATCATCCGCCACGGGGCCAAGCTGCTCTACGCCTTCTGCGAGGCCACCGTCCCCCGCATCCAGGTCGTGACCAGGAAGGCCTACGGCGGCGCCTACGTGGTCATGAACTCGAAGGCGGTGGGCGCCGACCTGGCCTTCGCCTGGCCCTCGGCCGAGCTGGCGGTGATGGGTCCCCCGGGGGCGGTCGACATCCTCCACCGGCGGGAGCTGGAGGAGGCGGGCGACGGCCGACCGGCGCTCCACGCCCACCTGGCCGAGGACTACGCCGAGCGCTTCGCCAACCCGTGGGTGGCGGCCGAGCAGGGCTTCGTCGACGACGTCATCGACCCGTCCCAGACCCGGTCCGCGATCGCCCGGGGCCTCGACATGCTCCGATCGAAGCGGGGCGACGGCCCCCGTCGCCGCCATGGCAACGTCCCCCTCTGACCCGGCGGCGGTCCCGCCCGAGGTGATCGCCATCGCCATCGCCCTGGCCGCGACCATGCTCGAGCCGGGCGACGACCAGGCCCCGCCGCCGCCGGATGACCGCCAATGGCGGTGGCAGGCCTGGGACCACGCCGAGCGCTAGCCGCCGCCGGCGGGCATGAACCACAGCGGCGAATCATGGCTCTACGCGAATTGAGGTTGAGTCCAGTTGGCCCCCTCACCTCGGGGCAGTGATCGTAGAGTCCTGATCTCGCCGGTGACGGGATCGACTACCTCGCCGAAGGCCCACAGGATCTGGCCCCGGAACCCGGCCCAGGTCCGGTAGCCGTGCGCCTGGCGCTTCTGGTTCTTGATCAGGTGGATGATCGCCTCGGCGAAGCCGTTGGAGGCACCACCGCTGGCCGCGTAGTTCACGATCTCGGTCCTCCAGCCCCGCAGCGTCTTGGCCATGCTCACGAAGGCCGGGATCTGCGATCCGACGCAGAGGGCGTCGAAGAGCTCCAGGGCGGCGGTGAAGGTCGCCACGTCACCGGACTTGCCGATGGCCATGGCCACCCGGAAGGCCTCCTTGAGCTCATAGGCGGTGCCGAGCTGGGGATCGAGGTTGACGGCGTCGTAGAGCGCGACGCGTTGTCGCTCGCCGCTGCGGGTGTCGTCCGCATCCAGCGAGTCACGGGCTCGGGCCAGCGCGAAGCGGGCGTCTTTGAACACCTTGCCCAGCCGAGGGGTGCGCTCCCGCCATCGGTTCCAGGCGTCCCGGCGGACCTCGGTGAGAGCGGCCAACACCCGGCGGTGGATATGGAAGGCGTCGGCCACTATGAGGGCGTTGGGGAACAGCACCCGGGCCGCAGCCCGGTAGGGGGCGTGGCAGTCGATGGTCACCACCTGCACCTTTGCCCGCTCGGCGTGGCTGAACAGGCCGGCGAAGAACAGGACAGCGGAGGCGTCACGGCCCGGAGCCAGGTCGATCACCACCCCCCGGGCGGGATCGGAGAACACCGTGGCGTAGACGAAGTTCTTGCGCACGCTGCACTCGTCGATGGCCAGGTGGGCGCCCAGTCGCCCTCTCGTGCGGGTGTGCGCCCGCCGGCGCTGGGCACCCACCGCGACGCGCAGGTAGTGCTCGGGGACGAGCAGGTCCCGAGCCACCGCCCTCGTGGCCCGGCCCCGGGCCAGATCGGCGAACCACCGCAGCGCCCGGTGGCTGGCCCCGCCCCGGTCGATGCCCTCGAAGCGCTCGTCGAAGCTGCGCTGAGGGCAGTCGTCGTGCTCGCAGAGGAACCGGCGCACGCAGATCGACAGGGTGACGACCAGCGTCCGAACCACATCGACCACGTCCCGCCAGCCGTGGCCGTTGGTTCTCATCGACGGCCGCTCGCAGGCTGGGCACAGGGCGGCCGCGTGGCGGCCGGCCACGTGCACGACGGGACGGACGCCGGCCTCGACAGTGGTGACCACCTTCATGTCGGCGCGGCCGAGGGACAGCGAGATACGGTCCTCCACGGGTCTGGCTCCTCTCTTCAGCTCATCGACAAGCCGAAGTTTGGGAGCCGGGCCCACCTCGTCGGTGGATACCCGCGCTGATGGCTACAAGCTGGGTTCAACCCTCATTCGCGAAGACCCCGATCATCGGAGGGGCGGCCGTTGTAGTTGAAGGTCAGCTCATCGCCGGCGGCGATGTCGTCCATGGCCAGGAAGTCGATGCGCAGGTCGTCGATCCGCAGCTTGGGACAGGTGTTGGGCGTGTAGGAGTGGTTGAAGAAGGAGGCGATGCTCAACGCCATCGCCCGCCGGCCGCCCTCGTCGCCCCACCGGAAGGCGTAGTGGCCGAGGATCGTCCCCTCGATGGCGGCCCACTCCTCGGCCGACAGGACCACCACCGAGGCCGACTCCACCACCTCGTAGCGCCGGAACGCCCGCCGAGCCACGACCCCCCGCCCCTTGCCCGGGACCGGCAACACGGTCAGGTCGGCATCCACGGGGTCATTCTGGCCCGGGTAGGTTGCCACTCATGAACGGACCGTTGGCGCTGGTGGGCGGGGGCGAGTGGCGAGAGGGCTGCTCGTTCGACAAGGACCTGCTGGAGGCGAGCGGGGGGGCCGAGGTGCTGGTCCTGCCCACGGCCGCCGCCTACGAACACCCGGAACGGGCGGTGGAGACGGCCGCAGGCCCACTTCGCCCGCCTCGGCGGCACGGCCCGGGGCCTGATGGTGCTGCGCCGGGCCGACGCCCTGGTCGAGGCCAACGCGGCCGAGGTGCGGGGGGCCAGGTTCCTCTACCTCTCGGGCGGCTCGCCCATGCACCTGCGGTCGGTGCTCAAGGACTCGTTGGTCTGGGACGCGCTGGTGGAGGCGTGGACGGGTGGGGCGGTGCTGGCCGCCTCGTCGGCCGGGGCCATGGTCCTCTGCGACCCCATGGTCGACATGCGGGGCGGCGCCTTCACCGTCGGCCTGGGCCTGCTGTCGGGCTTCACCGTAATCCCTCACCACGACGGATGGTCGCCCGAGAAGGCCAAGCGGACCATCCACCTCGCCCCCGCCGGGCTGGCCGTGGTGGGCATCGACGAGCAGACGGCGGTCGTCCGGTCACCGGAGGGCACGTGGTCGGTCGCCGGCGCCGGCGCCGCCACCGTCTTCGTCAACGGCCAGGAGGCCGGCCTGAAGGCCCTCCCCGTCCGGTAGGGTCATCGAGCAGGTCAGGCCGCCGGGATCTGGAAATTGAACTCGGCCGGCTCGCCGGTGGAGGTCGTGCCTTGGATCCTCACCTGCTGGGGATCCGATCCTTTGACCACACCCACGTTGCCCCCTGACCCGGGGATCTTGCCGTGCCCGCCCCAGCGCCATCCCGGCCGCGACCAGAGCCCACCGTGCCATCCGCATGGTCCTCATCCGCCAACCCTTTCACCAGAGGGCAACCCGCCCCGTCCTCCACCTCTGACGAAGAACGGGGCCGGTTCGTTCCGCCTATTCCTCGGAGATGGTGACCGAGATCATGCCGACCTTCTTGAGGGCCTGGACGACCTCGATCCCGTTGTCGCCCCCGTCTCAGCCCAGCGCGGGCGAGGCGGGGACGGTGAACTCGAATACGGCCTCCGCTCCGCTCGGCGTCGTCCCGGTGACCCTCACCCGTTGCGGGCTCGGGCCCCTGTTCACCCATGACCCCATCCCCTGAGCGGGGAACTTGCCGTCCGGGCCGGCGAGCAGGGGGCCGGGCCTCGGCTGCGCTTCTCGGTCGTCGACGACGATGCGCACCTCGGAGTCGGGCCGGAAGCCGTGGCCCGTGGTCCTGAAGGCCGGGCCGTTCTCGACCAGGCAGAACTCGGCCCCGCCCGACGTCTCGCACATCCGGGCCTCGGCCCGGCCACACCCGGCCACGGCCACCGCCATGCCCACCGCCGCCAGCGCCACCCGCATGGTCCTCATCCGCCAACCCTTTCGCCAGAGGGCAACCCGCCCCGTTCTTCACATCTGACGAAGAACGGGGCCGGTTCGTTCCGCCTATTCCTCGGAGATGGTGACGGAGATCATCCCGACCTTCTCCTTGGGCGTGCCCGCCCCCGGGGAGCCGACGGCGTTGAGGGCCTGCACCACGTCGATGCCGGAGACGACCTTGCCGAACAGGGAGTAGCTGGGCGGCAGGCTGGCCCCGTGGTGGCCGGAGATGATGAAGAACTGGCTGCCGTTGGTGTCGGGGCCGGCGTTGGCCATGGCCAGGGAGCCGATCTCGTAGCGACCCTTCCTGGGCAGCTCGTCCTCGAACTTGTAGCCGGGACCGCCCCGCCCCGTCCCCTCGGGGTCGCCGCCCTGGATCACGAACCCGGGGATGATGCGGTGGAAGCTCACCCCGTCGTAGTAGTGGTAGCGGGCGAGCACGACGAAGTTGTTCACCGTCTTGGGCGCGATGAGCGGGTCGAGAGCGATCACCATGGTGCCCTTGGTGGTCTCCATGGTGGCGGTGTACTTCTTCTCGGGGTCGATGCACATGGGGGGCGGGCCACTGAAGCGCTGCTTCTTGGGCGCCGATCCATCGGCGGGGGGGCATTCGGTGGCCACTAGGACTCCTTGATCGTGACGGACTGGATGGTGACCACTTCGGTCGGTGCACCGGATTGAGGACTCGAGGTGGGCGTTCCGACCGCGTCGATGGCGGTGACCACGTCCATACCCGCGGTGACCGTGCCGAAGAACGAGTAGCTCGGCTTGAGGAAGCTGGCGTCGCCCGAGACGATGAAGAACTGGCTGCCGTTGGTGTTCGGACCGGAGTTGGCCATGGCCAGGGCGCCGGGGACGTAGACGTTCTTCGCCGGCAGCTCGTCGTCGATGGCGTACCCGGGACCGCCCGAGCCGGTGGCGTCGGGTGAGCCCCCCTGGACGACGAAGCCCTTGACGATCCGGTGGAAGGGCTGGGTGTCGAAGTAGTGGTAGCGGGCCAGGACGACGAAGTTGTTCACCGTCTTGGGGGCGGCGGTCGAGTCGAGGGCGATGGTGATCAGGCCCTTGGAGGTCTCCATGTCGGCGGTGTACGTCTTCCCGGCGACGATGCAGGTCGGAGGGGCCTTGGCGAAGGCGGTGGTGCGGGGCGACGAGCCGTCGAGGCTGGGGCACGGGGTGTCGCCGGTGATCGACGCCCCCTTCGCCGGCGGGGGCAGGCTCACGGGCGTCGCCGACGGGGTGGTGGCCACGGTGGTGTCGGTGGCGTCGACGGTGGGATCGTCGGTGCCCGAGTCGAACACCTGGGTCGCGCCGAACACCAGCACCACCACCAGGACCACTCCGGCGCCGATGGTCCACTTGCGGCGGGTGGCCTTCCGGCTGGCCTCGTAGGCCGCGTGGCGGGCCTGCGCACGGGGGTCGCGGTACTTGGCCGGCTTCTTCCTGACCTTCGACTTGGGGGACACGGGGAGCCACCGTAGCGGCGCCCGTCCCCGGACCAGCCACAATGGCGGTATGAGTCTGGTGGTTCAGAAATACGGCGGCACGTCCGTCGCCGACGCCGACCGCATCCGCGCCGTCGCCGAGCACGTGGTGCACACCCAGCGCCAGGGCCACGACTTGGTCGTGGTCGTCAGCGCCATGGGCAAGACCACCGACAGCCTGCTCCGGCTGGCCCACGACGTGTCGCCCGAGCCCCACCTGCGCGAGCTCGACATGCTCATCAGCGCCGGCGAGCGCATTTCCATGGCCCTGCTGTGCATGGCCATCCACGACATGGGGGTCCACGCCACCTCGTTCACCGGCAGCCAGGCCGGCATCGTCACCGACTCCACCCACGGCAAGGCCAAGATCATCGAGGTCCGGGCCGACCGCCTGCGGGACGGGTTGGCCCAGGGCCACGTGGTCGTGGTGGCCGGCTTCCAGGGGGTGTCCCTCGCCAAGGAGGTCACCACCATGGGCCGGGGGGCCTCCGACCTCACCGCGGTGGCCCTGGCCTCGGCCTTGGGCGCCGACTCCTGCGAGATCTACACCGACGTCACCGGCGTGTTCACCGCCGACCCCCGGGTCGTGCCCAACGCCCGCCGGCTGACGGCGGTCTCCTACGAGGAGATGCTGGAGATGGCGGCCACCGGGGGCAGGGTGCTGGCCCTGCGGTCGGTGGAGTTCGCCCGGAACCACAGGGTGGCCCTGCACGTCCGATCGAGTTTCACCTGGGAACCGGGCACCTGGGTCCGCGAGGAGGATGAAGGCATGGAGAAGGCGATCATCTCGGGGGTCACCCACGACCTCACCGAGGCCAAGGTCACGCTCGTCGGGGTGCCCGACAAGCCGGGCATCGCCGCCCGCCTTTTCCGGGCCCTGGCCGACGAGGCGGTGAACGTGGACATGATCGAGCAGAACGTCTCGATCCACGGTGTCACCGACATCTCCTTCACCATGCCCAAGGCCGACCTCACCGCCGGCCGCCGGGTAACCGAGGCGATGGCCGCCAACATCGGGGCCGTCGAGGTCATCGCCGACTCCGACATCGGCCGCATCAGCCTCATCGGGGCGGGGATGAAGACCCACCCGGGCGTGGCCGCGACCATGTTCGAGGCCCTGGCCGACGAGGGCGTCAACATCGAGATGATCTCGACGTCGTCCATCCGGATCAGCTGCGTGGTGCGCGGAACCGACGTCGAACGGGCGGTGCGGGCCCTCCACGACCGCTTCGAGCTGGAGAATCCCCCCGTCTGACGGGCGGCCCCTTCCGGTAGCTTGGTTCTCATGAACGTTGGGGTGGTCGGAGCCACCGGCCTGGTGGGCGGGGTCATGCGCACGCTGTTGGCCGAGCGCGGTTTCCCGATCGACCACCTGCGCCTGTTCGCCAGCGCCCGCTCGGCCGGCAGGTCGTTGCCCTGGGCCGGCGGCGAGGTGACCATCGAGGAAGCGGAGACGGCCGACTACCGGGGCCTCGACATCGTCCTGTTCTCGGCGGGAGCCACCGTCTCCCGGGCCCTCGCGCCCCGGGTGGCGGCCGAGGGCGCCATCGTGGTCGACAACTCGTCCGCCTGGCGCTCCGACCCCGACGTCCCCTTGGTGGTGGCCGAGGTCAACCCCCACGCCCTGGCCGACATCCCCAAGGGCATCGTCGCCAATCCCAACTGCACCACCATGGTCGCCATGCCGGTGCTCAAGCCCCTGCACCTCGAAGCCGGGCTGCGGCGGGTGGTGGCCAGCACCTACCAGGCCGTGTCCGGTGCCGGCGTCAAGGGCGTCGCTGAGCTCGAGAAGCAGGCGGCCAACGTCAGCGGGCGGGCCCACGAGCTGGCCCTGTCCGGGTCGGCCGGGGTCGAGTTCCCCGCGCCCGAGGCCTTCGTCGCCCCCATCGCCTTCAACGTGATCCCCCTGGCGGGCAAGCTCGTCGACGACGGGTCCGGCGAGATGGGCTCGGGGGAGACCGACGAGGAGCAGAAGCTGCGCAACGAGAGCCGCAAGATCCTCGAGATCCCGGGCCTGGCCGTGTCGTGCACCTGCGTGCGGGTTCCCGTCTACACCGGCCACTCGTTGTCGTTGAACCTCGAGTTCGAACGTCCGCTGTCGCCCGAACGGGCTCGCCAGATCCTGGCGTCGGCCCCGTCCGTCGTGCTGGCCGACGTTCCCACACCATTGGCGGCGGCCGGCGCCGACCCCACTTTCGTGGGTCGGATCCGCCGTGATCAGGGGGCCGAGCACGGCCTCGCCCTGTTCCTGAGCGGCGACAACCTGCGGAAAGGGGCGGCCCTCAACGCCGTCCAGATCGCAGAAGCGCTCGCCAGCGTCTAGACAGTCACCGGCCGAACAGACAGCTTCAGGGGGCATTCGTTGTTGACCAGCCAGCAGAAACTCGTCCCCGTCTTCGTGATCGTGCTGCTTTTGGGGGCGGTCGGCTACACGATGCTCCCCTATTCGTTCGCCGACACGATCGACTGCGAGGCCCCGCTGTTCGGGGGTGAGCCCAAGACCCTCGACGCGCCGGTGGAGGGCCTCATCCGCCCGGCCATCGACTGCCCGGCCAAAGGCCGCAGCCGGCTCACGGTGGCCGCCTTCGCCGCCCTCATCTTCTCCGCCGCGGGCGTGGCCCTGGTCGGCCTCAAGCCCACCAGCGGCGCCTGCCTGGCCGGTCGCCACGCCGACTGCCGGGAATGGTGGGCCGCCATCATGGGCGGCTCCGCCGACGCCTTCTCCTGCCAGTGCGACTGCCACTACGAGGGGTCCGGCACCACCAACTGGTCGACCTGACCCGTTCGTAGACGGATGGGCCGGGTGACGGATCGCCCGGGGACGGGTCCGGGGCCGAGACCCCGAACCCGTCACCAACCGACGTGCTGCGCTAGGCGACCTTGATCGAGCCGGCCATGCCGCTGGGGGCGTGGAACACGCACACGTAGGGATACGTGCCCGCCTCCGGGACCTGGAAGGTGTAGCTGCGGACCGCCTCGGGCGGCGGCGCGTTGGGCGGTGCCGCCGGCGGGAGCAGCCCCGAGTTGAACGGACCGCCCGTGAGCCGCAACGTGAACGGTGACGGGCCGGTGGGCGCCGAGACCGCCGGGTCGGTGGGGTCCTGGGGCACCTGGCCCCCGGCCCCGAAGGTGGCGGTGTGAGGCGCCAGGCTGTTGTTCACGAACGTGACGCTGTCACCGGGCTTGATCTCGCCCGAGTCCGGCGCGAACGCGAGCACGTCGGTGTGCTCGGTGGTGGCGCCCATCTCGTACGTCCAGGTGGTGGAGCCGTCGGGGTTGGCGGCCTGCTTGGGGGCAGCCTCGGCGAGCTTCTTCTTGGCCGCCCGGCCTTCCTCCAGCCACTGGTTCAGCTCGCTGTCGGCCCGCTCGTTGATGTCCTGCTGGGTGTCGACCGACGCACCCTCGCCCGCCACCGTGATGCTCCCCGTCATGAGCGGGTGGATGATGCAGACGTAGCTGTACTGGCCCGCGGTGGGGAAGGTCAGGATGAACGGATCCGCCGGCGTCGGGCCCAGGGGAAGCAGCCCCGAGTTCACCAGCGATGCGCCGTCGTAGCTGGTGACGGGCGGGAGGCTGGGAGCGAAGAGGGCCGAACCCTCGGGGCTCTCCGGGGACGGGGGCGTCTGGCCGGGCGGGAGGAACGTGACACTGTGGGGCTCGGGGCCGGAGAACCGCCACTCGATCGCCGCCCCCGCCTTGACCGAAACGGCCTCGGGAAGGAACTCGGTGACCGCGATGGTGGGATCTTGCTGGTCGTTGATGCCGGCGAGGACGGTGACCTGGGACGGTCCACTGTCGTCGGTGGCCTCGGTGTCGTCGCCGTCGTCGCCGCAGGCGCCAAGGAGCACCACCGCCGCTACTCCCACTGCGAACCAGCGGAACCGACTGACCGTCTCGATTCTTCGCATGTGTCCCTCCTGGGTTTGAATGGAGCGAACAGTAGCCAGCGTACGGTTGTCGATGCTGTAACCAGCCGTTCACATAAGTCCGCAGATCCACTTCGAGGAGCATCGATGGCAGAGACCACCTTCCAGAGCCAGACCATCCGGCTGGGCCAGTTCGAGATCCGGGAGGACCAGCTGATCGAGGGCATCACCGCCACCGACTGCCTGATCCTGGGCCCGCAGGTCGTCGTCCTCCACGGCTGCACGCTCGACCACTGCTCGTGGGAGCACCCCGGCACCGACATCGGCAGCATCCTGTGGCGCTTCCCGAAGGCCCCCGAGGTCGTGGGCTGCCTGGTGCTGGCCAACTGCACGTTCGTGCGCTGCAACTTCCGCGGCGTCGGCATCGCCGGCACCCCCGAGATGCTCGCCGACTGGCGGCGGCAGCTCGCTCCCGTGCAGGGCGCCAAGAAGACCTCCACCCAGCCCGGCCACGAGGGCCACGATCACGACTAGGTAGCCGGACGACGCGAGCGATCGCCACGAGTGCCCCCCGGGAGGGGGTGGTCGTGGCGATCGCTCGGCCTCCGGCTACGCCGGGAGCGGGCTAGTCGATCGGTAGGCGGGCGAAGAGCTCGGACTTCTGCATCTCGAACTCCTCGTAGTCGATGGTGCCGTCCTCGAAGCCCTTGTGCAGGCGCTCGACCAGCACCAGCAGGTCGGCGGCCGACACTTCGCCCTCCATGGGGATGACGACCTCGTCGGTGGTGCCGTCGGCTCGTTCGGCCGACCGCTCCTGGCGCTTCTCGCGCTTGGCCGCGGCCTTGGCCTTCTTGTCTCTATCGCGTTGAAGCTTGCCGAAACTGGCGCGCTGCGCCACGTTGGCCCTCCTTCAGAATCGGGGTGTGCGGGGAAAAGGAGACGTTGGGCTCAGATGGCCCGGACGTTCTGCGCCTCTTCGCCCTTCCGACCAGGGGCCACGTCGAACTCCACCTTCTGGCCCTCCTGCAGCGACCGGTATCCCTGTCCCTGGATGTTCGAGTAGTGCACGAACACGTCCTCGCCCTGCTCACGCGAGATGAAGCCGTAGCCCTTCTCCGAGTTGAAAAACTTCACTGTTCCTGTGGCCACGGCACTCTCTTCTCTCTTCGCGAGCAGGTCAAAGGGACCTCTCTCGTCCGTACAGCGTAGATGGATAGCGAACCCTTTTCCGAAACTGGGCCCTTTTACGCCAACTCGACGAGCTCCAGGGCGCTCTCGTCGAACGACAGGAGGTCGCCGTCGGGCATCACGATGACCCGGTCGGGAGCGAGGCCGAGCACGAATTCGGAGTCGTGGCTGACGACGATGATCGTGCCCGCGTAGCGCTGCAACGCCCCCAGGACGGCCTCCCGGGAGGCAGTGTCGAGGTTGTTGGTGGGCTCGTCGAGGATGAGGAGGTTGGACCGGCTGACGATGAGCCGGGCCAGGGCCAGCTTCGTCTTCTCCCCGCCCGACAGCGTGCCCGCGTCCTGGAGGGCAGCCTCGCCGGTGAGCCCGAAGTGGCCGATGACCGAGCGGAGGTCGGTGTCGGGGATGTCGGCCCGCTCCCGCATGTGCTCGAGGACGCTCACCCCGGGGCGGATGTCCTCGTGCTCCTGGGCGTAGAAGCCGAGGCCGACGTTGGCGCCGAAGCGGATCTCGCCCGCGTCCGCCGGCAGCAGCCCGGCCAGGATGCGCAGCAGGGTGGTCTTGCCGGCCCCGTTGAGGCCCAGGATGAGGAGGGTGTCGCCCCGTTCCACGGTGAACGACACGCCGTCGAACACCGGTGTCTCGCCGTAGGCCTTGGCCAGCCCCTCCGCCACCAGCACCACGTCGCCGGCGCGGGGCGGGTCGGGCCACTTGACCTTGGGGAAGGGTCGCCGGCGGGGCCGGGGCACGCCACCCTCCGCCGCCAGCCGCTCGACCCGGCGGTCGAGGACCTTGGCCTTGCGGGCCATCGTCTGGTTGCCACCCCGGAAGCGGCTGGCAGTGGCCGTCAACCGGGCCATCTCCTGGCTGCGGAGGCGGTCGTCGCGGGCCCGCTGCGCCTCCCGGGCCGTGCGCTGCTCGAGGTAGCGGGTGTAGGTGCCCTTGTAGATGTCGAGGATGCCGCCGTCGATGGCGATCACCCGGTCGATGGCGTTGTCGAGCAGGGCGATGTCGTGGGACACGACCAGCACCGCCGACCGGGACGTGCGCAGGAACTGCATCACCCACGCCTTGGCGTCCATGTCGAGGTGGTTGGTGGGCTCGTCGAGGATGAGCAGCTCGCCGCCGGCGTAGAGGAGGCGGGCCAGCTCCAGCCGGCGGCGCTGACCACCGGAGAGGACGCCGACCCGGCGGGTGAGGACGTCGTCGTCGAGACCCACGCCGGCCGCGATGCGCCGGGCCTCGGCCTCGGCCTGGTAGCCGCCCAGGGTGCTGAACCGCTCCTCGAGGATGCCGTAGCGCTTGACCGCCCGATCGAGGCCGCTCGCGGTTTTCCCGTTCCCGTTCGCCGTTGCCGTTGCCGTTGTCATTGGGCGACAGCGCCGACATCTCGGCCAGGGCCAGCTCCAACTCGGCGGCCACCGCCGCCGTGTCTCGTCCGGCCAGGATGTGGTCGATGCCGATCCTCGACGCGTCGTCGGGTGCGGCCTGGACGTCCTGGCGCAGCCAGCCGAAGGTGGTCGGCAGCAGGATGCGCCCCAAGGTGGGCTCGAGCTCGCCCGCGATGGTGCGGAGGAGCGTGGTCTTGCCCGCCCCGTTCGGCCCTACCAGCGCGACCTTCTCCCCCGGCGCGACCTGGAAGGACGCGTCGCGGACGAGGACCCGGTGCCCCAGGTCGATGGTGAGGTCGTGCACTTCGAGCACCCGGTCAGGGTACGGGGCCGCCGCTCCTACGCTGGACACAAATGATCCTGGTCGACGTCGAAGGCGTCACCGCCCGGCGGCCGGACCGTCCCCTGTTCGAGGATCTCTCGGTCACCGTGTCCACCGGCGACCGGCTGGGGGTGGTGGGACGCAACGGCGCCGGCAAGTCCACCCTCCTGCGGGTGCTGGCGGGCGTGGGCGAGCCCGAACAGGGGGCGGTGCGGCGGGGACGGGGCGTGCGGATCGCGTTCCTCGACCAGCACCCGACGCTGCCCCCGGGGACGGTGCGGGGCGCGGTCGGCAGTGCTTCTGGGGGTGGGGGGTGGGAGGCGGCCGCCATCCTCGACCGGCTGGGAATGGGCGACCTGGGCGACGCCGACGTGTCCACCCTCTCCGGGGGCCAGGCCAAGCGGGTGGCGTTGGCCCAGGCGCTGCTGGAGGAGGTCGACCTGCTCGTGCTCGACGAGCCCACCAACCACCTCGACATCGACGCCATCGCCTGGCTGGAGGACCGCCTGGCCGGCTTCGGGGGCGGATTGGTGCTGGTCACCCACGACCGGCACGTCCTCGACCGTGTCACCACTCGCATCCTGGAGCTCGACCGGGGCCAGGGCTACGTCCACAACGACGGCTACGCCGGCTACCTGGCCGCCCGCAGCGAGCGGGGGGAGCGGGAGGTGGCGGCCGACGCCGTCCGCCGCAATCTGGCCCGCTCGGAGCTGGCCTGGCTGCGCCGGGGGGCGCCCGCCCGCACCCGCAAGCCCAAGGCCCGGATCACGTCGGCCACCGCCATCGTCGAGGGAAGGGGGCCGGTGGCCGCCTCGACGGTCGACCTGGAACTGGGCGGGATCACGCCCCGTTTGGGCGACCGGGTGGTCGACCTGGTCGGCGTCGGGGCACCGCTTCGGCGACGAGTCGACGTGGCTGTTCCGCGACCTCGACCTCGACTTGGAGCCGGGCGGCCGGCTGGGGATCGTGGGGGCCAACGGGACGGGCAAGTCCACCCTCCTCGACATCCTCGCCGGCCGCCGCTCGCCGACCGCGGGACGAGTCGCCACCGCCCCCACCGTCCGGATCGGGTACTACGACCAGGTCGGCGTCGACCTCGACCTCACCCAACGGGTGCGGGAGGCGGTGGCGGGCTCGAACGGGCAGCCCACCTGGGAGCAGGGACGGCTCATGGAGCGGTTCCTGTTCGACGCCGACGCCCAGTGGGCGCCGATCGGGACGTTGTCGGGCGGCGAGCGGCGTCGATTGCAATTGCTGCTGGTGCTGGCCGAGATGCCCAACGTCCTCCTCCTCGACGAGCCCACCAACGACCTCGACCTCGACACCCTCCGGGCCCTGGAGGACTACCTGGAGAACTGGCCCGGCTCTCTGGTCGTCGTCAGCCACGACCGCGCCCTCCTGGAGCGGACGGTGGAGGACGTGCTCGTGCTCGACGGTGTCGGCGGCGCCCGCGTCGCCCCCGGCGGCTACGCCGAGTATGAGGCCGACCGACGCCGACGGCGGGCGGGGCCGGGGGCGGCGCGGGGGACCACACCGTCGGCGGGGCGGGCGACCACGGGCGGGCGGGGAGCGGCGGCCTCATCGGTCGCGGGGCGGGCGGGCGCCGGCGGGCGCGGCGGGCGCGGCGGGCGCGGCGGGGAAGGCCCGGTCGGCGAGCACGCTGCGGCGGCTGGTGGCGTTGGCCGAGCGGGAGATGGCGGAGGCGTCCGACCGTCGTCGACGGCTGGAGGACGACCTGTCGGCGGTCGGCGGCGACCACACCGCCCTGGCCGCCGTCGCCCATGCCCTGGCCGAGGCCGAGGTCGCCCTGGCCACCGCCGAGGACCGGTGGTTGGCGCTCACCGAGGAGCTCGGCGCGTAAGCGTTCGTTGAAGCTTACGCGGCTTCGTCGCCAATGATCGGTTACAAAACCGCTGGTCGCGGGCGGTGCCGGTGGTCAGATGGCGGCAAAACGTGTGGTACAACTTTTCCCGACACGGTCCTCCCCCGAGCGCCGGCCGTCCCGCCCGCCCGAACCCCGCGGCGCGGTGACAGCCCTCATGACGCCGCCGGGCCGGCCCCCGATCGCGACCCTCAGGAGGGCCCGCCCGCTGCCAAGACCACCGAGGGTTAGCTCCGTCTGCACCTCGTACGGACACATGTCCCGAGCCCATTTTCTTGGGGTTCGCGAGCCGAATGCCTCAAAGACGACCGCCCGCATGCCGATGCCACACCTGACGCCCACACTGGGCTTCCTCAAGGAGGCGCACGAATGCGCACGCAACGACGACCCCTGGCCCTTGCCGCGACCATCGCCACCGCCCTGTTCGGCGTGGCCCTGGTCTCCGGCGCCTCGCCAGCCGCCGCCGCCGCACCCAGCACCACCGCCGCAGTCACCGACTGCGGCACCACGTCGGTCGGCCCCGACGGAATGCTCGACGCCGACCTGCTCCAAGCCTGCCTCGACCAAGTCCAGGCGTCCCTCACCTTCGGGCCGTCGGAAGAGTCGGCCCCGGCCGACGAGGCCGCCGTCGACGAGGAGGAGGCGGCGGCCGCGGACGAGGCACCCGTCTACGACGTCGTCTACGAGTCGCTCGACGCCGTGTTCGGCGTGGCCGAGCCCGAGCCCGCCGAGGAAGTCGGATTCGTCGACGACGGACTGGGCGACGCCTTCGCCGCCCTGGCCGACTGCGAATCGGGCGGGAACTACTCGATCAACACGGGGAACGGGTACTACGGCGCCTACCAGTTCTCCCTGTCGACGTGGCAGAGCCTGGGCTACGGGGGCTACCCCCACGAAGCCTCCCCCGCGGTGCAGGACCAGGCCGCCCGGGAACTGCAGGCCCTCTACGGCTGGGGCCAGTGGCCCGGCTGCTCCTGGTACCTGGGGCTTTAG
>CAWHIC010000030.1:0-96127 GCA_963829165.1 uncultured Acidimicrobiia bacterium | reverse complement strand
TCGCCGTTGTACGGTGCCGGCGGTGGCCACGACCGGTGTGTTCGACGAGCTCCAGTGGCGGGGGATGGTGGCCCAGGTCACCGATCCCGACCTCGGCGCCCGTTTGAGCACCGAGTCCCTCACCTTCTACGTCGGCTTCGACGCCACCGCCGACAGCCTCCACGTCGGCAGCCTCCTGCCCCTGATGGTCACCGCCCGTTTGCAACGGGCCGGTCACCGTCCGATCGTGCTCCTGGGCGGCGGGCACCACCCTCGTGGGCGACCCCAGCGGCAAGGACGCCGAGCGTCCCGTCCTGGCCGAGCAGCAGATCCGGGCCAACGCCGAGGGCATCCGGGCCCAGGTCGAGCGCATCGTCGGCACCGAGGTCGACCTGGTCGACAACGCCGAGTGGCTGGGCCAACTGCGCCTGACCGACTTCCTGCGCGACGTCGGCGGCCACTTCCGGGTCAACGACATGATGGCCAAGGACTCGGTGCGGGCCCGCCTGGAGCGCGACCAGGGGATCTCCTACAAGGAGTTCTCCTACATGCTCCTCCAGGCCTACGACTTCTGGCACCTATGCTACCCACCGGGACTGCCGGCTCCAGGTCGGGGGCAGCGACCAGTGGGGCAACATCACCGCCGGGATCGACCTCATCCACCGCCGGGAGCGGGTGCAGGCCTACGGGCTCACGTTTCCCCTGGTCACGAGGGCGGACGGGTCGAAGTTCGGCAAGAGCGAGGGCGGCAACCTCTGGCTCGATCCGGCCCGCACCAGCGTCTACGAGTTCTTCCAGTTCTGGCTGCGGGTGGGCGACGCCGACGTCGGCCGCTACCTGCGCCTGTTCACCTGGCTCGACCGGGAGCGCATCGAGGAGCTGGAGGCGGCGGTGGCCGAACACCCCGAGCGGCGGGAGGCGCAGCGGGTGCTGGCCCGGGAGGTGACGGCGGCGGTGCACGGGGCGGCCGCGGCCGAGGCGGCCGAGCAGGCCGGCCAGGCCCTCTTCGGCGGTGACCTCGACGGCCTCGACGGCCCCACCCTGCTGGAGGTGTTCGCCGAGGCGCCCGCCACCTCCCGGCCGAGGGCGGAGCTCGAGGGCGACGGGGTGGGCCTGGTCGACCTGCTGGTGGAGACGGGTCTGGTGACGTCGAAGTCGGCGGCCCGCACCGCGATCGATCAGGGCGGCGTGTACGTCAACAACCGGCGGGAGGCCGACGTCGACCGGCGACTGAGCCTCTCCGATCTGCTGGTAGATTCGTATGTCGTGCTCCGGAGGGGCAAGCGCAGCTACCACCTGGTGCGCTTCGCCTGACGGCGTGCGACACGAACGCCCGGTTGCCAAGAGGGGGCCGCGGTGATACGTTAGGCAATTGCGCCGGACGGCGGATTCGGGGAGACCCGAGGACGCAGGCAGCGTTGAAACGTCCGAGTGCCGAGGAAGTGCGAGTTCTGCCCGCAACCCTCGACCAGACAGGAAGGCACCACCGTCTCCGACGCGTGCCCCCCTGGCCAGCGCTCCTTGAAAACGGAACAGAGACAGCTTGTAAACGCCAGTGCGGGCGATCGCGTGCGATCGCATAGTTTCAAGCACTGAACGGACAACGCGTCTGGAGCGATCCAGACGCCACAACCGCTCTGTGCCAGTCGGGTCCAAGGGTTCAGACGCCCTACGACCCGGCTCTCCGATTTCACGGCTGCGTGCTTCGGCACGTGTGGTCCGGCCTGAGGTCTCGATGGAGAGTTTGATCCTGGCTCAGGACGAACGCTGGCGGCGTGCTTAACACATGCAAGTCGAGCGAGGTCCAACTGGTGGCAACACCAGGGAAGGCCTAGCGGCGAACGGGTGAGTAACACGTGAGCAACCTGCCCCGAAGACTGGGATAACACCGGGAAACCGGTGCTAATACCGGATATCCCCATCTGGCCGCATGACCGGATGAGGAAATGAATTTCGCTTCGGGAGGGGCTCGCGGGCTATCAGCTTGTTGGTGGGGTAACGGCTCACCAAGGCGACGACGGCTAGCTGGTCTGAGAGGACGACCAGCCACACTGGGACTGAGACACGGCCCAGACTCCTACGGGAGGCAGCAGTGGGGAATCTTGCGCAATGGGCGAAAGCCTGACGCAGCAACGCCGCGTGGGGGATGAAGGCCTTCGGGTTGTAAACCCCTTTCAGCAGGGACGAAAATGACGGTACCTGCAGAAGAAGCCCCGGCCAACTACGTGCCAGCAGCCGCGGTAATACGTAGGGGGCGAGCGTTGTCCGGATTCATTGGGCGTAAAGAGCTCGTAGGCGGCTTGGCAAGCCGGGTGTGAAAACTCCAGGCTCAACCTGGAGACGCCACCCGGGACTGCTATGGCTAGAGTCCGGTAGGGGATCACGGAATTCCTGGTGTAGCGGTGAAATGCGCAGATATCAGGAGGAACACCGGTGGCGAAGGCGGTGATCTGGGCCGGCACTGACGCTGAGGAGCGAAAGCGTGGGTAGCAAACAGGATTAGATACCCTGGTAGTCCACGCCGTAAACGTTGGGCACTAGGTGTGGGGCCTTATCAACGGGTTCCGTGCCGTAGCTAACGCATTAAGTGCCCCGCCTGGGGAGTACGGCCGCAAGGCTAAAACTCAAAGGAATTGACGGGGGCCCGCACAAGCGGCGGAGCATGTGGCTTAATTCGATGCAACGCGAAGAACCTTACCTGGGTTGAACTACGTAGGAAAAGCCACAGAGATGTGGTGTCCGAAAGGGCCTGCGATAGGTGGTGCATGGCTGTCGTCAGCTCGTGTCGTGAGATGTTGGGTTAAGTCCCGCAACGAGCGCAACCCTTATCCTATGTTACCAGCGGGTTATGCCGGGGACTCGTAGGAGACTGCCGGGGTCAACTCGGAGGAAGGTGGGGATGACGTCAAGTCATCATGCCCCTTATGTCCAGGGCTGCACACATGCTACAATGGCCGGTACAAAGGGCTGCTATCCCGCGAGGGTGAGCGAATCCCAGAAAGCCGGTCTCAGTTCGGATTGGAGTCTGCAACTCGACTCCATGAAGTCGGAGTCGCTAGTAATCCCGGATCAGCAACGCCGGGGTGAATACGTTCCCGGGCCTTGTACACACCGCCCGTCACACCACGAAAGTTGGTAACACCCGAAGCCGGTGGCCCAACCCGTAAGGGGGGGAGCCGTCGAAGGTGGGATCAGCGATTGGGGTGAAGTCGTAACAAGGTAGCCGTACCGGAAGGTGCGGCTGGATCACCTCCTTTCTAAGGAGTCGTACTGCTCGATACGGGGCCTCTTCACTGAGGTGTCGTCACTCGGGGACTCCCAGTTGATCACTGGTCGACCGGCCGGACCGTTTGGTCTCGCTGCGTCGGAGCGAAGAGGTTTTGCGACCCACACCGGGTCGGCCTCGACGTATGTTTCTCGCATGTCTCTGTTCCGTTTTCTGGGCGCGTTTGCGCTCGGTGACGACATATCCGACGCCGCTTCCTTCGGGAGGCGGCATCTGTCGTCTCACGAATCGGGATACGGCAACGCCGGCGCCAAGCGTCGACCTCTTGCGCATTTTGAGAACTTCATA
Source organism: uncultured Acidimicrobiia bacterium (assembly GCA_963829165.1). Lineage (GTDB taxonomy): Bacteria > Actinomycetota > Acidimicrobiia > Acidimicrobiales > AC-14 > JAXDMK01. The sequence goes on along the minus strand of CAWHIC010000030.1, from coordinate 92,574 downwards.
GCGAGCACGAGCATCTTTAATTCTCCAAGCTACAAAGAGCCAACGGTGGATGCCTTGGCGCCTGAAGCCGATGAAGGACGTGGGTGGCTGCGAAAAGCTACGGGGAGCTGCCGACCAAGCTTCGATCCGTAGATATCCGAATGGGGCAACCCAGCACCCGTCATGGGGTGTTACTCCCGCCTGAATATATAGGGCGGGTAGAGGGAACCGGGGGAACTGAAACATCTCAGTACCCTGTGGAAAGGAAAGCAAATGCGACTCCCTGAGTAGCGGCGAGCGAAACGGGAAGAGCCTAAACCGAGCTGGTGCAATAGCCTGGTGGCGTTGCCAGTTCGGGGTTGCGGGACCGATAGCGTGGGGCACCAGACCCACGGACTGAGTTACAAATCTGATGCCTAGCAGAAGCGTTCTGGAACGTCGCGCCGTAGTGGGTAAGAGCCCCGTATGCGAAAGGTATTCAGACTCAGATCGTCATCCCAAGTAGCGCCGGACCCGGGAAGGTCGGCGTGAATCTGCGAGGACCACCTCGTAAGGCTAAGTACTTTCAGGCGACCGATAGCGAACTAGTACCGTGAGGGAAAGGTGAAAAGCACCCCGGGAGGGGAGTGAAATAGTACCTGAAACCGTTGGCTTACAAACAGTCAGAGCGTCGTCTTATGGGCTTGCCCATAAGGCCGTGATGGCGTGCCTTTTGAAGAATGAGCCGGCGAGTTACCGTCAGTGGCAAGGTTAACCCGTGAGGGGGAGCCGGAGCGAAAGCGAGTCTGAACAGGGCGTTCAGTCGCTGGCGGTAGACCCGAAGCCGAGTGATCTATCCATGGGCAGGTTGAAGCGGGGGTAAGACCCCGTGGAGGACCGAACCCACCATGGTTGAAAACATGGGGGATGACCTGTGGATAGGGGTGAAAGGCCAAGCAAACTCGGTGATAGCTGGTTCTCCCCGAAATGCATTTAGGTGCAGCGTCGGGTGATCAGCATTGGAGGTAGAGCACTGAATGGGTTAGGGGGCCTACAAGCTTACCGACCCCAATCAAACTCCGAATGCCAATGCTCACAGCCCGGCAGTGAGACTATGGGGGATGAGCTTCATAGTCGAGAGGGAAACAGCCCAGACCGCCAGCTAAGGCCCCTAATTCTAGGCTAAGTGGGAAACGATGTGGGATTGCACAGACAGCCAGGAGGTTGGCTTAGAAGCAGCCACCCTTAAAAGAGTGCGTAATAGCTCACTGGTCGAGTGGTCCCGCGCGGACAATGTAACGGGGCTCAAGCCTAGAGCCGAAGCTGCGGATTTCTACCTTTAACGGTAGAAGTGGTAGGGGAGCGTCGAGCGTGCCGTGAAGCGGGGGTGGAAACCGTCGTGGAGCGCGTTCGAGAGCGAATGCCGGCATGAGTAGCGAAAGACGAGTGAGAAACTCGTCCGCCGAATGCCCAAGGGTTCCTGGGGAAGGCTAATCCGCCCAGGGTGAGTCGGGAGCTAAGGCGAGGCCGCGAGGCGTAGTCGATGCACAACTGGTTGATATTCCAGTACCACCGTGTCCGCGCCCATTCCAAGACGGAAATGCTAAGGGGCTTGTTTCCTTCGGGAGACGAACCGACCCTTTCCGTGGCGGACAGCAATGGGGAGACGCAGGAGGGTAGGTCAACCCGGGCGTTGGTTGTCCCGGGGTAAGCGTGTAGGAGGAAGCCTAGGCAAATCCGGGCTTCATAAACTCTGAGACGCGATGCCGAGCCGTTTCAGGCGAAGTGACTGATCCCATGCTGCCGAGAAAAGCCTCTAGCGAGCTGACACGGTGCCCGTACCCCAAACCGACGCAGGTGGGCAGGTAGAGAATACCAAGGCGATCGGGAGAACAGTGGTTAAGGAACTCGGCAAAATACCTCCGTAACTTCGGGAGAAGGAGGGCCTCATTAGGGTGACGCACTTCGCGTGTTGAGCCCGAGGAGGTCGCAGAGAGCAGGGCCAAGCGACTGTTTACTAAAAACACAGCAGCGTGCGAAGTCGTAAGACGATGTATACGCTGTGACGCCTGCCCGGTGCTGGAAGGTTACGGGGAAGGGTTAGTCCGCAAGGGCGAAGCTCTGAACCTAAGCCCCAGTAAACGGCGGCCGTAACTATAACGGTCCTAAGGTAATGGACTCGGGTGTCGTGCCCCGAGTGTTGCCCCTGTCAGGAGTGATCCTGAACAGTGCAGCTGGCTAAATGCTGGAAACCCCGTGTATCCGTCGGTACTCGTTCACTGTCGCACCCTGTTTCTAGGGTGTGTGCGGTGAGCAGTGACAATCCGTTCGGTGCGGCCAATCAGCAGGAAAGGCCAGGATTCGAGCAGTGGGTCGTCGGCTTCGTCGACGGCGAGGGCTGCTTCAGCGTTCCGATCTTCCGGAACCCCACGTGTCGCCTCGGCTGGCAGGTCCAGCCGGAGTTCACGGTGGTTCAGGGCGAGCGGTCCGTGCAGGTACTGCACGAGCTGAAGTCGTTCTTCGGATGTGGGCGTGTCGGCCGCAATGGCCGCCACGACAACCATCGGGAAGATCTGTACCGCTACAACGTCAGGTCCCTCGATGATCTTGTCATCCGCATCATTCCGTTTTTCGAGGCGTACCCACTGAGAACGGCAAAACGCGATGAATTCGGCAAGTTTGCCGGCGTCGTGCGGTTGATGATCGAGCGGCGCCATCTCACGATGGCCGGTTTGATCGAGATCGCTCATGTCGCGCAGACGATGAACCATCGTAAGCCGTCTCGTTTTCTGGAATCCTCAGAGGCCATACGCCAGCCACCTCACCTCGACGGGTGAGGCGAAGATATGGTCCAAGCCGTATGGCGACATACGGAACAACTTGAGCGAAATTCCTTGTCGGGTAAGTTCCGACCTGCACGAATGGCGTAACGACTTGGCTACTGTCTCAACCACTGACCCGGCGAAATTGAACTCCGAGTAAAGATGCTCGGTAGCTGCGACAGGACGGAAAGACCCCGTGGACCTTTACTATAGGCTGATGTTGAGCTTTGGTACGGATTGTGTAGGATAGGTGGGAGGCTAGGAAGCTGCGGCGCCAGCCGTGGTGGAGCCAACGTTGAAATACCACCCTGTTCGTACTGGGGCTCTAACCCAGGTCCGTTATCCGGATCGGGGACAGCGGCAGCTGGGTAGTTTGACTGGGGCGGTCACCTCCTAAAATGTAACGGAGGTGCCCAAAGGTTCCCTCAGGCTGGTTGGCAATCAGCCGTCGAGTGCAATGGCACAAGGGAGCTTGACTGCGAGACAAACACGTCAAGCAGGTGCGAAAGCAGGGCATAGTGATCCGGCGGTAGCGTGTGGAAGCGCCGTCGCTCAACGGATAAAAGGTACCCCGGGGATAACAGGCTCATCTTCCCCAAGAGTCCATATCGACGGGAAGGTTTGGCACCTCGATGTCGGCTCGTCGCATCCTGGGGGTGAAGCATCTCCCAAGGGTTGGGCTGTTCGCCCATTAAAGCGGTACGCGAGCTGGGTTTAGAACGTCGTGAGACAGTTCGGTCCCTATCCGTCGCAGCCGTAGGAGATTTGAGGAAGGCTGTCCCTAGTACGAGAGGACCGGGACGGACGCAGCTCTCGTGTGCCAGTTGTCCTGCCAAGGGCATGGCTGGTTAGCGACCTGCGGGTGGGATAAGCGCTGAAAGCATCTAAGCGCGAAGCTCGTTCCAAGATGAAATCTCCCACAGGGTTAACCTGGTAAGGCCCGTGGCCAGATGACCACGTTGATAGGCCGGAGGTGTAAGGACTGCAAGGTCTTCAGCCGACCGGTACTAATCGGCCGAGGGCTTGGGGATTAATTTTTGCTTGTGCTCGCTATCAAGTTCTCGGGAGAAATCCCGTTGACAACAGGTTTCCGGTGGCTATAGCGGTGGAGTTACACCCGTTCCCATGCCGAACACGGAAGTTAAGCCCACCAGCGCCAATGGTACTTGGGGGGAGTCCCCCTGGGAGAGTAGGTCGTCGCCGGAATTTCTTTGAAGAAGGCTCCCCTCGGGGGGCCTTTTTCGCGTTCCAGGGTTGGAGTGGGTGGCCGGTAGTCTGCAAACCATGGTTACCCGTCGTCCCCGCCCCGACGACGAACGACCGACGCCGGCCGGTCCCGCCCGTCGCCCCGGCGGCCGTCCTCCGGCCAGCGGGAGTCGCGGCCCGGCTCGCTCCGGGGGTGGGGATGGCGACGGTGGGGCCGGCGGCGGCCGGAGCCGGGGTCCCGCCCGAGCCGACGGCGACCGTCTCGGGTACCGGCCCCCCGCCGGGCGTCCCCCGGCCCGTGGTGGCGGCGACGATGACCATCGGAGCTCCCGACCACCTGCGGGGCGTCCCGGTGACGGCCCCGAACGTCGCGGTCGGATCCCGAATCGCAGCGACGATGACGGTCGCGGTGGTTCCCGGCCCCCCACCCGGCGACCGGGAGCCGGAGCCGCCGACAGCCGAAGCGGCGGATCTCGGGGCGCCGATGACCGAAGTCGCAGCTCCCGGCCCCCCGGCGGCCGACCGAGCCCCGCCGGCGACAACCGCGGCCGTCCCCCTGCTCGGAGCCACGACGATGCCCGCAGCTACCGCCCGCCCAGTGATCGACCGGGGCCGAGCACTACCGGCGACCGTGGCCGCGGGCCTCGCGCCGACGACGACCGGCCCCGTACCTCGCGGCCGGCCACCGGGCGTTCCCGCGAGGCCGGAGACAGCCGGGGCCGCAGTTCGGCCCGACCATCCGACGACGACCGCCGAGGCGCACGCCCTTCCGCCGGCCGTCGCAATCCCGCGGGCGGTGACGGCGGTGGACAGGGTCAGCGCGGTGGTGGCGCCCGTCCGGCTGACTCGGGACCGTGGTCGCCGCCCGGTCCCAAGGGATGGGGCAGCCTGGCCCGCAAGGGCGCCATCAACATGCAAGTACCCGACGACCGTCCCCGCAACGACGAGTACGACAAGCGGGGCGGGCCGCCGGCGGCGTGGGAGCCGGAGGACTGGCAGAGCGACGGACCGGTGGCGTCCGCTCCGGCCGGCGCCTCCCCGAGCCGCCACCCCTCCGGTCCCCGAGCGGCCCCGGCGCAAGGCGCCCAAGCCGGTGGCCGACGAGCTGGTCCGGGCCGTCGGAGCTCCGGTGGCGGTGAAGATGGAGGCCAAGCTGGTGGAGGCGGCCTCCGCCTTCGAGCGGGGCCGGCCCCAGGACACCATGCGTCCTGCTGCGTCCCCTGCTGCGCGACGCCCCCGACGTGCCCTCGGTGCGGGAGCTGGCCGGGCTGGCCCTCTACCGGCAGGGTCGGTGGGCGGAGGCGGCTCGCCACCTGGAGGCCTTCCGGGCCGCCACCGGGTCGTTCGAGCAGCACCCCGTCCTGGCCGACTGCTACCGGGCCCTCGCCCGCTACGGCAAGGTCGACGCCCTCTGGGAGGAGCTGCGGGAGGCCTCGCCCGAGCCCGAGCTCATGGCCGAGGGCCGCATCGTGGTCGCGGGGGCGATGGCCGACCGGGGCGACGTGAAGGGGGCCATCCGCCTGCTCGAGAAGGGCCCCGTCGAACCCCGCCGCTTCGTCCGGCCCCATCACCTGCGCCTGTGGTACGCCCTCGCTGACCTGCACGAACGGGCGGGCGACGCCCCTCGGGCCCGCGAGCTCTTCGCCCGGGTGGTGGCGGCCGACGCCACCCTGGCCGACGCCGCCGAGCGCCTCCTCGCCCTCGACTGACCAGGACGCCGGCACCGCCGCGCGGTCGCGTTCCTGTCTCACCCTCCCGATAGCCTTCGTGCTCGACGCTTCCCCCTCGTCTCCGGGCCCTTCATGCATGAAGCAGGGCCACTACAACAGGGGTGAAAATGATGACGAACGTGGTGGCGTTGGTAGGACATCTGGCCCGGCCGGCGGAGGTGCGGGAGCTTCCGTCGGGCGATCGGATGGTGACCTACGAGGTCACGGTGCCCCGGCCCGGGGAGCGGGCCGAGAGCGTGCCCGTGGTGTGGTTCGAGGCGCCCGCCCGGGCCGCCGAGCTGCCCGTCGACGAGCAGGTGGTGGTGGTCGGTCGTGTCCGCCGGCGGTTCTTCCGCACCGGCGGAGGCGTCCAGAGCCGCACCGAGGTGGTGGCCGACGTGGTGGTCGCCGCTCGACAGGTGAAGCGGGCCCGGACGGCGCTGGAGGCGGCCCAGGCCCGGTTGGAGGCGGCGTGCTCGTGAGAGGACCCGGCCGGCGCCGGCTGGGTGGCCGTCGCCGCCGTCAATCGTGGAGGCGGCGGAAAACCAGTCCGGTGCGGGGCTTGGGGGCGAAGAACGTGGTCTTGGCCGGCATGCGGTGGCCCTCCCGGGCCGCGGCCGCGATCTGGCGCACCGCCACCGGGCGCACCAGCACCGCGGCCTGGGCCTTGCCCGAGGTGGCCAGGTCGATCACCACGTCGGCCGACTGGTGGAAGTCGAGCTGGTGGTCGGGCAGGGTGGCGAGGGCGGCGTCGAGCACGATGGCGTCGGGCTCGTCGGCGTGGTCGCGGGGTCGCAGCAGCCAGGCCCGTTCTCCCGCCACCAGGGCCATCGCCCCTGCCGTCCCCGTCAAGGTGGTGAGGCGGGCGGCGGCGCGTCCGGGAGACTCGTCGTCGCCCCCGGCCGGGATGGGAACCTCGTCGATGTCGAAGAAGCGGGCCAGGGCGCCCACCAGGTCGAAGCCATCGGGCAGCCCGGACAGGATCCGGTGGATAGGCTGCACCTGCAGCTGGTCCTCGGTGAGCTCCACCACCAGGGCGAGGAGCAGGTCGAAGTCGCCTCGGGCCTCGCCCGTGGCCGCCCGCCGCTCGTCGCGGTAGGCGAGGGCGGTCTCGTAGCGGTGGTGGCCGTCAGCGATCACCACCGGCGCCGAACCCACGGCCGCAGTGATGGCCGACACCACCCCCGGCTGGGTGATGCGCCACAGCCGGTGGTGCACACCGTCCTCGTCGGTGGCCCGGCCCACGGGCGGCCCACTCACCTGACACAGCTCGCTGAGGCCCTCGGCCAGCGACAAGACCCACACCGGGGAGAGGTTGGCCCGGCACGCCCGCAGGAGCCGGAGGCGGTCGCCCTTGGGCTTGCCCATGGTGCGCTCGTGGGGGAGCACCTGCCCCTCCTCGGGCAACGACAGCTCCAGCGCGCCCAGGATGCCGGTGGTCTGGTGGGCCACGCCCGCCTCGTCGTGCCAGCCCATGCGGTAGACGTAGAAGCTCGGCTCCTCGTCGACCCGGAGGATGCCCTCGGCCAGCCACTCGTCGAAATGGTGGGTGGCTCGGTCGTAGCGGTCGTCGTCGGCGCCCACCCGGCCCAACTCGACGAGCACTGCGTTGTACGGGCTGCGGGCCTCCAGGCGGGCTCGGACCTCGTCGTCGACCACGTCGTACGGAGGGGCGAGCACGTCGGCCAGGTCGACCCGGTCGGGGTCGTAGCGGATGCCGGAGATGGGTTCAAAACGGGCCATGGCAGGTCAGTACACCGGAGTCGGGTCGATGGGGGTGGGCTGTAGCCGTCCCCGCAGGAGGAGCGCCACCAGGGCGCCGAAGGCAAAGCCTCCCACGTGGGCCACCCAGGCCACGCCCGCCGACGGGTTGGTGAAGAACTGGAGCACGAACCAGAAGCCGAGCAGCCACTTGGCCTGGATGTCGCGGATGAGGATGAGGAGGAAGAGGAACAGGGTGCGGATGCGGACGTTCGGGAAGAGCACCAGATAGGCGCCCATCACCCCCGCCACCGCCCCCGACGCCCCGATCACGGGAATGGTGCTGTTGGGCTGCACGACGATGTGGGCCGCGCTCGCCACCAGGCCCGACACCAGATAGAAGGCGAGATAGGCCGGTGGCCCCATGCGGTCCTCGATGTTGTTGCCGAAGATCCACAGGAAGAGCATGTTCCCGCCGATGTGGAGCAGGCTTCCGTGAAGGAACATCGAGTAGATCAGGGCCAGGTAGATGTTCTTGTCGGGGAACACGGGCGGGGTGGTGTCGTCGTGGGTGCACGACTCGGTGTCGTTCTGGACCAGGGTGCGCCTGACCTCGTCCTCCGAGAGCGGGTCGCCCTCCACCACCTCGCACGGGATGGCGGCGTGGGAGAAGCTGAACTGGGCCTGACCGTCCCGTGACTCACCGGGCTGCTGCACCAGGAAGTACACCCCGACGTTGATGGCGATCAGCACCACCGTCACCACCGGGAACCTGCGCGTCGGGTTGTAGTCCTTGAGCGGGATCACGCCGGGTCGAGCATACGCTCGGCGGGAAGGCCGATTGGTACCCTCGCACCATGTCCGAGGACGAAGGTTTCCGCCGCTTCCTGCAGTCGGGGATGGCCTGGTTCTCGGTGACGCAGCAGAAGGCGGAGGAAATCCTGCGGGATCTGGCCGACTCAGGGGAGACGGCTGTGGGCCAGGCCCAGAAGGCGTTCGAGCGGATCGTAGAGCGCACCCGGCAGGGGTCGGAGGAGCTGCGGGACCTGGTCCGATCGGAGATCCGGGAGCAGGTGGCGGCCCTGGGGCTGGCCACCAAGGACGACATCTCCCGCCTGGAAGCCAAGATCGAGGCCGCCCAGGCCCCGCCGGCGCCGGAGGCCCCACCGCCCACGGCGCCCGGAAGCACCCCACCGCCCACCGCACCGAGCGCGCCCGCGGGCCGGGAGGCTCCGCCGGCCTCGCCCGGGCCGTCATCCTCCGAGAAGGCCTGAGCTCGCTGCGCCGGCGGCTGGACGCCGAGATGGTCAGGCGGGGCCTGGCGCCCACCCGTCATCGGGCGCGCCACGACATCGAGGCGGGCCGGGTGCGGGTGGGGGGCGTGCCCGCCGACAAGCCGGCCCGGATGGTGGCCCCCGACGACCGGTTGGAGATCGAAGGCCCGCCGGCCCGGTTCGTGGGCCGGGGCGGCGACAAGCTCGACGCCGCCCTCGACCGCTTCGACGTCGTCGTCGACGGTCGGCGGGCGCTCGACGCGGGGTCGTCCACCGGCGGCTTCACCGACTGCCTCCTCCAGCGGGGGGCGGCGTCGGTGGTGGCGGTCGACGTGGGCTACGGCCAGCTCGACCTCCGCCTGCGCCAGGACCCCCGGGTCACCGTGGCCGAGCGCACCAACATCCGCCAGCTCACCCCCGAGCGCCTCCACGTCGAACCCTTCCCCCTGATCGTGGCCGACCTGTCCTTCATCTCCCTGCGCACCGTCGCCCCCGCCCTCCTCGGCCTGGCCGCCCCCGGGGCCGACCTCGTCCTCCTGGTCAAGCCCCAGTTCGAGGCGGGCCGGGCCGACGCCAGCCGCCACAAGGGCGTGATCCGCGACCCCGACGTGTGGGCCCGGGTCCTGGCCGAGGTGGTCGCCACCTACGCCGAGGCCGGGGCGGGCCTGCGGGGGCTCATGGTCTCGCCCCTCCGAGGAGCGGAGGGCAACGTCGAGTTCCTGGCCCATCTCGTCGCCGGCGACCCGGGCCCAGCCGATCCCGCCGATCCCGGCGACCACGTGACCGCCGCGGTCGCCGAGGCCGTCGCCGGTTCCCCCCGCCCGGGAGAGGCCTGACGTGGCCACCGTCGTCCTCGTCGTCCACCCCCGCCGGCCGGCGGCCGCCGAGCTGGCCCAGAAGGCGTCGGCGTGGTTGGCCGAGCGGGGCCACACCGCGGTCATCCCCGACGACGACACCACCTCCGGCGCACCCGTGCCCGCGGCCGAGAACCCCGTCGCCGACGCCGATCTGGTCGTCGCCCTCGGCGGCGACGGCACCGTCCTGCGGGCGGTACGGCTGGTGGGGGACCGGGGCGTGCCCGTGCTCGGGGTCAACCTCGGCCACCTCGGCTACCTGGCCCAGGTCGAGCCCGACGACCTGCCCGCCGCCCTCGAACGGTTCGTGTCCGGCGACTACACAGTCGAGGACCGGATGATGCTGGCCGTCGGCATCCGGCGGGGTCCCGTGTCCGGCGGCGAGTTCCTGGCCCTGAACGACGCCGTCGTCGAGAAGCCGCGGCCGGGGAACACCGTCCACCTCGCCGTCTCCATCGCCGACCGGCAGTGGGCCACCTACGTCGGCGACGGGCTCGTCGTGGCCACGCCCACCGGGTCGACCGCCTACTCCTTCTCCGCCCGGGGCCCCATCCTGTCGCCCCGGCTGGCGGCCCTGGTGGTCACCCCGGTGTCGCCCCACATGGCGTTCGACCGCAGCCTGGTGGTGGCGGCCGACGAGCGGGTGCGGGTGGAGGTGGCCGACGACCGTCCCGCCGCCCTCACCGTCGACGGGCGCGACCGGGGGCTGCTGCGCCGGGGCGACGCCATCGTCTGCCGCCCGGCGGCCAAGCCGGCCCGGTTCGTCACCTTTGGGTCCCGCGACTTCTTCGGGGTGCTCCAGGCCAAGCTCCGAACGGTCGGCCAGGGCGAGGGCGGCCGCTGATGCTGGCCGAGCTCCACGTCCGCGACCTGGGTGTGATCGCCGACCTCACCCTCGTCCTGCAATCGGGGATGACCGCCCTCACCGGGGAGACGGGTGCGGGCAAGACGCTGGTCGTCGAGGCCATCGAGCTGCTGGTGGGCGGCAAGGCCGATCCCATCCTCGTCCGCCCCGGCGCCGAGGAGGCCCGGGTCGAGGGGCGCTTCGTGTCGGGCGACGACGAAGTGGTGCTGGCCCGGGTCGTCCCCCGCAGCGGCCGGTCGCGCGCCTACGTCGACGGGCGGCTGGCCACGGTGGCCGAGCTGGCCGAGATCGGCGGTCGCATGGTCGACCTCCACGGCCAGCACGCCCACCAGTCGCTCCTCGGGGGACGGGTGCAGCGGGCCGCCCTCGACCGCTTCGGCTCCGTCGACCTCGAACCGCTGGCCGCGGCCCGAGCGCGGGTGGCGACGCTCGACGCGGCCCTGGCCGCCCTCGGCGGCGACGCCCGGGCCCGGGCCCGGGAGATCGACCTCCTCGCTTTCCAGGTGGGCGAGCTCGACGCCGCCGGCCTCACCGACACCGACGAGGGCGACGCCCTGGAGGTGGAGGAGGACTTCCTGGCCGCGGCCGCTGCCCACCGCCAGGCGGGCAGCGACGCCCACGCCGCCCTCCGCGACGACGGGGGCGCAGCCGACGCGGTGGCGGTGGCGATCGAGGCCCTCGCCGGCCGCCCGCCCTTTGCCGAGATCGAGACCCGGCTGCGGTCGGTGGCGGTCGAGATCGAGGAGGCGGCGGCCGACGCCCGGCGCACGGCCGACGCCATCGCCGAGGATCCGGAGCGCCTCGACCAGGTCCGGGCTCGGAGGCGACTGCTGGGAGAGCTGTGCCGCAAGTACGGTGAACGGTTGTCCGATGTCTTGGAGTACGGGGCGGATGCCCGCAGCCGCCTGGCTGAGCTCCACTCTCACGACGAGCGGGTGAGGGACCTGGAGGAGGAGCGGATCGTCGCCGTGGCTGCCGTCGCAGAGGCCGCCGCCGCCGTCGGCCGGGCCCGTCGAGAGGCGGCACCCCGCCTGGCGGCTGCGGTCGAGGCCCACCTGAGGGAGCTGGCCCTGCCCCGGGCCCGCTTCGAGGTGGCCGTCGCCGACGACGACCCCGCCGGCGCCACGGTGACGTTCCTGCTGGGGGCCAATCCGGGGGAGGCGGCCCTGCCCCTGGCCAAGGTCGCGTCCGGGGGCGAGCTGGCCCGGACCATGCTCGCCTGCCGACTGGTGTTGAGCGAGGCGCCGCCCACCCTGGTGTTCGACGAGGTCGACGCCGGCGTCGGGGGCCAGGCCGCCCTCGCCGTCGGCCAAGCCCTGGCCGACCTGGCCGGCCCCGGCCCCGGCCCCGGCCCCGCCGACACCGGCGCTGGCCCCGACACCGCTGGCGGCCACCAGGTGTTGGTCGTCACCCACCTGGCCCAGGTGGCGGCCTTCGCCGACCACCAGGTGGCGGTCACCAAGGACGAGCGGGACGGGCGCACGGTGGCCGACGTTCGCGTCCTCGACGACCGGCAGCGGGTGGTGGAGTTGTCCCGGATGCTGTCGGGCCAGCCGTCGAGCGCCACCGCCCACGACCACGCCCAGGAGCTGCTGGCCACGGCCAGCGCCTCCCGCCAGCGGGGACGCTGATGGCCCGTTCCGCGGAAGCCGCCGACCAGGAGCGCACCCGGCTCGCCCCCCGCCTGCGCCAGGCGTGGTCCCGGGGGAACAACCACGCCGGGGGCGAGGGAAAGTCGTCTGCCCGGGCCCCCGAGCAGACCGGCATCGCCACCGGCCGGGCCCGGGTCGACCGCCGCACCAAGAACCTCATCCCCCGCCTCCAGCCGGGCGAGATCGCGGTGATCGACCACGAGGACCTCGACCGGGTGGCGGCGGAGGGGCTCATCCGGGCCCAGGCGGCGGCGGTGGTGAACGCCTCCCGCTCCATCTCCGGCCGCTATCCCAACCTCGGTCCCCTCCTGCTGGCCGCGGCCGGCATCCCCCTGGTCGACGAGGTGGGTCCCGAGGTGATGGACCGCATCGCCGAGGGCGACGTCCTGCGGGTGGAGGGGGGCGACGTGTCCCGTACGGGCGAGGTGGTCGCCACCGGCACCCGCCACAGCCTGGAATCGCTCGAGGCCCAGATCGAGGTGGCCAAGCAGTCGATCGACGTCGAGCTCCAGGCCTTCGCCGAGAACACGCTCGAGTACCTGCGCCAGGAGCGCCACCTCCTCACCGAGACGCCCGTCCTCCCCGACCTCAAGGTCGACATGGCCGGCCGCCACGTGTTGGTGGTCGTGCGGGGCGGTTCCGACAGCAGGGCCGACCTGCGCGCCCTGCGGGCCTACATCCACGAGATCCGCCCCGTGATCATCGCCGTCGACGGCGGGGCCGACGCCGTGATCGAGGCCGGCCACCGCCCCGACATCATCATCGGCGACTTCGACTCCGTGTCCACCGACGCCCTCCGGGGCGAGGCCGAGCTGGTGGTGCACGCCTTCCGGGGCGGCGACGCCCCCGGCGCGGCCCGTCTCGACGAGCTGAGCCTGCCCTACGCCACCTTCGAGGCCGCCGGCACCAGCGAGGACGTGGCCATGATCCTCGCCTACGAGAAGCGGGCCGAGCTGATCGTGGCCGTCGGCACCCACGCCTCCATGGTGGAGTTCTTCGACAAGGGCCGGGCCGGGATGGCGTCCACCTTCCTCGTGCGGCTGAAGGTGGGGCCGATCCTGGTCGACGCCAAGGGGGTGAGCCGGCTCTACCAGAGCCGGGTCCGCACCCGCGACCTGGGCTTCCTGGTGGCGGCGGCCCTCTTCGCCATGCTCATGATGGTGGCCGTGGCCCAACCCCTGCACGTGTTCGTCAACGCCCTGTGGTTCAGCCTGCAGGAGACGTGGAGGGCGTTGCTGTGATCAACCTCCGCTACCACGTGGTCTCCCTGGTGGCCGTGTTCCTGGCCCTGGGCATGGGGATCGTGATGGGGTCGACGGTCATCGACCGGGTCACCGTCGACGCCCTCAACAACAACCTCAACAACGTGCGGTCCGACATCAACCGCACCCGGGAGGAGAACCGCCGGCTCTCCGACCAGGTCCGGGAGGGACAGGAGTTCGCCGACCAGTCGCTCATCCACGTGGTGCGCGACCAGCTCCAGACCGTGCCCGTGCTGGTCATCGCCGTCAACGGGGTCGACCGCAAGCCGGTCGACGCCCTTCGCCAGTCGCTCGTGACGTCGGTGCGTCCCTCCAGGGGACGGTCTGGGTGACGCCGAAGATGCGCCTCGACAACGAGGGCGAGGTCCGGGCTCTGGCCGAGGCCCTTTCCTCGACCGTGCCCACCACCACCACGACCCCCCCCGCCGCCGGTGCCCCGCCGACCGCGGTGGCCCCGCCGACGACGGTCGGGGCCACCCTCGCCGCCGACGAGCTGCGCCAGCAGGCGTTGGCCCGGCTCATCGCCGACCCCGCGTCCCTGGCCGCCCTGGTGTCGTCCGGCTTCCTGGCCTACGAGCCGCCTCCCTCCATCGAGGGCGACGCCACCTCCACGTCCACCCCGTCGGGGCTGGGGAACGTGCCGGTGGGCGGCACCCGCTACGTGGTCGTCTCCGGCGCCGGCGCCGAGGTGGGCGACGACATCCTCGCCCTGCCCCTCGCCCAGGCCCTGGCCGCGGGCGGCGGGCGGGCGGTGGCGGCCGAGGCGGGGCAGGACACCGACGGCGGTCGGGGAGTGTTCGTGGGCCTGCTCCGGAGCGACGCCACCGTCAACGGCAAGGTGTCCACCGTCGACAACCTGGAGTCGCCGATGGGCCAGGCGGCGGTGGTCCTCGCCCTGGAGGAGATGGGCTCGGCCCGGGTGGGCCACTTCGGTGTCGGACCGGGGGCGCAACGGCTCCTGCCCGCCCTTCCTGCGTGACCGCCACCCCGCCGGCGACGCCTGTCGGGGCGACGGGGGCGACGGGCTTCGGGCGGTTCCGGCTGACCGGCCCGACGGCCCAGGTCACCGCCGGCAACGTGGTGTCCCGGGCCACCGGCCTGCTGCGGGTGCTCGCCATCGGCGGGGCCCTGGGGACGACCTTCTTGGGCAACGTGTACCAGACGGCCAACCTCGTCTCCAACCTCCTGTTCGAGCTGCTGGCGGCGGGGATGCTCTCGTCGGTGCTGGTGCCGCCCTTCGTCGCCCTCCTGGACACTGACCGGAAGGACGACGCCGAGAGGCTGGCCGGGGCCCTGCTGGGGATGACGCTGGCGCTCATGGCGGTGGTCACCGTCGCCGGCCTGGTCGCCCGCCCGTGGATCATGCGGGCCCTCACCGTCACCGTGCCCGACGCCGACGTGCGCCAGGCCGAGATCCGCCTGGGGTCGTTCCTCCTGGTCTTCTTCATCCCCCAGGTGCTGCTCTACGTGGTGGGAGCGGTGGCCACGGCCGTCCTCCACTCCTCCCGTCGCTTCGCCGCCGCCGCCCTGGCCCCGGTGGCCAACAACCTGTTCGTCATCGCCACCATGGGCGCCTTCTGGGTCGTCACCCACGGTGGAGGACGGGGCGCGGGGCTGGAGCTCGACCTCGGTCCCAAGCTGCTGCTGGCCGTCGGCACCACCGCCGGCGTCTTGGCCATGACGGTGGTGCCGGTGGTGGCCGCCCGCCGGGCCGGGATCCGCCTCCGCCCCCGCTGGGACCCGCACCACCCCGGGCTCAAGGCGCTGGGTCGGGCCGGGCTGTGGGGCGCCGCCGCCCTGGCCGCCTCCCAGGTGCTGCTGGCCACCACCCTGGTGCTGGCCAACCGGGTGGAGGGCGGGGTGGTGGCGTTCCAGATCGCCTTCACCATGTTCCTGCTCCCGCACGCCCTGCTGGCCCACCCCGTGCTCACCACCCTCTACCCCCACCTGGCCGCCGACGCGGTCGAGCGCCGGTGGGCCGACTTCGCCGCCGCCCTGGGCAAGGGGGCCCGCACCATCGTGTTCTGGACCGCGCCCGCCATCGCCCTGCTGGCGGTGCTGGGCGGGCCCGCCCTGCGCCTCATCCGGGTGGGGGCCCTCGACCCGGACGGGGCCCGGCTGGTGGCCGGGGTCCTGGCCGCCTACGCCTTCGGGATCACCGGCTACGCCGGCATCCACCTCCTCACCCGCGCCTCCTACGCCGCTGGCGACGTGCGGAACCCGGCTCTGGTCAGCCTGGGGGTGGCGGTGGGCGGCTCGGTGCTCATGGTGGCGGGCGTGGCCATGACCAGGGGCGACGGACGGGTGGTCGTGCTCGGCGTGGCCCACTCGCTGGCGATGGTGGTGGGCGCGGCGCTCCTGCTGGTGGTGGTGCGACGGCGGGTGGGGGAGCCGGTGCCGGTAGGGGCGGGGGTCGCCCGGGCGTCGGTGTCGGCGGCGCTGGCGGCGGGGGCGGCGATGGTGGTGGCGGCCGCGGTCGAGGGGTCGCTGGGCGACGACGGTCGGCTGGCGGCGGCCGTCACCCTGGCCCTGGCCGGCGCCGCCGGGGTGGCCGTCTACCTCGCCGTCCAACGTCTGCTGCGGGCGCCCGAGCTCCACCGCCCCCGCCTCGTCCCCGCCCTGGACACCTCGTGAACGGGCCCGTGACCGGCGACGGGGAGATCCCGCCGGGGCCGGGGCCGGAGTCCGCCCGGCGGCCGCGGGTGGTCGCCCTGGTGGCGGCCAAGGACCGGGCCGACACGGTGGGGGCCACCGTCGCCGCCCTGCGGGCGCTGGCCTCCGTCGACGAGGTGCTGGTGGTCGACGACGGGTCCACCGACGACACCTCCTCCACCGCCCAGGCGGCGGGGGCGTGGGTGCTCCGCCTGCCGGCCAACGTGGGCAAGGGCGGGGCGGTGGCGGCGGGGGTGGGCACCAGCTCGGAGACCGACGTCTACCTCCTCGTCGACGCCGACGTCGGGGCCACCGCGGGCGGGGCCGAGGCGCTCCTCGAACCGGTCCTGGCCGGGCGGGCGGACGTGGTGATCGGGGTCCTCCCCGGTGCCGGGGGGAAGGGTGGTTTCGGACTCGTCCGCCGGCTGGCCGGGGCCGGTATCCGGCGGGCCTGCGGCTTCGTCGCCCACGCCCCGCTGTCGGGGCAACGGGCGGTGCGGGGCGAGCTCCTCCGCACCCTCGACCTCGCCCCCCGCTTCGGCCTGGAGACCGCCTTCACCATCGACGCGGTGCGGGCCGGCGCCCGGGTGGTCGAGGTGCCGGTGGCGATGGACCACCGCCACACCGGCCGGCGCCTGGACGGGTTCGTCCATCGGGGCCGCCAGGGGGCCGACATCACCCGCGCCCTGTGGGTCCGGCTCACCACCGCCCGCACCCGGATGACCGTGATCGTCGGCGCCCTGGTGCTGGCCCTGGCCGCCATGGCCTGGTCGGGGACCCAGTGGGAGGCCGACACGCTCGCCTCGACCACGACCGCGTCGAAGGTGCTCCTGGTGGGCATCCCCGGCCTCGGGTGGGACGACGTCGGCAACGGCACCATGCCCAACCTCGACCGGCTGATCGAGTCGGGCGGGCTGGGCGCCATGAGCGTGCGCACCGGTTCCGCCCACCCGGCGGCGGCCGAGGGCTACGGCACCCTGGGGGCCGGGGCCCGGGTCCGGGTCGCCAACACGGCCGCGTCCGACGTGGGGTCGGAGGGACCGGGGCCGGTGCGGGTCGCCGCCCCGGCTGACATTCGCCGCTCGGCTGGCCGCCACCTGCCCACCCGGCCCGGCGACCTGGGGGAGGCGCTGCACGCCGCCGGGCGGACGACGGCGGTGGTGGGCGTGGCCGACATCGGCGAGGGCCTCACCGGACCCAACGTCCCCCAGGCCCGGCCGGCCCGGTTCCGTCCCGCGCCCCTCGCCCTCATGGACCAGGACGGGAAGGATCGACAGCGGTCAGGTCGACGCCGGCCTCCTCATGCGCGACGGCCAAGGGCCTTTCGGGGAGCGGGCCGATCCGGAGAAGGTGGCCGCCGCCACCGCCAAAGCGCTGGCCGAGGCGGACGTGGTCCTGGTCGACCCGGGCGACATGTCCCGTGCGGAGGCGTTGGAGGAGCTGGCGCCGCCGATCTTCGCCGACCTGTCCCGCGGTTTCGCGCTGGAGGACACCGACGAAATCCTCGGGCGGATCCTGGCCGACGTGGGCCCCTCCACCCTGGTGCTCGTGGTCTCTGTCATTCCACCAGACGACGAGTGGCGGCTGACCCCGGTGGTGGCCGCCGGCCCGGGCGTGACCCACGGCCTGCTGGCGTCGTCGTCGACCAAGCGGCTGGGCCTGGTCACCCTCACCGACGTGGCCCCGACGGTGCTGGCCGCGCTGGGGGCGCCGGTGCCGGTGGAGATGATCGGGCACCCGCTCCGTTACTCCACGGCGCCGGCCACCATCGGTCGCCTGGCCCGTCTCGACCGCGACGCCGCCTACCGGGAGCGGATCTATTTCCGCGTCGCCTTCGGCTTCGTCCTGGCCCAGGCCCTCGTCTACGCCTTCGCCCTCCTCGTCTTCGCCGACCGCCGCCGGGCCAACGGCGCGGCCGAGGCCACGGCGGCGGGGACGACCGTGGCCGGGACGACCGTGGCCGGGACGACCGTGGCCGGAACCGGGACCGGATGGCCATGGGCCCGCCGGTCCCGCGCCGCCGCCGGCGGAGCTCCCCGGCGACGCCGGGCCGGCGAAGGCGTGGGCCCGCCGGTCCCGCGCCGGCGACGGGAGTTCACCGGCGAGAGCCGACCCGACGACGCGGTGCTCCAGGGGCTCATCTCGGCCATGTCGTGGCCACCGCCCGCGGCCGCGGCCACGCTCCTGCGGGTGGGCGTGGTCGCGTTCGCCGCCTTTCCCCTGGCCACGTTCCTCCTCCGGGCCGTCCCCTTCGCCCCCGCCCTGGACATGGGCGGCGTGGCCATCCTCGTCCTCCTCGACGCGGCCATCGTGGCCCTCGCCCTCCGCGCCCGCCGCCACCCCCTCTCCCCCCTGGCCTGGGTGATGGGCGCCACCGTGGCCGTCCTCGTCCTCGACGTCGCCACCGGCGCCCGCCTGCAGACGGCCTCCATCCTCGGCTACTCGCCCCACACCGCGGCCCGCTTCTACGGCCTGGGCAACAGCGCCTTCGCCGTCCTGGCCGGCACCACGGTCCTGGTCGCCGCCCTCCACCTCCAGCACGCCCCCCGCCGGCGGGAGGCGCTGGTGACGGTGGCGGCCCTGTTCGCCCTCGTCCTCGTCGTCGACGGGGCGCCCAGCCTGGGCGACGACGTGGGCGGCATCCTCACCCTGGCGCCGGTGTTCGCCCTCACCCTGGTGGCCCTGGCCGGACGGCGCATCACGGGGCGGACGGTGGCGGTGGCCGCCCTGGCCACGGTGGCCGTGCTGGCGGTGGCCGCCGGCATCGACCTCCTCCGCCCGCCCGAGGCCCGCACCCACCTGGGCCGGGTGGTGTCCGACACCCTCAACGGCGACGGCGGGCTGGGCACCACCATCGCCCGCAAGGCGGAGGCCAACGTGCGGGTGTTCCAGGCGTCGGTGTGGGCGTGGGTCGTACCGATCGTGGCCGCCTTCGTCCTCGGCCTGCTCATGTGGCAACTGCGCCTCGACGACCTCCTCCCGCCCCGGTCCCCCCGCCGCATCGGCGTGGTGGCGGCGGTGGCGGCCGGCGTCCTGGGCTGCGCGGTGAACGACTCGGGCATCGTCGTCACCGCCCTCGTCCTGGTGTTCGTCGCCCCCTTCCTCACCCTCCTCGCCCTCTCTGACGACCGGAACCCCCGCCGGCCGGTGCTGCTGGAGCCCGCCCTCGACCTGGCCCAGCCCGCGCCCACCGAGGCCCGGTGACCGACCGGAGGGCAGACCGGGCCCCGGCGCGCGACCCACGACGCGAGGCCAGGCCGTGAAGGCAATCGTCGCCGGCCTGGTCGTCGGCATCGTGGTCACCCGTCTGCTGTGGACGGGCCTGGCCCCGCTGTTCGAGGCCCCGTCCCTCACCCGCACCAACTACCGGGGGGCCACGCTGCCCACGGCCGCGGGCGTGGTCCTGCCCCTCGTGCTGCTGGCGGTGGAGGGAGGCCGGGCCCTGGCCGCCGCCTTCGGGGTGGGCGACGTCGGCCTCAGCGGAGCCCGGGTCCTGGTCCTGGCCGCGGTCCTCGGCTACGGGATGCTGGGCCTGCTCGACGACGTCCTCGGCTCCGCCCAGCACAAGGGCTTCCGGGGCCACGGATCGGCCCTGCTCTCGGGCCAGGTCACCAGCGGGCTGCTGAAGCTGGCCGGCGGGGGGGCGGTGGCGCTGCTGGTGGTCGCCCCCTCGGTGGGGGCCTCGCCCGGCCGCCTCATCGCCGACGGGCTGGTGGTGGCCCTGGCCGCCAACCTGGCCAACCTCCTCGACCGGGCGCCGGGACGCACCACCAAGTCGGCCACCGTCGCCTTCGTCGTGCTGGTGCTGGGGACGGGGGCGGCGGCCGAGCTGGTCCCGGTGGCGGTGGTCGTCGGCGCCGCCCTCGGGCTCCTCGTCGACGACCTCCACGAGCGGCTGATGCTGGGCGACGCCGGCGCCAACCCCCTGGGCGGGGTGCTCGGCCTGGCCGTGGTCCTCGCGACCGCACCCGGGGTACGGGACGTGGTCCTGGTGGCCCTCGTCACCCTCAACGTGGCCGGCGAGCTGGTGTCGTTCAGCCGGGTGATCGACTTCGTCCCCCCGCTGCGGGCGCTCGACCGGGCCGGTCGCCGCCGAGGCGAACCGGCCGGGTGACCACGTCCCTTCCTACCGGGTGGCGTTCACCTGGTTCGACAGCGGGCCCTCGCGGGTGCCGTTCTCGGCCGAGACGGCGTAGGTGTAGGTGACCCCGACCGACCCGGTGGAGTCGACGTAGCTGGTGACGTTCCCCACGTCGGCGATCTTGGCGAACGAGCCCGTCGCCGTCTTCCGGTAGACGTTGTAGCCGGTGACGGGGCCGGTGGTGGGCGCCGACCACAGCAGCATGGTGCCGAGGGTGCCGTACCGGTAGGCGGCCAGGTTGCGGGGGGCGGACGGGGTGCTGCCGGCCACCGTCGTGGTCGTGGTCGTGGTCGTGGCCGTCGGCGGACGGGTGGTCGTGGTCGTGGCCGGGGGAGGACGAGTGGTGGTGGTCGTGGCCGGGGGAGGACGGGTGGTGGTGGTCGTGGCCGTGGGAGGACGGGTGGTGGTGGTCGCGGGCTGGGTGGTGGGCGGGATGGTGGTCGTCGGCGGTGGCGGGGGAGGTTGGCCCGGGTCGGACGGGGCCAGGAAGGCGCTGTTGGCCACGTTCCAGTGGCTCGCCAGCCACGAACCGGCGACCGGTTTGGTGCTGAAGTAGTCGTCGCCGTTGCAGTCGAGCAGGCGTTCGTTCGCCGCCGCGCAGACCTGGCTCATCACCACTCCGCCGGCGTCGACGTAACACATGCGGTCGGACTCGTCCCGGCAGTGGAACCCGTTGGTGCCGTGGGGGGCGTTGGGCTGCACCCCACCCAGCATGTGGGTCAGCTCGTGGGCCTCGATCGAGTTGGACTGCCCCCAACAGCCGTTGTCGACCCGGGCGAAGGTGGCCCGGGCCTGGGGGTTGGCGTTGCTGTAGTTGCTCGTCGACAGCCCGGGCACGGGATTGGGCCGGTCGTCGGTGTACACCTCGCCGATCCCGCAGTAGGTGTTGTTGTCGACCCACGCCAGGTACTTGCGGTCGGTGCGGTTCAAGCCCTGGGCGGTCAGGGCGTTGACCATGCCGCTGAGGCTGGTGATGGCCCAGGACGACACCTGCACCTTCTGGATGACCAGGTTGCAGGATGCGTCGGTGACGAAACGGATGTTGCGCACGCCGCCGGTCTTGGCCGCGCTGTCCCGGAACTCGCCGTTGGCGTTGGCCGCGGCGGTGACGAAGGTGGGGAAGAGGGTGGCCGACTTGTCGGTCGAGCCGGTGGCCCGCACGTAGAGGAGCTGGACCCGGTAGCCGTCGCTGCCGGTGCCGTAGCAGGGGATGCCCGCCTGGGCCGCGGCGACCCCCGGCTGGGGAGTGGCCCCGGCGGGACCGGCCCCGAAGTCGCGGTGCACCCGCACGTCGACGCCGTCGGGGGCCGGGTCGGGCCCGTGCGAGCAGCGGGTGCGCCCCCCGGTACCCCAGGCCCCGTCCTCCACGATCTCGAAGGCGGTGCCACACGGGCCTCCCGACCGCTGGCGCAGGCCGTCGTAGACCATGCCCCGGCGCTCGTCGACCACGCGCTGGCGGGCGGCGGCTCTCGGTGGTGGGCGTGGTGGTCTGACCGGTTTGGCCCCCCACTGGTGTCGCCGTCAGGAGCGACGCCCCCAGGGCGGCAACGGTCACCAAGATCTGGACGGTCCGACGCACGTGAGATCACCCCCGGAAACGGGCCACGCTACCGGGGGTGATGTCCGGAGTCACGCCGGGGGACCGGCGGCGCTACCTGGCGTTGGCCGACGCCTGGTTCGACACCGGTCCTTCCCGGGTGCCGTTCTCGGCCGAGACGGCGTAGGTGTAGGTCCGGTTGGCCACGGTGGCGGTGTCGGACCAGCTGGTGACCACGCCCAGGTCGGCGACCTTGACGAACCCGCCCGTGCCCGTCTTCCGGTAGACGTTGTAGCCGGTGACCGGCCCCGTCAGCGGCGCCTGCCAGGCGAGGCGCACGCCCTTGCTGAAGACGGAGGCCCGGGTGGCGGTGAGGTTCCGGGGGGCCGAGGGGGTGACCGCGGCCACCGTGGTGGTGGTGGTCGGCGGACGGGTGGTCGTGGTCGTCGTGGGCGGCTTGGTCGTGGTGGTCGTCGGGACCGTGGTGGTGGTCGTCGTGGGCGGCTTGGTCGTGGTGGTCGTCGGGATCGTGGTGGTGGTCGGGATCGTGGTGGTGGGCGGCGGCACCGTGGTGGTGGGGGCGGGTGCCGGGGTCGGACGTGGCCAGGAAGGCGCTGTTGGCCACGTTCCAGTGGGTGGCGAGGTAGCTGCCGCCGACCGGGGCGGTGCTGAAGTAGTCGTCGTGGTTGCAGTCGAGCATCCGCTCGTTGCCTGTGGCGCAGACCTGCGTCATCACCACGCCTCCAGCGTCGACGTAGCACATCCGGTCCGACTCGTCGGTGCAGTGGAAGTTGGCGGTGGCGTGGGGGGCGGTGCGCTGCACCCCGCCCAGGTTGTGGGTCAGCTCGTGGGCCTCGACCGGCTGCGACAGGCCCCAGCAGCCGTTGTCGGTGCGGGCGACGGCGCCGTTCACCTGGGGGTGGCCGTTGTTGTAGTTGCTGGTCGACAGGCCGGGTGAGGTGGCGGGCTTGTCGTCGATGTAGATCTCGCCGATCCCGCAGTAGGTGTTGGCGTCGGCCCACGTCATGTACTTGCGGTCGGCCCGGTTGAAGCCCAGCGCCTTCAGCTCGGAGACGTAGGTCGAGAAGTTGCCCATGGCCGTCGACGACACCTCGGCCTTGGCGATCACCAGGTTGCAGGCGGCGTCGGTGACGAAGCGGACGTTGCGCACGCCGCCCGTCTGGACCGCGCTGTCCCGGAAGACGGCGTTGGTGTTCGCCGTCCAGGTCACGAAGCTGGGGAAGAGGGTGGCCGAGCGGTCGGTCGATCCGGCCAGGCGGACGTAGACGAGCTGCACCCGGTACCCGTCGCTGCCCGTGCCGTAGCAGGGGATGCCGGCCTGGGCCGCGGCCACCGCCGCCTGGGGTGCGGTCCCGGTCGCGTTCCCGAACTCCTGGCGGGCCCGCACGTCGACGCCGTCGGGCGCGGGATCGGGTCCGTGGGTGCACCGGACCCGGCCGTTGCTCAGGCTGTCGACGATCTCGTAGGCGTCGCCGCAGGGCCCGCCCGCCCGCCGCTGGAGGCCGTCGTAGATCAGGCCCCGCCGCTCGTCCCTGACTCCCTGCACCACACCCTCTCGATCGAGGCCCTCACGGCTGGCGGGCGCGGCCTGGCTGCTGGGCGCGGACGACAGGAGTCCCCCGGCGAAGGCGACGAAGGTCACGCCGACCACCAGCAGACGACGAAGCAAGAAGGGACGCATGACGTTTCACCTCGGGAGCCGACGACGAGCCAAGCAAAGGCATCGGCGCCTCCGCCGGCGACCTTGATGGGCATTTCGGCCTCCGCCCCGTCCCGAATCCGACGTATTTCCGGGGTGGTCCGGGGGCTCTAGGCCACGACACCGAGCTCACGATCAGCGGAGGAAATCGACATGTCCACGTCACAGGGCGGATTTGGCAACGGATACGGTCACGGGGGCGACGGCGACCACGACGACCACGACGGCAACGGCGCCGACTCGGGCGACGGCTTCGGCCCCGACGAGACGATCGAGACCACCGGGCGCTACGTCGTCACCTTCAGCGACGAGGTCCACGGGGACGAGGCGGCCCAGGCCGAGGCCCTCCGCTCGGTCGCCGGCATGCAGAGCGTGGCCAGCACCCGCGACTTCGACTCGGACGGGATCCAGCTGGAGGACGTGGCCACGGCCGATGCCATCGTCTACGCCCAGCTGGGCGTGGCCGTGATCAACGGTGACGGCGGGGCCGGCGGGCTGGAGAGCATGGCCGTCCTCGAGGCGGCGGCGGCCGATCCCCGCATCCTGGCCATCGAGCCGGAGCTGGTCATGCACGCCATCGACGAGGCCGGCAGCGTCATGACGCTCGAGTACCTCCGTGGCTACCGCGACGCGGCCGCCCACCTCTTCGACCTCACCGGCGCCATCAACGAGGAGGCCGAGGCCATGGCCGCCGCCGTCTTCGCCGACAACGCCCAGTTCACGTGGGGCCTGCAGGCCACCGGGGCGTCGACGTCGTCCCGCCGGGGCACCGGCATCAAGCTGGCCGTGCTCGACACCGGCCTCGACCTCCGCCACCCCGACCTGGCCGGGCGCAACATCGTCAGCCAGTCCTTCATCGCCGGCGAGGCGGTCCAGGACGGCCACGGCCACGGCACCCACTGCATCGGCACCTCCTGCGGGCCCCTCAGCCCGGCCGGCAGCCGTCGCTACGGCGTCGCCTCCGAGGCCCAGATCTTCGCCGGCAAGGTCCTCGGCAACGCCGGGAACGGCGGCGACTCCAACATCCTGGCCGGGATCGACTGGGCCGTCCGCAACGGCTGCCGGGTCATCTCCATGTCCCTCGGCGCCGATGTTCGCTGGGTGTCGACCGCCTACGAGACGGCCGGCCGGCGGGCCCTCGAAGCGGGCTCGCTCATCATCGCCGCCGCCGGCAACAACGCCGACCGGCCCCGGAGCAAGGGCTTCGTGGGCGTGCCCGCCAACGCCAAGTCGATCATGGCCGTCGGCGCCGTCGACCCCCGCCTGGCGATCGCCCGGTTCTCGGCTCGCAGCAACATCTTCGCCAGCGGCGGCCAGGTCGACATCGCCGGCCCCGGGGTCGACGTGTACTCGGCGGCACCGATGCCCACGCGCTACGCCACCCACTCGGGCACGAGCATGGCCACCCCCCATGTGGCCGGCATCGCCGCCCTGTGGGCCACGGCCGGCGGCGGCAACGGGTCCGCCCTGTGGTCGACGCTGGTGCGCACCGCCCGCCGCCTCAGCCTGCCCGCCTCCGACGTCGGCGCCGGCCTGGCCCAGGCGCCCCAGTGATGCCGGCATCGGGTTCGACCGGCAGGGAGCGGGTGACCGTCACCGTCGCCGACTCCGGCCTCAGCCGGTTCGACGACGTGGTCGGGCGGCTGCAGGCGGAGGGGATGGACGTGGAGCAGGCGCTCGGATCCATCGGTATCGTCGTCGGCTCGGTGCCGGCCGGGGGACGGGCTGCCATCAGCGGCCTCC
Source organism: uncultured Acidimicrobiia bacterium (assembly GCA_963829165.1). Taxonomy (GTDB): domain Bacteria; phylum Actinomycetota; class Acidimicrobiia; order Acidimicrobiales; family AC-14; genus JAXDMK01. The sequence continues at coordinate 67,478 of CAWHIC010000030.1, read as the reverse complement.
CCGACGTCGCCGCCGTCGAGGGCGAGAACACCTTCCAACTGCCCCCGCCCGACGCCGACGTCCAGTAGCCAGCCGTTCCGCGGCGCGTGGAGGTCGCCCGGCGACCGATTCGCGCCGCGGAACGCTCAGTCGGCGCCCGGGCCAGTCGGCGAGGTGTCGAGGGGGGTGGCGGCGGCCACGGCCGCGTCGGGATCGGGCGGGGCCAGAGGGGGCGCCGAGGGGAGTTGGTTGAGGACGTCGATCAGGCTGCGCAGCCGGCCCTGGCGGGCGCGGTCGTAGCGCAGGACGAGCCGGGGCAGGTCGACCTGGTCGCCGTCGGCCACCTCCGCCGGCAGCGGCCCCGACGCCTCGATGGCGCCCTTGGTGACGATGTCGCCGAAGTCCTGGTTGATGGCCTTCAGCTCTTCCTCGGTGGGTGCCGCCCGCAGCCGGATCACCAGCCGTTGGCCGACGAAGCGGATCGAGTGGTAGTTGCGGAAGAACCCCAGGATCTCGTCCCGGGCCGCGGCCGCGTCGTCGGTGATGCGGTAGAGGGCCAGGTCGTCGTCGGAGATCAGGCCCCGGGCCAGCACCTCCTCCCGGATGAACCGCTCCCAGGCCCGCCAGTAGGTGCCGCCCGGCACCTCCAGCAGCACGATCGGGGCGGGCGCAGCCTTGCCCGTCTGGAGCAGGGTGAGCAGCTCGAACGCCTCGTCGAGGGTGCCGAAGCCGCCCGGCAGCACCGCGAAGCCGGCCGATTCCTTCATCAGCATCAGCTTGCGGGTGAAGAAGTACTTCATCGACACCATGTTGGGGTCGGCGACCAGGGCGTTGGGCGACTCGAAGGGCAGCCGGATGTTGACCCCGATGGAGCGCTCCGGGCCCGCCCCCTCGGCGCCCGCGGCCATGATCCCCGGCCCGGCGCCGGTGACCACCATCCAACCCTGGTCGGCCAGGTCGCGGGCCAGCTCGCGGGTCTGGACGTAGAGGGGGTCCTCGGGCAGGGTGCGAGCCGACCCGAAGATCGTCACCTTGGGGACGTCGGCGAAGGGCGTGAACAGGTTGAACGCCTGCCGCATCTCGGCCAGGGCGGCGTTGGTGATCTTGAGGTTGAGGCGCTGGGCCCCGTCGCCGGCCAGACCGGCCACGGTGACGAGGATGTCCATGAGCTGGTCACGGTCGGCGGAGGCGGAGGCGGCGTCGAGCACCTCGACCAGCTGGCGGTCGAGCTCGGGGTCGCCGGTGTTGTGTCGCGACTGGCTCACCGGCCCGAGGCTAGGCCCCCTTTCATCCGGGCCCCTTTCAATCCGGCCCCCTTTCATCCGGGCCCCTTTCAGGCCGGCCCCCTTTCAAGCCGGGGCCGTCCCGTTCCCCGGAGGAGGACATCCGGTTTCATGGGTCTGCCGTGGGGCACACTTGGGGCATGCCGTCCGCCGTTCTCATGGTCGTCGGCTCGCTGGTCCTGATCGTCGCCCTGCTGGCGGGGGTCACCTGGTTCGAGCAGCGAGTCCTCTCCCCCAAGTCGATCATCCTCCACACCGCCCGCTGCCGCAGCGCCAAGCCCGAGCACGTCGAGCGCCTCGTGAGCCTGGAGGCCGAGCGTCTCCTCGCGGCCGAGGACCTCTCGCCCACCGGCTGACCGTCGGCCCGATGGCGAGCTCGCCTGCGGTGGAGGCGCTCTACCGGTCGTTGCTGGCGGCCTGGAACGACTGCGACGCCGCCGCCTTCGGCCAGCTGTTCGCCGCCGACGGCACCCTGGTCGGCTTCGACGGCAGCCCGGTCGACTCCCGGGCGTCGATCACCGAGCACCTGGCCGGGATCTTCGCCGACCACCAGCCGGCGGCGTACGTGGGCAAGGTGCGGGAGATCCGGAAGTTGGGGCCGGGCGCGGTGTTGCTGCGGGCGGTGGTGGGGATGGTGCCGCCGGGGCGGTCGCACATCGAGCCCAAGCTCAACGCCGTCCAGTCGTTGGTGGTGGTCGACAGCGATGGCGACGGCGACGGCGGCGGCGGCGGACTGCGAATCGCCCACTTCCAGACGACGCCGGCCGCCTTCCACGGCCGCCCCGAGGCGGTCGACGCTGCTCACCGACGAGCTCCAGGCCGTGGCCGCCGCGTCCCGCCCGGCGTAGGATCGTCGTCGAGGACAGTCGGCGGGTCCGGCCCGCAACGGGCCGGTGTCGAGCGGAGGAGGCACGATGGCACGCTCTCGGAGCGCGGCGAAGGCGGTTCGATGGGGCGGGTTGGTGGCCCTGGCGGTGGCGGCAACGGTCGCCAACGTGGCCCCGGTCGGTGCCGGGCCGCGGCCCTTCGGCGACGCCCGCATCCTGGCCCAGGTGCCCACCCCGCCGGGGTTCCCGGAGGGCATCGCCGTGTCCGGCAACCTCGTCTTCGTGTCGGGACCGGCCACCTTCGGCACCGCCGGGCAAGGTCCGTCGAAGGTGCTGCTCTACCGCAACGGCACCGGCACCCTGCTGAAGACGTTCGACACCAAGGGCGAGAACCTGGCCCAGGAGCACGCCAACTCGTCGATCGCCCTCGACCGGGCGGTCAACGCCTACGTGCTCAACACCCAGCTGGGGATGTACCGGCTCACGGTGAACGGCGTCCAGACTCCCTACTCGACGCCCTTCCCCAACTTGCCCATGTGCCCCCAGCTCGGGGCCTGCTCGCCCACCCCGTTCGACGCCCCCGCCCTGCCCAACGACCTCGTCTTCGACCGGAACGGCAACGCCTACGTCACCGACTCGCTGCAGGCGACCATCTGGAAGGTGCCGGCGGGCGGTGGCCAGCCCCAGATCTGGTTCCAGGACCCCCGGCTGGCCACGACCAGCTTCGGCCCCAACGGCATCCGCCTCGACCCGTCCCGGACCAAGGTGTACTTCACCGTCACCGCCGACCTGGCCGGCCGGGCCTTCGTCTACACCCTGCCTCTGGTGGCCCACCCCACCGCGGCCGACCTCAAGGTCTTCCACGAGTACACCAACGGTGACGCGCCCGACGGGATCGCGTTCGGGGCCACCGGCCGGCTCTACGTCACCATCGCCACCCCGTTCGCCTCCGGCATCTCCATCCTCGCGCCCAACGGCACCGAGGTGGTCCGCCTGGCCAACCCCCCGGGCAGCCCCATCTTCCCCTACGACTCCCCGGCCAACCTGGCCTTCGACGGCACCGGCGTGGTGCTGGCCACCAACCACGCCTTCGTGACGGGCGTCACCAACCCCGAGCAGTTCACGGTCCTCGACGTCTGGGTGGCCGATCCCGGCAACCCGCTCGAGAAGCCGTTCATCCCCTGATCGAGCTGCGGCCGATCGGCCGGGTCGAGTCTCCCTTGGTCGACCGGGCCGCCGCGCCCAAGCAGGGTTCCGAGGGCGCGCCCGACGCCTGGCTGGTGTTCGATGCGTCGGTGGCCGACGGTCTGGCCGACCTGCAGGTCGGCGACCAGGTGATCGTGCTCACCTGGCTCGACCAAGCCGACCGCGACACGTTGGTCGTCCGGCCCCGGGACGACCCGTCGAACCCGCTCACGGGCGTGTTCAGCACCCGCTCCGCCGACCGTCCCAACCCCATCGGCCTGCACCCGGTGGAGATCGTGGCCGTCGAGGGCCTCCGCATCCAGGTCCGGCACCTGGAGGCCGTCGACGGCACGCCCCTCCTCGACGTCAAACCGGTGATCTGACCGCCCCCGCGGGGGCTACGCCGTCGAGGGCTGACTTCTCACACGGCCGTGCACTGGCCCGTCTTGGCCAGGGCGGTGTTGGGCTGGCCGGCGTTCACGGGCGACGGGTCGTTGCCGGTGCAGCTCAGCGTCCCCACGATCGTGTTGCCCTTGACGGTGGATCTCCCGACCGTGTTGTTGCTCACCGTCACGCTGCCCGCCACCGCGTTGGCGCCGAGGGTGAGGCCGCCGCGACCCGAACTGAGGCTGACCCCTCCGGTGATCACGTTGGCCGCGCAGGCCTTGGACGGGTCGCCGATGCGCACCAACCCGGCCGCGCTCGTGACGGTGAGCGGGCCCACGAGCTGCGACCCGCAGATGGTGAAGAAGTCGGGCCCGGTGGCCACGATCCCGCCGACGACCCTCGAACTCGTCACCGCCAGCGCACCGCCGGGTTCGACGGTGACCTTCCCGAGCACCGTGGCGGTGGTGATCCGCACGCTCTCGCCCGCATTGACCACCACCGGGCCGAAAACGGTGCCGGTGACCGTGCGGGTCGGCGGCGGCGGCACGAACAGCCCGGTGGCCGCCGGCCCGCAGTGCTTGACGTTGCCCGCCCCGTCGGCGACGTCGAACGACCAACGGGTCGGGCGGGCCGGGTTGGTCTTGCGGGCGGTGAGCACCAGCGGCCCGGTCGTGGCGGGGGTCAGCGTGAAGGGCAGGACCTGACCGTTGGTCACCTGGACGTTGGTGATGGATCGCAGCCCGGAACCGGTGTCCCGGACGGTGATGTCCTGCTCCACCGGCGGCCCCTCCCGCAGCCCGCTGACACTGCAGATGGGCACGGTCGTGTCGGCCGGCGGGGCGCACTGCAGGACGAGCCTCAGGTCGGTGACCGGCGGCGGGATGGTGAGCACGGCGGTCTCCACCGACGGCTGGCCGGGGTTGCCGGGGGCGTGGCAGTTGGCCTTCTGGGCCTGCACCTTGTAGAAGCCGGCGATCACGTCCCAGCCGAAGGCGCCGGCGGGATCGGTGGCATCGGGGTTCTTGCGGTTGGCCGGCGACATGATGGCGTCGCCGTTGGGAACCAGGGTGAACGGGCCGCCGGCCGAGTCGCTGCGCAGGAGGGTGACGGTCGCGCTCACCACCGGGTTCGACCCGGTGTCGACCACCACGCCGCTGGGGTCGATGTAGATGTTGAAGTCGACGACCGACGAGGCGCCGCCCGGGCAGGTGACGTGAAGGCTGATCGTCGCCCCGCCGTGGTTCGGGGCCAGCGCCGGGATCGAAGCGGTGTAGGTGCCCGCCGGCCCCTCCGCCATGGTGCCGCTGTAGCCGGGGATGACGGCGGCCTCTTGACGCACCTCCCACGTGACGGTACCGCCCGGGCATTCGGTCGAAACGAGGGTCAGGAGATTGCCCCAGTTGACGACCGGGATGCCGTTGACCGTGTTCCGGTTGATGATGGTCGTGGTGGGCGGAATGGGCACCGGCACCGGCAGGAAGGCGTCGACCAGGCGGTCCTCACCCGGGGCGAGGCCGTTCACGGGCACGGTGACCGGCAGGAACGTGGTGGTGGCGGGAGGAAAGACGGTGACCGAGTAGTTCCCGGCCGGGCGGCCGGGGAAGCTGTACTGGCCGGCACCGTCGGCCGTCGTCACGACGCAGTGGCCGGCCGTGGGGCACATCTGGGCCTTGGCTCCCGGCAACGGGTTGGTGGCGGTCCCGCCGGTGACGGTGCCGTGCACGGCCGAGTTGCCGCTCGGGTTGTTGCGGACCTCGAGGACGTAACGGCCGAGCTGCGTGCTGCCGATGCTGTGGTGGACGAGGCCGGAGGCGCTGGCGTCGACCAGCCCCCCGGTTCCCGACCCGGGCAGCTCGAAGCGGGTGCCGGTGCCGGCGTCGTAGCCGGCGGTCGCCGGCACCGGGGGGAAGCCCCCCAGGTTTGGGTCCGGGCAGCAGGGGGCGAAGCTCAGGTCCCATTCGATCTGGTCGTAGTTGAAGACGATGTCGAAATCTCCCGGACCGGTGTCGGCCCGGTCGACCAGGAGCAGCTGGAAGCGGTTGCGGGCGACGTTGGGAAAGTCATGGGAAGCGACGTTCACCCAGTTCACGCAGAACGCAGTACGCCCGCCGAAGGAGTCGACGCCGTAGCGGACCGTGTCCGAGCCCGACGTGGACGTTGCCGCGAAGAACGGGGCGATGACATGGGCGGCCGGGAACATCCCATTGTTGACGTCGCCGTTCAGGGGTCCTTCGAAGCTGACATTCCCGTTCTGGTTGACGAAGAGGGCGTTGAAGGTGCTGCCGAAGAAGCTGGGAGAGAACGGGAGGCTGACGGGGCCCGACGATTGGTTCTCGGTGTCCGGCGGCAATTGGTTGGCCAGGCATCCGGCCAGGTTGACGACCGCGTTCGGCCCGACGGCCACGGCCGGCGCGGCGGACAGCGTGAGACCGACGATCCCGGCACTCGTGGCCAGGGACAGCACCAGGACCACGTGCACCGCCAGGCGCGGGATTGCCGCTCCCGAGCTCCTCGACCCACCCGACTCGATCGCCATGGCCGCCGTCCTTTTTGCCCGTGGACGGCTCGTTCGGCACCGCTCGCACGGGTGGCGAGCGCGCTACCGGGTCGTGCGTGAGCGTCCTGCCCCTCAGAGGTGCGGCGGACGGGTGAGATACAGGAAATCGCAAGGTCCCCGGCTCGGGGTTACGCAGCGCCCGCCCGTTCCACCCGGCCGTAGAGGGTGGTGCGCTGGGCCAGGGGGCGGCCGAGGGGCTCGACGATGCCCCGGAAGTCGTCCTCGGCCATGCGCTGGCCGTGGCTGGCGCCGGCGGCCCGGGAGATGTTCTCGTCGATGAGGGTGCCGCCGAGGTCGTTGGCCCCGGCCATCAGCGCCTGGCGCGAGCCGACCACTCCCATCTTCACCCACGAAACCTGGACGTTGGGCACCAGCTCCCGGTAGGCGATGCGGGCCACCGCGTGCATGAGCAGCGCCTCCCGGAACGTCGGACCCCGGCGGGCCTTGCCCTGGAGGAACATCGGCGTGGCCATGTGGACGAAGGGCAGGGGCACGAACTCGGTGAACCCGCCCGTCTCCTTCTGCAGGTCACGGGTGCGCAGGAGGTGGCGGGCCCAGGAGACGGGCTGCTCGATGGCGCCGAACATGATGGTGATGTTGGAGCGCAGGCCGATGGAGTGGGCCGCCCGGTGGGCCTCGAGCCACTCGTCGGTGTTGATCTTGTCGGGGCACAGCACCCGGCGGACCTCGTCGTCGAGGATCTCGGCCGCGGTGCCGGGCAATGTGGCCAGGCCCGCGTCCTTCAGCCGGCGGAGGTAGTCGACGAGGGGCTGGCCCAGGCGGCGGGCGCCCTCGGTGACCTCCAGGGCGGTGAAGCCGTGGACGTGGATGCCGGGGGCGACGTCCTTCACCGCCCGGCAGACGTCGATGTAGTAGTCGCCGTCGAAGCTGGGGTGGATGCCGCCCTGCAGGCAGACCTCGGTGGCGCCCATGTCGACCGCCTCCACCACCCGGCGCTGGATCTCGTCGACGCCGAGGAGGTAGGGGTCGCCCCGCAGGTTGAGCGACAAGGGGCCCTTGGAGAAGGCGCAGAACCGGCACTTGAACGTGCACACGTTGGTGTAGTTGATGTTGCGGTTGGCCACCCAGGTGACGATGTCGCCCGCGATCTGCCGGCGCAGGTCGTCGGCCACCTCCGCCACCGCCGCCACCTCCCGGCCCCGGGCCCCGAAGAGGGTGACGATCTCCTCCTCGCCCACCACCTGGCCCGCGACCACGCCGGCCAGCACCTCCGCCACCGCGCCGCGCCGCCGACCACTTCGCGCGCTGACCCCCTCCTGGGTGTACTTGCGCGGAGCAATCGCCGTCGGCGGCCGCGTCCGCCGACCACTTCGCGCGCTGACCCCCTCCTGGGGGTACTTGCGCGGAGTAATCGAGGAGTTGGGGCGGGGGGATGGCCTCGCCGCCGGCGTACCACCGGTCGAGGTCGCGGGCCAGGCCGTGGGCGTCGGACGCGGCCAGGACGGCCGGGCGCACGGAGGGGTCGAGCCACCGCTCGGGGGCGAGGGCGAGCTCGGGGTAGATCGTGAGGCGGGGGGCGAGCTCGTAGCCGGCGGCCTCGGTGGCGGCCCGCAAGGCGTCGAGGGCGGGCCACGGCCGCTCCGGGTTCACGTGGTCGGGCGTCACCGGCGACACGCCGCCCCAGTCGTCGATGCCCGCGGCCAGCAGCGGGGCCAGGTCGTCGGACAGGTTGGGCGGGGCCTGGAGGTGGATGTCGGCGGGGAGCAGGAGGCGGGCCGCGGCCACCGTCCATACCAGCTCCTCCGGGGGGCATGGGGCCGAGAGATGCATCGCCGTCCCCGCCTTGGGCAGGAAGTTCTGGACGATCACCTCCTGCACATGGCCGTGGCGACGGTGGCTGGCGGCGATGGCCTCCAGCGCCTCCACCCGGTCGGCCCGGGACTCCCCGATGCCCACCAGCACGCCGGTGGTGAAGGCGATGCCCAGCTCGCCCGCCGCCTCCAGGGTGGCCAGGCGCCGGGCCGGGGTCTTGTCGGGCGCCCCCCGGTGACAGTCGAGGCCGGCGTTGAGCGACTCGAGCATCATCCCCTGCGACGCCGACACCGTCCGCAGCCGGGCCAGGTCGTCGGCACCGAGCGCCCCCGCGTTGGCGTGGGGGAGGAGACCCGTCTCCGAGAGCACCAACCGGCACATGGCCACGAGGTAGTCGACGGTCGATGTGTAGCCGGCGCCCGCGAGCCACTCCCGGGCCACCGGGTAGCGGTCCTCGGGGGCCTCGCCCAGGGTGAACAGGGCCTCCTGGCAGCCGGCCGCGACCCCCTCCCGGGCGAGGCCCAGCACCTCGTCGGCGCTGAGGAAGGGCGCCGCCACCCGTGCCGGCGGCTGGGCGAAGGTGCAGTACCCGCACCGGTCGCGGCACAGGTGCGTCAAGGGGATGAAGACCTTGGGCGAGAACGTGACGCGGGTGCCGGTCGTGCGGTCTCGCCGGGCGCCGGCCGCCGCCACCAGGTCGGTGACGGCCGCGGCGAGGAGCTCGGCGGCCGTCACGCTTGCCAGGTTAGGACCAGAAGTCGTCCCAGGCGTACAGGTCGCCGGGGTAGATCCAGATCTTGTCCCCGGCCAGCGCATGACGCGCCGGCGCCCGGAGATGCCGGTGCCGAAGGCCTCGTGGTCGGCCACGAGGGGCACGGCGGCGTAGGCGGTGAGCCCCAGGGCGATGAAGCCGAGCTCGTTCACCGCGATGGCTTCGGTGAAGGCGGACAGGGCGGCGAGGGCGAAGCACACCACCGCCACGATGAGAAAGATTCGGGTCATGCGTGTTCCGTACCCCGATGGGTAGGTTCGCCACCACGGTGCCCGGGGAGGAGATGAAGCAGGAGGTCAAGGTCGCCTGACGGCGGCGGTGGGGTGCCTCTCCTTACACGTCGCCGGCCGCGGCCGGGTCGACCAGCCACACGATGCGCTCGGCCCGCACCCGGGCCGCGGGGCACGACAGGTCGCCCGCCCGCACCCGGGCGAAGGCCTTGCGCTTGGCCTCGCCCTCGACGGTGAAGATCACCAGCCGGGCCCGGGCCAGGCCCGAGTAGGTGAGGGTCATGCGGGGGTGCGGGTTGCGGCCGTGGGGATCCTCGTTCAAGGCCACCAGGCGGCCGGGGTCGACGTCGAGGGCGGGGGAGTCGGGGAAGAGGGAGGCGGTGTGCCCGTCGGGGCCGAGGCCCAGGTGGACGACGTCGAAGCGGCCGGCGGTGGCCACCCGCTGCTGGTAGGCGTCGGGGCCCTCGTCGCAGCGCATGGGGTAGACGGCGTTGGCCGCCCCCACCCGCTCCAGCAGGGCCTCCCGCGCCAGCCGCTCGTTGGAGTCGGGGTGGTCGGGGGGGACGCAGCGCTCGTCGCCCCAGTACACGTCGACCTGCCACCAGTCGACCTGGTCGGTGCCGTCGGCGGCCAGCTTCTCGTAGCAGCGGCGGGCGGTGGCGCCGCCGGAGACGGCGAGAGCGAAGCTCTCCCCGGGGCGGGTGTGGAACGCCTCCACCACCCGTTCCGCGAACTCGCTGGCCACGTCGTCGACGACGATCATCTCGCCGTTCATGGGCCCGTTGGTGGTCACGCCGCGCCCCGGAGCTCGCGGGCTCCGGCCAGGGCCTCCTCGTAGGGCTCGTCGTGGCCGACGTTGGTGAGGGCGCCGGCCAGGGCCAGCACCGGCCACCGCTCCTGCATCTGGAGCAGCTGCTCGAGGTGGGGCCCGTCCTTGATGGCGACGGTGGACGTGATGGTGCGTTCGGCCCCGGTGCGGGCCACGCAGAACGTCGCCCGCCGGCCGTGGTGGTCGGTGGCGTCGATGCAGACCGACACGTGGGGCGCGGGCGCAAGCTCGATGCGGGAGGCGGGGATGCCCAGCCGGCGCAGGAGCCATCCCCCCAGCAGCTGGCGGGGGCCGGCGTTGCCCGTGACCTGCACCCGGTCGACGCCGTCGAGGAAGGGACGGTTGACGGAACCCTCGAACAGTCCCGCCAGCAGGCTGCGCCAGGGGGCCATGCGGATCCACGACAGGTCGGTGACCGGTATCCGCCGGGCCAGCACCGCGGCCCGGGCCAGCACGTCGCCGCCGACCTCGTCGGCCGCCCGGCTGTCGACCACCAGCCGGTCGGCCACGTCGAGCAGGGGGTCGCCGGGGGCGGGCAGGCTGGCCGGCAGCCACACCACGAGGGGCACGTCGGGCAGGGCAAAGGGGCCGACGATGGAGTCGAGGTGGTAGCGGGCCGGGCCCCGGACCAGCAGCCGCACCTCCTCGAAGCACACCGCCCGCCCGTCCTGCTCCAACGCGTGCACCCACAGGGCGGCGTCGACGCCGGTGCCGCCGTGGCCCGGGCCGGCCATGTCGGCCACGTCGGGCGCGTCCTTCTCCAGCACCACCACCAGGGTGCGGGACGGGTGGCGGATGCCCAGGTCGTGGATGATGCCCCGCACCAGGTCGGCCTCGGCCTGGCTGTCGGTGACGGCCACCAGGGTGAGCACGCTGGCCCGCACCGCGGCCCGCTGCTCGTGGCGGCGCAGCCCCGACAGCGCCCGCTCCACGTCGCCGATGGAGACGTTGTCGGCCTCCCACGTGCCGATCGTGCTCGAGACGGGCTGGGTCACGGGCGGGCCAAGCTCACGGTCGGCGCCAGCCCCGGCCGTCGCGCCGGAGGAGCTCGTCGGCTTCCTCCGGACCCCACGTGCCCGCCTCGTAGCGGGCCAGGGGGACATGACCTTCCTCGAACGCCTCCAGCACCGGATCGACGATACGCCACGCCTGGGCCACCTCGTCGGAGCGGATGAACAGGGTCTGGTCGCCGAGGAGGGCATCGAGCAGCAGCCGCTCGTAGGCCTCGGGCGTCTCCTCCAGGAAGGCGGCCCCGTAGAAGAAGTCCATCGACACCGACCGCACCCGGAACGTCTGGCCCGGCACCTTGGCCCCGAAGCGCAGGGTGATGCCCTCGTCGGGCTGCACCCGCAGCACCAGGGCGTCGGGGTCGAGCCCCTCGGCCTGGTCGGCGGCGAAGGGCAGGTGGGGCACCCGGTTGAACTCCATGGCCACCTCGGTGACCCGCTTGGGCAGGTACTTGCCGGTGCGGACGTAGATCGGCACCCCCGCCCACCGCCAGTTGTCGACCCGCAGGCGCATGGCGATGTAGGTCTCGGTGGTGCTGTGGGGGTCGACCCCCTCCTCCTCCCGGTAGCTCTTGACCTCCTGGCCCTCCACCCAGCCCTTGCGATACTGGCCCCGCACCACCTCGAAGGGCACCTCCTCGGGCGTGAGCACGTCGACCGCCCGCAGCGCCTTCACCTTCTCGTCCCGGATGCCGTTGGCGTCGAAGGTGGCCGGCGGCTCCATGAGGGTGAGGGCCAGCACCTGCATGACGTGGTTCTGGACGATGTCGCGCAGCGCCCCCGCCCGCTCGTAGAAGCTGCCCCGGTGGCCCACGCCGAGCGACTCGGCCACCGTGATCTGCACGTGGTTGACGTAACGCCGGTTCCACAGGGGCTCGAAGATGGCGTTGGCGAAGCGCAGGGCGAGGACGTTCTGGACGGTCTCCTTCCCCAGGTAGTGGTCGATGCGGTACACCTGCCACTCGTCGAAGGCCTCGTGGACGACGCGGTCGAGCTCGGCCGCCGACTTCCCGTCCCGCCCGTAGGGCTTCTCGATCACGATGCGGACGAACCCCTCGCCCGATGGAGGCCGGTTGAGGCCCTGGGCGGCCAGGCCCTGGACCACGATCGGGAACGTGTCGGGCGGGGTGGCCAGGTAGTAGAGGCGGTTGCCGGCCGTGCCCCGCTCCCGGTCGAGCTCCTCCAGCACCTCCCGCAGGCGGACGAACGTCTCCGGCGCGCTGTAGTCGCCGGTCACGTAGCGGAATCCGCCGGAGAAGGCGTCCCACACGTGGCGGACATCGCCCCCGTCGCCCTCCTCCCCGTCGCGGCGCACGTCGAGGACCGTCTTCATCATCCGCTGGAGGAACTCCTCGTCGTCCATCTCGGTCCGGGCCACGCCCACGATGGAGAACGACGCCGGGAGCAGCCGGCGCAGGGCCAGCCGTTCGACGGCGGGCATGAGCTTGCGGCTGGTGAGGTCGCCCGACGCCCCGAAGATGACCAGCACCGCCGGCGGCGCCACCCGCTCCGCCGTCTTCTCGGCCAACGGGTTGTCCGCAGTCACGGCGACATGCTACGGCAGGGGTCAAAGGCATGGACCGCCCCAGGGGTCAAAGGCATGGACCGCCTCCGGCGGGCTGACTCCTGTTCCGACCGACCAGGCCCTCGCTGCGCTCGGGCGGTCGGTCGGGTTACGCGCAGATCTCGTCGGTGGTGGACAGGCCGGCGTCGCCGGACCAGATGACGGCCACCCGGCCGTCGAGCATCCCGAACACCATCTCGAAGCGGTTGAGGATGGGGTCGTCGGGGGTGTAGACGAGCCGGCCGTCGCCGTCGAGGGTGAGGCGGTCCTCGACGTCGGGGTAGGCCTGGCGCACCTCGGCCACCGTGCTCCCGACCCCGATGCCGGCCCCGGTGCGCACGCCCGGGGCGGCGACGGTGATCACGTCGACCCGGTCCTCGCCCGCGGTCGACACGAAGCCGACGCCGGCGGGGGCGCCAGCGGGGGAGAGGGTGGTGCACGACTCGCCCCGGTCGGTGGTGGTGGCGATGCCCGCCGCCCGTGTCGCCTCGGCCAGGCTCATGCCCAGCGTCACCGGTCCGAGCCACGACGGTCCCAGGTGCGACCCGGCGTGGAGGCCCTCGTACTCGAAGCTGATCAGCGACGAGCCCATCCGCTGCTCGGACAGTCCCACTCGCCCGTCGTCGCCCTCGTGGCGGACCTGGACGATGAGGTCGGCGCCGGCCGCGCCGTCGACCGTCAGCGAGGTCACCTTGCCCGCAACCACCGTCTGGGTGGTGCTCGGGTTCCATTCCGAGCCCGGGCGCTTGGCCCGCACCACGACCTTGCCCCCGGTAGCCCCCATCACGTCTACCGCCAACCGGTCGCCCTGGCGCACGACCCGCAGCTGGACGATGCGGTCGCTGCGGGAACCCTCCACGTAGTAGATCGACCCGTTGATCAGCTGGGCCACGCTCACCCATCCGCCGACGCCGTCGGCCGTGTAGCGCAGCGCCCCCGGCTCGCCGATCGACTGCGGCGCGCCCGCGTCGGAGGTGGTGAGGCCCCGGTTGGAGAGGTAGGACGAGGCCACCATCGACGGGTCGGCCCACCACGGCTGGTGACCCTCGTCGACCTGGGCCTGGGTGCGTTCCAGCTCCGCCGCCGTCTCCGGGTAGATGGTGCCCGTCTGGAAGCCGGACGACAGCATCCCCGTCTCGGTCGGGCCGGTGCCGGCGCCGGGGACGAGAGTGGTGCCCCCGACGGGGGGGACGACATCGTCGGGCCCGCCGAGCGTGGCCTGGCCGGGGAGGGCGTCGAAGGGGGCGACGGTGGTGGGGGTGGCGGACGGCTGGGCGACGGTGGTCGTGGGCCGGAAGGCGGGGGCCGAGCCGCCCGAGGCGGCCACGTTCTGGTCGGTGTCGGGAATGGCGTGGGTGACCAGGGCCACCGCCACCACCACCGCGGCGAAGGAGAAACCCCCCACCAGGGAGAGGGTGACGGCGCGGGTGCGTCGCTGGCGGCGAGCGATGCGGCGGGTGATGACGGACCACCCGTTCGCCGACGGCTCCACCGTCTCCGCCCGCCGGTGCAGCGTCTCCCGCAGCTGCTCCTCGTCGACCATCACGGCTCCACCACCTTGCGCAGTTCGGCCAGGCCCCGGTGGAGCAGGGACTTCACCGTGCCCGGGCGGCAGCCGAGGGCGACGGCGATGTCGGCCTCGGACAGGTCCTCGTAGAAGCGCAGCACCAGGGCCGCCCGCTGCCGGGACGGGAGGGCGGCCAGGGCGTCGAAGAGCTCGTCGGCCTCGCCCAGCACGCCGTCGCCGGTCGCCCCCGCCATCACCGACGGGTGGCGGCGGTAGGCCCGCTCCAGCACCACCCGGCGCAGGTGCGACCGGCAGGCGTTGACCACGGCCGTGCGCAGGTAGGCCCGGGGGTGCTCGGTGGTGTCCCAGTGGCGGTGCATGCGGGCGAAGGCGTCCTGGACCAGGTCCTCGGCCACGGTGGTCGATCCGACCATCAGGTACGCCAGTCTCACCATCGGCACGTAGCGCTCCCGGTAGAGGTCGGCCAGCGAACCGGGGGGAGGGGTCCGGATCGGCGGCGCGACATCCTCGTCGAGCTCGTCGCCTTCGACCTGCCCGCCATCAACCTGTTCGCCATCCACCCTCTCGTCGCGGGCCGCCACCTCACTCCTCACCCTGGTACAGACGCACAGCGGCAGTGGCCGGTTCCGTCAGCGGGCCCAGCGGGCGACGGGCGCCCGGTCGAGGATCGTGATCCGGCCCCGGCTGAGGGCGACCGTTCCCGCCTCGACCTCCCGCCGCAGCACCCGGTTGACCGTGGCCCGGGTGGTGCCGGCCAGCCCGGCCAGGTCCTCCTGGGTGAGGGGGATGACGTCGCCGTACATGGTGGCCAGTTCCTGCAGCCGGTGCAGGATGCGGAGGTCGGCGGGCACGTAGAGGGCCTCCAGCAACCGGGCGTCGAGCCGGCGGATGCGCTCGGCCAGCAGGTGCAGCAACACCTCCGACACCGACGGGTCCTGGGCGCTCAACTCCTCGAAGACGTCGCGGTCCAGCACGAGCGTCTCGCTCGCCTCCAGGGCCACGACGGTGGCCGAGCGGCGGGCGTCGGCGGCGAGGAAGGCCAGCTCGCCCACCACGTCGCCCGGGCCGAGCAGCTCCACCGTCAGCACGTCGCCCCGACGGGTGGTGACGCGCACGGCCAGCCGGCCCCTGGCGATGAGGTGCAGCGTCGCCGCTTCGTCGCCCTCCCGGAACAGGACCGCGCCCTTGGGCCAGCGTCGGCGGCGGGCGCCGGCCAGGACCCGCTCCACCTTGTCCTCGGGGACGCCCCGCAGCAGCCGCCATTCCACGCCCGCCCGACGCTATCGCCCGCAGCGAACTGTGTCCCTCGTCATGTTCCGAACGTGTCCGCCGGCATCGTCGCCCGCGCCGCGACTGACGAGGCTGTGGACAACGGCCGCGACCAACGGCCGGGAACGGAGCGGAAGGTATGCCCACCGGAATTGCGGTCTCGATCCACCCCACGAGGAGAAATTCCCGAAGCGTGTATCAGGGGCCGAAGTCCGCACTCCAGTAGGGGAAGTCTTGTACGTGCCGGCGGCCGGGGGATGTCAAACCCACTGGGGGGGACAGGAAGATGTGGACTCTACGCAGGACCTTTTGGAATGCGGTGGTCGTCCGTAAGTATGGGATGAACACCCCGCAGGACATTCCGGAGCCGACCGCCCGCCAGCGGACGATCCGGACCATCCCGATGCGTGATCGCTATCCCGGGATCCCGATCACCAAGATCCTGGTGGCCGACCACGTTCCCATTGACGAGAAGAAGGTGCGCAACCTGCGCCTGATCCGGCTGCAGGCCTTCCTCACCCGGGTGTTCCCGCCCCACCGGCCGGGACTGCCCCAGATCAGCGCCGACCCCCGCCGGGCCCTCGCCCAGGCCTACCGCAAGGGCCACCGCAAGGCGATGGACGACGTGATGCCCATGCGTCCCGACGAGTTCCCCGACGACCCCGCGAAGCCCGTCGACCTCGGCCGGCTGGCCGTGGCCGGCCCGTACTCCTACTACCTCACCGCCGTTCCCCGCCCGGGCGACGAGTGCGACCCGGGCTACGAGTGGGACTTCCGGCACCTGAGCCGGTACGAGCACCACCAGGGCCTGCGCTCGCTCGGCGTGCGGGTGCGCTTCGAGATCGACGCCGACCGGCGAGGGGTGTCCGCGGTCGAGATCGACTGCGAGCTGGGCGTGATCACGCCCGACGACGTGACCTGGGCCGACGCCACCCGGCTGGCCCTCTGTGCCGCCACCAACCACCTGTCGCTGGTGCGCCACTTCACCTGGGTCCACCTGGCGACGGCCGCCCAGAGCTCGGTCGCCACCCGCAACAGCCTGCCCGCCGACCACCGCCTCCTCCGGCTCCTGTGGCCCCACATGTGGGGCACCCAGTACTCGAACGAGCTGGTCACCGACCTCATCCTCATGAAGGGCGGCGACTTCGACCGGGTGTTCAGCTTCACCCACGAGGGGATGTGCCGGCTCCTGGAGGACTCCTACGAGCACTACGACATCACCACCTTCGACCCCTACGCCGACGTCGACCGGCGGGGCCTGGCCGGGGCGCCCTTCGACCAGCCGTCGTTCGAGAACCGGCGGTCCCACTTCGACGTCATGCACGCCCACGCCCTCCGCTACCTGCACGGCTGCTACCGGTCGGACGACGAGATCCGGGCCGACGTCGCCGTCGTCGCCTGGGTGGCCGACCTCAACCGGCGGTTGCCGGGAGGCGTCGACCACGTGGTGGCCGAAAGCGGTGAGCTCACGATCGACGGCGTGGCCCGGCTGGCGGCCATCCTCCTGCACGTGGCCACTGTCGAGCACGAGGTCATGGGCACCGGCCTCTGGCACTACCAGCTGTGGGCCGACGCCCACCCGGTGCGGGTGCTCAGGAACGGCGGACGGACCCCGGTCGACCACTACCAGCGGCTGGTCAACTTCAACTTCATCCTCAACGTGAAGCGGGCCCCCCTGGTGCGCGACCTCGACTACCTGGGCGTCGACGACGCCGGGAGGGCCGCCTTCCGGCAGTTCCGGGCCGACCTCGACGAGCTCCAGACGGCGATGGCCAAGGAGGACGAATCCACGTGGCGCATGTCGCCCAAGATCCTGGAAGTGAGCGTGAACGGCTGACGTCCAGTCGGGAGTGCGGCGCCGGGCCTCAGGTGGCGGTGAGGGCGGTGAGGGCGGCCGTGGTCCGAAGCTCGAGGGTGGTCAGGCCCAGTTGGCGGGCGGTCGCCAGGGCCTGCTCGAGCAGGACGCGGGCCGGCTCGGCGTCGGCGGGCGCGCCCCGTTCGAGCAGGACGGCGGCGCGGGCCAGGCGGGTGCGGGCCAGCCAGGCGGGGGCGGGGATGGCGGCGTGGGCCATCTCCGCCTTGGCCAGGCTGGCGTCGGCCCGGTCGAGGTGGCCCAGGGTGGCGGCCAGCAGGCCCGCGTAGTAGGAGACCGAGCCGCCCCAGCTGAGGCCGGTGCACACCATCTGGTCCTCGAAGGGCGTCAACAGGTGGAGGAGGACCCCGGCCCCGGACCGGTCGCCCAGCTGGTGGCAGGCGTAGGCGGCCTGGGAGACGGTGCGCAGCCAGTACGGCTCCTGGCGCAGCTCGGTGAGCTGGCCCAGCAGGGGCTCGTAGGCGAGGCGGGCCTGGTCGAACTGGCCCAGCTCGGCGTGGAGGAGAGCCACCGTGGCCTGGAGGGACGTGACGCCGGGGTTGGCTGCCGTCACCCGGGCCACCGCCTCCGCGATCGCCGCCAGCGTCCCCCGCTCGAAGCAGACGTTGAACATGTGCACCGAGTGGAGGAGCACGGCGTCGAGATGGCCGCCGGCCCGGCCCAGCTCCAGGGCCTGGTAGGACACGGCCTCGCTCCGGTCCACCTCGCCCGCCACCAGCAGCCGGTTGGCCCGCAGGATCATGGAGAACCAGCGGGCGGTGGGCTGACCCAGCTCGGCCGCCAGCAGCTCGGCCGCGTCGAGGCAGGTGTCGGCCTCGGCCACGTCGCCGGCCTCCATGGCGGCCACGAAGCGGTGCCACGACCCGGCGCAGACGAGCACCGAGTCGCCCAGGGTGCCGGCCACGTCGAGCAGCTCCCGGGTGTGGGCCAGCCGCTCGTCCACCGTGGTGGGCGCCCAGATGGCGACCACACGGGAGCGCAGGACCTCGGCCAGGGTGGCGCGGTCGCCCAGGCGCCGGCTCATGGCCAGGGCCTCGGCACTCAGCTCCCGGCCCCGGTTGGCCTCCTTGCCGTAGACGACCTCCACCGCCAGGTTGGCCAGCAGCCGGGCCCGCACCGGGCTGTCGACCGGCTCCTGGGCGTCGAGAGCCGTCTGGAGCATGGCCACCCGTTCCTCGTCGACCGCCCCCACCGTCGCCCACACCCCCCGGTAGTTGGCGAGGGCCGACCGGGCCAGGGCGGCAGGGTCGTCCAGCTCGTCGGCCAGCCGGCCCGCGGCCAGCAGCGTCTCCCGGTGGGCGGGGTCGCCCGCCAGCCGCTGGGCGTCGCCCAGGCGCAGCAGCAGGTCGAGGCGGCGGGGGTCGTCGCCGGCCGGCTCGACGACCGCCAGCAGCTCCAGTGCCCGCTGGTAGTAGGAGGCGGCCTGGTCGTTGGCCATCTGGGCCACGGCCCGGTTGCCGGCCCCGACGGCGTACTCGAGCGCCTTGGTGCTGGCCGCCGGCACCGAGGCCTGGCCGTAGTGGTGGGCGAGGGCGGGCAGGTACTCGTCGAGCCGACCCCCGTACAGCGACTCGATGGCCTCGCCGATGCGGCGGTGGAGCACCACCCGCCGGGCGGCCGAGAGCTCCCCGTAGACCGTCTCCCGGACGAGGGCGTGGGAGAAGCGGTAGCGCGACGTCGCCCCCGACGGCTCGATCAGCACCCGCGCCCCCATCGCCTCCTCCAGGGCCGACAGCACGTCGTCCTCCTCGAAGTCTCCGGCGGCCTGGAGCTGGGCCAGCTCGAAGTCGGTGCCGAGGACCGCGGCCAGCTTGAGGACGGTGTTGGCCGGCCCCGACAGCCGGGCCAGGCGCCGGCCCACGACCTCCCGCACGCCCTCGGGGATGCCCACGTCCTCGAGGGCGAGGGCGACGCGCCAATGGCCGTCGTCGACGGTGACCGCCCCCGTCTCCACCAGGTGGCGGAGGACCTCCCGCAGGAAGAACGGGTTCCCCTGGGTCTCGGCGTGGATGGCCCGGGCCAGGGCCGCGCCCTCGTCGACCAGGGCGTGGCCCGCGGACTGCTCCACGAAGGCCATCACGTCGGCTTCCACCAGCCCGTCGAGCGACAGGCGGCTGACCCCGGGATGGCGGCGGAGGTCGGCCATCAGCCCGACCAGGGGATGGTCGTGGCTGAGCTCGGTGTCGCGGTAGGTGCCGACGACCACGACCCGGCCCAGGCCGGGCGTCCGCAGGAGGTGGCGCAGGAGGAGCAGGCTGGCCTTGGCCGCCCAC
Source organism: uncultured Acidimicrobiia bacterium (assembly GCA_963829165.1). GTDB lineage: Bacteria > Actinomycetota > Acidimicrobiia > Acidimicrobiales > AC-14 > JAXDMK01. The sequence continues at coordinate 48,142 of CAWHIC010000030.1, read as the reverse complement.
TGGAGGTCGTCGAGCAGGAGGAGGAGCTGGCGCTCGGCCGAGGCCCGGCCCAGCCACGCCGCCACCGCGTCGAACAGGCGGTACTGCTCCGTCTCCGGGTCGGACCGGATGGGCGGCGGCAGGCCCGGCACCCGGGTCGCCAGCTCCGGGAGCAGCCGGACCAGCTCGCCGCCGTAGCGGCCGAGGGACTCGGCCAGGCCCGCGTCGGGGGAGTGGTCGACGAAGTGGCGCAGGGCCTCCACGAAGGGCTGTTGGGGGACGGGCAGGTCCTCGTCGCAGCGTCCGGCCAGCACCGTCGACCCCGCCTGGTGGGCCCAGCTGGCCATCTCCGCCGCCAGCCGGGTCTTGCCCACCCCGGGCTCCCCCGCCAGCAGGAGCAGGCGCAGCTCGCCCGACCCGGCGTCGTCCCACACCGCCTGGAAGCGCTCGAGGTCGGCGTCGCGGCCCACGAAGATGGGGCCGATGTCGGTGAGCAGGGGCGGCAGCGGCACGGCCGAGACCGGCAGCGGCTTCCACACCACCTCGAAGGTGGTCACCGGGTCGGGCAGGCCCTTGAGGATGAGGTCGCCGACCTCGACGAAGAGGGCCCGGCCGGGGTCGTCGCACACCACGCGGACCACGTCCGACGCCAGGATCTGGCCGCCGCCGGCCACCGCCGCCAACCGGGCCGCCTCCACCACCGGCGTGCCCAGGACGTCGCCGTCCTCCATGCCCACCTCGCCCAGCGCCAGCCCCACCCGCATGGCCACCGGCTGCCCCTCCGGGACGGCCCCGCCGCTCGACGACCTGCTGCGAGGCGACGGCGCAGGCCACCGCGTCGGTGGCCGACGGGAAGGTGGCGAGTATCCCGTCGCCCAGGGTCTTGATCCGCGTGCCCCGATGCTGGTCGACCACCTCGCCCAGGCGGGCGAAGTGGTCGCGCAGGAAGTCCCGGAACTCGTCCTGCCCGATGGTGGCCATGAGCTCGGTGGACCCGACCAGGTCGGTGATGAGCACGGCGGCCATCGCCGTTCGCCGTTCTCCCACCCTCGGAGTGTAAGCGTCAGCCCCTGTTTCGGCCCTGGTGAAGCGGGTTTTACGCCTGGCGCAGCATCTCTGAGCACTCGGGGCTGCTGGTGCACAGCAGGACGGCTTCCTCCAGCCGGGTGATCTTTATCAACCGGCGGACGGGTGACGTCTCGGGGACGGCCAGGGCCAGCCGGCGGCCGGAGATCCCCAGTTGGGCGGCCAGCTCGAAGATCACCCGGACCCCGCTGCTGTCGACGTAGCGCACGTCGGTGAGGTCGAGCACGAGGCCGGCGGCGGAGTCGGGCAGGGCCAGGGCGATGTCGCGGGCGAGGTCGTCGGCCGTGCCGAAGTCGATGTCGCCGATGACGGCCGCCACCACGATGCCGTCGTCGTCCGTCAGCTCAAGGCGCATCGACACCCGCCCCCGACACCGGCTGGTCGTTCACCAGCCGCCGCCGCATCCGGATCTCGGTGGCCTCGTCCCCGCCGTCGACCTGGGTCTCGTCCATGAACTGGCGCATGATGTCGAGCCCTCGGCCGCCGGGCGCCGACGGCCGCCGCTCCCGCCACCGGCCCGCGCTGCGCACGACGATGGCCAGGTCGCCGTTGAGCTCGGCCCGCAGGTCGAAGTGGGTCGCCTGGGGCGCGCCGTGGCGAATGGCGTTGGAGCACGCCTCGGTGGTGGCGACCAGGATCTCGTAGGCCTCGTGGTCGCTCACCCCCGCCGCCGCCAGCCATCGGCGCAGGGCGGCCCGCAGCGGCCGCAGCACCCGGGCCTGGCTGGGCAGCTGCAGCTCGAGGGTGGCCCCCAGCTCCAGCCACCGCACGGCCAGGATCGCCATGTCGTCCTGGGCGCACTCCGCCGCCCGCACGTGGGCGGTGACGTGCTCGCACATGGCGTCGATGTCGTCGGGGGCGGTCAGCAGGCTGGCTTGGAGCCGAGCCAGCCCCACGTCGAGGGGCATGGTGCGGTCCTCCACCAGGCCGTCGGTGTAGAGGATCAGGGTCGACCCGGGGGTGAGGGCGAAGACGGCCTCCGGGTACTCGGCGTGGCCGATGGCGCCGAGGGGCACGCTCACCGCACCCTCGAGGAACTGCGATACGCCGTCGTCCGCCTCCACCAGGGGCGGCGGGTGTCCGGCGTTGGCGTACCGGAGCTCGCCCGTCTCCGGGTCGAGCACCATCACCACCAGCGTCGCCATCTGGTGGGGCGCCCCCACCTCCCGGAGGAGCCGGTTGAGGAGGCCGAGCACCTGCCCCGGGGAGCGTCCCTCGACGATGTAGGCCCGCAGCCCGTTGCGGAGCTGACCCATGAGCGACGCCGCCGGAACGCCCCGGCCGACCACGTCGCCCATGGCCAGGGCCAGGCGCCCGTCGGGCAGGGCCAGGACGTCGTACCAGTCACCGCCCACCTCCACGCCCGGCCCGCCGGCCTGGTAGCGACTGGCGATGGCGACGCCGGGGAGCTCGGGCAGCACCTCCGGGAGCAGGCTGTGCTGGAGGGTCTCGGCCGCGCTGCGCTGGCTGGCGTAGAGCCGGGCGTGTTCGACGGCCACCGCCGCCCGCCGCCCCAGCTCCTCGGCCAGGGACACGTCGTCGTCGCTCAGCACCCGTCCCGATGTCGCGGTGGTGCTCAGGGCCAAGGCGCCGAGGGGTCCCTCCCGACCCACGAGCGCCACCACCATGGCCGAGGTGACCGCGTCCTGCGGTTCGGTGAACAGGACGCTCTCGCCGGTGGTGAAGCCGCGGGCGACGGGGTGGACGGTGTCGGCCGCGCCCACCGGGTCCCGACCGGGCCAGTCCGGGACGCCGGCGCCGGCGTCGGGGGACGGATCGGCGGGCGCGACGACCACCGGGTGCAGGGTGGCGTCGTCGCCGGCCAGGAACACCACGCAGGCGTCGGCCAGGCCCGGAACCACGATCCGGGACAGCTCGCCGAGGATCTCGTCGACGTCGAGCGACGAGGCCAGCACCCGGCTGGCGTCGGCCAGCACCGCCAGCCGCCGCTGGGCCCGTTCCGCCACCTTGCGGGACTGGTGCTCGGCGTCGTACAGGCGGGCGTTGTCGATGGCGACGGCGGCGTGGGCCGCGATCCCCTCGGCCAGGCGCTCGTCGACGTCGGTGAAGCGGGCCGGCTCCGGGTGGCCGAAGAGCAGCCCGCCCAGCACCTCCCCCCGCGCCGAACGGACCGGGACGGCCAGGTAGCTGCGCACCGGCGGGTGGCCCTCGGGGAGGCCGTGGTGGGGCGGGGTGTGGCCGTAGCGGGGGTCGGCGGCGACGTCGTCGAGCCGGACGGTGCCGACGCCGGCGAAGGTGGGCGCGAACACGGCCGTGTTCCGCGGCATCGGGAGGCCGGCGAACGCCTCCGCCGGCACCCCCGAGAGGGCGAAGAGCATGTACGACTCACCCTGGGGGCCGACCACGTTGTAGAAGAAGGCGCCGAAGGCGGCCGCGGTGAGGTCGGTGGCGGCGTCGGTGACCCGCTGCACCACGGTGTGCAGGTCGAGCTCGGCGGCCACCGTGCGCCCCACCTCGTTGAGGGTCTCGACGATGCGGGTCTCCTCCCGCAGCCGGTCCTCGGCCTCCCGCTCCCGGTCGAGCACGTTCTCGTTCTCCCGCCAGCCCACGAGGCAGGCCACGCTGATCCCGGCGATGAAGAAGGCGTGGATGGCGGCCCACTTCCAGGGGTGGTTGAGGGCGGCGTAGTGGTTGAAGACCGAGTCCGGGTCCAACGCGCCCAGGATGCCGTGGTGCACGAGCACGTAGGCGATGGCGGCCAGGAAGCAGATCCAGTCCTGGTACAGGGCCACCACGGCCACCATGACGAAGAAGTGGAAGTGCATCTCGATGACCCCGCCCGAGAGGTGCACCAGCACGGCCGAGGCCGACAGGAGCCCGAAGGAGGCGGCCGTGCTGCGGAGCCGGCGGTTGAAGGAGGGCGACGTCGCGATCAGGGCCAGGGCGGGGACCACGGCCGCCTCCAGGGCCGTGTGCATCAACGAGAAACCCTTCCCCAGGGCGAAGAGGGGGATGAAGGCGGCGTGGGCCCAGAGGAGCACGAGGATCCCCCGGTGGCGGCGGGTCCAGAGCTCCTCGGGAAGGGTCCGGCCTTCGGGGAGCGCCCGTCGGATACTCCGCAAGTCGACCGGCAACGACCCTCCCCCTCGTCGGCAGGAGGATCGTAAACGAGAAACCCGCCCCGGAGGGAGGTTCAGGACGCGGCCGGGCCGCCCTCCTCGAAGAGCACCACCGAGGCGGTGAAGCCGTGGACGAAGTTGCGACCGCCGATGGGACCGAGCTCGCCGGCGCAGAACATGCCCGCCAGCGGCACGCCTCCCAGGCTCTCCGACACCACCGATGCGTCGTGGTCGGGGGTGGGGAACATCTGCGAGCCCCGCCCGTTGCACGTGAACAGCAGGGCCGCGTCCGACGTGCGGGAGCCCATGAGATGGGCCAGGTCCTCGCCCGCCGACGCCGCGTCCCGCACCTGGAACTGCAGCGTCGCCCCCACCTCCACCACGTCGTTCACCATGATCGCCCCCGCCCGGGGGTCGGCCCCCAGCACGTTGCGGATGAGGAAGTCGCCCCGGTCGAAGTCGACCTTGCGCTCGTCGATCACCCGCCCGATGTGGATGAACTGCGACAGCAGGCGGCGATCGGCGTCGGAGGCCCCCGCCGCCACCTCCTGCAACCGCTCCAGGGCGGGCTTGCCCCCCAGCTCGAACACCACGTTGTCCTCGGCCCGGGTGACGGCGTAGGGGGTGCCCACCGGCCGGCAGCCCTGGGACACCACCGTGGTCACCTTCAGCGCCGCCGGCAGGAAGACACCGACCGCGCCGTCGGTGACCACCCGGTCGTCGATCACCAGCCGGTTGCCGCCGGGACCACGGGCGGCGGAGGCCGCCCCGCCCACCACCGTCAAGCCGGGCCGGTCCTGGGCCAGGCGCTGGAGGAAGTTGTCGGTCGGGAAGCTGAAGGGGTCGGGGATGAGGAGGAGGGCGCTGGGGTCGTCGTCGATCTCGTCGGGCCAGCCGGTGACGGTCTGGCCGTCGGGCGTCTCGATGGCGGTGAGGTGGAAGGGCGTGACCGGCCCCGTCATCCCCGCCCACAGGGAGACGCCGGGGGACTGCTCCACCTCCCGGCCTCCACCCACCACCGAGACGGCGGCGCAGCCGAGCAGGGCCCCGGGGTGGAGCATGTCGCGGATGGCCCGGACGGCGTCGTCCAAGGCCCCCGCGTGGGGCGGGGTGACGAAGAGAAGGGCCAGGTCAGGGGGGTTATCGGGCCCCAGCCGGTCGAGGACCTGGCCCAGCACCTCGCCCACCGCCACCGCCGGCGACGGGTGCTGGGAGAGCCCGGCCGCGAACCTGGCCCCGGAGGGTGTCACGCGGGCGCGGGCAGGAGGGTGAGCGGCACGACGACGGTGGGCCCGCCGACGAGGCGGACGTGGGCCTCGATGGTGCCGTAGTCGTCGTACTTCATGTCGCCCTTCACCAGCTGGCGCCCGAACTTGCCCGGCTGGACGTTGACCGGCTGGGCGTTGCGGGCCACCTCCTCGCCGGCCGCGTCGAGGAAGCGAACCTCCATCGTCCCCTGCCCCGGCTCGTCGGCCCGGCAGCGGATGAACACGATGAGATGCGGCGACAGGGTGATCGGCGGCGGCGACGGGGCCGCGATCGAGAACATCACCCCGGTGAGGTCGAAACGGGTCGACGGGCCCGGGACCTGACGCATGTCGATGCCCTCGACGAAGAGAGCCGAGACGATGTCCATGCCCCGAAGGTAGCCGCCCTGTGGAGACCCATCTGGGGTGAACATAGGATGGGCGTCTCTGTGAGCGGCTCGACCCTGCCCGGGGATGGCCCGGCCGCCGCCCAGCGAAGGAGTTCTTGATGAGTGAGTCCCAGCAGTGGCGTGACCTCGGCCAGCAGTTCAGGGTCGACGCAGTGAAGATCAGCGGTGCGGCCAAGTCCGGACACCCCACCTCGTCGATGTCGGCCGCCGACTTCATGGCCGTGCTGGTCACCAAGTACCTGCACTACGACTTCAACGATCCCAAGAACCCCAACGCCGACCACCTGATCTTCTCCAAGGGCCACGCCTCGCCCCTGATCTACGCCATCTACAAGGCGGTGGGCGCCGTCACCCAGGACGAGATGGACACCTACCGCCACATCGGCAGCCGGCTGGAGGGCCACCCCACCCCCCGCCTGCCCTGGGTCGACGTGGCCACCGGCTCCCTCGGCCAGGGCCTGCCCATCGCCGTCGGCGTCGCCATCTGCGCCAAGCGCCTCGACCAGCTGCCCTACCGCACCTGGGTCGTCTGCGGTGACTCGGAGATGGCCGAGGGCTCGATGTGGGAGGCGGCCGCGGCCGCGTCCTACGAGGAGCTCGACAACCTGGTCGCCATCGTCGACGTGAACCGTCTCGGCCAGAGCCGGGCCACCCGTTACGGGTGGGACATGGAGCCCTACAAGGCCCAGTTCGCCGCCTTCGGGTGGCACGTCATCGAGCTCGACGGCCACGACGTCGACGCCATCGACGCCGGTTTCGCCGAGGCGGTGGCCACCAAGGGCAAGCCCACCGTGATCCTGGCCCGCACCAAGAAGGGCAAGGGCGTGAAGGCGGTCGAGGACCAGCTCAACGCCCACGGCAAGCCCCTGGAGGACATCCCCGGCGCCATCGAGGAGCTCGGCGGCGATCGGGGCATCACCGCCACCGTCCCCAGCCCGCCCACCGACGGCAAGCCCCACGTGTTCGAGACCAGCGGCGAGCTCGAGCTGCCCACCTACGAGCTGGGCAGCTCCATCGCCACCCGCAAGGTCTACGGCGAGGCCCTGGCCGCCCTCGGCAACGCCCGGGGCGACGTGGTGGCCCTCGACGGCGAGGTCTCCAACTCCACCTTCTCCGAGATCTTCCGCGAGGCCCACCCCGACCGCTACATCGAGTGCTTCATCGCCGAGCAGCAGATGGTGGCCAACGCCATCGGCATCCAGGTGCGGGGCTGGGTGCCCTACGCCTCCACCTTCGGCGCCTTCCTGGCCCGGGCCTACGACTTCGTCCGCATGGCCGCCGTCAGCCGGGCCCGGTTGAACATCGTCGGCTCCCACGTCGGCTGCTCCATCGGCGAGGACGGCCCGTCGCAGATGGCGCTGGAAGACATCGCCTCCCTGCGGGCCATCCACGGCTCCACGATCCTCTACCCGTGCGACGCCAACCAGACGGCCAAGCTGGTGGCGGCCATGGCCGACATGGACGGCATTGTCTACCTGCGCACCACCCGGGCCAACACCGAGACCATCTACGGCCCCGACGAGGACTTCCCCGTCGGCGGCTCCAAGGTCGTGCGCTCGTCCGACTCCGACCAGGTCACGATCGTCGGCGGCGGAATCACCGTGGGCGAAGCTCTCAAGGCAGCCGACGCGCTGGCCGCCGAGGGCGTCAACGTCCGCGTGGTCGACGCCTACTCGGTCAAGCCCATCGACGGCGCCGGCATCACCGCCGCCGTCCAGGCCACGGGCGGCAAGATCGTGGTGGTCGAGGACCACTGGCCAGAGGGCGGCATCGGCGACGCGGTCGCGGGGGCGCTGGTCGAGTCGGGGGAGGCGGTGTCGATCGTCCGCCTGGCCGTCTCCGGCATGCCCACCTCGGGCAAGCCCGACGAGCTGCTGGCCGCGGCCGGCATCGACGCCTCCGCCATCGCCGACGCCGTCCGGGGCCTGCTCAAGTAGCCCCCGACTCCGAACCGGTGACGGACCCGGTCGCCCAGGCGACCAAAACCGTCACCAGTTCGGGTCGTGTAACCCACTGTTGTGTCCTACCTGCCCGGCGAGGGAACCGTGGGGTCCAGGGTCGCAGGGGGTAGCCTGGCCGGAATGCTGCCCGACGACGTTGCGGGCGTGCTCGTTGGCTAGCGGCAAGACCGGCCCGATGGCTGCGGCCCCGCCGGCCAAGACTTCCGCCGCCAAGGCCCGCCGCAAGCCGCCCGCCGTCGACGCGCGACGCCATCCTGGTCGAGGCCCTGCGTTGCTTCTCCGAGCACGGCTACGACGGCACGTCGCTCAACGACATCGCGGCCGCCGTCGGCATCCGCCGGCCGAGCCTCCTGCACCACTTCCCGTCGAAGGAAGCCCTCTACCGCGAGGTGTTCGAGCGGGCCCTGGCCGACTGGTACCAGCGGGTGGAGGAGGCCACGCTCTCCAACGGCACCCGCACCGGCTGGGCACAGGTCGACCGGATCCTCACCGCCGGCTTCCGCTTCTTCATGGCCCACCCCGCCTTTGTCCGCCTGGTGCGACGGGAGGCCCTGGAGGACGCCACCCGGCTGGGCGCGGAGCTCGGCGCCGGGTTGCGGCCCCTCTTCACCCGGGCGGTGGTGTTCTTCGAGGGGGAGATGGCCGCCGGCCGCCTGCGCAAGCACGACCCCGAGCAGCTCTTCTTCACCATCTACGGGGCCCTGCTCAGCTACTTCAGCGACGTCCCCTTCCTGGAGGACCTCCTCGGCGGCGACCCCCTCGCCCCCGACGTCCTCGAAGCCCGTCTCGAGCACCTCCGCTCGATCTTCCGGGCGGCCCTCGAACCGTAGGGCCCGGACAGCACCGCCCAGTCGGTGAAGATCATGTTCCCCTTGGTCCTGTTCATCTTCCCGCCGATCATGGCCACCGTCATCGGCCCCGCCATCGGCTCCTTCGGCGCTCTCGGGTAGAGAAGCCTCAACCAGGGGGCGGGCGGTTCTCCTGGCGGAGGACGAACTTGAGGCCCGACCACACGTCGGTGACGGCGCACACCTTGGTGTCGACCCACCCGAGCGGCAGGCACACGTCCCGCAGCACGTCCTCGGTGAGATCGGTCGCCACGCCCGACGACCGTTTGGGCCAGGCCACCCACAGGGCGCCGGCGGGAGGAAGGTGGGGGGCGAGGGCAGGGAACCGGGTGGCCAGCTGGTGGCGGCTGGTGACGAACAGCAGGGCCAGGTCGACCTCGGCGCCGGCCGGGAGACGGCGCATGAGGTGGACCCCGTCGGGCAGCGGTTCCAACTCCGGACCGAAGCCCTCCGCCGCCCCCACCAGGGCGACCCGGAAGCCCTCCTTGATCCCGAGTTTGCGGGGCAGAGGCGTCCCCGAGTAGCCGGCCGCGGTCCCGGGCATGTCGCCACCGTAGTGTTGGCCCCCGTGGACGACGAGAACGGCCCCCGCACCCGGGTGCCTCCTCCGGGAAGCGGGGTGAAGGTCCCCCGCGTGCTCGACGGCGCCGCCGCCTGGGGGTGGCGGATCCTGGTGGTGGCCGCCGCCGCCGCGCTGCTCATCCTGATCCTCATCAAGCTGTACGTGGTGGTGGTGCCGGTGGTGCTGGCCCTCTTCCTGGCCTCGGTGCTCGAACCGCTGGCGGCCCGCCTGCGCCGGCACGGCTGGCCGCCGGCCCTGGCCGCAGCCACCGTCTTCCTCGGCTTCCTGGGTGTGGTGCTGGCCGCCCTGGTGTGGATCGGCGCCAGCGTCGCCTCCCAGTTCGGCGACCTTGGCCGGCAGATCGACGTGGCCGTCGACGATGCCAAGGAGTGGGCCCAGGGCGATCCCCTCAACTGGTCCCAGGAGAAGGTCGACGAGCTGGAGGCCGACTTCCGGGCGACGGTGGGCAAGGCGTCGGGTGGTGTCGCCAAGCAGGCCGCGGGGCAGGCCCGGCTGGCGAGCGAGGTCCTGGGCGGCCTCGTCCTCATACTGTTCACCCTGTTCTTCGTGATGAAGGACGGCGCCCGCATGGGCGACTGGCTCCGTCAGCGGATCCCCCGGTCGTCGCGCGACGACGCCGTCGCCATCACCCTCCACGCCCGGTTCATCATGAAGCAGTACCTGGTGGCCACCGCCGCCACCGGCTTCATCGACGCCGTCCTCATCGGCCTCGCCCTGTGGGCGCTGGGCGTGCCCCTGATCCTGCCCCTGGCCGTGCTCACCTTCCTGGGCGGGTTCATCCCCCTGGTGGGAGCCAGCGTGGCCGGGCTCATGGCCGCGGTGGTGGCCCTCGTCACCAACGGACTTGGCACCGCCCTCCTGGTGGTGGCGGCCACCGTGGCCGTGCAGCAGATCGAGGGCAACCTCCTGCAGCCGCTCATCCTGGAGCGGGCGGTGCGCCTGCACGCCCTGGTCACGGTGTGGGCGGTGTCGGCCGGTCTGCTGGTGGGCGGGCTGCTGGGCGCCTTCCTCGCCGTGCCCCTGGTCGCCATCGCCGTCGGCATCGGCAGCCACTACCGATCGCCCGACGGCGACGCCGACGGCCAGACCGGGCCGTTGCCCGCGGAGACGCCGCCGACCGGCGAAGCCGCGCTGGGCGGCCTGGGCGTCGCCGCGCCTCCCACCGCCGACGCCTGACCGACCACGCCGGCCTCATCGGCCCCCGCCGGCCCGGGGTCGAAGAGGCCTGACGGAAGCGCTCGGCCCTCTCGCCGACCCTCATTCGCCGACCCTCATTCGCTGACGCCCGCCAGCGACGCCCCCTGGTCGCCCACGCCCCTCGTCACCGCGGCCAGGCCGAGCCCGCTCGGCGTCACCGTGGGCGCCTACCTCACCGCCCGCGCCGCGGCCCGGATCTAGCCGGAGTTACACTGTCTTTCGATGGCTATCACCCCGCTTTGGGAAACCCCTCTCACCTACGACCAGGTCCAGCGCTTCCCCGACCACAGCTGCCGTTACGAGTTGGTCGAGGGGGTGCTCCTGGTGACACCGGCCCCCGACGCGGAACATCAGAGCTTCGTTGCGAAATTGACGTTCGCGTTGATGGCGGCGGCCGGCCAGGAGCACTTCGTCGTGCCCGCGCCGTTCGACTTCTACGTCAGCGAGGTCACCTACTTCGAGCCCGACATCGTCGTGGCCCTCGACACCGACGTTGGTCGGGCCCGGCTCGAGCGCACGCCCCTCCTCCTCGTCGAAGTCGGGTCCCGCAGCACCCGCCTGATCGACCAGGGCACCAAGCGCCTCGCCTACGAAGCGGCCGGGGTGCCCGAGTACTGGCTGGTCGACCCGGACGACCCCAGCCTCACCGTCCTGCGCCTGGTCGACGGCCGCTACGAGGAGGCGGCCAAGGTGGTGGGCGACGAGCCCTACGTCGCCACCTACCCGTTCCCGGTGACGATCGTCCCCGCCCGACTGGGTCGCCGCTCGCCGGCGTAGTTCACATCCCGCGGTCGAGGGCGTCGCGGAGTCGCTGGGGGGCCCGCGCCCGCCAGGCGTCGGCGAGGAGCTCCCCGAGCTCGTCGAGGTCGACCGCCCCCATCCGCACCAGCACGGTGGGGTGGCCGTCGTAGTGGGGCGTGGTCGTGAACTTGTCCGGCTCGGCCGCCAACAGCGCCGCCTTCTCGCCCAGATCGGCCACCCAGACGACGAGCAGGTCGCCCTCGTCCCTGATGCGGGCGAACAGCTTGTCCTTCACCCGGAAGCCGGGCGTGCCGTAGGAGGGCTTCTCCGTCGTCGCCGGCAGCGCCAGCGCCATCCGCCGCACGTCGTCCTCGGTGATCACAGGGCTTCCTCCCGAACGCCTGAGACGTTACACTGTCTTTCGATGGCTCTCGCGCTTCCCTGGGGTGCAACCCGCGGCTATCGCCGAGCGGTCACCGGGGCCAGGGCCGTCCGCAGCGCCTCCACCCGGTCGGGGACGACCCGCCAGTAGACCCAACGGCCCCGCTTCTCGCCCACGATGAGGCCGGCGTCGGCGAGGGCCTTGGTGTGGTGGCTGACGGTGGGCTGCGACTTGCCCAGCGGCTCCTGCAACTCGCACGAGCAGACCTCGTCGGCCGCCGCCACCAGGCTCAGCAGGCGCAGGCGGACGGGGTCGGCGAGGGCGGCGAAGGACTGGGCCAGGGCCTCGGCCTCCGGCTCGTCGAGGGGAGCGGCCAGGACCGACGGGCAGCAGAGCTCGCCGTCGACCTCCCGGAGCGTCATCGGCTCGGTGCGCACTCGGCCCTCCCGTTTCTCACCAGACGTATTGACAAACGTCGATGCATTCGCCATGATCGATGCATCGACCAAGGCAAATGTATCAGGAGGGGATGATGTCCCGAGTCCAGCTGGCCCTCAACGTGTCCGACATCGACGCCGCGGTGGCGTTCTACTCCAAGCTGTTCTCGACCGAGCCGGCCAAGCGCCGGCCGGGCTACGCCAACTTCGCCATCGCCGAGCCTCCCCTCAAGCTGGTCCTCATCGAGGGGCCCGACCGGCCCGGCACCCTGAACCACCTGGGCGTGGAGGTGGAGGGCACCGACGACGTGGTGGCCGCCACCGCCCGCTTCCGGGCCGAGGGGCTGGCGGCCGTCACCGAGGACCAGGTGTCGTGCTGCTTCGCCCTGCAGGACAAGGTGTGGGTCGACGGGCCCGACGGCGAGCCGTGGGAGATCTACACCGTCCTGGCCGACGCCGAGGCGCCCGCCGACGGCGGCTTGCGCTCGGTCATGGCCGGCTCGGAGGCAATGTGCTGCGGGTCGGCGCCCGAGTCGGCCGCCCGTTGTTGCTGAGCATCCCGTTGGGCCGCCGGGCCCTGGCCGAGGGCCTGGGCACGGGCCTGCTGGTGGTGGCGGTCGTCGGCTCCGGCATCGCCGCCCGCCGGCTGTCGCCGGGCGACACCGGGCTCCAGCTGCTGGAGAACGCGGTCGCCACCGCCGCCGCCCTGATCGCCATCATCCTGGCCGTGGGGCCGGTGTCGGGCGCCCACCTCAACCCGGTGGTGACCCTGGTCGACCGAGTTGGGGGCGGCCTCTCCACCGGTGAGGCGGGCGCCTACGTGGTCGCCCAGGTCGTCGGCGGCGTGCTCGGCACCGTCGTGGCCAACCTGATGTACGCGCTGCCGCCGGTCGAGCTCTCCACCACCGTCCGCAGCTCGGGCGGGCTGTGGCTGGGCGAGGTCGTGGCCACCTTCGGCCTGGTCTTCCTCGTCCTCGCCCTGGTCCGCTCGGCCCGCACCGCCCTCGCCCCCTTCGCCGTCGGCGCCTACATCGGCGGGGCCTACTTCTTCACCTCCTCGACGTCGTTCGCCAACCCCGCGGTGACCGTGGCCCGCAGCCTCACCGACACCTTCGCCGGCATCGCCTGGCGCTCGGTGCCGGCCTTCGTGGTGGCCCAGGTGGTGGGGGCGGCGTTGGCCCTGGTCGTGGGGCGGGCGCTGTACCCGGCGGCGACGGTCGCCGACTCGGCCGCCGAACCGCCCGTCAGGGAGGAGATCGATGTCTGACGTGCCCCGGGTGCTCTTCCTCTGCGTCCACAACGCGGGCCGGTCGCAGATGGCGATGGCGTGGTTCAACCACCTGGCCCGCGGTCGGGCGGTGGCCCTGTCCGGCGGATCGGCACCGGGCCCGGCGGTGAACGTGGCCGCGGTGGCGGCCATGGCCGAGGTGGGCATCGACATCTCGGGCGAGTCGCCCAAGGGGTGGACGGACGAGATCGTCGGGGCGGCCGACGTGGTCGTCACCATGGGCTGTGGTGACGCCTGCCCCTTCGTCCCCGGCAAGCGCTACGAGGATTGGCTCCTCACCGACCCCTTCGGCAAGAGCGTGGACGAGGTCCGCCCGGTTCGGGACGAGATCCGCCGCCGAGTGGTCGAGTTGCTCGGAAGCCTCGGCGTCGCCGTTGCCTGAAGTGGGGGCCTGGCGCCGCCGCCACCCGGGGCGGCAATAGATTCGCCCCGATGAACCTCTGTCCGCCGCCTCGCCGGCCTCGGCGACGCGGCCGCCGGGTCGGGATGCTCCTGGTGGCCGCCGCCCTCGCCGGCGCGGCCCCCGCCGTCGCCCAGCCGGCCGACTCCGATGAGGCTTCGTCGCCCCTCACCACGCCCGTGTTCAGCCTCCGCCGGCTGCCGACGGTGGTCGCCCGCACGGTGGCCGTCTCCCGCCTGACGTCGGCCCTCGACCAGGTCACCGCCGCCGGATCGCTCGGCGATGCCGTCGACCACTCCTGCCTGGCCGTCAGCGACCCGACCGGCCGCACCGTCTACGCCCGCCAGGCCGACCAGCCGCTCATCCCCGCCTCCGCCCTCAAGCTGGTCACCGGCGCGGTGGCACTGGCCAAGCTCGGCGGCGACGCCCACCTCACCACCGAGATCCGGGCCGCCAACGGGTCGATCAAGGGCGGGACCGTCACCGACCTGTGGCTGGTGGGCGGGGGCGACCCCCTCCTGTCCACCGCCGACTTCGCGGCCGACGGCGGCTACGACGGCCAGCCCAAGCTGTCCACCCCCATGGAGACCCTGGCCGACCGGGTGGTGGCGGCCGGCATCCGCACCGTCCAGGGCCGGGTCGTGGGCGACGACAGCCGCTACGACGACCAGCGCCTGGTGCCGAGCTGGCTGCCCCGGTACGTCGCCAACTTCGACGTCGGGCCCATCGCCGCCCTCACCGTGAACGGTGGCCTGGCCACCTTCCGCCCGGCCGCCCCGTCCTACGCCCTCTCCCCGGCCAACCTGGCCGCCGACGTGCTCACCAGCCTCCTGCGGTCCCGGGGCGTCACCGTCGGGGGCACCGGCGTGGGCCGGCCGCCCGACGCCACCACCGTGGTCGCGTCGATCGACTCGCCGCCGATGGCCGAGGTGGTGGGGGCCGTCCTCCAGCACAGCGACAACATGGGCGCGGAGATGCTGGTCAAGGAGCTCGGGGTCCGCTTCGGGGGCGCCGGCTCGACCGCCGCCGGCCTGGCCGTCGTCCGCGACCACCTGACGGCCACGGGCGCGCCCCTGGCCGGGGTGGCCACGGTGGACGGGTCCGGCCTCGACCGCTCCGACCGCCTCACCTGCCAGCTCCTCCAGCAGGTCCTGGCCGGCGCGGGGGAGGACAGTGACCTGGCCCGGGGCCTGCCCGTCGCCGCCCGCAACGGCACCCTCTACAAGCGGTTCGTCGGCAGTGCCGCGGCGGGCAAGGTCAGGGCCAAGACGGGGTCGCTCCTGGGCGTGGCCGCCCTCACCGGCTTCGCCGACGACGCCGACGCCGCCGCCGGTTCCCTGCGCTTCTCCCTCCTGGCCAACGAGTTGCCCAGCGAGGCGGCCGGCATGGCCCTCCAGGACAACGTGGTCGACGTCCTCGCCGCCTACCCCGAGGCCCCCCCGGCCGACGCCATCGACCCCCAATGACGAGACCCCGATGACCGGATCCCGATGACGGGACGCGGGTGAGCGAGCTGCCCATGTTCCCGCTGGGGACGGTGCTCTTCCCGTCGATGATCCTGCCCCTCCACGTCTTCGAGCCCCGCTACCGGGTGCTGGCCCGGCGCTGCGTCGACGGCGACGGCGAGCTGGGCATCGTCCTCATCGAGCGGGGCCAGCGAGGTGGGCGGGGGCGACGTGCGCTGCCACGTCGGTACCCGGGCCCGGGTCCTGCAGGCGGCCGAGCTGGAGGACGGACGGTGGGTGCTGGGCCTGGTCGGGCTCGAGCGCATCCGGGTCGACCGCTGGCTGCCCGACGACCCCTATCCCCGGGCCGAGGTCAGCTCCTTCGACGGCGAGCCCGCGGGACCGGCCGCCGCCGACGACCGCCACCGGGTCGAGCGGGCCCTGCGCCGGGTGCTGGCCCTCAAGGCCGAGCTGGGGGAGCCGGCCACGCCCGCCACCGTCGTCCTCGACCCCGATCCCGCGCTGGCCGCGTTCCAGGCGGCCGCCTTGGCCCCCCTCGGGCCCTTCGACGCCCAACGGGTCCTGGAGGCGCAAGCGGCCGACGACCGGCTGGCCCTGGTCGCCTCCCTCCTGGAGGACGAGGCGGCCGTGCTTGCGCAACGGTTGTCGGGGGGATAGGAACGGGCATGGCCACTGGCGCGAAGGCGAGGCAGGCGGCGAAGGCCAAGGCGGCGGCCGGCGGCGGCTTTGTCTCCGACATCAAGAACCTGGTGCAGCTCGTCGTCGCCTACTTCAAGCAGGAGACGATCGAGCCCATCAAGGGCCTGGGCCGCTTCGTCGGGCTGGGGCCTGGGCGGGAGCCTGGCCGTGGGGCTGGGCGGCGTCATGATCGTCATGGGCCTCCTGCGCCTGCTCCAGACGGTCGACGCCTTCGACGGCAACTGGTCGTTCATCCCGTACCTGGTCACCCTCACCGTCGCCTCCGGCGGCGCGCTTGGCGGCCGTCCAGGCTGGAACCCGCGACCGGAAGAAGGCGAAGGCATGACTGTCAGCCAGAACGGACGCATCACCCGGGCCGACATCGAGACCAAGCTCCGTGAGCTGCGGGGCGATGTGGAGGAAACCGGCGAGGCGGTGGTCGAGAAGGGCAAGGCCTTCATCGGCGTGGCCGCCGCCGGCGTGGTCGGCTTCGTCTTCCTGCTCGGCGTCCGCCGGGGCCGGAAGAAGAGCACCGTCGTCGAGATCCGACGGGTCTGACGTGCTGACCAGACTGCGGCGCCTGGGCCTGGCCCGGGGCCTGGGCAAGTCCAACGCCTGGCTGGCCGTCGGCGTCACCGCCTGGGGCCTGCAGACCCTCAAGAAGTTCGCCACCAAGGAGCCCAAGGTCGTCTACCGGGAGCAGCTCAAGCCCGGCCAGCGCCTGATCATCTCCCACCTGCCGCCCGACTCCTGACCGGCAGCGGCCATGATGGGCCGGTATGAGATCGGGTGAGCCCTTCGCCGTCGGCGACAAGGTGCTGGTGGTCGACAGCAAGAACCGCCGCTACCTGCTGACCCTGCGCGACGGCGGCGAGTTCCACACCCACGCCGGCGTCATCCCCCACGCGTCCTTCGTCGGCCAGCACGAGGGCACCACCCTGCGGGCCACGTCGGGTGCCCGCTACCTCACCCTGCGCCCGACCCTGTCCGACTTCGTGCTGTCGATGCCCAGGGGCGCCCAGGTGGTCTACCCCAAGGACCTGGGACCCCTCCTCATGCTGGCCGACGTCTACCGCGGCGCCCGCATCCTGGAGGCGGGGGTGGGCTCCGGGGCTCTCTCCATGGCCATGCTCCAGACCGGCGCCTCGGTGACCGGCTACGAGATCCGGGCCGACTTCGCCGCCGTCGCCCTGCGCAACGTCCACGCCTTCCTCGGCCCCGACGTCGACTACCGCATCGAGGAGCGCGACGTCTACGACGGCATCGACCTGGACTGAAGCGGCCTCGACCGGGTCGTCCTCGACCTGCCCGAGCCGTGGCGGGTGGTGAAGCACGCCGAGTCCGCCCTCCACCCGGGCGGGATCTTCGTGTCCTACCTGCCCACCATCGGCCAGGTGGCGCAGCTGCACGAGGCGCTGGAGGCGAGCGCCTTCGGCATGGCCCAGACCATCGAGGTGCTGCAGCGGTCGTGGCACGTGGCCGGCCAGTCGGTGCGCCCCGACCACCGCATGGTCGCCCACACCGGGTTCCTCACCTCGGCCCGCCTGCTGGTGCCCGACAGCTCCCTGCCGACCCCCCGAGCCCGCCCGCCCGCCGCCGAAGACAGCTCGCCCGCGCCCGAGTCCGACGTCGGCCGACCGGCGCCCGAGGACGATCTCCCGGACTCCGACAGCGGCCGACCGGCTTCCGACCTCGGCGGGCCGGAGTCCGGCGACGGCCGGCCGGCGCTCGACAGCTGAACGCCCTCGACCTCGCCGTCCTGGCCGTCGCCGTCAGCTCGATGGTGGGCGGTTACCGGCTGGGGCTGGTCACCGGGGGCACGTCGTGCGTGTTCCTGGTGCAGGCCCTGGTGCTGGCCACGCTGGCCGTCCCCACCGTCGTCACCTTCCTGGGCGGCACCGACCCCACCGTCCGGCTCATCATCGGGGCCTTCTTCTTCGTGGGCGTGGGCTACGGGGGCCAGTACCTCGGGCGGCTCGTTGGGAGCCGGTACCGGGCCCAGCTCGATCTCGGTGCCTACCTGCCCTTCGACCGGGGGGCGGGGGCGGCGGCCGCCCCCTTCGTGGTCCTCCTCGGGCTGTGGCTCCTCGTCCTGCCCGCCCTGTCCGACGTCACCGGCGCGCCCGCCCGGCTGGCCCGCCACTCGGCGGTGGCGCGCATCGTCGACGCCGTCCTGCCCGACGCGCCCGACGCGTCCCAGGCCCTGCGCCGCCTGGCCGGCCCCGCCGCCAGCCCCCAGGTCTTCGGCGGCCTCCTCCCGTCGCTCGACACCGGTCCGCCCCCGACCTCCACGCCCCTCACTGCGGCCACCGTGGCCCGGGTGACGGCCAGCACGGTGAAGGTGGAGGGCACCGCCTGCCGGTCGGTGCGGGACGGGTCCGGGTTCAGCGTGGCCCGGGACCTGGTCATGACCAACGCCCACGTGGTCGCGGGCCAGGACGACACCTTCGTCGTCCGTCCCGACGGGGCCCGGCTGGAGGCCACCGCCGTCGCCTTCGACCCCGACCGCGACCTGGCCCTGCTGTCCGTCCCCGGGCTCGACCAGTCCCCGCTCGCCATCGCCACCGGGGCGGTTGGCACCACCGTGGCCGTGTTCGGCCATCCCGGGGGCCAGGCCGACGTCTCGGTGTCGCCGGCGTCGATCCGCCAGCAGGTCAGGGCCGTCGGACGAGGCCTCTACGGATCGGCCGTCGTCCGCCGCAACGTCTACGTGCTGGCCGCCGATCTCGCCCCCGGTGATTCGGGTGCGGGTCTGGTCAACGAGGACGGGGAGGTGGTGGGAGTCGCCTTCGCCATCGCCCCCGACCGCGACACCACCGCCTACGCCCTGACCGCGGGCGAGATGCGTCCCCTGCTGGAGACGACCTCGCCGATCCCGGTAGACACCGGCCCCTGCCTATCCTGATCGGCCATGGAAGACCAAGACACGGACAAGACGGTCGCGATCACCGACGAGGAGTGGCGGGCCCGCCTCACCCCCGAGCAGTACCAGGTCCTGCGGGGCAAGGGCACGGAGCGGCCGTTCACCGGGAAGTACGTCAACGCCAAGGACGACGGCATGTACACCTGCGCCGGCTGCGGGGCGCCCCTGTTCAGCTCCGACACCAAGTTCGAGTCGGGGACGGGCTGGCCCAGCTTCACCGAGCCGGCGGTGGCCGACGCGGTCGAGCTCCACGTCGACAAGAGCTTCGGCATGCGTCGCACCGAGGTCGTCTGCAGGCGCTGCGGCGGCCACCTGGGCCACGTCTTCGACGACGGCCCCGGCCCCGGTGGCCAGCGCTTCTGCATCAACTCGGCATCCCTCGACCTCGAGCCGGCCGAGCCCTTCGAGCTCGACGGCTGACCCGGCGCGGCCTGGCCCGCTACCAGCGGTGGGCGACGTCGAGCACGATCCGGCTGTGCCCACCGGGGCCGGCCAGGGTGAACACCCGGAAGGGGAGTCGAGCCCGGGTACCGACCCCGAACAGGGTCCGGCCCTCGAAGCACCCGCCGTACTTCACGTCCCGGAGGGTCTTGTAGCCGGTGACGTCGAGCCGGTCGCCGACCCTGCCCGAGTAGTGGACGTGGCCCAACTCGTCGAACACGTTGCTCAGGACGACGACCTGGAGGTAGGCACCACCCTTCACGGGCAGCACCGCCCCCTCGCCCCCGGTCCGGACCTGGGAGACGTAGCCGACCTCGTAGCCGGGGGCGGGGCCGTCGATCTCGAACACGACCCGGTCGAAGCAGTCGTGCCTCCCGGTCCGGACATGCCCCAGCGGGGCCAACCCGTGCTCGCCGGCCGCCTTGGCCAGGCTGCCCCAGGTGAGGGCGCAGGAGGCGCGGGCATCGGCCGGCGCGGCGGTGAACACCAGACCCGCAACCAGGACGGTCAGGCCCGCCAGCCAAGCGGCGGTGCGGCGAAGAAGGGACATGTCGGTGACCTCCCGAAGGCGTCGAAGTTCCTACCGACACCATCGGCTGGCCAGGCAACAGGACGTTCTCAGCGAGGTAACAACCAGGTCACAGCCCTGACCGGGGGCGGACCGGAACAACGAAGCGCCCGACCGAGTGGCTCGGTCGGGCGCTTGTCTACGGATGCTGCGAGGACGACGCCCCGCCGGCGAATCAGTACAGCTCGATGAAGATGCACTCTCCGGGGCACTCTTCGGCCGACTCGATGGTGCCGTCCTCCTGGCCCGCGGGCACGATCGCCAGCGCCTCGGTGCCACTCCCGACGAGGGTCTTGCCCGCCTCCCGCACGTAGGCCAGCCCGTCGTCCTTGAGGGTGAACACGTCGGGTGCGATTTCCTCGCACAGGCCGTCGCCCGTGCAGAGATCCTGGTCGATCCAGACCTTCATGACCATGGTGATCGTGCCCCTCGTGTGTGTCGCCGGAAGTGGCGAAAAGTCGTCTGACAGACAATTTACCCGGAAATCGCCGTTAAAACCAGTCAAACCCCGAACCGTCTCCGTGACGGGGGGTGCGGTGTATGTTGGCCATGAAACCCATTTGGGACCTACTGGGACGACCCATCGTGGAGCCGGCTGGAGGAGGTGGTCCACTCGAGCAACGCCGAGTACGAACGTCGACTGGGCTCCTACGAGCAGCAGGTCGGCACCCTGCTCGAGCAGGTCAAGGTGTTGGAGGAGGAGGTCGTCCAGCTCCGGCGCAAGCTGCAGGACGCCCCCAAGCGGGTGCGCACCCTCGAGGAGCGCCTGCTGGAGACCAAGGGCCAGCTGGCCCAGGCCGTGTCCCAGAACGAGAAGCTCTCCTACACCCTCCGTGAGTCCCGCGAGCACATCGCCGAGCTGCGCCGGGAAGTCGAGAAGCTCACCCAGCCGCCGTCGGCGTACGGCACGTTCCTCGCCCGCAACGACGACGGCACCGTCGACGTGTTCTCCTCCGGCCGCAAGATCCGGGTCGCCCTGCACCCCGAGCTCGACGACGACGAGCTGGTCCGGGGCCAGGAGGTCGTCCTCAACGAGTCGCTCAACGTGGTCATGGCCCGGGGCACCGAGGTCAGCGGCGAGGTCGTCACCCTCAAGGAGCTCCTCGACGACGGTCTGCGGGCCATGGTGGTGGGCCGGGCCGACGACGAGCGGGTGGTCGAGCTGGCCGACAAGCTGATCGGCCAGAAGCTGCGGGCGGGCGACACCATCCTCATGGACCCCCGCACCGGGCTGCTCCTCGAGCGCCTGCCCCGTCCCGAGGTGGAGGAGCTGGTGCTGGAAGAGGTGCCCGACGTCTCCTACGCCGACGTGGGCGGCCTCGACGACCAGATCGAGGCCATCACCGACGCCGTCGAGCTGCCCTTCATCCACCGGGCCCTGTTCGAGGAGTACAAGCTCCCCGCCCCCAAGGGCATCCTCCTCTACGGCCCTCCCGGCTGCGGCAAGACCCTCATCGCCAAGGCGGTGGCCAACTCCCTCGCCCACAAGGTGAGCGAGGTCACGGGCGACAAGAACGCCCGCTCCTACTTCCTCAACATCAAGGGCCCCGAGCTGCTCAACAAGTACGTGGGCGAGACCGAGCGCCAGATCCGCCTCGTCTTCCAGCGGGCCCGGGAGAAGTCGGAGGAGGGGTGGCCGGTCATCGTCTTCTTCGACGAGATGGACTCCCTGTTCCGCACCCGGGGCACCGGCATCAGCTCCGACATGGAAGCCACCATCGTCCCCCAGCTGCTGGCCGAGATCGACGGGGTGGAGACGCTCAAGAACGTCATCGTGATCGGTGCCTCCAACCGGGAGGACCTCATCGACCCCGCCATCCTCCGCCCGGGCCGGCTCGACGTGAAGATCAAGATCGAGCGCCCCAACGAGCGGGCCGCGGCCCAGATCTTCAGCCGCTACCTGGTGGCCAGCCTGCCCCTCGACGCGGGCGAGGTCGACTCGCTGGGCGGCGGCGACCCCCAGAAGGCGGTCGACGTGATCATCGAGCGCACCGTGGCCGAGATGTACATGGACGACGACGCCAACCGCTTCCTCGAGGTCACCTACCAGAACGGCGACAAGGAGATCCTCTACTACAAGGACTTCTCCTCCGGCGCCATGATCGAGAACATCGTGCGCCGGGCCAAGAAGCTGGCCATCAAGCGCCGCATCGCCGGTGGCACGGGCGGTATCCGCACCTCCGACCTGCTCGAATCCATCAAGCAGGAGTACAAGGAGCACGAGGACCTGCCCAACACCACCAACCCCGACGACTGGGCCAAGATCTCGGGCAAGAAGGGCGAGCGCATCGTCTACGTGCGCACGCTCATGTCCGAGGGCAAGGAAGCCACCGGTGGTCGGGCCATCGAGCGCGTTGGCACCGGTCAATATCTCTAGCTGTCCCAGTCGCACGCTCTGGGTCCGTCGGTTCCCGATGGGCCCGGAGGGGGGATAGGGTCCCGCGATGGCTGTTCGCAAGGTCTGCGGGATCGAGACCGAGTACGGGATCATCCTGCGGGGCGGGGAGTCCAACCCCATCACCGCCTCCTCCCTGCTGATCAACTCCTACGTCTCCCGCCTGCAGCGCAAGGTGGCCTGGGACTTCGAGGACGAGACTCCCGGCCGCGACGCCCGCGGCTTCTCCCGGGAGGGGCCGTCGGCACCCGAGGTGGAGACCCACCTGGTCAACGCCGTGCTCACCAACGGGGCCCGCTACTACGTCGACCACGCCCACCCCGAGTACTCCACGCCCGAGTGCGCCGACGTCCTGGAGCTGGTCCGCTTCGACAAGGCCGGCGAGCGCATCCTGGCCCAGTCGATCGAGGACGCGTGCGACGTCCTGCCCCCCGGCCAGTCGATCGCCGTCTACAAGAACAACTCCGACCGCAAGGGCAACTCCTACGGCACCCACGAGAACTACCTCATGGACCGGGCCGTGCCCTTCGGACGGGTCGTCCACTACGTCATGCCCCACTTCGTCTCCCGCCAGATCTTCACCGGGGCGGGCAAGGTCGGGTCGGAGGCCCCCGGGATCACGTCGGCCGACGTTCCCTTCCAGCTTACCCAGCGGGCCGACTTCTTCGAGGAGGAGGTGGGCCTCGAGACCACGCTGAAGCGGCCCCTGGTCAACACCCGCGACGAGCCCCACTGCGACTCGCTCAAGTACCGCCGGCTGCACGTCATCGTGGGCGACGCCAACCTGGCCGAGGTGTCCACCTTCCTCAAGGTCGGCACCACCTGCATCGTGCTGGCCATGATCGAGGACGACGAGTTCCACGGGACGGACCTGGCGCTGGCCCAGGCGGTGCCGGCCCACCGCCAGGTGTCCTACGACCTCTCGCTGCGCCGGCCCTTGGAGCTGGCCGACGGGCGCCGGATGACGGCCCTCGAAATGCAGTGGGAGACCCTCGACCGGGCCAAGAAGTACGCCGAGAGCCGGGGCCTGGAGGCCGTCGGCGCCGAGGTCGGGCGGATGGTGCTCGACCGCTGGGAGTCGGTGCTGACCGCCCTGGAGGACGACCCCATGTCGCTCGCCGGCCAGCTCGACTGGGTGGCCAAGAAGCGGATGATCGACGCCTACAAGGATCGCCACGGCCTGGGCTGGAACGACCCCAAGCTGGCGGCGCTCGACCTGCAGTACCACGACGTGCGCCCCGGCCGGTCGCTGTTCGCCCGCCTGGGCCTGGAGCGTTTGACGACCGAGGCCGAGGTCGTCGACGCCATGACCGAGCCGCCCCGCTCCACCCGGGCCTACTTCCGGGGACGATGCCTGCAGCGCTGGGGATCGTCGATCGCGGCCGCCAACTGGGATTCCCTGGTCTTCGACCTGGGCACCGACCCCCTCCGGCGGGTTCCGATGATGGAACCGCTAAGGGGAACCGCCGCCCACGTCGATAGCTTGTTCGAGACGTGCCGAACCCCGGCCCAGCTGCTTGAGGCCCTGGGTTCGACGTAGGAGGAGTCAGCCATGCCGGAACGAGAGCAGAAGCGCAAGGCCACCACCAGTCGCACCGAAGACGTCGTCGAGGAGCTCCCGGCGACGTCCAAGCAAGGCGACAAATTAAAGGCCGAGCTCGACGATCTATTGGACGAAATCGACGAAGTGCTCGAGGACAATGCCGAGGAGTTCGTACGCAGCTATGTGCAGAAGGGCGGCCAATAAGTCGTTACGTACAAGTCTAAATAGAACGTTGACGAACGAACGCTATTCGCTATAATAGCGCCATGAAGATCTGCAAGAAGTGCGGTGCTGGAGAAGCCCTTGACGACTTCTACCGAGCGGCAGGTATGCGGGATGGTTACCGGAACGACTGCAAAGCGTGCAACCTCGCCGGCCAAGCAGGCGCGGTACCTAGCCGATCCGCAGCGGCCGAGATCGCGCGTGTGAAGCGTTGGCAGCAGGCGAATCCTGAACGCGTGAACGCAGTTCAGCGGGCATCGACGAGCGAAGCCCGAGGCAAAGACGCGGCAGCGGGCTGGTCATTTGAAGCGAAAGTACGGCATCACCATCGAGCATTACGACGAATTGTTGGCACGGCAGGGCGGTGGGTGTGCGATTTGTGGGCGGGAGCCGCGGCCGGATAGCAGTTTGCACCTCGACCACGATCACGAGTCGGGGCAGCTGCGGGGCATCCTCTGCTTCCGGTGCAACAACGCCCTGGGCGACTTCGACGACGATCTCGGCCTCCTGCGGGCGGCCATCCGCTACCTCGAGTCGTACCTGCCGATCGACGACGAGGTGGCCCTCATCCGGGAGCGGGCCCGGCAGCTGCGGCGACCGGCCTGAGGCCACCGCTGGTGTTCATCCGTCCCAAGCTCGACCGCCCGGCCCCTCTCCGAGCCCCACCCGAGCCGGTTGGCGCCCGACCACCCCCAGCGCGAACGCATCCTCGCCGCCCACCAGAAGGCCCTCGACAGCGGCCAGTTCTCCTACATCGACCCCGTCACCGGCCTCTACGTCTTCACCGCCGCCGCCCACGTGTCCCGGGGCTACTGCTGCGAGTCCGGCTGCCGCCACTGCCCCTACGTGCACTAACAGTCGGGGGGCTGGGAAACGCCCCCCGACGGCCCCCCGAAGTCAAAGTCCAAAGCGTTGTCCGCCTTCGGCGGGCTGCTTCCTGTTCCGACAAGCCAAGCCCCTTCGGGGCGGTTTGTCGTGTTAGGGGAAGCAGCCGTTCTCGTCGCAGGCGCAGTTGGCGGTCTCGGTCGTCACGATGGCGTCCATGACCGCGTCGACCACGGCGTTGTAGTCGGGCTCGGTGCCCTGGTCCTCCACGTACTCGACGTACCGGACGTGGCCGGAGCCGTCGATGACGAAGATCGACCGTTGCAGGGCCCGCCACTCCTTGATCAGCACCCCGTAGTCGCGTCCGAAGTCCTCGCTTCGGTGCGACGACGCCGGGGTGTGGCGGGCGCACGCCTCCCGGGTCCAGCGGGCCATGGCGAAGGGCAGGTCCATGCTCACCGTGATCAGGCGGGCGCCGTCGAGCTGCCAGACGAGCTTGTTGGTCTGGGTGTCGCACACCGGCGTGTCGAGCGAGTTGACCACGTTGAGCACCCGCACGAAGCCGTTGGTGTCCGACAGGCGGACCGTCCGGAAGCCGGACTCGTCGAGGCAGTCGAGCTCGAAGTCGGGCGCCTTGTCACCCGGCTCCAGCCGCCGACCCACGACCGTCAGCGGTTGGCCGGCGTCGACCGCCGCCCCCGCACGCTCCTCAACACCGATCTGGCCCATGAAGGACGAGCCTACCGGCGGGCTAGCCTCCACCCTCGATGACACTTCCCTTCTTCGGGCAGGGACAGGACCCCGGGCCCAGCTTCTCCGAGCTCCTCCGTCGCAGCGGGCTGAACCCGCCGGTGCCGGAGACGGCCATGGCCCACGACAAGGTCGTCCACGCCACCACCATCGTGGCCATCGTCTACGTCGACGGGGTGCTCATGGCCGGCGACCGCCGGGCCACCGAGGGCTATTCCATCGCCGACCGCGACATCGAGAAGGTCTTCCCCGCCGACCGCTACTCGGGCGTGTCGATCGCGGGGGCGGCCGGGCCGGCCGTCGAGATGGTCCGCCTCTTCCAGACCGAGCTCGAGCACTACGAGAAGGTGGAGGGCATCGCCCTCAGCCTGGAGGGCAAGGCCAACAAGCTGGGCCACATGGTCCGCGACAACATGCCCATGGCCATGCAGGGACTGGCCGTGGTCCCCATCTACGCCGGCTACGACCTGCGCCGGCGGGTGGGCCGCATCTTCAAGTACGACATGACCGGCGGCCGCTACGAGGAGACCGACTTCCACGCCACCGGCTCCGGCGGACGGGACGCCCGCACCACCATCAAGCTCGGCTACCACAAGGGGCTCGACCGGGCCGCCGCCATCGAGTTGGCCGTCGAGTCGCTCTTCCAGGCGGCCGACGAGGACTCGGCCACCGGCGGTCCCGACCCCATCCGGGGCATCTACCCGACGGTGGCCACCATCACCGCCGAGGGCTTCGCCCGGGTGAGCGACAGCGAGGTCGCCGACCGCTTCCAGACCCTCATCGCCCGCATGACCGAGGGCCAACGCAAGTGAGCGAGCCGAAGGCGAGCGAACCAATGAACGAAGCGCCCCGCTCAGCGGGGCGACCGCCGAAGGCGGTGGCCCGATGAGCATGCCCTACTACGTGGCGCCCGAGCAGATCATGAAGGACCGGGCCGACTACGCCCGCAAGGGCATCGCCCGGGGCCGGGCCCTGGTCGCCCTCAGCTACGACAAGGGCATCCTCCTGTGCGCCGAGAACCCGTCCCGCACCCTGCACAAGGTGGCCGAGATCTACGACCGCATCGCCTTCGCCGGGGTGGGCAAGTTCAGCGAGTTCGACTCCCTGCGCACCGCCGGCATCCGCCACGCCGACCTCAAGGGCTACAGCTACTCCCGGGAGGACGTCGACTCCCGCTCCCTGGCCAACGCCTTCGCCCAGCTCCTGGGCAACGTCTTCACCCACGAGATGAAGCCCATGGAGGTCGAGATCCTGGTGGCCGAGGTCGGCTGGCAGCTCGAGTTCGACCAGATCTTCCGGATCTCCTACGACGGCACCGTGGTCGACGAGGAGCACCGCACCGTCCTCGGCGGCGACTCCGACGCCATCTCCGAGCGGCTCAACGCGGCCACCCCCGACGACGCGTCCATCGACCTGGGGGCGGCCCTCCGGGGGGCCGTGTCGGCCCTGGCCGGCCCCGACCGCACCATCCCCGCGGCCGAGCTCGAAGTGGCCATCCTCGACCGGGCCCAGACCCACCGGGCCTTCCGCCGTCTCACCCTGGCCGAGCTCGAGCCCCTCCTGACCGCCCCCGCCGGGGGCTGACCCGCGGGTCACCGTCGTCGGCGGCGGCGGTGGTTACCCGTCTGTGACACGACCGCTACGGCGCGGTTACGCCGCCGGTGCATCCTGCGGGACATGAACGTCAAGCGTCTCGCCTGCACCGCCGTCGCCTTGCTCGTCCTCGCCACCGGCTGCGGCGCGAGGGACGGGGAGGAAGCGGGTACCGACCCGACCGCGCCCACCGTCCCGACGACGAGGCCCACGACCTCGCCCACGACCGCGCCGGTCGACCAGCCCGAGCCGGTGGACGCGCCGGCCTGGTTCGACGGGATCTGGCCCGCCAGCGCGGCCGCCCTCGACCGGGAGCGGGCGGAGTTCGACGCCGGCCACCAGCCGTGGCGGGCCGACCCGGTGGAAACGGCGGCCGCCTTCCTGCGCTCGGTCGGGGTCGAGGAGCCGGTCATGGGCCCGTACGACGAGGCCGGCGGCCGCACCGGCGTCGTCCGCTACGAATCGGGCCCGGTGGCCGGCCATGTGTTCCTGCGCCGGGTGGAGGGCAACCCCCTGCCCTACGTGGTACGTCTCGAATCGCCCCGCTTCGATGTGGTGCAGACGGAACGGACGGGTGGCTCCGTCCGGGTGGAGGTGGGCAGCGCGGTCCCCGGCACCATCGTCGCCCGGGCCGGGAGCTTCGAGTCCGAGTGGCAGGACGAGCAGGAGGCACCGATCCTGCAGGGACCGCCGGTCACGCTCACGCTGGCCATCGACGACCCCCGCCAGCCGGTGCTGACGGAGGTGCGCCACCAGGGTGACGACGGAGTGGTCGCCGTCGCCCGGCTACGGGTCCAGCCGGCGGCGCCGTCGAGTCCCGCTCCGTCCGGCGGCGCCCCCCTTTCCACCGACTCCCGCCTACGAATCGGCGGCTTCGGGCCGGTGGAGGTCGGCATGACCCTCGACCAGGCCCTGGCCGCCGCCGGCGTGACCCTGACGATCAGCGGATCGCGCTACTGCGAGATCCTCACCGCGCCAGGAGGGCCGGAGTTCGTCAGGTTCGTCTCCACGGCCGAGAGCGAGGGGCGGATCACCGTGATCGGCGTCGTCTCGGATTCAGTGTCCACCGAGGAGGGGATCCGGTACGGCAGCACGGAGGCCGACGTCCTGGCCGCCTACCCCGACGGTGCGTTCGACCGCGATGGCTCCGACGACGCCTACCGTCTCGTTCACCGGCCGACGGGAGCCGGCGACGACGACCACGCCCTGGCCTTCCTCATCGTCAACTCCAAGGTGGTCCAGATGGAGACCGGGCTGCTGGGCCTCTTGAAGGCTCAGGAGTACTGCTCCTGAGCGGCCGTCGGCGGGTTTGGGACGGCCGGCGGCGCTCAGAAGGCCCGGACGAACAGCACCGTCGCCATCACCACGATGGCGCCCAGCACGATCCACAGCTCGCGGGGGGTCGACGGGTCGTCGTCGTCGATCATGTCGAAGGCCGACTCGACCTCGTCGACCAGCAGCAGCTCCTGGGCCGCGGGCAGGTCGTCGGCGTCGACGAAGACGTGGACGTCGCCGATGGGGTAGATGCCGTCGAGGTTGCCCCGCAGCTCGATGGTCATGCCCTCGACGCCGAGGCGGGCGGCGATCACCCGGGCGTGGAAGCTGCTGGCCACGGTGGCCAGACGCACCATACGGGTCTGTTGCACTCCATCGACGGTACCGTGGTCGGCAGATGGAGCGTCGCATCTTCGGCCTCGAGAACGAGTACGGCGTCACCTGCACCCTCCGCGGTCAGCGCCGGCTGAGCCCGGACGAGGTGGCCCGCTACCTCTTCCGCCGGGTGGTGTCGTGGGGCCGCAGCAGCAACGTCTTCCTGGAGAACGGCGCCCGCCTCTACCTCGACGTCGGCAGCCACCCCGAGTACGCCACCCCCGAGTGCGACTCCATCGAGGACCTCGTCGCCCACGACAAGGCGGGCGAGCGCATCCTGGAGAGCCTGCTGGCCAGCGCCGAGCAGCGCCTGCGGGAGGAGGGCATCCGGGGCATCGTCTACCTGTTCAAGAACAACACCGACTCGGCCGGCAACTCCTACGGCTGCCACGAGAACTACCTCACCAGCCGCCGCGACGACTTCGGCCACTACGCCGAGGTGCTGATCCCCTTCTTCGTCAGCCGCCAGATCTTCGCCGGGGCGGGCAAGGTGCTGAACACGGCCCGGGGCGCCACCTACTGCATCAGCCAGCGGGCGGAGCACATCTGGGAGGGCGTGTCGTCGGCCACCACCCGCAGCCGGCCCATCATCAACACCCGCGACGAGCCCCACGCCGACGCCGAGCGCTTCCGCCGCCTCCACGTGATCGTGGGCGACTCCAACATGAGCGAGTACGCCACGTTCATCAAGATGGGGACGACGAGCATCCTCCTGCGCATGCTCGAGGACCCGGGCGTGGTCCTGCGGGACATGACCCTCGACAACCCCATCCGGGCCATCCGCGAGATCAGCCACGACACCACCTGCCGCCGCAAGGTCCGCCTGGAGAACGGGCGGGAGCTGAGCGCCCTCGACATCCAGCGGGAGTACCTGGGCCGGGCCCTGCGCTACTCCGAGAGCCGGGGCCTCAGCCCGCTCGAGGAGCAGGCCCTCAAGATGTGGGAGCACTGCCTGACCAAGATCGAGGTCGACCCCCTGCTCCTCGACCGGGAGGTCGACTGGGTCATCAAGCACAAGCTCATCGAGGCCTACCGCGACCGCCACCAGCTGCCCCTCAGCCACCCCAAGGTGGCCCTGCTCGACCTCCAGTACCACGACGTCAACCGGGAGCGGGGCCTCTACTACCGGATGCAGGAGCGGGGCCTGGTCGAGCGCATCGTCACCGACGCCCAGATCGAGACCGCGGTCACCACGCCGCCCCAGACCACCCGGGCCCGCCTGCGGGGCGAGTTCATCCGCAAGGCCAAGGAGCGCAAGCGCGACTACACCGTCGACTGGGTGCACCTGAAGCTCAACGACCAGGCCCAGCGCACGGTGCTGTGCAAGGACCCGTTCAAGTCACGCGACGAGCGGGTCGAGAAGCTCATCGCCTCGCTGTAGCAGTCGCGGATGCCCAGCTTCCGCACGGGGGTCGTCTCCGCCATCCGGGGTGAGCGGGCGGGCCTGCAGAAGGTCGATGTCGACGGCGAGCCGGCCTACGTCCTCACCCAGCTCATCGGGACGGTCGCGGTGGGGGACCGGGTGGTGGTCAACACCACCGCCGTCGACCTGGGCCTGGGCACCGGCGGGTGGCACTTCGTCCACTGGAACCTGGAGCGGGACTCGTGGTCGGAGCCCGGCCGGGGGACGGTGATGAAGCTGCGCTACACGAGCCTGCAGGTCGACACCGGGGCGGCCGAGGAGGACGTCGGCCTGCCCGACAACGTCGTCCTGGAGGGCCGGCCGGTGGTGGCCTGCACCCTGCACAGCCAGATGGCGGGCGTGGCCGGCGCGTTTGCCCGGGCCGCTCCCGGGCGCCGGCTGGTCTACGTGATGACCGACTCGGCGGCCCTGCCCCTGGCCCTGTCGGAGTTGGTGTTCGACCTCCGCCAGCGGGACTTGCTGGCGGCGACGGTGACCTGCGGCCAGGCCTTCGGCGGCGACTACGAGGCGGTCAGCGTGCCGTCCGCGCTGCAGGTGGCGGTGGCCCTGGCCGGCGCCGAGGCCATCGTGGTGGCACCCGGGCCGGGCGTGGTCGGAACCGGCAGCGACTACGGGTTCGGCGGCCTCGAGGTGGCGTCGGTGGTGGACACGGCCGCCCACCTCGGGGGCCAGCCGATCGTGGCCGTCCGGTTCTCCGACGCCGACCCCCGGGAGCGGCACCGGGGCGTGAGCCACCACACCACGACGGCGCTGGCCCTGGCCGGATCGGCCCCCATGGTGGCCGTCCCCCGGGGAGGCGACTTCGACGGCCTCGGGGTCGGGGGCGTGGAGGTGGACGTCCCCGACGACCTCGACTTCGGGTCGGCCACCACCATGGGCCGGACTCCGTCGCAGGACCCCGGGTTCTTCCGCTGGGCCGCCGCCGCCGGCGTGCTGGCGGCGCAGCTCCTGGATTGAGAGCCGGGCGGCGCCGGCGGTCTTTGTCGCGGACGGTGCGCCAGGCGCCCCCGACGCGCCAAAGAGAGACGGGCGAGGCGGGGCGAGTGGGCCGGGTGCGGCTCAGCTCCGGGCGTGAAGGCGGGCCAGGGTGGCGGCCCGGAGGTCGGCGGTCTGGGCCTGGATGGTGAAGAAGGCGGCCTCCCGCAGGAGCCGCTGGGCGGGGTCGGAGCGCAGGATCGAGCGGCCGCCACCGGCCACCACCAGGGCCGTTGCCGCCCGGACGGCCAGCTCGCAGCTCCAGGCCCGGGCCCCGACCAAGGCGGCCAGGTGCTCGTCGTCGATGCCGCCTTCCTCTGGTCGCTCCTCGTCGAGGAGGGCGTAGGCGTGGCCGCGACAGTCGTCCAGCTCGGCCTGGAGGGCGGCGTCGCCGAGCAGGCGGCAGCAGGTGCGGGCGACACCGAACACCGGCGGACGGGGCCGCGACGAGGTCAGCCGGTCGGCGGCCCGCCAGTCGGCGTAGGACTGCACCGAGATCACGTCGTCCTCGGGCACGGCCACGCCCTCGAAGCGGAGACGGACGGTGGACGAGGCGTTCATGGCGGCCAGGGCCAGGGGGGCCGAGGCCTGCACCCCGGGCGGCGGCGCGGCCCCGTCCAGCAGGAAGAACACCACGTCCCCGCCGAGGCGGGCGGCGACCGCGAACCGGTCGGCCAGCCCCCACGACGTCACCCACGGCGCCTCCCCGTCGACCACCAGCCCACCGCCAGCCACCCGGCGGGCGACCATCGCCGGCGGGTCGGGGCGGCGGAGGTAGGCGAAGGCGATGCCGGCCAGCAGCTCGCCCGATCGCAGCCGGGCCAGGGTCGGATCGTCGACGCCCCGGGCCGCGGCCAGCTGCCGCACCGGCGAGTGGTGCTGCTCCCACACGAACGACGTCACCCCGCACGCCCCGGCGAGGGTCTCGTGCACGTCCCGGGCGATCCCCGGCGCCATGCCGATCAGGTCGTAGAGGCCGGCGCCGGCCAGCAGCCGGAGATTGGCCCGGGGGACCACCGGCGCCTGATCGGTGGCTTCGGCCGTCGCGGCCAGGACCTCCGCCACCGCCGAGGCGGCGGCGACCACGGGGGAGTCAGTCAGCAGGGTCGGCGGGGCGGGGCCGGACGCAGTAGGTGCAGGTGGCGTCGCCGGACATGGTGTGCGACACCCGGGTGACCTCCACGTCGGGTCCGAGCACCTTGCGGAACAGGGCCAGCTCCATGGCGCACACCGCCGGGTAGCGCTCGGCCACCCGGTGCACGGCGCAGTTGTTCTCGATGAGCACCCGCATCTCGCCCTGCCGGTGCCACTCGGCCAGGTAGCCGGCCCGGTCGCGCACCTGGGCCAGGCCCGCCACCTGCTCGTCGAGGGTGTCGGCGTCGGCCAGCTCGGCCCGGTACTGGACGGCCATCTTCTCGCTCCGGCGACGGAGGACGACGTCGATGCCCTCGTCGCCCACCTGCTCGCTCATGTCCTCCAGCAGCTGCAGGACGAACGTGTCGTAGGAGCGGGGGAGCAGCTCCATTCCCTTGGGCGTGAGGCGCCAGCCGTTGGGCGGACGACCGACCCGGTGCTCGCCGCAGGCCGAGCGCTCGACCAGGCCGTCGATCTCCAGGCTCTCCAGGTGGCGGCGGATGCCCATACCGGTGAGGCCCAGCTCGGCCGCCAGGTCGGTCACGGTGATGCCCGGGTGCTTCCGTAGGAGAAGGAGCAGCCGGGACCGGGTGGTCACGGCTTCAACGGTACCGGAAGCGCCGGTCGGCGCCGCGCCCGTGGCCGTCGCGCCGCCCATCGCCAGGTTCGGGGGCCCGCCCGTACCATGGCGACCCATGCACCGGCTCGAGCGGCTCATCAACCTGGTTGCCGCCCTGCTGGAGGCGGAGCGCCCCCTCACCATCGACGAGCTCCGCTTCCGCCTCCCTGGCTACGCGGAGAACGACGCCGCCTTCCGCCGGGCGTTCGAGCGCGACAAGGAGGCGCTGCGGGAGCTGGGCGTGCCCCTCGTCACCGAGCCCCTCGACGTCCTCCATCCCGACGTCCTCGGCTACCGGGTGCCCAAGGACGCCTACTACCTGCGCGACCCCGGTCTCGAGCCGGACGAGCTGGCCGCGCTGCACCTGGCCGCGTCGGCCGTGCGCATGGAGGGGGCGGACGGGGTGGCCGCCCTGTGGAAGCTCGGGGGCGAGCTGGCCGAGCAGGGACCGGCCCCGGCGGTGGGTTCGGTGGCGGTGGCCGCCCTGCCCGGAGCCGACCACCTGGCCGTCGTCTTCGGGGCCATCTCCGCCCGCCGCCCGGTGGCCTTCGACTACCACGGCCGGCCCCGGCGGGTGGATCCGTGGCGGCTGTCGTTCCGCACCGGCCACTGGTACCTGGCCGGCTTCGACCACGGCGCCGGCGCCGAGCGCTCCTACCGCCTCGACCGGGTGGAGTCGGAGGTGACGGCGGTGGGCGACGCCGACAGCTTCCCGCCCGCCCCCGCGGCCGCCGCCGCCCCGCCCGCCTGGGAGATGGGGGAGGGCGAGCCGGTGGTGGCCCGCCTCCTGGTCGACGTCGACCAGGCGGGGTGGGCGGTGGGATTCGTGGGCGCCGACTCGGTGGAGGAGCGGCGGGACGACGGCTCGGTGGTGCTGGCCGTGTCGGTGACCAACCGGCCCGCCTTCCGGTCGTTCGTGCTCGGGTTCCTCGACCACGCCGAGGTCCTCGGTCCCCCCGACCTGCGGGCGGAGATGGTGGAGTGGCTGGAGGCCCAATGCCCCAGTTGACATGCCCCGGTGTGACGTGGCCCGCCTGAGCGCCGACGACCGCCTCCAGCGGCTGCTGGCGGTGGTGCCGTGGGTGGCGGCGCGGGAGGGTCCCCGCCTGGCCGACGTCGCCGCCCGCTTCGGCTGCCGGGAGGACGAGCTGGTCGACGACCTCCAACTCCTCTTCCTGTGCGGCCTCCACCCGTACACGCCCGACATGCTCATCGACGTCGACATCGCCGACGGGCGGGTGTGGATCCGCTACGCCGACTACTTCGCCCGCCCCCTCCGCCTGACCCCGGCCGAGGGCCTCGGGCTGCTGGCCGCGGGCCGGACCCTCCTGGCCACGCCGGGGTCCGATCCCAACGGGCCCCTGGCCCGGGGCCTGGCCAAGCTGGCCCGCGCCCTGGGCGTGGGCGTCGAAGAGGCGGTCGAGATCTCCCTCGGCTCGGCGCCGGAGGGCGTGATGGCCGTCCTCCGGGAGGCGGTGGCCACGTCCCACCAGGTCGAGATCGAGTACTACGCCTTCGGCCGGGACGAGTGGACGACCCGCACCGTCGACCCGTCCACCGTCTTCTCCGCCTCCGGCCAGTGGTACGTGTCCGCCTGGTGCCACCTGGTCGACGACGAGCGCCTCTTCCGGGTCGACCGCATCCGCACCGCCACGCTCCTCGGCACCGGGTTCTCGCCCCCGGCCGCGCCCCGGGAGCTGGCCGTCTACCGTCCGCGACCGGACGATCCCCGGGTGACGTTGGAGCTGGAGCCGGCGGCGGCGTGGGTGGTCGAGCAGTACCCGGTGGAGAAGGTGGAGAAGGTGGAGCCGGTGGCCGGCGGCGGGGGGCGGGTTCGGGTCACCCTGGCCGCCAGCCAGCGGGCGTGGCTGGAGCGGCTGCTGCTGCGGCTGGGACCGGCGGCCCGGGTGATCGACGGCGATCCCCGGGTGGCCGCGGGCGCCGCCCACCGCATTCTGGACCGCTACCGGGAGGGGTAGCCTGACCGAGGATGACAAACGCGGGGCCCACGACCTCCAGCGCCAAGAAGCACTCGGGCACTCGCAACCTCGTCGAGTGGGTCGTGGTCATCGTCAGCGCCCTGCTGGTGGCCATCCTGGTCAAGACGTTCCTGGTCCAGGCGTTCTACATCCCCTCCCCGTCGATGACTCCCACCCTCCAGGTCGACGACCGGGTGCTGGTGAACAAGCTCAG
Organism: uncultured Acidimicrobiia bacterium; assembly: GCA_963829165.1. Classification (GTDB taxonomy): domain Bacteria; phylum Actinomycetota; class Acidimicrobiia; order Acidimicrobiales; family AC-14; genus JAXDMK01. The sequence continues at coordinate 13,105 of CAWHIC010000030.1, read as the reverse complement.
CTACGACCTCCACGGCGTGCACCGGGGCGACATCGTCGTGTTCAAGAGCCCCCAACCGGCACCGGAGAAGGACCTCATCAAGCGGGTGGTGGGGCTGCCGGGGGAGGTCGTGGAGGGCCGCGACGGCCACGTGGTGGTCGATGGCGAGGAGCTCGACGAGTCCTACCTCCCGGCCGGCGTGCAGACGGGCACGTTCGGGCCGGTCACCATCACGCCCAACCACTACTGGGTCATGGGTGACAACCGACCCAACTCGAGCGACAGCCGGGTCTTCGGTGCCATCCCCGAGTCGCTCATCATCGGCAAGGCCTTCGTCAAGGTCTGGCCCCTCGGCTCCTTCCGCTTCTTCTAGCCGTGCCTGACGACCTGTCCGACGGCGATCTCTCGAACGACGGCCGGTCCCCCGACGAGGAGTCGTTGGAGTCGTTCTACGGCGACGACGCTCTCGACGCGGCGCCGACGCCGGCGACCGGCGGTGAGCCCTCGGCCCGGCCCGACGCCGGCAGCGGACGGAAGCGAACGGTCACGGGGGCCCTGATGGCCGGGATCGCCATGGGCTTGCGGGAGGTCTTCGAGCCCGAGCGCCACGACCGCACCGCCATCGAGCAGCCCGCCCCCACGCAGCCGACGGAGCCCCAGAAGTACGAGATCCACCTCGACCCGGTGACGCCCGAGTCGTCGTTCGCCATCTACCGCCCGTGGCTCGACGGCGACGGCGACGGCGACCGCGACGGGGACGGCGACGGCGACGCCGAAGCCGGGCCCGACGTACGGCCGGTGTCGGCGCGGCCCGCGGAGAGGCCCAGGGGCGGCGGCATGGGCGCGCTCGGCGGCTAGCCGCCCTGCTCGACGGTGCCCTGGTCGACGGTGCGGGTGACCACCACGTGGGGGCCGATCCCGTCGATCTCGAACTCGTCGCCCTCCACCTCGAATCCGTGGCGGCGGTAGAACCCGAGGGCCGCCACCCGGGCGTTGCACCACAGCTCGCCGCCCCCCTCGTCGGCCACGTGGGCCACCGCCCCGTCGAGCACGGCGGTGGCGAAGCCCCGACCGCGAAGGTCGGGTTCGGTGGCCATGCCCCGCAGGCGCCACGCGGCCCGGCTGGGACGGTTGGGGCGGGCCTCCCGGTAGAGGGAGGCGATGGCCACCAGCCGGTCGCCGTCGAAGGCGCCCAGGTGGACGGTCTCGGGATGGTCGTCCCGGGAGTACGCCGTCTGCTCGAAGGACTGTCCCGGCCGGAGGACGGCGTGGCGTAGCGGTCGGGTGGCTTCGGCGCTGATCGGCCTGACGGCGGGCTGTGTCACAGTGACGATCTTGGCCGCTGGGCCGCCGTGCTCCGCGCCACCCCGGCCGCCGGGACCCTCTAGAGCTTGGGTTTCTCGCCCAAAGAGTCGGGGTGCACGACCCGGACCGCCAGCTCCCGGAGCTTGACGTTCATGCGTTGGGACGCCCGCCGCAGCACGTCGAACGCCTCGTCCTCGGAGACGTTCTGCCGGGCCATGATGATCCCCTTCGCCATCCCGATGATGTCGCGGGTGATGGCCTTGGTCTCCAGGTTGGCCTTGCGATGGGCGTTGGCCAGGGCCACCGCCGCGTGGGCAGCGAAGACGGAGCCGACGACGACGTCCTGGTCGTCGAAGGCGTCGGTTTGGGTGCTGTACAGGTTGAGTGCGCCCATGGTGTCGTCCTCGGCGAAGAGCCGGAGCGACAGGATGCTCTCCACGCCCGTCGCCTTGTGGGCCCGCTGCGAGAAATGGGGCCAGCGCCGCTCCTGGGAGAGCAAGCCGGTGACGAAGACCTGGTGCTCGCGGATGGCGTCGACGCAGGGCCCTTCCTGCGTCTCCGACTGGATGGCATCGACCAGGCGGGGAATCTCGTCGGTGGTGGCGTGGGACGTCACACTCGTCTTGGTGGCGATGGAGATGCCGGCCGCCTCGCAGGCATCGATCGTCTGCACCGCCAGCAGGCAGATGCGGTCGAGCGTCGTGTCCACGTCGTGCTCGCTGAGAAGCACCCGGGCTACCTCGGCGAAGGTCTCGGCCAGCTCGACGTTCTGCCCCGACTCACGCGCCACTGCTTCGATTCTACGACGACCTCAGCGGGTCGTGAACGGGGGTCGCCCCCGTCGTGGGCCAGCGGGCGGGGCGGGCGGCCTCGTAGGCGGTGATGGCCTCCTCGCTCCGCAGGGTGATCCCGATGTCGTCGAGGCCCTCCAGGAACCGCATCTGGGTGAAGTCGTCCAGGGGAAACGTGGTCTCGATGCCGGCGCCGGGGGCGGACAGGGTGCGGCCGGCCACGTCGACCGTGATCACGAGGGTCGGGTCGGCTTGGATGGCGTCGAGCAGGGCCCGGCCAACCTCGGCCGGCACCTCCACCGGCAGCAGTCCGGCCTTGGTGCAGTTGGACCGGAAGATGTCGGCGAAGCGGGGGGACACGACCACCTTGAACCCGTGGTCGAGCAGGCCCCACACCGCGTGCTCCCGGGACGACCCGGTGCCGAAGTTCGACCCGGTGACGAGGATGGTGGCGGCCGCGTGCTCGGGCCGGTTGAGGACGAAGTCGGGGTCGCGCCGCCAGTCGGAGAACAGACCCTCGCCGAAGCCGGTGCGCTCCACCCGCTTCAGCCACACGCTGGGCATGATCTGGTCGGTATCGACGTCGGACCGGTCGAGGGGGACGGCGGTGCCGGTGACGGTGACGACGGCTTCCATGGTCATCGGATCTCCCCTCTCGTGAGGTCGGCCGGGGACGCGAAACGGCCGGCGATGGCGGTGGCGGCGGCGACCTCGGGTGAAACCAGGTGGGTGCGTCCCCCCGGACCCTGGCGGCCCTCGAAGTTGCGGTTCGACGTGGAGGCGCAGCGCTCGCCCGGCGCCAGCTTGTCGGGGTTCATGCCCAGGCACATCGAGCAGCCGGCGGCCCGCCACTCGAAGCCGGCATCGAGGAACACGCGGTCGATGCCTTCCGCCTCGGCCTGCGCTTTCACCAACATGGAGCCGGGCACGACCATGGCCCGCATGCCGGCGGAGACGTGGCGGCCCCCGACGACGGCCGCCGCCGCCCGCAGGTCCTCCAGCCGGGAGTTGGTGCAGGAGCCGATGAAGACGGCGTCGACGGCGACGTCGCGCAGCGGCGTCCCCGCGGTGAGCCCCATGTAGGTGAGGGCCCGCCGTCCGGCCTCGGCCTGGATGGGGTCGTCCATGGCGTCCGGGTCGGGGACGCGGCCGTCGAGCGGCGTCACCTGGGACGGGTTGGTGCCCCACGACACGTGCGGCACCATGGCCCCGGCGTCGAACACGACCTCCTTGTCGAAGGTGGCGCCGGGGTCGGTGGCGAGGGCCCGCCAGTCGTCGAGGGCCTGCTCCCACTCCGCTCCCCGGGGGGCGTGGGCCCGTCCCTCCAGCCAGGCGAAGGTGGTGTCGTCGGGGCTGATCATCCCCGCCTTGGCCCCCGCCTCCACCGACATGTTGCAGACCGTCATCCGGCCCTCCATCGACAGGGCCCGGATGGCCGAGCCCCGGTACTCGACGATGTGGCCGATGCCGCCACCGGTGCCGATGCGGCCGATGATCGTGAGGATGACGTCCTTGGCCGTGACGCCGGCCGGCAGGTCGCCCTCGACGGTGATGGCCATGGTGCCCGGCCGGCGGGCGGGGAGGGTCTGGGTGGCGAGGACGTGCTCCACCTCGCTGGTGCCGATGCCGAAGGCGAGGGCGCCGAAGGCCCCGTGGGTGGACGTGTGGCTGTCGCCGCACACGACCGTCATCCCCGGCTGGGTGAGGCCCAGCTCGGGGCCGATGACGTGGACGATGCCCTGGCCGGGCGACCCCATGGGGTGGAACGTGATCCCGTACTGGGCGCAGTTGTCGGTGAGGGCCTGCAGCTGGCGGGCGGAGACGGGGTCGGCGAGGGGGAGGTCGAGGCCGATGGTGGGCGTGTTGTGGTCGGCCGTGGCCAGGGTGAGGTCGGGGCGGCGGACGGTGCGCCCGGCCAGGCGCAGACCGTCGAAGGCCTGGGGCGTGGTGACCTCGTGGATCAGGTGCAGGTCGATGTAGAGGAGGTCGGGCTCGTCGCCGGTGCCGGCGCGGACGACGTGCTGGTCCCACACCTTCTGGGACAGGGTCCTTGCCTCCTGTCGCCTCTCGTGTCCCATATATTGAGATACTGTTCTTGCCATATGGGAACAGTATCCGGAATCGGCGTGCTGGACAAGGCGGTCTCCATCCTGGATGCCTTGGAGGCGGGCCCGTTGGCCTTGGGCGAACTGGTGACGGCCACCGGCCTGCCCCGAGCCACCGCCCACCGGCTGGCGGTGGCGCTGGAGGCCCACGGGCTCGTCGGCCGGGACGGGGTGGGCCGTTTCAACCTCGGTCCCCGGTTGACGGGCCTCGAGTTGCCGGTCCTCGCCCGCCCCGCCCTGGAGCGGCTGCGGGACGCCACCGGCGAGAGCGTGCAGCTCTACGTCCGGCGGGGCGACCGCCGTCTGTGCGTGGCGTCGTTGGAGTCCCCCCACGGCCTGCGGACGATCGTCCCCGTGGGCGCCTCGTTGCCCCTGAACGTGGGCTCGGCGGGCAAGGTGCTCCGGGGCGATGCGTCGGTCGACGGAGCCGGTGGCTGGGCCGAGAGCGTCGAGGAACGGGAGCGGGGGGTGGCGTCGGCCAGCGCCCCGGTGCGAGGCCCGGCCGGCGACGTGGTGGCCGCGGTGTCGGTATCGGGCCCCATCGAACGCACCACCCGTTCGCCCGGCGCTCGCTACGGCCCGGCGCTCGTCGAGGCGTCCCGGGCGATCGAGCGCGAGCTGTCGGGACCGGTGGAAAGCCTGTCCTAGCTCACCCATCGGGCGCGAGCATGTGTTCGTCGACCTTGATGAAGGTGAAGATGGCCGCCCGCGGCCGCCGGGATTGGTCCGACGGCAGCACCGTGTCGGGCGGGCCGCGACAATGGTTCTGTGGCCGATCGAGCGGAGTTGGGCCGCGGCGCATTCGCACGTGGTGCGTGGGGCGAGGCTTTCGCCCTGCTTCTCGGCGAGGAGGAGCTCGACCAGGACGACCTCGAGCGACTCGCGGTCGCCGCCCACCTTCTCGGTGAGCCGCGGGCCAGTGAGCTCACCTGGGAGCGTGCCCATCGCCTGGCTGCGAGTCACGGGGACGCGGACCGCGCCGCCCGCTGCGCGTTCTGGCTCGCCTTCGACCTCCTGTTGCGGGGCGAGGAGGCGCGGGCCAACGGGTGGCTGGCCCGCGCCCAGCGGTTGGCCGACGAGGCCCCGACGGGCACCACCGTGGGCCTCCTCCTCCTCCCCACGTTTCTCGCCGCCATGAGCGGAGGGGAGCTTGCGGCCGCGCTCGACCTGGCCGGGCGGATGGTCGCTCTGGGACGGGCTTCGAAAGACGATGATCTCTTGGCCTTCGGGCTCCTCTGCCAGGGCGAGTCCCTGGTCGTTCTCGGCGACCTGACCGCGGGGATGAGGTGCCTCGACGAAGCCATGGTCTCGATCACGACCGGGGAGGTTTCGCCGATCCCGACGGGGATCATCTACTGCGCTGTCATCGACACCTGCATGCACGCCTGCGACCTCCGCCGCGCCGCCGAGTGGACGGACGCGCTCTCGACCTGGTGCGGGTCCGACCCGTCGCTGGTTCCTTATCGCGGCCAGTGCCTGGTCCACCGCTCGCAGGTCCTCATGGCCCGCGGCGCCTGGGCCGAGGCGAGCGAGGAGGCAGAGCGGGCGCGGGCCCATCTGGCCGTGACGGAGCATCCCGCCCTCGGCTTCGCGCTCTACCAGCAGGGCGAGATGCACCGGGTGCGGGGCGAGCTCGCCGACGCCGAGCGCGCCTTCCGGGCCGCCAGCCGGTACGGCCGCGAGCCCAGTCCCGGGCTGGGCCTGCTGCGCCTGGCGCAGGGTCGTGCCGATGCGGCCGCAGGGTGGGCGCACCGCGTACTCGACGAGACGAGGTCCGATCCCGACCGTCCCGCCATCCTCGCCGCGGTCGCCGAGATCTTCGTGGCCACCGGGGCTCTCGACGATGCCGCCATCGCCTGCCAGGAGCTCACCGAGCGGGCCGAGGCCGGTGGCATGGAGCTGCTGTCGGCGATGGCCGCCACGGCGCGGGCCTCGCTGCTGCTGGCCCGCGGTGAGGCCCGGGAGGCTGTCGGCCCCTTGCGCGACGCAATCCGGCTTTGGCGGGCCCTCGACATGCCGTTCGACGAGGCCCGGGCCCGGGCCCTCATGGCGGAGGTGGGACGAGCGCTCGGCGACCTCGATGCCGCCGAGCTCGACCGGGAAGCGGCCCTGGCCACGTTCGAGAAGCTCGGCGCCCGCACCGCGCTCGCCGCCCTCCGGGCCCCGCCGGACGCGACCCCGCTCACGCGCCGCGAGTGCGAGGTGCTCCGTCTGGTTGCCGCCGGCCGCACCAACCGCGACGTCGCGGCCGAGTTGGTGATCAGCGAGCACACGGTCGCCCGCCACGTCCAAAACATCTTCGTGAAGCTCGGCCTGTCGTCGCGCTCCGCCGCCACCGCCTACGCCTACGAGCACGGCATCTGCTGACGTCTACGTGGTCAGAACTGACCACACGCCCGGCTGCCCAAAGATGGTCGTTTCCGGCGATGCGTCCGGGTGCCCCGACTTCCTACGGTCAGGACGATCACCCACGGAGGAGGACCGCCATGACCCCAGCGCCCGTCGCCACCCCGCTCGGCACCGACGAGGCCCAGCGTCTCGCCACAGAGCTCAACCGCTGCTTCGAGACCCTCGACGTCCCCCAGGAGCTCTTCACGCCCGACGCCTTCTTCGATCTCCTGCCGCCCTTCTGGCGGTTCCAGCTCCAGGGGCCGGTGGCCTTCTCGAACCAGCTGCGCGCCATCGCCCAGGGTCCGGTCACCTCCCGGATCATCCGGGTGGTGCCCACCGGCGAGGGCTTCCTCATGGAGCACGAGGAGTCCGAGATCGGCCCGCACTCCGAGACGGCGCGCAAGATCTGGGTGTGCCGCGTCGAGGCCGGCCGCATCGCCGAGGTCACCTGCTACTGCAACGGGGGCTGGGACGACGCGCTGCGCACCCGCCACGCGGCCGAAGCCCCGATGCTGCGGCCGTGAGGACGAGGATGTTGACGACCGTCGACCCGGCCCTCTCCCCTTCTGCGGTAATCGAACGGGCCCGGGTCCTCACCGCCCGCCTGCGCGACCGGGCGAGGGAGATCGAGGCCGCTCGGCGCCTGCCCCCCGACCTCCTCCACGAGCTCGTCGCCGCCGGCTGCTTCCGCATCCTGCTGCCACCGACCCACGGTGGTCTCGGCGCCACGCTGCCGGAAGCGCTTGCCCTATATGAGAGCCTCGCCACGGGCGATGCCTCCACCGGCTGGACCGTCATGATCGGCGCCACCGGGTGGGTCGACCTGGTGGGACTGCCCCGAGCCACCTTCGACGCCCTGTTCCCGCCCGCGGCGGACGTAATCATCGCCGGTGCGTTCGCCCCGTCCGGGTCGATCTCGCCGATCGACGGGGCGTACGAGCTCACCGGCCGCTGGAGCTTCGCCAGCGGGTGCGAGCACGCCACGTATCTCTTCGCCAACGCCGTCGAGGGCTTCGCCGATGGCCATCCGCTCATGCGGGCGTCGGTGCTTGACCCGGCGGACTTCAGGATCGAGGACACGTGGGACACGGCGGGGCTGCGGGGTACGGGCAGTCACCACTTCAATGTCCACGGTGCCGTCGTCCCGCGGGAGCGGACATTCGTGCCGCTCGTCGACGCTCCCTGTGTTGACGTTCCCCTCGTGCGCATCCCGACCCCGGCGACCGTGGCCCTGGCCGTCGCCTCGGTCGCGATCGGTGCCGCGCGAGGAGCCCTGGACGATGTGGTCGAGCTGGCCCAGGACAAAGTGCCCCTCCTGGCGCCGGGGGCTCTGGCGACGAGCCCCCTGTTCCACCACGATCTGGCCCGGGCCGACGCCGGCCTCGCCGCCGGCCGCTCGCTGGTGTTCGAGACCGCCAACCGCCTATGGGCGCAGGCGGAGAGCGGAGGCGAGGTGACGCTCCGCGACCGGGCCCGGGCCCGGGCGGCGGCGGCGTGGGCCACCGAGGCGGCCCTGGCCGCGACCGAGTTCGCCTACCGGGCGGGTGGTGGCGAGGCCGTCTATGCCGCGAGCCCCCTGCAACGCCGCCTTCGTGACGTGCATGCCGTGACCCAGCACTTCATCGTGCGTCCGGACACCTTCGTCGCCGCCGGCGGGATCCTCGCCGGCCAGGGACTCTCGGTTCCCGTGTTCTAAGCGCCTGTCGACGAGGTCGTGGCGATCGCCCGCCGTCGAGGGCGGTCGGCCGGCGGCACGCGGGTCGCCGAGTCGCCGCCGAGCAGGGTGGCACGAGTCCGCCACCGAGGGGGATGTTCGTGGCGATCGCTCGCCGGGGGCCGGCGGCACGCCGAGCACGTGGCACGAGTCTGCCGACGAGGGGGATCCCGGCGGTCTTTGGCTCGTCGGAATCGCCTGGCGACCGCCGCGCGCCAAAGACGGCGCGGTCAGACGGTCGTCACCCGGCGGCAGGCATCGACCAGGGCGGCGGCGAACGCCGACGGGTCGGTGACGAAGACGCCGTGGTCGCCGTCCAGCTCGACGACGGTTGCCCCCGGGATGGCCGCGGCGAGCGCCCGTTGCCGCGCCGTCGGCACCAGCACGTCGTGGGACGTGACCACCACCGCCGTCGGGACGTCGATATCGCCCACCCACGTCCGGGAGGAGAACCGGGCCAAGGCCGCGGCCCAGGCCAGCATCACCGACGGACGGTGGCGGGCCAGCTCGGCGTCGGCCCAGCCGGACCACGGCGACCCGACGAACCGGGCTCGCAGGGTGCTCCCCACGAACCGGGCCGCCACCGACGGGGCCACCCGCCCCCCGACCGAGGCCGCCGGCAGGAGGCCCGACAGCACCCGTTCCCGCGCCGTGTCCGAGAACACCGAGGCGGTGGCGCCCAGCACCAACCCCGCCACCCGGTCCGGGTGCCGGCGCCACAGGAGCTGCGCCACCGCCCCCCCCATCGAATACCCGACGGCCACGAACCGCTCCACGCCCAGTTCGTCGGCGAGCGGCACCACGTCGTCGGCCAGGTCCTCCAGCCGGTACCGGCCCCGGCCCGCGGCCAGCGGACGTCCCCCGGCATAGCCCCGGTGCTCCACCGAGATGACCCGGAACCCGGCCTCGCCCAGCGGGCCGAACACGCCGAACCAGTTGAGGTCGGCGGCCGCCGTCAGCCCGTGGAGGAGCACCACGGCCGGCGCCCCCGGCGGACCGGCCACCTCCCGGACGAAGGTCGTCCCGACCGGGCGCCCCTCGGGGAGGGGAGGTTCAGCCCTCGACGTCGAGGATCTCGACGGTGAGGGTGGCCCGGGGGGCGTCATAGTCGACCTTGTCGCCGGTGGAGTGGCCCATGAGGGCCTTGCCCAGCGGGGAGGCGGGGGAGATCACCGGCAGGTCGTCGCGGCGCTCCTCGATGTTGCCCACCAGATAGCGCTCGACCTCGTCGTCGCCCTGGTAGCGGAGAGAGACGATGGATCCGCTGGTGACCCGTCCGCTGCTGTCGCCCCCCTGGATGATCTGGGCCTTGTCGAGCAGCTGGGTCAGCTGGCGGATGCGCAGCTCCATGCGGCCCTGGTCCTCCCGGGCCGCGTGGTAGTCGGCGTTCTCGCTCAGGTCGCCGAGCTCGCGGGCGGTCTGGATGCGATTCGCCACCTCGATCCGACCGCGGGTGGTGAGATCGTCGAGCTCCTCCCGGAGCCGCTGGTAGGCAGCCTGGGAAAGCTGGGTGTCTTGCATCCTCCCGACGGTACTGCCCGCTTTCTCCGTGCCCGACGCAGGTCGGGTTCGCTACACTCGGTCCGGCATGGCCCGGTACTCGATTCCCGTACTCCCGTAGCGCACGCCGCCCCTGGCGTGTGCCTCACCGTCCACCCCTGGTGGGCGGTTTTCCTTTTCTGAGGCTGGTTTGGGACACAACATCGCTGTCATCGGTGGTGACGGGATCGGTCCGGAGGTCGTGGCCGAGGCCCTGGCCGTCGTGCGGGCGGCCGGCGTCGACCTCGACACCGTCGACTACGACCTCGGCGCCCAGCGCTACCTGCGCACCGGCGAGATCCTCCCCGACGGCGTCCTCGACGAGCTGCGCAACGTCGACGCCATCCTCCTGGGGGCCGTGGGATCCCCGCAGGTCGCCCCCGGCATCCTCGAGCGGGGCCTCCTCCTCCGCCTGCGCTTCGAGCTCGACCTCTACGTGAACCTGCGCCCGTTCCAGGCCGCCAACATCGGGGCACCGGGCATCGGGGCACCGGGCATCGACGCCGTCGTGGTGCGGGAGAACACCGAGGGCGTCTACGCGGGAGAGGGCGGTGTCCTGCGCAAGGGCACGCCCTTCGAGATCGCCACCCAGGGGTCGGTGAACACCCGGCGGGGCGTGGAGCGGTGCGTCCGCTTCGCCTTCGCCCAGGCCGAAGCTCGCCCCCGCCGCCACCTCACCCTCGTCCACAAGACCAACGTCCTCGCCTTCGCCGGCGACCTCTGGCAACGCACGTTCGACGAGGTGGCAGCCGAGCACCCGGGCGTCACCACCGCCTACTGCCACGTCGACGCGGCGTGCATCTACCTGGTCGAGTCGCCCCGCCGGTTCGACGTGATCGTCACCGACAACCTCTTCGGCGACATCCTCACCGACCTGGCGGGGGCGGTCTCGGGGGGCATCGGCGCCGCCGCCTCGGCCAACCTCAACCCCGACCGCACCGGCCCCTCCCTGTTCGAGCCGGTCCACGGGTCGGCCCCCGACATCGCCGGCACGGGCACGGCCAACCCCCTGGCCGCCATCCGCTCGGCGGCCATGATGCTCGACTTCCTGGGCGAGGCCGACGCCGCCCGCCGTATCTTCGACGCCTGCGAGGCCATGATCGCCGCCGGCACCCCGGGCACCACATCGGAAATCGCTACTGCCGTCCAAGAAAGGTTGAAGGGGTAATGCCACTGCAAACGGTCGACAAGATCTGGATGGACGGTGAGCTGGTCCCCTGGCACGAAGCCAAGGTCCACATCCTCACCCACTCCCTGCACTACGGCAGCGGCGTGTTCGAGGGCATCCGCGCCTACACCACGTCGCAGGGTGCGGCCGTGTTCCGCCTCACCGACCACATCAAGCGCCTGTTCACCAGCGCCAAGGTGTACCTGATCGACATCCCCTACTCGGTCGACGACCTGGTGGAAGCGGTGAAGGACACGGTGCGGGTGAACAACCTCGACGCCTGCTACATCCGTCCCATCGTCTACCTCGGCTACGGGGAGATGGGGCTCAACCCCCTGCCCTGCCCGGTCAACGTCTCCATCGCGGTGTGGCCGTGGGGCACGTACCTGGGCGACAAGGGCATCAAGGAGGGCGTCCGTTGCAAGATCTCCAGCTGGCAGCGCCACGACCCCAACGCGGTGCCGGTGGCGGCCAAGGGGACGGGGATGTACGGCAACTCGTCGATGGCCAAGGTGGAGGCGCTCAAGGCCGGCTACGACGAGGCCATCCTCCTGTCGCCCCAGGGCTACGTGAGCGAGTGCACGGGCGAGAACCTGTTCATCGTCAAGAACGGGCGCATCCTCACCCCGCCGTCGGCCGCCGGTGCCCTGGAGGGCATCACCCAGGACTCGGTGGCCACCATCGCCCGCGACCTGGGCTACGAGGTGGCCGAGGCCAACCTCCTGCGCACCGACCTCTATCTGGCCGAGGAGGCCTTCCTCACCGGCACCGCGGCCGAGGTGGTTCCCATCCGCTCGGTCGACGACCGTGAGATCGGCGAGCCCGGCCCCATCACCAGGAGCATCCAGGAGACCTACTTCGCCACCGTCCGGGGCCAGGTCGACCGCTACAAGAACTGGCTCGAGCACGTGAACACCTAAGCTCCGCCCCCTATGGCTGCTCCCGACTACGTGCCGATGCGTTTGGCCGACAAGGCTCGTACGGGGACGCCCATCCCGCCCGGGCGGGCGTGGAAGGCGGTGCGTCCCGGCGACCTCGTCGGGCGCCAGCCGGGCGGGCCCAAGCTCGGCCGCCAAGGACCCGACCAGGGGTACGCCCTGGTGCTCGTCCGCCGCTTCGCCGACCGCCTGGAGCTGGCCCCGGGCGAGCACGCCCACGACGTCGAGGCCGGGTGCGTCGGGGTCGCCATGTCCCGGGCGTCGCTGTTCGGCCGGGCGCCCGTCATCCACGACCTGGAGCTGGCCTTCACCGTCTGGGGCTACCTGGGCGGGGCCCCGCCGGAGCTGGTCACCTACCGCCAGCCGCTGTTCTCGGGGGCGTCGCACCACTACTGGGACCAGCGCAAGATCGTCGACAAGGTCCCCGAGGCCACCCTGCGCATGACGCCGGCCCAGGTCAAAGCCCGTCTCACCGACTGGCGCAGCCTGCTCACCGTCTAGGTCGATCCCCCGTGGACGCGGCCGCGGTGGCTGCCGCCATCGAGGACGAGCTGCGGGACGCGGGCACGCCGGAGCGGGCGGCGGGGGAGAAGGCCTACCTGAAGTCCGATCTGGACTTCCTCGGGGTGACGGTCGCCCAGGTGCGGACCGCGGTCCGGCGGGTGGCCCCGTCGCTCGACCGGGCCGGACTGCTGGCGGTGGTCGACGAGCTGTGGACGGGACCGTTGTTCGACCGCCGGCTGGCGGCGGCCGTGCTCCTCGACGCCCGGGCCGACGTGCTCCAGCCGGCCGACCTGGCCCTGCTCGAACGGCTGATCCGGGCGTCGCGCACGTGGGCCCTGGTCGACGTCCTGGCCGGCGACGTGGCCGGCGCCCTGCTTGTCCGCCACCCGGAGGCGGCCGACGGGCTCGACCGATGGGCCGCCGACGACGACTTCTGGGTGCGCCGCTCGTCCCTCCTGGCCCTGCGCCGGCCCCTGAAGAGCGGCCTCCCCCTCGACCGGTTCCTCCGCTACGCCGACGCCATGCTCGACGAGAAGGAGTTCTTCGTGCGCAAGGCCATCGGCTGGGTCCTGCGGGAGGAGGGCAAGCGCCGCCCCGACGAGGTCGTCGCCTGGCTGACGCCCCGCACCCACCGGGCCTCGGGCGTGACCATGCGGGAAGCGGTGAAGTAC
>CAWHIC010000029.1:0-30876 GCA_963829165.1 uncultured Acidimicrobiia bacterium | reverse complement strand
TCCCCCCCGACGACCGGCAGTCGCTCCTGGCCGCCTACCGTGACCACCGCCGGTAGGCCGGCCTCCCCCCTTAGGCGGCGTCGGCGGCGCGTTGCAGCTCGGCTATGTCGAGCTTGCCCATGCTCAGGACCGCGGCCATGACCCGCTGCACTTTCTCGGTGTCGGGGTCGCGCAGCACCTCGTTCATCAGGGTGGTGGGCACGATCTGCCACGACACGCCGAACTTGTCCTTGAGCCAGCCGCAGGGACCCTCCTCGCCGCCGTCGGACAGGGTGGTCCAGAAGCGGTCGATCTCCTCCTGCGAGTCGCAGTTGACCTGGAAGGAGATGGCCTCGTCGATGGTGAACTCGGGGCCGCCGTTGAGGGCGATGAAGGGCTGACCGTCGAGCTCGAAGTCGACCATCATGACCATGCCCGCGGGCCGGGGGCCGGCCGATCCGTAGTGGGCGACGTGCACGATCCGGGAGTTCTCGAAGATGCCGGTGTAGTACGTCGCCGCCTCCTCGCCCTGGTCGTCGAACCACAGGCAGGGGGTGATCTTGCTGGTCGGGCTGGTCGAGCCAGTCGTGGTCAGATTGGCCATGGTGTCGTCCTCTCTCACGGTCGTCACAGTGTGAGACGAAGGCGGTAGCCCGAACTCATCGGCCGGGGCCGGCGGCGCCGTCGAAGGCCCCCTCGGGGGGCGACGAGAATGGCGGCATCGAGCCCCCGCCCCGCACCCACCGCCAACGCAGATGACCCCCAGGCGTAGGCGACGGCGGCGCATCGTCGCCCTCGCGCTGGCGGCCTTGTGCCTGGCGGGACCAACCACGTTCACCCCCGCGCCGGCGACCGCCCAGTCCGAGTACCCGGCCAAGCGGTACATGGACGCCTACATGGGCTATTGGGCGAGCCAGGGCCACCGAGGGGAGGCGCAGCTCTGCCTCTCGGCCCTGTACGCCACCTACTACTACGCCGAGTTCGTCTGGGGACCGTCGGTCGGCGTGCGCTCCGGCGCCGGAGCGGCCCTGTTCGGCGTGTACTTCAACGGCCCCGTCGGCGGCCGCTGCCCGGGGCTCGGCTGGGCCGGTGTCTCGACGTACAACTACGGCATCTCCTGCATGGGTACCCGGGGGGTGAGCTGCCCGGAGGGCGCCGGCCCGTACGTGTCGGCCCGGTTCATCCCGCCCGGCACCACCAGCCAATCGTCCAAGAACATCGGCCTGGGGGCCGAGGGCCAGTCGTCGGCGTCTCTCATGTACTACGTGTGGGCCCACGAGAGCGGCCACCAGTGGGCGTTCCGCACCGCCCACGCCAGCCCGCAGGACGAGTGCTACGCCGACGACTTCGCCGTCGCCATGGGGGCCCGGAACTTCTTCGGGCGGTGCGCATGACGCCGCCGATTGGACCCAGCGGCGTCGTACCCTGGCGATGGGTAGGTGATCACCATGCGTAAATGGATGGCTGTGGCGGCCGTGGCCGTGCTGGCGACGGTCGGGGCCGTCGTGCTGGCCCAGTCGGGCGACGACGAGCCGACCCCGACGCCCGCGCCGCCCACCACCGTTGCGCCGACGCCCCCGTCGACGACGATACCGGTGCCCTACGACCCGGAGACGGGGGTGGTGGGCACCATCCCCCCGGTGGACCCGAACGCGGGCGAGGGCATCCTCAGCAGCGGCGGCACCTGATCCCCAGTCAAAACGTCGGTCAAGATGCCTCGGCCGGCGGGATGTTGGCGTTGCGGCGGAAGTAGTTGTCGGGGTCGTACGTGGCCTTGAGGGCGGTGAGGCGGCGCCACTGCTCCTCGGAGTAGGCGGACCGAACCCGTGTCTGGGCGTCGTCGCTGGTGAAGTTCACGTACACGCCCCGGCTGTGGGGCTCGAGGGCGCCGAAGAGGCCTCGGACCCAGCCGATGTGGCGGTCGGCGTCGGCGGCGGCGTCGGGCAACCACGAGGCGACGATGTTGATGTCGTGGGCCGCGTCCCGGTAGGGGAAGGCCATGGCGTCGTCCGGCACCCGGGCCACCGCCCCGCCGAAGGAGAAGAGCGGCACGGTCGACATCGGCGAGGTGATTCGGCCGCAATGCTCGACGACGATGTCGATGACTTCGTCGGTCAGCGGCCCGAGCCGGTGGGACTTCCAGTAGTAGTGCCGGCCGTGGGGCACGGCCGCGTCGAAGGCCTTTTGGTGGGCGACGTAGGGCTTGGGCATGAGCGTGTCCAAGGCCGGGGGCGGGAGCTGTTGGATGATCGGCTGGTGGAGGACCCTCTCGCCCTCCTCGACCGGTCCCGCGTAGGTGGGGACGAGGGCCACCATGGGCTGGCCGTGCAGCTCGGCCGGGATCACCGGCAGGGGCGGGGCCAGGCGCAGGTTGCCCATGAGCCCGACCTCGTCGGGGGCGTCGGCGATGAAGTCCCGGAGGAAGCCGAGAACGGCGGGCGCGTCGGACATCGGCCACACCACCATCCCCGCCAGCACCGTCGGGCCCAGAGGCTGGAGCTCGAACGTGAAGCTGGTGACCACGCCGAAGTTGCCGCCGCCCCCCCGCAGTCCCCAGAACAGGTCGGCGTTCTCGTCCTCGTCGGCCACCACCACCTCGCCGTCGGCGGTGACGACGTCGCAGGAGCGGAGGGCGTCGATGGACAGGCCGAACTTGCGCATGAGGTGGCCGATGCCGCCGCCCAGGGTCAACCCCCCGATGCCGGTGTGGCTGACGAAGCCGCCAGTGGCGGCCAACCCGAAGGCCTGGCTCTCCCGGTCCTGATGGGCGTTGAGGCATCCCCCCTGGAGCTGGATCGTCCGGGCCTTCGGATCGACCCTCGACCCCGTCATCTGGGACAGGTCGATCACCAGCCCGTCGTCGCAGACGGCGTGGCCGGCGATGGCGTGGCCTCCCCCCCGCACCGAGGGGTTGAGGCCGTGCTCGCGGCCGAAGCGCACCGCGGCGACGACGTCGGCGACGCCCGTGCAACGGGCGACGAGCGCCGGCCGGCGCTGGATGTGGCCGTTCCAGATCTGGCGCACCTGGTCGTAGTCGGCGTCGTCGGGCCGCACCAGCCGACCCTGGAAGTTGGCGGCCAGGCGTTCGACGGCCGCCTGGTCGATCCCGTGAGTATCGGTGGCTGCCATCAAATTCTCCTCCCGTCGCCGTCCAACGTCACCGGCCCGCTCCTGCGAGTACGCAGTTTGTACTAGGCGAGAATGGCGAGCGGGTTCAGTACTGCCCAGGGCCCATGGCGTCGGGTGTTTCGCCGGGCGCTGGACGCCGCTCGTCATGTGGGGAGCTGCTGGGGGAGCACCCGGTTCAACAACCACCGACTTCCCCACGGCGTCCGCCAGGGCGAGCTGACTGTGGTCGGCCCGGCCGCCTATGCGCTGCCCACCTGGTTCCGTGCATCCCGGTCGAGTTGCAGGGACGGCTGGGCAACACCCGGTTCAGCACGTCGGCGAGCCGAGTACGGGCATTGTCACTGCGCCTCGGTACGCTTGATCTCGTGGAGCGCACGCTGGACCGAGTCGTGATCGAGGGCTACAAGTCGATCCGTGAATGTCGCCTCGAACTCCGGCCGCTGAATGTCCTTGTGGGGCCCAATGGGGCGGGGAAGAGCAACTTCGTGGGGGCGTTCGGGCTGCTGGGAGCCATCGTTCGCGGTCGACTTCAGGTCACTGTCGCGGAGGCTGGTGGCGCGGCGCCGATGTTCTTCGGCGACCCGGCCCGGACCGAACGTATTCGCCTTCGACTCGATTTCGGTGTGAATGGCTACGAGGTCGAGCTGGGGTACGGCGCCAACGATCAGTTGTTCTTCGCACGGGAACGATGCACCTTCCAGGGGGATTGGAAGGGCGACCACGCCAACTTTCTCGGAGCGGGAGGAGCGGAATCTCGTCTCCCGGCTGCAGCTGAGGAGCGTTCGGTACCCTTCTACTGCTACAACATCATGCTTGGATGGGGGACGTACCACTTCCACGACACCGGTCGCACTGCAGCGATGAAGCGCAAGCAGAAGGTCGATGACAACATGCGCCTCAGAGAGAATGCCAGCAATCTGGCTCCGTTCTTATACAGGTTGCAGCAGTCCGATTTAGACAGTTACCGGCGGATTGTGTCGACCATCCGCCTAGTCGCTCCCTTCCTCGAGGATTTCGTCCTTGTTCCGGATCGCATTAATTCCGACGTCATTCAGCTGGAATGGCGCCATTCAGAGATCGACGCGTATTTCGATGCGCGCTCCCTCTCAGACGGCACCTTGCGGTTCATCTGCCTGGCGACTCTTCTCCTCCAGCCCGACCCGCCCTCCCTCATTGTGATCGACGAGCCGGAACTGGGTCTCCATCCGTTCGCCATCACCCAACTCGCCGACCTCTTCCGCGCCGTGACCACACAGGATCGCCAACTCCTCGTCTCGACCCAATCGGTGACGCTGCTCAACCAGCTCGATCCGCAGGACATCGTGGTGACCGAGCAGCGGGATGGGGAATCCTTCTTCACCCAACTCGATCCCGACAAGCTGAAGGTTTGGCTGGACGACTATGCAATCGGCGAGCTCTGGGAGAAGAACGTGTTGGGTGGGCGTCCGATCTAAGGATGCGACGGGTATTTGTAGTGGTCGAAGGGCAGACGGAGGAGACATTCGTAAATCGCTCGGTTCAACCCCACCTCTGGGATTTCGACGTCCACCTCATACCGATCGTCGTCATGACCAAGCGCACCCGCGCCGGAACAAAATATGGCGGCGGCCTAGGATCCTGGGGCCAGGTACGTCGTGACGTCAGGACCCTGCTGCGAGACTCGGATGTTGTGGCCGTGTCAACGTTGGTCGACCTTTATGGGCTCTACGCGAATTGAGGTTGAGTCCAGTTGGCCCCCTCACCTCGGGGCAGTGATCGTAGAGTCCTGATCTCGCCGGTGACGGGATCGACTACCTCGCCGAAGGCCCACAGGATCTGGCCCCGGAACCCGGCCCAGGTCCGGTAGCCGTGCGCCTGGCGCTTCTGGTTCTTGATCAGGTGGATGATCGCCTCGGCGAAGCCGTTGGAGGCACCACCGCTGGCCGCGTAGTTCACGATCTCGGTCCTCCAGCCCCGCAGCGTCTTGGCCATGCTCACGAAGGCCGGGATCTGCGATCCGACGCAGAGGGCGTCGAAGAGCTCCAGGGCGGCGGTGAAGGTCGCCACGTCACCGGACTTGCCGATGGCCATGGCCACCCGGAAGGCCTCCTTGAGCTCATAGGCGGTGCCGAGCTGGGGATCGAGGTTGACGGCGTCGTAGAGCGCGACGCGTTGTCGCTCGCCGCTGCGGGTGTCGTCCGCATCCAGCGAGTCACGGGCTCGGGCCAGCGCGAAGCGGGCGTCTTTGAACACCTTGCCCAGCCGAGGGGTGCGCTCCCGCCATCGGTTCCAGGCGTCCCGGCGGACCTCGGTGAGAGCGGCCAACACCCGGCGGTGGATATGGAAGGCGTCGGCCACTATGAGGGCGTTGGGGAACAGCACCCGGGCCGCAGCCCGGTAGGGGGCGTGGCAGTCGATGGTCACCACCTGCACCTTTGCCCGCTCGGCGTGGCTGAACAGGCCGGCGAAGAACAGGACAGCGGAGGCGTCACGGCCCGGAGCCAGGTCGATCACCACCCCCCGGGCGGGATCGGAGAACACCGTGGCGTAGACGAAGTTCTTGCGCACGCTGCACTCGTCGATGGCCAGGTGGGCGCCCAGTCGCCCTCTCGTGCGGGTGTGCGCCCGCCGGCGCTGGGCACCCACCGCGACGCGCAGGTAGTGCTCGGGGACGAGCAGGTCCCGAGCCACCGCCCTCGTGGCCCGGCCCCGGGCCAGATCGGCGAACCACCGCAGCGCCCGGTGGCTGGCCCCGCCCCGGTCGATGCCCTCGAAGCGCTCGTCGAAGCTGCGCTGAGGGCAGTCGTCGTGCTCGCAGAGGAACCGGCGCACGCAGATCGACAGGGTGACGACCAGCGTCCGAACCACATCGACCACGTCCCGCCAGCCGTGGCCGTTGGTTCTCATCGACGGCCGCTCGCAGGCTGGGCACAGGGCGGCCGCGTGGCGGCCGGCCACGTGCACGACGGGACGGACGCCGGCCTCGACAGTGGTGACCACCTTCATGTCGGCGCGGCCGAGGGACAGCGAGATACGGTCCTCCACGGGTCTGGCTCCTCTCTTCAGCTCATCGACAAGCCGAAGTTTGGGAGCCGGGCCCACCTCGTCGGTGGATACCCGCGCTGATGGCTACAAGCTGGGTTCAACCCTCATTCGCGAAGACCCCCTTTATGGTCTTCCCGCAGACGCCCCAGGTTGGGACTCCCGGCCGGCCGACCCAAGAGTGGCGGTTCGCCATCTCGAGTCCGCCATGGACCAGGACATCGGTGATGCGAGGGTTCGTTGCCACATCATGCTGCATGAGTACGAGACCTTGCTTTACGCGGATCCTGCCTTGTGCGGTGCGTACTTATCTACTCCGAATCTCACGGCGGCAATGACTGCAGCCGTCCTTGAAGTCGGTGAGCCGGAGTTGGTGAACGACGGTCCGACCACGGCACCGTCCAAGCGACTACTCGCCGCGTGCCCCCGATATGCCAAGAGCACCGACGGGCCGACGATCGTGGAGAAGATAGGACTGGAACGTCTGCGCTCGTCGTGTCCTCACTTCGGTCAATGGATCGACTGGCTCGAAACCCTCTGATTCTCAAGCCGGGCCGGGCGTAGGCGACGACCGCCGACGGTCAGTAGGCCTTGGCCACGATCGCCACCAGGTCGGGCTCGCCGGACGAGAGGGGGACCCCGCCGTCGGCCCGTTGGAGGCAGCGCACCGTCAACGCGTCCCGGCCCAGCTCGTCCTCGTGACCCTTGACCTCGGCCCACGGCACCCGCACGAACCCGGTCGCGGCCGCCTCTTTCGCCTCGGCCAGGGTGGACGCCGACGACGTCCGCGACTCCCGGCGCTCGTGGGCCTGGCGCAGCAGCGACGCCTGGATCTCGTCGAGCACCCGGACGACCGTGGGGCCGAGGCCGTCGAGCGACACCGGGAGCTTGCCCGGCTCGTCCCGTCGCACCATGGTGGCCGTGCCCGCGGCCACGTCCCGAGGGCCGACCTCGATGCGAATGGGCACGCCCTTGACCTCCCACTCCACCGCCCGCCGGCCGAACCCGGTGGCCACCCGGTCGTCGAGCTCGACCCGCACGCCTGCCGCCCGTAGCTCATCGGCCAGCCCCACCGCCCGCTCGCCGGCCCCGTCCTCATCGCGAACCAGCAGGATCACGGCCTGGATGGGGGCCAGCCGGGGGGGAACCCGCAGCCCCAAGTCGTCGCCGTGGCCCATGATGAGCGCCCCGACCAGGCGGGTCGACACCCCCCACGACGTCTGCCAGGCGTGCTCCGTGGTCCCCGCGTCGGACTGGAAGGTGATGTCGAACGCCTTCGCGAAGTTCTGCCCCAGCTCGTGGCTGGTCCCCATCTGCAGGGCCTTGCCGTCGCCCATCATCCCCTCGATGGTGTAGGTGGCGTCGGCCCCTGCGAACCGCTCCCGCTCCGTCTTGCGGCCGACGACGACGGGGAAGGCCAGCACCTCCCGGGCGAAGTCCTCGTACACCTGGTGGAGGATGCGCAGGGCGTAGTCGCGGGCGTCGGCCTGGGTGACGTGGGCGGTGTGTCCCTCCTGCCAGAGGAACTCGGTGGTGCGCAGGAAGATTCTGGGCCGCAGCTCCCAGCGCACGACGTTGGCCCACTGGTTGATGAGCAGGGGCAGGTCGCGGTAGCTCTGGATCCACTTGGCGAAGAAAACGTTGATGATCGTCTCGCTGGTGGGGCGCACGACGACCGGCTCCTCCAGCTCCTTGCCCCCGCCGTGGGTGACGACAGCCAGCTCGGGGCTGAAGCCCTCCACGTGCTGCGCCTCCTTGCGCAGGTACGACTCGGGGATGAAGAGGGGGAAGTAGGCGTTCTGGGCGCCGGCCGCCTTGATGCGATCGTCGAGCTCGCGCTGCATGCGCTCCCAGATGGCGTAGCCGTAGGGACGGATCACCATCGTGCCCCGCACCGGCCCGTTCTCGGCCATCTCCGCCTTGGCCACGACGTCCTGGTACCACTTGGGAAAGTCCTCGGACTGGGGGGTGAGCACCGGCGCCTTTGCCATGGTTCGGGAGGGTAGTGGCCTACCGTGGCCGCTATGGGCCCAAATCCGGGGAATGGCGTCAGGGTGCGCTTCGCCCCCGCACCCACTGGTTTTCTCCACGTCGGCAGCGCCCGGGCGGCCCTCTTCAACTGGCTCTACGCCCGGCACATGGGGGGCACGTTCGTCCTGCGCATCGAGGACACTGATCCCGAGCGCTCCCGCGACGACCTGGTGGAGGGCATCGAGCGGTCGCTCAAGTGGCTCGGCCTCGACTGGGACGAGGGCCCCCACCGCCAGTCGCAGCGCATGCACCTCTACACCGCCGCCGCCGAGCGCCTGGTGGCCGACGGCGCCGCCTACCACTGCGACTGCACCAAGGATGAGATCGCCGCCCGCAACCCGTCCGGAGGCTACGACGGCTTCTGCCGCGACCGCGGCCTCGGTGCCGCGCCCGGGCGGGCCCTGCGTTTCCGGGTCCCCGACGACGGGCAGACCGTCGTCCACGACGTCATCCGGGGCGACGTCGTCTTCGAGAACGCCAGCCTGGAGGACTTCGTGGTCCTCCGGGGGGGTGGGGAGCCCATGTTCATCCTGGCCAATGCGGTCGACGACGCCGACATGCGCATCACCCACGTCTTGCGGGGCGAGGACCTGCTGTCGTCGACGCCCAAGGTCCTCCTCCTCCGCCACGCCCTGGGCTACGACCCCGCCGCCGACCCCCTCTACGGCCACCTGCCGGTGATCGTCAACGAGAAGCGCCAGAAGCTCTCCAAGCGCCGGGACGACGTGGCCCTGGAGGAGTTCCGGGAGCGGGGCTACCTGCCCCAGGCCATGCGCAACTACCTGGCCCTGCTCGGGTGGGGCCCGCCCAGCGGCAAGGAGATCCTCCCGGTGGAGGAGATGGTGGAGGAGTTCCGGCTGGAGGACGTGCGGCCGTCGCCGTCGTTCTTCGACGTGCAGAAGCTCGACCACGTCAACGGGGAGTACATCCGGGCCCTGCCCCTGACCACGTTCATCCGGGACTCGCTGCCGTGGTTGGAGGACGACCCGCCGTGGCCGCCGGAGAACTTCGACTTGGCCGTCTTCGAGGTGGTGGCGCCCCACGTCCAGGAGCGGGTGCGGAAGCTGTCGGAGGTGCCGGCCACGGTCGACTTCCTGTTCCTCGACCAGCCCCAAATCGATCCCGACGCCTGGGAGAAGGGCGTGCTGCGGGCCAAGGACGGGGCCGCGGTCCTGGCCGGGGCGGCCGCCGCCTACGAGGCCCTGTCGTCGTCGGAGTGGTCGGCCCCCGCCCTCCACGCCGCCACCCTGGCCGTGGGCGAGGCCCACGGGCTCAAGCTGGGCAAGGCCCAGGCGCCGGTGCGGGTGGCCGTCACCGGGCGGACGGTGGGACTGCCCCTGTTCGAGTCGTTGACCGCCCTCGGGCGGGAGCGCACGATGGACCGGATGCACGCGGCGCTGGCCAGGCTCCCCGATTGATGCCCGCGGTGGCCGGCTGATGCTGGCTTACCCGGCGATGAAGCTGGCCATCAAGGTCGTGGCCGGCCTGGTGGTGGCCGGGGTGTTCTACCTGGCCGTCACCTTCGCCCAGGTCTACCGGGCTTCCCGGCGCGACGGAGCCCAGCCGGCGGAGGCCATCGTCGTCTTCGGCACCGCCCAGTACGACGGGGAGCCGTCGCCGGTGCTGGCCGCCCGGCTCGACCACGCCATCGAGCTGTACGAGGCCAAGCTGGCGCCGGTGGTGGTCGTCACCGGCGGCAACCAGCCCGGTGACCGCTTCACCGAGGCCGCCGCCTCCGCCACCTACCTCCTGGAACGGGGTGTCCCCGACGAGGACGTCCTGCGGGAGGTGTCGGGCACCTCGTCGTGGCAGTCGCTGGCGGCGGTGTCGGAGTTCCTGGCCGAGCGCGACATCACGGAGGTCCTGCTGGTGTCGGACCCCTTCCACTCGCTGCGCATCTCGGCCATGGCCGACGAGCTGGGCCTCGACGCCCACGCCTCGCCCACCCGCAGCAGCCCCATCTCGGGGCTGACCGAGATGCGGTACATCGCCCGGGAGACGGTGGCGGTGGCCCTGGGGCGGATCATCGGCTTCCGCCGCCAGGCCAACGTGGAACGAGTGGTTCTCGAGAAGTAGGCGTGAAGTAGGCTGGCCGGGCCTTTCGGGGGTGGTGTAATCGGTAACACAGCAGGTTCTGGTCCTGTCGTTGGGGGTTCGAGTCCTCCCCCCCGAGCCAATCGTTCCGCAAGGATGCCCCTCTCTCCACGAGCTGCGAGCCACCGGCGGGCTCAACCCGGTCCGAGCCCGCCGATCGCCGTTGGCCAGCCTGTAGAGTGGAACGCCCGTGGTCAGGCCATTGCCGCGTGCCAGCGGGGCCCCATCGTCTAGAGGCCTAGGACAGGACCCTCTCAAGGTTCAGACACGGGTTCGAATCCCGTTGGGGCTGCTCCCTCGAAATCCCTGCTTGCGGGGTTTTCGCGCCTCTGACCTGGGTGTTTCTCGTTTCGAGTTACCCCGACGGCTGTCCGCCTGTCGCGCCCTGGTCCACCCTGTCCAGGCCGTGTCGACGGGATTTGTGCCCAGAATTGTGCCCAGGTGGGAGGCGGCACGGGAACAGCGCGTCTCCCGGGCGACGGCCGAGGAGGAAGGATGGGCGGAATGGCGGCGGTCGACGAGGTAGCCCCGTGCATAGGTTGATGGTGCATCGAAGCGCGACCACCCAAGGGCCCGGGACCCTCGGTTCGATATCGGCGATTGCTGGCGCTGCCCATCCTTTGGTTCGGGTGGCTCTGCCTAACTGGGGCCCTGGTGGCGGAAGCCAACGGGCACCCCTGGCGTACCTGGGCCTTCGCCGCGCTGGTGGTGACCGCCGTAGCGACAGTCCAGCTCATGCGGCCAGTGCGGGCGATCTCGCCGGTCGGGGTGCGGACGCTGCGCCTCCACCGTTGGGCCGACATCGAGCACCTGGAAATCGGAGAAACGCCGAGGGTCCCGTCCATCCACCTGCGGCGCCGGGGAAGGCGTAAGCCGACGATCGGGATCTCCCAGAGGTACGTCGTCGGGGATCTGGTCAAGGCGGCGGAGGACGCGGCGAGCATCCACCGGACTCGGATTTTCGACAATCGGAAGCCGGCCGTCTGGTGGAAGCGACTCCCCTTGGCCGTGATGTTCGTCCTGACCGTTGCTCTCTTTGCCTGGGCGTCGCAGTGGATGGCAGTGCCTGGAGTTTGGGTGACGCGTCCGGGCGAAGTCGTCGATGCGCACGATCGGCTGCGCCGGAGTGGGCCTGTCGGACCCAGGGGCGAGATCCTGATTCTCTCTGTTCACGAAGGGCCGGCATCCGTCGGGGAGCTGATCTCGGAGCGGGGAGACGCAACGACGTTCCGTTCGTACAACCCTCTGAACCCGCCGGCGGACGCCGCTCCCGACCCGGACGATGATCGCAGCGCGCAGAACGCCGCGGTCGCCGCCGCGATGGGATGCCTTGGCCGGGATGTCCCCTTTCGAAACGACGGCGTGGAGGTAGGCGCCGTCCGCCCGACGAGCAACGCCGCCGACAAGCTCGTCGTCCATGATCGACTCGTCTCCGTGGGGGGAAGGCCGGTCAACTCCAAGGAGGAAGTGTTCGACGCCCTGGTCGGGTGGGACCTCGCTCGCCCGATCCCTTTGGAGGTCGTGGGCGAGGGCGGGCAGGAACGGATCGAGCACCTGACCGTCGTCCGCTCAGGGGACGGTTCGTGGTTCATCGCGGGCGTCGGGCTGCGGCGGCGGACGATCGCCGTGGAGGCCCCGGTGACGTCACTCGACCTCTACCGCTTGTCGGGTGACTCCGATGGCCTCGCCTCGGCCATCACGATCGTGGACGCTGAGGGCGCCAGCCCGCTCGTGGCTCCCGGCACGCGGGTAGCGATGACGGGCTCTTTGTCACCGGACGGCCTGGTCGGTCCGATCGGCGGCATCGACGTCAAGATCGCAGCCGCCGGGCGGGCCAAGACGTCGGTGGTGCTGGTCCCCGCGACCCTGGTCGAGGCAGCGATCCGGGCGGCGCCGCCTGGGCTGCGGATCGTCGGTGTGGGGACTCTCGACGGGGCTGTGGTTGCTCTCGGAGGCTCAGGCTGCGTCCAGCGGGGGACCTAGATGTCCCGTCTCGGGCTGGCTAAGGGGTCGGCTCCCGTGCCCCAGTACCGTGGCTCTGTTGAGCGCCTGGCGAGTGCCCGGTGGGGTGGTGCGCCAGCTTCCAGCAGACCTCCGCAGGTAGGTCTCGTCGATCGCGCCCAACTAGCTCACATCCGGGTCGTGCCCGGAACCGTCGATCTGGTCGGGCCACTCGCCATTCGCATCGTGACGCTCGTTGGCCCGCGGCTCTTGTAACGGTGGCGAGCAGCATGGTGGGCCCCCACGGCGACTGGTGGCCTCACGACGGGTCAGCGGCGGCGGAGAAGTTCGTCGAAGAACGGCTCGAGAACCTCTGCAGCGGCGGGGAGGTCGCGGAGTTCGGCTCCGCCGAAGCGGAACACCTCGTAGCCGCCTAGACGCAGCTCCCGGTCGGCTCGGGCCATCGCGGCATAGCGGGCCGGTGATGCGCGCCCATTGTCGTCGGCGTAATGCTGTTTGCCGTCGACTTCGAGTACCACCCGGCGTCGACTGGGCAGGAGGAGCAGAAA
This sequence comes from uncultured Acidimicrobiia bacterium, assembly GCA_963829165.1. Classification (GTDB taxonomy): domain Bacteria; phylum Actinomycetota; class Acidimicrobiia; order Acidimicrobiales; family AC-14; genus JAXDMK01. The sequence continues at coordinate 18,112 of CAWHIC010000029.1, read as the reverse complement.
GTCCATGCGTTGACGCGTGATCGGTGTCGGCCTGTCCCGTTGCCAGGACGCCTTGGGGTCGTAGTGCAACCAGACCTGGGGTACGAGCGCCGGCTGGTCGAAACCGATCGTCCGATACCGCTGGGCGTAGACGCGCAACAGGTGTCGCTCCGGCTCGCTGGCCAAGCACGAGCGGAGGCGGGCGTGGAGCTTTCGGGCCGCGGCAACGAAGTCATCCGCTGCTTCGTCGGGGAGGATGAACGTAACCAGCGTCCGCCACGTGAGTCCTTCCTCGGGGATTCCGCCGTCGTACAGGAGGGCGTCACCGGCGTTGAGGAGGGCGAGGTCGTTGGACAATGCATCAGTGAGAACCAGGTCTGGTTTGCTTGTGCTGCCGAAGATGAGGTTCTTGACTTCGCCTGGGCCTGCTGGGCGGTGGCGCTCAAGAAGTGCGGCGAGCGAATCGTCTTCGAAGTCTTCGAGAAAGCGGCGGGCAGCGGCCGCGACCTCGTCGGGTTCAGCGCGCTGGAGCCGGCTGGACACGTAGGCACGCTTCGAGTTGAACGGGTCGGCTTCCGGGTCGGGATGCTCCGGCATGCCGAGGCGATCGCAGAGCTCGGCGATGTCGTACGACTTGACCTGACGGGCGATGGCGTCGGCTAGCGAGCTGACGAGTTCCGCCTTCTTCGCCGGTGTCGTCGACGGCGCGCTGGCGGGGTCGCTTGCGACAAAACCCAATGAGGCGAGGGTCCAGCCGTGGTGCTGCAGCTGGGCGCCGAGTTCCGATGCGATCAAGTCGGACTGCTCCCGCAGCCACGACAGACGGCCGGCCGCGACGGCAATCGAGGCGTGGACGACACGGTCGGCCGTCGGAGTCGTCGTGAGAGCGGCCTCCCGGAGCGCAGTTCCCACCCGTTGGTGGGCTGAGTAAGGGTCGGCGTCGAGGGCAGCCATCACGCTCCGGAGGCACCGATCGGCGAGCTGCTGGGGCAACCCCGACGGGGCAGCGGGTGGCTTCCTTAGGATGTCGAATATGTCGCCGAAGTTGGTCACTGAGGCGACGGTATCGCTGCGGCCCCAGCCGGAGGTGCGCTTCGCGCCGGCACGAAAAGAGGCGTGATTCTGGCGCGCCTTGACGATCACGGAGCCGTCGATCTGTATCCGACCCCGGTCCGCACGCGGACCCGTGGATCTGAGCGGCAACGGCCGCGACTGAACGATGTCGGCAAATGCGCTCGCGATTTCCAGCCTGGCGCGCCCCGCCTGATGGCGTGCGCGGCTATGGCCTCTGGCCCGGGGCGAACCGCTCGATGTCGGCGGCAGCGGGTTCCTGGACAGAGGATGCTCGTGTGCCGTGGGGTTCGTCCAATTCAACGATCAGCCGTAGAGGAGTCGACCTGGCGGCCCCCTTCGGGCTGACTTCGGGCCGAACCAGAGAACCGACTCGGCGAACCCTACGAAGGTCGAGCACGGGGTGGCGGACCCCATGACGGAACCCAAATGTCACACCCGCCGCGTAGTATCAGCAGTGGAGATCGTGACCATGTTCTACGGCCAGCGGGACATCCTAGAGGAGTAGGCCTACTGGTGCAATTCGCGACAGTCTCCCGGACAATGGCCGGGTGTGGCAGGGTTTCCTTCTTGTCGTGGACCGACGAACCAGCTGGCTTAGGGCCTCGAACGGTGTCTTCGGCGGCGATCTACCGACAGGTCGTCGGTGTCATGCTGGCGAGCATCCTTCTTGTCGCGTGTACCGACCGCGACGATTCTGGACAGCCCAACGACTCCTCGACGACGACATCCGCCGGTTCGAGCACATACGAATTGGACGTCGCTCACGACTATGAGGAGTTCTGGGTCGCGTTGTTGGCCGCATCCGACCCGCCAAACCCGGACGATTCGGGGCTCGCGGTCCACGCCGTCGGTGACGAACTGAAACGAGCGCGCACGGTGCTAGCTAACCGCAGACAGATCGGCGAGACAGTGCGAGGTTCTTACGAGCACTCCACAGAGGTACTTCGTGTGAGCAGTGTCGAGGCAGAGGTGCACGACTGTCTCGTTGCACGCACAGTGGTGTTCGACACCGCAACCGGGACGGAACTTCGACGAGACCCATCAATCCCACAGCCGTTGCGTGTCGTGGTCGAGAACCATAACGATGTGTGGAAAGTCGCACTCATCGAGCAGCGCGACGCCGTGTGCGAGCCAGCCTCACCATGACGGGGACTGCTGTTCGTTCCGTCTCGCGCTCGCAGGTTGCAAGGATCGGCTCACAGGTGACCCGTCCTACGGGGCGTTAGGCGCGGGACGATTTCCGACTGGGACGCAACCGGGCGAGCCGTACACACGCTCCAGTAGCATTGCGATCGTCCCGGACTGGCAGGCGATGGCCGGAGGGGCAAGAGTAGGGCAAAAAGGCGTCGGCGACGGCGAAGCGTTGTTGATCGGCGGTCAAGTGTGGCGAGGCCGGCCGGCTATCGCGTGCCGTCTCACGACGCATCTGAGACCGCGATCTTGAGCTAGCACGAAGGGCGGATTGGCGTGGGGAGAACCAGCATCGCGGACGACCACGCGATTCGCGGTGGTCTGACGGCGAAACGTCCAGCCTGGGCCGTAGTCATCCTCGTGTCTCTGCTACTAGTCAGTGGGTTGACGCTTGAAGCACGAGCGGACGTGGCGCCGGCGACCGTCACCATCTCCGGAACCTCGCCTTCGGGAGCCTTTTCGCCGAACGGAGACGGCCAAGACGACACCGTGACGGTTCTCTTCTGCTTGGACGGTCCTGCCAACATCACTGCAACGATCGAGGACGGCACGCCAGCGACCGTTCGGACCTTCGCGAGCGGTGTTTCATTCCCCGCAGGCTGCAACTACTCGGGCCTCGTCTGGGACGGGCGGAGCGACGGCGGCGCTCTACTGCCGGATGGCTTGTACACCGCCCGACTGGTCGCCCTCAATCAGTCGGGAACTCCGACCTCAGCCACGACACAAGTCGTGGTGGATCGTCGGGTGCCGGGGGTGTTGTCGGCGCCAGCGCCGGGGGCGACCCTGGCGGGAACCGCCAGCTTCGAGTTCACCCCGACCGAGGGCATCACCGTCAACCAGGTGACGTTCTATCTGTCGGGGTCGTCGGTGTCTTGCCAGACGCCGACGATTAGCGCACCCGACGGCGACGGGGTGTTCCGGGTCTCCTATGACACCGCGGCCTCCTGTGGTGATGGAGCGCGCAGCCTCGTCGCACAGGCGAGCTTCACCGATTCGGTGGGTGTCGGGCACTCGTGGAATTCGCCGACCGTGTCGATCACGCTGGACAACCCGGCACCACCGACGATCGACATCTACCAGTACGGGCCGGTGGTGTTCTCGCCCAACGGCGACAGCCAGGACGACCGCACCGCGTTCTCCTATTGCACGACCGACGCTGTCGACGCTGGGCAGCTGTCGGTGACAGTCAGGGTGCTCGACTCGGCGGGGACCCCGGTCCGGGTCCTGGCGGACGAGCTCCGCGACCCCGCCCCGTTCTGCTCGATCTGGTACGGCTACTACAGCTACCTCGAGTGGGACGGCTTGGACGACGACGCGCTCCCTGTCCCCGACGGGGACTACTCGATCGAGGTCGCGGGGACCGATGGGTCTGCGCTCACTTCGACTCGATCGGTCGATGTCGTGGTGGATCGTCGGGTGCCGGGGGTGTTGTCGGCGCCAGCGCCGGGGGCGACCCTGGCGGGAACCGCCAGCTTCGAGTTCACCCCGACCGAGGGCATCACCGTCAACCAGGTGACGTTCTATCTGTCGGGGTCGTCGGTGTCTTGCCAGACGCCGACGATTAGCGCACCCGACGGCGACGGGGTGTTCCGGGTCTCCTATGACACCGCGGCCTCCTGTGGTGATGGAGCGCGCAGCCTCGTCGCACAGGCGAGCTTCACCGATTCGGTGGGTGTCGGGCACTCGTGGAATTCGCCGACCGTGTCGATCACGCTGGACAACCCGGCACCACCGACGATCGACATCTACCAGTACGGGCCGGTGGTGTTCTCGCCCAACGGCGACAGCCAGGACGACCGCACCGCGTTCTCCTATTGCACGACCGACGCTGTCGACGCTGGGCAGCTGTCGGTGACAGTCAGGGTGCTCGACTCGGCGGGGACCCCGGTCCGGGTCCTGGCGGACGAGCTCCGCGACCCCGCCCCGTTCTGCTCGATCTGGTACGGCTACTACAGCTACCTCGAGTGGGACGGCTTGGACGACGACGCGCTCCCTGTCCCCGACGGGGACTACTCGATCGAGGTCGCGGGGACCGATGGGTCTGCGCTCACTTCGACTCGATCGGTCGATGTCGTGGTGGATCGTCGGGTGCCGGGGGTGTTGTCGGCGCCAGCGCCGGGGGCGACCCTGGCGGGAACCGCCAGCTTCGAGTTCACCCCGACCGAGGGCATCACCGTCAACCAGGTGACGTTCTATCTGTCGGGGTCGTCGGTGTCTTGCCAGACGCCGACGATTAGCGCACCCGACGGCGACGGGGTGTTCCGGGTCTCCTATGACACCGCGGCCTCCTGTGGTGATGGAGCGCGCAGCCTCGTCGCACAGGCGAGCTTCACCGATTCGGTGGGTGTCGGGCACTCGTGGAATTCGCCGACCGTGTCGATCACGCTGGACAACCCGGCACCACCGACGATCGACATCTACCAGTACGGGCCGGTGGTGTTCTCGCCCAACGGCGACAGCCAGGACGACCGCACCGCGTTCTCCTATTGCACGACCGACGCTGTCGACGCTGGGCAGCTGTCGGTGACAGTCAGGGTGCTCGACTCGGCGGGGACCCCGGTCCGGGTCCTGGCGGACGAGCTCCGCGACCCCGCCCCGTTCTGCTCGATCTGGTACGGCTACTACAGCTACCTCGAGTGGGACGGCTTGGACGACGACGCGCTCCCTGTCCCCGACGGGGACTACTCGATCGAGGTCGCGGGGACCGATGGGTCTGCGCTCACTTCGACTCGATCGGTCGATGTCGTGGTGGATCGTCGGGTGCCGGGGGTGTTGTCGGCGCCAGCGCCGGGGGCGACCCTGGCGGGAACCGCCAGCTTCGAGTTCACCCCGACCGAGGGCATCACCGTCAACCAGGTGAATCTGTTCTTTGCTGGTGTCTCTGCCGGCATCTTCAACGCGTCGCCCGACGGAGTCTGGCGAACGACATACGCGGTAGGGCAGCTCCCTGTCGGTCCGACGACGTTGTCATGGTCCGTCTCGTGGACAGACCAGCTCGGCCACGCACACTCGTACGGCGAGTCATTCGAAGTCGCAATCGATCCGACCAGCATCCCGCTGGTTCTCGACGCGCAGCCCGCCACAGGCGCTGCACCGTTGACGGTTGGTTTCACCATCACGGCGTCGGACCCCAACAGCAAACCGCTTCAGCTCACCGTGGACTACGGCGATGGCGCGACCTTCAGCGGTTCGATCTCTGCGCCATACGACCCTGTCACACTTGGCCACCTGTACGACGAACCTGGGACGTACCAGGTCTTCGTTTCCGTGCACAACGGCGAGGGCGGCTACGCCTCGCAGACAATTCCGATCCAAGTGTCGGGACCCCCGAACACACCCCCAACGGTCAGCATCGTGACATCCCCGACGTCAGGCTCCGCACCCCTCGATGTCCTAACGAGCGTCGAAGCCAGTGACGTAGAGGGTGACGCGCTCACCTACGAGGTCGACTTCGGCGACGGTACGTCCACAGTCAGTGGGGCACTTCCGACGGCGCCCGTCGCACACCGATACGCGGCGCCCGGACAGTTCATCCTCCGCACCGAAGTCACTGATGGTCAGCTCGCCGTCGTTCGTACAACGCGGGTGACCGTCGTTCTGAGTGAGCCCCTACAGGCCAACGCGGGTGACGACCAAGCGGCAATCGCTGGACAAACCGTTCGTTTTGACGGAGCTGCGTCACGACCGGCAGGGGCGATCACCGGCTACAGCTGGGACTTCGGCGACGGAGCTTCTTCGTCTGAGTCGAGCGCTGAGCACACGTACTCCCAGCCCGGCACCTACACGGTCGCTCTCACCGTCCACTCCGGCGCTCTGTCGGCCCAGGACCAAGCAACCGTCGATGTATCGCCGATCCCCCCAGTCCCAGGCCTAGGAGTCGGGGTCCGCGCGTCGGGTTCCCCCATCCCAGGCGCCGACGTACTCGTGATCCAGCCCGACGGCACACGGATCAGCGCGACGACAGGAGGGGATGGCCTCGCTCGGCTGAATGGGCTGCCGGACGGGCCCGTGACTGTCTACGTGTACGCCAGCGGATTCACGCCCGCAGTTGCCGGCGCCACGGTTACGGACGGCAGTGGTGAGGTGGTTGTCAACCTCGTCACCGGCGAGGTCGGTGCTGCGCAGCTCGACTCCCGACGACTCACGTACGACGAGATCGTCGAGCTCGGCATAGACCCGGAGGCTCCCGAGAACCAAAACATTTACGAGTTCGAGATCAACCTGTTCTTCGTCCCAGCAACGGACGATCCTGAGGAGGTCGTCCCAGACCCCATTGAGGTGCCGGTGGTTGTGGGTCCGCCGGGGGTGTTCTATGTATCAGGCGTTCCTTGCTCCGAGCCTGGGTCGTGCTCGTTCGGTTGGGGAGGAGGTGGCGGGGGCGGGGGCGGAGTCGTCGTACCGCAGATCCATTACGTCGAGTCGCAGCCGATCATCCAGTGGCTGGTGATCCCGGGACGGGCGAGTTTCCTCAAAGAGTTCTTCGAAGTCAGTCTCATCGTTCAGAACCTTGCGCCTACGGACTTCGTCTTCGAGGAAGGGAGCGCCACCCTTACGCTGCCGGCAGGGCTGTCGCTTGCACCGACGGCAGCACCACAGTCCCTCACGGCCGACGTCGGAGACATCCGTGGCGGATCGAGCCAGACGACGACCTGGACGATCCGGGGCGACCATGAAGGTGACTACCACCTCACCGCCTCGTACACGGGCATCCTGGAGCCAATCGGTAAGCCGGTGCACCTACAGGCATCGACCGCGTCAACTTTGAAGGTCTGGGGCGGCTCCGCCCTGCGGATGATCGTCGAGGTCGATAGCTGCGCGGTCCGTTATGGGCCTTACCACGTCGACATCATGCTTCAGAACGTGTCGGACATTCCCGTTTACAACGCCGAGGTCGAGCTGCTCGAGCGCCCGGCAGATGCGCCGGACTGGCAGGCCTACTATTCCTTGGCACCACCGAAGGTCCAACAAACCGCCGTGATTCCTCCCGGCGGCACGTTCCTTGCGCCCTTCGTCGTCTATGCCGCCCTCGGCAACGACGATGTCACACAGCTGCAGTTGGTGCCGGAGCAATCCTTCGTCCGCCGAACCGGCGGCAACGTGGGAATCCCGACCGAGCTCGTGGTCGAATCGGTAGGGAATTGTCTGGACCTTTCCTTCGGCACGGTCGAAACCAGTCCTGTTGACACATCAGTGTCTCCGAACACGGCGGTGGTGAGTTGGGCCCCCGCCGATGTGGAAGGCGTGGTCTTCTACGAGCTTCTAGCGACGCCGTCGCTTGAGCAGCCGCTCGCGCCGACCCGATTCGGCCAGGTGTCATCCAGCCAACACGAGGTGACGATCAACAGTTCGCAGGATCTCGATCTGAGGTACCTGACCGTGCTGACGCACCTCGACGATGGGCGAATTCTGCATCGCCACCTCCTGGGAGAAGGGCCGCCGAGGTACGTGGCGCTAGGCGACAGCTTCTCGGCAGGAGAGGGATATCCGGCTTTTGAGCCGGGGAGCGACACAGGCGAAAACAACTGCCATCGCTCTCTCGGCTCATACAGCAGGCAGCTGTCACAGGACGCCAGCCTCGTCCGATCGTTCGTGCCAGTGGAGTTCCACGCATGCAGCGGCGCGATCGTGGACGACTACTTCTCGTCGAATCCGCGCAACAGCAACGAACCAGCCCAGCAGACGTACCTCAGCGAGTTCACCGAACGCATCTCCGTCACTATGGGAGGCAATGACGCAGCGTTCGGCGCATTCGCTGCGTGGTGCGCGCTCTCCAGCCATTGTGGCACCTCCGGTGTCGAGCAAGTTGTCAACTATGCGGGACAGTCGTTGATCAGCGGTCTCAATACAGTCAGCGAGGCGCTTCAGTGTGGCATCGAAGTCCTCGCTCCCGGCGAACAGTTCCAATGCGATCTCGTGACCACCGTCCTCAGCTACATCGACCCGACACCAGGGCCGAGAAGCCAGTCGACCGATCACATGCGAGGAGCGCTCCGTTCACGCCTGCGCTCGCTGTACGACGCACTCCTCGCTAGTGCCGGGAATGCGCAGATCTACGTCGGCAACTACCCCATCGTGGTGGATCAGAGCGACTCGCCGTGCTCCCTTCGGCCACTGGACCTGCCGACGCTCCAACTCTCCGGGGACGAAAAGGATCTAATTCGGCGGTTCTCTAACGATCTGAATGGTCTAATCGCAAGCGTCATTGCCGAGGCGCGGTCGGCGAGGCTGCACCCGGTCGACGTAAATACTGAGTTCGCTGGCCACGAGCTCTGTAATGCAGGAGGGCTAAACGCAAGCAGCGGCATGAATAGCCTGGTTCTGCCGGGAGAGGACTGTGGTGACGGCACCTCGGGTGCAGTGAGCTGCAGCCTCCATCCCAATTCAATCGGTCAGGCGGCGTACTTCCGCGCGTTCCGGAGCGCCGAGGTTTCAACCCTAAGAAGACTCCAGACTCTCCACTTGGCAGAGTCACGCAACGCGGGCTCGGTCACTGTTGCGAGAGGCGACTCCTTGTACGTGGATTCGTCTTGGCCGGGCAGCGACGTCGGGTTGAGACTTACGTCTCCGGAGGGGATCACGTACACGCGCGACGCGCCTCCGAGTGGGGCTTCCTGGATTGTCAGGCCGACGTCGGAGGCGGTCGTCGTTCCCGGCGCCTCCGCTGGTGAATGGAGTCTCGTTGTTGAGGGGCTTGACGTCTCGAGCGGCGGCGAGCGCGTGGCGGTGTTCGCGAGCGCGGCAGCCCCACCACCGTCTCCGCCGGTCGCAGCCGCGACCGTGGAGGTTCTTGACCCCCATGCCCGAAGCATCCGAGTCGACGGAACGGGTTCCACATCGCCAAACGGGGCGATCGTGTCCCACCGGTGGCTGTTCGACGACGGCACCACGGCAACAGGGCCGGCAGTCGAGCATTCCTACGAGAGCCCGGGCTCGTACGCGGTCGGCCTCATCGTGACCGACGACGCTGGGCTGACATCCTCGATCGTGCTTGAGGCCGTCGAGTTCACGAATGATGTGCCAGTTGTGGGGGGCGACTTCCAGACGGTGGCTGAGGACTCCATGTTGTCGGTGTCGGCGCCGGGTGTGCTGGCCAATGACAGCGACATCGATAGTGATCTGTTGTCGGCGGTACTCGTGTCCGACGTTACCCATGGCGCGCTGAGCCTGGTTGCAGATGGGTCGTTCACGTACGCCCCAGCTGCGGACTTCAACGGGACTGACTCTTTCACCTACAAGGCCAACGACGGGTTCGCCGACTCGACGCCGGCGACTGTGACGATCACGGTCACGCCGGTTAACGACGCTCCGATTGCGATCGTGGAGGGATACGGCGGCCAGCAAGACCAGTCGCTCGTGGTCCTGGCTCCAGGTGTGCTTACCAACGACACCGATGCCGATGGTGATCCGTTGTCGGCGGTGCTCGTGTCCGATGTTGCTCATGGCGCGTTGAGCCTGGCCGGGGATGGGTCGTTCACATACACCCCAGCGATCAGTTTCAACGGGACTGACTCGTTCACGTACAAGGCAAACGACGGAGCCACCGACTCCGCGCTCGCAGTCGTCACCCTCACCATTGAGTCAGTCGTCACGGACCCGACGATCCCAACGTCAACCACAACGATCGCTCCGCCGACGACCACGACCCCGACCACCACCACCACGACCACCACCACCACGACCACAACAACGACCACGACCACGACCCCGACCACCACGACCACGACCACGATCGGGCCGACCACGACCACGACCACGATCGCACCGCCGACCACCACGACCACGATCGCGCCGCCGACGACCACGACCACGACCACGACCACAATCGCGCCGCCGACGACCACGACCACGACCACGACCACGACCACGACGGTGCTGCCGCCTCAGAACGCGTTCTGCCAGCTTCTCCGCCAACTGGCCAACATCCCCTTCCTTCGATGGATCGCATTCCTTGCCCAACTCGTCGGGTGCTAACCCGGCTGAACGCCGCGTACCACCCTGCGTATAGCGGAAGCTCGTAAAATGGCAGGCCCGGCCGGGGGGCACTTGTTCGGTCGGCGAGTCGTCCCGCGCGATCGAGCGGAACAGCAACTCAGGAGTCGACTGGAGGGTGCGCCCAACGAAGTTGTCCTCATCGATCTCGACAATCCGCTGCCTGGCTGTCCCTGACCGCGGCCGAGGAATTCGCGACCGCATGACCCGTTGAAGACCCTGGCCTCGCGACCGAATCGGCGTTATACGGGTGATCCTGTCAAGCACCGTTTTCGTCGACCCGGTCCAGTAGGCGGTCGAAGAGCGCGGCGCGCTCGGTCTGGCCGTGCTCGCGGGCGTGGTCCCGTTGGCGTTGGAGCGTGGGCCTGAACTCGACGCTGGTCTGGAAGTAGCTGCACGTCTCGCAGGCGCTCTCCATGCGGCAGTCGAGCTCGACCGGTCGTGTGCAGAGCCCGTTGCCGAGCATGCGGGCGTGAGCTTCGCGGCGAGGCTTGGCCATCGTGGCGGTCTCCAGGTCGGCGGGCAGATCGAGCTCCTGGCCGTAGAGCGCGTCGACCTTCTCGCTGATGGCCTGGTACTCGTCGGCGACGACACGATCGGCGATGCGGGCGTAGACGAGCGTCATCTCCATCGACTTGTGCCCCAGCAAGGTGGCGATCGCCTCGAGTCGCATCCCGCGGTTGATGGCCTGCGTCGCCAGCGTGTGCCGGAGTTGATGGGGATGCGCCTGGACGCCGGCCGCCCGAGCGACCCGCTGCACGACGCGCCACACCCCATGCCGGTCGATCGGTCCACGGTGGTCAGCCACGAGTCGGCGGTGACGCCGGATGTGGTCGAGATTGGAGGCCCTACGCGTCTGAGTGGGGAGAGCGAGTTCGGATTCGAGGCGGACGAGGCTTCGACGGCCAGGTGACACCTCCGGCGTGGAGCAGCACCCGCAGGCGGTAGTGCTCGAACCTCTTGAAGCCGTGGCCGCAGCGCTTGACCTGCTTGACGCACAGGTTCAGACCCTCGGTGGGGCCGTTCGAGGCCCCTGTGTCGTGGTGGGCGAGGATCTCCTGCCGCCACGACTTCAGGGTGTGACCGAGAGAGCGGATCTCGGGCACCTCGTCGGCGATGCAGCCGGCGATGGCCTTGTCGAGGAGGGTGGCGGCGGCATCGCGATCGGCGGTCAGATAGACATCGCGGACCGACTCCTTGGCCAGCCAGGCGCCGAGCACCTCGTCCTTGGGGTCGCCCGCCCGCAGGCCCAGCAGCATGCGGGCGTTGCCGGTCTCGTCGAGGCGCTCGCCGCCGGTGAGGAGCAGCTTGCGGATGCGGTAGAGGGGGTCGTCCTTGCGTCCCCGGTGGTCGAGCGTCTCGTTCTGCACCCGACGCCGGACCTTGTCCAGGCACCGGTTGCCGACGCGCACGACGTGGAACGGGTCGGCCACCCGGGTGGCATGGTCGAGCCCCGGCGACAGGCCCAGCCGGAAGGACTCGGCCAGGTCGGTGGCCACCACGGTGATCGCCTTGAGCCACGCCGGATCGGCACCCTTGGTCCATCGCCGCAGGTCAGCGGCGGTGTTGCCCTGGACCATGTCGATCATGACCTTGGCCTTGAGGTCGACCAGGCCGGTGGCGTAGATGGTGGCGTGGGAGCGGTTGGCGGTGAGGAACGAGGTCTCGTCGACTCCGAGCTGGGTCACCTTGCCGATGCGGTCGGGGTCGTCGACGAGAGGAGTCCCGTGCTCGATCACCGCGTTCATCACCGTCCACCAGCACACGCCCAGCTCGGCCGCCACCGCCGCCACCGGGCGGGCGTCGGCGCCGACCTGGCGGCACGCCTCGGCTCCCGCCCGCCGTGTCAGCACGGCCTGGGAACCGACGTGGTCGGAGTGCTCGGTCCACGTCTTGGTCTCGCAGTCGGCCTCGACGCAGCGCCACCGGCGCTTGTTCCACACCAGCCGGGCTGGCCGTCCGAAGCAGGCCAGATCCCGGATGTCGATCGGCATCCGGTCCTGGGCCTCGGCCCGCACGCCGCAGCTCCCGCAGCCGACCTGCGTCGCGATCGTCTCGATGGTCACGACCAGCTCGGCGGGGCCCTCGGCGACCGCCAGCACCCGGAATCCGTCAAGTCCAAGAAGGGCCTCCGCCAGGCCGATACCGTCGTTCGCCACCAGGGGTCCCCCATCGCTGTAGCCCTCGAGAAGCCGCAACGATGGCGGGGCCCCTGGCCCCTGTGGTGGATGCCTGCGACTTCACGCTCCCCACTTCAACGCGGAGAGCCAGATTGGACGCCGTCCACGCGCCGAGCTGTTCGACGAGCTGGGGATGCAGCGGGACATAGCGGTCGTTGCGGAGCTTGCCGACGGGGACGCGCAGCCAGTGCCCGTCGCCGATGCGCACGACCGCATCGGCCTCCAGGCCGCAAAGCTCGCCGGCGCGCAAACCGGTGCGGGCAAGCGTCTCGACCACTAGGCGATCACGGGGATCGGCGGCGGCGCGTGCGGCGGCCATGATCTTGGCGGCGTGGCGGTCGTCGAGGAACTTGGGCAGCGGCTCAGGGCGGGGCGGCAGGTCGCCACCGATTACCGGGTTGCGCGCCGGCGTGTCCGGCCAGTCCCACTCGATGACCCGCTCGAAGAACGCCCGCAGCGTCCGCAGACGCTGGCGGTGGGTGTTTGCCGAGAGCCGGGAGCCAGGCTTGTTCCCGGGCTGGGCCGCGAGCCACACCTTGTAGTCCTCCACATGCGTGCGGCTGACGTCGGCGACGACCCGCGCATCGGTGTGCGCCAGCAGCCAAAGAGCGAACTGACGAAGGGCGTTGTCGGCCGCGTCGACGCTGGTCGGGGCCAAGAAGGTGGCGACCTGGTCGAGATAGCGGCCCATCGTGCGGCGACGCCCGGCGCTCGACCGCCGATCAGGGCCCAATCGGCGGTCGCCTTGTCGGCGGCCTTCGGTTCGGGGAGCGCGCCCATCAGCCCACCGTCTCCTGTGCGGCGAGCATCTCGGCCACGGCCGCCTGGCTGGCGTCGATCAACTCCGCCGCCCGCCGGTACTCGGCGACCAACCAGTCGTTGGTGAGGTGCAGGTAGACCCTGGTCGACTCGATCGAGCGATGCCCGGCCTGGGCCTGCACCGCCTCCAGCGACATGCCCGCCTCCCGCAGCCGGGTGAGGCACGTGTGACGCAACTCATGGCAGGTGGCGTGCTCGAGCCCGGCTCGCCGGCGGGCACCGGCGAGGATCTCGTCGACGCCTTCGGCGGACAGCGGCTGGCCACGCCGCGGGCCCTTCAACGCCACGAACACGCGGTCCGTCGCCGTCGCCGGCCGCTCCTCGCTGAGGTAGTCCCCCAGCGCGGTGAAGAAGGCGTTCGCCACCGGCACCACCCGCTGGTGGCCGCCCTTGCCCTCGGCGATGAACAACGACCGATCCCCGACGCGGACGTCGACGAGGCGCAGACCGAGCACCTCGCAGCGGCGCAGACCGCCCAGCAGCATCGCGAGCACCATCGCCCGATCCCGATGTGTGCGCAACGCCGACAACAGCGCAGTCCCCTCCGCCGGATCGAGGATCCTCGGCAGCGTCCGCGGCGTCCGCACGAGGGGCGTCGTGCGTGACCGCTTCGAGCCGCCCTGCCGTCTCGTCGACAGCCCACGCGGCACCGGGTTCGTTCGCACCGGAGTGTCCCCGCGGGCGACCAAGTAGGCGTAGAACCCCGACACTGACGACAACCGACGGGCGATCGTGCGCGCCGACAGGCCCGATTCGCGGTCCGAGAGGCGCACCACCCGCCGATCGCCGCGCTGGTGGGCGAGGAAATCGAACACGTCGGCCGCCTCCACCGCCTCCGGATCCTTGCCGACCACGGCGAAGAAGGTCTTCAGGTCGAACGCCACCGCCCGCAGCGTGTTGGGTCGAGCCCGGCCGGCGACGAACTCCAGATATCGATCGAGCATTGGGTGGCCGAGCGCGTAGCGGGACTCACCCGACGACGCCACGGCCCTAATCAGGCAAGGAAAGTAGGTCATACGGCCAGGGTCCCAAACCCGTGCGAGATACACGCGGATGCAAGATGGATCACCCGTGTATTAAGCGATCTGCTCGGCGCAGGCGAGGACCGAACGGTGTCCCAGAATACGCGGCCAGGCCGTCCGGGGGTGGTGGGTAGCACCAAAGCCCGGGTCATGGGGCAGGCGGCAGTTGCCGAGAGGCACGACAACGACACGCCGGCGGGGATTCCGGATGGCACAGTCCGGAGTTACTGGACGCACATCCCGGCAATGTGGGCGGCGAGGCCGTTGCTCGATCCGCGGGATCTTGGGCGCACGTAACGGGCGCGTGCACTTGCGTCGGTGCGGCCAGCCGGGTCGTCGTGTGCCTGCCTCCAAGAACCGGCGTCCCGTGCTACCCGTGCCGCCCCATCTCGCCGCCATGGTTCTGTTCTGGGACGGCGCTCTGTGGTGGGCGCGCTCCGAGCAGATCGCCGAATCGGTGCACGGTCCGAAATGCGTGTCGAAGCGCGCCCCTCGCCCCACGCCTGGTCCCCATGCACACCGGCCCAGCACTCAGGCCCGAAAAGTTCGAAGTGCAGCTGGGGGCACAGGCGTCTTCCACCATTGGATCACATTGGCTGCCATTAACTCCTCGTGTCCGGGCACAAGGCCCTTATCAAGGGGTCACCCGATGACAAGTGGATGTTGATCGCGGAACCTATACACAGGCTGTCTTGTACCGCCCCCAGACGTCAGTCTGCACCTCCGCATAGACGCAACGCGTCGGCGAATAGATCATAGGCGTCCAGGAGTTGCTACCACTGCGAAGGATGCGACTCTGGGTGTAACCCGTCGACGGCTGCACGGCCTTGAGCCAGGTCGGATCGTTGTCGTACAGCATCCGCGCCCAGTTGGTCTTGCACGTCGGCGACCACCGTACCTCCAGCCGTTGTCTGACCCACGGAAGCTGAACATGAGCCACCGTGCGGGCGTCAGCCGAACAGCCGGTTGTGTCTGGGTCCCTACCTGAGCAATAGTCGCCGTAGCACGACACCGCCGCCTCCGCCTTCAACGGGGTGAGGATCGGTAGGGCCACGCCGCAGATGAGAACTATCAGCATCGCCATGACACGTGCCCCTCCAGCTCGCCTAGCTACCGAATGTCGAGTCACGTCGTGATACCTCCATGTTGATGAGTGAGTAGATCTGTCCTGAGCGAGGCAATTCCATTCCAGGATGTTCATCACGATTGACGGCGTCGTACCTCTGTGGGTACTGCACACCGGCGTCGCCGTACCTGTTCAGTTGGTCCTCGGGGAGGTGGGCTTGAACCCACGTTCTAAACTGGCACCGGATGGAGCACCGGGCAATTACGGGATCTTCCGGGTCCGCAGGACCGCTTCGACAACGGCGCAACTGGGCTCGTTACGACCTCCCAGCCAGAGACGCGATCGTTAGGGAGCTTCAGGTGCTTCGTGCCGAGGGCGTCGTTACGGCTGCATCGGTGGCTGAGCAGTATGCGCTCATGCACCTCCCGTTCGCACTGGCCCCGCTTCACCGCGAGGAACGCGCTGCCTTAGTAGTGGAAGCTGTTCGTCAGGCTGCAGCGAGCGAGCTGCTGAGTCCCGAGCAACAAATCATTGCTCGCTGGGTCTTGTTCCCGCCAGCGTCCCACGCGCAGCGGTTTCTCCATGAACGTCAGCAATCTGCCAGTGAGGAGATCGAGTCCATATTGACCGACCCCCGAACAGGAGCTCCGCTGCGGAGGTCGGTCAAGCAAGTTCAAGATCGCGAAAGCAGGATGCTTCTGATTGTCGCAGGGCTACTGCTTGACGAACGTTTTGCGGAGAGCCTTCAGCCTGAGTTCTCCGGGATCCCGAGCGTTCAGCCGCCAGACGATCCATATCAGAACGCAGGATACGAGTGGGTAGAGTCGAATCACGAGTTGCGGTTCGATAAGAAGGAACCCACGATGCACGAGCTGAGATACGACATCACGATAAGAGCGGTTCGGCATGACCAGCGACTCTTCTGGATTAGACACGATCCCAGGGTCGTGGCGCACGAGCTACCAGTCACCGTCCTTAGCGGGGCAGATGGGCACTCGCTATTCGGGCGACTAGAGGATCCGCGGCCATTCCAGGAGGACGCGGATCTGTTGTACTTTTCTTTGGGAAAGACACTTTCTCTAGGCGAGGTCACGACAATTTCGTTCACTCGAGGCTTTCGCGCTGAACTGCCCCCTTCGTTCGCCATGGAGATGGACTCTAATGGACAAGCGAGGCTCAAGTTGAGTGTGTACTTGCCAAGGATTCTCAACTGCCGTGGTTGGGCAAGGGAAGTCTGGACGGATGGCTCGGCGAGCGGCCAGCCCGTGCTCCAGGAGAGGTTCTCTATTCCGCCAAACTCAGATACGCATGCAGAATTCGAGGTGTTCGACTTGAGGCCCTATCATCTCTACAGGATTATTTGGTGGCACAGCGGCGAGTCCGGTTCTTGATGCGCAACATCAGGGCACCCGAAGCCGGGCTGCTTAGCTAACAAACTAGGTCGGGAAATTCGGTTAGCAAGTTGGGGGCGGTCCGTCCAACTCTCCGCATGGTCCACACGGAGCGAGTCGCCTGTCCCCACAAGAGGAACGATGGATGCAGATCGACGGTTCCGGGTGCCAGGAGCCCCAACGAGGCGGCTCACCTGAACATCTTGCTGTCAACGAGTGATCACTTCATGATCATGTTGGGCGCGCCACTGATCATGTTCACCACGTCCCGACACAGCTTTTAGGAATCCCGTGAAGATGGCGAGCCAGTCCGGGCCGAATGTGGCGAGCGCGGCGTGCGACCGAGAGGCCCGGGGCTGGATAGATGGCGAATTCCTAGCTGCCTCGGCGGCGAGGGGTGGTGGTCGGCAGACGGACCGACTGCGGATGCCCCGAGACGAGTGTGGACTAAGACCGTCGACGGGCGCTGGTGGGAGGGCCGGCGAACAACCGGGCCGCACCACCGGCACCTCAGCTTCCAGCGAGCCGGGACAATCTCCCGTCACAACCCGTGGCATTCATCTCGGCGTTCAATCGCTGTCGCCCCAGCGCGGGGGCTCGTCCTTAACAATATCCTGAAGCTCACGCTCAATCTCATGATCCCGGATCGCACTCTCCGTACCTTCGACCGCAATTCCGGCCACACCTGGGTAGGTCCCGGTTACAACGCCGACCTGATTGAGCATCAGTTGATAGGCGGGGTAGTCCCTCTCGCATCGCTCGGCCGCAAGACGAGCGCTCGTGAACCGAGCCACTGAGAGACGCCGCTTGCCATCATTGGCAGCAGCCGATGCTTCCGATGCCTCATCGGAGGCGATACGTGCCAACTCACGTAAGTGATTCCGTGCGTCACCGAGTGCCTCCACGGCGATCTCCCCCGGATCCAGCTCCTCCCCGCCAGCGGTGTCTGCTGGTACGAGCGATGCATCAACGGGCGTGAATACGGGCAGGTGGATCTCAGCCGGGACCTCCTCCCCGGTCGCCTGGCCAGGCTGTCGTAGGTCTAAGAGCACGGCGCACACTTGCTCCGCCTGTTTAACCAGACGAAGAAGCTCCTCGATGTCTGCTCGAACCTGCTCCCAGTGATCGTCAGCCAGGTGGACATCGAGCTCGTCGGCAGCCTCGTATATAGCAGCTACAAGCCCGGAGGCCTCGTCGTACGCTGCATAGGCGCCCTCCTCGGGGTCGTGTCCAGACACCATCCCTCCTCACGCCGAACAAGCTTCCCGATAGTTGCCTCGGGGTTTAAAGATGCAGGGCGGACCGCCCGCCTTGTTGCTGAGTTGCGCTTACAACGCCAGACTCGACCGCAGCGCGTTGTCCACCCTCGCCATCGTCGCTGCGGACAGGTGCGCCGTCCCT
>CAWHIC010000028.1:0-264190 GCA_963829165.1 uncultured Acidimicrobiia bacterium | reverse complement strand
GACGCATTCGAAGGATTTTTTCTCACCAATCACGCCCGGGTCCTCGTGTGTATCGCCCACGATCCCGGCGTACGGCTGCGCGACATCGCCGTCGCGCTCGACGTCACTGAGCGCAGCGCTTACGGCATCGTCACCGACCTGGCCCAGGACGGCTACATCGTCAAGGAGAAGGACGGCCGCCGCAACCGCTACCAGATCCAGGGCCACCAGCCGCTGCGGGAGCCCGTCGGCCAGGAGCGCACCATCGGTGAGGTGCTCGACCTCCTGGTCGAGGCCGGCGTCCCCCAGCGACCGACCACCGCCGCCTGAGCCGCTCCCGGCTTCCCAGCGCTCGTCCGACACCGTCAGCCGTCACCCGCCACCGCTTCGACCGCCCGTCGGTACGACGGCGGATCGATCACCGGGAACCGGTACAACTCATACTCGATCGCTCGAGGTACGACGAGCAGGCATTCTTGGTCGACCAGCCCACGATGCAACATCACGTGGACGTCGTCCAGATCTTGGGCATGGCCCCGTTCAAGTTTGCCGTGGCCTGGGCCGTGAGATCGAAGTGCCGGACGGTGAGCATGATGCTTGCTCCGACGCCTAGGGCAGGCTGCCGCCTCCGCCGCCGCCGGTGCCCTCTCCCGCGCCGCCGCTCTCCATGAAGCGGCGGGCGGCGTCCTCGGCTTCGATCTCGAGGGGGATCATCCGGTAGGCGGCCCGATGGCCGAAGCCGGCCACCCGTCCCTTGACGTAGGCCCCCAGGTACTGCCGGAGGAACCCGAAGGCCCCCAGGGCGTGCCACTGGCGGACGTGCTCCTCCTCGTGGCGCAGCAGCCAGGCGCTGTCGGCCGCCGCCCGCCGGATCGAGATCACCGACCAGATGGTGACGGCGTCGGATCCCCGCGGAACCGGTCCCCCACCCAGATCCAGTGGTCGCCCCGCCTCTGAAGGCCCACGACCAGCCCGCCGGGACCCTCAGTACAGCCGGGAGGCGAGCGCCCGGCGGTACTGCGTGCGCCGGGGATCGTCGGCCCCCAGCATCTCGAGCATGTCGAGGTACTCCTGCCGGGCCGTCTCGTCGTCCTTGACCCGGCCCAGCAGCGATTCGAAGCGGTCCTCGAGCCGGACCTCGCCGACGCCGTCACCCGCGCCCGCATCCGCGACCGCGACCGCCGCCAGCCGGGCCCGGGCCGCGACCCGCCGCACCTCGGCCGTCTCCGGCAGCCGCTTCAGCAGCTCCAACGGCTCTTCCGACTCACCGCCGTCGATCAGCAGCTCGGCCAGGGCGATGACGGCGCCGGCATGGTCGCGGTCGAGTTCGAGCGCGGCCCGCAGCGACGCCTCGTCGCCCGCCGCCACCAGCCGGTCGGTTTCCGACAGTGTCGGCGCCAGCTTGGCGATGAAGGCCTTGACCTCGGCCTCGGGCAGGGCGCCGATGAACGAGTCGACGATGCGACGGTCCTTGAGGGCGAACACGGCCGGGATCGACTGCACGTTGAAGGTGGACGACACCCGGGGGTTGGCATCGACGTCGACCTTGGCCAGCTCCACCGCCCCGTTGGTGGCCGCCACCGCCCGCTCGATGATGGGACCGAGCGTGCGGCACGGCCCGCACCACTCCGCCCACAGGTCGACGACGACCGGCACCACGACCGAGCGCTCGAGGACATCCTGTTCGAATGTGGCATCGGTGACATCGGCCATACGCCTGTCCAACCCTTCAGCCTGGCGGTGGATTCCGTTTCCGAAGGTACCTTGGATCGAAATGGCACAAGATCCGCAGCTCTACCAGATCCACCACCGACCGGAGCTCGACCATCCCGCCCTCGTCCTCGCCCCCGACGGATGGATCGACGCCGGACTGGCTGGGGCCGGCGCCATGGCCGCCTTGGTGAAGGCGATCCCAACCGAACTCGTCGCCACCTTCGACTCCGACGAGTTCATCGACTACCGGGCCCGCCGGCCGATGTCGATCATGGAGGACGGCGTCTACCAGGACCTCACCTGGCCCCGCATCGAGCTGCGGTCGGGCCGCGACGACTACGGCCACGACTTGCTCGCCCTGGTGGGTCCCGAGCCCGACAGCCGGTGGCACGCCTTCGCCGACGCGGTAGCCGAGTTGGCCGCCCTGTTCGAGGCCCGCATCCTGGTGGGGATGGCCGGCTTCCCCGCCCCCGTTCCCCACACCCGCTCCTCGCCCCTGGCCGCCAGCGCCTCGTCCACCGAGCTGGCGGAATCGATCGGCGTGGTCTCGGGCACCCTGCAGGTTCCGGCCGGCGTCCTGGCCGCTCTGGGCGAGCGCTTGGGCGTCGACGACATCCCCACCATCGGCCTGTGGGCCCGGGTCCCCCACTACGCGGCCGGGCTGCCCTACCCCGAGTCCAGCCTCCGGCTGCTCGAGGGCCTCACCCGGGTGACGGGGATCGTCGTCGACGCCCCCGAGCTGCAGGAGGCGGCGGAGGACGCCCGCCGTCGGCTCGACGAACTGGCGTCGAACAGCGCCCAGCACCGCACCCTGATCCGCCAGCTGGAAACCCAGTTCGACGCCGAGGTCGAGAACCAGAGCGCCATCGCCGCCGGATGGGCCAACCTCCCCTCGGGCGACGAGCTGGCTGCCGAGCTGGAGAAGTTCCTCCGCGACCAGGGCCCGTAAACGCGGCTAATCGTCGATGCGGCCCGCGAAGTGGGCGTCGGCGCCGGGACGAACGAGCTGGTAGACGGCCATGCGCTGGCCACCGGGGGCCCGGAAGCTGGCGCACGGCCCGTGAGGGATTTCCAGCTCCTCGACGTCGGTGATCCCTCCCGCCCGGAGCTCGGCCACCGTGGCCGCGTAGTCCGCCACCCGCCACACGAGCACCGGGTTCTCGCCCGGGAGGTAACCGGAGAGCAGGACCGACGGCCCGCCGTCGGCCACCCGCAGGCAGGCGACGACCGTCCCCATCCCCCGCACCTTCCAGACCAGCTCCGCCCCCAGCGACTCGACGTAGCGGGCAGCGGTGGCGTCGACGTCGGCCGTCGGCACGTACACGAAGTCGAGGGAGAGGAACACCCGCGGCCAAAGTAATCGGCGGGAAACGGGTCAGAGCGTGTCGAAGCCGGCGGCCACGCTGTGGCCCACTCCCCGCCGAGATCGAGAAGACGCGGGTGTAGACGATGGGCATCGGGATGGCGAAGTCGCCGGTGGCGCCGTCGCCCAGCTGCCCGAACGCGTTCCAGCCCCACGCCCACACGAAGTCACCCGTCCGCAACGCCACACTGTGATAGCCGCCGGCGGCGATGGCCACCACCTCGGTGAGGTGGACCACGAAGCCGGGGGTCGACGACTGTGCGCCTGCAGGCCGGCCGAGCTGACCGGTGGCGTTGAGCCCCCACGAGCGCACCTGGCCGTCCGCGCCCAGAGCCAGGCTGTGACCGGTTCCGCCCGCCACCGACACGATACCGGTCAACCCGGCTACGGTCACCGGCGCCGACCGGCTGGTCGTGGTCCCGTCCCCCAGCTGACCCCACGAATTCCAACCCCAGGCCGCGACCGTGCCGCCGGCCTTCACCGCCAGGCTGTGGTAGGCCCCCGCGCCGATGGCCGTCACGCCGGTGAGACCGGGAACGACGTGGGCCGTCGTCGACCGGGCCGGGGTGGCGGTGCCCAGCTGGCCGGCGCCGTTGTCGCCCCACGTCCAGATGGTGCCGTCGCCCTTGAGGGCGAGGTTGTGCAGTCCGCCGGCGGCGATGGCGACCACCCCGGTGAGCCCGACCACCCGCACCGGCGCAGGACGGTCGACCAGGGTGCCGTCGCCGATCTGGCCGTAGGCGTTCCAGCCCCACGCCCACACCGTGCCGTCGCTCTTGAGGGCGAGGGAGTGGAAGACGCCGGCCGACACCGCGGTCACCCCCGACAGGCCGTCGACGGGGAGCGGGATCCGGGGCTGGGTCGCGGCCCGCCCCAACTGGCCCACGTGCCCCAGGCCCCACGAGTAGACCGTCCCGCCCTGGACGGCGAGGGAGTGGAAGCCGCCCGCGGCTACGGAGGCGACGGGGCCGAGGTTGATCGCGGTGGGCCGGAGCCGGGAGGTCAGCGAACCGTCGCCGACCTGGGCGTAGCCGTTGTAGCCCCAGCCCCGGGACACGACGATGTCGTCGTTGACGATCGAGCCCAGCCCTTGGGCGTCGGTGACGACCGCGACTCCGAGCGGGTTGCTGAGATCGGCGAAGAACGTCTCGTCGGGTTCCATCTGGAGATCGCCACGGATGTCCACCGGGAAGCTCACGGAGGTGACACCGGCGGGGAACGTGATCGTCGCCGTCTTCGCCCCGTAGTCGTCGGACCCGGCGGTGGCGGTGCCGTCGGCGGTCGTGGCGACGACGCTCACCGTGGTGGGAGCGGATGGGAAGAGGCTCACCGTGAAGAGGACGGTGGTCGTCGCTCCGAGGGTGCCTTCGGCCACCGGCGGGGCGTCGCCGATCGAGACGGTGAAGTCGTCTTTGACGATCGTGCCCACGGCCTGGGCGTCGACCAGCGAAAGCCCGACGGGCCCGGTGAGGTTGACGACAAAGGTCTCGGTGGGCTCGGCGGTTGCATCGCCATGGACGGTCACCGGGAACGGCATCGACGTCACTCCAGGGGCGAACGTGACGGTGGCCGACGTGGCCGCGTAGTCGGAACCGGCGGTGGCGGTGGCGTCGGCGGTGGACGCGACGACGCTCACTGTGGACGGGGCCGGCGTGGGCAAGGTGACCGTGAACAGGGCGGTGGTATCGGTGCCCGTCGGACCCTCGACCCGGCGGGGGCGTCGGCTATCGAGACGCCGTAGTCGTCGTTGGCGATGGTGCCGACACCCTGGGCGTCGCCGAGCATGGTGCTCGACGGGTTGGAGAGCTCGACGACGACGGTCTCGGCCAGCTCGGCGGTGTCGTCGCCGAGGACACTCACGGGGAACGGCACGGACGTGACGCCGGGGGCAAAGGTGAGGGTCGCCGATCGGGCGGTGTAGTCGGTGCCGGCGTTGGCAGTGCCGCCGGCGGTCGCGGCCACGACGGTGACCACCTCGGGCGATGGTGACGACAGGGTGACCTCGAAGTCGGAGGTGGTGGCGACGCCGGCGGGCCCCTCGACGACCGGCGGCGGGTCGACCACCGAGACCGTGCGAGCGCCTTCCACGAGCGTCCCCGTGAGCCGGTAGGCGCCGAGGCTGCCGTAGCCGCTGTAGCCGGTGGCGAGCGTTCCGGCCCCGACGCCCGCCACGAGGACGAAGTACGTGCCGTCGGCCGGAATCGACGTCGAGAGCGAGGCGGACAGGCCCGTCACCGTGTCGTAGTCCACCGAGGAGGAGGGCGCGTCGGCGGAGGCAATCACACTCCCGGCACCGTTCCGGACCTCGAGGAGGACATCGAGGTTGGGGCTCACCATTGCCGGGGTGACCGTGAAGGTAGCTGCACCGGCGGTGGCCTCCACCCGGAAGACGTCGATGTCGGCGTCGGTGGAGATCAGGCCGGTGGCAGCCACGTCGGGGCCGGATCCGACGCCGGTGGCCGTGGCCGGGGTGTCGCCGTGGTCGTCGGCGATGGGCGTCCCGCCGTTGGCGGCGATGACGTCGAGGTCGGGCTCGTAGTTGTTGGCGCCGGGGTACTCGCCCTTGCTGAACTGGCCGAGTGGGCCTGTAGTACGCCACGCCCATGATCGGGGCCCACGCCCCTGCCCCCGGGTAGTACCCCTGCGACGAGGTGCCGTCGTGGCTCAGGCCCAGGTTGTGGCCGACCTCGTGCGACGTGGCCTCGGCGATGTACTTGGCGTTGTGGCCCAAGGCCTGGGCTACCACCCACGCCGGCTGGTAGAAGGCGTGGCTGCTGGTGGCGTCGAACACACCGACGTAGGCCACGCCACCACACCCGCAGCTGTTGCCCACCTCGGGGGCGTCGGTGATGAGCGCCCGGGTGCCGAACACCAGGTCGGACGGCCCGCTGCGGGTGATGGCCGCCGGCCCCGGGTCCTGGGTGGTGACGTCGATGTCGAACGGGGCGTAGTCCTCCGCCACCCGCTGCCACACCGACTGGACCACGTCCTGCTCGGCGGTGCTGAACGCAGGCGAGCCGTCGAGGGAGAAGGGTTCGGCGAAGAAGGGGTCGAAGGGGGCGCCGAAGGAGCCGTTCCAGGCAGTGCCGGCGATGGTCTCGCCGTCGAAGTCGAGGTAGATGGTGCGCAGCGACCCCGGCCGGCTGTGCAGACGGAAGGTGTCGGCGTAGGGGAACGCAGCCGCCTCGGCCTCGGCCACCGCCACCGCCTCCGCCGGGTCGGGCACCCGCTCCACGTAGTAGATCCGCTGGGTCGCATCCAGGCGGGCGGCGGGGTCGGCCAGGATGCGCCGCGTCTCCTCCACCGACTTGTCGTTGGTCCTAGCCACGGAGGCCACGTCGGGAGCGGGAGCGGGAGCGGCGGCGGCTTCGGACGGCGCCGCGGCCTGGGCGTGCGCCGCCACCGGCTGGACCAGGAGGGCAGCCAGCGTGGCCACGACCGCGACGACCGCGCCCCCGGTTCGACTGCCTCTCATCCTCGACATCCCTCTCCGGGTCGGAAGGCCCCGAGCGGAACGTGCTCGCGTCACCCCTCCAGCCGTGACGCCGGGTCATCCGACCCGTCGCCGTCCAGTGCTTGTCGGCCGCCGACCGTGGTCGCGAGAGGGGTCGATCGGCCCCTTTCTCGCAATCGTTCGGAAGTTCTTCGAGAAAAGTGTGAGGTCCTGCCCCGCCCCCGACTCCCTGTGTGTGACGCCCCGGCGATCGACCGGGCCACCACAGGAGACAGCCATGAGCGCCTTCCGAACCCGCACCTCTTTTGCTCGCCGTCAGCCGCGTCGGGTCGAGGAGGCGGCGCTGTCGACCTCCCGGATCCGCCGTGCAGTCCGAAACCTGGCCCTCGGCACCACCATCGTCGCCACCCTGGTCGGCGGTCTCGCCGGTCAGCCGGCGATGGCCGAGGGTCGCGAGCGCTCCGCCAGCGAACCGACCGCCGGTATCGTGAGATCCCTTCCCGTCTCAACCCAGCGCTACGCGGGTCCGTACCAAGACCTCTCCCGCGTGCAACCCGTCAGCGTGTCCGAGATGATCGAGGTGGCCGAGCGGGCCCGCATCGAGGCCCCGATGGACCTTTCCCGGGCAGAAGACTCGGGCGTCGACCCGCCGTACGATCCCGGCCAGCAGCTGCTGGACCTCAGGGCGGCCTGGGATCCGCCGACGGGTCCCAGCGATTTGGCGGGTACCGCGGCGCCCACCGGGCCTGCCGGCGGCACCGACGGCCCGCCCGCGCCGACCCCGTTCGAGCGCCTCGAACCCGTCAAGAGCGGGTGCATCGGGTCGAAATTTGTCTACAAGTCGGTCGACCTCGGCCAGTGGCTTCCGGCCTTCGGGTGGCGAGCCCACGTCTGGATGAAGGACGACGAGGGGAAGTTCTTCGAGCCGTCCGGGTCACCGATCTACCTCAACACCTTCGGTGAATGGCAGTTCTGCCCGAACGACTTCACCGAGATGGAACAGGACGTCCTGTGGGGATACGAGTCGAGCAACCCGTTTGTCGAGCTGATCGACTACCGGGACTCGAATCGCAAGCCCTACTGGCTCAGCAAGACGGGCCACATCCCGCCGCTCCCCGGCATCTACTTCACGCAACAGACCCCCTTCTTCGGTGAGCCGGGCGTCGTCCTCGAAGACGTGGACGTTGGACACGGGGCCGAAGAATTTCAACATGGACAAGGACCCGAACTTGATCTACGGGGTCGGAGACATCATGCGTTGGTCGATGGACGCGCTGTTGGCGGCGTATGTCGACGGCATCAACCCGGTGAGGACGCCTATCGCCCACCAGATCTACTACCCGAACACCGTCTACGGCTGCTCGACGCCCTACTGGTCGTGTTACAAGGCCGAGCACGTCGGCAGTCCGATCTATATCGGGTTCCAGAACACCCACGTCAGCCGGGCCGCCGTGCAGCACGAGCTGGGCCACTCCGTCGCCGACATCTACCGTCCCGTCGGTGTGGGAGGCGAACACAACGGCAACCTGTGCGACGCCGACGAGAGGCTGGCTTTCTCCGAAGCTTTCGCCACCTTCTTCGCCACGTGGACACACAACCCGGACCGCCATGCTGTCCCTGACCCCATCGCCGCCGAAAGTCCTACGGCCGACTGCAGCCTCGGCATCAACCAAAACGGGACGATGTCGGAGGCATGGGTCCTGGGAGCGCTCTGGGACCTGCACGACCAGCACGTGGATGGAGAGGACACGCTCGGGATGCTGAGCCCCTCGTTCATCATGAGGCTCTACCTGCTCGAGCCGACGTTCGACGACCAACCGGTCGACACCATCGAGCGTTTCCGCACCCAGTTGCTCAGCACGATGTCTCCGAACGGGCAGGCGTGGGCGAACAAGGTCTTCAAGCAGAACCTCATCCCCTGATCTAGGGCGAGCGAGCGGCAGGGGGGCGACCCTCTGCCGCTCGTTTGTCGCGGTGCGAGCGACCACCTACCGAGTACCCCTCAGGGTCGTACTGTCGATGAGATGAGCAGGGACGGCGCGGTGACCTTCCGCAGCTCTCCCGCGGCGTACGACGACCACGTCGGCCGCTACGGGATCGGAGCTGGCCCGGGGGCTGATCGAGCTGGCCGGTGTCGGCGACGCCGATCGGTTGCTCGACGTCGGCTGTGGTACGGGCTTGCTGACGGCGGTGCTGGCATCGGTGGTGGGCGCCGATCGGGTGGCGGCAGTCGACCCGTCGGAAGCGTTCGTCGAGGCCTGTCGGCAGCGGGTGCCGGGGGCGGACGTGCGGCTGGCGGCGGCCGAGGACCTGCCTTTCGCCGACTCCGCCTTCGACGGCGCCCTGTCGCAACTGGTCGTGAACTTCATGAGCGACCCGGTCGCGGGCGTGGGCGAGATGCGCCGGGTCACCCGCCCGGGCGGCACGGTCGCCGCCTGCGTGTGGGACTACGCCGGCGAGATGACGCTCCTTCGACAGTTCTGGGACGCCGCCGTCGCCCTCGACCCCGCCGCCGCCCCGCTCGACGAGGGCGCGTCGATGCCGCACTGCCAGCCGGACAGCCTGCGGTGCGCTCTGGGAGTCGGTCGGGCTTCGGGAGATTCGGAGCGGCGAGTTGACCCCGGCCGTCCGCTACTCCAGCTTCGAGGAGCTGTGGACGCCGTTCACCGGTGGGCGTGGCGCCTTCCGGCGCCTACACGGTGTCGCTGGAGGAGCCCGGCCGAGAGGCCCTCCGCCGCGAGTTCCACCGTCGACTGGGCCGACCCGACGGGCCGTTCGTGTTGACGGCCCGGGCGTGGGCCGTGGTCGGCGTCGCCGGTGATGGCACTGGTGCCTCGCCGGACCCCGACGCGCTCCGTGGACCGGGTGGCGGTGGTGGCCGGGGCGACCCGGGGGGCCGGGCGGGGGCATCGCCGCCGCCCTGGGCGAAGCGGGGGCGACGGTCTACTGCACCGGTCGCAGCAGCCGGACCGGGCGCGCTGCGGTCCGACTACGACCGGGCGGAGACCATCGAGGAGACGGCCGACCTCGTCACCGAGCTCGGCGGCACCGGGATCGCGGTGGCGGTCGACCACCTCGACCCCGACCAGGTGCGACGGCCTGGCCGAGCGCATCCGGGGCGACCACGGCCACATCGACGTGCTCGTCAACGACATCTGGGGCGGCGAGGTGCTCAAGGGCGGACCGGCCGACTGGAACACCCCCATCTGGGAGCACGACCTCGACAAGGGGCTGCGCATCCTCCGGCTGGCGGTCGAGACCCACCTGGTCACGTCCCACCACCTCCTGCCCCTGCTCGTCGACCGGCCGGGCGGGCTGGTGGTGGAGGTGACCGACGGCACCGCCGACTACAACGCCTCCCACTACCGGATCTCCGTCTTCTACGACCTGGCCAAGGTCGCCGTGGGCCGGCTGGCGTACTCCCAGGGCCACGAGTTGGAGCCGCACGGGAGGCGACCGCGGTGGCCCTCACTCCCGGCTGGATGCGGTCGGAGATGATGCTGGAGGCGTTCGGCGCCGTCCGAGGCCAACTGGCGGGACGCCCCCGCTCCCCCCGGGTTCGCCGTCTCCGAGTCGCCCCGCTACGTGGGACGGGCCGTCGCCGCCCTGGCCGCCGATCCCGACCGGGCCCGGTGGAACCAGCAGTCGGTCACGCTCGGGCCAGCTGGCGGCCGACTACGGGTTCACCGACGTCGACGGGTCGAGGCCCGACGTCTGGCGCTACATGGACGACGCCGAGCTCGACCCCGACGCCGACCAACCCCGCCGACTACCGCTGACCCGGCTGGACGTCCGTCTGACGAGCAAGTGGCAGGAACACGCTCTCCAGGGGGTATTCGTGGCGATTGTTCGGTGGCGGCCGGCGTGTCAGCCCGGGAGGCGGCCTTCGATGGCCCGGTCGTCGCCGTCGTCGTCGCGTGAGGACGGCGATATCGACGAAGCCGGCGGCGGCCATCGGCGCGGCCACGGACGGCGCCTGATCGCCGCCGAGCTCGAGGAGGAGCCAACCGCCCGGGCGCAGCCAGCGGCGGCTGCGGCGCGACGACGGCCGACAGCAGCCGCAGCCCCCCGTCGCCTCCGTCGAGGGCGTGGCGGGGCTCGAAGGCCACCACGTCCCGGGGAAGGAAGGGCAGCGCCTCCGTCGGCACGTAGGGGACGACCGCGGTCAGCACGTCGACTGCGCCCAGGAGCGTCGGCGGCAGCGGCCCGTCGAGATCGCCGAGCCGGGCGTCGACGCCGTTCGCCCGGGCACACGCCACCGCCCGCCGGGTCGATGTCGGTGGCCACGACGGTCGCCGACGGCGACGCCGCCTGCAGCACGCAGGCGACGGCGCCCGCACCGGTGCACAGGTCGACCGCCGCCCCGCCCGCCGGCAACAGAGGCCGCCGCCCGCCGGGCCAGCGCCTCGGTCTGCCACCGGGGCACGTAGACCCCGGGATGGACCTCCACCCGGATACCGCAGAACGTCCACCAAGCCGACCAGCCACGCCAGCGGCTCGCCCCTCGTCCGCCGGACGACCAGGGCCTCGAGCTCGCACCGATCCCGCCGCCGCGGCCACCAGCGCGGCCGCCTCCGCCTCCGGGGCCACGCACCCTGCAGCCGACAAGCGGGCCACGATGTCCATCCCACCGATGGTACGGAGGGGGCACGGAGGGGCACCGTCACCCGGTGCGGCGCCGAGGAGAGCGGTCGCTCACTCGGCACGGGATGCCCGCATGCCGATCCGTCGTTCCCCTCTCCCCGACACCGTCCCGAGCCCGCCCGGTGCCGCCCGGATGGCCGCAGAGTAGGCGGAGACAAGAATTTCCACTAGGCACAGTTCGAGCACGAACAGTCGTGTGAGAACGGTCTGTCCGGGGTAGGTTGCCGCTCGGCTACGACCGAGGAGACCGCCGTGGCACGGGCAGCTCCCGATTCCGACGACGACCTGGCGACCATGATCACACGCGCCCGCCGGGCCGGCGGCCTGTCCCAGGTGGAGCTGGCCCGGCGGGCGGGCATCGCCCCCAGCTACCTGTCCCGCATCGAGGCGGCGACGTGGCGCAGCGGCGGACCGTGGCCGTCCGACCAGGTCCTTCGCTCCCTGGCCCGCTACCTCGGTGTCAGCTCCACCGAGCTCATCCGCCTCCGGAACGAGGAGCGGGCGGCCACCGGCGTTACCCCGGTCGCCGGCGAGGGCTGGTCGGGTCCCGGCTACACCGTGTGCACCGACAGCGACGGCGTCTACCAGGCGGCCAAGTCCCTCGTCGACCGCAACCCGCCCCGCCACCCGGTGCGAACCACCAGCGTGCGGATGCTCGAGGGTGAGCAGGACTGCCCGACGCTGTGGCAGGCCGAGTTCGTCCGCAGCCTCACCGAGAAGGTGAGCAACGACCCCGAGAGCACCCTCTACCGGGTGTGCGCGTCGAGCGCCGACAACATCGCCCTCGTGCGCCAGTCGGCCGTGCGCCTGGCCGGCGGCCGTCCCCCGCCCGACGTCCGCAACATCCGCAACCGCTTCTGCTTCGGCAACCCCCTCGTCCTCGACTTCATCATCGGCGCCAACGAGGCCCTGATCGCCATCCCCGACCGCCGCAGCCGGCCCAGCCTGCGGGCGTGCGTGGTGGTCGACGACCCCGACTTCGTCACCGCCATGCAGGACTGGTACGACGAGTTCATCTGGGAGCCGGCCTGCGACTGGGTCGAGCTCACTTACGACAACCTCGACGACCGCCCTCGACGAGGTCGAGGCCCGCCTCCGGGCCGACGGGAGCGAGCGGGGAGCGCTACACCACCAGGTTGACGAGCTTGGGCGGGCGGGTGACCACCTTCTTGGGCGTGCGCCCGTCGAGGGCGGCCTGCACCTTGGGCGACGCCAGGGCCATGCGCTCCATGTCCTCGGGCCCGATGCCGACGTCGACCTCGCATCTTGTCCCGGACCTTGCCGTTGACCTGCACCACCATGGTGGCCGTCAACGCCGCCGCCCGGTCGGCGTCGAACGTCGGCCACGGCAGCTCGTGGATGTGCTGGCCCGGGTGGCGGCGCTCCCACAGCTCGGCGGTGACGTGGGGCACCATCGGCGCCAGCACCAGCAGCAGGCTGTCGACCGCGAACTTCACCGACGCCCGCTCGGTGCCGGCCTGGACGTGCTTGTACAGGAGGTTGGTGAACTCCATGCACGCCGCCACCGCGGTGTTGTACGACCAGCGGGCGTAGTCGTCGCTGACCCGGGAGATGAGCTGGTGGGTGGCCCGCTCCAGGCTCCCCGGCGGACCGGGCGGCGCCGTCGCCTCGGGCAGCTCCACCGCCTCCACCTCGCCCATGGCCAGCCGCCACACCCGGCCCAGGTAGCGGGCGGCGCCGTCGATGACCCGGTCGGTCTCCTCGGTCCAGTCGACGTCGTCGGCCGGCGGCCCCACGAACAGGTGGAACAGGCGCAGGGCGTCGGCGCCGACCGTCGAGAAGTACTTCTCGGGCGCGACCAGGTTGCCCTTCGACTTCGACATCTTCGACCCGTCCATCCGGATCATGCCCTGGGTGAACAGCCGGCCGAAGGGCTCCCGCAGGTCGGGCGGGGCCACGCCCAGGTCGGCCAGGGCCTTGGTGAAGAACCGGGCGTACATCAGGTGGAGGATGGCGTGCTCGATGCCGCCGATGTACTGGTCGACGGGCAGCCAGTGGGCGGCCATGGCCGGGTCGAAGGGGGCCTCGGTGTTCCACGGGTCGGTGAAGCGCAGGAAGTACCAGGACGAGTCGACGAAGGTGTCCATGGTGTCGGTCTCCCGGGTGGCGGGCTTGCCGCACTGGGGACACTCCGTCTGCAGGAATCCCTGGTGGTACTTGAGGGGCGACTCCCCCGTGGGCCGGAACTCGACGTCGTCGGGGGCGACGATGGGCAGGTCGGCGTCGGGCACCGGCACCGCCCCGTGCTCGGGGCAGTAGACGATGGGGATGGGGCAGCCCCAGAAGCGCTGGCGGGACAGCAGCCAGTCCCGCAGGCGGTAGTTGACCGTGCGCCGGCCGATGCCCTCCGCCTCCAGCCAGTCGATCGCCGTGGCGATGGCCTCGGTCTTGGTCAGCCCGTTCAGCCACTGGCTGTTGATGATCACGCCGTCGCCCGTGTAGGCCTCGCCGTCCCAGCCCTCGGGCCGCTGGACGGTGGGGATGATGGGCAGGTCGTAGGCCTTGGCGAAGTCCCAGTCCCGCTGGTCCTCGCCGGGGACGGCCATGATGGCGCCGGTGCCGTAGCCCATGAGCACGTAGTCGGCCAGGTAGATGGGCACCTGCTCGCCGTTGAACGGGTTGGTGGCGTAGGAGCCGGTGAACACGCCCCGCTTCTCCAACGGGCCCTCGGTGGACTGGCGCTCGATGTCGGACTCGCCGCTCACCCGGGCCACGAACTCCTCCACCGCCGCCCGCTGGTCGTCGGTGGTGAGGTCGGGGACCAGGGGGTGCTCGGGGGCGAGGACGACGTAGGTCATGCCGAAGCTGGTGTCGGGCCGGGTGGTGAAGACGCGGATCGAGATGTCGCCCGCCTTGAGGTCGAACTCGGCCCCCTCGGAGCGGCCGATCCAGTTGCGCTGCATGACCTTGACCCGCTCCGGCCAGTCGAGGGCGTCGAGGTCGTCGAGGAGCTGGTCGGCGTACTGGGTGATGCGGAAGAACCACTGCACCAGGTCGCGCTTGACCACCAGGTCGCCCGAGCGCTCGCACGTGCCGTCGGCCAGCACCTGCTCGTTGGCCAGCACCGTCTGGCAGCCGGGACACCAGTTGACGGGAGCCTGCTTGCGGTAGGCGAGCCCCGCTTCCAGCAGGCGCAGGAAGATCCACTGGGTCCAGCGGATGTAGGCGGGGTCGTGGCTGCGGACCTCGCGGCGCCAGTCGTAGACCGCCCCCAGCCGGCTGAGCCACGACTTCAGCTCGGCGATGCGGGCGTCGGTGAACTCCCGGGGGTGGACCCCCTGCTTGATGGCCGCGTTCTCCGCCGGCAGCCCGAAGGAGTCGAACCCGATGGGCGACAGCACGCCGTGGCCCTGCATGGTGCGGTAGCGGACGTTGAGGTCGCCGAAGGTGTAGTTCCGGACGTGACCCATGTGGGCGGGCCCACTTGGGTAGGGGTACATGCAGAGGACGTAGAACGGCGGCCGGGGGTCGTCGTTCTCCACCTCGTAGGTGCCCTCGTCCCGCCACCGGGCCTGCCACTTGCGTTCGACTTCCTGGACGTCGTAGGCCTCG
This sequence comes from uncultured Acidimicrobiia bacterium, assembly GCA_963829165.1. Lineage (GTDB taxonomy): Bacteria > Actinomycetota > Acidimicrobiia > Acidimicrobiales > AC-14 > JAXDMK01. The sequence goes on along the minus strand of CAWHIC010000028.1, from coordinate 249,464 downwards.
GCCATATGTGTTCGATCGTACCGGCGGCCGGGTCGGGCGCCCGCCCGACTTCGACGGTGTGACGAGGATCCTCGCCTTGGGGGTGCATGTTGGGAGTGGCGGTCTTCGCCGCCGATCAGGAAGATCGAAGGCTGGTCGCCGAGGTGCGGGCGTTCGTCATGAGCGAGCTTCGCCGTCGCTGCCGCGCCGACCTGGTCGACGACGCGGTCCTGGTCGCGACCGAGCTGGCCACCAACGCCATCCTCCACGCAGGGGGTGTGACCGCGGTCCGGGTCGACGCGGCCGACGGCGGTGTGCGCATCGAGGTCCACGACCGCACCCGGGTCCCGCCGCTGATGGCCCTGTCGTCGGAGGACGCCATGACCGGCCGCGGCCTCCGCCTGGTCGGGGCCCTGTCCACCCGGTGGCAGGCGGAGCCGACCGCCGAGGGCAAGATGGTCTGGGCCGAGCTCACCGGCCGCGCGCTCCCCCCCCGCTCTCCTCCGACGATCTGATCGACCTGTGGGCCGACGACTTCGAGGTCGGGAGACGACGGCGTAGAGGAAGGCGCCGCCGGGTCCCACGAGCCCGACCCGCCACGAGGTCGTCCTGGGCGAGGTCCCCACCGACCTGCTGCTGGCGGCCAAGTCCCACGTCGACAACCTCGTCCGGGAGTTCACCCTCGCCGCCCGGGGGGCCGAATCGGGCGTCACCGGTGCCGTCCCCCGGCCCCTGGCGCCCTCATCGAGGCGGTCGTCTCCCGCTTCGCCGAGGCCCGGCAGGCGATCAAGCGCCAAGCCATCGCGGCCGCCGAGAGCGGGTCGTCCCACGTCAGCCTCCACCTGTCCCTGCCCGCGGGTGCGGCCGAAGCCGGCGAGGACTACCTGCGGGCGCTCGACGAGGCCGACGCCTACTGCCGGGCGGCCCGGTTGCTGACCCTCGAGACCCAGCCCCAGCACCGGGTCTTCCGCCAGTGGTACGTGGGCGAGATCGTCAAGCAGCTCCGGGCCGCGGCCGAGGGGCGGCCGGCCACCGACCGGGAGTCGTTCGAGCAGCGGCTGCTGCGGGAGATCGACACCGTCGCCCGCGCCCGCCGGGCGACGGAGCGGGTGGCCCGGCTGTTCGACGTCTCCGCCGCCCTCGGCCGGGCCGCGACCACCGAGGCCGTGGCCCAGGCCGTGCTCGAGCACGGGGTGGCGGCGCTGGGCGCGTCCGGGGCGGGAATCCTGCTGGCGGGCGACGCCGACCGGCTGTCCGTCCCCGCCACCGTCGGCTACGACGAGGAGGTGGTCGCCCGCCTGCGGGCCGAGTCGAGGGACGCCGAGCTGCCGGCGGCGGTGGCCCTGCGCACCGGCGAGTCGGTGTGGCTGGAGTCCCGCGAGGAGCGCGACTCGCGCTTCCCTCTCCTCAGCGCCCTCGAGCCCCAGGCCGTCTCCGCCTGCGCCGTTCCCCTGGACATCGGCGACCGCCGGCTGGGGGCGCTCCGGTTCAGCTTCGCCGAGCCCCGCCTGTTCGACGAGGAGGAGCGCCGGTTCGTGCACGCCCTGGCGGCCCAGACGGCGCAGGCGCTCGACCGGGCCCAGTTCTACGAGATGCGGGCCGACCTCAGCCGCCGGTTCCAGCGCAGCCTCCTCCCGGGCGACATGGTGGCGCCGGCGGGCGTGGAGGTGGCGGGCAGCTACCACCCCCTCGGCACCGGCATGGAGCTCGGCGGAGACACGTTCGACCTCTGGCCCCTCGGCGCCGGGACCTGTGGGGCATCGCCATCGCCGACGCCGCCGGCACCGGCCCCGAGGCGGCCGCCCTCACCGCCATGATCCGCTTCACCCTGCGGGCGCTGGCCATGAGCGACGTCGAGCCCGCATCCGTCCTCCGCAACCTGAACCGGGCGCTGCTGGCGGCGGGCGCTTCCGGGTGCCGACGGCGAACGGTTCTGCACCGTCATCTTCGGCGTGCTGGCGCCGACGGCGGACGGCGCCGTCCTCACCCTGGCCGGAGGCGGGCATCCTCACCCGGTGGTGCGGCGGGCCGACAACGAGGATCGAGGAGGTGGCCGTCGGCGGCTCGCTGCTCGGCGTGCTCCCCGACGTCCCCGTCGGCAGCCAGACGGTGACGCTGGCGCCCGGCGACGCCCTCGTCCTCTACACCGACGGAGCGGTCGAGGCCCGGCGGGACGGGGTGATGTTCGGCGACGAGGGTCTGCGGGACGCCATCGCCGGTGCGCCGCCCGCGGCCCAGCCCCTCGCCGACGCCATCGAGGACGGCGGTGGTCGCCACGTGGGAGGCACCATGACCGACGACCTGGCCGTGCTCGTGGTCCGGGTTCGCCCCTGATTCTCCTGCGCACGGCTACTCGGCCGGGCACCGGATGCGGGCCGCCCAGACCACAGGCGGGAGAGCTGGCGGATGGACGGGACGTCCTGGTCGAGGGGCCGGTCGCCGGTGGTGATGTTCACCGGCGGGATGGCGCCGGCTTCGGCCATGGCCCGTCGGTGACCGTAGCCAGCGGCGGGAGCGGGGGTCGGGCCGGGGCGCGGACGGGTCGAGCTGGGCGCCCAGGCCCTTGGCCCTCGACGTAGGCCACGAACCGCTCCACGTCGGCCCCCCGGTCGAGGCCGAGCGCCCGCGCCCCCTCGATGTCGGCGACCGGCGCCACCCCCCGGCGGTAGCGCTCGGGGTTGACGATCACGTCGACCAGATCGGCCGGCGAACGCAGGTCGGAGCGGAGGAAGAAGAAGTCGGCGTCGGCGTCGGCCATCCGGTGGCGGAGCCCGTCGTGGAGGTAGTGGCCGGTGACGACCACCACCGTGGGCCGGGGGGTCGGACGGTGGCCGCCCGGATGTGGCGGACGACGCCGACGCCGGGGAACTGGTCGCCCTCCGACCGCTCGTCGGCGGCGTCGACCACGGCCACGTCGACGGCCGCCCAGTCGCCGTCCCAGGCGATGGCGGCGGCGTGGTCGAAGGAGCCCACCAGCTCCAACTCGGGGGCGCGCCGGACGGCCTCCAGGTAGCCAGGAAGGGTCAGCTCGTTGTCGTCGACGACGACTACCCGGCGGCGGGAGCCAGGCTCAGCAGCCGTCGGTCCACCTCCTCCAGCCGGGCGCTCACCAGGCTGCTCAAGCTCGGCTCCAGCCGCGGGGCAACGACCGCCAGCTGGGCCCGGGCGTCGTCCCGAGCCAATCGGACGAGTGCCAGCACGCTCTCCTGGCCCTCCAGGTACGCCGCCTGCCGGGCCTGCTCGTCCTCCGCCACCGTCTCGTCCAGGTGGCGCTCCGTGGCCCGGGCCAGTGATCGGCCGATGTGTCGGCACATCGGGTAGATCGCAGAGGCTGTAGGCGATGGCGCACAGGAACGAGCGGGCGTTGGGCGGTCCGGGGGTGAGGAAGAGAACCAGCCCGGCGATGAGCGTGGCGGCCGGGCCGGCCATCACCGCCAGCCGTCTGCGGCAGCCCATCCGTGTACAGGCCCCCGATGAACGCCAGGAGCATGAGGCCGAACCCGATGTAGGCGGTGTCGCCGTCGGCGTTGACCGGTTCTGTCACCAGCGGCGACGGTGAGGAGGGTGACGGCCAGGGCGGCCACTCACCGCCGCCCGGAGGATGGCCGGCCGCGCCCGTGGACCCCGCTCGAGGAGTTGGCGGTGCGACCACCATGCCGCCAGCCGACACACCGCGATCGCCGCTCCGGCCGCAGCCACGGGGACCACGCCCCGGCCGGGGAGGACGACGGCCACGTAGCTCGGCCGCGATCAGCGGGTAGACGACGGGGCCGGCGTCGACCGGCCGGACGGCCGCGGCCCGGTCGGCCGGGACGCGCAGCCGGCGGCCCGCCGACGTCGAGGTCGAGGGCGGCGTCCCGGCGGGCGAATGGCCTCCGGCCCTCCACCGGCAGGGTGACGCTGACCGGTCCCCGGAGATGGCACCCGGTCGAGTGGCGCCATGCAGCCACGCCACCTGGCGGCCGGTGAGGATCGTCGGTGCCTGCGCCCTCCCCCAGGTGGATCTCGACCCGGGCCGACAGATCGGGGTGCCGGTTGTAGCGCCGACTCCCACCCCAGGAGCGCCACCTGGAGGTAGGCGGCCTGGGCTGGCGGTGTCGGCGGCCAGCCGCGCCTTCCAGCCGTCGGCCAACTGCCAGAGGGCGGATCCCTGCCCCGGGCGGCCCAGGACGGGGACCAGACCCTCGATGACGTCGACCACCGAGTCGGCGCCCATCGCCACCGCGTTCTGCCCGACGAGGAATGCCCACCGGCAGTCGGCGGTCGCGTCGCCGTTCCCGCTCGGCCTCGGCCTGCTCGTCGAGCCTCCGGCAGTACGAGAACACGGCCATGCCCACCCCGACACCCAGGACGAGCCAAAGGACCGGTGAAGAGGTGGGCCGACAGCCCGTCGAGGATCCGGATGGGACCGGCCACCGCGGCCGCGACGACGGGCACGATCATGGCCCGCATCCCCATCCGGAACCCGGCCTCGACCGCCAGGGGGATCCCGATCAGCACCGCGTTGTCGTAGTTGTGGCTGGGCGGCATCGGCGACAGGCTCCAGAAGGCGATGTCGGCGCAGTCGAGGGCGAGTCGCCACCCGAGGCCGAACCGGTCACTGCGCCGCAGGACCTGCCAGGTGACGAGGTCGAGGACGACAAACGCGGGCAGGGCCGCCCGCCACAGGCCGGTGCCGGGAGACGCGGCGCCGGAGACCGCCGTCCACTGGACGAAGCGGACGGCGAGCCGGTAGCTGAGGTGGAGCGTCGACCGGCTGTCGACGATGGCGCGGGCGAAATAAGTCGACTCGGCCCGCCCGCCCTCCGCCGTTCCTACCGCCATACCGCGAGTATCGCAGGCGCGCGCATTGGCGTTCTAGGAACGCGTGGCCCGGCGGGAAGACACTGGCCTCCGGCGGGCCCATGCCTGCGGCCGACCCGGGGACGACGGCTCGGGACGGCCGCGGGCACCTTGGGCGCCCTCAGTCGCCGGGGTCGTCGGGAGGGGCGGGAGCTCCGGGCGGACGGCGGGTCGTTCAGGTGGCGGAGGCGCCGGGGTCGTCGGGAGGGGCGGGAGCTCCGGGCGGACGGCGGGTCGTTCAGGTGGCGGAGGCGCCGGGGTCGTCGGGGGCGGGCGGGAGCTCGGGGCGGCCGCCGGGCAGGGCCCGGGGACCGGCGGCCAGCTCGGGGCATCGGTGGTGGAGCCGTCGCCGAGATAGCCGTCGTCGGTGGCGCCGGCAGCAACCGGTCGGCGGCGGCGGCGCGGACTGGAGCACGGCCTCGGCGTCGACGATCTCGTAGGCGTAGCCCTGCTCGGCGAGGAACCGCTGGCGGCGGGCGGCGAACTCCTGGTCGTTGGTGTCGCGGGCCACGACGGTGAAGAAGTGGGCCGGCCGGCCGTCGCCCTTGGGCCGCAGGATCCGCCCCAGCCGTTGCGCCTCCTCCTGGCGGCTGCCGAAGGTGCCCGAGACCTGGATGGCCACCGACGCCTCGGGCAGGTCGATGGAGAAGTTGGCCACCTTGGAGACGACCAGCACCGGCTCGATCCCCCGCCGGAAGGCGTCGTAGAGCTTCTCCCGCTCGTGGGTCGGCGTCTTGCCGTTGAGGACGGGCGCCCCCAGCCGCTCCGCCAGCTGGTCGAGCTGGTCGAGGTACTGGCCGATGACCAGGGTCGGCTCACCCCGCCGGACGGCCTCCTGGCACAGCACCTCGACCACGGCCAGCTTCGACCGGGCGGTGGCGCCCACCCGGTAGCGCTCCTCCGGCTCGGCCAGGGCGTAGGCCATGCGCTCCTCGTCGGCCAGCGTCACCCGCACCTCCACGCAGCGGGCGGGGGCGATCCAGCCCTGGGCCTCGATGTCGCGCCATGGCGCGTCGTAGCGCTTGGGGCCGATGAGGCTGAACACGTCGCCCGCCCGCCCGTCCTCCCGCACCAGGGTGGCGGTGAGGCCCAGCCGGCGCCGGCTCTGGATGTCGGCCGCCATCCGGAACACGGGCGCGGGCAGCAGGTGGACCTCGTCGTAGACCACCAGTCCCCAGTCCTCGGCCGAGAGCAGCTCGAGGTGGGGGTAGAGCCCGCCCCGGCGGGTGGTGATGATCTGGTAGGTGGCCAGGGTGACGGGCCGGATCTCCTTGCGCTCGCCGCTGTACTCCCCCACCTCGGCCTCGGTGAGGGTGGTGCGGGCCAGCAGCTCGGCCTGCCACTGACGGGCGGCGACGATGTTGGTGACCAGGATCAGCGTGCGGGCGCCGGCCCGGGCCATGGCGGCCAGGCCGACGAGGGTCTTGCCCGCCCCGCAGGGAAGGACGATGACCCCGCTGCCGGCGGCGGTGAAGGCGTCGACCGCCTCCACCTGGTAGGGCCGGAGCTCGAAACCGGCGTCGGTGCGGAGGGCGATGGGGTGGGCGGTGCCGTCGACGTAGCCGGCCCGGTCGTCGGCCGGCCACCCCACCTTGAGCAGGGCCTGCTTGAGCCGGCCCCGCTCGCCCCGGGGAACCCCGAAGGTGTCGGGGCCGATGCGGGGCCCGAGGAGGGGGACGACGGCCTTGGCCCGGGCCACCTCCTCCAGCACGGCCCGGTCGGTGCTGCGCAGGACGAGCCCGTGGACAGGGTCGACGTCGAGCACGAGGCGGCCGTAGCGGGACATCAGGTCGGCCACGTCGATGAGCAGGGCCTGGGGCACCGGGTAACGGGACCACCGCAGGAGGGCGTCGACCACCTGCTCGGCGTCGTGGCCGGCGGCGCTGGCGTTCCAGAGCCCGAGGGGGGTGAGGCGGTAGGTGTGGATGTGCTCGGGCGAGCGCTCGAGCTCGGCGAAGGGGGCGATGTCGGCCCGGCAGGCGGCGCCGTCGGGATGGTCGACGTCGAGCAGCAGGGTGCGGTCGGACTGGATGATCAGGGGCCCGGCGGTGGGTTCGCCGGTGGGATCAACGGGCATCAGAGGGCGTCCTCCTCGGCTTCGGTGAGGACCCGGACCCAGGAGACCCGGCTGAGGGCCAGGACCCGACTCTCCCACCCGGACAGCAGCTCGACCACCACTTCCCGCGAGCCGACGTCGAGGACCGCCACGTTGAGCTGGGTGGAGTTGCCCTTCTTGTTGGTGTACGCCAGCCGCACCGGCCACCCCTCGACCAGGGCCTGCTGGAGGAGGTCGGCGACGGCCCTCGGGTCCCTCGCGATCCGTTCCGGACGCCCGCCCGCGGCGGCGATGTCGAAGGCGGACGCGACGCCGGGCGGCATCCCCCTGGTGACCGACGGCGGCAACGTGAACTCGAGCGGCGGCGCAGGCGGCGAAGGCGGCGAGGCGCGCACGCGTGGGCGGCGGCTTGGCGGCGGGCGCCGGCGCCGGTCGCTTGGCCGCGGGCGCCGCTTGGCGGGGACCTCGGCCTGCAGCAGGCGGGCGGCGACTGCCGCGCAGGTCGTGGCCGCGGGACCGGCCAGCGCCGAAGCCGCCCGCCGGCGGCGGGCGCGAACGGGTCGCCGACGGGGCCGAAGGCGGCGTCGACGTTCGAGGGGCGGGCGGTGAGGGCGGCCAGGCGGCGATCGGGGACGGCCCGGCGGCGGGGAGGGCGGCGCAGGACGAGCGCCCCGTCGGCCCCCTCCTCGGCGGGCGCGTAGCCGGCCTCCCGCAGGGCGGCCAGCACCGTCGGCGCGTCGGCAGTGGCGGCCGCCACCGTCGGCGCCAGCAGGCGCAGGCCCAGCTTGGCCGCCGCCCGCGAGGCCACCACCTCCGCCAGCAGGGCCAGGTCGTCGCTCCGCAGGCAGCAGCGGGTGGCCACCACCCGCACCTGGCCGAACCGGCGGCCGACGTCGTTGACCAGGTACGTCAGCGCCTGGGGCACGCCCTTGGCCGCATGGGCCTCGATGAAGGCGAGGATGTCGGCGCCCGACCGACCCGCCTCGTAGCACCGGCGCACCGACGCCTCGGTGAAGCGGAACAGCACCGCCGCTCCCCGCGACTCCAGGTCGGCCATCGACTCCAGTTCGGCCCGCACCGGCCGCACCAGCTCGGCCGGGGCCAGGGCGGTGAGGTCGGCCTGGACCACGAACTGCGACGTGGCCGTCGGCACCACCCGGTCGAGCGCCGCCCCAGATCCCTCGACGTCGCCCGTGGCTGCCAACCGGCCCCACGTGCTCAGTCCACCGAGCCCGGTGAGGCCGAGCAGCTCGCACTCGAGCAACGACCACGTCACCAGCGTCTCCGCCGACGCCGGCCCCCTCGACCACAGCGCGGGAGAGTCCCACGTGACCCGCTCGAACACGCTCGCCACCGTCACCGAGTTGCCGGGCGGCATCTCGGCCAGCGTCTCCAGGACGCGGCGCCGGCGGTCGACGGCCCGCAACTCGTAGGCCCGCACGAGCATCGGCGGGATCGGCTTGCGCTTGGTGTCGAGGGCCCCGGCCAGGCTCACGTGGAGATCCCACCGCAACCACGCCCCCACCAGGTGGGCCCACCGACGGGCGACGTCGAGGTCGGACCACTGGTCGTAGGCCGGAAGGGGAAGGGCGGAATCGGACTTGGCGTCGATGCTCACCAGCCCCGCCGCCAGCGCCAGCTCCACCACCCGGGCCGTTTCGACCTCGGACCGGTCGATCGCCTTCGCCGCCCGCCGCAGGACCTGGATGCCCAGGCCACCGGCCTTGAGCTGCTTCGGAGGGTCGGCCGCCCACCCGTCGAGGATGGTGGTGATGTCGGCCACCAGCCGCAGGGCCCGCTCCGCCGCGGCCCGGTCGGCCGCCGCCGGATCCACCGCCTGGAACGCCAGCTCCGGGGCGCGCAAGGCAAGGTCGGGGAACGCCTTGCCCCCCCGCAGGGCGAGGCCGGCCTCCTGCACCAGCACCACCGTGTCCCAGCCCGTCGGAGCCAGCACGCCCCGGTTGAGAAGCCAGCCGATGGGCGTGTGATCGGAGCGGGCAGCGGCGTACAGGGCGCCCGCCGCCCGGCCCTCGGGTCCGGCGAAGGCGAGGCTGGCCACCACCTCGGCCGCGCCCTCGGGTGCCTCGCACAGCAGGCCGATCAGGAAGCCGGGCGCGGCCAGCGCCTCGCCGATGTTGCCCAGGGTGGCGGCCTTGGCGGTTCCGCCGTCGACGCCCAGCCGGTCGGCGCAGGCCGCCAGCGTGGCCGCCGGCTGGGATGCCAGCGCCACCTTCACCGGCGGGCCGAGCCCCGCCGGGAAGGGCACCTCGGGGCGGACCAGGAGCTGCAGCCCGTCGCCGTCGCCGGCCACCAGGGCCAGCCCCCGCAACCGGCCCAGGATGCCGGCCAGGTCGGCCGCCGCCTCCAGGTCGTCGATGGCCAACACCTCGATCAGGGCCCCGAGCGTGGTCGGGCTCGGCAGCAGGCACAGGGCCTCCAGCACCTGCCGGGAGCCGTGGTCGAGCCGGTGGAGGCAGGTCTCGACGCTGGCCGGGGCCAGGGCCCGGGCGGCCAACTCGGGGAGGGTGTGAGGCGGCGGATCGATCAGGTCGGGCCGGGCCTCGAGGAGCGCGGCGATACCGGATTCGTCGAGACGACGCAGCACGTCGAGCAGCGGATGCTCCTCGCCGCCGCGACTCCGGACAGACATGGCCCGAGCCAACCGACCTCCCGTGGGCTCTTCGTTGGGGTGCTGGGGAAGCGAAGTCGAACGTACCAGGGGCCTACGACAGCACCGCGGACCTCTAGCGCCCATCACCCCTCGGGGGTTCGTCGAGGGCGCCGTTCGATCTCCGTTCGGCTAGGACTCGACCTTGCGGTAGATGAGGTCGAAGTCGGTCGAGTAGTTGGAGCCGTCCTCGGCCATCTCCCAGCGTCCGGTGATCGTGTTCCCGTCGTCGCTGAAGGTCGCTAGGAAGCGCTGGGAGAACGGCTCGCCCTCCCGCCAGAGCTTCCACTCGCCGTTGCCGATGCTCATCTCGTAGACGCGGCAGACCCCCCGCTCGTCGGAGTACAGCTGGAAGAACGTCCCCTTGGCCCCATCGCACCCGATGACGGAGACGTTGTCAGGCGCCTCGGGAAGCTCCGCCGTTCCATGCTCGACCAGGTGAGCCCCCGAGGCGTGCCACTCGAACGTGACCGTCCCGCCGCCCGGCCATGACTCTCCGTTGGGCCACATCGCCTCGACGGTCCACTGGCCGACGAACGGCTCGAGCTGACGAAGCGCACGCTCTGCGGTTGGTTGATCCATCGATCGCTCCTTCCTCCCTGTTGGTGCGGCCGCGGTCGCACTCCCAAGGCTCGGTCGTCTCGGTCCGTCATACGACGCCGGCGGAGGATCGAACTCATCGGTGCCGCGGCTTCGGGCGCCTTCGACACCTGTCTGCGCATTTTGTACTTTCACGAACTTTGATCTAGAGTGACCCCGCACTTCCCGGACTGCTGAGCGCTCTGATTTTGGAGAATTTGTCGGCTCCTGGTGGTCCACGAACCGCTTCGACTCCTGGCGGCCCGCGTCTTTTTGCGACGACAGCCAGTGAGGTGGCGGTGAATATCTCCAATTGCGACCAGGACGGCCAACCCCGTCATGCCTGAATTCCGCCCGGAGGGACGGCCGTGAAGGGAGTACCGCTTCGCAGCCGACGCAGCGCGGTGATCGCCCTGATCGTCGCCGTCGAACTTGCCCGCGCCGGACTCGCGAACGGCGTGGCCGGCGCCTCGCCTGGTCTGATCCGGCTGGTGACCGTCTCGGTCGAGGGCGCCACCGGTACCTGGCCGCCGGCCCAGTCCACCGGCGCGGAACCTGCAGCGACAGTGGTCGCCGACCCCGCGGCCACACCGCCCGCCCCGACGGACCAGTAGGTACATCGTCCTCGCCCCGCCGGCCGGCCGCACCGGCGACGACATCACCGTTCGACCGCACCGGTCGACCCACAGCAGCCCGAGCGAGCCGTCAATCCACGACTCGGTCCCGACAAAGGAGAATCTGTATGCGTAGCAACCGGAAAATCATGTCCGTGGTCGGCATCGCCACGGTCGGCACGTGCCTTGGTATCGCCGGCTTCGTTCTCGCCGCGTTCGTCCAAGACAGCAGCGTGGATTCGGTGCCCGGCGCAGCTGAGACCTTCGTCGCGGCCACCGTTACCGGCGCACAAACCGGCACGCTGTTGCCCGGAGAAAGTGCGCTCGTCACCCTTACTCTCACGAACCCGAACAGCAATGTGAAGGCCAGGTTGCTGTCCATTGCTCCCGGTGAGGTCTTCATCGACACCGTGGCCAACCCCGCCGACGCGACCTACTGCCACGACCAGATCGAACTGTCCACGGCCGGCGCCGACCTTCTCATGCCGACCCTCGCTGTCAGCGAAGCGAACTTTCCGTTCGCGTTGCGCAACGCGGTGAAGCTGAAGGACGACACCGACATCCGCTGTCAGGGCATGACGTTCCACACGTCATGGACGGCACAGTTCCAGGCCGTTCGTTAGGAAGTAGCCCTCCGGGTCGGACGGGAATGCGCCCCGTCCGACCCGAGCGCGATGGTCGGCACGAGCGCGGCCCGCCGGTCGGCGGCCACGAGCGACGGGTCCCACCCGACCTGAGACCCAGGCACAGCGCCACCACCACGTCGGGACCGAGGGCCGTCAACCTGGCCTGGAGGTAACAGCTACCGATCCTGGCCCCAGAACTCGACGCGCCCCGACGGACGAGGAGGGTCATCATGGAGCCATGGGATTCTTCGATCTCCCCGACCTTGAGCCAGGCGATGACGAACTCGACGCCGAGGAGGAGGACGACCACGGCTACGAAGGCAGGCGACCTGCGGCCTGGATGCCCGGAGTGGTGCCTGTCGAACTCGTCGTCGCTCGTTCCGATGAGGCGGCGGTGGTCCTCAGTCGCATCTCGGCCTTCCCAGACGGCTTCGAGTTCACCGTGAACAGCTACCTTCGCCGGTCCGTCAAGCGCAATCGGCGAGGGCATCCTCACCACCCGATGATGTGGCACGGCATGGTCGACCCGGGCAAGCCCGTCCCCGACGAGATTCTTCGATTCGGCGTGGCCTGGCCCGATGGTGGTCGGGCTACGAACCTGGGCGGCTGGGGGCGGAACGAGCGTGACGCGACAGAGCCGGCGCACGGTCTGGAAACCCACAGCGGCGGTGGCTCGGATCGTGAGTACTCCCAGCAGTACTGGGCGTGGCCGCTGCCGACCTCGGGACCGCTTCGGTTCGTCGTTGCGTGGCCGGCCTTCGGGATCGAGGAGACGACCGCTTCGGTCGACGGCGAGATCCTGGTCGAGGCGGCCAGCCGAGCCCAGCCGGTCTGGCCCGAGGACGTGGGCAAGACCAGCCATGTCTCGCGCGCGGCGGTCGTCCGGACCATGCGGGCGCACGACGGGGAAGCGACCGGAGGGTTCACCGACCACTGACCAATCGGGAGTGACTGCCGGTCATACAGCTCCCAGGCAAGACGATCGCTCGAAGCGGCGGGCGCCCGGCGACGGAACTGCTTGTTGGAGTGAGCGGACTCGCGGCTATGTCCTTGAATGGGTTCGGCCATGCCCCGCCTGCGAAGCGGCGATTCCTACTGAGGTAGGATTTGGTCGTGGCCGTGCGCAAGTGGTCGGTCAGTGTCGAGGAGGAGCTCGCATCCCGTGTCGAAGAGCGGGTCGGCCATCGGGGCCTGAGCGGCTTCGTCGCCCGGGCGGTCGAGCACGAGCTCGAACGGGATGCGCTCGCCAGCTACCTCGACGACCTCGACGAGGAGTACGGCGCAGTCCCTGACGACCTCGTCGACCAGTACGACGACCTATGGCCGTCCTGATCCTCGACAGCGAAGCGCTGTCCGCCCTGGCCCGCCCGCACGAGGATCGCCGACGACACGAACGCGTCCGGGCCGCACTCCGTACCGCCGAGCGCCGCGGAGAACTCATCCGAGTACCTTCGGCGGTGCTCGTCGAGCTCTACCGCGGCGGCGGCACGGATCAACCCATCGATCTGGTGCTTGCCCGGGGCTTCGCTCGAGTGGTGACCACCGGGATACGGATCGCCCGGATCGCCGGGCACCTGCTGGCCCGCGTCGGGAGCGGCAGCGAGTTGGCCATCGACGCACTGGTCGTGGCCACCGCCATCCGCCTCGGCGGCGGGCTGATCCTCACCCACGATCCCCGTGATCTCTTGGCCCTCGCCGCCGATCACCCCAACGTCCGGATCGGGGAGATCTGAACCTCGCTCGATCACCTGACGGACGAGTTCGCCGACGGGCGTAGGACCGATCCTCAGCCTGCGAGCCGGCGACGGACCTCCGCTACGTCCGCCGCCAAACGATCAGCCAGCGCCCGACGTCGAGCCCGGCGGTGTCCTGACGTGCGGCCACCGCGTCGGCGATGATGTCGCGTACCACCACCCGGATCGAGTGCTCCCAGCCGATGCGCTCGGCCACCACCGTGGCCGCCATGTCGGGGAACTCGGACAACAGCTTTCGGATCTCAGGCTCGACGGCGTCGACGACCGCAGCGACGCCCTGACTGTGTTGCGGGCCACGCCCAACCGCCGGACGATGGCATTGATGGTCATCCCCTCGGCCCGGTGGAGCCGGCGAATCTCGGCCCAGTCCTCCATGCTGATCACCCTTCCTGCTCCCTGGCTCGCATCCGGTCAGGGTCCGAGTTCCATCACCATCAGTGGTGGCCATACTTCTCCGCGGATTATCCCCCTCTTCGCGAAAGCTGGTGACGGCCCTCTCGTGAATGGGCGTCGGTGACGTAGCCGGCATCCACCATCTGGGCCACCGGGCCTCCTGAACTGGTCAGTGCTGAAGCTGATCGAACAAGGAGGCCCTGGTGGCTGCCCTCGACGCTATGACGATCCGGCTCCACCTGCGCGCGATCCGCGTGCTGGAGGTGGTGGAGGACCTGCCCGAGTCCCTGGTGGTGGCGGTGGTGGCCATCGCCAACGTGATCCGCTGCTCGGCGTGCGGGCACAAGACCCGAAGCGTCCACGCCACCCGCAAGGTGCGCGTCGCCGACCTGGCCGTGTCGGGACGGCCCCTCACCCTGGTCTGGCACCGACGACGTTTCCGCTGTAGGCGCTGTCGCACGACGACGACGGAGACCCATCCGTTCTTCGTCGACCGCATGACCAAGCGTCTGGCCCGTGCGGTGGTGGCCGACGCCAGGGACATGACCGTCGCCGCCGTGGCCCGTCGTCATCGCCTGTCCTGGCACCGGGTGATGCGCCTCGTGCTGGCCGAGGGCGAGCTGTTGGCCAGGGCTCGTCGCCATCGGCCGTGCCGGGTGCTGCTGGTCGACGAGAAGTCGATGCGCAAGGGCCGGGGCCAGTTCTCCACCATCCTCACCGACGGCGACCGGGGCCGGGTCATCGCCGTGCTCAAGGGCCGCTCGGCCGAGGTGCTGGGAAGCTTTCTCGCAGCTCAGAGCCCTTCTTGGCGAGCCGGCGTGTCCGTCGTCGTCACCGACATGGCCGAGTGCTACCGGGTTGCCGTGCGCCAGCACCTGCCCCACGCCCGCCACGTGGCCGACCGGTTCCACGTTGTTCGGGGCTTCGCCAAGGTGCTGGTGACGGCCCGCCGCGATGCCCAGCGCAGCCCACTCGGCGAGCCGCACGACGCCGAGGTCTTCCGGGCCCGGTTCCTGTTGATGAAACGCCTGGATCGCCTCAACGGCGAGGAGATGGCCCGCCTGGGGGCCCTCTTCGACGCCCATCCCGAGCTCGGCGTCGTCTGGGGTCTGGTGCAGCGGTTCCACGTGATCTTCTGCGCCGAGAACGACGAGGACGCCCAACGGGCGCTGGAGTGGTTCACCGACGCCTACCTGGCGGCGGGCATCAACCTGGGATCGGCCATCACCACGTTCTGCCGCTGGGGGGTCGAGTCGCTCAACTTCCACCAGACCGGCCGGGCCACCAACGGCGCCTCGGAGGGGGTGAACACCCGGATCGAGGTGCTGGAGCGCATGGCCTACGGGTTCGCCTCGAGAGCCAACTACCGGGCCCGGGTACTTCTGTTCTGCTCCGGTCACCCGCCGGCGCTGGCGAGCTGATGCCGGGATCGCCGATGATGACCGGGAAACCAGTCAGGCGGTCCGATCACCCGGTTTCGCGAAGAACCGATTATCCCAGTACTGTGCCGGTCGGATATCTCGGGGATTGACTGCGGAGCGAACATACGTTTGGTAGAATGATGAGGTGAGTGATAGTCCGAATGCGGCGCAGGTGGCGGCCGAGATCGAGGCTGAGATCGCCGAGGTCTGCGGGCTGCTGAACGCGACCGCGGGGCGGTTGGTCGGGCTCATCGCCAAGGTGTTGGAGACCGGTGCGTGGGAGGGGGCCGGCATCCGCTCGGCGCAGCAGTGGGTGGCGTGGAAGTGCGGGGTATCGCCCGAGCGAGCCCGGCGGCTGGTGGCGATGGCCCGGCGTCTGGCCGAGCTGCCGGAGACGAAGACGGCGATGGAGGCGGGCGAGCTGTGCGAGGACCAGGTGGCGGTCATCTGCCGCCACGCTCCCGCCGGCATCGACGGCCAGGCTGCGGAGCTGGCCCGCTCGGCCACGGTGGTGCAGCTGCGGCGGGTCCTCGGCAGCTACTCCTTCGAGGAGCCCAAGTCGGCGCAAGCTCAAGCCGAGCAAGTGCCCGAGGAGCGCCGGTGGGTGAGCTTCGGCCACGACGACCAGGGCTCGTGGACGCTGTCGGCCAGGCTGCCGGCCGACGAAGGTGCGCTGGTCGAGCGGGCGCTGCGTGCCTCGCGCGAGGAGCTGTTCCGGGCGGGCGAGCATGCGTCCGGTCCTCATCCCGCCCCCTCCGACGTGAGCTGGGCCGACGCCCTGGTGGCGGTGGCCGACAAGGCGCTGTCCCCGGGGGCGCAGTGCCGTCCCCACCACGACCGTCACCTGGTGCTGCTCCACGTGGAGACCGATGGCGATGGAACCACCGGCGGCCATCTCCACCTCGGCCCCGGGCTGAGCGACGGGCTCCGCCGGTTCGTGAGCTGCGACGCCCGGGTACGGCCGGTGATGGAGTCGGGGGGCAAGGCGGTGAGCGTGGGTCGGGCCTTTCGCACCGTGCCCGAGCGCACC
This sequence comes from uncultured Acidimicrobiia bacterium, assembly GCA_963829165.1. Classification (GTDB taxonomy): domain Bacteria; phylum Actinomycetota; class Acidimicrobiia; order Acidimicrobiales; family AC-14; genus JAXDMK01. The sequence goes on along the minus strand of CAWHIC010000028.1, from coordinate 233,502 downwards.
CGCATCGTGGTCGAGGAGCGGGATCGGGGCTGCCGCGTCCCCGGATGTGACCGCAGCCGGTGGCTGCACGTCCACCATGTGCAGCATTGGGAGGACGGAGGAACGTCCGATACCGCCAATCTGGTGGCGCTTTGTCAACACCATCATCGATTGCATCACCGGGGCGGGCTCGGCATCAGCGGCAACGCCGACGATCCCGACGGGATGACATTCACCGACGAACGAGGCCGCATCCTCGATCCCACCGGCCGCCCGGTGCCACCCCGCCGCGCCCCCGAGCAGGCCGCTCGCGACCTCGGCATCCCCCGTGGCAACTGGTCGCACCCGACCGGCGAGCGTCTCGATCCCTTCTGGGTCGACTTCGACGAGCGTGCCGGTTGAGTGGAACATCCTCGTCCAGTCTTTGGTAGCTACGACGTCGCCAGCACTTCGGGCCGCCCACGGCTCGGACCACCGCCGCGCAGGTCGGGATGATGTCGCGTACCAGCTGAGACACTCTGAGGCTCGCCCAGTACGGCCTGTACGGACGGACCTTCGTGTTGTGGAGCTGAGGGGACTCGAACCCCTGACCCCTTGCATGCCATGCAGTTTACGGGCATTCCGAGGAGTGTCATTCCGGGCCGCCGAGTGCGTACTCGTGTTGGTCTGGCCGTCGCGTCCGCCCTGCTCAACAAGGGTTCAACGGTCCGCCCGGTGTCACGACGTGTCCGGATGATCCGCCCTATGTCGTCAGACTCTGCGGGCTCGATCGAGCCGCCACTGGCTACGTTCGCGGCTACGTGATCAGCGGTGCCGACCACCCGGGGGCGTGCTTGCAGCGGACCGCCTTTGGAACCAGGGCGCTGGAGGCCGGTGGCGAGGACCCGGTCCCCTCATGCTAACTAGCGACAGGCGCTACATCGGCTCGCAGAGGAGACCGGCTGGACTTCTAAGCTCGCGATCGAGTTAGGACGTTGGAGAGTTCGGCGGGCATGGAGCAGGTACTGAGCCCAGTGGTCGAGGGGGTCACGGACCGTCAGGTCGACGGTTCGGCGCAGCTAGGGTTCCCGCCTCGGGGCCGCAGCATCCTGCTTCTTCGTCGCGACGTGCGGAGCCTTCATCAAACTCGCCGTCTTTAGACCTAGCCTGCAACTCGTGGTCGAGTCCGTTGGATGTCTACGCACTGCCGACGAGCCGTGAACCAGGGCTGCCACGCGTGAGCGACTGGAACGAAGCGTACTTCTCTGTCGACGCCGCTCTGCTTGCGGAACTAGGCGAGCGGCTAGTCGGGAAGCCCTCCGTTGCGTTAGCAGAGTTGGTCAAGAACGCCCACGACGCTGATGCCACCGACGTGCTCATTGAGTTGAGCCAGTCCGGTGCCGAAGTGACAGATAACGGCCACGGGATGGACGAAGCCGCGTTTCGGGCCTTCTGGATGAGAGTCGGATCAACGCACAAGACTCGCCTCCGGGTGTCTCGTCGTTTCCACCGTCCGATGACCGGGTCGAAGGGAGTTGGCCGGCTGTCCGTTCAGTTCCTGGCACGAGAACTTGAGCTCCGAACTGTCTCGGCCGACGACCAAGAAATTGAGTTGGTTGCGAAGATCAAATGGGATGAAGCAATCGCTGTAGGCGCGGATTTGACCTCGGTTTCGGTGCGGTGGCGTATGGAGCCAAGGACCTCGATCTTCCCGGCCGATCCCGACGGCAATACATGCCATGGAACCCGGTTAATTCTGCGGCATCTACGGCAACGGTGGGGCAATGAGGAGATCCGAGCGCTCGCGCAGGAGGTCTGGACATTGCGGCCCCCGTTCCTTGTTGCGGGCGGAGACGCCGACGAGCAGGGCAACGTTCGGTTCGACGTTCGCCTCAGTGCGGGAGACGATCTCGTGGAGGCGTTTGACGAACAGCTGAATGCCATTCTCAAGATATGGTACGCCCGAGTACAGGGCCGCGTGCGACGTGAAGGCGCCCGCTCGGTGCTTGACCTAGTACTCACGTTTCACGACGACGAACAACACCGTGAGTCGATCGGTCTTGACGACTTTCCTCTCTCAAGACTTCGCTACGAAGTACGCGTGTTCAAGCTGCAGGACCGTCAGCCACGGGGAATCAAGGTCGGCGACGCCCGCGAGTACCTGAACCGCTTTGGCGGGGTTCGTATCTACGACGCAGGCTTCCTACTTCCGTTCTACGGACTCAAGGAAAGCGACTGGTTAGAAATCGAGCAGGATCACTCGCATCGCCTTCAGCAGTCCCGCCTTCTTCCAGAGGCACTGCGCCGCGAAGGTGGCATGACATTCCTGCCGACCACCTCGCGGCTCCTAGGGGCAGTCCACGTCGAGACGAGTGCAGAAGCCCGCGCCTATCCGAATAACGCTGACGCGCGGCTGGCGATCTCCATTACGAGAGACCGGCTTGTGTCAAATACAGCGTTTGCAGAATTGCGACGAGCCGTCCGGCTCAGCCTTGACTTCTATGCAGTCACAGAATCCCGCCGGCAGCACACGCGGGGCCAGTCATCCAAGCCCGTCGTGCCTGCCATACGACAACTTGAGGTTGTCGAGAAGATACTCGAGCAGCACGGCGATGAGATCCCTGAACCGACCCGAAAAGAACTGTCTAAGTCGTTTAGAGAAATGTCCGTCGCAGTTGAGATAGAGACAGTTCAGGTTCGCGAGCGATCCGCACTGCTCGGGAGTCTTGCAAGTGCCGGGATGGCAGCATTAGCACTTGAACACGAGGAACGCAGACAGTTCGGTCGCCTAACGGCCGTTGCCCGACGGCTACGCGATATCTCTTCCGATAGCGATCACGAACGGGAACTCGTCGCCTTAGCCAACGAACTCGAAACATGGGTCGAGCGGATGAAGCGAAACCGTCGGATTTTCTCCCACCTGGCGGACGAAGACGAGCGTGAGCAGGTGCACCGCTTCCACGCGCATACATTGGTTCGGGGCGTCGTTGACGAAATTGAACCATTTCTCGGCAGAGTATCGATTAACACAACTGGCGTGCCAACCGAAATGCTGTTGCCGCCAGCAACCCGTCCCGAATGGGGTTCCGTGTTCCAGAATGTCTTTATCAACGCCTCTAACGCTCTCGTGGAGATCCCACAGCCACGTATCGTCGTCCGCGGCGGCCGGCGACGGCGCGACCAGTGGATAACGGTTGAGGACAATGGGAGTGGGGTCGACCTCGTGACTTCTGAACAACTCTTCGAACCGTTTGTGAGGCGGTCCAAGATCTCCTCTAGTCGGCGCAGTCTAGGGCTCGGCGGCACCGGCCTAGGGCTTACCATTGTTAGGATGATCGCTGAGTCGCGGGATGCAAAGGTTGAGTTCGTCGCACCGAGCGATAGCTTTGCCACAGCACTTCGCCTGTCCTGGAGGGAGCAATGACGAAGCGAGTGGTAGTGTCCGATGACGACGAAGTGCTCCGAGACTCACTTAAGAGCCAGATCCAAAGCGTCATCGGCGAGCGTGGAGTCGTTGAAGCGCAGCCAGTTTCCTGGGTCCATGACAACCTCGATGCACTAGAGCGGCGAATGAAGTTGGTGCGCGAATCGACGAGTTCCGTGGCCCTATCAGAAGTGCCGTGCGACTTCGATGAGGTCGACATTCTTCTTCTCGATTTTGATCTTTTCGATGGATCCGAGGATAGTCTACTTGAGACTGGGAACGATCTTGCATATCTAATCCGATGGCTTTCGGCCTGCAAGATCGTGGTGGTGCTTAACGAGGAAAAAACACCAGGTTTCGACCTTCGCTTGCCCGACGGCTTGGACTCTTATGCGGACCTGGATATTGCGTCAGATTTTGCGGCAAACGCACGACTCTGGGGAGGTCCGACCAAACTAGGGGAATTTGCGCCCTGGCGATGGTTCGATCTCTTCGACGCATCCGACCGCCGGAGCACGCAGGTCCAATGGCTCCTCACTGACGACAATCTCGACGCACCGGCCCTGGCGAGTCTCGGCCACTCAGCTGACCATCGCTTGGCCTCGGAGTCTCTTGGATCTACTGGGAAACGCGAACGTCTCATGGCGACAGCTTGCGAGCGAGTCTCCCCTCGGGCTTCGAAGGCGGGACTCAGAACACATCGCTGCGCTTCCAGACGAGCAGGTCGCTCGCATCTCGGCCGCACGGGGCTGCAAGTTCATAGAGCATATGCTCCTTGCAGGTCAGGAAGTGCTCGTGGACGGCCCTCACCTTATTCCACGGCAGCCTGTCAGCACTATCGCCGACGCGACCCGCTGGCGCGAAACCATCGGGTGGCCGAGCGCGGTGTCGTCGGAGGCGTTGGGTTTCACGAAGGGGAGGATTTACGAGACCCGTCGCCTCGAACCGTTCTTCTGGGTCAGCCGACCTGCATGGTTCTGGGCTTCGCTGGTCGACTGTGACGAGTTGCCCGAGGTGGCGGACCCGTGGTCCACACCGTTGCCCCAATTCGAGTTTGCTGAGGACACATCCGAGTTCCTTGATCCGGACGCAGGGCGGCTCTTTCGATGCACGCTGCCATCCTCGTTCGTTAAGCGATACGTCCGCAAAGTGTCACAAATTAGATACTTTCCCGAGCGTTATCTGATCGACTACTGAGCCCTTAGAAGAGTGCCTACCGGCGACTTCCTACGAACGCTTCTAAAGCGTACTCTCGTTGACTTGGTCGAGCGGGTTCCGACAGAAGATATCCCTGCATGGGCATACATGTTCTTCAATGGGTTCCGTCCTGTCACTGCCGACGGACTACGCGCCCTCATTAGTCGCTGGGAATCCGGTACAGGCGATGAGATCGCCACATCCGACAGCGAACTCATGGTATGGCCGCTCATACAGAAGGCCAAGGGCCTACCGGAAGGAGCAAAGGGGCTCGTACAGCCTCTCGCAGGCTTCGCTGTAGCTCAAGGGTCGGACGGCGTCGTTCGTTTCAGGCTGCGCGTCTACATGCTTTGGCAGTCAGACGCAAACGAAGGCGGGACCTCAGTACACGGGCTCGGTATGCGTTTTGAGCCGCCTGAGGAGTTGGGTGCGGGGGCCTCGGTGCCCCATCAGTTCGCCCACGCCCAATTCGTGGCTGGTCAGCGCCCGAGCCGGCGCGAGGTTGCACTCACTCTCATGCCGGAGTCGCAGCCCTCATTTCCTCTCGACGCGTTTGACGACCTTGAGACGCTTCTGACCGCGCTGATCACAGTATATGGATCACTCGAAAGCCCCCTCGGATTCGTCTCGTCGCGCCTGGCGCGAGAGCTCCGCCATCACCTTAAAGCCCGCGAGGGCGGGCAATGGGAATGTTGGCGGACGCCGACACAGGCCTCGGCCACGTAGGGCAGTCTTGCGTGCCAGAGGGCTTGGATGGTCCGGCCGTCGTCACTCTGGGTTGCCGGCGTTGAAAGCAGGTTCGGCGAATAGAGTCACTTCGAGGAGCGAGGACCCCTTGGGGGCCAGGGTCTAGGCAATGCGCTTGATTAGCGACGACGGGGACATCCTCGACGCTGAGTTTGACATCGAACCCTCGGAGACCGGCCTGGATGTGATCCTGCACGCAAGATCCGGAGGCTCCGCATCAGCACGTGGCAGAAACACCGCGTACTTTGCCGTCCTTGAGCAGATCCTTCGACGTCTGGGGGTAGCGCGGGCGACGATTACGAGTATTCATGTGGACTCTAGCGTCGCTCGGCGCCTCGCCCCGGAGCAACGAAAGATCGCACTCAACTATCCATTGACTCTGTCAGCCGACATGGACTCATTGGCACTGCGAGTTTCGATTACGGAGGGGCAGAGATTCGTTGCAAGTCAACTTGTCGATGGTCGGCCCGGTGGAAACAAACACAAGCGCATTCGGATTAGTATTGATCTCGGTGATGCAACCATCTTGGCGGTTGTAGGCCTACTCGGCGTAGTCACTGACAAACCGCCGCGTTCGAGTCTAGGAGTGCGCTATCGGGCCGCTAGAGGTAACCCGGCCGTTCGCCAAGCGGAGGCCTTCACGAGTGACGCATTGGCTCAGGAGCGAGCACTGGCCGGGCACGCCCGGGTACAGAACGGTCTCGCCTCGCATCTTCGTGACCAAGGCTTCGATGTGAGGTCTCCGGCACCACACGAACCTGACTACGACCTCGCGTGGGCTGGCGACCAGGTCGCTGCCGTAGCGGAAGTGAAGACCTTGGACGGTACAAATCCCGTGCACCAACTTCGGCTAGGGTTGGGCCAAGTGCTCCAATATCGGCGGGAACTCGTGGACCTGTACGGCCACATTTTCGTCGCCGTACTCGCCGTTGAGTACGCCCCTCCAGCCTTGTGGCTACATGTCACTGAGGACGCAGGCGTCGCCATTTCCTGGCCGCCGAACTGGCCGAATCTGCCTCGCTTCTAGGCGAACGAGAGACACCGAGGGGACGGTGACTACCTCGCAAAACGCTCCAAATCGCTCGGGCCTTACAGTGGCCGATCGATCATATCCGACATCCCAAAGGTGCTGATAGCCGCAGAACTGCCCGCTCGATTCGGTCCGCTGCGATCGTCGCGGTCTCATGCTCCCAAATGCGAATGACCATCCAGCCCGCGGCGACCAGCGACTTGTCAGTCTCGCGATCTCGGGCGACGTTGGCAGCCAGCTTCTCCTCCCACCAAGCGGCGTTCGCCTTCGGCTGCGTTGCGTGCTGTGGGCAGGAGTGCCAGAAACAGCCATCAACGAACACGGCGACTCGTGGTCTAATGAAGAGAACGTCAGCCCTCCGCCTGATGCCACGAATTGGCGGCATGTCGACCCGATATCGGAGGCCTCGCCGCCAGAGTTCGCTGCGGAGCGCTAGTTCGGGTTGTGTATCCCGTCGGGCCTGCCCCTTCATTCGCCGGAGCACGTCCGACGACGACGCGGGAGGGTCGTGCGGCACGAATCAACCTGTGACTGCGATGAGATGAGATTCCACGTCGTCGATAAAACCTGGCTGGAATGCAAGGGTGCTTCCGGACGCTCGCCGGTGAAAACCCGCGGTGGCGCGAGCAGAAAGCGGTTGCCCACGTTCAGCGTCCACGACCTGAGCAAGGTGGGTGTATTTATACTGCTTTGGCCACATGGACATTTCGACGTCGTACACTTTGCCACTACTTCCGTAGCCGGCGGTCGGCCAGCCGCCCCGATCGTCGTGGATTGTGCCTAGCCGCGCAGGACCAGGGTAAGCGAGTCGTCGGCCGAGCCACCGCGCCACGCCCACAGTCACGGCATTGCCGACGAGGCGCCAGCGGGTGCCCTTTTGAGTGCAAACCTCATCTGCCGCTGTAGTCCACTTCCTCGGGAACCCCTGCAGCCTCTCGCCGTCTTCGATGTGTGGCGTGAAAAGTCGGTGACCCTCGGCGGCACCTGGACTCCAAATGCCAGGCGGCGATGCCAGGCCAAGCTGTCCACCCATTCTTCAGCGCAGGAACCGCGTCGCGAGCCCAGCCAAGGCCCCGAGAACCTTCGGTCCAGTAAAAGCCGTAATGGTCGTTGTGAAAGTAGCTCGCGTCAGGATCGCCCGCGTCGTCCGAGTGCATAACCGCTCGAGGGTCAATCACACGAGACGCCACAATGATTACGCGTGCTGACGACGCTGGGGCACCCCGGCAAATCGCGAGTCAACTAGTCGGTATGCCCAGCGATAGCCAAGATCTTCCAGTTCCGCAGTGAGATAGTGCATTGCTTTGCCACGTTGGAGGGAGAGCATGTTGCGCACGTTTTCCAGGATCACGGTAGGAATCTTTGAAATACGGAGAAGTCGGAACACCTCACCTACTAGCCGCGAGTGAGGGCCGTCAATACCGGCCGTCCGGCCGGCTTGGGACAGATCATTACAGGGGAAGCCGGCGGTCAGCACGTCGACCTCGGGCAGCGAACGGAGTGACCGGACATCATCGAGGACCGGAACTCCTGGGAACTGTCGTCTAAGCACCGCTTGGGCCGGACCCCAGCTCTCGCAGAAGAGTTCGGCGTGGAACCCGCTGGCCCGAAGACCGAGCTCAATTCCCCCGATCCCCGAGAAAAGGCTCGCTACCCGCAAGCGACTCGTGTCCTCGTAGGTACGCGCGACACGGCGCCACCTTATACAGGTAGGAGTCTGGTCTTCGAGGATGCTCTCGGGAGCATCCTCCCGGACGGGCGACTGATCCATTGTCACCGGCGGAGCCGCAAGCCATCGGGTTCACCATTAGGTCTGGGACCGGGCGCCCTGAGCGAGCAGTCGGTCCCACGCATCGATCGTGTGCGGCAGCAACGGGTGAACCACGTGGCGGTAGCCCTGGGTGGTGCGGGTGCGACGTGGCCGGCGAGGTCCACGACCGTGACTAGGTCTTCGAGCTGGTCGGCCCAAAGGGACACGAATGAGTGGCGGAGTCCCGTAGGTCGTCCAGTCGGAACCCAGAAGCAGTTTGGGGGTAGTCCAAGGTGTATCCCCGTAGCCGCAGGTCTGTCCTCCGGCCGGCCAGGAAACGCGCGCTCAAGACTGATCGCCGAAGCAGTACCTCCTTTCGTGGCCGAACCCGGCAGTCCGCGTCCGGCACCTTCCCGACGGGAAAATCGAGCACCTGGGCCGGGTCCAGGAGGATGTCCACCCCCGCCTCGACGAACACCTGCGTCTCCGGTTCCGAACGCTGTTGCGTCACCACTTCGGCAGCCTCGACCAAGCGGACGAGACATTCGCGAGCTTCCGAGCCTTCCTCGCCGACCTGGACGACCCGGTACCGGACAACCGAGAACCAGCAACGCCGGTCGGAGAGGAACCCGCCGCCATCTCGCGCCACCCCCGATTAGGGCGCGTGGGCGGACGTACGGGCTCGGGCTCCCTGTTCCAACAACCGGCCCCAGGCATCAATGGCGTGCGGCAGCGACGGTCGCACTGCGTGGCGGTAGCCCTGCGTGGTGCGGGTATCGATGTGGCCGGCGAGGTCCGCCACCTTCACCAGATCGTCGAGTTGGTCGGCCACGAGGGACACGAACGAGTGGCGGAGCTCGTAGGTCGTCCAGTCCGAGCCCAGGCCGGCGCGGCACACAACTGTTGGAAGGCCCTCCTGAGATTGGACAGCGTCATCGGGGTGCCGTTGCGGGTGCAGAACACGAATCCCTCGTCCTCGTAGAGGCCGAGGAGGCGCATCTCGTCGCGGTGGCGCCGCAGGGCGGCGACCAGGAGTGAGTGAAGGCCGATACGGCGTCGACCCCGCTCCGTCTTGGGCGCCACCTGGCCGGCGTACTTGTCGTCGATCTCGAGCGCCCGCTCGAGGACGTGGATGTTTGGTGAGTCGGAGTCGATGTCGACGAGCGGCCAGCGCAGGCCGGCCAGCTCGCCCGGGCGCAGACCGCACATGAGGCCGGTGAGCCACATCGCCGGGCGACTGTCGGTCGGGATCGCTTCCACCAGCAGGCGCTGCGCCTGGTCGATGGTGAAGCTCTTGCGGGGCTTCGGACGGCCGGCGCTGCCGGGAGCAGCACGTCGGCCGCCGGGTTGACCTTGATCCGGCGGTGGCGCAGCCCGTGCTGCAGCGCCTGGTTGAGGTAGTTCCAGGTGCGGTCGACGGTGCTGGTGGCGTAGCCCTGCTTCGCCATGTCGGCGAAGAGCTTCTCCAGCCGCTCGGTCGAGGTGCGCTCGACCCAGAGCTTGCCGATTACCGGTCGCACGCTCGTGGCCAGCAGCTGGCGGGCGTTGGTGACCGTGTTCGGGCGACTTGGTCCGGGCGTGGCGGGAGCTGCGGGTCGGCGCCACGTTCGGGCAGCCGTCCTCGAACCAGGCGTCGATGCACCTCGTCGAACGTCGCCTGGCGGGTCCGACGGGTTCCGGGTCCAGTGACTGCGCCCGCAGCGCCAGGAGCTCGTCGAGGTCCCGCTGGGCGTCGGCCTTCTCGACCCGCTCGACCTTGCGGCGGGAGCCGTCGGGGAACCGCACCCAGGCCATCCATCGCCCCGCCTTTTCGTTCCACCGCACGGTGGGCCGCTGTCCCATCCGCCACCTCCCGACGTAGCCAACGAGCGAAAGGCTACGCTCAAACTGGCTACGTTTTCCAGGATACCCGGGAGGCCTACCCAGCGCATGGCCTCTGACCTGGGCTTTTCTTGTGGAGCTGAGGGGACTCGAACCCCTGACCCCTTGCATGCCATGCAAGTGCTCTACCAACTGAGCTACAGCCCCGGAAGTCGGACCTCACCCTACCAGTGGGCCGATGGCGGCAAGCGAAGGTAACCGAGGGTCAGCGGGGGGCGGCGGCGGCCCGGATGACCTTCTCGAAGGCCGCCGGGGCCTCCAGTTGGGGGAGGTGGCGGACGCCGTCGATGACCTCCACCCTCGCCCCGGCCCGCTCGCCCAACACGGCCGCCGCCAGTTGGCGCCACCTCGGACTGTCGGAGCCGACGGTCGCCACCAGGGCCATGCCCGCCAATCGGGCCAGGTCGGCGGCGGTGGGGGCGAACTCGATGAACGCCGGCACCTCCGCCCGGATCACGCCGGACCGGCCAACGATCGCCTCCCGGGCGGACGAGGGCAGCGCGGCCAGGCGCTCCTCCCCCACCAGGCCGGCCATGAACTCGAGCACGCCATCGGCCCCCGTGCCGGACGCGGCCAGGCGGGCGGCGGCGGCGTTCAGGGCGTCGTGGAGGTCGGGGGCCAACGGACCGAAGACCGGCTCGTGGACGACGGCCGCATGCACGACCGACGGGCTGGACATGGCCAGGGCCAGCACCAGCGTGGCCCCGCCCGATACCCCGACCCACGTGGCCTCGTCCACCCCCCGATCGGCGAGCACGGCCAGCAGGTCGCCCACCTGCGCCGCCACCGAGGCGGAGGCGGACCCGGGCACGCCGGTGGCGTCGGACGGGCCGTAGCCGCGACGGTCGGGGACGAGCACCCGGTGGTCGGCGGCCAGGGCCGCGGCCACGTCGGCGAAGGCCCACGCCCCGATGCCCACGCCGTGGACCAGCACCACCACCGGACCGTCGCCCTCGTCCGACACCGTCAGTGGCGCCCTCACCAACCGGTGCGGCACCGTTCCACGGCCGACCCCACGGCCACCAGCAGGTCCTCCCGCCACGGGGCGGCCACCACCTGCACGCCCACCGGTAGGCCTTCCGACCACCCGCACGGCACCGACACGGCGGGGAAACCGGTGAGGCTCCACGGGATGGCGTTGCGGGACAGGAGCATGAGATGGCGGGCGAAGTCGTCGACGGGCGGGGCGATGGCGGGCACCGTCGGCATGACCAGCACGTCGAAGTCGGCGAACACCTCCAGGAAGCCGGCGGTCAGGTCGGCCCGCAGCGTCTGGGCGTCGAGGTACTCGAGCGCCGACAGGTCCGCGGCCGCTTCGAGTTGGTCGGCCACCTCGTCCCAGTAGAGCGACCGGTCGAGGCCCAGCCGGCGGTGGAAGGCGGCCGCTTCGCACCGGCTCACCAGCAGGCCGGCGGCGTTGGCCGCCTCCAGGTCGCCGGCGGTCGGTCGCCCGGCGGCCGACACCACGCAGCCCATCCCCCCGAGCCCGTCGAGCACGGCCCGCACGCACGCATCCACGCCCGGTTCCGCCCCGGCGAAGGCGGCCTCGGGTACCCCGACCCGTAGTCCCGTCACCGACGTCCCCGCCCGGTCGACCAACCGGTCGGCCCTCCGCCGTTGGGTGAGGACGTCGATGACAAGGGCCGCGTCGGCCACCGACGACGTGATGGGGGCGACGTGGTCCATCGTCCACGACAAGGGGACGACGCCCGCGGTGGGCACCGACCCGTACGTCGGCTTGAACCCGACCACGCCCGACAGCGCCGCCGGCACCCGGATCGACGCCCGGGTGTCGGTGCCGAGCGACGCCAGGCCCATGCCCGTGCTCACGGCGATGGCCGACCCTCCGCTCGACCCGCCGGGTATCCGCGACTGGTCGTGGGGGTTACGGCTCTGCGGCGTGGTGACGCCCAGGGCGAACTCGTGGGTCGACACCTTGGCCAGCACGATGGCGCCCGCCGCCCGCAACCGGGCCACTCCGACCGCGTCCGCCGTCGGCACGTCGAGATAGGCGGCCGACCCGCACCGGGTGGGGACGCCGGCCACGTCGATGATGTCCTTCACCGTCACCGGGATGCCGTGCAGGGGGCCCCGCCACCGCCCGGCGGCGGCCTCGGCGTCGCACGCGACCGCTTCCACCCGGGCGGCGGCGTCCATCAGGTGGACGACGGCCAACAGGTCAGCATCGTGCTTCTCGACGGCCAAGAGCGACTCGTCCACCAGCTGCACGCTGGTGACCAGTCCCGCCCGCAGGGCGGCGGCGGCGGCGAGCACGGGACCGGTCTTTGGCGCGTCCGGATCGGCAGGCGACCCCTGCGCGCCAACGTCGCCCTCCCTCGGCAGCGGCGGCGTGAACTCGTACGCCGGTCGACGGTCGGCCCGGGCCGGCCGGTACCCCGCCACCAGCTCCCGGGCCGCGGCCACCGACTGGCGGCCGAGGCTGCCGGCCGGCCTCAACCGGCGCCCAGGACGCTCAGCAGTGCACTCGACGGGGCCACCGCCCCGAACACCCCGCCCTGCATCTTCACCATCGACAGGGCGGCCAGGTAATTGTCGTAGTCGGTGGCGCCGGTGCAGTCCTCCAGCAGCAGGCACTCGTAGCCCCGGTCGTTGGCGTCGCGCATGGTGGTGTGGACGCACACGTCGGTGGTGATGCCGGTGAAGATCAGGTGGGTGATGCCCCGGGTGCGGAGGAGCAGGTCGAGGTCGGTGGCGTAGAACGACCCTTTGCCCGGCTTGTCGATGATCAGCTCGCCCTCGATGGGCGCCACCTCGGGGACGATCTCCCAGCCCGGCTCGCCTCGCGTGAGGATGCGGCCGCACGGGCCCGCGTCGCCGATGCCGGCCCCGATGCGCTTCGACCGCCACAGCTTGTTGGGCGGGCAGTCGGACAGGTCCGGACGGTGGCCCTCCCGGGTGTGGATCACGGTCATGCCCACCGCCCGGCAGGCGGCCAGGACCGCGGCCGTCGGCTCCAGCCCGGCCCGGGTGAGCTTGAGGTCGTAGCCCATGGTGTCGACGTAGCCGCCGGGGCCGCAGAAGTCGACCTGCCAGTCGATGCACACCAGGGCCGTCCGGGACGGGTCGACCGCGCCGTCGTAGGGCCAGGGATAGGGATCGGCGTCAACGGGCCCGAACGTCATGGCTGGTCCTCCAGAAGGGCGTCGCACAGGTCGGTGGTGGTGCCGAGGGCACCGAAGATGCCGCCGGACATGGTGATGCTGGCCAGGGCCCGGGGCCCGACGGCGGCGTCGTGGCTGGCGGCGGCGTCGGCCAGGGCCAGGCACTCGTAGCCCCGGTCGTTGGCCGCGCCCAGGGTGGAGTAGACCGCCGTCTCCAGCCCCAGTCCGCCCACCGCCAGCCGGTCGATCCCCCGCCGGCGGAGGTCGACGTCGAGCGAGCTCCCCGAGAACCCCGACATCCCGGCGCAGTCGACGACGACGTCACCGGCGGCGATGGTGACGACGAGGTCGCCTCCCCGCTCCCCCTCGTGGGGACCGGGGCCCCGCTCCGGACAGGTGTGGTGCAACACCACCACCACCCCACCCGCGTCGCGCACGACCTTGGCCGTCGTCCGCAACCGGCTCAAGGTCTCCTCCGCGTCGACCGTCCGGGCCGAGAACCACGCCTGGCCCCCGGCCACCACCAGCGCCATCCGCCGGGGATCGAGGATCCCGTCGTAGGGCCACGGGTAGGGCCGGGTGCCGGGGACATGGGTCACGTCGTCCGCTTGCTTACGTCGGGAGCTTGCCGACGACGCCCTGGACGAAGAACGTCTGCTCCTCGATGGCCACGTAGTCGGGAGTCGTCCCCTCGGCGAAGATCACCTTGCCCGACTGGTCCATGACCGGGCCCTTGAAGGGCGAGCCGTCAGGCTGGGAGATGGCCGCCTTGGCCGCCTCGATCTGGGCCTTGGTCTCCTCCGTCACCGACGGGCCGTACGCCGACTGGACGAACGGGTTGTCGCCCGTCTTCAGGCCCACCCGGTAGTTGGCGTTGTACTTGCTGCCGGTGAAGTTGCCGGCCAGGGCCGTCTTGACGATGTCGACGTAGAGGGGTCCCCACGCCCACTGGGAGCCGGTGAGCCAGCCCTTGGGGGCGAGGGCAGAGCCGTCGGCGTGGTAGCCGACGGTGAAGGCGCCGGCGGCCTCGGTCTTCTCGATGATCGTCTTGGTGCAGTCCTGGTGCTGGGTGATCACGTCCACGCCCTCGGACAGCAGGCTGTTGGCCGCCTCCGCCTGCTTGGCCGGGTTGCACCAGTCCGACGTGGCCACGGTGTAGGTCTGGGCCAGCGGGTTCACCGAGTGGGCGCCGAGCTGGAAGGCGTCGATGTTCTCGGTGGTCTGGGTGATCGGGAAGGCGTACACGTAGCCGAGCTTGTTGGACTTGGTGGCCTTCCCGGCGGCGATGCCGGCCAGGTAGACGGGCTCGTACACGGTGCCGAAGTAGGTGCCGAAGTTCGGCATCACCGTGTTCTTGATGAGGTTGCCCTGCTGGATGACCACCACGTCGGGGTGGGCCTCGGCGACCTTGGCCGCGGGGTCGAGGTGGCCGTAGCTGGTGGCGAAGATGATCTTGGCCCCCTTGGAGATCATGTCCTCCATGACCCGGGTCGCGTTGTCGTCCTCGGGGACGTTCTCGGCGGTGAGCACCTTGAGGTCGGGGAACGCCTTCTGCACGTCCTGGCTGCCGTCGAAGGCGGCCTGGTTGTAGCCGACGTCGTCCTTGGGACCGACGAAGATGAACCCGATGGCCTTGCCGCCGGTGCCGGGGGCGGTGCCGGTGCCGGTCGAGGTGCCCCCGACCGCCGGTGTGGTGTCGCCGGCGGTGGTCGTGGTGGTGGTGCCGTTGCTGCTGCACGCGGCCGTTGCGAGCGCCAGGGCGGCGAACGTCGCCGCTCCCAGCCGCCATCGTCTGGTCATTGCTTGCTCTCCTTGGTCATTGTCGAAGTCGGGTTCATGAGGTGGGTGCCATCTCGAAGACCTTCCGCAGCCCCTCGGGAGCGGCGTGGAGCCGCTTGCGGCCCAGGAAGATCAGGACGAGGACGGTGACCACGTAGGGCAGGGCGTCGAGGGCGAACTGGTTGATGGCGATGCCCCGGGCCTGGAGCGCAGGCGACAGGGCGAGGCAGGCACCGAAGAGATAGGCACCGGTGACGCACTTGAGGGGGTGCCAGGCGGCGAAGATCACCAGGGCCACGGCGATGAAGCCCCGGCCGGCGGTCATGTTCTCGAACCAGGCGTTGGCGTAGGCGGTGGCCAGCTGGGCCCCACCGATGCCGGCCAGGGCACCGCCGCCGCACACGGCCAGGTACTTCACCCGCAGAGGCGAGTGGCCGTAGGCGGCCAGGACTTCCTCCCGCTCGCCCGCGGCCCGCACCAGCAGTCCCCACCGGCTGCGGTACAGCAGCCACCACATGGCCGGTCCCACGGCGTAGGACAGGTAGGTGAGGGGATCGTGGTCGAAGAAGATCTCGCCCAGCCAGGGGATGCTCGACAGGCCGGGGATGGCGATGGGGTGGAAGGCGTTGATCGATTCCCGGACGTAGGACGCGCCGAACAGCGAGGTCAGGCCCAGGCCCAGGAACAGCACGACCAGGCCGGTGGCCAACTGGTTCGCCTTGCGGGACAGCACCAGCACGGCGTGGATCAGGGCAAGGAGTCCGCCGGCCGCCGCGCCCGCCAACAGCCCGGCCCACGGGCTGCCCGTCTGGGCCGTGACCGCGTAGGCGGACAGGGCGCCGACCAGCATGCAGCCCTCGGTGCCCAGGTTGATCACCCCCGCCCGCTCGGAGAGGGTCTCGCCCAGGGCCGCGTAGAGGATCGACGTCCCCCCTCGCACCGCCCCCACCATCACCTGCAGGAGGAGGTCCATCAGGCACCCCCCTCCCCCATCGAACTGGTGACACTTCGACCGGCCAGGGCCGGTTCAATCGTCACCAGTTCGGCGTCGGGCTTCATGCCGGGCTCCCTTCGAGGGTCGGGACGGCCGGGATGGCGGGCGCGATGTCGGCCGAGCGGGACTTGAGCTGGCCTCGTCCCATGACCGCCAGCAGGATCAGGCCCATGAGGACGTTGACCGCGGCCGCGGGCAGGCCCGAGTCGAGCTGGAGGCTGTCGCCGCCGATGGCGATGGCGGCCAGCAGGACGGCCGCCCCCGCCACCTTCACCGGCGAGTGCCGGGCCAGCCAGCTGGCGAGGAAGGCGATGTAGCCGAAGTTGAGCGTCATCCCCGGCCGGAGCTTGAGCTCGGCCCCCGCGAAGTGGACCATCCCGCCCAGGCCGGCCATCGCCCCGCCGACGAGCATCGCCGACATGAGCAGCTTGGCCACCGGGAGCCCCGCCCGACGGGCCGCCTCCGGGTTGCCGCCCACCACCCGCAGCCGGAAGCCCCACGAGGTGTACCGGAACAGGGCCCAGATCACGGCGGTGGCGGCGATGGCGATGAACACGCCGGTGTGGACCCGGCTGGTGCCGATGAGGGGCAGCCGGGCGGCGCCGGCGAGGGACCGGGTGGCGGGCTGGCCCGACCCGTTGGGGTCCTTCCACGGCTGGTAGATCAGGTAGAGCATGAGGTCGATGGCCACGTAGTTGAGGAGCAGGGTGGTGATGGCCTCGTTGACCCGCACCGTGAGGCGCAGGATCCCGGCGATCCCGGCCCACAGGGCCCCGGCGGCCGCCGCCGCCAGCATCATCACCACGATCATGGCCGTGCCCGGCAGGGTCGCATCGAGGGCCAGGGCCACTCCCGCGGCGGCCACCGCTCCCACCACCACCTGCCCCTCGCCGCCGACGTTGACCAGCCCGGCCCGGGCCGGGATCGCCACCGCCAGGGCGGCCAGCGCCACCGGCGCCGCCTTCACCAGGACCTCGCCGAACGAGGTGGTGTCGGCCAGCGACTGCCACATGTCGCCGTACATGGCCAGCGGGTTGGCGCCCTTGGTCAGCACGAAGGCGCCGAAGAGGGTGAGGGCGGCGGCGTAGGCGATGGCCAGCCGCCCGGCGCCCCGGGCCAGGCGCAGCGCCCGCGGGTTCACGCCGCTCCCCGCAGCATCAGCTCGCCGATGGCGTAGCGGTCGGCCTCGCCCGGTCGCACGATGCCGGCCACGTGGCCCGAGTGCAGGACCAGGATGCGGTCGGACAGCTCGAGCAGCTCGTCGACGTCCTCCGAGATCATCAGCACGCCCGCCCCCGCCGCCCGTCGCTCCAGCAGCAGCTCCTGGGTGCGGCGGGTGGTGGCCACGTCGAGGCCCCGGCTGGGGTAGGCGGCGACGACCAGCGTCGACTCCCGGGACAGCTCCCGGGTGAGCAGCACCCGCTGGATGTTGCCGCCCGAGAGGCTGGAGACCTGGCGGTGGTAGGCGGCCATGCGCAGCTGTGTCTCCGCATCCTGGGTGGCGAGCCGCTTCTTGACCGCGCCCCAGTCGATGCCGAGGCCCTTGCGGGGCACCTTGAGGTCGCCCAGGGCCATGTGCTCGGCGATGGTGAGCCCGGGCACGACCGAGTCGGCCACCGGGTCCTCGGGGATGCCCACGGCGCCCGCGGCCAGCGCCGCCCGGGGGCCGCCCTTGAGCAGCTCGATGCCCGCCACCAGCACCGATCCTTCGATCGCGGGGCGCAGGCCCATGGCCACCTCGTACAGCTCCCGCTGCCCGTTCCCGGAGACGCCGGCCACCCCGACCAGCTCGCCGCTGTGGACGGTGAGGTCGACGTCGGTGAGGGCCAGGTGGCCGCGGTCGCCCTTCACCGACACCCGCCGCAACTGGAGGGCGGGCGTGGCCGCCGAGCGGGTGGCGGGCCGGACCTGGGGCAGGGCGGGCACGGTGCGCCCGACCATGGCGCCGATCAGCTCCCGGTCGTCGAGGGTGGTGGGGTCGGCGCCGCCCAGGATGACCTTGCCCCCCCGCAGCACTGTCACCCGGTCGGCGATGGCCCGGGCCTCGTGCAGCTTGTGGGTGATGATGACCACCGACAGGCCCCGGGCCCGCAGCTGGCGGAGCCCGGCGAAGAGGGTGTCGACCTCCTGGGGGGCGAGCACGCTGGTGGGCTCGTCGAGGATGACGAGCTTGGCCCCGGCCATGAGCACCTTGAGGATCTCCACCCGCTGGCGCTCGCCGATGGACAGGTGGCGGACGAGGGCCTGAGGGTCGCAGGCCAGGCCGTAGCGGGCGGCGGCCTCGTCGACTTGGCGAGCGAGCCCGGCCCGGTCGAGCCGGAGGCCCTTCCCGGGCAGGGCCAGAGCAACGTTCTCGGCCACGGTCAGGGCCGGCACCAGGCGCAGGTCCTGGAACACCATCCCGATGCCGAGGTCGCGGGCCACGGCGGGCGAGTCGATGGTCACCGGCGACCCGGCGAAGCGCATCTCGCCCGAGTCGGGGCGGTAGACGCCGTAGATGAGCTTCATGAGCGTGCTCTTACCGGCCCCGTTCTCGCCCAGCAGGGCGTGGACCTCGCCCGCCCGCACCTCGAAGTCGACCGAGTCGTTGGCCACCACCTCGCCGAAACGGCAGGTGACGTCGCGGACGGTGAGCAGGGCCTGGGCATCGGTCGTTCGAACCGGCTCCTGGATCAGGGTCATGACGGGACCTCCTCGGGACGCGTGGCGTGACGGTTCACGGGCGCATGGCTCCCTGGCCGCTGGCCATGCGGGCCAGGGCATGGGCCGCCCGCTGTTCGACAACCGCCATGGACTCGCCCAGATGGCGACCGAAACGGGTCACGGCCAGGGGAAGGTCGCCCGCCAGCACCGCCTCGAGGATCTCGACGTGCTGGACGACGGTGCGCTCCACCCGTTCGCCGGTGAGGAAGTCGTGCATCCGGACCACCCGGATGCGCTCGTTGACGACACGGAGCAGGTCGGCCAGCGACGGGTTCCCTGACGCCGCCGCCAACCGCACGTGGAAGTCCTCGTCGAGGGTGACGAAGCCGGGGTCGGGCTCGGGCTGCTTGTCGGCGAGGACGAGCCACTCGTCCCGGAGGAGGCCGAGCTCGACCAGGTCGTGGGTGGTCCCGTGCTCCGCCGGGCGGCGGAGAGCCTGCAGCTCGAGGGCGAGGCGGACTTCATAGAGGTCGTGGACCTCGTCGACGGCGGGAGCGATGGGCCGGAAGCCACCCTCGGGGTGGGGCCCGATCAGTCCCTCGGCGTGCAGCCGGAGGAACGCCTCCCGCACCGGGGTGCGAGACACGCCCAAGAGCGAGGCCAGACGCTCCTCGCCCAGCCGCAGATGGAGCGGGAAGTCGCCCATGAGCAGGCGTCGCTTGAGCTCGTCGTAGGCGTGCTCCCGGCGCAGGACGCCCGTACACCCCTCTGTATGCACCGCGGCATCCATCCAGCCCGGAGCGTATGGAGAGCCGATTGCCGCCCTATCTCCGGCAATTTACGGTCCGGAGTCGCCTCCCTTGCGGTTCCCTGACATCCGAGGGGCACGACCCCTGATCCCGGCTAACCTCCCGCTCCTCTATTCGGATCATGGCGAGGAGGTCCCGATGGGACGGCGCACGGCGATGGCTCTCTGCGGGTTGCTCTCGGTGGGAACGCTGATCGGGGCGGCGGCACCGGCCTCGGCCGCCCCGCTGCAGGACTTCACCCTGGCCAAGAACGGCACCACTCGTATCGTCCTCGCCCAAGGCCTGGTCGTGAACGGCCTGGGCACGTTCACGGCCTCCGGCTCCACGCACTACACGCTCACCTTCCCGAGTCGCACCGTCGACCTGACCACGTCGCCGTCCACCCATGTGGAGAAGCTCGACCCCCGCACCTGCCGGGCGACGGTGTCCGAGTCGGGCACCTTCAGCTTCGACTCGCTCTCCGGGCAGATCCTCGAAGGCGGAAGCGGCCCTTACACCCTCGCCGGCACCCGGCAGGGAACCAGGACAGCGTCCGGGTGCGCCTTTGGTCGGCGGGGTCGGCCGACCTGACGCAGTTCTCCCTCATCGCCCGCTCGACGGAAATCCACGCCGTCTTGTAGCGACCGCGGGCCTTTCGCGTCCACGAAGGGGTGGACGGGCCCCTGTGGTGCTGCCACAGTCAGGTGCCATGGAGCGGGTGACGGTAGGGGCGGTGCAGGCCACCCCGGTCTTCCTCGACCGGGAGGCGACGGTGGACAAGGCCGCCGGCCTGATCGCCAAGGCCGCGGCCAACGGCGCCGGGCTGGTGGTCTTCCCCGAGACCTTCGTGCCCGCCTATCCCGACTGGGTGTGGCGGACCAAGCCGTGGTCCGACGGGGAGCTCTACGCCCGGCTGTTCGACCAGTCGGTCACCGTCCCCAGCCCGGCCAGCCGATCGCCTGGCCGAGGCCGCGGCCCAGGCCGGGGCCTACGTGTGCATCGGCGTCAGCGAGAGGGACGAGCGGGGGAGCACGCTCTACAACAGCCTGCTGTACTTCGGCCCCGACGGCACGCTCCTGGGCACCCACCGGAAGTTGATGCCGACCGGCGGGGAGCGGCTGGTGTGGGGCATGGGCGACGGATCGGGCCTGGAGGTCTTCGACACGCCCTTCGGTCGCGTGGGCGGGCTCATCTGCTGGGAGAACTACATGCCCCTCGCCCGGGCCGCCCTCTACGGCATGGGCATCGACATCTACCTGGCACCGACCTGGGACAACTCCGACGTGTGGGTCCCCACCCTCCGCCACATCGCCAAGGAGGGGCGGGTCTACGTGGTGGGGGTGACGTCCTGCATCCGCGGCTCCGACGTGCCCGCCGACCTTCCCGGCCGCGACGAGATGTACGGCGGTGACGACGACTGGCTGTCCCGGGGCAACACGACCATCGTGGCTCCCGACGGCGAGATCCTGGCCGGCCCTCTCGTCGAGCAGGAAGGGATCGTCTACGCCGAGCTCGACGCCCACACCGCCCGGACGGCTCGCCAGCACTTCGACCCCGCCGGCCACTACGGCCGTCCCGACGTGTTCCACCTCGAGGTCGACCGCCGGCCGAAACCGTGGTCGGGGCCGGGGCCGGGGCCGGGCGGGCCGATCGCCTACCGGAGGACGGCTAAGGGGTCGCGGCCGACGAACGCGGCCAGCCGTTGGTAGGCGTCGGCGCCCTCGGGGGCCGGTAGCTCGTCGGCGAAGACGCCCTCCTGGCGGCCGAACTGCGTCGTCAGCATCCGGGAGTTGGCCAGGGCGACCTCGGCCAGCTCGGGGTCGAGCTCGACCTTGGAGTTGGTGGCCCGGGCGATGTCCCACCCGTGGGCGACGAACTCGATGATGGCGATGTCGACGGCCAGGGTTCCCTCCGGCGACCCGAAGGCGAGATCCCACTCCTGGTCCATCACCCCGGCCCGGCCGAGGGCGATCTTGAGCTTGGCCGCCTCCTGGGCGTAGGACACGGCCGCGTCGTACTTCACCCGGTCGACGCCGAACTCCTCCAGGTTGAACTTCGCCCCCATGGCGCCCTGGGAGAACATGTGCAGGGACGAGATGAGGTGGTTGACCACGTCCCGGACGTTCCACTCCGTGCACGGGGTGGACAGGCTCAACTGCCCCACGCCCATGCCGGAGATGATCCTGCCGGTCTGCTCGACGGCCCGGATGAGGATCTTGCTCGAATCGGTGTCCATGGGCGTCGTTTGTACACCGCCCCGTCGGCTCCTCGGGAAAGTGCAGGTCAGGACAGGCGGGTGAGCTCCACCGTCACGCCCAGGGCCTCGGCCGGACCGCCGTGGTAGATGCCGTGCAGGGGCGACAGGTCGGCGTAGTCGCGGGCCCGCCCGACCACCACGTGGCGCTCGGCCACCACCCCGTTGGTGGGGTCGAAAGCCTGCCAGTCGCCGGTCCAGGCCTCGATCCAGGCGTGGCTCTCGCCCACCATGCGCGTGCCCAGATCCGCGTCCTCGTGGGGGTGGAGGTAGCCGGACACGTAGCGGCAGGGGATACCCGCCGACCGCAGCACGGCCAGGGTGACGTGGGCGAAGTCCTGGCACACCCCGCTCCCCTGGCGGAGGACGTCGGGCGCCGGCGTCGACACGTCGGTGGTGCCCTTCTCGTAGCGCAGGCTCCCCTTCACCCACTCCACCGCCGCCTCGCAGGCGTCGGCCGGCGTCCGCTCCTTCAGGAACGGCTCGGCCGCGGCCCGGACGTCGTCGTCGATGGGGACGTGCCGGGTGGGGGCGAGAAGCTCGGCGAAGCGGTCGCGCAGGTCGGGGTGGGCCAGGTCGGACCAGCTGAGCACCCTGTCGGGGGGGTCGGGCGGACCCGACGTCTCCACCACCGACGTGCCCGTCACCGACAGCTCGGTGTGGGGGACCTGGATGTCGAAGGCGTGGACGAGGGTGCCCCAGTAGTCCCAGTAGCGGAAGGCGACGGCGGAGGGGTTGACCGCCACCGACGACTCCAGCACCAGCTGGCGGTCGCTGGAGATCGGCGTGATGCGGGCCTCGTTGTAGGACGAGGTCACCTCCCGGCGGTACCGGTAGCCGGTGCTGTGGGTGATGCCGATTCTCCAGGTCACGGGCGCCAGGCCATGTCGTCGGCTCCTAGCCCCGGAGGCTCCACTCGAGGGCCGCGGCCTGGCGGAAGAAGCGCCGGGCCACGGCGTCGCCCGCCTCGTGGCAGGCCGTTTGCAGCGACCGCAGGTGGCCGGGAAGGTCGCTGACCAGGTCCTGCAGGCGGCGGAACTCGAGGTCGGACCGGGCCCGGCCCACGATGCGCAGGGCCTCGTCGTCGAGCCCGGCCCGGCCCGCGTTGGGCTGGAGCTCGGCCAGGCAGGTCTCGGCCACGCCCAGGGAGTGGATGGCGGAGCGGGGGAAGAGGCGGTCGAGGAGGAGGAACTCGGTGACCAGGTCGGCGGTGACCGCCCGCCGATAGGTGCGCAGGAAGGCCTCGTGGGCCGAGCAGCAGCGCAGGGTGGCCACCCAGTCGCCCGCCTCCTCCGCGTCCTGGAGGCCGGCCGAGAGCATGCGGGCGGTCATGTCCACCCGCTCCAGGCTGCGGCCGAGGACGAGGAACCGCCACCCGTCGTCGCGGCTCATGGTGGAGTCGGCCAGCCCGGAGAGGATGGCGGCCCGCTCCTTCACGTAGGAGAACATGGCGTGGGGGCCGATGGCCGCCGACCGGGCGACCATGGCCGGCAGGGCGTTGTGGGTGGCGTTGAGGCACTCCCACATCTCGGAGGAGATGGCGTCCCGGGCGCCGCGGGCGTTCTCCCGGGCCGCGCCCAGAGCTCCTGCGATCGAGGTGGTGTCGGGGGCGCGGAAGGCGAGTGTTTCGAGCATGTTGTCGGCGTTGCAGCTGCCGCCGTCGTCGGCCTTCACCCCCATGACCCCGAGGAGGGCCCGGCAGGCGGCCTCCTCCTCCACCGACGGGTCCTCCAGCCGGCGGTGGACGTGGACGTCGAGGATGCGGGCCGTGTCCTCCGCCCGCTCCACGTAGCGCCCCATCCAATAGAGCGACTCGGCGATACGGCTCAACATGCGGGGCCCGCCTGTTGTTGCTGTTGCTGCTGTTGCTGCTGGGCGGCTTGGGGGACGGCCGGTCCGGGGTCGAGGGGGCTGCCCGGCTCGGGCGGGGCCAACACCGTGGTCGGCAGGCGCCGGGGACGGCTGGCCCGTTGCCCCCCCGGCTCGGCCAGCACCCACGTGTCCTTCGACCCTCCGCCCTGGCTGGAGTTGACCACCAGGCTGCCCTCGGGCAGGGCCACCCGGGTCAGCCCGCCGGGCACCACCCACACCCGGTCGCCGTCGTTGACCGCGAACGGCCGCAGGTCGACGTGACGGGGACGCAGGTGCGACCCGACGTGGGTGGGCGACGTCGACAGCTGCACCACCTCCTGCGCGATCCAGCCCCGGGGGTTCGCCAGCAGCTCCTTGCGCAGGTCGTCGAGCTGCGGGCCGGTGGCCGCGGGCCCGATGACCAGGCCGTAGCCGCCCGAGCCGTCGACCGGCTTGAGCACCAGCTCGTCGAGGCGGGGCAGGGTGGCGGCCAGCTGGGCCGGCTCCTCCAGCCGGTAGGTGTCGACGTTGGGGAGGAGCGGCTCCTCGTCGAGGTAGTACCGGATCATGTCGGGCACGTAGGTGTAGACGAGCTTGTCGTCGGCCACGCCGTTGCCGACCGCGTTGGCGATGGTGACGTTGCCGGCCCGGGCCGCGTTGAGGATGCCGGGGCACCCGAGCATCGACTCGGCCCGGAAGTGGAGGGGGTCGAGGAAGTCGTCGTCGACCCGCCGGTAGACCACGTCGACCCGGTGCTCGCCCTCGGTGCTGCGCATGTAGACGTAGTTCTTGCGGCAGACGAGGTCGCGGCCCTCCACCAGCTCCACGCCCATCTGGCGGGCGAGGAAGGCGTGCTCGAAGTAGGCCGAGTTGTGCACGCCGGGCGTGAGCACGACCACCGTCGGGTCGCCGGCGCCGGTGGGAGTGGCCGCCCGCAGGGCTTCGAGGAGGCGGGCCGGGTAGCTGTCGACGGGCCGCACCCGGTGGCTGGTGAACAGCTCGGGGAACACCCGGGCCATGGTGCGGCGGTTCTCGACCACGTAAGAGATGCCCGACGGGGTCCGGAGGTTGTCCTCCAGCACCCGGAAGACGCCGTCGCCGCCCCGCACCAAGTCGACGCCGCTCACGTGCACCCGGACCCCGTTGGGAGGGTCGACGCCCATCGCCGCCCGGTGGTAGTGGGTGGACGTGGTGACCAGCTTCCGGGGGACGAGACCGTCCTCCAGGATGCGGCCCGCCCCGTAGACGTCGGTGAGGAACGCCTCCAGGGCCTTGACCCGCTGGGACACGCCCGCCTCGATGGCCGGCCACTCGGCCGCGGAGAGGATGCGGGGCACCAGGTCGAGGGGGAAGGGCCGCTCCTCGCCCGACAGGGAGAAGGTGATGCCCTGGTCGCGGAACGACATGTCGCGGGCGCTGCAGCGGGCGGCGAAGTCGGCCGCGGAGAGGGACTGGAGGGCCTCGTGGAGGGCGGCGTAGGCGGGACGGGGGCGTCCGAGGGTGTCGAACATCTCGTCCCACCCGGTCCCGGACGGGTAATCGTCGAGAAAATCCCCCATCGGGCGGATCGTCGCACCCCCTCGTTACGTCGGTGTTTCCACGAACCAACGGTCGTGTAACGCCCCCGACGAGCCTACGAGCGGGCGGAGCTGTCCTCCCACTCGATGCGGGGGGCGTCGGACCACAGCCGCTCGAGGTCGTAGTAGTGGCGGGTCTCGTCGAGGAAGGCGTGGACCACGAAGTCGCCGAAGTCGAGGAGCACCCACTCGGCCTGGGCCTTGCCCTCGATCCGCAGGGGGCGGATGCCGGCCTCGGTCTTGAGCTGGGCCTCGACCTCTTCGGCGATGGTGGCGACCTGGCGGTGGTTGCGGCCGCTGGTGATCACGAACGACTCGGTGATGGCGAGGACCTTGCCCACCTCCAGGATGATCGTTTCCTCGCCGCCCTTGGAGGCAGCCGCCCTCGCTGCCACCCTCGCCCAGTCGCGTACCTGGTCGGGAGCGCTGTCGCCGGTGTTCGTCACCGGCCTCCGGAGCCCATCGTCATCGTGTCTCCAGCGTACAGACCCCGCTGGCGTATGAGGTTGATTACCGGATCGGGGACGAGGAAGTCGACGGGACGGCCGTCGCCCAGGCGCTGGCGGAGCTCGGAGCTGGAGATGTCGAGAGGGGGCATGTCGACCCGTTCCACCCGCCATTCGGGGCCGAGGCCGAGGCCGACTTTGCCCGTGAGTCGCTCGTCGACGCCGCCCCGGCCGACGACGGCGAGGGTGGCCAGGCGGGCAACGACGTCGGGGCGCTTCCACGTGTGGAGCTCGGCGGCGACGTCGGTGCCGACGATGAGGAAGAGGTGCCGGTCGGCGTCCTCCCGGTGGAGTTGCTCGAGGGTGTCGGCGGTGTAGGTGTCGCCGGGGCGGTCGATCTCGATGCGGCTGGCCTCGAGGCCGTGGTGGCCGTTGACGGCGGCCTCGACCAGGGCCAGGCGGTCGTCGGCCGGGGTGAGGGGGCGGCCGCTCTTCTGCCACGGGTGGTGGGCCACCACGAGGAGCACCCGGTCGAGGCGGAGGGCGTGGCGGGCGTTGACGGCCGCGGCCAGGTGCCCGATGTGGACGGGGTCGAAGGTGCCTCCCAGGACACCGAGGCGCTCACTCATCGAGAATCGATCGTACGGGGCCGGCGATCCCCCTAACCTGGGGCGGCAGTCATGGACAATCCCTGGACCCCGAGCAGCTGGCGTGGCCGTCCCGCCGCGCAACAGCCCGACTGGCCGAACGAGGGCGCGCTCGACGACGTGTTGAAGCGGTTGGGGGGGTTGCCGCCGCTGGTGTTCGCGGGCGAGGTGCGGCACCTGACGTCGTCGCTGGCCGAGGTGGCCGACGGGAAGGCGTTCCTGCTCCAGGCCGGCGACTGCGCCGAGTCCTTCGACTGGTTCTCGGCCGACACCATCCGCGACAAGCTCAAGGTCATCCTCCAGATGGCGGTCGTGTTGACCTACGGGTCCGGCGTGCCGGTGGTGAAGATGGGTCGGATCGCGGGGCAGTTCGCCAAGCCCCGATCGGCGGCGACGGAGACGGTGGGCGGGGTGGAGCTGCCCGTGTTCCGGGGCCACATGGTCAACGACCTGGCCCCGACGGCGTTGGCCCGGGTGCCCGACCCGGAACGGCTGCTGGCCGCGTACCACCAGTCGGCCTCGACCATGAACCTGCTGCGGGCGTTCACCAAGGGCGGGTTCGCGGACCTGACCCAGGTCCACGTGTGGAACCAGGAGTTCGTGGCGTCGTCGTTGGAGGGTCAGCGCTACGAGCGGATCGCGTCGGGGATCGACCGGGCGTTGCGGTTCATGGCCGCCTGCGGGATCAACCTGGCCACCGAGCGGGGCATCCACGAGGTCGACTTCTGGACCAGCCACGAGGCGTTGATCCTGGGCTACGAGGAGGCGCTGACCCGCCGCGACTCGTTGACCGGCCTTTGGTACGACTGCTCGGCGCACCTGCTGTGGGTCGGCGATCGCACCCGGCAGCTGGGCGGGGCCCATCTGGAGTTCCTGGCCGGCGTCGGGAACCCGCTGGGCGTCAAGATCGGGCCGTCGGTGATGCCCGACGAGGTGGTCTCGCTGTGCGAGCGCTTGAACCCTGCTCGGGTGCCGGGTCGGTTGTCATTGATTACGCGGCTGGGTGCGACCCGGGTGGAGGAGCTGCTGCCGGGGTTGGTGGCGGCGGTACGTTCGGCGGGGCACCCGGTGTTGTGGGTGTGCGACCCGATGCACGGGAACACCTACCAGACGCCCGGCGGAGTCAAGACCCGCCACTTCGACGCCATCCTGTCGGAGCTCACGTCGTTCTTTTCCGTCCACCGGGCCCTCGGTTCGTGGCCCGGCGGCGTGCACATCGAGCTCACCGGCGAGAACGTCACCGAGTGCCTCGGGGGTGCGGAAGAGGTCCTCGACACCGAGCTCGATCGGAACTACCTCTCGATGTGCGACCCGAGGCTCAACGCCCGCCAAAGCCTCGATCTGGCCTACCGGGTGGCGGAGCTCCTCCGGGGATAGACCCCCTTGCGAGGGCCTGAAAAGGCATGATATATCTCGCTGAGTGAGGCGGCCTCTGACGGTGGTGGCGTGGGTGCTGGCGGCGAGCGTGCTCGCCGGCGCGTGCGGCGGCGGCAACGACGAACCGCTGGTCCCCACCGCGACCGTCCCTCGAGGCACCACCACCACCAACCCCTACGCCCTTCCCCCCGTGATCAACGAGCCCTACGTCAACCGCGTCCTCGCCGGATTGGACCACGCGTGGGCGAGGCGCTGCGGCTCGCCGTACGAACACGGCTCATCGACGACGGAGGTCGATTTACCGCCTCAAGGCGGCCTACGTTGGCGAGGCGTACCAGCTGCAGCTCGACATACTTCAAGGCGCCCTCTTCACAGGCTTTCACGGACATATAAGAGACGTCCTGGCGACCGGACGACAGTCCGTGTTAGCGCCTCATCACCGGTCAACCCGTCTTGCGTCTTTGCCGAGGTCACCAGCGATTATTCGGCCTATGCAGTTACAGCCTTCCCGCGTACTCCCACAGTGCAGTGGGTCACTCTTCGTTCCTCTCGATCCAAAATCGAATCCGAATTCTCCTACAACCCAACTCCGCTGGATGGTCTCAGTACGATGGGTTCCGGTCGGAGACCGCTCCGCAACCTTCCGATCCATGCACAGTCGCCTCGTAGCCATCGGGATCACTGTCGCGCCTTTGGGCTTCGCGGGATTTGAGTCCGGCTCTGGCCCAGGTCCCCGAAGAAGCACCAGATCGTCGACGGGTGACGATCCGTTGAGGAGTCAGAGCTGATCAGCGAGGTCCCCGTTCAGCGCGATTCCGACGACAGGCCAAAGCTGGAACGTGCAGGTAGGGTATGTCCTCCAAACGGACGGTCAATGACGTCGTCCGACTACGTCCGGATCCGACCCCTCGCTCACGAACCATGCAGTCCGGTACGTGGTATGTGCAGTGTTCATTCCAGTGCCCTGGGGCGGGTCGGACAGTGGGCCCTGTGACAACCGCTGGTCGACACTGGATTCCCGAGGGGGCAGCGATCCCGGAGAACGGTGCGTCCCCGACCGACTTTCAATGTTTGTCCATATGCAATCTCTTGGATGACCTCCGTGCTCGATCCCCGTGCCGGGGAATCCGACCTCGACCCCTGAGACTCCGTCACAGGGCTTCGCTGTCCGGTACTGGAATGAATGTCGCCCTTCCCTGGCCCCGAGCCGCATATTGCGCCGGGAAGGGCAATTACGGGAATGTTCGCCTACCTTGAGACTCGCGGAACAACCTCGCATACGTATATCGAGCCCGAACACGCCGTTCGGACCTCTGACGATCATGGCGACCGGGAAGTATTACGTCGACTGGGGCGACGGCACCAGGACCGGACCGCACTCGGCCGAGGGTGGACCGTGGCCGGACGGGAAGATCAAGCACGAATATCTCCACATCGGGAACTACGACGTCGTGGTCACCGAGCGGTGGACGGCGACGTGGACCTTCGGCGACCGGTCGGGGGCCTTGAACGAACTCCGCGCGGTCGGGCGTATCGACGACTTTCCGGTCCAGCAGATCCAGGCGGTGGTGCTTCGGTAGAAGTTGGCGGCGGGCTTCCCGGCGGTTCGCGGCGCGAAGAAGCTCGCCTGTCGACGTGTTCGCGCCAAAGACGGGGCGGTCCCGGCGGTTCGCGGCGCGTCGATGCCGCCTGGCGACACGGACGCGCCAAGGACGGGCGGTCCCAGCGGTTCGCGGCGCGGAGAGGTCGCATGGCGACCTGTACGCGCCAAAGACGGGCGGCTCGGCGGTACGTGGCGCGGAGAGGTCGCGTGGCGACATTTGCGCGCCAAAGACGGGGGCGGTGCCCGTCGGGGTGGTGGCCGATAGCATTCGCAGGATGTCGTCGTGGCAGGGGTTAGGCGGGCGTGGCCGGCGGGGTGACGACGAGGGCACCCAGGTTGGCGCCGCGCCCTCCGACGACACCCCCCCGACGCCGGCCGAGGCTGCCCCGGTGCCCGGCACGCAACCGGCGGCAGCGGCGGGGCGGATGGAGCCGTTCCGGCTGATCGAGGAGGCCAGCGCCGCCGCCGAGCGCATCCGGCACGACGCGGAGAAGGAAGCCCAGCGGATTCTCGCCGCGGCCAGGGCGGACCAGGACCAGGAGTCGGCCCGCACCCGGAGGCAGGTCGAGCGCGAGGCCGCCTCCTTCCGGGCCGACGCCATGGCCGCCGCGGCCAAGCTCACCGCCACCGCCAAGACCGAGGCCGACCGGGTCCGCGCCCGGGCCCAGGCCGAGGCCGACAACATCTTGGAGGAGGGGTGGGCCGGCTTCGAAGCCCGCTCCGCATCCATCAAGGCCGAGGCCGAGCTCAAGCGCACCCAGATCGACGCCGACGCCCAGGCCGAGGCCGAGCGTGTGCTCGAGACGGCCGTCGCCGAGGCCGAGCGGCTGCGGGCTGCGGCCCGCTCCGACGCCGCCGCCATCCTCGACGAGGCGTGGGCCGGCTTCGAGGAGCAGTCGGCGGGTATCCGGGCCGATGCCGAGGCCGAGCGGGCCCGCCACCACGCCGACGCCCTCAAGCGGGCAGCCAACGACCGCGAGCGGCTCCTGGCCGACGCCGGCGTGGAGGCGGCCAAGGAGTCGGCCCGCCTCATCAAGTCGGCCAAGAGCACCGCCGCCGCCCTCATCGCGGCCGCCACCAACAAGGCCAAGGAGGATGCGGCCGCGCTCCTCGTCGCCGCCACCGCCGAGGCCAAGCACCTCGTCGACAGCGCGTCGGCCACGTCCGGGGCCACCCGGGAGCGCATGGTGGACGACGCCCGATCGGCGGCTGAGCAGGAAGCGGCCCAGCTCCTGGAGGAGGCGAGGGCCACCGCGTCGCTCACCCTCACCGAAGCCATGGCCGAGGCCAGCGACCTGGTGGAGGAGGGCCGACGCAAGGCCGCTCGTCTCGAACGCGACGCTCTGGCCGCGGCCGAGACACAGGCGGCCGCCTACCGGGAGGACGCCAACGAGAAGGCCCGGGAGTCGTTCGGCCGGATGTGGGAAGAGGCGTCGAACCTGCTCGACGAAGCGGCCAAGGAGGCGGAGCGGATCTCCGAGCACGCCACCTCGGAGGCCACCCGCATGATCCACGAGGCCCGGGAGCAGGTGGCCGCCGAGGGCCAGGTGGTGCGGGAACAGGCGGAGGAAGAGGCCCGGCGGAGGGTCGCACGGGCCGAAGCGGCCGCCACCAGGGTGCATTCGGAGGCGGCGGCGCGGGCCCGCGCCATCCAGGACGCGGCTCGGGAGGAGGCGGCCCAGAGCGCCGATCGGAGCCGCCAGGAAGCGGAAGGCGAGGTCGCCCGTCTCCGGGCCGAGGTCGACACCGAGCTCGACAAGCTCCGGAGCGCGGCGGAGAGTCAGGTACGGCGGATGCTCGAGCAGGCCCAGGACGAGTCCTCCCACCTTGTCGCCGAAGCGGTGGCCCGGGCCCGCCAGACGGTGGACGACACCAAGGAGGAGGCCGACCGGATCCTCTACGAGATGCGCATGGCCGGCGAGCAGGAGCGGGCCCGCCTTCTGGCCGACACCGACCAGGACGCCGCCCGCCGACGGACGGAGGCCGAGAGCCACGTCGAGCAACTGGTCGGACAGGCGGAGGCCGTCGCCGACGAGGCCCTCAGCCGGGCCCGGGCGAGGGCGGAGCAGGAAGTGGCCCGCATACTTCGCGACGCGGCCGAGGCCGCCACCGCCACCAGCCGTCAGGCCCAGGCCGAGCGGGCCCGCATGCTGGAGGAGGCGGAGCACACCGCCGAGCAGCACGTCGTCCGGGAGCGGCAGCGGGCCACCGCGGAAGCCGATCTGCTGCGGGCCGAGGCCTCGGAGGAGGCGGCGCGCACGGTACGGGAGGCGGCCACCGCCGCCGACCGCATGCTGTCCAAGGCCCAGCGCGACTCGGAGGCCATGCTCGAACAGACCCGCTCCGAGATCGCCGCCCTCTGGGACGACGTCCGCACCCGCCGCCAGCAGTCGGAGGAGGCCACCCGGCGGGCGCTCAGCGAGGTCCGCACCCAGGCTCGCCAATCGGGAACACCGGCGGCCCCGTCGTCCGCAGCCACGTCGGACACGTCCACGGACGTCGCCAACCGCCTGATCGACGAGGCCTTCGGCGACGCCCGGAGCCGCCGCCTGTCCTAGAGGTCAGGCGAGCCACGGGCGGACGGGTGACACATTTGGTCGCCGGGACGACCGAATTCGTCACCGGGTGCCGCCGGGCCGTGGGCGGAACCGGGTGGGACGGCTGAGTTCGCCGAACGGCTGACACATTTGGTCGCCAGGACGACTGCATTCGTCACCGGTTGACGCCCCGGGCCTTGGGCCCCGGCTCAGCCGACGGTGGTGAGCACCTCGGCGCCGTCGTCGGTGACGACCAGGGTGTGCTCGAACTGGGCGCTCCGGCTGCGGTCGACGGTGACGGCGGTCCAGCCGTCGTCCCACAGGACGTGGCGCCAGTCGCCCACCGTGATCATGGGCTCGATGGTGAACGTCATCCCCGGCTCCATCATGGTGGTGGCCATGGGGTTGGCGAAGTGGTAGATCGTCGGGACGGTGTGGAACTTCTCGCCCACGCCGTGGCCCACGAAGTCGCGCACCACCCCCAGCCCGTTGGCCTCGGCGTGGGCCTCGATGGCGGCCCCGATGTCGGACACCGGCCGCCCCGGCCGCACCGCGGCGATGCCCAGGTCGAGGCACTCCCGGGTGACCTCCACCAGCCGGCGGGACACGTCGTCGACCGCCCCCACCAGGAACGTGGCGCTGGTGTCGCCGTGGACTCCGTCGAGGAAGACGGTGACGTCGAGGTTGACGATGTCGCCGTCGACCAGCACCCGGTCGTCGGGGATGCCGTGGCAGATGACCTCGTTCACCGACGTGCACAGCGACTTGGGAAAGCCGTTGTAGTTGAGCGGGCTGGGGTAGGCGCCCCGGGCCAGGCACTCGGCGTGGGCCATGGCGTCGAGGGCGTCTGTGGTGACGCCGGGCCGCACGTGGGCGCCGACCGCGGCCAGCACCTCGGCCGCCACCCGTCCCGCCCGGCGCATGCGCTCGATCACGTCGGGCGACTTCACCATCGACTCGACCTCCGGTTCCGGGGTGCCGGACACGGCGTAGTCGGGAAGCACGATCTCCGGCGGCACCGGCCGGGTGGGGCTGAGGCGGCCCGGGCGCAGCGGCTTCTCGGTGGCCATGTGGCAGCGCTTGTAGGGACGGTTGCTGCCGCACCAGCAGCGGTCGTTGCGCGCCAGCCGGACAGGCGCGGTCATCGGGTGCCCGCCGGCTCAGCCGCCACCGCCACCCCAACCGCCGCCCGGCGCAGGACCCAGTCGTCGATGTGGGGCCGCAGCCACAGGCGGGGCCGGCCCCGGCCGAGGTCGACCACGGGACGGGGCATGTCCGGGTAGCGGCGGAGGTACGTGCTCACGCTGTTGGGATGGCTGAGGCCCAGCAGCTGGGCGATGCCGCGGGCGTCGATGAGGTCTTCGGTGCGGACGGTTGGCGTCATGACCCGACCAGTCTACAGGTGAAGACAACCCTGCGAGCGGGCCACACCCCGTCGAGGATGTCGCACGCCCGCGGCACTATGGCCCGGTGGACGACGACGACCTGCGCCAGGAGGCGCTGGGGCTCCTCCGGCGCCTGACCGGCGATCCCACCAGCGACTTCCGTCCCGACCAGCTCGAGGCCATCCGCCGGCTGGTTGGGCAACGCCAGCGGGTCCTGCTCGTGCAGCGCACCGGCTGGGGCAAGAGCGCCGTCTACTTCATCGCCACCCGCATGCTCCGGGATCGGGGCGGCGGGGCCACCCTCCTCGTCTCACCCCTGCTGGCCCTGATGCGCAACCAGATCGCGGCGGCCGAGCGCATGGGTGTCCGGGCGGAGACGATCAACAGCGCCAACCGGAGTGAGTGGGACCGGGTGGCCGAGCTCCTCGAGGACGGCACCGTCGACGTCCTGCTCATCTCGCCCGAGCGCCTGGCCAACCCGAGGTTCCGAGCCGAGATCCTGCCCGAGGTCGGTCGGCGGAGCGGGCTGCTCGTCATCGACGAGGCCCACTGCATCTCCGACTGGGGCCACGACTTCCGTCCCGACTACCGGCGGCTGGTCCGGGTCCTCGACCTCCTGCCCGCGGGGGTGCCCGTCCTGTGCTGCACGGCCACCGCCAACGACCGGGTGGTGGCCGACGTCACCGGCCAGCTGGGTTCCGACCTGGCCGTGGTGCGCGGGCCCCTGGGACGGGAGGGCCTGCGCCTGCACGTCCTCGACCTGCCCCGTCCGGCCGAGCGGTTGGCGTGGTTGGCCGAGACGATCCCCCGCCTCCCGGGGACCGGCATCGTCTACTGCCTCACCATCCGCGACACCGAACGGGTGGCGGCCTGGCTCCGCGGGCGGGGGATCGAGGCCGTCGCCTACAGCGGCGACACCGACGACGACCGCCGGCTGGAGGTCGAACAGGCGCTGCTGGCCAACGAGGTCAAGGTGGTGGTGGCCACGTCGGCCCTGGGCATGGGCTTCGACAAGCCCGATCTCGCCTTCGTCATCCACTACCAGTCCCCCGGCTCCCCGATCGCCTACTACCAGCAGGTCGGGCGGGCCGGGCGGGCGCTCACCGAGTCGCTGGGGATCCTCCTCCGCGGCGTCGAAGACCGTGACATCCAGGACTTCTTCATCAAGTCGGCGTTCCCGCCGGCGGGTCTGGCCCGGCAGGTCGTCGAGCTGCTGGAGGAACGGGCCGAGGCCGTGAGCGGGCCCGAGCTGATGGATTCGGTCAACGTCCGGCGATCGCAGCTCGACGGGCTCCTGAAGACGCTCGAAGTGGAGGGGGCCATCGAGCGGGACGGGTCCCGGTGGCGGCGCACGTTGCGGCCGTGGACGTTCGACGAGGACCGGGTGGAGTCGGTCACCGCCCTGCGCCGCACCGAGCAGGCGCAGATGGCCACCTACGCCACCCAGGGGACCTGCCGGATGGCGGCCCTCCGGGGCTACCTCGACGACGGGGCCGGCGCCCCCTGCGGCCGGTGCGACGTCTGCACCGGCACGAGCCTGGCCATCGACCTGCCGCCGAGCGCGGTCCAGGCCGCCATCGACCACCTCCGCCGGGCCGAGGTGGTCATCGAGCCCCGCAAGCAACTCCCCGACCGCCGGTCGATCGCCGCCGCCCGCCGACCCTTGCCCGGCCGGGCGCTGTCGCTGTGGGGCGACGGCGGGTGGGGCAGCCTGGTCCGCCACGGCAAGCAGGTCGAGGGTCGGTTCGACGACCGGCTGGTCGACGCCGCCGCCGCCCTCGTCCGGAGGTTGGCGACCCGACCCGTTCCCGTCGTGGGTGACGTTCGTCCCCTCCCGACGGCATCCGGAGCTGGTGGCCGATTTCGCCCGGCGGCTGGCGGAGACCCTCGGGCTGCCCTGCGAGGATGTGGTGGTGAAGGTGCGCGACACCGAGCCCCAGAAGACGATGGAGAACAGCGCCCAGCAGTACCGCAACGTCCACGGCGCGTTCGAGGTGGGCCAGCCCATCCCCAGCGGCCCGGTTCTCCTCGTCGACGACGTCGTCGACTCCAAGTGGACGATCACCGCCATCGCCTGGAAGCTGCTCGAGGCGGGCTCGGGGCCCGTCCACCCCCTCGCCCTGGCCGACTCCGCCGGACGCTCGATGTGAAGTCGGAGGACTCCCTGGCCACGGTGCTGCTGGTCAGCCGGCTGGTGGCCGACGGCCTGCAACCGCTGAAGGCGGGCGAGTTCTGGCGGCTCCACGATCAGGTGGGCCGCCCGAGCGCGCTGATCGGCCGGGGGGCCGACGCCCTCGTTCGCGAGCTGGGCCTGGCCGCCGATCTGGCGGCGCGGGTCGCGGGGTTGCTGGAGCGGGCCACGGCCATGGCCTTCGAGTTGGAGCGTCTCGACCAGTCCGGCATCGCCACCCTCACGCCCTCCGACGATGCCTACCCCACCCGCCTGCTCGAACGGCTCGGGCCCAAGGCGCCTCCGGTGCTGCATGCGGCCGGGGAACTCGAGCTTCTCCGCCGGCCGGGTCTGGGCGTGGTGGGGAGCCGCGACGTCGCCCCCGAGGGGGCGGAGGTGGCCCGGGCCGCGGCCGAGCGCGCCGCCCGCGTGGGCCTGCCCCTGGTGTCGGGCGGGGCACGAGGCGTCGACCGGCTGGCCATGGGCGGCGCCTACCAGGCGGGGGGGACGGTGGTGGGAATCCTGGCCGACTCCCTGGTCCGCACCCTCAAGGGCGCCGACGTCCGCCGAGCCGTCCTCGGCGGCTCGACCGTGCTCTGCACGCCCTACGGCCCCGACGCTCCCTTCAGCCCGGGCAACGCCATGGGGCGCAACAAGCTGATCTACGCCCAGTCCCTGGTCACCCTGGTGGTGGCCAGCGATCTCGAGACGGGCGGCACGTGGTCGGGCGCGGTCGAGGCGGTCAAGGACGGGGTGGGTCGGGTGGCGGTGTGGCGGGGCCCAGGCGAGGGCCCGGGGAACGCCGCCATCGAGGCCCGGGGGGCGGTGCCGGTGGGGTCGGTCGACGAGCTGGAGGCGCTGCTCCTGGAGAAGGAGCCCGAGCCGGCGCACCGGGTGCGGGCCGCCCAAGCGTCGCTGTTCGAACCGCCCCGCTAGCTCGCCGGCGCCCGGGCCCGGGCCCGAGCCAGCTGGGCGACGGCGTCCTCCAGCACCGGCTCCACGTCGAAGTCGGACGCGGTGGCGAGGAACTGCTGGCGGAAAGCGTAGGGGCGAAACCACACCACCACGCCGCCGTCGTTGCGCAGCCGGTCGGCGGTGGCGGCCAATTCGGCCTCGTACTCGGGGCGGCGGCGGTCGGACAGGTAGTCGGTGTGGGCCGGGAGCGGCGACGTCGACCGCCCGGTGAGGAGGAAGATGGCCTCGGGGGCGTTGCTGTAGACGGTGACGCCGGGCGGGAGGGCGGCGACCGCGGCCAGCACGGTCGAGTCGTCCCAGGCGGCGGCGGTGAGGCCCCGGCGGCCGACGGTGGTGTCGGAGAGGCCGTCGACCACCCACGAGGCGGCTTGGATCCCATGCAGGGCGAGGAGGACGAGGCCGACCGCAGCCGCCGCGGGACGGGTTCGTCCGGCCAGGTGCCGGTGCAACCAGGGCAGCAGGCCGACGACGGCTACCACGTGGAGGACGGCGAGAAAGCGCAGGTCGAGACGCCCGCCGGCGTCGAGCACGATCCGATCGACCACGAGCATGCCCAGGTAGGCGACGGCGAATGCGGGCAGGAGCAGACCGAGGATGTCGGCCGGCGCGGCCCCTCCCCCGGACGACGATCGGCGGCGGCGCGACGGTGACG
Organism: uncultured Acidimicrobiia bacterium; assembly: GCA_963829165.1. Lineage (GTDB taxonomy): Bacteria > Actinomycetota > Acidimicrobiia > Acidimicrobiales > AC-14 > JAXDMK01. Next base: position 196,715 of record CAWHIC010000028.1, on the reverse strand, counting down.
GCGACTGCGACGAGGGCCACCACCACGGCCGCGGTGGCCAGTCCCCGAACCGGCCACGAGACGTACGGGGGCAGGACCCACCGGGAGAGGCTGCGGACGCCGCTGACCCAGTAGTCGGCGTCGAAGAAGTGGACGACCACCGGCCGATTGCCGCTCCCGGCGGCGGCCAGCCAGACGACGAGGGGGAGGAGCGCGGCCCCGCCCACCGCCGCCGCCCGCCGCCACGCCTGGCGGCCACCCACCGCCAGCAGCACCCCGACCTCGGCCACCACCAGGGCCACCCCCACGTACCGGGTGAGGCACGCGCCGGCGGTGAAGGCCACCGCTGCGACCCACCGCCACCTCCCGCCCCGTTCGACCGCCGCCGCCAGCGAGACCATGGCCGCCAGCACTAGGACCACGAACAACGGCTCGGTCAGGGCGGAGGCGAAGTAGACGAGCAGGTCGACGGCGACGACCACCGCCGAGGACGCGGCCACCCCGAGCCCGACCGACTCGCTCCGGCGGCGGACCACCACCGCCACCAGGTACGCCGTCACCCCCAGCAGCAGAGGGTTGAGCACGCCGGCCACGTCGAGCGGGTCGAGCCCCGTCAGCCACCCGATCCCGGCCAGCACCAGCGGGAACAGGGGCGGGAAGTGGGACAGGGGCGGCGACCCGGGCGGAGCCGTGAGCCCCTGGCCGTCGAGCAGGTTGCGGGCGGTGCCGACGTAGAAGGCGGAGTCGGGGCTGGTGTAGACCCCCTTGCGGGCGACGATGAGCAGGGCGACCGCCCCCACCACCGCGGGCAGGGCGAGGAAGAGAGCCGTCCGCCGCCCTCCCGGCCGACCAGTTCGCGCACTTACCCCCCCACGCGGGTACTTGCGCGAGTCAATCGTCACGAGGGGGGTCTAGCCGACCTCGGCGACGAAGTGCTCCAGTTGGCGGAGGTTGCGGCATTCGAAGACCCCGTCGCAGTGCACCCCGTAGAGCGAGGCCACCGAGTCGCCCGTGTCCCAGTAGGAGCGGGGCTCGGGGTTGAGCCAGTACAGGCGACGGGCCTTCTGGCGCACCTCGTCGAGCACCCAGGCGTTGGCTGCGTGGTAGTTGTTCCGGGCGTCGCCCAGGATGACGACCGACGTGCGGGGCGTGATCTCCCTCCCCCACCGCTCCCAGAAGGCCTGGAACGCGTGGCCGTAGTCGGAGTGGCCGTCGGCCCACACCACGTCGGCCTCGGCGTTGACCCGGGCCAGGGCCTCGGTGAGGTCGGACGACCCTTCGAAGATCGACGTGACCTCGTCGACCCCGTCGATGAACACGAACGACCGCACCCGGGAGAACTGGCCGGAGATGGCGTGCACGAACTGGAGGGTGAAGCGGGCAAAGGCGGCCACCGACCCCGAGATGTCGGCCAGGACGAGGATCTCGGGCTTCGACGGGTGGGGCCGACGGAACCGGGGGTCGACGGGCACGCCGCCGTACGACAACGACTGGCGGACGGTGCGGCGCATATCGAGGCGGCCCCGGCGGTGATGGCGACGCTTGCGGGCCAGGCGGGCGGCCATGCGCCGGGCGAGGGGCTGGAGGGTGCGGCGCAGGTTGGCCAGGTCGTCGGGGCTGGCGTGGAGGAAGTCGACGTCGGCCGGCAGCGGCCGCCGCAACGCCCCCACCACCGCCTCCGGACCCTGCTCGTCTACCAGCCGGCGGCGGACCTCGGCCTCGATCTCGGTCCGCAGCCGGTCGAGACGGGCCCGCAGCTCGTCCCGCTCCAGCCGGCCGGCCAGGTCGTCGCCGGCCGCCGAGCCGGGCCCGGCACCCGCCAGCAAACGCTCCAGCGCGCCCTCGGCGTCGAGTTGGCGCAGCGTGCGGAACACGTAGAAGGTCGCCCCCACCGGTCGTCCCGCGTGCATTCCCCCCAGCCGGGCGACGGCCTGGCGGGCCAGCTCCCGCAGCAGCTCGTCGTCGCCCGATTCGAGCGCCTGGTCGAGGAGGGCGGCCAGCTCGCCCGCAGTCAGGGCGTCATCGGTGGCCAGCAGGGGCAGGCGGAGCGAGAACCACACGTCGAAGACGGTGTCGAAGGCGGCCCGGTGCTCATGCCGCTTGACCAGCGTCGACGCCAGCGCCCACCGCAGCGCCTCCCGGTCGTCGAGCGGGACGTTGGCCACCGCCTCCACCGCGTCGAGGTTCTCGGTGGTCGACACGGGCAGCCCCGACCGCCGCAGCTCGCCGACGAAGCCGGCCAGCGTGTCGAGCACGGCCCCGCTAGCCGGTCGCCGCCGCTGCCCGCAGCTCGCGGTCGGCCTTGGCGATGTCGCCCCGGTGCTTGAGAAGGACGTGGAGGGTGCTCGACACGGCCTCCACGTCGACGTCGGCCACCCCCAGCAGGACCAGGGTGCGGGCCCAGTCGAGCGTCTCCGACACCGACGGCGGCTTGGTCAGGTCGAGCTGGCGGATGGTGCGCACCACGCCCGCCACCTGCTCCGCCAGCCGGTCGGAGATCCCCGGCAGGCGGGCCAGGACGATCTGCTTCTCCCGGGCCGCGTCGGGATAGTCGAGGTGGAGGTAGAGGCAGCGGCGCTTCAACGCCTCCGAGAGGTCGCGGGTGGAATTCGAGGTGAGGAAGACGAGCGGGATGCGGGTGGCGCGGCACTGTCCCCAACTCGGGGATCGAGACCTGCCAGTCGGAGAGCACCTCCAGCAGGAGGGCCTCCGTCTCCACCTCCACCCGGTCGACCTCGTCGATGAGCAGGACGACCGGCTCGTCCGCCCGGATGGCTTCGAGGAGGGGACGGGCGAGCAGGAAGTCCTCGGAGAAGATGTCGCCCTCGACGGCATCCCATGCCGGCTTTTCTTGGGCGGAATCCGTCGACCGCTCGGCCTGGATGCGGAGGAGCTGCTTGCGGTAGTTCCACTCGTAGAGGGCCTTGGACTCGTCGAGGCCCTCGTAGCACTGGAGGCGGATGAGGCGTGCGCCCGACCATTCGGCGACCGACTTGGCCAGCTCCGTCTTGCCCGTGCCCGCCGGCCCCTCCACCAGCACCGGCTTGTCGAGCCGGTCGGCCAGCCACGCCACCCCCGCAGTGGCGTCGTCGGCCAGGTAGCCGACGGATGCCAGCCCCGCCCGCACCGCGTCCAACGACTCGAACCTGGGGGCGCCCGTGGCCGTCATCTAGGTGCGGATCTGGCCGTCGCCCGTGACCACGTACTTGAGGGTGGTCAGCTCGCGGAGGCCCATCGGACCCCGGGCGTGGAGCTTTTGGGTGGAGATCCCGATCTCGGCGCCGAAGCCGAACATCTCGCCGTCGGTGAAGCGGGTGGACGCGTTCGACGATCACCGCGGCCGCGTCGACCTCCCGGGTGAAACGGCGGGCGGCGACCAGGTCGCGGGTGCAGATGGCCTCGGTGTGGCCCGTCCCGTGCCGGTTGACGTGGGCGATGGCGGCGTCGAGGTCGTCGACGACGGCCACCGACAGCTTGAGGTCGAGGAACTCGGTGGAGAAGTCGGCCTCGGTGGCGGCACCGATCTCGGGGGCGATGGCTTGCGAGCGCTCGTCGCCCACCAGCTCGACGCCGTCGAGGGCGGCCACCGCCCGGGGGAGGAACTCGGTGGCCACGGCGCCGTGCACCACCAGCGACTCGGCCGCGTTGCACACCGACGGCCGCTGCGTCTTGGCGTTGACCAGGATATCGAGCGCCTGGTCGAGGTCAGCCGCCTCGTCGACGTACACGTGGCAGTTGCCGTCGCCGTCGATCACGTAGGGGACGGTGGCGTTGGCCAGGACGCTGGCGATGAGCGACGGCCCGCCCCGGGGTATGAGGCAGTCGACGTAGTTCCTGAGCTGCATGAACTCGGCCGCCGCGGTGTGGCTGGTGTCCTCCACCAGGATCAGGCAGTCCTCGGGCAGGCCCGCCTTGGCCAGCCCCTCCCGCAGGGCGGAGGCGATGGCGATGTTCGACGAGATGGCACCCGACGAGCCCCGCAGGAAAGCGGCGTTGCCCGCCTTGAGGCACAGGCCGAAGGCGTCGCTGGTCACGTTGGGGCGGTTCTCGTAGATGATCGCCACCACGCCCAAGGGCACCCGGACCTTTTCGATGGCGAGGCCGTTGGGGCGGGTCCAGCCCTCGGTGACCTCGCCGATGGGGTCGGGCAGGGCCGCCACCATGCGCAGGCCGTCGGCCATGGCCTCGATGCGCTTGGCCGTGAGGCGGAGGCGGTCGACGACGGTGGCGCTCACGCCGGCCGACTCGGCCCGGTCGACGTCGGCCGTGTTGGCGTCGAGGATCTCGGCCGTCCGGGCCACGAGGAGGTCGGCGGCGGCGTGGAGAGCGGCGTCCTTGGTCGACGAGGAGGCGGTGGCGAGCACCCGGCTGGCGTCCTTGACCCGCCGTCCGAGCTCGGGAAGAGGGGTGTGCGGCATCACGGTCGAGGTTACCGGCGCTACGTTCGGACCCGGTGGAAGATATCGAGGCGGCGGTGCGGCGGGCGTTGGAGGCCACCGGCGTGGAGTTCGAGTTGCTGGCGTGCGACCCCGACTTCGCCGACACCGCGGCATTCTGCGAGCGCTACGGGATCGACCCGCACGACTCGGCGAACGCCATCGTGGTGGCAGGGAAGGGGGGTGCGTCCGCGCCCCGGCGCTACGTGTGCTGCGTGGTGCTGGCCACCAACCGGTTGGACGTGAACGGGGCCGTCCGTCGCCGGCTGGGCGTGAAACGGGCCTCGTTCGCGTCCGCCGACGAGACGCGAAAGGTGACGGCGATGGCCATCGGCGGCGTCACGCCGCTGGCGCTGCCCGCGGACCTGCCCGTGTGGGTGGACGCCCGGGTGATGGGCCGGGATCGGGTGGTGCTCGGCGGCGGCAGCCGGTCGCTCAAGGTCCGGGTCACGCCGGATGTGTTCCGCCGGCTGCCGTCGGCCGAGATCGTGGAGGACCTGGCGACCTAGGCGACCTTCACCACGTGCCACACGCCGCCCACGCCGTCGCCCTTGGCGTCGCCAGGGGCGGCGTCGGTTGCGTAGTGGTAGAGCGGCTTGCCGTCGAGCGTGAGCTGGTTGCCGCCGCCGTCGGGCCGGGGTGACGACGCCAGGGCGCCGGGGACACCCTCCGCCGTCGGGGTGGCGCCGTCGGGGACGAGCACGGCCGGCCACGTTCCGGCGCAACCGCCCGTGCAACCGCTGGTCGAGGTCGCGTCCCTGTCCCACGTGTAGACGGTGAGACCCGCGTTCGTGACCGCGATCTTCCCGAGCGTGGCGTTGTCCGCCGTCTTGAGCAGCGGCCCGGCGGCGGCCGGCGGCGCAGCCGTGGTCGTCGTCACCGCCGGGGCGGCCGCGGTGGTCACCGCCGGGGCGGTGGTCGTGGCCGAGCTCACCGTGGGCTCATCGTCATCGTCTCCGCACGCAGCCAGCCCGAGCGCCAAACCCAAGGCCACCAACACCAACGCCGCCCGCTTCCCGTGTCGCTTCGCCATTGTCCCGCAAGCTCCTCTCGGTCCGTCCTGACCGTTCCATACGGACGAGCGCCCGAAAGAGTTCACGAATCTTGCCATTCGACGCCTCCGTACCCATCCCGACCGCCTGTCGCTCCGGCGTCAGACCTGATCGTGACGCCGGTGGCGGTGGTCGACGCCGCACTCCCGCCTGCCTCTTGGGCTGGGGCTCGCTCACACACGCCAATCAAGGTTCCAGAGCCCATAAAGCAACAATTAAACAACGAGAAAATTGTTCAAATGTGTCGATCGGCCTACACACTTTTGTTCTAAATGGTCGATGAAGCACTGGCAACCGCACCGTCTACCTCGACAAGGAGTTCCCATGCAGCTGACCCACAAGATCAAGGTGGCGGTCGTCGCATCCGTCGCCGCCCTCGCCTTCGCCGGCGCTGCAAGCCCCGCATTTGCAGCCCCTGGTGACACCACCACCACCTTCGTCCTGTCGGGCGGTGCACTCTCGATCACCGTTCCTACCTCCCAGGCCCTGGGCACGGTCGCAACCGGCTCCTCCACCACCGCCGCCGTCCAGCTCGGGTCCATCACCGCCACCGACGCCCGAGGCGCGCTGCTCGGGACATGGTCCGTCGGTGTCACCTCCACCGCCTTCACCACCGGTTCCGCAAGCGCTGACGAGACCATCGCCAACTCGAACGCCGGCTACTGGTCGGGTGCGGCGACCGCCTCCACCGGCACCGGTGTCTTCCTGCCCGGTCAGCTGCTGGTTGCGAACAAGCAGACCCTGGCCGCTTCGAGAGTGGCGTTCTCCGCTTCGGCAGTGATCGGCAACAACACGGCCAGCTGGAACCCGACGGTCAATGTCAACATCCCGTCCGCCTCCGTCGCTGGTTCCTACAGCGGAACCATCACCCACTCCTTCGCCTAGAATTGCGGCAGTGAGTCATAGCCGTACGGAATCGCCAGGCCCTCCGGCCTGGCGATTCCGCGTAATTCGCTCAGGGGTGATCGGCGGATTCCTCGTCGCTGCCCTCTTCTTGACCGCGACGCCAGCTTTGGCGGCGGCGTCGATCAGCCCCCCTGCGTCGAAGAACCTCGGCACGGCCGCGACCGGTTCGCCAACCCTGTCGGCCCAACTCGGGACGGTGAGCGTGGCGGCCAGCGGCCTGGTCGCACCGAACTTCGTGGCCACCGTGTCGGCCACCGTCTTCATCACCGCCGGCGGTGGAGCGAACAAGACGATCGCCAACGGCTCCGTCCGCTACTGGTCAGGCCCGGCGACGAGCTTCAGCGGCCTTCTGGGCAGCCCCGTCCCTGGCCAGCTCACCGCGCTGAACGCGGTGAACCTGTCGGTGAGCCGCACCGCCTTCTCGGGGACCGGGCTTCTCCTGTCGATCACGGCCGCCTGGAACCCGACGATCATCATCGACATACCATCCGCCGCCATCGCCGGTACCTACAGCGGCACCATCACCCATTCCGTGGCCTAGCCATGGCCCTGGAGGGAACCATGCCCCGTCGTCTCCTGCTCGCCATCGTCGCCCTCATCACCCTCATCGGCGGGGCCGGGGCACACGCTCCCGCACTCGCCCAGGCCCCGGAAACCGTAGGAATCCGGATCATCGACGCGCCCAGCGACCGGGCTGACGACCCTCGGGCGAAGCTCTACATCGTCGACCACCTGGCGCCGGGCACCACCATCAGCCGCAGGATCGAAGTCAACAACGGAACCAGCGATACGCAACAGGTCGAGGTGTACGCGGCGGCGGCGGATGTGGTCGACGGGGGCTTCCAGTTCGGCGAGGGGCGGGCCGTCAACGACCTCATCACCTGGACCACCGTCGAGCCCTCGAGCCTGACGCTGGCGGCGGGAACCACCGCCCAGGCGACGGTGACCATCGCCGTGCCCGGCAACGCCAGCGCAGGCGAGCAATACGGGGTGGTGTGGGCGGAGTTGAACGCGCCGCCGCCGCCGGGCGGCGGGATCGGCGCCACCAACCGAGTCGGGGTCCGGATGTACCTGTCGGTCGGTCCGGGGGGCGAGCCTCCCAGTGACTTCGAGGTCACCGCCCTCCAGGGCCAGCGGGCGGCCGACGGCAGCCCGGTCGTGGCCGCCAGCGTGCACAACACGGGAGGCCGAGCCCTTGACATGAGTGGCGTGCTCACGCTGACGAACGGGCCCGGGGCCCTGTCCGCGGGCCCGTTCAACGCGACATTGGGGGCGACACTCGGTCTTGGTCAGACAGAGCCTGTCCTCGTGACCCTCGACAAGGCTCTCCCGAGTGGGCCCTGGGACGTGAAGATCGTCCTTCGTTCCGGGACGACGTCGCGGGAGGCGACGGCCACCCTCACGTTCCCGGACCAGCCGGCGACGGCGGCGGATCCCGTGGAGCCGGGATCGAGTGGCAGCGGAGGGACTCTCATCGTCGCCGGCGCGGGGATCGGCATCCTCGTCCTGATCGCCGTGGTCTGGCTCGTGGTCGTGCGTCGCCGCCGGTCGAAGGTCGAGTAACGGCGTAGAGGGGCACTTTGGTGTGCAGTTGTGTGGGATATACCGACGCAACTGCACACCAAAGGCGGCGGCCCACACGAGACGCCCGGGATTCGGCTGACCGGCCGACCTAAGGTCCGTGGGTGCGTCGGATCTTGGCCGTGGTGGGGGCGGTGGCGATGATCGTCGGCGCGTTGGTCGTCCGGGGGCGGCTCGACGACAAGAACGTTGACGCGGGGCAGGTCTACCGGCTCGTGTGCGCGGCCGACCTCGACCGGGTGTGCGCCGACCTCGACGACGCCTTCCCGGGGCGGGTCGATGTCACCGTCGAGGGGGCGGGGGCCACCGCCGACCGCCTGCGCCGCCTCGACGGCGACGCCGAGCTCGACGGCTGGCTGGTGGCCGACCCGTGGCCGGCGCTGGTCGACGAGGCTCGCCGGGCGGGTTCGCTCCCTCCCCTGTTCACCACCCGGGCGGCGCCGCTCGCCCGCTCGCCCCTCGTCATCGTGGCCTGGAAGGACCGGGCCGCGGCGCTGGCCTCGACGTGCCCCGGTGGCAAGGTCGGTTGGAAGTGCCTGGGCGATGCCGCCGGCCGACCCGGCGCCAAGGTGGGCCACGCCGACGCCGCCCGTGACGGCACCGGCCTGCTCGTGTTGGCCCAGGCCACCGTCGAGTGGTTCGACGGTCGCACCGACTTGTCGACGCTCGACTTGGAGGACGAGGGCTTTCAGCGGTGGTTCGACGCACTCGAGCGGCCGATGGAGTCGGCCGCCACCTCGCCCCTCGACCGGATGCTCCTCCTCGGGCGGGCCGCCTACGACTTCGTCGGGACCACCGAGGCCGACGCGACCAAGGTCGACACCGCCGCCAGACGGGACGAGCTCACCAAGATCTACCCTTCGTCCATGGCGACCGCCGACGTAGTCCTAGCCGTCACCCCCGGCGATCGGGGGGATCGGCTGCGCGAGATCGTCGCCGGCCGGGCCCGGACCGGGCTGACCGACGCCGGCTGGAAGGCTCCGGGAAGCGCCGGCCTCCCCGCCGGCAACGGACTGCCCGACGCGGGCCTGATCGACGCCATTCGGGCCAAGGCCAGGGAGGTCACCGGCCGATGACGAACACATTCCGGAGGGTGGTCGTCGTCCTCGTGGCGGTGGCCCTGGCTGCGGGCGCCTGTTCCACCAGCGACGGCTCTGGCGGCGGACCAGGCGGTGGCGGCGACCTCCAGTCCATCCCCAAGGGGTGCACCGCCATCGACATGGCCGTGTCGCCGGAGAAGGTCGAGCTGCTCACCGACCTGGCCCGCACCTTCAACTCGTCCGACGACGCCAAGCCCGGCGGGCGGTGCGCCTTCGTGCGGGTCCAGCGCAAGTCGTCGGGCGTGGGGATGTCGCTGCTGGTCGACGGCTGGCCCGACGAGGCCACCAACGGCCCCCGCCCCGTCATCTGGTCGCCGGCCTCGTCCGCCTGGGGCGCGATCCTCAACTTCCGCCTGTCCACCGCCGGCCAGCCGGCCATGGCTCCCACCGACGCTAAGCCGTTCATGCTCACGCCCCTCGTGATCGCCATGCCCCGTCCCATGGCCGAGGCCATCGGCTGGCCGACCACGCCCATCGGCTTCGCCGACATCCTGGCCCTGGCCCAGGACCCGGCCGGGTGGGGCGGCAAGGGCCATCCCGAGTGGGGCCCGTTCCGCCTGGCCAAGACCAATCCCAACTTCTCCACCAGCGGCCTGTCGGTCACCATCGCCCAGTACTACGCCGCCACCGGCAAGACCCGCGACCTCACCGCCGAGGACCTGGCCCGGCCCGAGGTCGACGCCTTCGCCCGAGGCGTCGAGAACTCGGTCGTCCACTACGGCGACATCACGCCGACGTTCCTGAACAACTGGTACCGCAACGACGCCCGGGGCACGTCGCTCACCTACACGTCGGCCCTCGCGGTCGAGGAGAAGTCGGTGATCGACTACAACCTCGGCAACCCCGACGGGATCACCGACCCCGGCGAGAAGCCCCGCCCGCCCAAGATCCCCCTCGTCGCCATCTACCCCAAGGAGGGGACGCTCTTCTCCGACAACCCCTTCTTCCTCCTCGACGCCCCGTGGGTCGACGACCGGGAGCGGGAGGGGGCCCGGGCCTTCGAGCGCTACGTGCAGACGCCCGCCAACCAGCAGCGGGTGGTGCAGTTCGGCTTCCGGCCCGGCAACCCGGTGGTGCCGGTGGCCAGCCCCATCGACCGGTCCAACGGGCTCGATCCCGACCAGCCCCAGAACATCCTCCAGCTCCCGGAGCCGGCCGTGCTGGCCCGGATACTCGAGCTGTGGGGCCAGCAGCGGCGCAGCGCCCGGGTCATGTTGGTGTTGGACGTGTCCGGCTCGATGGGCGACCCGGCCGACGACCGGGACGACCAGGGCCAGACCAAGCTCGAACTGGCCAAACAGGCGGCGGTGACGGCCCTGTCCCAGTTCAAGGACGACGACGACGTCGCCCTGCGCATCTTCTCCACCGACATCAGCCCCACCGAGCCCACCGACTACCTCGACCTGGTGCCCTTCGGTCCCATTGGGGCGCAGCGGGAGCAGATCGCGTCCAAGATCCGCAGCCTGGTCCCCACCCAGGGCACCCCCCTCTACACCGTGGCCCGGGCGTCGTACGAGGATCTCCGGGAGTCGTACGACCCGGCCAAGATCAACGCCGTCGTGCTCCTCACCGACGGGCGTAACGAGGATCCCCGCAACCGGGACATAGAGACGCTGCTCACCGATCTCCGCGCCGGAAACGAGGGCCAGTCGAGCCGTCCGGTACGAATCTTCCCCATCGCCTACGGCCAGGATGCCGAGCTGGCCCCCCTCAAGCGCATCGCCGAAGCCACCAACGCCGCCGCCTACGACGCCAGCAACCCGGCCACCATCGTCCAAGTCTTCACGGCGGTGATCTCCAACTTCTAAGGGAAAGGGAACCGCCGATGGAGGCGTCGCCGAACGAGGACCGGGTGCTGCCTGCGACCCGAGCCCTGTCCATCTTCATCATCCCGTTCCTGGTGGTGGGCTTCGCCGTCCTCTTCTTCTGGCCGAAGGACACCGACACGCTCTTCGCGTGGGCGATCAAGCCGCCACTGACGGCGATGGTGCTGGCGTCGGTGTACATCGGCGGGGCCTGGTTCTTCGTCCAGGCGGCCCGGGCCAAGACCTGGGAGACGATCAAGGGCGGGTTTGTGCCGGTCGGGGTGTTCGCCTCGACCATGGGCCTCAACACGATCATCCACTGGGACAAGTTCATCCACGACAACGTCGCCTTCTGGCTGTGGACGGGGCTGTACTTCACCACGCCGTTCCTGGTCTTCGCCGTCTTCTTCGCCAACCGGCGGGTGGCGGCCCCGGCCGAGGGCCCCCGGCTGTCGGACGCGGCCACCTACGTCATCGGGACCCTCGGCGTCCTGGCCCCGGCCATGGGCGTGTTCCTCTACCTGGCTCCGCAGCGGGCCATCGACCTCTGGCCGTGGATGCTCACGCCGCTCACCGCCCGCAGCACCGCCGCCATCTTCCTCCTCGGCATCGCCGGCGCCGGTGTCTTCTTCGACCGCCGGTGGCAGGCCGTCCGGATCCCCCTCCAGGTGGCGATGGTGATGCTGGCGCTGATCCTGGTCTCGGTGGCCCGGGACTGGGACAGCGTCGACACCGACAAGGCGTTCTCCTGGGTCCTGCTGGGCGGCTTCGTAGCCGTGCTGGTCGGCTCCGCCGTCCTCTACCGAAAGATGAGCGACAGTCGGGGGGGCTAGGAAGCGCCCCCCCGACGGCCCCCCCAAGGTCAAAGGCAGTCGGGGGGCTAGGAAGCGCCCCCCGACGGCCCCCCCAAGGTCAAAGGCAGTCGGGGGGCTAGGAAGCGCCCCCCGACGGCCCCCCCAAGGTCAAAGGCATGGGCGCCCTTCGGGCGGCTGACTCTTGTTCCGACCGGCCAGGGCCTCGCTGGCGCTCGGCCGCCGGTCGGCCGGTGCGGTCAGTCGGTGCGGCTGAAGCGGGCCACAGCGACCACGAACACGGCCGTGCCGAGGGCGGCTAGGACGACCAGTTGCAGCGCCACCGGTACCGGCCAGCCCATCCAGGTGATGCGGGGGTCGAGCGCCTTCACCACGGCCGGCGACAGGTCGAGGTGGGAGAACACCACGTGGCGCATGGGCTGCACCGCGTAGGTGAGGGGGTTGAGCTTGGTGGCCACTGCCAGCCAGGCGGGCAGGCCCGCGGTCGGGTAGAGCGCTCCGGACAGGAACATCATGGGGGTGATCACCGTCTGGATCACCGGCATGACCGACTGGATGTTGGCCACCTTGGCCCCCAGGAGCAGTCCGAAGGCGGTGATCGACAGCGAGGCCAGGAAGAGGATGGCGATGAGCTCGATCAGCATGACCGGGTGGTAGGGCACACCTGCGAATCCGGCGAGGGCGACCAGGATCAGGGCCTGGGTGGTGGCCACGATCCCCCCGCCCAGGCACTTGCCGGCCATGATCGACGTGCGGCTGATGGGCGCCACCAGCATCTCCCGGAGGAACCCGAACTCCCGGTCCCACACCACCGACACGCCCGAGAACACGGCCGTGAACATGACCGACGTGGCCAGCACGCCGGGGAACAGGAAGGTGCGGAAGTCGAGGCCCTGGGTGCCGGGCTCGACCACCCGGGACAGGCCGGTACCCAGGACGAACAGCCACAGGAGGGGCTGGACCATCCCCGCCACCAGCCGTCGACGGTCGGTGAGCCACCGGAGCAGCTCCCGGTGGCAGACGATCTTGATCGCCCGCAGGTCGGCGGCCAGCCCGGTGGGAGCGCGGCGGATGGGGGCGACGGGCAGCGGCGAAGCGCCGGCCGAGGCGGCCGCGCCGGTCGGGTTCGGCGTCGCGCTCGTCGGGGCGGGCGACGGTGTGGGCTGTGTCGATGAGGTCGGCGGGGTCGACTGGTCGGCGTCGACGAGGTCGGCGGGGTGGGAGGGGGCGTCGGGGCGTCGGGACGGGTGGCGGTCATCCGTGGGCTACCTCCGTCCCCGGAACATGGGCGGGATCTCGTTGCCGGAGCTCTCCGCGTCGCGGATGGTGCGGCCGGTGTAGGTCATGAAGACGTCGTCGAGGGTAGGCCGGGTGACGCTCACCGAGCGGACGGCGACGCCCAGGTCGGCCAGCAGGCGGGGCACGAAAGCCTCGCCGTCGGCCACCTGCAGGACGAGGCCGTCGGGCGTGGTGCCTACCTCCAGCCCGAAGCGGCCGGCGATGGCGGCGGCCGCGGCCGTGTCGTCGGCCGTCACCAGCCGCACCCGGTCGGTGCCGATGGCCGCCTTCAGCGCCTGGGGGGTGTCGAGGGCCACGATCTGGCCGACGTCCATGATGGCGATGCGGTCGCAGTGCTCGGCCTCGTCCATGTAGTGGGTGGTGAGGAAGATGGTGAGGTCCTCCTGGCGGCGGAGCTGGTCGAGGTATTCCCAGATCGACGCCCGGGTCTGGGGGTCGAGGCCGACGGTGGGCTCGTCGAGGAAGAGCACGCGGGGCGAGTGGAGCAGGCCCCGGGCGATCTCCAGGCGCCGCTTCATGCCCCCCGAGTAGGTGGACACCTCCTTGTCCCGCCGGTCCCACAGGCCCACCAGCTCGAGCACCTGCTTCATGCGGATCTCGAGGTCGCCCGACGGCACCCCGTAGAGCTGGCCGTGGAAGCGCAGGTTCTGCGTACCGGTGAGGTAGGTGTCGAGGGTCATGTCCTGGAACACGAGGCCGATCTCGCGGCGCACGTCGTCCCGCTCCTTGACCACGTCGAAGCCGGCCACCGTCGCCCGCCCGGCGGTGGGGCGGAGGAGGGTGCAGAGCACGTTGATGGTGGTGGACTTGCCCGCCCCGTTGGGGCCGAGGAAGCCGAACGTCTCCCCGCCCTGGACCTCGAAGTCGACGCCCCGGACGGCATGCACGTCGCCGAAGCGCTTCTCCAATCCCTCCACCGTGATGGCCGGGGGACGCCCGTTGCTCTCCGCCATGCGGTTGCTCCTACATTCGTTGGCTATCCCAACGATAGATCATCCCCACAGAATGTCAAGAACGGCTACCCTGGGACCGGTGGAGGACGGTGGCCGATTGGACGTGGTGGCCGGGGTGTTCATGTTGGCCCGCGAGCTGCGGCGGGAGATCGGCGATCTCATGGCCACCGAGCAGTGGGCCGTCGACGCCGGCTTCCGGCCCCCCTGCCTGGGCGTGATGGCAGTCGTCTCCAAGATGGGGCCGGTGTCACAGCGGGCCATCAGCGACCACCTCGGCCTCGACGCCAGCGACGTGGTCGGCGTCCTCGACATCCTGGAGACGGCGGGCATGGTTGAGCGCCGCCGCGACCCCGACGACCGCCGCCGCCACGCGGTGGTGCTCACCGAGGCCGGCGAGCAGGCGTCGCGCCGGCTGGTGGTGCTGCGCTCGCAGGTGGAGGCCCGGGTGCTGGCCGGCCTCGAGCCCGAGGAGCGCCGCCAGCTGGCCGACCTTCTCAACCGGGCGCTCCGCGGCCACCCGGCGCCGGCCGATCACCAACCCTCCCCCGCCTGACCCGCTCAGGGGCGGCCGCGCAGGGCGGCGACGGCACCGTCCGGATCCTGCAGGCTGACCTCGAGGATCCGGAGCCGGACGGGCACGCCGATCACCCGGGCCCGGGCCGGAGGTTCGATCTCGATCCGCACGATCCCGGCCACCGACCCGTTGACCAGCCACCAGCCGCCCCACCCGTGGACTCCGATCCCGTTCCAACGGTTCGCCGAGCGCTGCACGTTCCGGACGGACGCGAGGGGGACGGTCGCCCGAAAGGCCCACCCCATCCTGACGACCACGTTCGTCCCGTCGACATCGACCCCCGAGAAGGCGGGGCCCACGCCGAGGACGCTCAACAGTGGCCGCCAGAAGCCGTAGCGGAGAGGAAATGGCGGCGACGGAGGGCCCACGAGGAGAGTCTTCCACCGCGGCAGGCGAGGCCACAGGCGCGACGAATCCATGGGGAGACCCGCAGAGGCCAGAATGGCGGGATGCTCGAACGGCTGCCGGAGCGGGCCCGCACGCCGGCGATGGCGCGGGCACTGATGGCACCGTCGTCGATCCTCCTGGCCGGGGCGGGCACGGCCGCGGCCATCCTGGCCGGCGTGCCCCTGGCCGCGGCCGCGGTGGTCGGCGCCGCGGCCTGGGCGGGCAAGGTGGCGTGGTCGATGCCCCGCAAGGTCAAGCGGCCCAACATGAACCCGGCCACGGTGCGGGAACCGTGGCGCTCGCTCGTGCGCCAGACGGTCAAAGCCGAGGACCGCTTCAACGAGACCGTCCGCGCCACGCGCCACGGCCCGCTGCGGGACCGGCTGGCGGAGCTGTCGGCCCAGGTGAGCGTGGCCGTCGACGCCTCCTGGCAGATCGCCCAGCGGGGCGACAGCCTCGACGCCGCCGTCCGGGAGCTCGACGCCAACTCCATCGCCGCCGAGCTGGCCGCCCGGGAGGACGAGCTGCGCCGGTCGCCGGGGCGTCCCCAGCTGGAAGCCACCGTGGCCGCCCTCCGCCGCCAGTTGGAGTCGGCCCAGCGAGTGGCCGACGTGGCCCGGGACGCCCTCGACCGCCTGCGCCGGCTCAACGCTCAGCTCAACGAGACGGTGGCCCGGGCCGTCGAGCTCTCCCTGGGCCCGGCCGACGTCGACGCTCTCCAACCCCTGGGGGCCGACATCGACGGCGTCGTCACCGAGCTGGAATCGCTCCGGTTGGCGCTCGAGGAGTCGGCCACCGCCTCGTGAGGGGTTCGGGCCTGGGACTCGTGCGTGTAGCGTCCCGGCCCGTGCACGACCGGACACGGACACGGGCATGGGTGCTGGTCGCCCTTATCGTGGGCGGCGTCGCCCTCATCGGAGGCATCGTGTGGATCACCACGCCCGCTGCCACCGATGTCGACTCGTCGGCCGCGGCCTCCCTCGCCCCCGACTCCGGGCTCAACCCCATCGGCCCCTCACCCACCCTGGCCCAGTCGGCGGCGACCATCACCGCCCCCGGCACGGGCATCGACCCCGACCCGGGCCCGGCGTCCCCGCCCATCGCGACCGCCACCGGGGCCGCCACCGCCGGCACCGCCATCGTCCCCGACTGCAAGCCCATTGCCCTCGCCCAGCGGGCGGCCCGCACGCTCATCGTCGGCATCCCCGACGTCAAGGACCCCTCCGACCCCATCGTGAAGACGGTCCTCGACATCGGCGTGGGCGGCATCTTCCTGAACCCGGGCAACGTGGAGTCCGAGGCCCAGGTCATCCGCCTGGTCAAGGGCATCCGGGCCCGGGCCGGCCGGCCGATCGTGGTCACGGTCGACGAGGAGCCGGGCCGGGTGTCGAGCCTGGGCGACATCCTCGGCGTCAGCCGGTCGGCCCGGCGCATGGCCAACGAGGACACCCCCGCCGACGTTCGGGCCTACGCCCGGACGGTGGCACTCCAGCTGTCCCGCATGGGCATCGACCTCAACCTGGCGCCGGTCGTCGACCTCACCGACGGGTACTACGACGAGATCATCGGCGACCGGTCGTTCTCCTCCGACCCCGCCATCGCCTCCGAGTACGCCTTCGCCTTCGCCCAGGGCATGGCCGACGGGGGTGTGCGGTCGGCGGCCAAGCACTTCCCCGGCCAGGGCCGCTCGACGGAGGACATCCACTTCGAGGAGGCGGTGCCGATCACCACGCCCCTCGACGTCCTCCGCGTCACCGACGTGCGCCCCTTCCGCGACATGGTGCGGGCGGGTGTCCCGGTGGTGATGATGAACCACGTCCGCTACACCGCCCTCGACCGCAGCTTCCCCGCCAGCCTGTCGCCCAAGGCCTACGCCCTGCTCCGCGACCTCGGCTTCCAGGGCGTCGCCATCACCGACTCCCTGGGCATGGGTGCGGTCAACCTCACGTGGGGCTTCTTCGACTCCGCCCCCATGGCCGTCGCCGCCGGTGCCGACGGGCTGCTCGCCACCGACGGGTTCTTCGCCGAGGAGATGCGCGACGGGCTGGTCGAAGCGGTGGCCAAGGGCAGGCTGTCCGAAAGCCGGTTGACCGAGGCCGCCGCCCGCATGGTGGCCCTGGCCGGCGGCAACCCTCGAACCGCGGCCTGCATCGACGTCGTCCTGCCCCGGATCCCGCCCACGCCGCTCCCCTGACCCACGGGTGCGGGCCACCGGGGGGCGCGTGCCGGTCGCCGGAAAAGGGTGGGTAGGCTGTCGGTCCCATGACTCGTCGCACTTCGACGACCATCGGCGCGGCGGTCGCCGTGCTGGCTGCGGTCCTCTATGGGATCACGTGGCACAACATGGCCAGCCGCGACGACTCCGACGTGGCGGTCGTCGGCAAGGCCGCCCCCACCACCACGGTGGCGCCGGCGCCGACCACGTCCACCACCGCTCCTCCGCTCTTCGGGCCCACCCGCGAGGTGGAACCGGGCTCAACCCTCCGCCTGGGCTACGCCCGCCCCCCCTCGTTCCCCGCGATGGTGGCCGACGCCGTCGTCGACCGCGTGGGCCTCTACAACGCCCCCGGCGACGCCGAGCCGGCCGACGCCCTCGACAACCCCACGTGGGAGGGCCTGCCCGGCGTCTACCTGGTGATGCAGGAGTGGGGCGACTGGCTCGAGGTCCAGGTGTCGATGCGGCCCAACGAGTCGACGGCGTGGATCCGGAAGGCCGACGTCTCCATCCGCCAGACGCAGTACCGCATCGTCATCAACGTCAGCGAGCGACGCCTGATCGCCTACGACGGGGCCACCCCCTTCCTCGACACCACCATCGCCACCGGGGCGGCCAGCGGGCCCACGCCCACCGGCAACTTCTTCGTCGACGGGACAGTGAAGGTGAGCGACCCCTCCGGGCCGTACGGGGCCTACCAGATGAGCGTGGCCGCCTTCTCCGACGTGTACTACAGCTTCGGATCGGGGATCGGCCAGATCGCCCTCCACGGCACCAACGACCCCGGCCTCCTGGGCACCCCCGCCAGCCACGGCTGCGTTCGCATGACCAACGAAGCCATCACCCAGCTGGCCAACAGCGCCCCGCCCGGCACCCCGGTCACGATCCTCGCCTGAGGCCGCCCGCGGCCCGGGCCTGGCCTCCGCTACACGTCGGACGACTTCGACTGGCCGTGGAGCCGGTCGTGGAGGCCCTCCTGGGTGGCGGCGCTGAGGGACGGGTCGGCATCGAGGGCGTGCACCGCGCGCAGGTGGTCGGCGAGGGTGCCGTCGAGGGCGGTGACGCCGGCGTGGCCGTGGTCGACGTCGGCCGCGGGCGACTCCTCGGCCGCCTCGATCTCCTCCTCCGGGAGGTCGTCGTGTTTCTCGATCACATCCGAGTCCTCACCCACCGAAAACGACGGCAAACACCCCGTCCGGCAGGCGTAGTCTGAGGACCATGGGAAACAAGGCGCCGGCCAAAGCTCAACCAAAGAAGGCAGGCAAGTCGCTCCAGGAGAAGCGGGCGGCCAAGCAGGCCAAGAAGTCCGAGAAAAAGGGCGGCAGCACCTCTTAACTTAAGCGGGGGTCGCCCCGGGGCGGCCCGACTCCAGTTCGGCCACCAATGAGTCGACCACGTCGGTGAGGGTGCCGCCGGCGGCGACGATCGCCCGCTGACGCTGGTAGCTGGCCCCGCGGTCCAACACCTCCAGGTTGGCCTTCAGCTCGTCGAGGCACCCGAGTGCGGCCGCCGTCGGCGACAGCTCCTCGACCAGCTGGCCGATGGCGTCGCGGAGGGGGATCCGGCGGCCCTGGTCGTCGACGATGAGGTCGGCGTCGAGTCCGTGGCGGGACGCCTTCCACTTGTTCTGCTTCACCACCCACTCCCGGGGGACCACCAGCTTCTCGCCCGCCTCCAGCCGGACGTCCATCCACTCGACCAGGCTCTGGGCCATGGCCGCCAGCGACGCCACCTCCCGCATGGTGGGGATGCCGTCGCAGATGCGCAGCTCGACGGTGCCGAAGTCGGGATGGGGACGGATGTCCCACCACACCTCGCGGATGCTGGTGATGGCCTGGGCCGCGATGAACGTGCCCATGAACGCCTCGAACTCGCTCCACCCGGCCAGCTGGTACGGCAGCCCGGCCGTGGGCAGGCACTCGAAGACCTTGCTCCGGCTCGACGCCATCCCCGTGTCGTAGGCCTCCCAGTAGGGGCTGGAGGCGGACAGGGCGAGGAAGTGGGGGATGTAGGTGTTGAGGGCGTTGGCGATGGCGATGACCTTCTCCTCCGACCGCACGCCCACGTGGAAGTGCACGCCGAAGATCTGCAGCCGCTTGCCGGCCCACTGCGTCTCCTCCAGGAGGGCCGCGTAGCGGGGACTGGGGCTGACGTGCTGGTCGCGCCAGTGGGAGAACGGGTGGGAGCCGGCGCACAGCAGGGCCAGGCCCCGGGCCTCGATGGGACCCATGACCTCCTTGAGGGTGAGCTCGAGATCCCCCCTGGCCTCGGAGACGGTGCCGCAGATGCCGGTGATGATCTCCAGGGTGCACTCGAAGAGCTCGTGCTTGACCTTGGGGTGCTCGCCGTCGGGATGGGACACGCCCAGCTCGTCGAGGATGGGGGTGGCCACGCTGACCAGCTCCCGCGTCTCCCGGTCGACGATGGCCAGCTCGACCTCGACCCCAAGGCTGCTGCGCTCCGATGCGTGAAACGGGATGTGCACGAGAACCTCCTCCCCGACGATCCGATCTTCGACGGCCGAACCCAAGAGTACGTACCCGTTTGCGACTCGGGCGTACAGTCGGGGACATGTTCAAGCTCATGGGACGGTGGTGGGCCTATCTCACCGCAAAGCTCTCGGGGTCGTTCGAGGAGCGGGCCGACCCCAAGGTCCAGTTGGAGCAGGCGATCGGCGATGCGCAGGACCAACATCGACGGCTGATGGAGCAGGCGGCCAACGTCATCGCCCATCAGAAGAAGACGGAGATGAACCTCAACCGCACCATGGGGGAGCTGGAGAAGCTCAACGGGTCGACCCGGCAGGCCGTCACCATGGCCGACGAGGCCACCACCAGGGGCGACGCGACCAAGATGGCCGACTACACCAAGGCCGCGGAGGCCTTCGCCAACCGGCTCATCGAGAAGGAGAAGGAGGCCGACTCCCTCAAGGCCCTGCTCCTGCAGGCCACCGAGGCCGCCGACCAGGCCAAGCAGGCGGTGCGGCAGAACTCGCTCGCCCTGCAGAAGAAGCTGGCCGACCGGCAGAAGCTGTTGGGTCAGCTCGACCAGGCCAAGATGCAGGAGCAGGTCAACAAGGCCATGACCTCGCTCAACGAGACGGTGGGCCAGGACGTGCCCACCCTCGACCAGGTGCGGGAGAAGATCGAGGCCCGCTACGCCAAGGCCCTGGGCACGGCCGAGCTCACCGAGGGGTCGGTCGAGTCCCGGATGCTCGAGGTGGAGCAGGCCCAGGTCAACACCGAGGCCCAGGCCCGCCTGGCCGAGATCCGCAGCCAGCTCGGCCTGTCGTCGCCCTCCGGCGCGGGCGAGCTCAGCTCCCCTGCGGCAGAGGCGGAGGCCGCGGCCGAGCCCGCCGCCGAACCGGGCACCGCCCAGCCCGGCTGACCCGACACACTCCCCGAACTGGTGACACCTTCGAACTGGTGACACCGGTTCGGGCTGGTCATCCTCCGGGGGGCTTGGGCGGCCACGGCGGCGGCCCGGCCAACTTGCGGCGGCGACTGGCCCGCACGCCGAAGACGATGGCCAGCACGACCGCGGCGGTGAACAGCAGACCGCCGACAGCCAGCACGACGAGGACGCCGACCCCCGCCTTCACCACGTCGTCGCCCAGCTCCTTCTCGTCGAGCCCGGGAGGACGGGGACCGAAGATCTCCGCCATCTCGCCGTAGGTGTAGGTGGTGGCGGTGGCGCCGTCGACCGCGGTGCCCACCAGCTCGATCCGGAGGAGGTCGAAGCGGAGGGGAAAGTTCGTCCACACCACCCGGGCCGCCTCCTCGGTCTCGGCCTCGGAGAGCTCGGTGGACTCGGGGCGGACGGCGATCTCGACCTGGTCGAACCCGTTGCTCGGAGCTGAAGTCGACCTCGACGTCGGTGAAACCGGCCTGCTGCAGGGCCTCCTCGGTGTCGATCAGGCCCCGGATGGTGGTGCAGGCGGCGAGGAGCAACAGACCGACCACGGCCAACCCGAGCCCGAGGGTGAGCCGCCGGCCGCGCGTACGGGTCGCGGGAGCCGTCACGGCAGGGCGACCAGGTCGTCGGCGTGGACCGCCTCGTGGGGGGTGCCCTCGGGCAGGTCGACGGTGCGGCGGCCGGCGGCGGCCTTGAGCTCCACCGCACTCAGCCGGACCAGGCCCTTGGCGAACACCCGCCCGGTGGGGTCGACGATCTCGACCGCGTCGTCGCGCTCGAAGTCGCCCTTCACGTCGACGATGCCCGCCGGCAGCAGCGACCGGCCCCGCTCCACCAGGGCCCGCCGGGCGCCGTCGTCGACCACGATCGTGCCCGCCATGGGCAGGGCGAAGGCGATCCACAGCTTGCGGGCCGGCAGCCGCCGGTCACGGGGCCGGATCACGGTGCCCACGCCGGGGCGTCCCTCGACGGCCCCCGTCAGCACCCCCGGCCGGGTGGCCGCCGCGATCACCGCCCGCACCCCCGACCAGGAGGCGATCTTGGCCGCGGCCAGCTTCGACGCCATCCCGCCGCTGCCGTGGACCGAGCCCCGTCCGCCGGCCACGCGCTCCATCTCGTGGTCGACCTCGACGATCTCCTCGATGAGCGACCCGCCCTCGATGAGCCGGGGGTCGGCGCTGAGCAGGCCGGGAGTGTCGGTGAGGAGCACCAACAGGTCGGCCGCCACCAGGTTGGCCAGCAATGCAGCCAGGAAGTCGTTGTCGCCGAAGCGGATCTCGTCGTCGGCGATGGCATCGTTCTCGTTCACCACCGGCACCACGCCCAGGTCCAGCAGGCGGTTGAGGGTCTGGCGGGCGTGGAGGTACTGCGACCGGTGGGCGAAATCGAGGGGCGCCAGCAGAACCTGGCCCACCACCAGCCCGTGACCGCCGAGCGCGGCGCCGTACACGCCCATCAGCCGGCTCTGGCCGACGGCGGAGACGGCTTGGAGGGTGGCGATGTCGTTGGGCCGCTTGCCCGACAGGCCCAGCGCGGGCAGGCCGGCGGCGATGGCCCCCGACGTCACCACCACCACCCGGTGGCCCTGGCGGCGCAGGTCGGCCACCTCCGCGCACAGCTTCTCGACCGCCGGCACCGCGATCTCGCCGTGGTCGTCGGTGATCGACGACGTCCCGATCTTGGCCACGACGATCACCGCCGGCGCCCCCCGCCTCCCATGGGCGTGACCGCGCTCTCGTCGGTGTACTGGAGGGTCATCTTGCCGATGCGGACAGTGTCGCCCTCCCGCGCCCCGGCCCGGGACAGGGCCTTGTCGACGCCCAACCGCTTCAGCCGGTCGCGCACGTAGTCGAGGGCCTGGAGGTTGGTGAGGTCGTTCACCGCCACCGCCCGCTCCGCGGCCTGGCCCCGCACCACCAGGGCCCCGTCGACGTCACGCTCCACCCGGATGCC
The DNA here is from genome assembly GCA_963829165.1 of uncultured Acidimicrobiia bacterium. Lineage (GTDB taxonomy): Bacteria > Actinomycetota > Acidimicrobiia > Acidimicrobiales > AC-14 > JAXDMK01. The sequence goes on along the minus strand of CAWHIC010000028.1, from coordinate 174,249 downwards.
CTCCGGCTCGGGCCGGTAGACGACGTAGGCGCCGGGGTCGGGCTCGGCCGACCGGGCCTCGTCGACCAGCACCGCCAGCCGTCCCGACCAGCTCCTTGATGCCGGCCCCGGTGACGGCCGACACCCGCTCGCCGTCCCATTCGACCTCGGGGGCGGCCACGTCGGCCTTGGTCCCCACCACCAGTCGGGGCCGCTCCAGCAGCTCGGGCCGGTGGCTGCCCAGCTCGTGGAGGAGGATGCGCTCCTGCTCGGCCGGGGCCACCCCGTCGGCCTGGGCCAGGTCGACCAGCACCACCAGGGCCCGGGCCCGCTCGATGTGGCGGAGGAACTGGTGGCCGAGGCCCTTGCCCTCGCTGGCCCCCTCGATCAGGCCGGGGATGTCGGCCATCACGAACTCGTAGTCGTCGCTGCGGACGACGCCCAGGTGGGGCTGGAGGGTGGTGAAGGGGTAGTCGGCGATCTTGGGCTTGGCCGCCGACACCCGGGAGATGAGGGTGGACTTGCCCGCGTTGGGGAACCCGACCAGGGCCACGTCGGCCATGAGCTTGAGCTCGAGCTTGAGCCACCGCTCCTCGCCCGCCTCCCCCTGCTCGGCGAACGAACGGCGCCCGGCGCTTGTTGGAGAGGAAGCTGGCGTTGCCCCGCCCGCCCCGTCCGCCCCGGGCCGCCAGCCACGAGTCGCCGCTGTTGACCAGGTCGGCCACGATCCGGCCGTCCTCGGCCACGATGGTGCCCACGGGCACGCTCACCTTCAGGTCGGTGGCGCCGGGGCCGTGGCGGGCCCCACCCGAGCCGTGGGCCCCGCTGCCGGCGATGCGGTGGGGATGGTCGCGGAAGGCGAGGAGGGAGGCGCACTGGTGGTCGGCCACCAGCCACACGTCGCCGCCGCGGCCGCCGTTGCCCCCGTCGGGACCGCCCCGGGGGACGTGGGCCTCCCGCCGGAAGGACACGGATCCGGCCCCCCCGTCACCGCCGCGAACGCAGAGCGCGGCCTCGTCTACGAAGGAGGACATCGAGAAGGAGGATACGACCGGCAGGCGCCGGCCTGGACCGTCGTTATTCGGGGAGGACGTCGACCCGGCGCCGGCCGCCGCGGAAGGTGAACTTCACCTTGCCGTCGGCCAGGGCGAAGAGGGTGTCGTCGCCGCCGCGGCCGACCTGCTCCCCGGGGTGGAAGTGGGTGCCCCGCTGGCGGACGATGATCTTGCCCGGGCTGACCACGCCGCCGTCGTAGACCTTGACGCCCAGCCGCTGGGCGGCGGAGTCGCGGCCGTTGCGGGTGGAGCCCCCACCCTTGGTCTTCGACATGTCAGGCCTCTCTCGTGATGCCGGTGATCTCGATGGTGCTGTAGTGCTGGCGGTGACCCCACCGCTTGGTGGAGTTGGTCTTGTTCTTGTAGGTGAGCCCGGTGATCTTGGGGCCCTTGGCGTCACCGACGACCTTGGCCGTCACCTGGGCCCCGGCCAGCTGCGCCGGCTCGGCCCAGATCGTCTCGCCGTCGACCACCAGCACGGGGGCGAAGGAGACCACCCCGTCACCGTCGCCGGTGAGGCGCTCGACATCGAGCCGCTCGCCCTGCGACACCTTGTACTGCTTGCCACCTGTCTTGATCACTGCGTACATAGACCGACCAGCGTACAGGAGAGCCCCTCCCTGGGAATCCGGGACGGGCGATCACCAGTCCTCGTGCTACCACCCTGGCCCCGGCCCGTCCGAGGCCTTACCTTTTGGCAAGGAAGATGCCCGAGTACCTGGAGATCTGGGACTCTGCCGGGCGGCGGCTGGTGGTCCTCGACTCGGACCGGGTCTCCCTCGGCAAAGCCGGAGGCAACGACGTCGCGGTGACGTCGGACCCAACCCTGTCACGCCTGCACGCCGCCCTCGAGCGCTTCCCGGCGGGATGGTCGGCCCGCGACCTCTCGTCCCGCAACGGGACCTTCGTCAACGGGCAGCGGGTCCTGGGCTCGTGCCCGCTGCGGGACGGCGACGAGATCCGCGTCGGCCAGACCCGCCTGGTGTTCCACACCGACGACCGGGCCGGTGATCGGCAGGAGACGCAGGCGGCCGAGCCCGCGCCCGAGCTCACCCGCCGGGAGCGAGACGTCCTGCTCAGCCTGTGCCGGCCGGTGCTGGCGGGCGACGTGTTCACCGAGCCCGCGTCCATCCGCCAGATCGCCCGGGAGCTGGTGGTCTCCGACGCCGCCGTCAAGCAGCACATGCTCCATCTCTTCGACAAGTTCGGGGTGTGGGAAGGCGAGCGGCGGCGGGCCCGCCTGGCCAACGACGCCATCCGCCGGGGAGCGGTCAGCCTGGCCGACCTCCGGGGCCAGGCCCGGTCCGAAGATGGGTGAGCTGATCCGGGGCCGCTACCAGCCCCTGGAGGTGGTCGGGCGGGGCGGCCAGGGCGAAGTCGTCCGGGCCCGGGACTCCCTCCACGACCGCCAGGTGGCGCTCAAGGTCCGGCCCGTGCGGACGCCGGAGGAGCGGGAGGCGGTGCTGTCCGAAGCCCGAGTCCTTCTCGACGTCCGCCCCCACACCGGCCTACCCCTGGTGCGGGAGGACTTCTACGTCGGCCGCCGGTACTACCTGGTCATGGACTGGGTGGAGGGCAAGAGCCTGCAGCAGGTGCTCGCCGAGCGGGGCGACCCCGGCCTCGCCTTCGACGTGGTCGTGGGCTACCTCCAGCAGGTGGCGGCGGCCCTCGATCACCTCCACGCCCACGAGCCGCCCGTCGTCCACGGCGACGTCAAGCCCGCCAACCTCATCCTCACCCCGCGGGGTCAGGTCGTCCTGGTCGACTTCGGGGTGGCCGTGAACCAGACGGTGGCCGAACGCATACCCATGGGGACGACGGGCTACGTCGCCCCCGAGCTGGCCTCCGAGGCGCACACGACGCCGGCCGCCGACATCTACAGCCTGGCCGCCACCGCCTACACCCTGCTCACGGGGCGGACGCCGACGTCCGCCGACGCCGACGCCCCCGGGTCCGGGTCCGGGTCCGGGTCTGGGTCCGATCGGGAGGTGGCCCGTGCCCTCCGGGGCGCACTCTCGACCGATCCCGTCCGGCGCCCGGCCTCGGCCCGCGAACTGGTGGCCGGCCTCGAACGGGCCGCGCCCGACACCCGTCCGTCGGGGATCCTGACGTTCCTGGCTGTCGAGTCCCGGCCCCACCCGGGGGCGGTCGCCGGCACCATCGAGCGCCACGGGGGGGTCGTCGCCGGCCGTGAGGGGCCGACGGTGCTGGGCGTCTTCCCCCGGGCGTCCGACGCCATCGGTTGCGCCCTGGCCGTGCAGGACGAGATCGACGACGGCCACTTCGACGGCCTCGACGACGACGAAGGCGGCGGGGAACCGGCCTCGGTCCGCATGGCAGTGCACACGGGTGAGGCGGAACGGGGCCAGGACGAGTACCGGGGCGGAGCCGTCGAGCGCGCCGTCGCCATGTGCGCCCTGGCGGCCGACGGCCAGATCCTGGTGTCGCAGGTGACCCGCCAACTGGCCCGCGACAGCCTGCTGGCGGGCGTGAGCCTCGACCCGGTGGGCGTCCGCCCGGGCGGCACCTCACGGTCGGAGCGGGTCTTCGAGCTCTCCCGCACCACCGGATCCGAACCATCCCTCGACTCCTCCGGGTCGGTCACCATCCCCTTCGACCGGTTCCCCACCGCCGCCCTGGCCCCTGCGGCACCGGCCCCGCCCCCGCCGGCCCCGCCCCCGCCAGCCCCGAGGCCGCGGCCGGTGCGTCGGCGCCGCCCGGCATGGCCCCGCACCCTCGCCGCCCTGGTGGCGGCCCTGGTGGTCGTGGCCGGGACGCTGGCCTGGGTCGCCGGCAACCGTGACCGTGACCCGTCCCCCGGGCCCGAAGGCGTGGGCACCCTCCGCCAGGCGGTGGACGACACCACGCCCACCACCACCACCACCAGCACCACCACGGAGATCGAGGCCGCGCTCCCCTCAGGAACCGGCCCCATCCCCCCCGGGCGTTACCGCACGACCACGTTCGAGCCGTCCCTCGCGTTCACGTCCGACGGCACCTGGCGGTTGCTGAAGGGGGAGTTCGGCGACATCGTCGACCTGGTCCAGTCGTCCGGTCCCGACACCAGCCTCCTGACGATCATCCGCTCCGGACGGGTCTTCGACGCATCCGAGGCGCCCGCCACCGCGGCCGAGATCGACGCGGCCACGACGGCCGCCCCCGACGACGTGGCCTCCTGGCTGGCCGCCCACCCCCGCCTGGAGACCACGTCGGAGCCGGTCGAGGTGGGCGGCCACCAGGGCGTGCGCCTCACCGTCCGGGTGGCGCCGGGCGCGGGCTATGCCGGGGCGCGCTGCCCGTCCCGGTGCGTCCTGCTCTTCGCCCTGGACACGCCCGGGCGCCTGTTCGAGCTGGTGGAAGGCAATGAGAACCGGCTCGACGTCGTCACCGTCGACGGCATCACCCTGGTCGTGGCGGCCGAGGCGCCGCCGGCCGCCTTCGACGCCTTCGGGGCCGCCGTCGACGGCCTGCTGGCCACCGTCACCGCCTGAACGCACCCTCGCACCCCTCGCACCCTTACTAAGTGGTGCGAAAAGTCTCACCGTTCCGCGATGCAACTCCTCCCGTCCGGGTGATTCCCGCCGCCGCCCCTTTCCCGGAAGATCTTCCTTGCGGGGGGCACTGCGGAACAAGGAGCGAGGAACATGGCGAGCGGCGGAGTTACACGAGTGCGGGTCGGCGTGATGGTTGCGATCGGGTGCGTGGTGCTGGCGGTCATCGTCGCCACCTTCGGCACCCCTTCCGGGACCAAGTCACCGGCCTCGGCGTCGACGGGAAGGGGGCCGGCCCCCACGGCTGTCACCACCCCGCCGGCCGCCGATCCGGGCCCGACGGCTGACGTCCAGCCGGACCCGACGGACAGCCCACCCGAGGCCTCGCCCGAAGCGAAGAGCTCGGACCCCATCCCCCCGGCCGCCACGCCGGAGGTCATCCCCACCGGTGGACTGCCGACGGAAGTGGCGCAGGCACTGGCGGAGATGGCGGCCCAACTCGAGCAGGCGGGCGACGACGGAAGTCCTCGGGAACTGACCCGGGAGGAAGTCGACGCCCTCGTCACCGCCCAGCTGCGAGCCCTCGGGATCGAGCTCTGACCACCGCAGTGGCACCCAACCAACCGACCGAAGCACATCATCCAAGGAGACCGATCATGCGCAAGACCATCATCACCGTCATCAGCACCTTCACCGTCGTCGTCGGCACGCTCGCCGCCGTCGGCACCGCCACCATGGCGCCGGCCCACGGGCTGACCGCTCCGGCGACCGTCAAGTCCCTCTGCGACGCCATCCCCGGGGCCAAGTCGGCCCTCGTCACCGAGTTGGACAAGGCGACCAAGAACCTGGCCACCGCGACCACCACCGCGGCGACCAAACGGACGAACATGACCACCGCCATCTCGACCTTCGGCAGCTCGATCGTCACCTTCCTCAAGACGGTCGACGCCAACGGGAACACCGCCGCCGCGGGCGACGTCCTCAAGGGCCACCAGAGCCAGTTCGTGGACGCGGTCGTGGCCTGGAGCGGCGCCCGGAACGCGGCGGCCGACGCCGACAAGGACGTCACCTTCGCCCAGCTGCGGAGCTCGTTCCTCCAGTCGGCGGAGACGGCCGGCTGTCCGGTCGCCTGAGGCGGGGCCAGTGCCCGCCTCCCGATGCGACGATGCCGGCCCCTGCCGCTGGGGGCCGGCGTCGGCGCGTCGAGCGCTAGAGCAGGGTCGGGTCGAGGACGATGCCCCGGCCGGCGCAGGTGGGGCAGATGGCGGAGAACGCCTCCACCAGCCCCTCCGACACCCGCTTGCGGGTCATCTCCACCAAGCCCAGCTCGGAGATGTCGAAGACCTGGGTGCGGGTCTTGTCCCGGGCCAGGGCCTCCTTGAAGCAGCGGAGCACGTCGTCGCGGTTGCGCCTGATCTCCATGTCGATGAAGTCGATGACGATGATGCCGCCGATGTCGCGCAGGCGCAGCTGACGGGCGATCTCCTCCGCCGCCTCCAGATTGTTGCGGTAAACGGTCTCCTCCAGGTTGGAGGTGCCCACGTTCTTGCCCGTGTTGACGTCGATGACGGTGAGGGCCTCGGTGCGCTCGATGATGAGCGACCCGCCCGACTGCAGCCACACCTTGCGGTCGAGGGCCTTGTGCAGCTGCTCGTGGACGTGCTGGCGCTCGAAGAGGGGCAGGACGTCGCCCTCCTCGTAGAGCTCGATACGGTCGACCAGCTCGGGGATGAGGGCGGCCACGTAGTCGTGGACCTCGGCGAAGAGCTCGGGGTCGTCGATCACGACGCCCCGGTAGTCCTTGTTGAACTCCTCCCGGATCACCCGCACGGCCAGGGTGGGCTCCCGGTAGAGCAGGGCGGGGGCGGAACGGGTGGCCAGCTGCTCGATCTGGGTCCACTGCTTCTGCAGGCGGGCCACGTCTCGGCGCAGCTCCTCGGGGGTGGCCCCCTCGGCTGCGGTGCGGACGATGAGGCCGTGCTTCTCGGGGCGGACGTCGTCGAGGATGCGGCGCAGGCGCTTGCGCTCGTCGTCGGCCAGGCGCTTGGAGATGCCGTAGGTGGAGCTGTTGGGGATCAGGACCACGAACCGGCCGGCGAGGGACACCTCCTGGGTGAGGCGCGCCCCCTTGGTGCCGATGGGGTTCTTGGTGACCTGGCAGAGCACGGTCTGGCCCGGCCGCAGGATCTGCTCGATCCGGGCCGACCCCGACACCTTCTCGTCGACCTCGTCGTGGTCGTTGTGGACGTCGCCCCGGTAGAGCACCGCGTTCTTGGGCGTGCCGATGTCGACGAACGCGGCCTCCATACCCGGCAGCACGTTCTGGACCTTGCCCAGGTAGATGTTGCCGTGGATCTGGCTGGCGTCGTCGGTGGGACGCGACACGTAGTGCTCGATGAGCGACCGGCCCTCGAGCACCGCGATCTGGGTGGCCTCGGGGCGGACGTGGACAGCCATCATGTAGCGACCGACGGGCCGGCCCTTGCGCTCCCGGCCCCGGCGCCGCTCGAGGGTCTCCTCGTCGAGCTCGACCGGGTCCTCCGTCTCCCGGGCCCCGCCGGTGGAGGGGGTACCGGTAGCGCCCCGGCCCCGGCCGCCCCGCTTCCGCCGCCGCTTGGTCGCCGCCGACGTACCGTCGCCCGCCACCACCGCCACGCGGGCCGGCTGCTCGCGGCCGGGGCCGGTGCCGGCGGGCGGGCGCCGCTGGGAGCCCTCGGGCTCGGGCCCGTCGCCGGCGGGGCGGGTGTCGCCGATCTTGGGCGTGGTCGTTCGGGGAGCGGACGGGGGACGTCCTCCGGCGCCGACCCGACCGCCACCACCACCGGCACCGGCGCCGCCGCCCGACCGGCGAGGAGTCGACGGGCGCCCCTCGCGGGGCGGGTCGGGCAGGTCGGGAAGACGATCGCCGTCGGCGCCCGCCTGTGGCGCACGAGCCGCCCCCGGGCCCGGACCCGGGCGGGGAGCAGGAGTGGAGGCGGCCGCGGCCGGCGCCGCTAGAGCAGGTGTGTCGGGGCCGGAGCCGGGCGGGCGCACCGGGCCTCGGCCGCCCGCGCCCCGCGCCCCGCGCCGGCGTCGGTTGGGACCGCCGTCTGCAGCGGTGGGTGGGTTGAGCCCGCCGTCAGTGACCGGCGGAGTGGCGGGAACCGGCCGGGGACCGGGGTCCGCCGGGTGGTCGGGGAGAGGTTCGGACATGGGGGCGTTCCCTTCTGCACGCGCACGCCGCCCGGCGTGCGTAGCGCCCGTCGCGGGCGGCAGGGCAGAGGGCCCTCCGCGCGCCGGAGCGCTCGATCGAAAGTGGGTTACCGGCCGGATCACCCGTGGGTTCGGCTGTTCCAACACCGGGCGCCGGCCCCCTGGGGGAGGGCTCGTCGTCCGGACGGACCAGCCAGGCAGTGCTCGGAACCGGATGGGGCAGGGGCACCCGTCGGGGTGCCAGGGAGACCTTGGCCAGCAGCAGCTGGATTCGTGGCCACAGAGAGGTCATCAAATCGGGGCGAAGTTTACCTCACGTGAGGCAATCCGGCTCCGGCCAGGTGAAGGCGGTTCAGGTGAAGCGCCTCATCTGGACGCTGAGGACCAGGCCCAGGGCGAGGAAGGTGGACACGGTGGCCGACCCGCCGTAGGACATGAGCGGCAGGGGGATGCCGGCGATGGGCGTGATCCCCATCGTCATGCCCACGTTCTCGAAGACCTGGAACACCAGCATGGCCAGGATGCCGACGCACACGAGCATCCCGAACTGGTCCTTGGCCGTGATCGCCGCTCGCCACGTGCGCCACATCACCAGGCCGAACAGCCCGAGCAGGGTGGTCGCGCCGACGAAGCCCAGTTCCTCACCCACCGCGGTGAAGATGAAGTCGGTGTGCTGCTCGGGGACGAAGGACAGGTTGGTCTGGGTGCCCTGGAACAGCCCCCGCCCGCCCACCCCCCCGGCGGCGATGGCGATCTTCGACTGGTTGAGGTTGTAGGCCGACCGCTGCACGTCCTCCTTGGGGTCGAGGAAGGCCGACAGCCGGTCGCGCTGGTAGTCCTTCAGCACCCCTAGTTGCAGGACCATGACGATGGCGGTGATCCCCACCAGGGTGAGGATGGCGATCTGGCGGGGGCTGGCCCCGCCCACCAGCAGGATCCCCATGAGGATGGCCACGAACACCATCCCCGTGCCCACGTCGGGCTGCAGGTAGATCAGCAGCAGGGGGATACCGGCGATGCCGAGGGCGGTGGTGAGGCGGCCCGTGTCGAGGTCGCCCCGGTGGGCGGCGCAGAAGGCGGCCAGGGCGATCACCAGGGCCAGCTTGGCCACCTCCGACGGCTCGAACTGGTACGCCCCCACCTGGAACCAGGCCTGGGTTCCCCGGCGCTCGGTACCGAGGGGCGACAGGACGAGGAGGAGGGCGAACAGGGCCGCGCCGTAGACAACGGGGGCGACATCGCGGAGCATCTGGTAGTCGAGGAGGGCGACCCCCACCATCAGCACCACGCCGATGACGACGAAGAGGGCCTGGCGCTTCACGAAGTAGCCGGGGTCGAGCCCGGCCGCGGTCTGGCCCTGGCGGGTGGACGAGTAGATCATCAGCAGGCCGATGGCGGTGATGCCGGCGATGGCCGCCACCAGGAGGAGGTCGACGTGCCGCAGGGCGCTCGACGAGCGTCGCCCGCCGACACTGCGCAGATCGAGGGCCATCAGTCGTGGGCCTGGACGCGGGTGATGGGTGTGAGGGGCAGGCCCAGGATCTGGTCGAAGAGGGCGCGCGCCACGGGCGCGGCGGCCGAGGCTCCGAAACCGGCCTCCTCGATCACCACCGTGACCGCGTACCGGGGATCGGGGGTGGGACCGAAGGCGGCGAACAGGGCGGTGTCCTGCTTGCCCGAGACCTGGGCCGTGCCCGTCTTGCCGGCGATGGGGAACGTCGAGGTCGGGAACCCGGCGAAGGCGGGCGCAGCCGTCCCCCGGGTGTTGGAGACCGCCCCCTCGAAGCCGGCGATGACCGGCTCCCGGATGGCGGCCGGGATGTCGGTCTTGCGGTTGACGCGGGGGGCGACGGTGCGGACCTCGGCCCCGGTCACGTCGAGGATCGTCCCGCCCACGTGGGGCGCGAACACGGTGCCGCCGTTGGCCAGGGTGGCGTAGGCGTTCACCAGCTGGAGGGGCGTGATCACGGTGTCGCCCTGGCCGATGGCCAGGTTGAGGTTGTCGCCCGTGTACCACTCGGGGTCGGGGAAGGCGTCGGGGTTCGAGTCGTGGAGGCGTTTCTTCGTCTGCTCGTCGGGGATGCGCCCGCTGGCCTCGAAGGGCAGCTCGATCTCGGTGAAGTCGCCCATCCCCAGCTCCCGGGCCGTCTCCTGGATCCCCGTGCGGCACCGTCCGGGGCAGAAGCGCGACCCCAGCTCGTAGAAGTACACGTCGCTCGACACGGTGAGGGCGGCGGACAGGTTCACGTAGCCGAAGGCCTCGCTGAAGGCGTTGGTCAGCACTGTCGGTGGGTCACCGATGGTGAAGGTGCCCCGGTCGTTCACCGTGTACTGGGGCGTGATGAGGCCCGTCTCCAGGCCGGCGATCGACGTGACCAGCTTGAACGTCGACGCCGGCGCGTAGAGGCCCTGCATCACCCGGTTGGTGAGGGGATAGTGACCCTTGGGGTCGTTGAGCTCGGCGAAGGTCTTTTCGCTGATCCCGTCGATGAACTTCGCCGGCTCGTAGGTGGGGTACGACGCCATGGCCAGCACCGCGCCGTCGTGGGGATCGACCACCACCGCCGACCCGGCAGGGGCGATGAAGCGCTTGGCCGACTCGTTGTCGTAGGTGGCCTGGGCCGCCGCGATCGACTGGGCCAGTGAGTCCTCGGCCACCTTCTGCAGGTCGAGGTCGAGGGTGAGGCGGATGTCGTGGCCCTGCACCGCGGCCTGCTTGCCCAGGGAGCGCAGCACCCGCCCCTGGGCGTCGACCTCGAGTTTCTCCACCTCCGGCTGGCCCCGTAGGTCGTCCTCGTAGGCCAGCTCCACGCCCGACTTCCCGATGGCGTCGCCCGCCCGGTAGCCCTTGCTCTTGCGGGGGGCGAGCTCCTTGTCGTTGATCTCCCCCACGTAGCCCACCACGTGGGCGGCCAGGCTGCCGTTGGGATAGAAGCGCTTGGTCAGCATCACCCCCTGCACGCCCGGGTACTCCACCTGGTGCTCCCGGATGTGGATGAGCGTCTCCTTGGGGACGTCGTCGACCACCGGGATGGGCTTGAACGGGCTGTAGCGGGGGTCATCGATCCGTTCCTTGAGGACGTTGACCGGGACCTTGACCAGGGCCGACAGGTGGGCGATGACGTCGTCCGGCTTGTCGCCCAGCTCGGTCTTGTCGACGGTGACGGTGGGCACCACCCGGTTGCCGACGAGGATCTTGCCGTTGCGGTCGAGGATCCGGCCCCGGGGGGCCTCGCTGTAGATGAAGCGCACGCTGTTGAGCTGGGCCTCTTCCTGGTAGGTGGGCGCGGCCAGCACCTGGAGGTACCAGAGCCGGGCCAGCAGGGCGCTGAACAGGGAGATCACGACCACGCCCAGGATCCCCATCCGCAGGCGGGTGGTGTCGCCGCTCACAGCCACTCCGCCCGGGCGCGTCGGCCGCGCCCGTCGGCGATCGGGGCGTGGTCGTCGCCCATGGCCCAGGTGACGGCCCGGATGACGGGGACAGCCAGGACGGCGTTGCCGATGGCCACCATGCCCACGATCAGGACCAGGCGGCGGTTGACCATGGGCTCACCCAGGACCGCGCCCACCAGGGCGTAGAGCAGCACCCCGGCGGCGCTGGCGATGGACGCGGTCAGCACCGGCAGGTACCACGTGGGAGTGAGGACGCCGGTGGAGATGACCCCCACCCCGTAGCCGACGAGGGTGAACACCAGGGCGGAGAGGCCCATGGGGGTGCGGAGGAAGACGTCGATGGCGATGCCGGCGGTGAAGCCGAACACCGCCCCCCGCACCGGTCCCCCGACCAGGCCGCCGGCCACCGCCACCAGGAGCATCACGTCGGGGGCGGCCCCCGCCACCCGCATCACCGAGAACAACGTGAGGTGGAGGGCCAGGGCCGAGATCAGGAGCAGGGGCACCCGGAAGCGGGGGTCGGCGGTCATCGGCGGCCTGCTGCCGCGGCGAGCGCGGCCGGCGAGGCGAACCAGGACATCCCGCCGAGACTAGGCCTTCGGGGCAGCCGGAGGCGGTCGTCCGCCCTCGGGCTCAGGGCGACGGGGCTGGTTCCCAGATGAGGACGCGGACGATCTCCAGGCGGTCGAGGTCGACCACCGGTTCGATGGTGACCTCCTGCTCCAGCCGGCCGGGGGTGATCTTGGCGCCCCGGACCCGCCCCACCGGGATCTGGGGTGGGAACAGTCCCTGCTGCAGGCCGCTGGTGACCACCGCCTCCCCCTCCGCCACCTTCGTCTCCACGCTCACCAGGCTGAGGGGCAGCACGTCGCGCCGGCCCGAGCCGGTGACGATCCCCACGTCGCCCGTGCCCGCCAGCCGCACGCCCACGCTCGAGGCGGGGTCGGTGAGGAGCAGGACGGTGGCCCGGTCCTTCGACACCTCGGCGATGCGTCCCACCAGGCCGGCGGCGGTGACGACGGGCATCCCGGTGGCGATCCCGTCCTCGGTGCCGTGGTCGACGGTGACGGTGAGCTGGAAGTTCGACGGCGAGTTCGAGACCACCCGGGCCGTCACCCCCCGCAGATCGCCGGCGAAGTCGAGCCGTTGGAGGGCGTTGAGGAGTTGGCGCTCACGGACGGCGTCGGCGCCCCGGATGGCCTCGCCCCGCGCCTCCTCCAGCTCCCGGCGCAGGCGGGTGTTCTCGTCCCGCACCTTCCGGTAGCGGGTGATCCCGCCGAAGAAGTCGCCGATGGGCGAGAACACCTTCCCCACCGTCGACTGCACGGGCGCGAAGGCGTCGCGGGCCCCGGAACGGACGGATTCCAGCAGGCCCTGTCCGTCGTCACGGAAGTCGAGGGTGATCACCGTGACCGACGTGAGGACGAGGAGCAGCAAGAGGTAGCGGTGGCGCCTCGAACGCCGGTACACAGCCACGCGAGTCCCCCCGGGCGCTACCGCTCGCCGGACGTCGAAAGGACCTGCCGAAGGACGTTGAACTCCTCGAGGCACTGACCGGCTCCGAGGGCTACCGAGTAGAGCGGGTTCTTGGCGATCACGATCGGCATGCCCGTCTCCTGCTGGAGCCGGACGTCGATGCCGTGGAGCAGCGCCCCGCCGCCGGTGAGGACGATGCCCTGCTCCATGATGTCGGCGGCCAGCTCGGGCGGGGTCTTGTCGAGGGTGACCTTGACCGCGTCGACGATGGCCTGCACCGGCTCCTCGATGGCCCGGCGGATCTCCTCGGTGGAGGTGACGACCGTCTTGGGCAACCCCGTGACCAGGTCGCGACCCCGGATCTCGGCGTGCAGCTCCTCTTCCAGCTCGAAGGCCGAGCCGAGGGCGATCTTGATCTCCTCCGCCGTGCGCTCGCCCAGGGCGAGGCTGTACTCCTTCTTGATGAACTGGATGATGGCCTCGTCGAGCTCGTCGCCGCCGATGCGGACGGACTGGCTGGTGACGATGCCGCCCAGGGAGATGACCGCCACCTCGGTGGTGCCGCCGCCGATGTCGACCACCATGTTGCCGGTGGGCTCGTGGACGGGCAGGCCGGCGCCGATGGCCGCGGCCATGGGCTCCTCGATGATGAAGGGGGTCTTGCGGGCGCCGGCGTACTCCGCCGCCTCCTGCACCGCCCGCTTCTCCACCCCGGTGACGCCCGACGGAACGCAGATCACCATGCGGGGCTTGGCCCAGCGCCGCTGGTGCACCCGGTGGATGAAGTAGCGCAGCATCTTCTCGGTGATCTCGAAGTTGTTGATCACCCCGTCCTTGAGGGGACGGACGGCCTGGATGTGGCCCGGCGTGCGGCCGATCATGCGCTTGGCCTCGAGGCCGACGGCGAGAGGTCGGCCGTCCTTGACGTTGACCGCCACCACCGACGGCTCGTTCAGGACGATGCCCCGCCCGCGTATGTACACCAGGGTGTTGGCCGTCCCAAGGTCGACCGCCATGTCGCGACCGAGAAACGCGGTGAAGAAGTTGTCGGACATGGTGGCTCCCACGCCTGGCCTGGGGATGGCCTAGAGGCTATGCGCCCTGCTCGCCCGTCACAAGGCCGCGGCCCAGACTGGGAAAGAAGAGCGCTATTTCGCGGGCGGCTGACTCGTGGGAATCCGAGCCGTGGATCAGGTTTTCGGTGTTGCTGATGGCGAAATCGCCCCGGATGGTGCCCGGTGCGGCGTCGGCCGGGCTGGTGGCGCCCATCATGGTGCGGACGACGGCGTAGGTGTCGCGAGGGCCCTCGACCACGAGCAGGAGCGACGGGCCCCGGGTGATGAAGGCGACCAGGTCCTCGTAGAAGGGCTTGCCCTCGTGCTCGCGGTAGTGCTCGCCGGCCACCGTTTTGTCGAGGGTGCGCAGCTCGGCGGCGGCAATGCGGAGGGTGCGCGCTTCGAGGCGGGAGAGGATCTCGCCCACCAGTCCACGCTCGACGGCGTCGGGCTTGCATATGACGAACGTGCGATCCATCTGCCCGTGAGGCTACTTGCCCGGGGCCTCGCCGCTCGACCACCCCGCCGGTCGGGAGGATGGCCGGTCGTCATCCCGTCGGGCCGGTCGTCGGCCGGTCGTCAGCCGTCGGAGCCGGTGAGGGCGGCCCGGGCCGCGCCCACCACATAGAGGGAGCCGGTGACGACCACCAGCTCGTCGGGCGCGGCCAGGGCGAGGGCGGTGGCCACCGCCTCCGGCACCGACGCCGCCTCCTCCGCCTCCGTCCCCAGGGCCCGAGCGGCGTCGGCCACCTCCGCCGCCGCCATCGCCCGCGGCGACGGCGGGGGGCAGGTGACGACCAGGCGGGCCGCTCCGGCGTCGAACGCCTCCAGCATCTCCACCGGGTCCCGTCCGATCAGCATCCCGACCACCAGGATGCGCCCGCCCCGTCCCGCGAACGCCTCCTCGATGGCGGCCGTCGACCGGGCCGCGCCCGCCGGGTTGTGGGCGCCGTCGAGCACGAGAAGCGGGTCGCGGCTGATCACCTCCAGCCGGCCGGGTAGGCGCAGTCCGGCCAGGGCGTCGGACACCAGGTCGGGATCGAGGGGGGAGCCGAAGAACGCTTCCGCGGCGGCCAGGGCGATGGCCGCGTTCTCGCCCTGGTAGGCGCCGTGGACGGGTAGGAAGACCTGGGGGTAGCGGGCGCCGGGCGTGACCAGCTCGATGACCCGTCCCCCGTGGGCGAGGTCGTTGGCGATGCAGTCGAAGTCGCGGCCCCGCAGCCACACCGTCTCGGCCGACGTGGCGAAGGCGGCCCGGGTGAAGACCTCCACCAGCTCGGGCTCCGTTTCCCCCACCACCACCACCGAGCCCGCCTTGACGATGCCCGCCTTCTCCTCGGCGATGTCGAGGACGGTGGGGCCGATGACCTCGGCGTGGTCGAGGCTGACGTTGGTGACGGCCGCCACCTGCCCGTCGGCCACGTTGGTGGCGTCCCATCGCCCGCCCAGGCCCACCTCGACCACGGCCACGTCGACCGCCACGTCGGCGAACCAGCGGTAGGCGGCGGCGGTGAGGATCTCGAAGTGGGTGGGTGGCGAGTCGAGGAGCGGCTCCAGCTGGGCCACCGCTTGGATGACCTCGACGAAGGAGGCGTTGTCAATGGGGTCGCCGTTCCACGCCATGCGCTCGTTGATGCGCTCGAGGTGGGGGCTGGTGTAGGTGCCCACCGACAGGCCCTTCTCCACCAGCAGGGCGGTGAGCATCCTCGCCGTCGACCCCTTGCCATTGGTGCCGGTGAGGTGGATGACGGGGTAGCTCGCCTGGGGGTCGCCCATGAGGCCGACCAGGTCCCTCACGCGATCGAGCCGCCGGGCTGCTGCCCGGCGGCTCGTCGACGTCTCCAGATTGACGTGGGCGTCCAGGTAGGCCAGGGCACCCTCGATATTCATACCGCCCGACCGTAGGCGGCTCCGTCAGTAGCTGTTAGCTGGCCAGTCGCTCCCGGGTGGCGTCGGCCAGGTGCTCGGCCTTGGCCTGGGCCCGGTGGGCGGCCTTGACCGCCGACTTGCGCGCCCGGCGGCTGGCCCGCTCGAGGTCGTGCAGGTCGGGAAGGGTGGAGCGGGCGGGCAGGACGGGGATGGAGCTGAGGGCCTTGGCGATCCGACCCCGCTTCGACTTGCGACGGGACCGCAGGTCGAACAGCAGTCCGACCAGTCCGCCGGCGGCGGCGCCCATGCCGGCCGACTTCGCCGCCTGGGCGGGAAGGTTCTCCACCTGCTCCTCGGACCGGAGCGACTTGACCGCGACCACCGCGGCCCCGACCACACCTCCGACAATCAGCAACTTCACGGCTTTCCGCATACGCGACCTCCTAGGCAGGTTCAAAACCACCCTACCCGTGGGCAGTGTTTCCCAATTCCAAGACCCGCATATCGTTCTCGATATAATGGCCGGCATGTACGGCGCTGTCGTCCAACGGGCCCGCACCTCGCGGGGCATGACCCAGCAGCAGCTCGCCGCCATCTCGGGGATCGAGCAGTCGAATATCTCGGCCATCGAAAACGACCGGCGGGTGCCGACCGTCGAGACGCTGCACCGCCTCCTGGCGTCGTGCGGCTACGAGCTGATGGCAGTCGCGGGCAAGCGGGTGATCGACTTTCCACCGTTCGACACAGGTCCCGAAGACCTCCTGGGTGGACCGGACGAGGCCCCCGCTATTACGCCCGACACACCCATGGCCGTTCGCGTCCAAGCGATCAATGCGGCGCTGGACCTGTCCGAGGCGGTCGTCCGGTCACGCCGGGAGACGCCAGACGGGGGAAGCGAGGGCTAAGAAGCGGCGCGCCTCGGGCGGGCGGGGGGGCGGGCGGGCTCGGTGCGGGGAACCAGGGTGGGGTTCACCTTTTGCAGCACGACCGACCGGTCGATCACGCACCGGCCGATGTCGGTGCGGGAGGGCAGGTCGAACATCACGTTGAGCAGGACCTCTTCGAGGATGGCCCGCAGGCCCCGGGCGCCGGTGCCCCGGAGCAACGCCTGCTCCGACACCGCCTCCAGGGCCTCGTCGGTGAACTCGAGGTCGACCGAATCCAGCTCGAACGACCGGCGAAACTGCTTGACCAGGGCGTTCTTGGGCTCGACCAGGATGCGCACGAGGGCCTCCTGGTCGAGGTTGGACACGGCGCCGATGACCGGCAGCCGGCCCACGAACTCCGGGATCAGCCCGAACTTGAGCAGGTCCTCGGGCAGGACCTTGGTGAGCAGCGCCCCCAGGTCCTTGTCGCCCGACCGGCGCAGTTCGGCGCCGAAGCCGACGCCCTTGTGCCCGATGCGGCTCTCGATGAGCTTCTCGATGCCGGCGAACGCCCCGCCGCAGATGAACAGGATGTTGGTGGTGTCGATCTGGATGAACTCCTGGTGGGGGTGCTTGCGGCCCCCCTGGGGCGGCACCGAGGCGGTGGTGCCCTCCAGGATCTTGAGCAGGGCCTGCTGCACGCCCTCGCCCGACACGTCGCGGGTGATCGACGGGTTCTCGCTCTTGCGGGCGATCTTGTCGATCTCGTCGATGTAGATGATGCCGGTCTCGGCCTTTTTGACGTCGTAGTCGGCGGCCTGGATGAGCTTGAGGAGGATGTTCTCGACGTCTTCGCCCACGTAGCCGGCCTCGGTGAGGGCGGTGGCGTCGGCGATGGCGAAGGGGACATTGAGCATGCGGGCCAGGGTCTGGGCCAGCAGGGTCTTGCCGCAGCCGGTGGGGCCGAGCAGGAGGATGTTGGACTTGGCCAGCTCGACGTCGCCGTCGGGGCCGGAGGCGGCGCCCACCTGGACCCGCTTGTAGTGGTTGTAGACCGCGACCGCGAGGATCTTCTTGGCGTAGTCCTGCCCGATGACGTAGTCGTTCAGGAACTCGTAGATCTCACGGGGCTTCGGTAGCTCGTCGAAGCGGACCTCCGACGTCTCCGAGAGCTCTTCCTCGATGATCTCGTTGCAGAGGTCGATGCACTCGTCGCAGATGTAGACCCCGGGGCCGGCGATGAGCTTCTTTACCTGCTTCTGCGACTTGCCGCAGAACGAGCATTTCAGCAACTCGCCGCCATCGCCGAACTTGGCCACTCCGAAGACCCCCTAAAGCCTGGCTTGACAGTTCTTAGCTGACGCCCGCGACCTGAGGCACCGGGTTCAGCTCGCGCGTGGCGATCACCTCGTCGATGATGCCGTATGCCTTGGCCTCGTCCGCGCTCAAGATGAAGTCTCGGTCGGTGTCCTTGTTGACCCGCTCGAGGGTTTGCCCGGTGTGGTGCGCGACGACCGACTCCAGGAGCTCCCGCATCCGGGTGATCTCCCGAGCCTGGATCTCGATGTCGGAGGCCTGGCCGCCGGCGCCGCTGTAGGGCTGGTGGAGCAGGATCCGAGAGTGCGGGAGGGCGTGTCGCTTGCCCTTGGTGCCGGCAGCCAGAAGGACGGCTGCCGCCGAGGCCGCCTGCCCCATGCAGTAGGTGGCGATGTCGGGCTTGATGAACTGCATGGTGTCATAGATGGCGAACAAGCCGGTGATCTCGCCGCCCGGCGAGTTGATGTAGAGGTTGATGTCCTTGTCGGAGTCTTCCGACTCCAGGTGCAGCAGCTGGGCCATGATCAGGTTGGCCACGGTGTCGTCGATGGGCGTGCCCAGGAAGATGATGCGTTCCTTCAGCAGCCTCGAGTAGATGTCGAAGGCCCGCTCCCCGCGGTTCGTCTGCTCGATGACCGTGGGTACGAGGTAGTTGTAGATCGGCAGTGTCACTGAACCTCTTTTTCCGGACCTTCGACTGCTGCTGGAGTTTCCTGCGATGCGGCGGCCTCGGACTCTGCGTCGGCCTCATCGGACGGGAACAGGAACGAGCGGTCGATGGGTTGCCCCTCTTCGTCGACGTACTCGGTCTGGCCGATGAGCCATTCCAGGGCCTTTGACTTCCTGAGGTCCGAGCGTACCGCGGGCAACTGGCCTGCGCCGTCGAGCTCGCGGCGCATCGCGGCCGCCTTCTTGCCCGTCTTTTCCGCCAGCCGGGCGATCTCGGAGTCGATCTCGGCGTCGTCGGCTTCGATGTTCTCCATCTCCGCCACCGCCTTCAGGGCGAGGTCGAGCTTGGCCGCCGCCACCGAGTCGTTGCGCAGCTCGAGGATGACGTCCTCCTGGCTGCGACCGGTGGCCTGGAGCCAGGCGCCGAGGTCGAGACCCTCCTTGGTGACCCGCTGGATCAGCCCCCGCAGGCGGTGCTCGAGCTCGGCCGACACCAGCGCCTCGGGGACCTCCTCGTCGACCAGCTCGACCAGGGCCTCCACGACCCGGCCCCGCATGACGAAGGCGTTCTCGACCTTGCGGACGGCCTCCAGCTGGTAGCGGATGTCCTTGCGGAGCTCCTCCACCGAGTCGAGCTCCCAGGCCTCCATGGCCCACTCGTCGGTGACCTCGGGGAGGACCTTCTCCTTGACCTCCTTGACCAGGACCTGGAAGGTGACCTCGCCGATCTCGGGGTCGGGGTGCTCGACGTTGAACTTGAGGATGTCGCCCGCCTTGGCGCCCCGCAGGTTGCTGTCGAGGTCGGTGCCGGCGGTGCTGGAGCCGACCTGGTAGAGCTCGTCCTCGGCCGCCATGATCGTCTCGTCGTGGCGGTAGAGCTTGCGGTCCATCGACACGTAGTCGAGGTCGCGGGCGGCCCGGTTGACGGTGACCAGCTCGCCGTACTTGTCGCGCATCATGTCGAGCTTGCCGTCGATGTGCTCCTCGGTGACGGTGAACCCGGGGAGCACGACCTTCAGGCCCTGGTAGCCGGCCACGGTGACGGTGGGCATGATCTCGACGACGGCGTCGAAGATGATCGGGCCCGATTCGCGGCCCGACGTGATGTCGATGTCGGGCGCGGCGATGGCCTCGATGGCGTTCTCCTTGAGCGCCCGCTCGTAGAACCCGGGCAGGGAGTCGCTCAGCGCCTCCTGGCGGGCGGCCTCGAGCCCCACGCGGGCCTCGATGATCTGGCGGGGCGCTTTTCCGGGCCGAAAGCCCGGGATCCGCACCTGGCGGGCGATCTTTCGGAAGGCGGCGTCGATGGCGTCGCTGAACTCGCCCTCGTCGACCTCGACGGAAAGCTTGACCTTGTTGCCCTCGAGGGGTTCGACGGTGGTCTTCACGGGCTTAGGAGTCTAGGCGGCCCAGCGGGGTACCCAGCGATGGCGCCGGGCGGCGCTGGCGCCGGTGTGGCGAACTAGACCTTGCGCACGCCGACGTGGACGTGGTTGAAGTGGCCCGCCACCTTCCACAGGACCTGAAAGCGGTACCCGCCGATGACGACCTTGAGGTCTCCGCCGCTCCAGCCCGGACGTCCGAGGGCGGCCGCCACCCGTCGGGCCGCCTCCTCGGTCTGGGGGGTGGGTCGCTGGATGCCCCGGACGGCCAGGTCGGTGGCCCAGGAGGTGGTTTGGCTCAGGGAGTGGTCCGAGGTCGACGCGCCCCACGTGCGGCCCCATCCGTCGCTGACGTAGAGGGGCGGGTTGTCGGCGAGGGCGATGGCGGCCAGGGCCGCGGCCAGGTTCTCGGTGCCCTGGTTGCGGCCGCCGGGGGCGAACCAGGCCAGGGGGTCGTCGGCCGACCAGGTGACGACCTCGGCCGCTGGTTCGTCGCCGGTCTGGATGTGGGCGGCGGTCTGGATGTCGGCGGTCTGGGCGTCGGCGAGCGGGGCGGCGGTGGCGGGGACCAGCCCGGCCGTGGCGGGGACGGTCAGGGGACCGTCGGCCACCAGTCCCCCCGCCAGCAGGGGCCGGCCCATGACGACCAGGCCGAGCACGGAGATGACCGCGGCCACCTCGAAGTGGGTTCTGCCGGCCCTGTTTCTCAAGGCGCAGAGTGTGGATCGACGCATGGTGCTAGCCCCCGAAAGCTCCCGCGGAAAATTCCCCCAAAAAACGGCAGGACCCGGTTTGGCGGGTCCCGGCGAAGGGTAAAGACTTTCGCCGCCCTGGTCAATGACCAGTTTCTGACCCTCCGCGGCGACGTAACCTCCCGCAGTGGCCCGTTCCCACCCCCCTCGCCCTGACATGACGCCTTGACATGAAGCCGTGACATGACGCCGTCCCCCGCCGTGCTCCCGATCGAGACCCCGATGACCGGGATCGGCTGGCCGGTGGTGCCCCACGGCCGGGGCGCCCTGATCCTCAGCCTGCTCTACCAGCTGGAGCAATCGCAGTGGTGGCCGGCCGAAACCATGGCCCACCATCAGCTCGGACAACTCTCCACGCTGGTCGAGCACACCGCCGCCACCGTCGCCTTCTACGGGCCTCGCCTGCAGGAGACGGGCTGGTCGCCCGGGCCAGCCCGCTGACCGCCGAGCACTGGCGGCGGCTTCCCGTCCTGCGGCGGACCGAGCTGCAGGCGGCGGGTGACGACGTCCGCAGCCGCGCCGTCCCCGCCGACCACGGCCGCCAGTTCACCCTGATGACGTCGGGCTCGACCGGCCGGCCGGTGCAGACCGTGGGTACCGCCCTCACCCAGCTCTTCTGGGCGACGTTGACCATCCGCGACCACCTCTGGCACGGGCGGGACTTCGGCCGCACGCTGGCCGTCATCCGCCAGTTCCCCCTGGCCAAGGCGCCCCCGGTCGAGGGTTCGATCTCGGCCAACTGGGGCTCGGCCACCGACGGCGTGCTGCGCACCGGGCCCGCGATCGCCCTCGACATCGACCGCACGGTGCGGGAACAGGCGGTCTGGCTGGCCCGGGAGCGGCCCGGTTACCTGCTCACCTACCCGTCCAACGTGGTCGCCCTGGCCCGCCACTTCTCCGAACGGGGTGAGGCGCGTGCCCGGCCTGCTCGAGGTGCGCACGTTCGGCGAGGTGCTGGAGCCCCGGGCCCGGGACGCGTGCCGGGCGGCATGGGGCATCCCCCTGGTCGACATGTACTCCAGCCAGGAGGTGGGCTACATCGCCCTCCAGTGTCCGGAGCACGACCATTACCACGTGCAATCGGAGAACCTGCTGGTGGAGGTGGTCGACGACGAGGGCGAGGCGTGCCGGCCGGGACAGGTGGGACGGGTGGTGGTGACCACCCTGCACAACTTCGCCACGCCCCTCCTCCGCTACGAGCTGGGCGACTTCGCCGAGGTGGGCGAGGCCTGCCCCTGCGGACGGGGCCTGCCGGTGCTGACCCGCGTCCTCGGCCGCCAGCGCAACATGCTGACCCTGCCCGACGGCGACCAGCGCTGGCCCAACATCCGCGACCCGTCCGAGTTCGCCTCCGCCGGCGGACCCGCCCTGCCCCCGCTCCAGCAGTTCCAGGTGGTGCAGAAGAGCCTCACCGCCCTGGAGGTGCTGCTGGTGTGCCCCCGCGCCCTCGGGCCCGACGAGGAGGACATCATGCGGGCCTACCTGGCCGCCACCCTCGGCCACCGCTTCGACGTCGACTTCACCTACGTGGCCGAGGTCCCCCGCAGCAAGGGCGGCAAGTTCGAGGACTTCCGGTCCGAGATCGTCACGTGAGTGATTCAGATGAGTGATTACGAGATCGTGGCCGCCGGTCCGGCCGACATCGACCCGATCATGGAGCTGGAGGCCAAGGCGTTCGACCCCGAGCTGCAGGCCAGCCGCCAGACCGTCCTCGACCGCTTCGCCCTCGGCCACCACATGCTCGTCGCCCGCCTGCGCGACCCCGGGCAGGGGGGGCGGCTGGTGGGCCAGATCTCGTTCTCGTTCATCCGCTTCTCGCCCGACGACCCGTCGTCGTACCCGACCACGTTCAAGGCCCACTCGAGTCAGCCGGTGCTGCCCGACGCCAACACCGTCTGCCTCTACAGCCTGGGCGTCGACCCCGCCGACCGCCGGGTGGTGCTCTTCCGCGACCTGGTCGAAGGGGCCCTGGCGATGGGCCGGCAGGCGGGCCTGGAGCACGCGGTGGCCGACGGCCAGCTGCCCTCCTACAACGGGAACGACCAGGTCAAGGCCCGTCCCGAGATCCGGCGCATGCTCGAGCGCTTCCGGGAGACGGGCGCCATGCCGTCCGACGCCGAGTTCCTCCACGATCCCGCCCTGGCCATGTACCGGCGGCTCACCGCCTGCCGCTTCTACAAGCTCCTCCCCGACTTCATCCCCGAGGACACGGCCAGCGGCGGCTGGCGGGTGCTCCTCTACCGAGTGCTCACGCCCCCGCTGCCGCCCGTGCCCGAGCCCGGTCCCGAGGCGGGCGTCTAGGCCGTCCAGCCGAAGACGGCCTCCCCCAGCGACACCGCGGCGATGAGCACCACCACCGCCACCACCGGCGTGGCCAGCACCCACCGGGGGTCGTCGCGGTGGCGCACCGCCAGCACCGCCAGGAGGACCCAGAAGGCCCAGAAGAAGGGGATCACCGGACCCGGAACGACCAGGCCCACGGCCAGGTAGAACACCCCCACCGCCAAGTGGCCGGCCAGGCCGGCGACCAGCGCCACGTTCCGTCCCACACCCAGTCCCAAGATCCTCCCTGGCCCAGCCCGGCATCCAGCCGGGCCGGACTCTATCCGGGCCGTCCCGACAGAGGTCACCGAGTACGATCGCGACGCGGCGCCGGGGGTCCGCCCCGGCACGGGGACGCAAAAGTCCAGGTCAGACCGCCATGCGCACCCGGCGTTGGCGCCCGCTCCCAGGTGTCGCCCCAATGGATGCAATCATCGATCGCTGTGCGTATTGGACGTGCACAAGAAGACGGTGATGGCCGCGCTGCGCACGCCAGGGTCGAACGGAGGCCGCCGCCAGGAGGTCAAAGCAGTCGACGTGGTAAAATCTTGAGTCCTGGCATGGTCCTGACCTCCGGGTTCTGGTCATGAATTATGAGGGTGTGTCTGGGCGTCGCCGTCGCGGGTGTACTGGTCGCCGGACATTCCTCGCTGTAACGTTCCTCCCCGGTGGTGCGATGCTGCTTCAAAGCGAGAGTGACGGCGATGTGAGTGCTCATGGAAGGGTCTCTTCGTGTATGAGGTGAACGGGCCCGCGATCGCGGAGCGGAGCATCCATTGGGGTTTAGTCCGTGTTGTCAGGGGTACTGATCGTGCCATCCCCATGCGACGAGTCGGTCCGCGATGACTGTCCCTGGTAGGCCCGACGGCGGGTGCCCTTGTTGCGGTGGCTCTACTCATGATCCACAGCACAGCAGGGACGTATCCGACGTAATTCGGTTCCACCGACCTTCAAGTCCTGCCACTGGTGCGGTAGGGGCACGTGCGCACGGCGCCGTCGATCCTATGAATGTCTCCCTGACTGACCCAGAAGGAATGGATCGGGTCGTGACCGCAGCACGTGTTGGTCTCCGCAAGCTTCTTAAGGCTGGAGCGGACCGCGTTGTGTTTAGTGACAATAAGGTTCTCGTTCTCCGGCCTGGAGACTTGGGCTACAAGGAGCACAGCTGACCGGCCATCGTCTGGTCCCCTCCGTCATCGCAGTTTGAGATTTCCGGTCAACAGACCAGGGACCACAGGTCCGTAATTCGGGGGTTCGATCACGAGAGGTGATTGGTGCAAACTGATTACCTCTCGATTCGGACAGTCTTATCTCAAATGACTGAATAGCTGCGTCCGACAATAGGTAGGTTGTTCACCTTATGATCAGCGACGGCGGAGTGACTAGCCGAACATCTACCAAGGCTGGGGAAATCCCCAAATATTCCTACAAGGCGAAATTCCCCCTGTCCGCGACATTTCTCGCCGGCCCCAACGGGGCGGGCAAATCAACGCTGCTAGAAAATCGATCGCTGCTCGGCCTATCTCGTGACGTCGAATTCGTCCTGACCGATCCGATCGCGGCCTCCTATCGCGCTTCCGGAATGCCTAACCGCCAAGCGGAGATTATGGCCGCGAAAGACACTATCCGTCGCATGGATGAACTCTTGGTGCGGCCGGCAGCGTTTCTGCACGAGACGAACTATTCTCGCAAGGGTTTCGCCGTGCGGTTCCCAAAGCTGAGAGCTCGCGGCTATCAGGTGCGGCTAGTCTTCATTGCCCTCCCCACTCCAGACATGGCCGTTGCCCGTGTTGCAGCACGAGTCCGGCTTGGTGGTCATGACGTAGCCGAGTCGGTCATCCGATGGCGGTGGGCCGCGGGTCTTTGTCGGTTCTTCGGGCCTGAACCGTTCCCAGTCGACTCCTGGAGCTTCTTCGACAACCGCTACACGATGGTCAAGGTCGCACATGGCGACCACTCTGGCCTCAGGGTTATGCACGACAAGTTCTGGCGCGAGTACGTGCAAACGGCGGAAGTTGCATGGTGGGAGATCGGGCGATGACGTAGGGCCAGCCGGGTAGTCATCGGTGACTGGTCGACCTGCTGCGGCAGAGGCGGCATCAGTACAGGTTCGCGTCAGACGCTATTCATCGTCATGTATCCGACAACGAGTGACGGTCCTGGCGGCTAAGCGGTCGTACTTGCAGTGATGAATTGGTCCAACCCGACTGAGGATGACCCCAAGCGGGTGCAGTGGTGGAAGAGCCTCCTAAAGTCCCTCGGCTGGGCAACGCCCGTTCCACCTCTCGTGTTTCTGCTGCGTCCGTCGCTCCTCGCCGACGCCCTCTGGGTCGCCGGATCGATTCTGCTCGCGGTGTCGGGGGTGCGTGCGGTGCATGCTCTTCTGGTCATTCTGCGGCCTGGGTGGATCAAGGAATCGCCGAATGGCATCGTAGATGGCAGAAGTCGGGGACAACTCGCCAGGACGATGTTCTTGATCAGCCTGATGGGGATGGCGACGGCGACGGCCATCCAAGTGTTTGGATTCTCAGTCAGCCGAGTCGCCGACGAGCCAGGACGACCGCACCTCCTGCGGTACGTCGTGGGTTCGCTACTTCTGGCCAGTCTTTGGGCGATGTTGGATCTCAAAGCGATCGGATACCAGCGGGCGGGAGTCTCGGCTCGAATTCTTAGCGTGTGGCGACTCATGGACCAGGTTCCAGCGTTTCTCGATTCTTTAAGAATCCCTCCGAAAGTCATTAGCCAGGACGGAGAAATGCTAATTCCATTCGCGCCGGCGGTTGCTCTCACGTGTATAGCAATCGCGGCCGTATACTTCGCTGTGGCCCTGCCGATAAAAGATGAGTTGGCGCTGCGCGGCCTTAGCACGGTCGGCGCCGATGTGCCGGATGCCGACCGGCGATCGGACCCCGAGAGGTCGACTGCGACAGTCTCACTGACCTCAGTGCCGACAACTGCGCCGCCGACAACAATGCCGCCGACGACTGTGCCCCCTACAACCGAACCACCGAGGATTGCCTCCCCCCCAGCGCTAGACGGTGACAGCCGCCAAGTCGCTCCGCCGGATCCCGCAGTATCGACTACAGGGCAGCACCGATCCTGTGAGAGTACATTCCTCGGTAGTGTCGACCCGGCAGTGCCTCTTGGCGCCGCCAGGGCGCTGTGGGCGGCCTGGGAAGCTCTCGGGGCGGCGCAGGAGTGCCCACCGGTAAACCTGCTGAGCGGGGGTGGACTTTTCGCGCTCAAGTTGCCGGACAACCATCTACTGGTCGCAAACAGCGCAGGCTCAACACTTTCGATCCAGGGTCCGCTCAGTCCGGTCGTTGCGGACTGGATCGAGCAGGGGCTGCTGATCGGCGGAGGGATCAAGGACACCGACTTGGGCAACTACGGCTACTTTCGGCTGTTAGACGAAAGTTGTCGCCTCGTCCTGCGCTCCATCAATTCTTCGTACCTGGTAATTCTGGAATCACCTGTTACGGAGCAGGTCCTGCGAATTGCGATTGATCGGAGGGCTATCCCGTTCGTTATCTCCCAAGAGATCTCTGAGGGTTCGGTCAAATACGAAATAGGCCTTGGAGGAAAGGACGAGCGCTTCGTCGTGAACCTAGACCCTGTTAGCGGACAAGCAGCTGCCGAGTTCTCATTCACATCGACATCCACATCCACGACCACCGATCCAGGTCGTCTTGGTTCGGAGGCGACCAAGACAATCCCACAAGGTGCTGCACCAGGTGCGCCCAGCTGTGCGCGCATAGCCGAACTTGATACCATTGCCGATAGCTGAGTCGGGCCGAGCGCTCGACCTGAATTCGTCATCGAGGCGAACTGCTGCAACCCCCGGCATCAGTTTGGGGTGGCGGGGGCTTCGTGGTCTGTTTCCGTTCGTCCATGAACGCCTCCACGTGATCCTGCGGAGCAATGGCAGCGGCGGGAATCTCCGAACGCTCGAGGAATCGGCCAGCTGGCTGATGGCCTCGACATCGGTCTGGATGGTGCGGGGCGAGCGGCGGCAGCCAGCGGCGAGCGCTCGAAGTCTCGTTGCAGCGCAGTGATGTCGTTTACGCTGGCTGCGTGACCGCGAACTTGAGCATTGCGCGGATCCCTGAAACCAACCGAGGCCTGTGTGTAGTGGCGGTGTGCTCATCGCCTGGGCTGGCACGGGGACGCAAAAGTCCAGGTCAGACAGGTATGTGAGACAGACCGGGGAGTGGCGCAGTGGTAGCGCACCTGCTTTGGGGGCAGGCGGTCGGGGGTTCAAATCCCCCCTCCCCGACCACACCAACGCGGGTGTAGCTCAATGGTAGAGCCCCAGCCTTCCAAGCTGGCCATGCCGGTTCGATCCCGGTCACCCGCTCCATGACGGAGGCGTTGCGCAGCCGACGGCTGACGGTGGTGGCCCAGGATCCGGGCGTGCGGACGGGTCCGGAGGGCCGGATCCTCACCGCGCCCGTGCTCCTCCCCTACGAGAACCTGGGCCCCGGGCCCACCGGCCACCGGGTGCACGTGGTCGACTACGACTCGACCACCCAGACGTTCTACGAACCAACCGAGCTCCCCCCGCCGGCGGCCGCCGACGAGGCCGTTCCCGCCCCCCCGCCGACCGACGCCGTCATCCTGGGCGAACCCGGGT
Organism: uncultured Acidimicrobiia bacterium; assembly: GCA_963829165.1. Lineage (GTDB taxonomy): Bacteria > Actinomycetota > Acidimicrobiia > Acidimicrobiales > AC-14 > JAXDMK01. The sequence goes on along the minus strand of CAWHIC010000028.1, from coordinate 146,795 downwards.
TCCACGCCCAGAACGTCTACGGGCTGGTCATGCGCACCCTGGCCCGCTTCGAGTTCGCCCTCGGCCGGCGGGTGGCCTGGGGCTTCGAGGCCCACCAGCTCAAGGTCGTCCCCCACGCCTTCGAGGCGGCCAACGCCTTCTATTCGCCGGAGAGCGAGTCGCTCCTCCTCGGCTACTTCCGCCGGCGGGACGAGTTGGTGTTCACCTGCCTGTCCCACGACGTGGTCGTCCACGAGACCACCCACGCCCTCCTCGACGGCCTCCGGGGCCGGTTCATGGCCCCCTCGTCGCCCGACCAGGCCGCCTTCCACGAGGGCTACTCCGACATCGTGGCCCTGCTGTCGGTGTTCAGCATGCAGGAGGTGCTGGAGGAGCTCATCGACAAACGAGCGGGCAAGGGCAAGCCCGACCCCGAGGGGCTCATCCACCGGAGCAAGGTGGAGTCCGACCAGCTGCGGGAGTCGGTGCTGTTCGGGCTGGCCGAGGAGATGGACCCGGAGATGGCCGGCGCCCGGGTCAACGCCCTGCGCCGGTCCGTCCTCATCGACCCCGACCCCAAGATCCTCGACCTGCTCGAGTACCGCGAGCCCCACCGGCGGGGGGAAGTGCTGGTGGCGGCGGTGATGCGGGCCTTCCTCGACGTGTGGACCCGACGTCTCACCGCCCTCGGCCACATCCGGGGCGACTTCCTCGACCGCCAGCGGGTGGCGGAGGAGGGGGCGAACGTCGCCGACCAGCTCCTCACCATGAGCATCCGGGCCATCGACTACACCCCGCCCATCCACCTCACCTTCGGCGACTTCCTGTCGGCCATCCTCACCGCCGACACCGAGGTGCGCGACAACGACACCCGCTACGGCCTCCGCGACGCCCTGCGGGGCTGGTTCGGCCGGTACGGGATCGCCCCCTCGTCGCCCGCCGCCGGCGGCCTGTGGAAGCGCTCCGACCTGCAGCTGGCCCGGGAGGGCATCCGCTTCTCCAGCCTGCAGACCGACCGCACCGAGATGTTCCGCCTGCTGTGGGCCAACCAGGAGGACCTCGCCCTCAACCCCCGGGCCTACACCCGGGTCACCAGCGTGCGTCCCAGCCTGCGCATCGGGCCGGAGGACGGGTTCCCGGTGCACGAGACCGTCGCCGAGTGCATCCAGTACGTGGAGGTGATCGCGTCCGAGCTCGTCGACTACGGCCTGGTGAAGCCGGACGGGATGGCCGACGACTGCGAGGTCGTCCTCCAGGGCGGCAGCACCCTGATCCTCGACGAGTACGGGATGCTCAAGTACGAGATCCACAACCGCCTGCCCGACCCGAGACGCAAGGACTCGCTGGCCGTGGCCCAGGCCCGGCTCGACTACCTGTGGGAGCAGGGCTTCTTCAACAAGGGCAGCTCGTTCGCGGCCCGGCTGTCGGCCATGCACCTGCGGCGGGCGCTCGGCACCGACCAGGCCCGGGGGGAGGTCTGGTGACGGCGTCCACTCCCACCAGCCTGCGCGTCCGGGCCTACAACGTCGGCTTCGGCGACTGCTTCCTGCTCACCTTCCGCTACGCCACCGGGCGCCCCCGCCACGTCCTGATCGACTTCGGGACCACCGCCCTGCCCCCCAACCGCAAGACGCCCACCATGGAGCAGATCGCGGAGGACATCCGCACCGAGGTCGGCGGCCATCTCGACATGGTGGTGGCCACCCACCGCCACACCGACCACATCTCCGGCTTCGCCGGCGGCGCCGGAAGGGTGATCGCGACCCTCGACCCCGACCTGGTGGTGCTGCCGTGGACCGAGGACCCGGCCCTGGAGCGCGACGCCATCGCTCCCGTTCCCGCCTCGTCCACCGGCTCGACGGGGAGGGCACCGGCGATGGCGGCCCGCAGGCGACGGGCGGTGGCCCGGCTCGACGACATGCACGCGGTGGCGGGCCTGGTGGCGCGGGAGGCGGTGCGGGTGGCTCCCCTCAGCGGCGTCCCGGCGGCCCTGGCCGCCCAGCTCGCCTTCCTGGGCGAGGAGAACATCAAGAACCGCGAAGCCCTCACCAACCTCATGCAGCTGGGGAAGAAGCGGGTCTACGCCGCCCACGGCACCAAGCTGCCGATCACGGCGGTGCTGCCGGGGGTGAAGATCGACGTGCTGGGGCCACCCACGCTCGAGCAGTCGAAGTCGATCGAGCGCCAGGCCAGCACCGATCCCGACGAGTTCTGGCACCTGGCCGCCACCACCGCCCGCACCGTCAACCCCGGCTCGACGGCGAAGCCGATCTTCCCCCAGGCGAAGAAGGCCAAGCAGATCCCTCAAGAGGCCCGCTGGCTCATCCCCAAGATCGACCGGATGAACGCGGAGGAGCTTCTGTCGGTGGTCCGCATCCTCGACGAGGCCATGAACAACACCAGCCTCATCCTGCTGTTCGAGGTGGGGGGCAAGCTGCTCCTCTTCCCGGGCGACGCCCAGATCGAGAACTGGCGCTACGCCCTGCAGGACGCGCCCGACGCGGCCGCCACCCGGGCCCGGCTGGCGGGCGTCCACGTGTACAAGGTCGGCCACCACGGAAGCCTCAACGCCACCCCCCGCAAGCTGCTGTGGGAGAACTTCGCCCGCCTCGACGCGCCCGTGCCCGCCGACCGGATGGTCACCCTCCTCTCCACCCGCACCGGCAAACACGGCAACTCCGCCCGCGGCACCGAGGTTCCCCGCAACACCCTCGTCAAGCAGCTGGCCGACCGCACCGCCCTGGTCGACACCCAGGACATCCCGGCCAAGCAGTTCTTCGTCGACCACGAGATCGCGTTGTAGGGAGGGCGGGCCGCCTACCCCGTGTGGCGGATGGTCACCGTGCGGGCGGCGGCGTGGGGGAGGCGCACGATCGTGTCCCGGACGGCGTTGGCGGCCGAGCCGGACCAGGGACGGGCGAAGGGGTAGCCCATGTCGCGGGTGTCGGGGTAGCGGTCGACGGCCCCGCACCAGCTCATGGAGCCGCACTGGGCCTGGACCGGCACCAAGTCGACGGCGGCGTCGGTGCAGATGACCATGAGACGGAACGGGAGCCCGGCGGGCGTCCCCCGGGGCAGCAGGAGCGTGTAGGGCCAGCCGCAGTCGCAGTAGGAGTCCTCGTCGGGCCCGCTCCCGCCCCCGAGGGCGGCCGCCGGGCTGGTGTCGACCGGCCGCTTCACCACTGACGACTCCGAGTCGGCCCGGTAGGCGACCAGCCGGGTGGCGGCGGGGACGGTGAGGAGGAACTTGTCCATCTCGATCCACGTCCGCCGGTCCCGCGCCGGCGCGGCCGGGGCCAGGAAGATGCGGACGGTCACCTGCCGCTCGGCGGCGGACGTGTTCTCCAGGCGCAGGAAGTAGGAGTACGGCTCATGGGTGAGGAAGCGGACGGGCCGGCCCCGGAACTGGACGGTGCCCATGGTGGTGGTCAGCTCGCTCACCGTCCGCACCGTGGTGGTGCCGGAGGTGGCCTGGCCGGCGGTGAAGTCGGTGTCCCACGCGGCCCCGCCGAAGAGGCGCTGGCCGAGGGCGGACCGGTTGCCGCCGGGGAGGTCGGCCGTCCGGCACAGGATGATGTCGGGGCTGGCCCAGGCGGTGGTCGAGCCGGCGGCGAGGGCGTTGCGGACGAGGACGGGGGGCGCGTCGGAGAAGTCGACCGGCGGCTGCGCGTCCTGCCACGCCGCGCCGAGATCGTCGATGTGCTTGTGCCAGCGCCAGAAGACCTGGTCCCGGATGGCGACCACCGGGTTGTTCATCACCCCGTCGCCGTTGGGGGCGAGCTGGGCGATGCGGCCGTGGCCGATGTTGTGCAGGCCCCGGTAGCCGGCGGGGTCGGAGTCCCGCAGCTGGGCCACAGCCGCCTCCACCGCCTCCCCCAGGTTGGTGCGGTCGATGGGCACGGGGCCGGTCGGGCCGTTCAGGGAACCGGCGGCGAGGGCGTCGGTGATCTCCGTCTCCAGGCCCCGCAGAGAGGTCACCGCGGCCGCGGCCAGGCGCTGGTTCGCCTCCCGGCGGGTGAACCCGGTGATGTCGGTGGGGTCGTGGCCCTCGGGGATGGGTCTCGGCCACTGGGCCGGTCCGTACGGCCCGACCCGCCCCAGGCCGTTGGAGATGAGCTCGGCGTCGTAGCGGGCCAGCATCTGCTCGTGCATGTAGAAGAACAGCTCGCCCTGGCGGTCGTTGAGCTTGAAGAGCATCCGGTACAGCCGGGGCGACAGGCCGCTGATCGCCTCGCCGGAGGCGGTCTCGGAGAAGAACTCCGACAGCTGGGCCACGGTCGCGTTCTGCACCCGGGCGGCCCAGTTCCCGCCCGGGGCCAGGCCCTCGAGGAGGGCGGCGATGTCGGGACGGGGCGTCGTCGCCAGCCATTCGCCGAAATCCCGGGGCGGCAGCCCGGAGAAGGGGTAGACCTCGTGCCAATGCTGGTGGTGCTCGTTGGCGAGGGCGTCCTCCCGCCAGTAGTCGAGGCCGGGGGCCGCCCCTCCGATGGAGATGGCCGGTCCGCGCCCCGCCTTGGCCGGCGGCGGCCGGAACAGGCCGGGCGCGGCCACCACCGTCCGGGGCTTCGCCAGGCGCCGGCCGTCGCGGTTGTGGGTGACGAACATGGCCAGGCCCTGGCGGACCAACTCGGGATGGGCCGTGGCCCGGGCCGCGTCGGCGTGGTCGAGGGCCGCTCCGAGGGCGTCGTTCACCCGCTTCCGGGTGCCGGTGAGGGCCGCCAGGCGGAAGGAGAGGGCGGCCGCCCGCACCGCGTCGTCGGGGTCGAACCACGAGAACGAGGCGCCCGCCGGCGCCGTCGGTCTCCCGGTGAGGGCGGTGCCCGCCCGGCGCCGAGCGGGCGCCTTCTTCTCCTGCACCGTCAACAGCTCGGTGAAGAGGGACTCGCTGCGGACACGAAGCTCGGCCAGCGTGGCCATCGTCGCCTCCGATCGGTCGGTGAGGGAGGCTGGCATCTTGCCACCCGGGATCGGGCGGATGCGGGCGGGAGCGGTGCAGCCCCTGACTAGCCTCCGCCTGCGATGACGACCGAGCCGCCCGGGCCCCTCACGCCGGGGCCGCCGAAGGACGACCAGTCGGAGGACGACGAGGCGCCCGTCCTGCCCGCGGCCCTGGGCCGGTCGGCGGCGGTGATGGCGGTGGGGACGGCCGTCTCCCGGATCACCGGCCTGGGCCGGCTGGCCGCCCTCGTCTACGCCCTGGGCGTCACCGAGTCCCGCCTGGCCGACTCCTACAACATCGCCAACACCATGCCCAACATCCTCTACGAGCTCGTACTCGGGGGGGTTCTCTCGTCGGTGTTCGTCCCCGTGGTGGTGGAGCAGCTCCGCACCCGCAAGCCCCGGGACGCCGACGAGGCCATCTCGGCCATGGCCACCACCGCCATGGTGCTGCTCGTCGCCCTCAGCGCCCTCACCGTGGTCGCCGCCCCGTGGGTGATCCGGCTCTTCACCTCCCGCCTCTCGGGCCCGGAAGCGGCCCAGCAGCAGGAGCTGGCCACCTACTTCCTGCGCTTCTTCGCCCCCCAGATCGCCTTCTACGGCTACGCCGCCATCGCCGGCGGCCTGCTCAACGCCCACCACCGGTTCGCGGTGCCGATGTTCGCCCCCATCCTCAACAACGTGGTGGTGATCGGCACGTTCCTCGCCTTCGCCGCTGTCTTCGGGTCGTCGACCAGCGACGCGGCGGTGGTCAATGACGCCGGGGCCAAGCTCCTCCTGGCCCTGGGCACCACCGGAGGCGTCGCCGCCATGGCCCTGGCCCACTGGCCCTACGTCCGCCGCCTGCCCAGCCGGATCAGGTTCCGACCCCAATTCCGCCATCCGGCGGTGCGGAAGCTGGCCGGCCTCTCCACCTGGACCCTCGGGTACGTGGTGGCCAACCAGATCGGCCTCGGCATCGGCCTGGTGCTGGCCAACGACGTCCAGGGCGGGCCCACCGCCTTCTTCACCGCCTTCGCCTTCTTCCAGCTCCCTTACGGCATCGCCGCCGTCTCGATCATGACCGCCCTCAGCCCCCGGATGGCCGCCCAGGCCGTCGACGGCGACGACCGGGCCTTCGCCTCCTCCGTCGCGGGCGGCATCCGGGCCCTGGGCCTGGTCATGCTCCCGGCCACCGCCGCCTACCTGGCCCTCGCCCGCCCCCTCCTCTCGACCCTGCTCGAGCACGGGGTGGTGAGTTCGAGCAGCAGCGAGCTCCTGGCCCGGATGCTGCAGATGTTCGCCATCGGGCTGCTCCCGTTCTCCCTGTTCCTGTTGTTCCTCCGGGCCTTCTACGCCCGGCAGGACGCCCGGACCCCGATGCTGGTCAACCTGGTGCTGAACGCGGTCTTCATCGGGGCGACGGTGGCCCTGTTCCCGTCGCTCGACGTCCGCGGCCTGGCCCTGGCCCACAGCCTCTGCTACGTGGCCGGGGCGGTGCTGGCGGGGCGGCTGCTGTCCCGTCGGGTGGGCGGGCTGCAGCTGGCGTCGGCCGCCGCCGTGCTGGCCCGGGTGGCGCTGGCCTCGGCGCTGGCCGGGGTGGCCATGGTGGTCATCGTCGGTCGCTTCGACCTCGACCTGGTGCAGCTGGTGGCGGGGGGCGTAGCCGGGGCCGCCGTGTTCGTGGCCGCCTGCCGCGTCCTCCGCGTCGACGACCTCGGTGACATGGTCCGGATGCTCCTGCGGCGGGGGGGCCCGCCCGGCTCCTGATTGGGGCCCGGCGGGGGCGGACGGAAATCAGTTCAGCGTTGAACTAGATTCGGCCCACCATGGCCGGGAAGTACAAGGTTTCGTCGAAGGTCGTCGTCGGGCTGTGCGTCGGGTTGGTCGTCCTCGGCCTGGGTGGCGTCGTTGCCATCTCGGTCGACCGCCACGCCACCGCCCGGCTGCCATCGGGCACGATCATCGAGGACGTACCCGTCGGCGGCCTCGACTTCGAGTCGGCGGTGGTCCGGGTCCGGGCCCAGGTGGAAGAGCCACTGCGCCGGCCGGTGGTGCTCAAGACCGATCGCTTCGAGGTCACCACCACTCCCTGGGACCTCGGCTTCCGGGTCGACATCCCCGACCGGGTCCGGGTCGCCCAGCGCCACTCGGGCAACATCCTCACCCGGCTGGGCAACCGGGTGCTGGGCCCGAGCGAACCCGTCTTCGTCGACGCCCCGCCGGCCTGGGGCGAGGGCGACCTCGACGCGGTGCTGGCCAAGGCGGCCGAGGCGGTGAAGGAGGCCCCCCAGAACGCCGACCTCGACATCTCCACCGGCTTCGTGCGCCTGACCCCGGAGCGGGCGGGCCGCACGCTCGACGTCGAGGCGTCACGGAAGGCGATCATGCAGGGCATCCAGCTGGGCGACACGTCGGTGAGGCTCGTCACCGCCACTTTGTCGGCCGGGGCGTCCGACTCCACGCTCGACAAGGTGATCCTCGTCCGCACCGGCGAGAACAAGCTCTACCTCTACGACCGGGGCGTGATCGTGAAATCGTGGTCCGTCGCCACCGGCAGCGGCTCCTACCCCACCCCCACGGGCATCTACAAGATCATCAACAAGATCGAGAACCCGTCCTGGTACAACCCCGGCAGCGACTGGGCGAAGGGCCTGCCGGCCGTCATCGGGCCGGGCCCGTACAACCCCCTCGGCACCAAAGCCCTCGAGCTCGACGCCCCCGGCATCCTCATCCACGCCACGTCCGACCGGGGCTCGATCGGCTACAGCGCGTCCCACGGCTGCATCCGCATGCTGGAGGAGAACGAGGCCGAGCTCTTCTCCATGGTGCCAACCGGCACCCGGGTGGCCATCGTCTCGGCCGAGCAGGCCAAGGCCCGCAACGCGCCGGTCGCGGCCACCCCCGAGGCCACCGCCGCGGTCGTCTTCTAGGGCGACGCCGGAGCGATTGCCGACGATCGGCGCTGGTCGGGCGCTAGCGTTCCGTCCACGAAGATGCTGGTCACCGCCCAGGAACCGACGCCGATACCGTGGTCCGCGCCGTCCGACCGACCCTGGTCCGGGCCGAGCACGGGAAATTGGCCCTTGAGTCGGATGACCTATCTGCCGATAACTGCTAGTGGCGCAGCGGCAACTGTGTGCGCGATCGTGGAGGACCCAGTTCCATCCTTGGTCCCGTTTCGGGTTGCCGGCCGAGCGGACACGGAACATCCGGGAGTACATCGGTGATTTGGATCATTGCCTTCGTCGTCATGTTCCTGATCGTGGGCGTTGCGATCAGCAGCCTCCGCCTGACCCGTCCGGGAGCGCGCTTCGGCCAGTTCCGCCCCCGTCGCCGGGGTGAGCGGGCGACCGCCGGCGGTCAGGGCGAGCAGCCCTTCCGCATCGGCAAGGCCGACCGGGGCAGCGACATCAACCCCGAGGTCGAGACCGTCACCTTCAAGGACGTGGCCGGGCTCACCGAGGCCATCACCGAGCTGCAGGAGGTCGTCGACTACCTGCGGGCGCCCGAGCGCTACCAGGCCCTCGGCGCGGAGATGCCCCGGGGCGTGCTGCTCTACGGCCTGCCCGGCTGCGGCAAGACCCTCCTCGCCCGCGCCGTCGCCGGCGAGACCGGCGTCCCCTTCTTCTTCGTCTCCGCCACCGCCTTCGTCGAGAAGTTCGTCGGACTGGGCGCGGCCCGGGTGCGCCAGCTCTTCGAGCAGGCCAAGGCCCAGGCCCCCTGCATCATCTTCATCGACGAGCTCGACGCCATCGGTCGCCACCGCAACGCCGACACCTCGGGCGAGCGGGAGTTCGACAACACCCTCAACCAGCTGCTGGTCGAGCTCGACGGGTTCCAGGGCAACACCGGCGTGATGATCATGGGCGCCACCAACCGGCCTGAGCTCATCGACTCCGCCCTCCTCCGCCCCGGCCGCTTCGACCGTCGCATCCAGGTCGACCGCCCCGACCGCGACGGCCGGGAGAAGATCCTCATGCTCCACGCCGGTCGCCGGCCCATCTCCCGCCGGGTCGACTGGTCCGACATCGCAGCCAACACCGCCGGCCTCAACGCGGCCGAGCTGGCCAACATCGTCAACGAGTCCTGCCTGCTGGCCGCCCGCCGCCACCGCGACCGGGTCACCCCCGAAGATGTCGACGAGGCGTGCTCCCGGGTCCTGGCCGGCGCCCGCAGCGCCCGCCTGATGACCGACGACGAGAAGGAGCTGATCTCGGTCCACGAGGCCGGTCACGCCCTGCTCTCCCTCCTCCTCCGGGGCGTCAAGCCGCCGTCGCGGGTGTCGATCGTCAACCGGGGCAGCGCCTTCGGACGTTCGCCGTGGGCGTCGAGCGACGACCGCGACGTGCTCACCAAGCGGGAGCTGATGGCGCAGTTGATCGTCCTCCTCGGGGGACGGGCGGCGGAGATGAACACGTTCGGCCAGCCCAGCACCCGGTCGGAGGACGACCTGGAGCACGCCGCCGCCCTCGCCCGCCGCATGGTGGAGCGCCTGGCCATGACCGGCCGCTTCGACCTGGCCGACAAGGGTGGCAAGGACGACGACGGCGACGGGGCCAAGGAGGTCCGCGAGCTGCTGCTGCGGGCCGAGCAGGCCGCCCGCACCATCCTGGGCGACAACGCCGAGGACCTGCGCCGCATCGCCGAGGCCCTCAGCGAGAAGGAGACCCTCAGCTCGGCCGAGATCTCCATGCTCACCACCACCCGCCGCCGGGGCCCGCTCTTGGCCCAGGCCCGCGACGCCATCCCCGGAGCCGGCGGCTAACCGACCCCTCGCCACCCGCCGCCGCCGGCGGGTGGCTCACAGTCTTCGAGCACGTAGCGGCGCCCCTCTCGGCCCGACGTCGAGTGAACGCCGGGCGACTTGGGCTACGTACCTACGTACGGCAGCCGGCGATGGGTGCCAGCAGGGAGAACACCAGCCCGAGGACCGGCAGCGACGACAGGGCCCGGAACAACCCACACAACGGGCCTTGCGCCGGGGTGGGCGGCGCCTTGGTCGTGGTGGTCGTCGGCGCGGTGGTGGACGTCGGCGCGGTGGTGGTCGTCGACGTGGAGGTGGTGGTCGTGTCGGGGACCGTCGTCGTGGTCGACGTGGTGGTCGTCGTGTCGGGGACCGTCGTCGTGGTCGTCGTCGTGGTCGTCGTCGTGGTGGTGGTGGTCGTCGTGGAGGTGGAGGTCGACGTCGTAGTGGTCGACGTCGAGGTCGTGGTCGACGTGGAGGTGGTGGTCGTGTCGGGGACCGTCGTGGTGGTGGTGGTGGTGGTCGGCGTCGAGGTCGCGGTGGTCGGCGTCGAGGTCGTGGTGGTCGACGACGTGGTGGTCGTCGGCTCCTCGGTGGTGGTGGTCGTGTCCGGCACCGTCGTGGTCGTCGAGTCGGAGGTGGTCGACGGCCCGAAGGGGCTGAACGTGATGGGGGCCACCACGGCCGGGTCGAGGGAGGTGGCAACCACGCAGATGTTGTCGGGCAGGCAGTCGACGTTGGTGCCTCCGGTCGACAGGTACGACTGCTCGACGGTGGCCGGCACCGGTCCGAAGTTGCCGTCGGCGTCGGTCTCGAACGATCCGATTGCAACGCAATCCCCGACGGGGCCGGCTTCGGGCACGGCGCACTCCAACACGTCCCCCGACTGGCTGGGGGCGAAGCCGGCCCCGCTCACCTCCACGTCGGCCGAGCTGGGGAGGCCGTCGTTGGGGGTCACCGTGAGCCCCCCGGCGCTGGCCGTGAGCTGCAGGTATCCGAGCACGACCGCAACCGCCACGACGACGGCCACAAGCGTGCGGCGCGGCCTCATGCCCCGCGCCTCAGAAGCCCGCCGTCAAACGTGGTCATGGATCCCCCCAGAGAACTCGCGTCGACCCGCACTGCGGTAGCGCCCAATCGTACCGAGTGTGACCACGCCGGGGCGTGGATCGCGGCGATGGCCCTACGCCGGGCGGCAGAAGATGAGGAAGCAGACCTGGGCCGGCGCCGCCGCGGGGGCGGCCGGGGCCACCGGGAAGGGGTCGTCGAGGAACAGCTCCTTGCCGTCGCCGCCGGCGATGTAGGGGTGCTGGGGCCCGAAGGCCTGGCCCGCGGTGAAGCCGGGAGCCTTCTCCGCGGCCAGGCGGAAGCCTTCCTGCACCGACACCCGCCCGTCGCGGTTGTAGTCGGCCTGGCCGGTGAGCATCCCCTTGCGCACCATGTACATGGAGAACACGGAGGCGTTGGCCGACTGCAGCTCGTAGCCCTTCTCGTTCGACTGGGAGGCGGCGGTGAACAGACGGGTGGGGCCGGCCACCCCCTCGTCGAACCCGGCCGCCTCGCAGCCGGCGATGTTGATCCACGCCCGCCCCTGAAGGGCCTTGAGCGACGCCGCCACCTCGGTGTCGGGGATGTGGGCGTTGTCACTGGGCCACAGGTACTCGGTGGAGCCCCGCTGCAGCACGTGACCCGAGTAGTGGAAGACGGAGAAGGTGGTCGGGTTGCTGTTGGCCACCAACCAGGCCAGCCCGGCCCGGATGTCGGCCGCCTTGGCTCCCCCGTCGGTGAGGGTGCGGATGTGGTCGGCCGGGAACCCGTTGCGGACCAGGGCCTCCTTCATGTCGGCCACGTCGCCCTTGCCCCCGAAGTTGGACCGGGTGCCGCCCTGGTGCTGGTCGATGCCGACGAGCAGCGCCCACCGGTTGGCCGGTGGCGTGAACGCGCCCGCCCCCGCAGGAACCAGCAGCAGCACGGACAGGACGAGGGCCCCCGCCAGCCCGAGGACACCGATGGATCGCTTCACGACCTCGTGCTTACCACTTGGCGTGAGGATGGAACCATTCGATCGTCACGTGGGGCGGTCGTCCCCGCTACACTAGGAGCTGGATGTGGCCTCGTGGGCCACAACCGGGGTCATCCTTCCTCCTGCTGGCCGCCGCCTGCGGTCCCCAGCGATGCCGGGACGACCCACCGTCCCGACGACATCGACAGGAGCAACACCCCCCATCATGGAACCCTCCGCCGCGCCCACGTTCGACGACCTGGGGGTGGCGCCCCGACTGGTCACCGCCCTCCAGTCGTCCGGCATCACCACTCCGCTTCCGATCCAGGCCCTCACCATCGCCGACGCCCTCGCCGGCCACGACGTCTGCGGCAAGGCCAAGACCGGCTCGGGCAAGACCCTGGCCTTCGGGCTGCCCCTCCTCATGAAGGTCCCCAAGGCCAAGCCGGGCCGGCCCACGGGGCTCATCCTCGTCCCCACCCGGGAGCTGGCGGTGCAGGTGCGCGACGTTCTCGTCCCCCTGGGCCACGCCGCCGACCGCTCGGTGACGGCCGTGTTCGGCGGCACGGCCATGGAGCGCCAGATCAAGGCCGTCCGCAAGGGCCACGACGTGGTGGTGGCCACGCCCGGACGCCTCATCGACCTCTGCCAGCGGGGCGACGTGTCGGTGGCCGACATCGCCGTCCTCGTCCTCGACGAGGCCGACCGCATGGCCGACATGGGCTTCATGCCCCAGGTGGTGTGGCTGCTCGACCGGATCGCGGCCGACCACCAGACGATGCTCTTCTCCGCCACCCTCGACTCCGAGATCGACCGCCTGGTGCGCAACTACACCAACGACCCGGTCCGCCACGAGGTCGAGTCGGTGCAGCCCACGGTGGAGGAGATGGAGCACCGCTTCCTCAAGGTCCACGAGCTCGACAAGGTGAAGGTGGCGGCGGCCATCGCCAAGGGCACCGGCCGCACCCTGATCTTCAGCCGCACCAAGCGGGGCGCCGACCGGCTCGAGCTGCAACTGCGCCGGGAGGGGATCAAGGCCGGCGTGCTCCACGGCGACCTGGCCCAGAACGCCCGCCTCCGTGCCCTCCGTGACTTCCGGGAGGACGGGCTGGGCGTGCTCGTCGCCACCGACGTGGCCGCCCGCGGCCTCGATGTCGACGGCATCGACGTGGTCGTCCACTACGACCCGCCCGAGGACCACACCGCCTACCTCCACCGCTCGGGCCGCACCGCCCGGGCCGGTGCCACCGGGGTGGCCGTCAGCCTTCTCCTCTGGGACCAGCTGCTGGAGAGCGAGAAAATGCGTCGCCGCCTGGGCATCCGCCAGCCGGTGGTGGAGCTGTTCTCCAACGACGCCCGCCTGTCCGAGCTGCTGTCGCCCGAGTGGGTGCCGATGCCCGAGGAGGCCACCGGCACCGACGGCGTGGACGGATCGGTTGGCACCTCCACCACCGCCACCCAGGCCCGCACCCGCACCTTGCGCAGCATGGGCGCCCGCCGCCGCCGCCGCTAACCGCTCCCGAACTGGTGACAGTTACCGCCCTGACAGGGCGCTAGGCGTCACCAGTTGCCGGCCCGTCCCGAACTGGTGACGGTTACAGCCCTGACAGGGCGCTAGGCGTCACCGGTTGCGAGTCGGGGGACGGGTCAGGCGGGGCGGTCGCGGCGCTGGATGCGACGGCGGTCGGCCATGGGCAGCACCGCCTTGCGCAGGCGCACCGACTTGGGCGTGACCTCCACGCACTCGTCCTCGGCGATGAACTCCAGGGCCTGCTCCAGCGACAGCGGCCGGGGAGGAGTGAGGCGCACCAGCTCGTCGGACGACGACGCCCGCATGTTGGTGAGCTTCTTCTCCTTGACCGGGTTGACGTCCATGTCGTCGGACCGGGAGCTCTCGCCCACGATCATGCCCTCGTAGACCTCGACGCCGGGCCCGACCACCATCTCGCCCCGCTCCTGGAGGTTGGCCAGGGCGAAACCGGTGGTGGCGCCCTTGCGGTCGGCGACGATGCTGCCCAGCATCCGGGTGCGCAGCGGGCCGTGCCACGGCTCGTAGGCCTCGAACACGTGGTGCAGGATGCCGGTGCCCCGGGTCTCGGTCATGAACTCGGTGCGGAACCCGATGAGGGCCCGGGCCGGCACGAGGTACTCCATGCGGACCCAGCCGGTGCCGTGGTTGACCATGTCCTGCAGCCGGCCCTTGCGGGTGGCCAGCAGCTGGGTGACGGTGCCCAGGTGCTCGGCGGGGACGTGCACCGACATGCGCTCGACCGGCTCGCACAGCTTGCCGTCGATCTCCTTGGTGACGACCTGGGGCTTGCCCACGACGATCTCGAAGCCCTCCCGGCGCATGGTCTCGACCAGGACGGCCAGCTGCAGCTCGCCCCGGCCCAGGACCTCCCAGGTGTCGGGCCGCTCGGTGTTGAGGATCCGCAGCGACACGTTGCCGACCAGCTCGGTGTCGAGGCGGCTCTTGATCTGGCGGGCGGTGAGCTTGGTGCCCTCCTGGCCCGCCAGTGGACCGGTGTTGACCCCGATGGTGACCGACAGGCTGGGCTCGTCGATGGTCATGACCGGCAGAGGACGGGGGTCGTCGGCGTCGGCCAGGGTCTCGCCGATGGTGACGTCGGACAGGCCGGCCACGGAGATGATCTCGCCCGGACCGACGTCGTCGGCCGCCACCCGGTCGAGGCCCTCGGTGATCGACAGGTCGTTGATCTTGACCCGCTCGATGGTGCCGTCGGCCTTGCACCAGGCGATGGGCTGGTTCTTGGAGATGCGGCCGTGGCGGATGCGGCACAGGGCCAGGCGGCCCAGGTACGGGGAGCGGTCGAGGTTGGTGACCATCGCCTGGAAGGGGTGGCCCTCCTCGTAGGTGGGCGCGGGGATGCGCTCGAGGAGGAGCTCGAAGAGGGGCTTGAGGCTGGTGCCCGCCTCCTTGGGGTCGAGCGAGGCGGTGCCGGCCCGGCCGTTGGCGTAGACGATGGGGAACTCGATCTGGTCGTGGTCGGCGTCGAGGTCGAGGAACAGCTCGTAGACCTCGTCGATGACCTCGGCGATGCGGGCGTCGGGCCGGTCGACCTTGTTGATGACCAGGATGACGGGCAGCCGGGCCTCGAGCGTCTTGCGCAGGACGAACCGGGTCTGGGGCTGGGGACCCTCGGACGCGTCGACCAGGAGGAGCACGCCGTCGACCATGGCCAGGGCCCGCTCGACCTCGCCGCCGAAGTCGGCGTGGCCGGGCGTGTCGACGATGTTGAGCTTCACCGCGCCGTAGCGCACCGACGTGTTCTTGGCCAGGATGGTGATGCCCTTTTCGCGCTCCAGGTCGTTGGAGTCGAGGATGCGCTCGCCCATGTCCTGGTTCTCTCGGAAGACGCCGGACTGCCACAGCATGGCGTCGACCAGCGTGGTCTTGCCGTGGTCGACGTGGGCGATGATGGCGATGTTCCGGAGATCTTGCCGCGCGGGCATGAGAGACAGGCCTTTCGAAAGCTTGGTGGTGCCGCCTGGCCGCGTACACGGGGCGGACCGCCAACCATTCTACGACATCGCCAAGTCGGAGAAGGACCGACCTGCGTTCAGCCCCCGAGTCGGACCGTGATCCCCTCCGCGCCCTCGTCCGGCACGACCACGGTGTAACCCGAGGAGTCGGGCGGATACTCCTTGGTGAAGGCGGCGAAGCGGTCGCTGCGGTAGTTCCACACCAGCTGCGGGTGGTCGCGGCCGTGGACGACGCGGGCCAGAGCCTCGTCGTCGGGATGGTGGAACCGACGGCCGTTGGTGGAGATCATCCACACCGGGCAGTCGATGAGGTCGACCATGGCCCGGGTGCAGTTGCCCTTGCTCCCGTGGTGGGGCAGCTTGCAGGCGTCGAGGCGGACCGGGCCGCCGCCGCCCGCACCGGCGAGGGCGGTCAGTCCCGCCACCAGGGCGTCGGCGTGGGCGTCGGCCCCGAACAGGACCCGGACGCCCTCGAACTCGAACAGGAAGGCGATGCTCGACCCGTTGGCCTCGGCTCGGTCGTCGTCGGTGTCGAAAGCGGCCAGGTCATCGAGCGTGACCCCGCCGAGGAGCCCGGGCGCCACCACCGACACCTCGTCGTCCTCGGTGGCCGCCACATCCGGGCGCAGGCCCGCCCTCTCCACCACCTCCTCCCACACCGGGAGCAGGTCGACCAGCTTCTGGGGCGTGGGCGAGAGCAGGGTGGCGGTGGCGCCGCCGGGCAGGTCGATCACCGGCAGTTCGTCGCCGACGACCACCGGCCCGCCGACGCCGGCGGGGACTCCTTCGGGCCGCCCGTCGGGCCAGGGCCAACCCTCGTTCCACGGCAGGCCCGACTTGACGATCAGGGCCGTCAGCTTCTCGCCGTGGATGGGCCCGAGCATGCCCCGGGCCGCGTTCAGGTGGACGAACCCGTTGAACCAGATGCCGCGGAAACGAGCCGGCAGGGCCTTGGACGCCAGCAGCCGGACCGCCCCCCCGATGTGGTCGGTATCGACGTGGGTGACCACCAGCAGGTCGATCGGCCCCTCGAACGAACGCAGGTGCTGGGCCACGGCGTCGAAGCTCTTGGCCTGGCCGCCGTCGATCAGGATCCGGTGGGGCTCTTCACCGGCGGCGCCGTAGGTGACGAGGACGGCGTCGCCGTAGCCGGCGGGGAGGAGCTCGATCGGTGACCATGGCGGTCAGACTCCCACGAGGGACACGTCGGCGTCGCCGGTGGCGGTGAGGGCCAGGGCGAGGACGTCGCCCTTGGCCACCGTCTGCCGGCGGATGTCGGTGAGGACCTCCCCGAAGCGGTGGATGCCGGGCTGGGCCAGGTAGCCGGGGAGGCTCTCGAAGAGGCGGACCACGAAGTCGGCCACGTTCTTGCCGGGGACGGGCGAGATGGCGGAGACGACCAGCTCGGCGCCGGCCCCGAACAGGAGCCCGACGTAGTCGGCGAAGGACGCCTCCAGCTCGCCCGTGTCGCAGCCGATGGCCAGCACCACCGGGCCCGGTTCGGCGCCGGTGGGGTTGACGTAGGGCTTGCCGATGCGATGGAGGGCGAGGTCGTCGGAGCCGAGTTGCAGCTTGATGCCGAGGACGTCACCCGCCGCCCCCTCGATGGTGTGGGTGATGAGGACGAGCACGCGGGCGGGCAGGGCCGCCACCGGCTTCAGGTCGGCCCAGGCCGCGAGGGGGTGGAAGGTGCCTCCCGCCACTGCCTTGCGCACCGCCTCCACGATCCGGGAGGTGGACGTGGGGTCGACCTCGTCCGCCTTCTGGGACACGCCCGCGGCGCCGACGGCCAGCATCTGGATCGAGCGCTCGACGCCCGGCACCACGGCCGTGCGGTCGTCGGTGTGGGCCCGGCGCTCGACCACCTTGCTGGTGGCCCAGAAGCCGTAGGGGCAGACGACGTCGGACCGGGCCCGGTCGGGACAGTCGGCCACGCACCGGTCGGCGCCGGCCAGGGCGGTCGGGCACACCGGCACCTTGTCGTCGGAGTCGGGCATGGGGTGGGTGTAGACGAGCTCGACGGGCAGGTCGGCCGCGCCGAACGTCGACACGTGGATCCACTCCACCGCGTCGTAGGCGTCGGCCTCGAGCTGCTGGTGGAGGAGGCTGCCGTGCACCGCCAGCTTGGTGAGCACCCCGGCGGCCGCCTCGAGCGACGGCGGCGGGGCCCGGAAGGCGCCCAGGAGCGTCTGGCGGATCGCCTTGCTGGCGGCGGCGAGCTGGTCGGGGTCGATCGGGCGCTTCTCGCCCAGGCGTAGGAGGCGGGGCTCGCCCGTCAGCCCGGGGACGATGGTGAGCGACGCCCCGGCGGGGGTCATCCGGTGGACGGCGGCGGGCGGGGTGGAGGCGTCGACGCTCAGCCGCAGACCGCCCCCCTCGGCCGGTGGCGGCGCATCCGCGTCGAGGACGGGACCGGAGAGGGTGGCGCTCTGGACGACCCGGTCCTGGAAGAGGACCTGGATGAACACCCGGAAGGTGTCGGTAGCGGCGGGCACCTCGAAGGTGACGGCGCGGGTCCACTTGGAGTCGGCGATGGCGGGAAGCTCCAGCTCCTGGGAGGAGTGGGTGTCGCCGGCGATGATCTCGACCGTGAGGTCGGCCGCCCGGCCGGGGGTGGGGCTCACGAAGGTGACGTCGGCCGTCGCCGCCCCCTCCGCCTCCTTGGCTGCGATCCGGACCCGCACCTGGTTCTCCCCGCGGACGAACCGGTCGGCGAGCACCTTCTTGGTGGCCGGGTTCACGATCCGGGCCTGCAGCCGACGGGCGTCGGGAGCGGCCTCCACCGGGGTCGTCTCGGCCTCGCCCCTGTCCACGTCGGCGGCGCCACCTGAGTCCCCTCCGTCGTCGCCGTCGACCTCCAGCAGCTCGTCTCCGACGCCATCGGCCCCGCCGGCCCCGCCGGCCCCGTCGGCCATGGCGCCTGAGTCGGGGGGCGGAGATCCGGGCCGCAGCGGGGGCGGCGGGGACGGCGGGGGCGGGGCGCCGCCGGCGCTCGGCGGTGGGGGCGTCTCCCGGCGGTGGCCGCCGTTGGCCGACGCCCGCTGAAGGTGGCGCTCGACGGTGGTCAACCCGCCCAACCCGGCGTCGGTCACCGACGACACCACGTCGGCCAAGGCCGCTCCCGACCTGCCGTCGGCGGCGAAGGGTGCGTCCACCAGCCGGTCGAGGGCGGCCACCGCGTCCCCCACCACCGTCGACTCCGACGACCGCAGCTGGTCGGCGAGCATCCGCCCGTAGGCCCGGGCCGAGGTCATCTCCAGGAAGCCCTCGTCGGCGAGGATGGTGGCGTCGGGATGGGCCAGGCCCACGGCCACGTCGAGGGGGCGCCCGCAGGCCAGGTGGCGGACGGCGGTGGCCAGCCAGGCCACGTCCGACCCGGGAGACAGCGACGACCGCGGCCGCATCCAGCCGCCCGACAAGGCCCCGGTCGAGGTCGTCGACCGAACCGCCCACGACCACGACGCAGCCGGCGAGCACCCCGGCGGGCACGTCGCCCCCGTCCCCCGCCACGATCACCAGCTCGAAGACGGGCTCCTCGTCGCCCGTCCCGATCACCCGCACCTCGCCCGGCCCGAGGTCGATCGAGTCGGCCAGGTCGGCCGCGGCCGCGGCCACTCCCACCCGCACCGGCCACCGCCACGCCAGCCGGGACGCGTGGAGCGCCACGTGGGCCACCACGGGCGGTCCCGGAGGCGACACCCGCCCCAGCGCCGCCAGCTCCTCCATGTCCGACACCCGCAGGCGGACGGCGGGGGCGTCCCACCCGGCCGCGGCCAGCGAGCGCGGCGACCGCCGCCCACGCCTCGACCAGCACCGACTCCAGGCGGGTGACGTCGGCCAGGTCCGGGGTCGCCCACCGGGCCGGTGCTCCGCCCGGCTCGAGGGCCGCCGTCAGCCGCTCGGTGGCCGCCTCCGCCGACAGACCTGCGGCCAGGTCGCCGGTGGCGGTGAGGACGCCTCCCGCGACCCAGGCGGCGTCGACGACCGGAGGAGTCACACCACCAGTTTCTCGAACTCCGCCACCGTTGGGATCGGCAGCAGGGGGTAGTCCCGCAGCACGTGCATGTTCACCATGGTGAGCACGTACGAGTGGCGGAGGAGGCGGGCGGCCCGGTCGGCCGGGATCTTGGAGAGGGCGGTCTTGACCCGACGGTTGGCCTCGGCGTCGGCCGCCCAGGCCGCCTCCTCACCGGGCGTGAGCAGGTCGAGGGCGGACCGGGCCCGGCGGGCCAGGTCGTCGCTCCCCGAGGCGAAGGTTCGGGGCAGCTCGTAGGGCGACCGGTCGATCTGCACCAACCCCCCGTCGAGCCGGACGTTGGAATCCCCGACGCCGGCCCGGGTGGCCCGGAAGCGGACGTCGAGGAGCCGCCGGCGGACGGCCGTGGTCTGGTCGTAGAGGACGTCCTTCACCGCCAGCAGCGAGGTGAGCTCGCCCAGCACCGGCACGGTGACCGACTTCCGGGGGTTGACGCCGGCGCCCGCCGACCCGTTCACCACCACCACCTCGTCGACCTCGTGCGGCGGCGGCTCGGGGGCGGCCCCCGAGCGGGCCCGGGCCCGCAGGTTCAAGGGCCACTCGGTGGCCATGTTGTCGTAGACGCCGCCGTCGGTGAGGAGCATCCGGGTGGGGGTGTCGGTCGCTCCCGCCAGCGAGAAGTGGTG
This sequence comes from uncultured Acidimicrobiia bacterium, assembly GCA_963829165.1. Lineage (GTDB taxonomy): Bacteria > Actinomycetota > Acidimicrobiia > Acidimicrobiales > AC-14 > JAXDMK01. The sequence goes on along the minus strand of CAWHIC010000028.1, from coordinate 126,984 downwards.
GCGCTCGATGGGCAGCACCACCGGGGCGAAGGCGCCCGGCAGGCAGGCCGACGCCTGGACGGCCCGGCTCAGGGCCAGGCCCCCGGGCACGCCCCAGCCGAGGCGGTAGGAGTACACGAACCGACCCGAGAAGTACACGTCCTCCGCCGTCTGCAGGTCGCAGGCGAGGATGACGTGGTCGGTGTTGGGGTTGAGCCGGCTGAGCTCGGCCCCGTCGAAGAGGGCCCGGTCGAAGGCGCGGGCCGCGATCCAACTCCGCTTGCGGGCCAGCCAGCCCACGACGACCAGGGCCACGACCCACACGGCCAGCGCCGCCAGCCCCTCCAGGGGGAAGCAGAGGACGGTGGCCGCCACCAGGATGGCGGCCATGAGCGCCAGGTAGGCGTAGGTGAGCGGCGCGCTCCACAGCGTTCCTTTGGTGGAGACGGCCGCGGCCAGGGGCGCGATGTCGGTGCGGAAGTCGCCCGACGCGGCGACGAAGAGGTTGGTCTTGAGCCCCACCCACCCGTTGGTGATGGAGCCGCCCGACACCGACGACACGCAGGAGATCTGCGGCCCCTTGCCCGCGTCGACCAGGTAGATGAGGGCGCCCAGGCCGAACAGGCTGGCCCGATGCCCACCCCCCGACAGGGATACGCCGATGTGCCGACTGGCCGTGGTGTGCCTCCCCGTCGCGTCCCGGCCGAACAGTAGACGGCGGAGCGCCGACGAGGACGGTCGACGCCTACACCAGGGCCCGCGCCTCCGCGTAGTGGCAGGCGCTCGGGTGGCCGCCGCTGCCCTCCCGCACCACGAGGGCGGGCCGCTCGTCGACGCACTTGCGGCGCTCGTCCTCCGACAGCTCGTTGGCGAACTTGGGGCAGCGGGTCCGGAACCGGCAGCCGCTGGGCGGGTTGACGGGGCTGGGCGGGTCGCCGGTGACGAGGATGCGCTGGCGCCCGCGCTCCTTCACCGGGTCGGGCACGGGCACCGACGAGATGAGCGCCTGCGTGTACGGGTGCGACGCCTGCTCGAACAGCTCGTCGCGGTCGGCCACCTCGATGATCGAACCCAGGTACATCACCGCCACCTCGTCGGAGATGTGGCGGACGACGCTCAGGTCGTGGGCGATGAACAGGTAGGTCAGGCCCAGCCGGTCCTGCAGGTCCTCCAGCAGGTTCAACACCTGGGCCCGGATGGAGACGTCGAGCGCCGACACCGGTTCGTCGCAGACGATGAGCCTGGGCCCCAGGGCGAGGGCGCGGGCGATGCCGACCCGCTGCCGCTGCCCGCCGGAGAACTCGTGGGGGTAGCGGCCGGCGTGCTCGGGCGACAGGCCGACCAGGTCGAGCAGCTCGTCGACCCGACCCTCATCGGGCTCGCCGTGGATCTTGAACGGCTCGGAGAGGATGGTGCGGACGGTCATCCGGGGATTGAGGCTGGCGTAGGGGTCCTGGAAGATCATCTGCATCTGGCGCCGGAGGTGGCGGAGGTCGGTCGGGCCGGCGGTGGTGACCTCGGTGCCCTCGAACCGCACCGAGCCGGAGGTGGCCTCGATCAGGCGGAGGACGGCCCGGGCGGTGGTGGACTTGCCGCAGCCGCTCTCCCCCACCAGGGCGAACGTGCGCCCGGCGGCGATGGAGAAGGACACGCCGTCGACCGCCTTCACCGCCCCCACCGAGTGCTTGAACACGATCCCGGCCCGCACCGGATAGTGCTTGACCAGGTCGGTGACCTCCAGCAACGGCGGGGGCGTGCCCTCCGGCTCCGGCGTCACGGCCCGCCCACCGGCGACCCATTCACCGGCGCTTCTGTCACCGGCGACCCGGCTCGGGCCACCTCGTCGGCGTGGTGGCAGGCGTGCAGGTGGCCCACCCCGCCGGCCGCGTCCGACGGAACCAGCTCCGGACGCTCCGTGCGGCACACGTCGGTGGCGAAGGGGCACCGGGGGTTGAAGGCGCACCCCGGCGGCACCCGGATCATGCTCGGCGGCTGGCCCACGATGGGCTTGAGCCGCTCCATCCGCCGCCGGTCGAGACGGGCCAGGCTCGACAGCAGGCCGAGGGTGTAGGCGTGGCGGGGCCGGTAGTAGAGATCGTCGACGACGGCCGTCTCCGCCACCCGGCCGGCGTACATCACCACCACCCGGTCGGCGTGGCCGGCCACCAGGCCGAGGTCGTGGGTGATGAGCACGACGGCGGTGCCCCGCGACGCCTGCAGCCGCAGCAGCAGGTCCATGATCTGGGCCTGGACGGTGACGTCGAGGGCCGTCGTGGGCTCGTCCGCCAGCAGCACCGCCGGGTCGAGGGCGAGGGCCATGGCGATCATGGCCCGCTGCCGCATCCCGCCCGAGAACTGGTGGGGGTACTCCCGCGCCCGCTGGGCCGGGTTGGGGATGCCGACCTCGCCCAGCAGGTCGACCGCCCGCTTGCGGGCCGCCACCCGCCCCACCTTCTCGTGGACCTGGATGACCTCGGCGATCTGGTGCCCCACGCGGAACACCGGGTTGAGCGACGTCAGCGGGTCCTGGAAGATCATCGAGATCTCCTTGCCCCGGATGGCCCGCAGCTCCTTCTCCTCTGCCTGCAGCAGGTCGCGGCCCCCAAACAGGATGCGGCCCGACTCGTAGCGGCCGGGCGGCGTCTCCACCAGGCCCATGACGGCCAGGGCCGACACCGACTTCCCCGACCCCGACTCGCCCACGATGCCGAGCGTCTCCCCCCGCCCGACCGACCAGCTCACCCCGTCGACCGCCTTCACCACGCCCGCGTCGGTGTGGAAGTGCACCCGCAGGTCGTCGACCGTCAGCAGGGGGCCGCCCGCGCCCACGGCGGGCGACGGCGAGGCGACGCCGGGAACGTCCTCCACCGTGGTCATCGCAGCCGGGGGTCGAGGGCGTCCCGGAGGCCGTCACCGACGAACACGAAGCCGAGGACGGTGAAGACCACGGCCATGCTCGGGTAGAACCAGAGGAAGTCCTTGTACCCGAAGAACTTCTGGCCGGCGGAGATCATGTTCCCCCAATCGGGAACGTCGGGGGGCAGCCCCACGCCGAGGAAGCTGAGGGACGCCTCGGCCACGATGGCGGTGGCCACGCTGACCATGGCGAACACGAGCACCGGCGCCATGCTGTTGGGCAGCACGTGGCGGGTGACGATCCGCCACTTGCCCGCCCCCAGGGAGCGGGCCGCCTCCACGTACTCGCTCTCCCGCACCGAAAGGATCGAGCTGCGCAGCAGGCGGGCGACGGTGGCCCAGCTGAAGATGCCCAGCGCCAGCACGACCGGCAGGAGGCCGCGGCCCACCACCAGCACGATGGCGATGGCCCCGATGATGAGCGGGAAAGGCGAAGAACACGTCGGCGATGCGCATGATCACCGCGTCCCACGCTCCCCCCAGGTAGCCCGACAGCGACCCCAGCACCACGCCGATCACCAGCGCCAGCAGGATGGCCGCCAGTCCGACCACGACCGCGATCCGGCTGCCGTAGATGACCCGGCTGAGCTGGTCGCGCCCGTTCTCGTCGGTGCCCAGCCAGTGCTCCGACGACGGCTCGTCGAGGGTGTTGGCCAGGTCCTGGACCTGGGGGTCGTGGGGGGTGATGACGGGGGCGGTGAGGGCGGTGAGGAACACGATCGCCACCATGGCCAGCCCCACCACCGCCAGCTTGTTGCGCATGAACCGCCGGCGCAGGTCGCCGAACTGGGTCTGGACCCGGATGCCCATGACGGTGGCCTGGGTCTCGGCCGCGCCGAAGCCCTGGGCGCCCGATTCCAGGGTGACCTCGCCCGCCCCCGGGGGGCCGACGGTGGGAGGCGTGGACTCGGACACCGCCTACTCCAGCCTGATCCGGGGGTCGAGGACGGCGTAGGACAGGTCGACCAGCAGGTTGACCAGGACGAACACGCCCACCCCGTAGGTGACCACGCCCAACACGACGGGGTTGTCCTGGGACCTGACCGCGTTCACCAGCGCCAACCCGATCCCGTCCCAGTTGAAGATGGTCTCGGTGATGAGGGCCCCGCCGAGCATGGTGCCGAAGGTGATGCCCAGGTAGGTGAGGACGGGGATGATCGAGTTGCGCAGGGCGTGCTTGAAGATGACGACCCGCTTCGTCAGCCCCTTGGCGGTGGCGGTGCGGATGTAGTCGGCCCGTAGCACCTCCAGCATGGTGCCCCGCATGAGACGGGCCACCAGGGCGGTGTTGACCGACGCCAGGGTCACCGCGGGCAGGATGAGGCCCTTCCAGCCCCCCCGGCTGCCCTGGAGCGGCAGCCAACTCAGGTTGATGGCGAAGACCTGTTGGACGGCGAGCCCGATCACGAAGGTCGGGATCCCGATGGCGACGGTGGTCGACAGGGTCACCACCACGTCGAGGAACGAGTACCGGGAGATGGCGGCCACGATCCCGGCGATGAGCCCGAGGACGATCTGGACCCCGAAGGCGGCCAGCCCCAGCTTGAGGGTGTTCCCGAGCTTCTCCCCCAGGATGTCGTTCACCGGCCGGCGGAACGTGTACGACTCGCCCATGTCGCCCTGGGCCAGGCGCCCCACGTAGTGGACGTACTGGTTCGGCAACGGCTGGTCGAGGCCGTAGCGCTTCTCCAGCAACTCGCGCGTGGCCTGGTCGAGTTGCCGCCCCTCCCCCTGCTGGGTCTGGATGGGATCGCCGGGAACGATGTAGAGGCAGGCGAAGAGGATCAGGCTGGCCCCGAACAGGACCAGCAGCATCTGCAGGAGACGTCGGACGACGTACCTGGCCACGGGCTTCTAGGAGTAGGAGATGACGGCCCGGGGCCAGGTCAGCCCTTGAGGCTGATGGTGGCCACGGTGGGGTTCTCGAAGAAGTCGAGCTCCACGCCGGCCCACTTGTTGGAGTCGAATACCCGGTACACGGTCCGGTAGAAGGTGGGGATGATGGCCTGGTCCTGGCCGATGGCAATCCTCTCCGCCTCCTGGGCCGCCTTCGCCCGCTCGTCGGCACTCTTCTCGGCCCGCACCTTGAGGATCAGTGCGTCCACCTGGGCGCTGTTGTAGCGGCCGTCGTTGTCCTCCGACTGGCTGCCGAGGACGGGGAACAGGAAGTTCTCCACCGTCGGGTAGTCCGAGCCCCAGCCGGCCCGGGCGATGTCGAACTCGCCCGCGTCCCGCTTGAGCAGGCTCTCGGCGAACGGCACGCCGTCGAGGTCGACGACGACGCCCAGGGCCCGCTCCAACTGGTCCTTCACCGCCTGGACGAAGGCCTCCCAACCTCCGTCGTTGTTGTACAGCAGGCGCAGGTGGGTGCCGGGCGTCAGGCCGCCCTTCGCCGCCAGGTCCTTGGCCTTGGCCAGGTCGAGCTTGCAGTCGCCGCAGACGCCGTCCTGGTGGATGTCGCCGAACGGCGGCGGCAGGAACGCGGTGGCCGGTGTCAGCGAGCCCTGGAAGACCCCCTCGTTGATTGCCTCCCGGTCGATGGCGAGCGAGACGGCCCGGCGGGCGTCGGGGTTGGCCATGGGCCCGGTGGCGTTGTTGGTCAGGATGTAGTTGATGCCGAATCGCTCCCGCTTGATGAAGTTGCCCTGGGGCTCGTAGGTGTTCTTGGCCTGGGTGAACAGGCTGGGCGGGACCCGGGCGAAGTCGGCCTCGCCCGCGGTGAAGGCCCGGTACTCGGCTTCCAGTCGGCCCTGGGCCGGGAAGATCAGGAACTCGATGCCGTCAAGCTTGGCCTTGGTGCCGAAGTAGGTGTCGTTGCGCACCAGGGAGATGCGCTGGTTGTGCTCCCACTTGGTGCCCGGCTTGATCATGAAGGGTCCGTTGCCGATGGGCGCCTCGTTGAACACCTGGTTGTCGGCCGCACCCGCCACCGACGGGATCGGGGCGAACGCGGTCAGCACCGTGCGCTTGTCGAACTCGCAGTCGCCGCCGGTGAGGTTGACCACGAGGGTCTGGGGATCGGGAGCCGACAGCCCGGAGAAGGTGGTGGCGGAGCCGCCGTGGAGCTCGTCGTAGCCCTGGACGCCGGAGAGGTGGTAGGCGACCTGGGACGCCGACGCCGCGGCCGCGGTGCGGGTCCAGCCCCTGATGAACGACTCCGAGGTGACCGCCTCACCATTGCTGAACTGGCTCTGGCGGAGCTTGAAGGTCCACTGGGTGCAGTCGTCGTTGGGCGACCACTCGGTGGCGACGCTGGGCACCACCTTCACGCCGTCGGACTCGTCCAGGGCGACGAGGCCCACGAAGATCGCCTTGGCTACGTTGTTCCCCTCTGTCTCCCGGGTGCCGTAGGGGTCGATGGCGGCGGGCTCGCTGATGGGGACGCGGAAGACGCCGCCGGAAACCGCGGTCCCGCCCGACCCGCCCGGCTCCGTCGTCTCGTTGTCGGAGTCGGAGCCGCAGGCGGCGGCGAGGATGGCGACGGACGCGAGAACGACGATGAATCGGGTCCGGCCCCCGACGCGTCGTACCGATCCGGCCCCGATGCGTGACCCGGCGGGTGTCATCAGTGGACCTCCTTGGCCATCAAGACGGCCGACGGGACGGAGGTCCTGTCGTGCCCTCGGCGCAGCACCTATGCGTTACCCAGCCTTCGCCCCGCTCATCCCGGGGGCGCACTCGGCAGTCTGACAGGTCGGTCCAGGTCATCGGGCGGGAGGGCATCGAGGGTGACCACCTGGGTCGTCCGGGCGCTGGCCCGGGCAGCGTCAATGACGTCGAGGACGAGGACCGCGTCGAGTGGGTCGACCGGCGGTGGCGCACCGTGGCGCAGCCAGGCGACGACGCCTTGGTAGAAGCGGCCGTAGTCGCCCGGCTCGGAGGGCACCGGCTCCCCGTCGTCGCCCGCCCCCACCGTCCCCCACCGCGCCGACGGGGCGACGCCCCAGTCCGGTTCCCCCGGACGCCCGCCCCGGTGGAGGGCTTCCTCCTGCCCGTCCATGCCCCAGACCTCGTAGCCCGCCTTCGACCCGAGCACCCGGAACCGAGGTCCGGGCCGGGGCACGACCGAGCTGGCCCACAGGTGCGACCACGCCCCCCCGTCGTGCTCCACCGCGACGAACACGTCGTCGTCGACCTCCGCCCCCGGCCGGCGCCGGGCCACCTCGGCGTACACCGACCGGGGCCGGCCCAGAAGCACCACCGCCTGGTCGACGAGGTGGCTGCCGAGGTCGAGGAGGATGCCGCCGCCCTCGGCCGGGTCGGCCCGCTCCCGCCAGACGTCGGCCGCCCGCTCCGGCCACCACCGTTCAAAGCGGGACTCGAACCGCCACACGTCGCCCAGCCGCCCCTCCGCCACCAGCCGGCGAACGGTGAGGAAATCGCCGTCCCACCGGCGGTTGTGGAACACGGTGAGCCGCCGCCCCGCCCGGGCCGCCGCCTCCACCAGCCGCCGCCCCTCGTCCGCGGTCGGGGCGAGGGGCTTGTCGACGACGACGTCGAGACCCGCGTCCAGGGCGGCCATGGCCACGGGGACATGGGCCCGGTTGGGCGCGGCCACCACCGCCAGGTCGAGATCGAGCAGGGTGGCGACGCCCCCCAGCTCGTCGGCGTGGGTGAGCAACGTCGCCCCCGGGTGGGCGGCGGCCGCCCGGCGCCGACGATCGGGGTCGGACGTGACGATGGCGGCCAGCTCCAGCCCGTCGACCGCCTCGATGAGGGGGGCGTGGAAGGTGCACCCCGCCAGCCCGTACCCGACCAGCCCGACTCGGACCGGCCCGACCTCACCCGGCCGCTCGTCACCCGTTTTTGGGTCAGCGGGCAGTTCGGCCCCGGCGGGCGACGGCGTCGATGGTGACGGCCGCCAGCAGGACCAGGGCGGTGACCACGTACTTGGCCGCCGCGCTATACCCCTGGAGGCCCATCCCGTTGTCGATGGCGGCGATCACCAGTCCTCCGAGGACGGCGTGGATGGCCTTGCCCCGTCCCCCGAACAGGCTCGTCCCCCCGATGACGGCCGCCGCCACCGCGTAGAGCACGAGGGTGCCACCGTCGAGCGACGTCGACACCGACCGGAGCCGGGAGGCGTAGACGATTCCGCCGATGCCGGCGGTGAACGACGCCAGGGAAAACGCGAGCGTCCGGATCGCAGCCAGGTTCACGCCCGCCCGCCGGGCCGCCTCCGGATTCCCGCCGATGGCGTAGATGTAACGGCCGAACTTCGTCCGCCCGAGGAGCAACGTCCACAGGGTGAGCACGCCGACGACGATCAGCACCACCCACGGCAGGCCCTTGATCGGCACCAGCCGGCCCCGGTCGGCGTTGCAGACGACCACCACCGCGATGCCGGCCAGGTAGGCGGCGCCGATCTTGAGCAGGCTCACGCTGGCCGGAGGCGCGACCAGCCCGCTCGACCGCCGCCGCCCGTCCCGTAACCACAGGCGGACGGCGAACACGGTCACGATCCCCAGCACCACGATCCAACTGGCGGCCGGCGTGAGGTTGCCGCTGGCCATGTTGTTGATGACCTTGTCGTTGATGGGCAGCGATCCGCCGGTGCCGAGTAGCAGCAGTCCCACGCCCTGCCACCCGAGGAGGCCGGCCAGGGTGACGATGAAGGCGGGCAGGCCCAGCCGGGTGATGATCGTCCCCTGGAAGGCGCCGATGGCGGCGCACGTGAGCAGGGCCACCGCGACCGCGGCCCACCACGGCCAGCCCGTCGACTGCTTCACCAGCTCGGCCATAACGATCCCGCCGATACCGCTGACGAAGCCGATCGACAGGTCGATCTCGCCCAGCAGCAGGGGGAAAACCATCCCCATGGCCAGGAGCATGTAGGCCGCCCCCTGGATCAGGAGGTTGACGATGTTGCCGGAGGTGAGGAAGTTGGAGTTGAGCGTCTGGAACAGGGCCGAGATCAGGATCAGCCCCGCCACCACCGGCAGCACGCCCGCTTCGCCCGCCTTCACCCGGGACAGCGCCCCCCGGAGGTACTCGCCCAGAGAGTTGGCCAGGATCTCGGGGGCGACGGCCAGGTCGGCCTGGGCCGCGGCCGCCTCGGAGCGCTCCTCCTCCGGCGCCACGGTCACCGTGCCCTCGGTGGACTCGGTGGATTCGGGACCTTCGACCTTGGTCATCGGCCACCACCGTTCCCTGTCCGGGTCGACACGCCGCTGGTCATGAGGTCGACCACGATTTGGCGATCGAGCTCGGCCGCCGGCCGCACCGCCACCATCTTCCCGAGCCGGAGCACCGCGATCCGGTCCGCCACCTCGAACACGTCGTTCATGTTGTGGGACACGATCATCACCGCCAGCCCCCGGTCGGCCAGGCGCCGGACCAGGTCCAGCACCATCGCCGTCTGGGCCACGCCCAGGGCGGCGGTGGGCTCGTCCATGATCACCAGCTTCGAGTTCCACAGCACGGCCTTGGCGATAGCCACCGACTGACGCTGCCCGCCCGACAACGACGCCACCGGCTGGCGGATCGAACGCACGGTGGTGACGGCCAGGCTGCTCAGGGTGGCCCCCGCCGCCTTCTCCATGTCCTCCTCGGACAGGGCCAGGCGCCGCACCTTCTCCCGGCCGAGGAACATGTTCTGGACGATGTCGAGGTTGTCGCACAGGGCCAGGTCCTGGTGGACGGTCTCGATCCCGAGGGCGGACGCGTCCCGGGGGCTCTTGAGCTGGACCGGGCTCCCCTCCCACAGGATCTGGCCGCCGTCGGGCTGGTGGATGCCCGAGATGCACTTGATGAGCACCGACTTGCCCGCCCCGTTGTCGCCCACCAGGGCCGTGACCTGCCCCGCGGGCACGTCGAGGGTGACATCGGTGAGGGCCTGGACGGCGCCGAAGTGCTTCTGGACGCCAATGAGCTGGAGCAGCGCATCCCCGGCGCCCGGGGGTCGTGGTTCAGGCGCCGGGGAGGCTGCTTCGGGAACGACTTCCGTCGTCACCGCTTAGCTGATGCCGGCGGCGGTGCAGGCGGCGGCCAATTCGGTGATGCAGAGGTCGGTCTTCTTGACCGCCTCGTCCTTCACCACGGTGCCGGCCAGGTTTTCGGTGGTGACCCACACCGGCGTGAGCAGCACGGACGGGACGTCGGTGCCGGCGTCGGCATCCTTGGTGGACCCGTTGGTGAGGGCGGCGGGCGGGGTCTCGCCGGCCCGGAGGTAGATGGCGACGGCGGCCGCCGCCTGCGCCTCCAGGTAGATGGGCTTGTAGACGGTGCCGCACTGGTAGCCCTTGAGGATGTTCTGCAGACCCGACAGCGACGCGTCCTGGCCGGTGGTGGGGAACGTCTTGGCCGGCACGTTCTGCGACTGGAGCACCGAGATCACGGCGTTGGCGTTGTCGTCGTTGGGCGTCACGACGGCGTTGGTGGCGGGGTGGGCGGTGAGCTGCTGCTGGAAGGTGGTAGCCGCCACCGACGGAGTCCACGTGCCCGGGGGCTCGCCCACCTTCACGTACGTGTTGTTGTCGAAGAGGGGCTTGAGCACGCCGTTGTAGCCCTCGGCGAACTGGCTGGCGTTGTTGTCGGTGGGGTCGCCGTTCATGATCAGGACGTTGGGGTTGGCCACCTTCCACTCCGAGATGCAGTCGATCTCGCCCTGGCCGATGAGCTGGCCCACCTTGACGTTGTCGAAGCTGACGTAGATCCGGTCGGGTGAGCCGCCCTTGGTCAGCCGGTCGTAGTCGATGACCTTCACGCCCTTCGACGCGGCGTTGGCCTGGATGGCGGCGCCGCTGCCCGAGTCGAGGGCGTCGACCAGCAGGACGCTGGCACCCTGGGTGATGGCGGCCTCGGCCTGCGTCTGCATGGTGCTGGCGCTGCCCTGGGCGTTGTCGATCTTGAAGTCGCTCGACGTGAGGCCAGCCGCCTCGAAGGCCCGGGTGAGGTAGGGCCGGTCGAACGACTCGTACCGGGCCGACGTGGTGGTGTCGGGCAGGAGGACGGCGATGAGCCCCTCGCCCTTGGCGGCCAGGTCCTTGAGCTGGGCCATGGCCGAGAAGTCGCTGGTGAAGGAGGAGGCGGTGATGTTGACGGCGGTGCCGCCCCCCGTGGTGGTGGCGGTGGTCGACTCGTCGTCGTCGGAGTCGCTGCCGCAGGCGGCGAGCATCACCACCGCCACACCGATCGCCCCCAGACGCATCCCAGCCCGCTTGAACCGGACGTTCACTACGACCCCCTTTGGTCGAGGAAATCACTCCCGATACAACTGTCGTCAAGGATAGGGAAACACGATCGTCAAGTCTTCAACTCGGGAACGCCGGGGGGCGAGCGGTGAGAGCCTGGGGCCGATGAGCGACGGGGGCCCGGTTCGGTTGCGACGGGAGCCGCCCCGGTTCCGACGGGCATCGGTGGCTCGGGTGGAGCGCCTCGGGGCCCGGATGGTGCGGGTGACCCTCGCCGGCCCGGAGCTCGACGGTCTGGTGGTCGAGCAACCGGCGGCCAGCGTGCGGGTCCTGTTCCCCCCGTCGAGCGGCGCCGGGTTGGTGATGCCCGAGTGGAACGGCAACGAGTTCCTCCTCCCGGACGGGAGCCGGGCGCCGATCCGCACGTTCACCCCCCGGCGGGTCGACCGTGAGGTGCCGGACCTCGACCTGGACGTCCTGCTCCATGGGGGCGGGGTGGCGTCGCGATGGGCGGAGGAGGCGTCGATCGGCGACGAGGTGGCGGTGTCCGGCCCGGGACGGGGGTACGAGGTCGATGTCGACGCGCCGGGGTTCGTGCTGGTGGGCGACGAGAGCGCGATCCCGGCCATCTCGCAGCTGCTGGAGGCTCTGCCGGCGGAGATGCCGGTGCGGGTCCACGTCGAAGTGGCCGCGCCCGACGGACGGATGGCGCTCCCACCGCACCCGGGGGCGACGGTGGAGTGGCACGACCTCCCCGCCGACGCGCCCCCCGGCGAGGCGATGGTGGCGGCGGTCATGGGCGCGGACGTGCCCTCCGGGGCGAGGGTGTGGGTGGCGGGCGAGGCGGCGGCGGTCCAGCGCATCCGCCGCCACCTCTTCGAGGAACGGGGCCTGTCACGCCGCCAGGCGACCGTCCGCGGCTACTGGAAACACGGCCGGGCCGCCGAGGAGGACGAATCGTGACGCGGACCAGAACGGATCGCCGCGCCGTTCCTGGGTCCCGGCCGACCAGCGGCTACCGCTTCGGGGGGAGCGAGCGGGCGTAGGTCGTACCGAGCTGCACCCATTTGGCCAGCTGGCGCTTGGTGCGAACGTCGTCGGTGGCGACCCGTAGCCACCCCGGCATCGGTCGCCCCCGCATCTCCATCAGGTAGGCCTTCGTCGTCGCGACCAGCCTCTCCGAGGTCGCCGGGTCCACCCGGACCATGATCCCGCCCTGCCCGCTGGCGGCCACCGCCATGTGCCCGCCGACGAGAAACGCGAGCCCGCCGAACATCTTCATCTCACTGAAGTCGGCGTCGGCCGGCAACAGCTCCCGGATGCGGTCCGCCAGCGCCTCGTCGTAGGCCACGGCCCCACCGTAGCCAGCGCCCGATGAACGAGAAAGTGCCTCTGACGTGCAGCTTTCGCCTGTGCCCCCGGCAGGACTCGAACCTGCGACCCGTTGCTTAGAAGGCAACCGCTCTATCCAGCTGAGCTACAGGGGCCAGACCTCACGCTACTGCGCGGGACGCGCCCGCCGTCGGGCAATCGGGGCCCGCCCGGGCGTCTGGCAGGATCGAGCGCGTGTTCGTGATTCCGAAGTCCAGCGTCTCGATGGTGCAGTGGCCGGCGGTGCCGGAGCCGACCAGCGCAGTCCTACTCGCCATCCCCGCCAGTTCGACGAGAGCGACCGACTCCCGCCAGCCGACCTCGAGGCGCTCCAGTCCCGCACCTTGACCGGGGTCCTCCGCCACGCCTGCGAATCCATCCCCGCCGACCACCACCCGTTGTCGGAGTCGATCACCTCGCGGGCCTGGTCGAAGACGCGCTGGCGGACGACCGTCTCCCACGTGGCGAGCCACTCCCTCTCGGACGACGCGTCGTCGACGGAGGGAGGGTGGGCCACGGGGACCAGTCTGCCCGAGGAGGTCGCGTCCCCCCCGCTGACGGCGACGGGAACCCGAGGACCGGGCCCCCGGGCCTGTGCCATGCTGGGTACGACCCCGGTGGCCGTAGCTCAGTTGGTTAGAGCGCCAGGTTGTGGTCCTGGAAGTCGGGGGTTCGAGTCCCCTCGGTCACCCTCAGACAACATCGGCGCCTCTAGCTCAATTGGCAGAGCAGCGGACTCTTAATCCGCGGGTTCAGGGTTCGAGTCCCTGGGGGCGCACTCCACAAAGTCGCAGGTCAGGACGCTGCCGTGTCCGACTGAGGCCCGATTTTCGTCCCCTCGCCCGCTTATCCGCCCGCTTATCCAGAATCGATAAACTCTAGCTAAACTGGTGACGTGACGCCGAGCGAGGAGCGGTTCCGGGCCAAGGTCCGCCAGCAGGGAGACCACGAGGTGTGGTCCGGCGCCCGGGACGCCCGAGGCACAGGACTGGTCCGCATCGACGGCTCGCTCCGCACCGTGCAGCGTGCCGCCTGGGAGTTCGCCCATGGTCCCCTTCCTCCCCGGGCCCGTGTGCTGGCGTGTCCCGAAGAGCGTGCCTGTGTGCGGCTCGACCATCTCCGACTTGACCGGCCGCAGACGGTGACGCGAGCGGCATCCCCCCGCCGCGAACGCGGCAGCGGATCCAAGCGCGAGGTCCGGCCGGGCGTGTGGGAGCTGGCTGTCAGTCTCGGCCCCGGGCCCGACGGTCGCACCCGCCGTCGCTACCGCACGATCCTCGGCGACGAGGGTGACGCCAACCAAGCCCTTGCCGACCTGGCCGAGACCGCCCACGGGCCCAGTCGCCTCGGCGACCTGCGGGTGCGCGAGCTCATCGACCGCTACCTCACCTGGCTCGACGACGGAAGCGGCGCAGCTCCGATAGAGAGTCACCGCAGGATCGCCGACACGGTCATCGAACCCGCCTACGGTCGCCAGTTCGCCGCCCTCCTCGACACCGCCGACATCGATGGTCTGCTGCGGGCAGCACACCAGGACGGCGCGTCGCGTCAAGAACTGACGGAGATCCTCGCACTCCTCGCTCAGACCTACCGCTGGGCCCGAGCGTCGGCGGTGGACGACGCGAAACCCGACAACGGACATTCGCATCCGAGACATCGTCGGCTGAATCCGGCGTCGGCTCGACCGCTAACACCGGCCGCTCCAGCGTCGGCTGCCGCGACGCGCCGAGCGCTGGCTCCCGATGCGTCCCCTTGGAGGCGGCCGCCCGTACTGTATCGGCGTGGCTTGCGAGGACTGCGGCAACTCCGACGCAAACACGTGGTTGAGCAATGTGCTCGTCTGTGACCGTTGCTACGACAAGCGCATCGCCGAGTACACCGGATTTCCCCGTCTCCCCGATCCGCCGCCGCCCGTGCTGCTCCACGGGCCTGACGGACGCGATCATCGCCTCCGGTTCAAGATCTGGCGAGCCCCGACGGGGATCGAGGTGCAGCTGGAGGAGATGGGGGTGCCCGTCGGCGAGGGGTACCGGTTCGCCGTGCTCGGCGACCATGACGGCGATGTCGGGGATCTCGTCGCCCGGGTGCGAACCCTGGCTGAGTCCGAGATCGGGAGGCTCTATCTCGAACCGGCCCGGCACCGGGAGGGCTGGGCTCTCCGCGACGACGAGGTGGCGGGGCAGCTCGTCTGGGACGACGAGGGCGACTACGGGAAGCCCTACCGCGTGATCATCGACGGGCGCACCCTGAGCTGGGAGGAGCTCGGGAGGGCGCTCGAGTCCTATGAGGGCTGGCGGTTCCGCCTCGTGATCGAAGACTCGATCGACGACGCCCGCACCGACGCGGACATCTTCGAACTGCCCGACCGCAGGAGCGGGCCGGAACCCACCAATGGGTGAGCACCGTCCGAGTCTCGAAGCGCGGGTGGTTCGTGCCGCCGAGGCGGCACTGGCCGAGCAGAGCTACGTCAGCCCGATCGACGTGCTCATCGGCGTCGGCTGGCTGACGCCCCAGGCCGTTGACCAGTGGCGCCAGGGGCGGGCCGAGGACCTGGAGCGGTTGGCCCAGGTCAACCTGCACAAGCTGTCCGCAGCCATGGCCATTTTCCGGCGGTGGGCCGCAGACCGGGGCCTGCACCCAAGCGAGACGGCCTACGTCGCCCGGACCCGGGACCGCCGTCAGCTCCGGTTCAGCCGCGGCGGTGACGCCGGGATCGAGGCCGCCTACCGGACGCATTGGGTGTCACCCGAGCTGTCGGAGGCCAAGCGCCGCCAGATGGAGGAGAGGCAGAGCGCGGTCCCCGACCTCGTCGTCATCTCCGCCCTCAATACCTGGACATGCACTGTGTGCTCGGGGACCGGTGAGCTGCTGATGATGGAGGGACCGGGGCCGGTGTGCCTCGTCTGTGCCGACCTCGACCACCTTGTGTTCCTGCCCGCCGGAAACGCCGCGTTGACCCGCCGGGCCAGGAAGGCGAGTGCGCTCTCCGCGGTCGTCGTGCGCTTCAGCCGGTCGCGAGGCCGCTACGAGCGTCAGGGCCTTCTCGTCGAGGACGCGGCGCTCGACCAGGCCGAGCAGGAGTGTCTGGCCGACGAGGAGGCCCGCAGTCGGCGTCGCCAGCGCGATGAGCAGCGCCGCGCCGAGGAGGACCTCGAATTCCAGGCCGAGCTCGCGACCGAGGTCAGACGGCTGTTCCCCGGCTGCCCGCCAGCGCGCGCCGAGGCTATTGCGCAGCACGCCGGCGCCCGGCAAAGTGGCCGGATCGGACGGAGCGCCGCTGGTCGGGCTCTCGACCCCGAGGCCATCACCCTCGCAGTCGTCGCATCCGTGCGCCACCTCGACACCCCCTACGACGCCCTGCTGATGTCGGGAGTCGCACGCTCTGATGCCCGGGCCCAGGTCATCGATCAGGTCAGGGCTGTGCTGGACTCCTGGAGGTTCGCGGTCGTCCGCTGAGGCGGCGTCCCGCCACGACCACATGGGCTGATCGCCACCTGCCGGATGGCTGCCCAGTGACCGGCTGGGTGCGCAGCGGGTTAGGCGACCGCGGTGCGGAGAAGCTGACGATGGCGGCGGACCGGCCCGGGGAGAGGGCGAACATGAACGATCTCGCCATCGATGTCAGCCACCTGGGCGACCGCGTTCGCGGTGGTCGACCCAACGACGATCCACGCCCCTTCAACGATGCGCTACTGGTCGAGGGCCTCGTCGAGGAAGCCCCACGGCAGGCCCGTGTCATCCTCGGAAGCCAGATCAAGGGGCAGGTCGATGGGATCAGCGTCCATTCACGTCTCCAGGGGGCCGGACTCGGCTTCATGGTAGGGGTTCTGAAGAATGTCGTGCTCGCAATCGGAGAGCCGCCGGAGGAGTTCATCGAGCTCGGCTGCGCCAACGTGGCGTGCGGCGTGCGGAACGTCGGCACCTCGATCCCGGCCGCCTGAATTGCCAACCGTCGGAACGTTTTGGGCGTCGGGCCGAGCGGCACAGCGCCCTCTGCTGTGTCAGCCGTTGTCCGGGCGTGTTGGTTGGCCGAAGTCAACCGGCTTTGCCCGCGCCTGATGTCGCCTCAACTCGCCCGGCGGATGACGGCGTGACCGTCGCGCACCAGCTTGGCGATGCTGCGGTTTTCGGAGAGGTTCTCGGCCACCCCGACCACCAGCTCGGCGCCGACGGCTGAGGCGAGACGTTCGAGGGTATCCAGGCTGGGCCGGGACCCGCCGCCTTCGATCCGGGCGATGGCCGATTGGGTGGTGCCCATCCGCTGCGCCAGCTCGGCCTGGGTGAGCCCCGCATCGGTGCGGAGCCGGTGCACGAGCGCCCGGAAGGCACTGACTCGGGCCTCGTCCTCGTAGGCGGCCCGACCCTCCTCCGAGAGCGGCCGCTCCGCCTTGATGTCATCCCATGCCGTGCGCTTGCCCATCTGCATCACTCCTCGTCGTCGGCGGTGTGGCGCTCGGCCGCACATCGCTCCATCGCTTCCCTTGCCCGCTGCACCTCACGCCGCTCCTGGGGGCGGGACTTCACGAATACCGTCAGCAGGATGATCCGACGTCCGGGGGCGATCCAATAGGTGACCCGGGTGGGGCGGCCGCCCAGGTAGAACCGAAGCTCTCGAAGCTTGCCCTTCAGTTGGCGGGTATGCGGCTCGTCCAGGGCGGGACCCATCTCAGCGAGGCGATCGACATGGAACCGCGCTCGTCCCTGATCGGTGTCGCCCAGCGCGACGAACCATTCGAGCACCTCGGGTTCGAGTTCCACCTCGCCCCAAGACATAGCAGCAATGCTATACGCTCTCGTCAGGACGGGGGCGCCGCCGAGCATTGGCGACTCGTCAGGTTGCTTCGGCGAACGTCAATGGCACGGCCCGGCTCAGGAGGTGTCATGACGCTCAGGCTGCGCGGATCGTTGAGTGTTTGACGACCACTTATCCGCCCGCTTATCTCGGGCGTACTGGGACGTACTGGGTGTACGCGGTGGACTCGGGCGCCGACGGAACCGCAGGTCAGAGCACTGGAACGCACTCGATAGACAATCGGGAGCAGACTCTTAATCCGCGGGTTCAGGGTTCGAGTCCCTGGGGGTGCACCGACGAAGCCGCAGGTCAGGCGGCATTTCATCTGCTCGAGGTGGCACCTGCGAAGTCGTGTCAACGGGGCCGAAATTTGATCCCCCGGCGCAGTGGCCGGATCGGACGGAGCGCCGCTGGTCGTGCGCTCGACCCCGGGGCAATCACCCTCGCAGTCGTCGCTTCCGTGCGCCACCTCGACACCCCCTACGACGCCCTGGATGTCGGGAGTCCCCCGCGCTGATGCCCGGGCGCAGCTCATTCGATCAGGTCGGGGCTGTGCTGGACTCCTGGTAGGTCGCGGTCGTCCGATGAGGGGCGGTTTCCGCCACGACGCCCTTTGTCGGCTCTCTTGTCGCTCCACCCTCACGTCACAACGCACGCCGTACACTGTTCCGGTACGGTGTTTTGTACGGAGTCCTAGCGAGAAGCCACATGTCGACAAGGTCCGAGCGGGTAGAGGCACGGCTTTCCGCCGAGGAGCGGGCACGGATCGAGCGTGCCGCGCGATTCGAGGGACGGTCTCTGTCCTCGTTCATCGTGGAGGCAGCGGTGGTGCGGGCTGACCAGGTCCTTACGGAAGCCACCGTGACGGTCGTGCCCGCTGACTACTTCGACCGGTTGGTGGCCGCCATGGACGAACCTGGTCGAGCGCCTCGGCTCGAACAAGCTGCAGCGCGAGTACGCCAGGATCACCGCATCGATTGATTGCCGGCCTCGTCGTCGAGCCGCTCACCGACCACCACGACGTCGCATCCTTCGACTGCGGGAACCGCGACCTGGGGGACTGGCTTCGCGACCATGCGCTGCATGCCCTTGGCCAGGGCACCCGGACCTACGTCCTGATCGAGCGGGGCCGGGGGGAGGTGCTGGGGTATCTCGCGTTGGCTCCTCACCTCGTCGAGCGTGAGGAACTTCCACGGCGGTTAGGACGCGGGGCGCCCCGGCAGGTACCGGCGATTCTGCTGGCCAAGCTCGCTCTGCACACGAGCCTCCAGGGACAGGGCATGGGCCGCGAGCTGCTGATCCGGGCATTGTCCACCGTGGTCGATGCGGCTCGCGTCGCCGGCGGAAAGGTCGTCGTCGTTGACGCTGTCGATGCCACGGCCGCTGCGTTCTACGAGGCCCACGATTTCGCGGCCGTTCCTGGCAACCCGAGGCGACTCGTCATGAAGCTGAGCACGGTGGCCAAAGCCCTCGGACGACCGTGGCCATGATCGGTCCGCCGCGCAATTCGGGGCGGGGCGTACTGGGGGCTGTACGCGATGACTTCGGCCGAGTGATCGGCTGGGTGCGCAGCTGGTTAGACGACCGCGGTGCGGAGAAGGTGGCGATGGCGGCTGACCGGGTCACGGGAGCCTCAGCCTTTCCACGGGCTGACCAGTGAGATCGGCGATCAGCTCGTAGTCCTGGTCGAGATGGAGGACCGTGAGCTGCGCCAGCTCGGCGGTCGCAGCATTCAGCAGATCAGGGATCGAAGGTGCCCGGTGCTGGCCTCGGTCGGCCAGGGCGGTCTGTACGGCGACGGCACGATCCTCGATCGAGGGCGTCATGTACTCGACCGGCATGGACGCCAGAGGTGGCCTGGCGAGGCTTGCTCGCAGCTCCCCCGCGGACCGGGCGGAGAACCCGACCTCCAGGCGCGTCACCGTCGTAATCCGCACCAGGCCACGCTGGATCCTTGATGCCCACTCCGCGGCATCGTCGCTCTGAGCGAGGCGGACCAATGCGGACTTGTCGATCAACCAGGCAGTTACCGCCACGCTTGGTCCATGACCTCCGGGTCATCGAGATCGGCGAACGTCTGCGCGAACCGCGACAGATCATCGACGGTCACGCTGCCGGAGTCCTCGCTGCGCTCGCGGGACAGCGTTCGTCGCAGGTACTCAGTCCGAGAGAGTCCGGCCCGCTGCGCCTTTGCGTCGATAGCGGCCACCACCTCGTCTGGGACGTCTCGGATCAGGATGTCCGGCATGCCTCACCTCCGTGATATCTAACGATATCATGGAGGTGCCGCGCCCGATCCAACGTTTGACGGTGCACATCCCCGACGTGGGCGAAGCGGGTCGACGGCCATCCGGGCCCGCTCGCGCCTCTCAGGGGCCGAGCCAGCGGCTGCCGGGGAGGTTCGGATCGGTTTCGGTCCAGTACTGGCGGCTGCAGGTGGAGAACTCCTCCCACGACAAGGTCCCGTTCCCGTTCTCGTCGAAGCCGGCGAAGGCGCTGTCGAGGTCGGTGTCGTCCGCCAATCCCAACGAGGTCAGCCAGGCGCCGTACTCGTCCTTGGTGATCCGGCCGTCGTCGTCGGCGTCGATCACCCGGAAGAGGCCGCGGATGTACGGATCGAGCGGCCACTCGTCGTCGGGCCCGACGGCCATCACCTTCTCGAAGAGCTTCTCCGAAAGCACGTTCCACGCGTTGCGGTCTATGCGCCCCTCGTCGTCGACATCGGTCAGGTCGGAGAACCGATCCCACATGGTCCGGAGCTGGTCCGTGAGATCTCTCACCGCTGGCGACTCGGGATCCTTTCCGCTCGCCTCGGCCAGCGCCTGGGCCTGCCCGGTATAGGTGTCGAAGGTGATGTAGTCGCCGTGCTGGGAGAACGCCCGGAAGGCACGATCCAGCCGGTCCTTGGTCACTGTGTCCACTCTGGAACCTCCGTGACGTTGCCTGCGAGGAGCCGGAGGATAGCAACCGGGGCCAACGGCTTCCAGGGGTGTCAGACCGATGTCAGTGGTGCGGGTCGACTTCCGGGCCATCTTCCGGAAGCCCCAGGGTGTCACGGGCCTGGCGGTACAGCCGGACGACCTCGGGCCGTACCTGCGCCCGGTCGAGGATGGGCCGACTCCACGCCACCCGAACGGCGGTCGGTTGGCCGCCGACCGTTGCCGCGAAGTCGATGCCCTCCGCGTCCATGCCGATCATCTCGGCCGCGGTTGCGTTCGGCACTCCTCCCAGCGCCCGGCAGATCAGCAGAGAGTCTTCGGCATGGTCCTCGTTCATATGCCTGCGGATGGCGACCACCACGTCGGAGGTGATCGGTTCGGCTGTCATGGTGCCCCCTTGGATCGAGTGAGCGCGTCTTCAGCCGACGAGCTCCAGCCATGGCTCCGATCGGGCGGAGTAGGTAACGTAGGCGTTTCTGCTGTCAGACCGACTTGTGGGCACCCTGAGCTGGGAGACCGCGATGACGGGCTCGTTCTCCGCCGAATTGCGCGCCGCGACGTGGAACCATCACGAACGAGCTGCTGACTCCACGTTCCTCGACGCCCTCGTGGCCGGCGAAGTGGACCGCCTCGGATATGCCGACATGGTTGCGCAACATTACTTCGTCTACCTCGTTTTGGAGGAGGCGGCTGGGGTAATGGGCGCCGACCGTGTTGTCAACGGGCTCGTGTCCCCGAGCCTCACCCGGCTGCCGGCCATCAAACTCGATCTGCGTGACCTCCTAGGCGACGACTGGCCCCGGCAGGTGCGGCCGAACGGGGCGACAGAGGCGTACTGCCAGCGGCTTCGTGAAACATGCTTCACCTGGCCCGGTGGCTTTGTCGCCCACCACTACACCCGCTATCTCGGCGACCTGTCCGGAGGGCAATACTTACGGCGTCGGGTGGCACAGGCGCTGCAGCTGTCCGATGATGTCGGTACGCGCTTCTATGTCTTCGATGAAATCGCCGACGTTGAAGCGTTCAAGGTGGCCTATCGTCAGCGCCTCGATTCGTTGCCCTGGGATGAGGCGGAACGGGCTGCGATAGTGAACGAGGTGACGTTGGCATATCAGCTGAACATGGATGTACTCGCCGAGTTGGGCCGCACTCACGCTTCAAGCTGAGTCCGCTCGAACGTCCTGGGCGAGCTACCGGCCGCGGTTCTCGTTCCGTCCGACTCTCAGCGGGGCGAGAGGTCGGCGAGCAGATCGGCGAGCAACATCTCCTCGTGCACGGCGCGGCCGGCGGCGGCCATCACCGAGGTGAGGCGCTCGTCCCAGCACGACGGCACCGGCTCGGCGCCCAGCACGGGGAGCTCGGTGACGACCGGCGCCAGCCGGGCCAAGGCGTCGAGGTAGTCGGCGGCGCCGAAGCGCCACGGACCGCACTGGTGCGTGCCGACGAGCACGTTGGCGATGGTGATCCCGGGCCAGTCGAAGTCGCCGTGGTAGAGCAGCTCGGCGCCGGCGCGGCGGAGCTGGGCAACCAACGTCGTGACGACCAGGCTCGGCTGGCCGAGGGTGCAGACGACCGCGCTGCGACACCCCGCATCGAGCGCCGCTTCGAGGACACGCGGGTTCTCGCACACGTAGACGACCCCGCCCGCCGGGCAACCGAGGTGGAGTCGCCGCAGGTCGCGGGCGGTGAGATGGGACTCCCACCCGGCCGCCGAGCGCTCGTCGAGCCACGAGTCGCCTGTCGAACGAAGGCCGGCGGTGAGAGCCGTGGTCGAGACCTCGTCGGTGATCACACCCACCGAACGCCACAGCGTCCGCCGACCGGCCGTGTTCGACGGGTAGGGCGTGCCGGCCATGGCCGCGACCGCCCGCAACACGACCGCACCGACCAGGCTGCCGTCGTCGAGCCCATGGGCGTCACCAGTGATCAGGGACGCCAGCTCGCCCCGTCCGCACGGTGGCTCGCCGGTATGAAGCGGCAGTGCTCCCAGGCACCGGACGGCGGTGACCAGAGCCCGTTCTGCCCGCTCCGGCCGAACCCGCCCCAACGACCCCGCCCGCCGAAGCTCCTCCAGCCAGGGCTCGACCCATGCGGCCGACCCCAGCCCGACATCGTCGACCGACCGGCGTCCGGCCGCCCACACGCGAGCGGCGCCGTCGGCCCGCTCCTGGCGCCGGCCGGGGCGGTCGACGAGCGGCCCCCGCAAACCGTGGGCGGCCGCCACCAGGCCGGTCGCGGCCCCGCTGTCACGGAGCCGTCGGTCGAGGCCGCCGAGGTCGACTGTTACCCGGTCGCCCACGATCGGCCGCCCCAGAAGCCCGGCGAGGGCGTGACGCTCGGCCCGATCGAGCCCGTCGAGGCGGAGGACGCCCGAGGGCCGCAGCCCGTTGCGCTGCAAGCGCTCGGCCACCTTGTCCCACAGCCGGCCGAGGCCGGGCCGGTCGAGCGAGGCGACCCCGGTCGAGGTCAAACGCCGACGAGGTGGCGCTGGTGGCCGTCCCACCGGAAATGGACCAGGGCCACCCCCGGCAGCGCGGGGTCGCGCACCGCCTCGTAGATCTCGAGACTGGGCACGGAGGGGAAGCAGCCCCACATCCGCTCGCTGGTGAGCACGAAGTCGAGCTGGAGGCGAACGAGCAGGCCGAGCAGGTGGCCGTGGGTGGGCTCGTCGACCTTGGCGAAGGCGTCGTCGAGCAGGAGCAGGCGGGGGGCGGTGGGCGTCTCGCGGGCGATGGCCTCGAAGTGCGAAGCCGCCGCCGCGAACAGGGCCAGGTACGAAAGGACCCGCTGCTCCCCCTGGGACAGCCCGAGCCGGCTCGACAGGACGCGCGCCGAGCCGGGATGGGCCGAGTCGGTGACCTTGACCGTGAACCGGTGCCAGCTCCGGTAGTCGAGCGCAGCCCGCAGGTGCTGTTCGTACCCGGCGGATGGGTCGGCGGCGCGCTCGGCGTCGATGAGCGCCAGCAGCGTGTCCCGCAACTCGGCGTCGGCCGCCTCGTCGCGCAGCTCGTCGACGAGGAGGCGGGCCGCCACCCCTGCGGGCGCGACCGCGTCGTCACGCAACTTCCAGTCGAGATGGGCGCCCTTGCCGTGGGACGTGCTCACGCCGGCCAGCGTGCGGTTGGCGCCGGCCACCAGGTCGAGGGCATCGAGCAGCTTGGAGCGCACCTCGTCGGCGAGCTCCCGGAGCAAGAAACGCTCGAGCACCTCGCGCTCACGGGCGGCCAGGCGCCCGCGGGCCGCCTCCGCTTCGTCGGCCAAACGGGCTGCCACCAGGGCCAGGGTCTGGCGACCCGAGTCGTCGGCCACGTGGACAACCTTGACGCCGTCGTGCTCGTCGATGGCGGTGTCGTAGCCGCCGGGGAGCGCCTCGATCAGCCGGTCGTAGCGGTTGAGGATCATGCCGTCGGTGACCTCGTCGTCGCCATCGACGAGGGGAGCGACAGCCGCGGCCAGGGTGACGCCTGCGCGGGCCTGATCGGCGCCGTCTTCGGGGAGATCAACCCCGCCCAGCTGGTGCCGATCGAGCCCGGTGGCCGCCAGCAGGACGCCGGGAAGAGCGACCGCCGCCCCGAGCCCCTCCCCGGCGTCGACGAGCGCGGTCAGCGCCCGATCCTCCACCATCTGGGCCTCGTCCAGCCGAGCCCCAGCCGTCGCCTGCGCGGCGTCGGACTGGCGCCGGGCCTGGTCGGCCGCCGGAAGCAGCGAATGCTCCAGCTCGGCCAGGCGGGCCGTGACCTCGGCGTGGTGGGCGAGGACGGCATCGACTGTCGCCGCCAGCGCCTGCCGCAGGGTGACCAGCTCATGAGCGGCGACGTCGTGGTCGGCCCGCCGCTGAGCCGCTTCGGCCGCGGTGGCGGCCGCCTCGGCCCGCCGGTCGGTCTCCTCCCGGCGCCGGATGCCCAGCCGGTCGGCCTCGCGGGCCAGGTCGTGGAGGGCTCGGCGATGGTCGGCGAGGGCGTCGCGCAACTCGGCCAGGGCGGAGACAAGGCGGTCGAGGCCGCCGACGGTGACGGGGAACGAGTCGGCCATGGCCTCGTGGTCCACGACCGCCGCCAGCCGGTTGGCAGTGGCTCGGGCGTGCTCGGCCCGGCGGCGGTCGGAGTCGTGGCGGGCGCGGGCGGCGGCGAGGGTGCGCTCGGCGGTGCGCAGCTCCCCCTCGGCGGCGTCGATCCTGTCGGACGGCGGCAGGGTGGCCGGCGACTCCTCGAGGGCGTCGCGGCGGTGGGCGGCGATCGCGGCTCGGGCGGCGGCTTCGGCGACGTCGGCTCGGTGCCGGGCAACCTCGCCCCGCAGCTGGTCGAGCAGGCGCTCACGGGTTGCCCGCCGAGCGCCCGCGCCCAGGAACTCGACCGTGTCCTTGCTCCACGCGCCACGGGCCACGCCGAGCGCCCACCGACCACCGACGCTGACCCAAGAGGCGACACCTGGTTGGTCGCCGAGGCCGACCGCCCGCAACAGGGCGGCGACGGTCTCCGGACGCACCGGGCTGCCGTGGGCCGCGGCCGGCACGAGGACGTCGGCGAGCGTGGCCGTGTCGGTCGGGAGGGTCGTCCCGCCGACGTGCAGCAGCGTGTCAAGGGTGTCGGCATGGACGACGAGCCCGTCAGGGCTGACCCACGCGTCGAGCAGTCCGGACGCCTCGAGCGCGGCCTCCAGGCCGGCAGCGTCGTCGGGAGCGACCCCCCGCGCCAGGTCGACGAGCTCGTAGAACGGAGCCCCGGCCGCCGGGTCGCGCTCGGCGTCACGGAACCGAGAGGCTTGGGGGCGTGCCTCGGACTGCGCCTCGATCTCGGCCAACCGGGCTTCGGAGGCTGCGAGCGACTCGGCCGCGCGCGCCGCGGCCAGGTCGGCCTCGGCCGCGACCTGGCGAGCGTCGCGCAGGGGTGGCCCGAGGGCCTCGGCGACCGCCCGCCGCACGGCCGCCACCCACGTCGTTCCGTCCCGATGGCCGGTGAGCGCGGCGTGCAGCGCGTGCCAGGCGACGCCGAACGTCGACGGCGGGCCATCCCTGGTCCAGACGTCGACGGCACCGGCCCACGCCTGCTCGGCGGCGAGCAATGCCGACCTGCTCCCGGCCACCTCCACCTGTTCCTGATCGACGTCGGCCTCCGACGCCGCCGCTCGTTCGTCGGCTGCGGTGGCCTCCTGCTCGGCCCGCTCCGCCTGCCGGGCCAGGTCTCTGACCTCGCCCGCGCGGCGCCGCCGACCTTCGGCGAGGGTGCGCGCCGCCCGGGCCCGCTCGTCGGCGGTGACCAGCCAGGACGGGTCGATCTCACCATCGGCGGCAGGGGCCGGCGGAGGACCCAGCAGCGCCGGCTCGAGGCCGCTCTCGGCCGCCAGCCCGGCAACGGTGGCCGCGGCCTCGCCCGTCGTGATGAGCGAGCTCCGCACGTCGTCGCCGGCGGCGGCCAGGTCGGCGACCGCTCGGCGGTGGGCGGCGCCCGCCCTGTCGGCGGCCGACTCTGCCGCCCCCGCCGCCACCTCGAGGGCGGCGACCCGCTCCTGGCGGTCGACGAGGTCCTGATGGGCCCGGTAGCCCTCGCTGCGCTCGAGCTCACGGCGCTCGGCCTCCCGATCGGTGCGCTCCCGGCGGTGAGCGGCAAGCGCCTCCTCCGCCCGCGCCGCGGCGATGGCCGCTTCGTCGACTGCTCGGCCGAGCTGGCGGACGGCGCGGAGGGCCCGGGATCGGCTCGCCTCCGCCTGCTCGACCGCCACCGCCCGGCGGGAGAGCACGGTGCGGGTGTAGCGCCGATAGTCGCCCAGGAACTGCCCGAGGGCCAGGGCGGTACGAGCCGAACGGTCGACCTGGTCGCGGATGGCCTCGAGGTCGTCGAAGTGCCCGGCGGCCTCGGTGAGCACCCGCTCGTCGATCGGCGGCAGGGCCGCGCTCAGGACCCGGGCCAGCTCACCGGCCTCGACCTGGTTCCCGATGTTCGGGTCGCGGAGGGCGTGCAGCAGGTGGAGCAGGTTGCGGTAGCGAGCCTCGTCGAACAGCCCGAACACATGCCGCCCGACCCGGCGGCGGTGCTCGGCCCCCGAGGCGGTGACGGCATCGTCGCCGAGGGCGTCCTTCAGGCGCTCGATCGAAAGGCACTCGCCGGCGACGTCGAGGTCGAGGTCGACACCGACCCTGCGGTCGGTGAGGAAGAACCAGCTGTCGGCCCGGCGGGTGGCGGTCGACGCCTTGAGGCCGGCCCCCAGCGTCTGGAAGGTCACCGCACCGTCGTCGTCGACGCACCGCAGCTCGAGCCAGACATAGCCGACGTGGTTCCCGTTGGCCCGGCCGTCGGTCATGAGCCAGCCGACGGTGGTTCGGTCGCGACCAGTGGCGTCGAGCGCCCGGGTGTCGCCGTCGAGGAGGAAGGGCAGCAGGATCTCGAGGGCCTTGGACTTGCCGGCGCCGTTCTTGCCCCGCAGCAGCAGCCGGCCTCCCGCGAAGCGCAGCTCGACCCGGTCGTACTGCCAGACGTTGAGGATGCCGGCGCGGTGCAGCACCCATCGCCCCACCGGGCTCGGGCCGTGATCGTCGGTCGGCTCGGCCAGGTCTCGCCGGGCGGGGCCGCTCGGCAGCAGGTGGGTGGTCACGAGGGTTCCTCCGTGGACTCGAACGAGAACGCCAGGGGGACGACGACGACCTCCGGGGCATAGCGGTTGGCGACGGCGGTGAGGCACAGCTCACCCTCCGCCCCCCGGCGCAGGAGGGCCATGGCAACGAGGAGGTCCTCGACATCGCGCAGCAGTCGCTCGGGATGGTCGACGTAGTCGCGCTTCCAGCGGGGGCGGTGTTGCGCGAGCAGGTCGGCCACGACCTCGTCGAGCAGCCCGTCCGGCACCGGGACGGTGCCGACGACCTCGTCGCGGGGCGTATCCTCGGGTCGGAGGCGCCCGGCCAGCTGGCTTACCGCCAGCAGGGCGGCGTGGCCGAGGGTGCCACCACGGGGGAACGCCTCGTCGGTGAGCTCGTCGCGAGGGTCGATGGCGGCCACGCCCTCGGATCGGATCTCGAGCTCGAGACCGAACAGCTCGTCGAACGTGCGGGCCTCGCGGCGTTGAAACTGGCGCAACCAGGCCCACGACTCCTCGTCGACGTCGTCGGCCAGTACCGCCGGCTCCTCCACCAGCAGCCGGCGGACACGATGACGGGCACCGGCGCCGACGCCCGGCTCGGCCGCCAGGCGGACCAGCTCGTCGGGATCCTCGACCTCCCGCAGAGGGACGGCGAGCAGGTGGCGCACCAGGTCGCGGCGGACGAACAGCAGGGCCTCGGCCCCGGCGTCGTCGGCGAGGGCGCCGACCGTACCGTCGTCCTCGACCAGGACCCCCCAGTCGACAAGCTGGCGCAGGGCGGCCACGAACGCCAGCCGGTCGGCGTGGCTGTCGGCCCCGAGCTCGATGCCGGCCTCGGCAGCGGCGTGGCGGACCTGCTCGATCAGGGCCGACAACAGCATCTGCTGGCGGCCGATGAGCAGCACCGAGCAGCAAAGGGCCAGGTAGGCATAGGCGCGAGGCGAGAACGGGGTGCCCGAGGCCCGCCGGAGTGGGCGGGCTCGTTGGGGGCCGAGGCCCGCCTTGTACAGACGGGCGAATCCGGCCTCGACCACCAAGCGGTAGCCGAGGAGTTGGCGGAAGTGGCGACCAAGCTCGTCACGGTGGCGACGCACGAGCCGGAAACCCTCGGCGTGAGGCCCCTCGGCCGTGACGAGTGGGTGGCGCAGCAAGAGCCGCAACGCGTCCTGGCGCTCGGCCAGCTCGCGAGTGGAAGCCGGTGACGGGGTCATTCGGCTACCTCTTGGGCTCGCTCGGCGGGAGGCGGGGCCGGGCGGCGACCGGCCTCGGTGATCGCGATACGGAAGCCCTCGACGGTGAGGTTGCCGAACGCGCTGCGCACCGTGGTGGGGCGGGCCGACGGCTCGACCCACAGAACGACGTCGGCGTCGACCAGGGCCGCCGAGGCACCGGCCAGCTCGGGCCCGAAGCGGGCTGTTGCCTGACCAAGCAGCTCGAACAGAACCCGGAGGGCGGCGCCTGAGAGCCGCACCTCGTCGAGCCGGTCGCCGACCGCGACGAGCTCGGCGACGGCCTGGGCCCGCTGCTCGTCCTCCCGGCGGCGCTCGGCGACGAGCCGCTCCTTCTGGGCCCGGTGATCGGCCACCCGCACCACCGCTCCCCGGGGGGTGCGGTCACCCCGCTCACGGATGCTGACGGGGACCGGCGCGGCCGGGGCCAGCCACCAGCTGGTCGTGGCCGGAAGCGCCTCCGCGATCTCGGCCTCGAGGGCGACACCCAGGTGACGGGCGCCGTAGAGGGCGAAGGCGGACGTGTACAGGACGTGGGCCTGGTGGGGGGTGGCGGCGTCGAGCCAGGAGGCGAGGCGGAGGAAGTGCCGGCGGAGCGAGGTTTCGCGGCTGCTGGCCGCGTTCATGCGCTTGACGTTGGCCAGCAGCGCCCCCACCGCCCGCACCGCGGCCGCCCGGAGCTGCTGCGAACCCGACGACCGGTCGCCGGGTTCGCCGAACCAAGCCCGCAACTCGACCCAATCGGCCGCCGTCCGGCCGCGCGCCCGCTGCACCCCATCGCCCCCCGGGCTGGCCGCCCGCAGGGCTTCGGCGGCGGGATCGGCGGCCGCGGCCCGCTCGACGATCA
The DNA here is from genome assembly GCA_963829165.1 of uncultured Acidimicrobiia bacterium. GTDB lineage: Bacteria > Actinomycetota > Acidimicrobiia > Acidimicrobiales > AC-14 > JAXDMK01. The sequence continues at coordinate 98,209 of CAWHIC010000028.1, read as the reverse complement.
GGGGGATGATCGGCTCGAGCCGGTCGAGCGCCAGCCGGATGGCGGCCGTGTGGCGGGTGACGCTCTCGACGATGGTCTCCAGGTAGTCGAGCAGCAGGTGCTTGAAGCCCAGCCACTCCTCGTCGTCGAGATCGGCCCGGGCCAGCACGGAGCCGACGTAGCTGTAGAAGTCGGTGACGGCGCCGGCGAACGTCTCGAACTGGAGGAACACGGTGGAGACCGTCTCGGCCATCCGGGACGGGTCGTAGGCGGCAACCTCGGCCGGCTCCATCAGGGCCAGCGCGGTGAGCCGATGGGCGACCGCGGCCAGCAACTCTCGGGGCACCTCCCGGGCGCCCCCGGCCGCGGCCAGCACCTCCTCGACCTGGCGATGCACCCGCACACCCAGGCTCGTCGCCGCGTAGCGGGCCGGTTGGCGCTGGTATTCGGCGATGGAGGTGACCCGCACCTCACGGGGGCTGGCCAGCAGGTTGCCGTGCTGTTCGAGGTAGCGCAGCCGCTGGTCGATGACCTCGACGGGCAGGTCGAGGCCTCGATGAGCGAGATCGTGCGCCGACCACTCGGCCAGGAGGGCGCCGACGAACATCCTCATGATCGCGATGTAGCCGCCGGCCTCCGGCGCCGTCGCGTAGGAGTACAGCCGGAGTCGCTCCAACTCAGTCTGGCTCAGTCGGCTCAGTCGGCTCAGTCGGCTCAGTCGGCTCAGTCGGCTCGGACGCCATGCCTCCCAGTTTGGCTGAGGGGTGAGACAGAGAACAAGCGTGTAGTTACGCGGATGCGATCTTCCGACGCAAGGCACGACGCACGGGCCGTCCCCCCCCCCCGGACGTCGGCCGACGAAACGGCGCGGCGGTCGCGCTGGCCGTCGCCAACCAGCTGGCCCCCTGACCCTTCCCGACTCCGTCGGAAATCCGTCAGACGGTCCTTGCTCTACGCCGGGTGACGGATCACAATGGGCTCGCGCCTCTTCCTGGCTGGTCCGCCGTCAGCCAGGGAGGGCGCCTCTTCGCGTCAGCAGGCGGCCTGTCGCCTACCAGACCAGATTGAGCGGGGCACTGGTGGCCAGTCGGGTGTTGGTGTTGTTGGCCATGAGACGGATCTCGTAGCTGCCGGCGGTCGCCGGCCACGGGAACTTCAGGGTCACCGACCCTGTAGCCGTGCCGGTGGTGTACTTCCACGCCACCAGTGGCCCACCGTGAGCCGTACCGACGGGGTACAGCCCGACCCAATCGGTGCTGGTGGGCGAGGCGATGCCAAACCAGCTCACGGTGACAGTGCCGCCCCGGGCCACCGCCGGCGGGTTGCCGTACACCACCGTGGGATTGGGCGTCACCATGGTGAATCGAAGACTGGTGTCGGAACAGCTCGTCGAGAGGGCCACATGGTTGGCGTCGCCGCTGTAGACGACGGTCCACTGATAGGCGCCCAAGGCGCTCGGGTTGAACGGCCCCGACGCCGACGACAGGTACCACGCCACCGTGCGCACGCTCGAGAAGATGGGGGTGCCCGTGCAGGCCATGTTGTTCGGCCCGTACAGGTTGTACGTCATCGTCCCCGTGGGACCGGTCGGCCCCGAGACGCTGCTCAGGACTCCATTGGCGCTGGCCGACGGCGACGTCCAGGAGGAGGCGACGGTGAGCACCGGCGTGCGCTTGGCGACCGTCACCTTGGCCGTCAGGGTGCCGCACGGCGTCGGCGGGGAGGCGGTGTTGTTGGCATCCCCGCCGTAGGCCGCGATCCACGTGTACGTCCCGGCCGCGTTGGTGCGGAAGCGGCTGGATTCGTAGAAGGCGTTGCCGTTCACGGCGGTCGTGGTCGTGAAGAGCGGCGCCCCCGAACAGGTGGGGCTGGCCGGGCCGAACAGGGTGAAGGTGAGTGTTCCGGTTGGGTTGACGCCCCCGCCGAGGGTGACCGTGTCGTAGATCTCGCTGCCGGCGGGGAAACCCGACCCCGACGCCTGGTTGAACAAGGTGGGACTGGCGGCATGGGCTGTGCCCTGGCCGACGAGGGCCAGCAGGACGACGACACCGAGCACCACCAACGAAGCCGCGGAGGAGTGAGCACTCCGGACGGGGAACGGCCCGCGCCGGGACCGAACGATCGACATACGTCGACAACCTTTCTGAAGGGCCCCCCCAGTGGGCGATGCGTGTGTGCTGCACCCCGCCCCAATCGGGTGACTCTCAGGAAGTCGATCCGGATCTCAACACGGACCCGTGAACGGATCAAATCCGGCGTGTGTCGGCACGAAGAAGGAAATCAGCCGAGAGGATCAACGATCGCTGCCGCAATCGCCGTCTCGTCCGCCCAGACCAGGCTGATCGGCTCGCTGGTGGCCAGGCGGGTGATGCTGAAATTGGCCATGAGCCGGATCTCGTAGTCACCGGGAGCCGCCCCCCACGGGAATTTCAGGGTCACCGACCCGCTGTCGTTGCCGCCGGTGAACTTCCACGCCTTCACCGGGCCGCCGTCTTCGGTCCCGAGGGGGTAGAGGGCGACCCAATCGCCCACGGTGGGGTCGACGATGCCACTCCACGTGACGGTGACCCTTCCGCCCCGGGCCAGGGTCGTCGGGCTGCCGGACACGACGGTCGGGGTGGGGATGTCCGTCGTCGAGGTGAACCCGTTGTCGGTGTCGGAGCACGTCGTCGACCGGGCCACGTTGTTGGCATCGCCGCTGTAGACCACGACCCACACATAGGTGCCGATGGCCAGAGGGGTGAACATTTCCGACTCGTAGGAGCCGTTGCCCGTCACCATCTGGTTCGTCGTGGCCACCGGGAGCCCGGCGCACGTGGGGTTGGCCGGACCGTAGAGGTTGAAGGTCATGGTGCCGGTCGGCCCCTCCGGGCCCGCGCCGGACGACAGCACCGCCGTCGCCGAGGCCAACGGCGGGGCCCACGACTGGCTGACGCTGAGGATCGGCGTCCGTCTGGCGACCGACACCTGGGCCGAGGGCGTGTCGCACGGCGTCGGCGCAAGCGGCTCGTTGGCCTCGTCGCCCGAGTATTCCGCGATCCAGCTGTAGTTGCCGGCGACGTCGGCCACGTACCGGCTCGACTCGTAGTAGCCGTTGCCGTCCACGGTCGTGGTCGTGGTGAAGATCGGCGGGCCCTCGCAGGTGGCGTTGTCGGGCCCGAACAGGGTGAAAGTGAGGGAACCGGTCGGGTGGTGCGCCCCGCCCAGGCTGATCGAGTCGTAGATCTGGCTCCCGACCGGGAAGCCCGAGGCCGATGCCTGGTTCCACATGGACGGGTTTCTCGCCGCCTCGGCCGTACCCACACCGATGACGGCAACCGCCACCACCGCGGCCAGAGCGACCCGGCCGAACCGGCGTGAACGGACGATCGACATCGGTCGACAACCTTTCTGACGTGCTCCCGCCGACGGCAATGCGTGATTGCTGCAACCCCACCCCGACCGGGTGACTCTCAGGAAGCCGAGCCGAATCTCACCACGGAGCGCGAACGGATCAAATCTGGCCTATGTCGGCGCCCATACGGTAACTGGTGGGGAGGACGCACGCACAAACCGATCGCCGGGCTCGGCCCGGTCGTGCGCGACCCCATCGGGTCACGACCGCTAAGTTGGCTTCCCGGCATGGCCGCGCCCCGCCCCCGCCTCGGTTATCGGCCCGCGCTCGACGGCCTGCGGGGGATCGCGGTGGCGCTCGTCATGGTCCGCCACCTGGGCCAGCCATTCGGCGTCGGTGGGGGCACGGTGGGCGTGGGCACGTTCTTCGCCCTGTCCGGCTTCCTCATCACGACCCTGCTGATCGAGGAGCAGGAGGCCACGGGCCGGGTCGACCTGGGCCGCTTCTGGATCCGCCGGGGTTGCCGGCTGCTCCCGGCCCTGGCGGTGGTGCTGGCCGCGGTGGTCGTATGGTTCGGCCTGGTCGAACACCAGAGCTACAAGGGTCCGGCCGCCTACGCCGCCCTCTACGCCGGCAACTGGGCCCAGATCGGGGGACGTCCGTTCGGCGCCCTCGCCCACGTGTGGACGCTGGCCGTCGAGGAGCACTTCTACCTGGTGTGGCCCCTGCTCTTCCTGGCCCTGTCCCGGCTGCGGCTGCGGACCGCGGCCGTGGTGACCCTGGGCCTGGCCGCCGCCTCCACCGCCGTCCGCCTGGGCCTGTTCGCCGCCGGCGCGTCCCCCGCCCGGCTGCAGATGGGCACCGACACCCGTCTTGACGGGCTCCTCCTGGGCTGCGCCGTCGCCCTCGCCCTGGCCCACGCCCGTCGCCGCCCCCGGGTGGCCCTTCCCGCGGCGGTGGCCGCCATCGGCGTCTTGGGCGTCCTCGTGGCGGTGCCGCCCTACCACTCGTTCATGCTGACCGCGGGCTATGTCCTCATCCCCCTGGCCGCCCTGACCGTGATCGGGCACGTGGTCGGCGACGGTCCGCCGTCCCCCTTCACCACCGCCCTGGGCTGGAAGCCGTTGGCCAGCCTCGGGAAGATCTCCTACGGCCTCTACCTGTGGCACCTCCCGGTGTACGCGGTGATCCTCCCCCGCGTGCTCGACCTGCCCCTGGCCGTCCGCTCGGCGGTGGTGGTGGCGGCATCGGTCGCGGTCGCCGGACTGTCCTACGTGGCCGTGGAACGGCCGTTCCTCCGGCTCAAGGACCGGCGCTGGAGCGCCCGGGCGCCCTCTCCCGGCGGTTCCGCAACCGCCGGGCCCACCCTGACGGGAGCTACCAGGCCAGCGTGACCGGTGCGCTCGTGGCCAGTCGCCGGCTGGTGTTGTTGGCCATCAGGCGCACTTCGTACTGACCGGCGAGCGTCAGCCAGGGGAACTTCAGGGCGATGGACCCGGCGGCCGTGCCCGTGGTGTACTTCCAGGTGGCCACCAGTCCGCCGTCGGGAGTGCCGACCCGGTAGAGGCCAACCCAGTCGCCGCTGGTAGGAGCGGTGATGCCGGACCAGGCCACGGTGAGCGTGCCACCCCGCACCACCGGCGTCGGCGTGGCCGACACCTTGGTCGTGGAGAACGTGAAGGCGTTGGCGTCCGAGCAGAATGTGGATCGGGCGACGTTGTTGGCGTCGCCGCTGTAGCCGACCACCCAGCGGAAGATGCCCGGCGGGACGGGAGCGATCGGCCCGGTGGTGTAGGTGCCGTTGCCGGCGACCGCCCGGGTAAGGGTGAGGAGCGGGGCCCGGACGCAGGTGCGATCGTCCGGCCCGTACAGCCTGAAGGTGAGGCTGCCGGTGGGGATCGCGCCTGCGCTCAGGGTGGCGGAGTCGCCGAATCCGAGGAGTCCGGGGGTTGGGACCGCGGTGAGCGAGGGAACCCGCTTGCCCACGACCATCTGGCTGGCCGGATCGGCGCAGGCGGTGACCGGCGACGGGGCGTTGTTGGCGTCGCCGCCGTAGACGGCGGTCCACCGGTAGGTCCCGACAGAGCCGACGGTGGTGCGGCTCGACTGGTAGTAGCCGTTGCCGGTGATCGCGGTCACGGTGGAGAACACCGGGTTGCCGGTGCAGGTGGCGTTGTTCGGGCCGAACAGCCTGAAGGTGATGGAGCCGGTGGGGTTGGTGCCGAAGGCGAGGGTTGCGGTGTCGAAGACCTGGTCCCCCGCCGATGCCTGGGCCGACGACGCCTGGCTCGACAGCTTGGGCGCGGCCAAGGCCATCGCGGGGTCCTGTCCGGCCAGGATGACGACGAAACTGATCACCAGGGCGACGACGACGCTGCCGCCCTTGCCCTCTACTCGCGGGAACATTCTCATGTCGTCGTTTTCGACCGGTGGGCGCCGACCTTGACAGCACCCGGCCCGAGTTGGGCGTTTGTTGATGCCCCGCACTCACCGATCGAAATGCGAGCCGGCGATTCCGCCCGACTTGGACTGAATAGCGGAGGCCACAGATCGTCAGACTGGCGCGAAAAGAACCGGCAGCCGACCCCTTTTGGGGCCGGCTGCCGGTGAGCCGAGCGTCGACGACCGGCCCTCGATGGCCGGTTGCGGCCACTACCGCACCAGAGTGATCGGGCTGCTCGTCGCCAGGCGCTCGATGGTGTTGTCGGCCATCATCCGGATCTCGTAGTTGCCGGGCGCAGCACCCCACGGGAACCTGAGCGTGACCGACCCGTCCTCCGACCCGTTGAGGAACTTCCAGGCCGTGACCGTGCCGCCGTCAGCAGTGCCGATGGGGTAGAGGGCGACCCAGTCCGAGCTGGTCGGGGAGGGGATGTTGGACCAGGTGACGGTGATCGTGCCGCCCCGGTGGACGGTCGTGGGGGTGCCGGAGACGACCGTCGGGGTCGAGTTGAGCTCGGCGGTGAAGCCGTTGCTCGTGTCGGAGCAGACCGTCGAGCGGGCCAGGTTGTTGGCGTCACCGCTGTAGGTGAGGACCCACTGGTACCTTCCCCCGACCGAAGGGGTGTAGGACGAGGACGGGTACGTGCCGTTGCCGGCGATCGACCGGCTGTACCTGAAGACGGGAGCGCCGGCGCAGGTCGAGTTGCCCGCCCCGTAGAGGTGGTAGGTCATCGTGCCGGTGGGACCGGCGGGCCCGGCACCGCCCGTGAGCAGGGCCGATGCCGTCGCCTTGGGGGCGGTCCACGACGGGCTGGCGTCGAGCAGCGGCACCCGGCGGGCCACCGAGACCTCGCCTGCGGGGTCGTCGCACTCGGTCGTGTCCGACGGGTTGTTGTTGGCGTCGCCCCCGTAGCCGACCGTCCAGCGGTAGGTGCCGGCGGCGTTGGTGGTGAAGCGCCTCGACTCGTAGTAGCCGTTGCCGTTGACCGGGGTGGTGGTGGTGAACAGCGGCGCCGAGCAGGTGGTGTCGGCCCCCGCGTAGAGCTTGAACGTGAGGACGCCGGTCGGGTTGACGGCCGAGCCCAGCATGGCCGAGTCAAAGATCTGACTCCCCGCGGGATACCCCGATGACGACGCCTGGGTCGACACCAGGGGGTTCCCCGCACCGTGGGCGGCGCCCGGGCCGACGACGGCGACGAGAAAGGCGACGGAAAGGGCGAGCAGGCTGCCCTTGAGCTGGATGCGGTGAAGTGTCCTCATGCCGGAGGGGTCGGCAAGAGTTGTGAAAATCTTGATAGTTCTGCGGCGGAATCTTGGGATTTTTTTGAAGAGTGGCCCCGGAACACGCGGGGAAAGGTTATCTGTGCTCGGGATTCGGGAAATCGAAGCGGCAGCCGGCCTCCCATTCCGAGCGTTGGTTGCCGTGAGCAGGGATTCCACCTGCATCTTTGAGCATGCGGGCCAGGTGGAGCAGATTCCACGTCATGAACGTGGTGTTGCGGTTGGTGAAGTCGTTCTCCGGGCCGCCCGATCCGGGGTCGAGGTACGACGGACCCGGGCCCGCCTCACCGATCCAGCCCGCGTCGGCCTGGGGCGGGATCACGTAGCCCAGGTGCTGGAGGGAGTAGAGGATGTTCATGGCGCAGTGCTTCACCCCGTCCTCGTTGCCGGTGATGAGGCATCCCCCCACGCCGCCGTAGTAGGCGTACTGGCCGGCGGGGTTGAGGAGGTGGGAGTTGCCGTACAGGCGCTCGACCACCTTGGTGCACACCGACGTCTTCTCTCCCAGCCAGATCGAGCTGCAGAGGACCAGGATGTTCGCCGCCTTGACCTGTTCGAAGATGGCGGGCCACTCGTCGACGTCGAAGCCGTGCTCGGTCATGTCGGGGTAGACCCCGACCGGGATCTCGTGGTCGACGGCCCGCACCAGCTCGACCGTCACCCCTTGGCGGCGCATGATCTCCATGGAGATGTCGGCCAGGCCCTGGGTGTGGGACACCTCGGGCGACCGCTTGAGGGTGCAGTTGACGAACAAGGCCCGCAGGTCGGAGAAGTCCCACGTCGTCTGGCGGCACAGGTCGTCCTGCTTCGGGGTCAGCTCCACGGGCTCCTCCTCGTCTGGCCAAACACTTCCGCGACGTCGCTATCGTCCCCCGCCGGCGGTGGCGCGTTACGCGAGTGGCCCAGCGAGTGGAGGGACGAGGCAGCCGGGTGCCCCGCCGGGCCCAGCACCCGGCGGGCCCGGACGCGAAACGGCCCCGAGTAGCTCTCCGGGCCGAGACCCTTTGCGCTTCTCGGGACCTAAGTTTCGCTGGCTCCCCTTCCGCCTGCCGCCCCGGAGGGCAGGCCTGCTTCCGGTTCGCCTGGCGTCCACTGCTGCGCCACCGGGTTCCTGGTCCGCTTCCGGCTTGCGCCTTCCGCTTCGCTCTCCCCCGGCGTGCTCGGCACCGGACGAAGCCCACTGTACGGCGAACGCCTGGGGAATGGAAGGGGCCAAACCTGTGGATTTCCAATGAATTCGGCTGGATTCCTCGGGCGAGGGGACAGGCAAGGGAACAGGCGGGCCCCCGGGTGGGTTGTTCTACTCACGTGTTGCTTAACTCACCTTTCCTGAATCTGAGGTCAGCCAATGCCTGAGCTGCAGACCACCACCCTCCCTCTCATGCCCCTCACCACCGGCGTGATCCTGCCGGGGATGGTCGTCACCCTGACGGCCGACACCGACGAGGCCAAGGCGGCGGTGGCCGCGGCCGAGCGGGGCGACGGACGCCTGCTGCTCGTGCCGTTCATCGACGGCCAGTACGCCCGCACGGGCACCATCGGCAAGATCGAGAATGCGGGCGACCTCCCCGGCGGCATCCGCGGCCTGATCATCCGGGGTATCGAGCGGGCGACGGTCGGTGCCGGTATCGCCACGGGTGGAACCGCCCTCCTGGTGCAGGCCGACCCCATCGCCGTCCCCCCCGTCGGCCCCCGCGCCCACGAGCTGGCTCGTGAGTACCGGGCCATCGTCGAGACCATCTTCGACAAGAAGGGCGTCAGCCACCTCAACGAGCACCTGCGGGGCATCTCCGACCCCGGCCAGATGGCCGACACCGCCGGGTACGCCCCCGAGCTGAGCCTGGAGCAGAAGGTCGAGGTCCTGGAGACGGTCGATGTCGAGGAGCGTCTCCAGAAGGTGCTGGCCTGGATGCACGACGTCCTGGCCGACATCACCTTGAAGGAGCGCATCCACAACGACGTCAACGAGGGCATGGAGAAGACCCAGCGCGAGTTCATCCTCCGCCAGCAGATGGCCGCCATCCGCAAGGAGCTGGGCGAGTCGGGCGACGGCGAGGACGTCATCGAGGAGTACCGGGCCAAGGTCGCCGGCGAGCACGTGCCCGAGCACGTCCGCAAGGCCGTCGACAAGGAGCTCGGCCGCCTCGAGCGCACCAGCGAGCAGAACCCCGAGCACGGCTGGATCCGGGGCTGGCTCGACACCGTCACCGAGCTGCCCTGGGGCACGAAGTCGGAAGACCACCTCGACGTGGCCGACGCACGCGTGATCCTCGACGAGGACCACACCGGCCTGAACGACGTCAAGGACCGCATCGTCGAGTACCTGGCCGTCCGCAAGCTGCGGGCCGACCGGGGCATGGGCGCCGTCGTCGGGCGCAGCTCCGGGGCCATCATCGCCCTGGTCGGTCCTCCGGGCGTGGGGAAGACCTCGCTCGGCGAGTCGGTGGCCCGCGCCCTCGGCCGCAAGTTCGTTCGCGTTTCCCTCGGTGGCGTGTCCGACGAGGCCGAGATCCGTGGCCACCGGCGCACCTACGTCGGGGCTCAGCCCGGCCGCATCGTCCGTGCCCTGCGGGAGGCCGGCACCATGAACCCCGTCTTCCTGCTCGACGAGGTCGACAAGCTGGGCAGCGACTGGCGGGGCAACCCCTCGTCGGCCCTGCTCGAGGTGCTCGACCCGGCCCAGAACCACACCTTCCGCGACCACTACCTCGAGATCGACCTCGACCTGTCCGACGTGCTCTTCGTCGCCACCGCCAACCAGATGGACACCATCCCCGGGCCCCTGCTCGACCGGATGGAGATCATCTCCCTCGACGGCTACACCGACGACGAGAAGGTCACCATCGCCCGCGACCACCTGCTGGCCCGCCAGCTGGAGCGCAACGGCCTGGCTGGCACCGGGAAGCCGGGTGACGAGGTTTCCGTCACCGACGACGCCCTGCGGTCGATCGTGTCCGGGTACACCCGGGAGGCCGGGGTGAGGAACCTGGAGCGGGAGCTGGGCAAGACGCTGCGCAAGGTGGCTACCAAGGTGGCCAGCGGCGACCTCCAGCCCCCCGTCGCCATCGACGAGGCCGACGTGAAGACGTGGCTCGGCCGGCAGAAGTTCTTCTTCGAGGCCGCCGACCGCACCGCGGTGCCGGGCGTGGCCACCGGCCTGGCCGTCACTGGGATGGGTGGCGACGTCCTCTTCATCGAGGCCAGCGCCCTGCCTTCGGGTGAGGACAACCACGGCGGTGGGGCCCTCACCATCACCGGTCAGCTGGGCGACGTCATGAAGGAGTCGGCCCAGATCGCCCTCTCCTACGTGCGGTCGCACGCCGAGGCCCTCGGGATTCCCCTGGCCGACCGGGTGCACCTCCACGTGCCCGCCGGCGCCATCCCCAAGGACGGCCCGTCGGCCGGCGTCACCATGGTCTCGGCCCTGGTCAGCCTCATGTCGGGCCGGCCGCTGAAGTCGACCGTGGGGATGACGGGCGAAGTCACCCTGCAGGGACGGGTCCTGCCTATCGGAGGGGTCAAGCAGAAGGTGCTGGCCGCATCCCGGGCCGGGCTCTTGGAGGTCATCCTCCCCATGCGCAACGGGCCCGACCTCGACGACGTCCCCCAGGCGGTCAAGGACGCCATGACGTTCCACCTGGTGGAAGACGTCAAGGAAGTGCTGGAGCTGGCACTCGAGCCGGCGCCGGCCGAAGTTGGCGACACCACGGTGGCCGTCGCCTAAGGCCTCACATTCGTCGCACCACTCCGTCGCAGCCGCTGGACCGTGCCCCCCTCCCCCGGGGGGCACGGCCGCGTCTCGGCTCAGGCGCGGCCCCAGGAGATCTGGAGGGCGGGGCGGGGCTGGATCGTGTGGTTGCGGGTTCCTCGGTGGAGGAGGTGGCCGCAGAAGACGAAGGCGGTGCCGGCCGGACCGGTGAGGATCAGCTCGTGGGAGTGGTTCTCGAGGCTGCCCGACCGGCGCTGGAGGTCGGGCCGGCGGTGGCTACCGGGGATGACGGCGGTGGCGCCGTTGTTCGAGGTGAAGTCGCACAGGGCGACGATGGCGGTCACCACCTGCCATGGGCCGGGGGTGAGCATGGGCACCGCGTCGGCGTGGAAGCGCTGCTCGCCGAACCCCGGCTCGGCGCTGCGGAACGTGATGCCCCCGAGCGTGAAGTCGTCGCCGAGGAAGTGGACGACGGCCGCCCGGACGTCGGGATGGTCGACCACGGCCGCCACGGGGGGCACCCGCTCGACGAGGTCGACCAGCCGCCGAGTGCCGCTCACCTGCTTGTCGCCCACTCGCAGGTCGTCACCGATGGCGACGAGGGCATTCCGGCAGTCGTCGGCCAGTTGCCGGGCGGCGGCGTCCGAGAGCACGCCTGGAACGGCGATCCATCCGGCGTGGTCGAGGCCGGCAAAGTCCCTGGTGGCGGTGGTTGCCGTCGCTCGGCGCTTGGTCCCCACCGCCTCGACGGTAGCGGCGGGAGAGAATGAGCCATCGAGGATTCGCCGACTAAACAGACTCCGGGGCCCCAGGCTCTAGGAGGGGTGGACGACTTCGAGGCGTGGTACCGGGGGTCTGCCCCTCGGTTGGCGGCGGCGCTGGCGGTCGTCGCCGGCGACGCCGACGTCGGTCGGGAGGCAGCGGCCGAGGCCTGCACCCGGGCCCTGGAGCGTTGGACGCGAGTGCGGGAGATGAGCTCACCCGAGGCGTGGGCCCACACAGTGGGCGTCAACCTCATCCGCCGGCGCTGGCGACGGGCGGCGATGGAGCGGCGGCTGGCGAACGGCCCCGGGCCGGCGGCGTCGGCACCGATGTCGCTGGCCCCCGAGCTGTGGCTGGCGGTGCGCAGCCTGCCCCTTCGCCAGCGCCAGGCGGTCGCCCTGCGCTACGTCCTCGACCTGACCCAGGAGCAGGTGGCGGACGCCATGGGCGTGGCCCCCGGCACCGCCGCTGCCACCCTGTCCACCGCCCGCCGCCAGCTGCGGACGGTGCTCGATGACCCCGAGCCGGAGGAGGCGAAGCTGCATGACCGAGCTTGAGCAGGCGCTGGGGCGCCTCCCTGAGGACGCGGCCGTCGCCCCCGAGCCCTTCGCCGCCATCGAGGCCCGGGCCGAGCGCCGCCGCCGCCGCCGGTGGCAGGGACGGGGGCTGGCTTCGGTCGTCGTCGTTGCGGCTGTGGCCATCGGACTGAGCTCGATCCCCGAGCGCGGCCGGGTGGTCGACACCACCACCAGTCCCGCCAATCGGGGCGAGTTTCCGGCGACGGGAGGCCGAGTCAGCCCGTCGACGACCGTCGCCCCCGCGCCCGCAACGACCGTCTCGGACGACATCATCGGGCCCACGCCGACAACCTCCATCACGCCCGAGGACCGCGTACCCCCCGACGACCGCAGCCGACCCCGACGGGAGCCAGAGCAGCCCGATCCAGCCCCCGCCCTCGGAGCCGTTCGTCCCTCCCGGAACTGACCCGTCGCTGAGCGCCTGCCCGCCGGCCGACGTGGTGGTGACGGTGGCCACGGGCAAGCCGGCGTACGCAGTGGGAGAGACGGTCACCGGCTCGTCCGTCCTGGAGAACCGGTCGAGCACCGCCTGCCTGGTGCCCGCACGGGTCCGCTTCGCGGTCCAGGACCTCGCCGGCCGGGACGTGAGCGGCTTCGCCTACACCGCCGACTATGCCCTACCGGTCAAGGCCGAGCCGGGCCAGGCCTTCCCCGGCTCCGTCACCTGGAACCAGACCAACTGCGCCGGGCCGACGTGCACCCAGGTGCCCCCCGGGACCTACGTGCTGATCGGCCACTGGACCGAGGGCGGCTCTTTCACCGCCCAGGCGACGTTCACGGTCGGGACCTGACGCCCCCCTACTGGGGCGGGGGCACCCAGGACGGCGGCGGCGGCGACCCCGACCCCGGGTCGGGAGGTGGGGGCGGGGGCGGGGGGCTCCCGTACGGCGGGGGCGAGGGCGGGGGCTGGTTGCCGTAGGACGGAGGCGCGGGTGGCGGCGGTGTGCTGCCGGGCGGGGGTGGGATCCACGGGGCGTTGCGGCTGCGGGAGCCCCGGCGGCGGACGGCGGTGACGATCAGTATGACCACGCCGGTTACGAACCCGAGTCCGCCGAGAGCCAGGGCGCCGACGACGCTGGTCACAAGGGTGTTGGCCACGCTCTTGCCGACGGCCAACTCGCCATCGCCCTCCGCCTCCGACTCGAGGAGGTAAGTCCCCGGCTGCTCGATGTCGACGGTGAGCACGGCCAGCCCCGAGCGTCCACTGATGTCGTAGGTGAAGTCCGACTCGTAGCTCTCCAGCGGCACTGGGTCGCCGCCGTCGACGGGAGTGAGCTGGGCCTGCCCGGACGGAACCTCGCCGTCGCTGGCGCCGGGAGCTTCGAAGTAGATGACGTAGCCGCCCGCCTCGTCGAAGCGTGACCTCCCCCGAGCCGTTGGTCGGCACCCGTTGGAACTCCTCGATCCGGTCGGAGAAGCGGGAGAATCCGAGGCCGAACCAGGCGATGGCGATGATGCCCGCCACCACGATGATCGCCCCGCCGATCCAGTACCCCTTCTTCGACGGACCCGGTCCCGTCATGCTCATGGCCGCCACCCTCTCCTCGCCTTCCCCCTTTCTTACAGGAAACGGACCACGTCGTCACTGGCCGTGTCGTCGTCGACCACCACGGCGCAGGTGGGGCAGTACCAGCGGGCCTCCATGGGCGTGCCGCAGGCCGGGTGGCGCAGCGGCTCCCCCCCACCTCCAGCCGCGCCGCCCGGCGCCCCCGCTCGGGCCCTGGCCCGCGCCCCACTGGGCCAGCAGGCGGAGCACGCCGGCCAGCTCCAGCCCCGACCCGGTGAGCTGATAGACGAACCGGGGCGGGCGGGTGGAGTAGGGCGTAGCCACCACGATGCCGTTCTGCTCCAGCTGGCGCAGGCGCTGGCTGAGGACGTTGGGGGCGATGCCGCCCACGTCGTCGATCAGGTCGTTGAACCGGCGGGGACCGTCGAGGAGGGCGGACACCAACAGCAACGTCCACCGGTCGCCCACCCGGGCCACCGCCTCCTCCAACGCCTTCGACGTCGTCCGCTCGCCCATGGACCTACATCTTGCCAAACCCACTAGCCGATAGTAACTTGCAATGACTCGACAAGGCGCTCCGAAGGAGCGACGGCCGGTCGGAGAAGCGCCGTCGAGGCGCAGCGAGGTCGTGGGTGGTCAAGATTCAGCGCCACCGAGGCGGTGGCCGACCGCCGCCGGAGGATCGGTCGTCGGCATCGGCCACGGGTGGGGCCGGGGATCGGGCGTCGTCATCGGCGACGGGCTGGTGCTCACCAACGCCCACAACGTCCACGACCACGAGGTGCCGTTGAGCTTCGCCGACGGCCGCACCGTCACCGCCACCGTGGCGGGGGTCGACGTCGACGGCGACCTCGCCGTCCTCTCGGCCGACACCGCCGGCGCGCCCCCGATCGAGTGGGGCGACGGCGACCCCGCGGTGGGCGCGGTCGTCTTCGCCCTGGCCAACCCCGGCGGCCGCGGACTGCGGGTCACCCTCGGGCCAGGTCTCCTCCGTCGGACGTTCGTTCCGGGGCCCGAGGGGCCGGCGGGTGACGGGCAGCGTGGAGCACACCGCCCCGATGGCCAAGGGCTCGTCGGGCGGACCGGTCGTCGACGCCAGCCGGCCGCTTCCTCGGCATCAACACCAACCGCCTGGGCGAGGGCTTCTACCTGGCCCTGCCAGCCGACGCCGACCTGCGGGCCCGGGTCGAGGGCCTCTCGCGGGGCGAGTCGACCTCCCGCCTCTACCTGGGCGTGGGCCTGGTGCCCGGTCGGGCCGCCCGCCAGCTACGGCGTTCGGTCGGACTGCCCGACCGCGACGGCCTCCTCGTGCGGGAGGTGCAGGAGGACTCCCCCGCGGGCCGGGCCGGGCTCCGGGGCGGCGACCTCATCGTGGAGGCCGACGGCAAGGCCATCGCCACCGTCGACGACCTGCACTCGATCCTCGACGGCCTCGACGAGACGTCGTCGCTCGCCCTGGGCGTGGTGCGGGGGGCCGACGAGCTGTCGGTGACGGTGAGCTTCGGCCGCGACGCGGCCCGTGAAGAGGGCTCGGCGTAGCGCCATGGCCATGGCTCACCTCGACGCCGACGGCGACCTTTCTCCGGGCGGGCTCCCCATCCGACGCCGAAGCCCTCGACGCCTACTCCACCGTCGTCACCACCGTCGCCGAGCGCCTGCTCCCGTCGGTGGCCAGCCTGCGGGTGATGGGCCGGGTGCCGGGCGGGCGCCAGATGCAGGGCTCGGGGTCGGCCGTCGTGGTCACCGGCGACGGCTTCCTCCTCACGTCGGCCCACGTGGTCGAGCGGGCCGACGGCGGCGTGGCCGTGTTCGCCGACGGGGGCGAGGCCGAGTTCGAGGTCATCGGCACCGACCGCCTGTCCGACCTGGCCGTCATCCGCTCCGCCACTCCCCTGGGCGGACTGGCCGTCGTGCCCGCCACCCTGGGCGACGCCGACCGCCTGCGGGTCGGCCAGCTGGTCGTCGCCATCGGCAATCCGCTCGGGTTCGCCGGGTCGGTGAGCGCGGGCGTGGTGAGCGCCCTCGGCCGGTCGTTCCCCGTCGGCGGCCCCGGGGGCGGCTGGTGGAGAACGTCATCCAGACCGACGCCGCCCTCCACCCCGGCAACTCGGGCGGCGCCCTGGCCGACGGCCGGGGTCACGTGGTGGGGGTGAACACGGCCGTGGTCGGTCCCGGCATCGGCCAGGGACTCGGCCTCGCCATCCCCATCAACGCCACCACCCGGGCCATCATGGCCGCCCTCATGGCCGAGGGCCGGGTGCGGCGGGCCTACCTCGGCATCGCCGGCGGTTCCCGTCCCCTCCCGCCCCGGGCCGCCCGGGCCACCGGCCAGGAGAAGGGCATCGAGGTGCTGACGGTGGTCGCCGGTAGCCCGGCGGCGGTGGCCGGCCTCCGGCCGGAGGACATCATCCTGTCGATCGACGACGTGCCGGTGGCCGACGTCGGAGGCTTGCAGCGGCTGATGACCGGCGACCGCATCGGCCGCCCGGTGCCGGTCGGGGTGTTCCGCCGGGGCCAGGTGCAGTCCGTCCGGGTCACGCCCACCGAGCTGCCCGACTGACTGCCGGACGCGAAACGGCCCGGGTCGCCGACCGAAGTCGGGTGGCCCGGGCCGTTGGCGCGTCTGTCAGATGCGGGAGACGTTGACCGCCTTGGGGCCCTTGTCGCCGGGCTCGCTGTCGTAGTTGACCTTCTCACCCTCGGCCAGCGAGCGGAAGCCGCCGCCCGTGATGCCCGAGTGGTGGACGAAGAGGTCCTTGCCCTGGTCGTCGGGCGAGATGAAGCCGAAGCCCTTCTCGTCGCTGAACCACTTGACGGTGCCGGTTGCCATGATGTTGTTCCTCCGTGTATTGGCCTGGCGATCTGCGGAGGAAGCGGTGAGGCAACGACCTGCGGACGCTGGCATATGTCGTCCGGTCTGTCCGGTCGTACGCAACCAGAGTACGCCATCGGTCAACCGCCACGCTCCGATAGGCGCTCCAAGCACTATTCGCGTGTCGCCCGCCGGGTATAGGTGGCGACAGCCAGGGTGGCGAACGTCCAACCCAGGACGAGGTGCACGGCCGCGACCGGCCTGCCACGGCCGATGGTGGTCATCCGCTGTTCAGCACTCCCCACTTCTCGTAGCCCAGGTCGATGACGGGAAGGGCGGCGTCGGCGGAGATCAGGAGGGCGTGGAAACACGGGGCCTCCCCCGGGCACCGCGTCGTCGACGAGAGGGCGCCGTCGTTGAAGGCGCGGGTGTAGAAGAGGACGCCCAGACGCGATGACCAGCACCAGGTAGAACAGGGCCAGCCCGGGCCGGTAGCCGTGGCCGTTGAAGACCTTGGCCATCAAGCTGAACGCTTTCTGAAGGCCCGGTGAGAGTCCCCCGGCGCCTTCGCTCCTCCTCCCGCTGGAGCCCCACCTTCCGGCCGTCGTCGGGCCGACCGGCGAGCGCGAGATACGACGCGAACTGGTTGTACGGCTGCCGGCTGAACGGTGTCTGGCGCTTGAGCCACTTCAGGCGTTCGTCGAGATCCCACCCTCGCTCGTCGAGCGGCAGCGCGTCGTAGCGGAATCCGGCCAGGTCGACCTCCCGGGCGTTCCAGCTGTCCGGATCGTCCTCGAGACGACCGACGTCGACGTGAAAGAACCGGAGCGTCGCCGCCCGCGCCGAGATTCTCGTCCAGCGAAGCACACCCCTGATGGTCGTTCCCTCGAGGTCGACACGAGGAGTCCGCGGACCGGATGGTCCCAGGACACTGGGTGCGCGTTCGACGGTCATGCCATCCGCCGTGAGCCGGCCTGCGATCTCGGTATCGGTCAGCAGGAGATCGCCTCGAAGGGTCGCCCGCTCCAGGTCGATCGATCCGAACCGGGTTCCGGACGACCAGACGGCAACTCCCGTGAGCTTCGGATTGGCCTGAATCCCCGTGTCGCCGCTCGGCGCGCGCCCGGCGAGGCCAGTGACCTTCGATTCAGCGAGGATGAGCTGCGTCCCGATCCGAGCGCCATGGAGGCGCAGCGTCCCGTTGACCGTCGAGTGGGACAGTTGGATCGATCGTTCGACGGACGTCCCGTTGAGGTCGATGGCCAGCATCAGCCCCGGGGTGGCGCTGATCGTGCTGTGACGAGCGTCGATGCGGCCGCCGACTCGCGCCCCGGACAGGTTCACACGGCCTTCGAAGGTCGCGTCGCGGAGGTACACCGCCCGGCTGGTCGTCGCTTCGTGCAGCGACACCGACGCCTTCGTCCCACCGGAGCGGAAGTGCCCGGTTCGGAGATTGAGCTGACCACCGATGACAGCGCCGATGAAGCGGACCGAACCGATGGCTTTGAACGAGCGGTTCATCACCACGCTGCGGGTGGTCGTGAGGACGTTCGCATCCACCGCCACCCCGGCTGGATCGACAGTCACCGTGGTCCCCCCGAGATCGAGGAGCCCGAGCTGCGCTGCGCTCACGTTCAGCTGGCCCTGGCACACGCTCGTCCTCGATCACGAATGTCTTCGCCTGCAGGCGCTGGGCGTCGACGCCTGCGGCCAGCTCACACCTCGTGAGTCTGATGCTCTGTCCGATCGCGTCGACGAGCATCAGCTCTTCGGCGAAGAAGCAACGCTCGAAGACCACGCGCTCCGGCAGTTGGGCGTGGCTCAGATCGAACCGGCCGTGGATGAAGGCCCCGACGAGACGAGTTACCGCGACCCCTTCGGCCCGACAGGCCACGAGGAGCTCGGCCAGTCCCTCCCCGGAGACGGTCGCCGACGACCAGTCATGGGCGCTCCAACCGGTGTCGCACGGCAGCGGTGGGGTACTCAGCTCGACCGGTTGACGAGCGCGCCAGGCCGTCTTGAACCCTTCGATGTTCAGTTCGGCCGCCACGAAAGTCGGGTCGAAGCTCGGTCAGTCGAGGATGCGGATGCGGGTCACGGGGGGGAGGCCGGTGGTGATCTGTTGCCACTTGAGGCCAGAGTCTTCGGAGCGGAGGATGCGGCCGTCGGGGGTGCCGACGACGGCGAGCTTGCCCGAGACGGCGATGCAGCCCGAGTCGACGTTGCCGGTGAGCGTCTCGGGGAACCCGCCCCGGCACTTCCCGAAGCGGCGGGTCCCGTAGAGCGCCCGCCGGTAGACGGCCGCCTTCTTCCCGCTCGGGCCCTCCGACGCCGACAAGAACACGATGTCGGCCCCCACCGCCACCGCCCGGGCGTACTTGGCGAAGAGCCCGTCGTCGACGATCCTCCACGTCCCGCCGTAGTCCTCGGAGAACGCCATCCCCCGGGCGGTGGCGGCGACGACATGGCCGGGGTGGCCGGGCACCGTCGCCACCTGGTGGACGTCGGTGTCGATGTCGATGGTCGGCTCCCAGGAGCGGCCGCCGTCGTCGGAGCGCACGATGCCGCCCACGTGGACGTTGACGTACATCCGCCCCTCGTCGTCGACGGCCGTGGTGCGGGCCGAGGGGGGGCCGCCGTGGGGCTGGTACCAGCGGTCGCGCCCGGCGACCGCGTCGAACGACGTCACCGGCTGGTTGCCCCGCCCGTCGAGGCCGACCCGCACCAGGTGGGCGCCCTGGGTGCCGGCGAACAGCTCGGACCCGGTCCACAGCAGGCACGTCGCCCCCGGCACCTCGATGTACTCGCCGGTGTAGTCGTGCCCCTTCTGCACGCCGTAGCCCGCCACCAGCACGTACTCGCCGGCCACGTCGAGGATGGGCTCGATGTGCAGCAGCTCCGGCCACTGGACGATGCGGTACAGCCCGGCGGTGGTCGCCACCAGGATGGTGGTCATATCGTCCCTCCCATCTCCCAGATGAGCACCTCGGCACCTCCCGGTGCGTCTGATCCCACGTCGGCTGGGGCAACGACCAGCCTCGGCGCACCGGCCTCGGTGAGGCGCACCGAGTCGCCAGCCGTCAGCTCGATCGTCTCCGCGCCCTCCATGACTACCCGACCGGCGGCGACGAACACGTGGGCGTGGCGGGCGTCGGGGACCGTGACCGTCTCCCCCGCCCGCAGCCGTCCGCCCCACAGCACCGCCCCCCGCTGGCGGATGGCGATGGCCCCGTCGTGGCCGCGCCCCGAGGCGATGGGGACGAGCCCGCCCCGGTCGAGCTCGGCGTTGACGTCGAGCTGCTCGTAGCCGGGATCGAGCCGCTCGGTGTCGGGACGGACCCACATCTGCACGAAATGGACGTCCTCCCCCGCGGCCGGGTTCATCTCCGAGTGCCAGATGCCCGTGCCTGCGCTCATGCGCTGGGCCAGCCCCGGGTAGATGATGCCGGCGTTGCCCACCGAGTCCTTGTGCTCGAGCTCGCCCGACAGCACCCAGGTCACGATCTCCATGTCCTGGTGGGGATGGGTGCTGAAGCCGGTCCCGGCCCGCACCACGTCGTCGTTGTTGACGAGGAGCAGGCCGTGGCCGACGTTCCGGGGGTCGTAGTGGCGGGAGAAGCTGAACGAGTGGTGCGAGTCGAGCCACGGCAGCTTGGTGTGGAAGCGGGCGTCAGCCCGGCGGACGTCGATCTCGGGAACGGTAGGCGGCGCCACTCGACGGCCATTCTGCCGCCAAACAGCGTCCAAGTACTCGGTCGGCCCCGGATACCTTGCGACGAGATGCCTGTCGCTGAATCGACCTCCGGTCTCGCCATCGTCGTCGAGGGCCTGCGTAAGTCCTACGGGGCGATCCGGGCCCTCGACGGCATCGACCTCACCGTCCCCGCCGGCAGCGTCGTGGGCCTGCTCGGACCCAACGGGGCGGGCAAGACCACCGTGGTTCGGATCCTCACCACCCTGCTGGCGCCGGACGAGGGGCGGGCCCTGGTCGGCGGGTTCGACGTGGTGAAGGAGCCGGCCAAGGTGCGGGCGATCATCGGCCTGGCCGGGCAGTTCGCGGCCGTCGACGAGACATTGACCGGCCGGGAGAACCTGGTGCTGGTGGGCCGGCTCTACCACTTGGGCAAGGCCGAGGCCGCCCGCCGGGCGACGGAGGTGCTCGAGCGCTTCGACCTGGGGGCGGCCGCCGACCGGCGGGTGGGCACCTACTCGGGCGGCATGCGCCGGCGCCTCGACCTCGGCGCCAGCCTGGTCGGTCGGCCCCAGGTGCTCTTTCTCGACGAGCCCACGTCGGGACTCGACCCCCGCAGCCGCATCGGCCTGTGGGAGATCATGGCCGAGCTGGTGGAGGCGGGCACCACCCTGCTCCTCACCACCCAGTACCTGGAGGAGGCCGACCGCCTGGCCGATGCCATCGCCGTGATCGACAACGGCCGGGTCATCGCCTACGGCACGCCCGACGACCTCAAGTCCCGGGTGGGCGGCGAGGTGGTCGACGTGGCCGTCACGCCCGCTTCCCAGGCGCCGGCCGCGGTCACCGTCCTGTCCGCCATCGCCATCGGTGAAGCCCACGTCGACCCCCAGGCGGGCCGGGTGTCGGTGCCCGTCGCCGCCGGCGGTTCGGTCGTGGCCGACGCCGTCCGCCTGCTCGACGCGGCCGGCATCGGCATCGCCGACATCACCCTCCGCCGCCCGACCCTCGACGACGTGTTCCTCACCCTCACCGGCCACGCAGCCGAGCCCGCAGCCGACTCGGACGAGCCCGCCGCAACCTCCGCCGCCACCGCCGCCGCCGAGTCGGCCGAGTCCCGCACGTGACCGGCACCGCCGTCGCCGACGCCCTCATCCTCACCCGGCGCAACCTGCTCCACTACGTCCGCATCCCCAGCCTGATCGTGTTCTCGACGATCACCCCGGTGATGTTCGTGATCCTCTTCGGCTACGTCTTCGGCGGGGCCATCCAGATCCCCGGGTTCAGCTACATCGACTTCCTGATGCCGGGGATCTTCGTGCAGACGGTGGCCTTCGGGGCCATGCAGACGGGGATCGGGCTGGCCGAGGACCTCACCAAGGGCATGGTCGACCGGCTGCGGTCGCTGCCCATGGCCCGGTCGGCGGTGCTCGTCGGGCGGACGGCGGCCGACACCATCCGCAACATCCTCGTCGTCTGCCTGATGGCGGGGGTCGGACTGCTCATCGGCTTCCGCTTCCACAACGGGTTGGTGCCGGCGGTGGCCGGACTGGGCCTGGTCGTGCTCTTCGCGCTGTCGTTCTCGTGGATCTCGGCGACCATCGGGATGTCGCTGGGCAGCGTGGAGTCGGCCCAGTCGTCGGGGTTGGTCTGGGTGTTCCCCCTGACGTTCGCCAGCTCCATCTTCGTCCCGGTGGCGACGATGCCCTGGTGGCTGCGGGCCTTCGCCCGGGTCAACCCGGTGACCCACGTGGTCGACGCCCTGCGGGCCCTGTTCCTGGGTGGGCCCGCGGCCCGGCCGGTGACCCTGTCGCTGCTGTGGATCGCGGCGATCCTGGCCGTCTTCGTCCCCCTGTCGGTGAACCGCTTCCGGAGGTTGTAGGCCGGCCATGCGGTGGAGTCCGCCCAAGGTGGTGGGGCTGCTGGTGCGGGGGGCGATCCCCGGGCTGCGGCGGGTGCACGCCCAGGTGGCGGTCTACGCCAAGGCGTGGGACGAGGCCAACGCCCTGGCCCTGGCCGCCACCGGCCCGCTGTGGGTGGTGCTCGGGGACTCGACGGCCCAGGGCATCGGCGCCTCCAGTCCCGACGAGGGCTACGTGGGCCAGGTCCACCGGATGCTGGAGGCGACCTCGGGACAAGCCTGGCGGGTGCTCAACCTGTCCAAGTCGGGAGGACGGGTGGCCGACCTCCTGGCCACGCAACTGCCCGCGTTGGAGGCGTTGGAAGTGGCTCCGGACCTGGTCACGTGCGCCATCGGGTCGAACGACGTCATCCGGCGGACGCCTCTGTCGGAGGTGGAGCGGGACCTGCGGGAGATCATCGGCCGATTGCCGGCGGGCTCGGTGGTGGCCACGCTGCCCGCCGGCCTGTCCCGGGACCGGGTGGCTGCCATCGACGCGATCATCCGGACGGCGGCGGCCGAGCAGGGGTTCCGGGTGGCCGACGTCGGCGCCCACACCGGCCCCCCGTGGGAAGGCAAGTACGCCGAGGACCGCTTCCACCCCGGCGCCCTCGGCTACGCCGACTGGGCCGCCGCCTTCGCCGAGACCCTGGAGCTCACGTAGAGGTACGACTGACGGTCACGGGGCGATCATCTGCATGTGTTTCATGTGGCGGGGCCGTGTGGGTTGCGCTGCGCCGCCGGCCGTCCGGCCGTGGAAGAAGAACGTGTTGTCGAAGATGGCCAGGACACCTCGTCCCCATCGGATGCTCGTCGCCACGGCAGGGGCCAACATGGCGCAGAGCAGGGCCCGGATGCACTCGTTGACGTGAGCCGCACCGGCCGCGCCTCCCGTGTGCACCCACTCGAGCGGCTGGTCGAGGAAGTCCTTGAAGGAGAAGACGCAGCGTCCTTCGACCCGGCGGGCGATGGGCGCTCCAAGATCGTTGTTGCGGTAGCGGGTCTCCATCAACACGTCGAGCGTCGTCGCGTCGAGCTGGTCCCGGACGGCGGCCATCGGGACGAGGACGGTGGCGGCCTCGGACGAGTCGTCCCCCGCATCGCAGCACATCAGGGCGATGAAGCGGGGCTGCCACTCCCGCGGGCGGGTGCTCCCTTCCGTGTGGAGGGTGAGGTACGTGGTGGAGAACACCTGTTGGGACGGGACCGAGGTGTGGCCGCGCTCGCTGACCAGGTTCAAGATGAGGTCGTCGTCGGTGTATTGCTTGCCGGGGATGGGTGGGTGCCGCCTCGGGTCCCCCAGCAGCGAGCCGACGGCCACGAACGCGGCGTTCGAAAGGGGCTCGTCGAGCTCGACCACGATCAGGCCTCGAGCCCGCAACTCGTCGAGGCGCGCCGTCACCTCGCCGACCGCGCCCACGGCATGTGCACGCGTGCGCACCGAGGTGTCCGGCAGGTGCCGAGGGCCCCGTTCGAACAGTTCCGACCGCAGCCGGACGTGGAGGTCGCCCGGCTGCTCGACGAAGACCCCCTCGATCATGCCTGAGGCTTTAGAGCCGGGAGACGGCCTTCTCGGTGAGGCTCGACAAGGCGGCGGACGCCTCCGGGCTCGGATCGGCGTTGAGGCCGAGGTTGGTCTCCAGCGACACCCCGTCCTCGAGCACGAAGTAGCCCCGGGCCGTCTTGTAGGCCCGGTCGCCCAGGCCGATGACCTCCTCGACATCGTCGGTCAGGTCCTTGGTGTCGTCGAAGAGCTTTTCGACCGTCTGGCCGTTGTCACGGAGGTTTTCGGCGAAGTCGCCATCGGTCCGCACCACGATCTGGAAGGTCTTGATCGGCGGGGCGTCGGTGTTGATGAACAGGCAGGTGCGGCCACCGATGGGCGGGGACATGGTCGAGCCCTCCGGCGTCTCGATGGGCGAGCCCAGGGCGGCCGACACCTCCTCGACCGTCACCAGGGCGCACGGGTCGGGTGTCGCGGCGGTGGAGGTCGCCCCGCCGCTGCCGCTGCTGACGGTGGTCGGTGCGCCGCCCGCGGGTGTGGAGCCGGCGGTCGTGTCGTCGTCGCTGTCGCCGCAGGCGGCGAGGGTCAGAAGGGCGGCGAGGGCCAGGCTCCCCCACGTGATCGTGCGTCGGGCGGTCATGGACACAGTCCACCAGATGTCGGCGGCAGATGGGTCGATCGGCCCCTTTCCCGGCTCAGACTCGGTAGGTAAAATTGGCGGGCAGCGTCGGTCCTGGTGAAGCAGTCGCTCCGGACCGGGCGTCGCAACGAAAGGAGAGCCCGCGTGGCTGATACTCCGAAGGCGGCTTCCATCAACATCAACGCGCTGTCCGGCGCGATCGACAAGGCGGTGACCGACGTTCTCGGCACCCACAAGCTCCAGGCCTCCAAGGGGCTCGCGTTCGGTCCCGGCACCCTCATCGGTCGGCAGCTGCGGGGCAAGGTGTCCGACATGGCGACGGTGGAGAAGGCGGCGGCCGAGATGACCACCCAGATCTCGAAGTCGCTGGGCGCCTCGGGGAGGGGGCTCACGCCTGCCGCCCTGATCAAGGGCGGCGTGATCACCGTCGGCTTCATCGCCGAGGGGATGTTCGAGGGCAACTTCCAGCCAGGGTGACCGGAGAACCGATCGACGGGGCGCCGGCGGGCTGCGACTGTCCGAGCGGTCAGCCGGGGATGGCCAACGCCCGGGTGTTCGGCGTGCGCATCCAGGGCGAGGACGGTCCCCGAACCGGCTACCTCGAACGGTCGGTGGAGGCCTCGCCCGAGTTGCTGGCCAGCACCGCGCCACTCCTGCCGACGCATGTGCTCCGGCTGGCGGCCACGTGCGAGGAGTCGAGCTGCGCCCACTTCGACGGCACCGACTGCGGTCTGGCCCGGAACATCGTGGCCCTGCTGCCGGCGGTGGTGGCGGTCCTGCCCCGGTGTGCCATCCGACCGCACTGCCGTTGGTTCCATCAGGAAGGACGGGCCGCGTGCATGCGCTGCCCGCAGGTCGTGACCCAAATGTCCGACGCGCCACCACTCCTCCAACAAGCCGCCACCCCGGACAGCCACCCGGCCTGACCGCCCGATCGCCGCGGGTGGTGCCTTCTCGGGCCCCCCCGTGGCGATCGGTTGCCCGGCGCGCCACGAGCCTGCCCGCCTGACCGACTGAATCCACCGGGAGGTCCCTTGTCGGGCCCCCCGGTGGCGATCGGTTGCACGTCGCGCCACCAGCCTGCTCGGTCACCGACCGATTCCACCGGGAGGTCCCTTGTCGGGCCCCCCAGTGGCGATCGGTTGCACGGCGCGCCACCGCCCGGCCTTGGTTTGGGGGCGGCAATCTCCGCTGCGACGGAGCTCCGACCATGCGCTCGTCGGCTCGCCGCTCGGCCAAATCTCAGGCAGCGACGCTCCGCTCGCGCTCGAGTCGCCGCCGCAGGCGGCGGTACACCCTCTACACGGGCCAACGAAGACCAGGCTGCGGGCAGGCTTGGTCCCGGACGTCGTTGCCGCGGCGCCCTCCCCGGCCTCGTGTGACGAGCCTGGTGTTGGCGCGTCGCGAGCCGGGGCCGCACCCCGAATATCCGGTTCTTCGCGAAACCGGGTGATCGGACCGCCTGACTGGTTTCCCGGTCATCATCGGCGATCCCGGCATCAGCTCGCCAGCGCCGGCGGGTGACCGGAGCAGAACAGAAGTACCCGGGCCCGGTAGTTGGCTCTCGAGGCGAACCCGTAGGCCATGCGCTCCAGCACCTCGATCCGGGTGTTCACCCCCTCCGAGGCGCCGTTGGTGGCCCGGCCGGTCTGGTGGAAGTTGAGCGACTCGACCCCCCAGCGGCAGAACGTGGTGATGGCCGATCCCAGGTTGATGCCCGCCGCCAGGTAGGCGTCGGTGAACCACTCCAGCGCCCGTTGGGCGTCCTCGTCGTTCTCGGCGCAGAAGATCACGTGGAACCGCTGCACCAGACCCCAGACGACGCCGAGCTCGGGATGGGCGTCGAAGAGGGCCCCCAGGCGGGCCATCTCCTCGCCGTTGAGGCGATCCAGGCGTTTCATCAACAGGAACCGGGCCCGGAAGACCTCGGCGTCGTGCGGCTCGCCGAGTGGGCTGCGCTGGGCATCGCGGCGGGCCGTCACCAGCACCTTGGCGAAGCCCCGAACAACGTGGAACCGGTCGGCCACGTGGCGGGCGTGGGGCAGGTGCTGGCGCACGGCAACCCGGTAGCACTCGGCCATGTCGGTGACGACGACGGACACGCCGGCTCGCCAAGAAGGGCTCTGAGCTGCGAGAAAGCTTCCCAGCACCTCGGCCGAGCGGCCCTTGAGCACGGCGATGACCCGGCCCCGGTCGCCGTCGGTGAGGATGGTGGAGAACTGGCCCCGGCCCTTGCGCATCGACTTCTCGTCGACCAGCAGCACCCGGCACGGCCGATGGCGACGAGCCCTGGCCAACAGCTCGCCCTCGGCCAGCACGAGGCGCATCACCCGGTGCCAGGACAGGCGATGACGACGGGCCACGGCGGCGACGGTCATGTCCCTGGCGTCGGCCACCACCGCACGGGCCAGACGCTTGGTCATGCGGTCGACGAAGAACGGATGGGTCTCCGTCGTCGTCGTGCGACAGCGCCTACAGCGGAAACGTCGTCGGTGCCAGACCAGGGTGAGGGGCCGTCCCGACACCGCCAGGTCGGCGACGCGCACCTTGCGGGTGGCGTGGACGCTTCGGGTCTTGTGCCCGCACGCCGAGCAGCGGATCACGTTGGCGATGGCCACCACCGCCACCACCAGGGACTCGGGCAGGTCCTCCACCACCTCCAGCACGCGGATCGCGCGCAGGTGGAGCCGGATCGTCATAGCGTCGAGGGCAGCCACCAGGGCCTCCTTGTTCGATCAGCTTCAGCACTGACCAGTTCAGGAGGCCCGGTGGCCCAGATGGTGGATGCCGGCTACGTCACCGACGCCCATTCACGAGAGGGCCGTCACCAGCTTTCGCGAAGAGGGGAATATCCCCGGAGGCAGGAGAGCGGGGTGGGCGGGCCGCGGTGGGCTCCGCCCGAACCGCCATGGCGGCACGGTCGAGAGGAGCGGAATCGATCCTCCACCAGAACAAACATCGCCTACAAAGGGAGGCCGACCTTGCGCTGGTACGAGCGAAATGAAATCCCCGGATCGACTTGCGTTACGAACGTCTGTTCGATACAATGGACTTCGTGAGCGAGCGGGAGAATCCCGAGTCGATCGAGGCGGAGATCGCCGAGGTGTGCGGTCTGCTGAACGCCACGGCGGGGCGGTTGGTCGGGCTCATCGCCAAGGTGTTGGAGACCGGTGCTTGGGAGGGGGCCGGCATCCGCTCGGCGCAGCAGTGGGTGGCGTGGAAGTGCGGGGTGTCGCCCGAGCGGGCCCGGCGGCTGGTGGCGATGGCCCGGCGGTTGGCCGAGCTGCCGGACACGAAGGCGGCCATGGAGGCGGGCGAGCTGTGCGAGGACCAGGTGGCGGTCATCTGCCGCCACGCTCCCGCCGGCATCGACGGCCAGGCCGCGGAGCTGGCCCGTTCGGCCACGGTGGTGCAGCTGCGGCGGGTGCTGGGCAGCTACTCCTTCGAGGAGCCCAAGCCGGCCGAGGCCCCGGCCGAGCAAGCTGCCCGAGGAGCGCCGGTGGGTGAGCTTCGGCCACGACGACCAGGGCTCGTGGACGCTGTCGGCCAGGCTGCCGGCCGACGAAGGGGCGCTGGTCGAGCGGGCGCTGCGGGCGTCGCGCGAGGAGCTGTTCCGGGCGGGCGAGCACGCATCCGGTCCCCATCCCGCCCCCTCCGACGTGAGCTGGGCCGACGCCCTGGTGGCGGTGGCCGACAAGGCACTGGCCCCGGGGGCGCAGTGCCGTCCCCACCACGACCGTCACCTGGTGCTGCTCCACGTGGAGACCGATGGCGACGGAACCACCGGCGGCCATCTCCACCTCGGCCCCGCCCTCAGCGACGGGCTCCGCCGCTTCGTGAGCTGCGACGCCCGGGTGCGGCCGGTGATGGAGTCGGGGGGCAAGGCGGTGAGCGTGGGTCGGGCCTTTCGCACCGTGCCCGAGCGCACCCGCATCGTGGTCGAGGAGCGTGATCGGGGCTGCCGGGTGCCGGGGTGTGACCGCAGCCGGTGGCTGCACGTCCACCACGTGCAGCATTGGGAGGACGGAGGAACGTCCGATACCGCCAATCTGGTGGCTCTTTGTCAACACCATCATCGATTGCATCACCGGGGCGGACTCGGCATCAGCGGCAACGCCGACGATCCCGACGGGATGACATTCACCGACGAACGAGGTCGCACCCTCGAACCGACCGGCCGCCCGGTGCCACCCCGCCGCGCCCCCGAGCAGGCCGCAGGCGAACTCGGCATCCCCACGGGGCAACTGGTCGCACCCGACCGGCGAGCGTCTTGATCCCTTCTGGGTCGACTTCGACGAGCGGGCCGGTTGAGTCCCGCGACGTGGCCCCGGGACTGGGGCGCCGACCCTCACGGACGGGGGCTCGGTTCGGATGGCGGCCCGCCAGCGGATGGGACGTGCTCGACGAGCGGGATGAGTGGGCGCTGGGATCAGGCGCGGGTCCGACGGCGATGGGGAGGTCGTGCTCGTCGGCTCGACCCGTTCGGGGACTTCCCCGTTTCAGGTCGCCGATCCGCTGCGCGATGGGGCGGGCGGCTCCGTCACATGCCGGCGATGGAGCGGAGGGGCATTCGGGGGCCGCGGCGGGGTGGGAGGCCCACGGGCGAGGCGTTGAGGATGAGGCGGATCACGCGGCCGCGTTGGCCGCGGTAGGGCTCGAGGAGCTCGAGCATGCGGGCGTCGTCGGCGCGGGGCTCGCCGGCGAGGGCCCAGGCGACCTGGTGGGGCAGGTGGTAGTCGCCCACGCTGACCGCGTCGGCGTCGCCGAGGGCCACCATCCCCACCTCGGCCGCGCTCCATGGGCCGATGCCGGGGAGGGCGGTGAGGCGGCGGTGGGCGTCGGCGGCGGTCATGGCCACCGTCTCCTCCAGGCGGGCGGCGTAGGTGCACGCCATCCGGATGGTGTCGGCTCGCTTCCGCTCCACGCCGAAGCGGTGGAAGACGTAGGACGGGGTGGCGGCCAGGGTCGCCGGCCCGGGGGGGACCCGCATCCCGGCCCCGCCCGCCGGACCCGGCGCGGGCTCGCCCAGCGAACGCACCAGGTGGGCGTAGGAACGGCGGGCCTCGATGCCGACCACCTTCTGCTCGAGGATGGTGGGGACCAGTGCCTCCACCACCGCCTGCGAGCGTCCGACGCGCAGGCCGGGCAGCCGCCGGCGGCAGTCGGCCACGAGGGGGTGGAGGTGCATCCCGTCGAGGGGATCGTCGGCGTCGTCGGCGCCCACGAGGGCGGGGAACGTGTCGAGGGCCCACGACGCCCCGTCGCCCCACGCCCGCATGGTGAGCCGGCCGCAGCCGTCGGACGTGATGTGGGTGGTGACCGTCCCCATCGGCGTGCGAGTGGCCCGCCACACCCCGTCGCCACCCATCCGCATCGACGGGTCGCCGCCGCCCCGCCGCAACGGGCCCAGGGTGTGGCGCAGGCTGACGGGCCGTCCGGTGTGGATCGTGCGCTCCTTCAGCGCTGGACCGCCTTGACCTCCAGGAACTCCTCCAGCCCGAATCGTCCCTGCTCCCGACCGAGTCCCGACTGCTTGTAGCCGCCCCACGGGGCAAGGGCGTCGAAGCCGCCGCCGTTGACGCCGACCATCCCCGTCCGCAGCCGGCGGGCCACGGCCAGGGCCCGTTCCCGGTCGGCCGAGAAGACCGCTCCGTGGAGGCCGTAGGGGCTGTCGTTGGCGAGTGCCACCGCGTCGTCGTCGCCGTCGTGGGGGATGAGGGCGATCACGGGCCCGAAGATCTCGTCCCGGGCGACGGCCATGTGGTTGGTGGCGCCGGCGAACACGGTGGGCCGCACGAAGAACCCCCGGGGCAAACCGGCCGGCGTCTCCGCTCCACCCGCCACCAGCGCCGCGCCCTCGCCCACGCCCGCCTCGATGGCGGCCCGGATCCGACCTCGCTGGTGAGCCGTGATCACTGGCCCCATGGTGGTGTCGGCGGCCAGGGGATCGCCGAGGACGTACGCCGCGGCGACGTCGGCCGCCAGCTCCGCCGCCTCCTTCTCCAGGTGGCGGGGGACGATCATCCGGCTCCACGCCACGCACGTCTGGCCCGCGTTCATGAAGCACTGGCGGACACCGGCCTGCACCGCCTCCTCCAGGTCGGCGTCGTCGAGAACGACGTTGGCCGACTTCCCGCCCAGCTCGAGCACGACCCGCTTGAGGGCGCCCGCGGCCCGCGCCGCCACCCGGGCGCCGACGGCCGAGGAGCCGGTGAAGGAGACGAGGTCGACGTCGGGGTGGCCGACGAGGGCCTCCCCCACCCCGCCCCGGCCGGTGACCAGGTTGAGGACCCCCGGGGGCAGCCCCACCTCGGCGGCGGCGTCGGCCAGGGCGAAGGCGGTGAGGGGCGCCAACTCCGACGGCTTGAGGACGATGGTGCAGCCCGCAGCCAGGGCGGCCGCCACCTTCTGCACCACCTGCAGCAGGGGGTAGTTCCACGGAGTGATGGCGGCCACCACGCCCACCGGCTCCCGCACGACGAGCGACAGGCCGACCTCCTCCTCGAAGGGGAAGGTGCGGGCCACCTCGGCCAGCGAGCCCATCACCATCAGCGGCCCGCCCACCTGGACCAGGGTGGCGAACGGGAGGGGGCACCCGACCTCATCCGCCACCAGGAGCCCGATCTCCGACAGCCGGCTCACGAGGACGGCGTGCATGGCCTCCACGAACCCGGCCCGCTCGGCGACCGGCGTCGCGGCCCACCCTTCGAACGCGGACCGGGCGGCGGTGACGGCCCGGTCGACGTCGGCCCCCGACCCGTCGGGGACGTGGCCCATCACCTCCTCGGTGGCGGGGTTGACGAGCTCGATGACGTCGGCCGACGCCGGCGCGACCCACTCGCCGCCCACGAAGAGGTGGTCGCGCACTCGCACGTCCCGGATGGTACCGACCCCCTGCGACGACGCGGGCGGCATCGGGGTCGTCAGACCTGGTGCTTCGGGCAGGAGAAGGTGGTGCGGCCGCCGACCGTGCGCCGGAGGAGGGGGGCGCCGTCCTTGGGGCAGACGCCGCCGGCCCGACGCTCCGCCATGAGGTCGCCGGTGTGGGAGCCTCCCCGCGCCATGAGGTCGGTCATCGTCGCCCGCAGGTGGCGGTGGAGGCGGCGCAGCTCGGCCGCGCTCAGTCCCCCGGCGGGACGGGCGGGGTCGAGGCCGGCCCGCCAGAGCAACTCGTCGGCGGCCAGATTGCCGACCCCGGCGATGCGGGACTGGTCCATCAGCCGGGCCTTGAGCGGGGCCGTGCTCCGCCCGTGGCCGATGGCGGCGGCCAGCCCCGACGGCGTGACGGACAGGGCGTCCGGCCCCAACCGGGACTCGGGCGGGTCGAGCTCCACACCGCCCAGCCGCCGAGGATCCTGCATGCGCAGGTCACCCCCGTCCGTGAAGCGCAGGCCGAACCGGTCCCATCGGTCGAGCGTCATCCGCGGCGCGTACATGAGCTCCTCGACACCGACGCTCCCGTCCACCACCAGCCGCCCGCTCATCCCGAAGCGCAGACCCAGCACGGGGCGCTCTCGGCCATCTGTGCGATTGGCCAGGTCGAGCATCAACAGCTTGCCGGTGCGCCGGGTCCCGGTGACGGTGGCGCCCGTCAGCGCCGACTCGGCCGTGGCCGGGTCGAGCCCCCGCTTGAGGTACCACCCGTCGGGGGCCACCACCTCGGCCACCGTCCGCCCCACCACGCCCTCGGCCAGCCGCCGGTAGGCCTCCACCTCCACCAGCTCGGGCATTGCCGGCCGAACCTAGGTGAGGGCGGCGGTCATGTCGGCCAGGGTGGTGACCGTCCGCCAGTTGCGAGTGGTCCCCGGCTGGGCCAGCTTCTTCTCGAAGAAGGCGTTGTTCAGCTTCGACCGGCCGTAGCCGTTGGGACAGTGGAGGTGGACCTCCCGGCCGACGACCGCGAACTCGTCCGGCGCGAACTTCGACGGGTCGATAGCCGACGCCTTCGCCGCGGCCGGTGTGTCGACCAGGAACGTGACGTGCACCTTGGACACGTCCGCACTCGCCGCGAACGGGCTGGCCGCCACCACCTTGGCCAGCTGGGCCTTGGTCCGGACCAGGACCGTGATGTCGAGCCCGAGGTCGTCGGCGATCCGCTTCTCGATGGCCGACTCCACCTTCGCCGCCGACCGCTCGGGAACCTTGAACACGACGTTGCCGCTCTGCACGTGGGTGGACACGTCGTCCGCGCCCAGCCCGTCCTCGAACAGCCGGCGCAGGTCGGGCATGGAGATCTTGTTGCGGCTCCCCAGGTTGATGGCCCGCAGGAGGGCGGCGTAGGCGGGCATGCACCTGTTCTACCCCGGGTAGGCCGATGGCCATGGGTTCGACCGGGGTCATCTTCGATGTCGACGGCACGCTCGCCGATACCAACTACCTTCACGTCGTCGCCTGGGCCCGGGCCTTCCGCGACGTGGGCGAGGACGTGGCCATGGCCGACATCCACCGCCTGATCGGCATGGGCAGCGAGCTGCTGGTGGAAGAGCTGCTAGGTCACGAGAACGACGACGCGGTCGACGGTCACGAGAAGCACTTCGAGGAGATGACGCCCGAGATCCGGGCCTTCCCCCGAGCCGGCGACCTGCTGGCCGAAGTCCACCGGCGGGGCGCGATCGTCGCCCTCGCCTCGTCGGCCAACGAGGACCAACTCGAGGCCATGCTCGAGGCCATCGCCGCCCCCGACGGCACCATCGACCACGTGGTGGGCGCCGACGACGTCGACCAGAGCAAGCCCGCGCCCGACGTCTTCCAGGCCGCGCTGGAAGCGACCGGTCTCGACCCGAGCGAGGCCCTGGTGGTCGGCGACACCGTCTGGGACATCGAGGCCGCGGCCAAGATCGGGCTGAAGGTGGTCGGCGTGGTCACGGGCGGCATCGGCCGGCTCGAGCTGGAAAAGGCGGGTGCCATCGCCGTGTACGACGACGTCGCCCAACTCCTCGACCAACTCGACCGCTCCCCGATCGCCCGGCTTCTTCAGGCGCCGGGGAGCACGTCGACCACGTCCGGCTCCTGACGCCGGAGTTCGATCCTGGGTTTTGCCGCTCGATCAGCGACGACCCTTGGCGAACCTCCAGCCCCAACCGGCGACCGCGAATACGGCGAAGATGATCAACAGCGTTATCAGAAGGCTCATGGAGTAGTTCCTTTTCTATTTTCCGTTTTCCGGAAGGATGACTGGGGATGGGCGGCCCGCCGCTTGCGGGATTCGGTTGCCGTGCGCACGACTGGCGTCACCCGGCACGGAGGCGGCGGGCGGCGACCCAGGCTCGCCGCAGCCGGCGTCGCTCGTCCTCCGTCGTGCCGCCCCAGATGCCGTCTACCTGCTTTGTTTCGAGGGCGAACTGGAGACACGCCTCTCGGACGGGACAGGTCTGGCATACGGCCTTGGCCTGGTCGACCACATCGAGGGCAGCGTCGGAGTCGCCCACGGGAAAGAAGATCTCGGAGTCGCCGTCGCGGCAGGCGGCGGCGGCGCGCCACGAGCCCTCGGCATCCGACGGCTTGAGGAATCGGACTTGTCCTCTGGGTGACACCTGCCTCCTCCCTCGACGTCGGAACTGCTGACGCTGCCGGGGTCTGGGGCAGGTGGGCACGAGAGTGCCTACCGGGTGTTTACCCAAATAGGGCACTCAACCCACGATTTCAAGGTATGCCCGGACCGCCCGAATGTCAATCGCATGGCACCGTGTTCACTTTGCGGAAATCTCCACCAGGCATCGCCCGGCGGGCGGTGCCCGCGCCCCGCCGTCGCCGGCCCTGGACCTGCGCTCGATGGCGCGGCCGTACAGTGGACCCGTGGCGCGCGAGGTCCTGCACTGGAAACACCTGTACTCCGAGGTCGTCACCTCGGGGCTCTGCACCGGCTGTGCCGGCTGTGTGGTGGCCTGTCCCCACGATGTCCTCGGCTACGACGACGGCGAGGGCGTGTACAAGCCCTTCCACCTGGAGGAGGAGGGCGGACCGGGCGACTGCGGCCACGGCGAGCGGGGCTGCACGTCGTGCACCCGGGCCTGCCCCCGCTTCCGCGACTGGGAGCCCGAGATCGACACCCACCTCTTCGGTCGCCCCCGGGCCAAGGAGCAGGTCTCCGGCATCTCCAAGGACATCATCCTGGCCCGGGCCGCCGACCCCAAGATCTGCGAGATCGGCCAGGACGGCGGACTCGTCTCGGCCATGCTCATCTGGGCGCTCGAGCACGACATCATCGACGCCGCCCTCGTCTCCTACCTGGAGGGCGACGGCACCACGTGGAAGGCGATCCCGGGCGTGGCCCGCACCCGGGAGGAGGTCCTGGCCGCGGCTGGCAGCCGCTACACCTACTCGGCCAACACCATGGCCTACGAGGAGGCTGTGGCCGGGGGCGCGGAGAAGCTGGCCCTCGTCGGGATGAGCTGCCAGTCGTCGGTACCGCCGGTGATGACGGTGCGCAAGGCCGGGAAGCCGGCCCGCCGGTTCGTCCTCAACATCGGCCTCCTGTGCTCCAAGACGTTCGACGACGCCATCTTCGAGGAGCTGCTGGAGGCCAAGCACGGCCTGAAGCGCCAGGACATGGTGAAGATGAACATCAAGGGCGTCCTCCAGATCTGGATGCGCGACGGGAGCTACCACGAGGTCCCGCTCAAGGAGTGCCACGCCTGGACCCGTGAGGGCTGCAAGATGTGCCCCGACTTCGCCGCCGAGCACGCCGACATCTCCACCGGCGGGATCGGGGCGTTCGGCGACTGGACGCTCACCATCGTGCGCACCGACCTGGGCCGCGACCTGATCATGCGCATGCTGGAGGACGGCACCATCGAGGGCCGGCCGGGCGACGACGACCCGGGGGCCATCGAGCTGCTGCGCCGCCTGTCCCACAACCAGCGGAAGCGGTGGCCGGAGGTGGCGGTCGACGCCCCCCGGCTGCGCCCGCCCGACCCGCCCAAGAAGAAGAAGGCGGCCGCACAGGAAGGATCGCCGGCCGCCCCCGTCGGGTAGCCCTCTCCCATGAGCCCAAAACTCATGAGCCCAAAACTCATGAACAACGAACTCGACTTCGCCGTCACCTGGGACTACCGCTGCCCCTTCGCCCGCAACTTCTCCGAGCATGTGCTGGTCGCGTTGCAGAAGGAGCCGGGTTGGAACGTGCGCTGGATCCCGTTCTCGCTCAACCAGACCAAGGTGGAGGAGGGCGGCCGCCACGTCTGGGACGACCCGGAGATGGCGAGTGCCCGGCTGGCGGTGGAGGTCGGGATCGCGGTGCGCGATGCCTTCCCCGACGCCTTCCCCCAGCTCCACCAGGCCCTGTTCGCGGCCCGCCACGACGATGCCCTCGACATCCGGGAGGAGGACGTCCTGCGCCGGGTGCTGGCGTCGAACGCGGTCGACCCCGACGAGATCTTCGCCATCCTGGCCACGGGCGAGCCCCGGGAGACGTTCCGCCGGGAGCACCTCGACGTGGTGGCCCGCTACTCCGTCTTCGGCGTGCCCACCCTGATCGTGGGCGACGACGCCGTGTTCATCCGGGTCATGAACCGCCCCGGGGGCGACGCCGACGGCGCCCGGTCGACGGTGGAGCGGGCGGTGGCGCTCATCGGCGACTGGCCCGAGCTCAACGAGTTCAAGCACACCTCCATCCGCCGGTAGGCGGTCACCCTGGCATTGCTTCGGCGGCGCACCTCGCTTCGGTAGCGCCGATGAGTCCCTCTCTCGCGCCGGTGATCGAGAGATAGCGCCGGACCCGAAGCGGACCGGCTCTGCGCGGGCCGGCCGGAAGCTCGTGGGCCGTGGTGGCGCGTGTCAGCCCTCGCCCGCGATCTAGCAGCGGGCGGCGGCCAGCTCGGGTTGGGGGGCGTCGGGGTCGGGCGGGGGGCCGTGGGCGCCTTCCCACAGCCATCGTTTGCCAGCTCGGGTGATGCGCCATCCGTGGTGGGTCTTGAGGTAGTGGTGGAACCGGCACAGCCGGCACAGGTTGGCCAGCTCTGTTCGCCCGCCGGCGGCGAGGGGGCGGATGTGGTCGATCTCCAGGTCGCGGTCGGTGGAACAGCCCGGAACCACGCACACCCGGTCCCGCTCGACCAGGGCGGTACGGACCTTGGCCGGGATGACCCGGCCCAGGTGGGCGACTTTGAGCACCTCGCCGTCCTCCACCAGCAGGGCGGCCACCACCGCATCGCCCAACAGGCTCTGGACCCAGCCCACGGTGACCGGCCCCACCCCCGGCACCTCGCACACCTCGCCCCGCTTCGTGTGTCCCCGCTGCAGGGCCGCGTGATCGACCCGCACGTGGATCATCGCCGCCGGCGTGGGCCGCAGCGGGTCACCCGGCTGTGCGCCGGCCGCCGCCGCGGGCCATC
This sequence comes from uncultured Acidimicrobiia bacterium, assembly GCA_963829165.1. GTDB lineage: Bacteria > Actinomycetota > Acidimicrobiia > Acidimicrobiales > AC-14 > JAXDMK01. The sequence continues at coordinate 61,738 of CAWHIC010000028.1, read as the reverse complement.
TCCACCAGGGCGTCGGCGGCCAGCGCCCCATCGCCGTCCCGGCGCCGGCGCCTGCCCTTGTCGGACTCGGCCGCCCGCCGGGACAGAGCCTGGCGGTGGGGCTCCAGGCCCGCCATCAGCACCGCCCCCGCTTCGGGGGTGAGGCTGCCGGAGAAGCGGAACGAGCCCTCGACGTCGACCCAGTGCCGGAAGTGGCGCCGGCGATGGGCCCGGCGCTGTCGTTCCTCCTCGTCGGTGGCCGCCGCCCGCACCCGGGCTGCGGCCCGTTGCAGCTCGACGAAGGACTCGAGCGCGGCCAGCTCCAGCAGCTCCGCCTCCGACGCCGGGTCGGCCACCGCCGCGCTCGCGATCTCGATGGCCTCACGCTCGGTGAGCGCCCCCGAGCGGAACTTGTCCTCGGTGGCGGGCAGCGCCTTCATGGCCTCGGCCGCCTCCAGCAGGTCGACGGCGTGGCCCACCGAGGAGCCGGTGACCTCGGCCATGAGGTGACAGGGCGAGCGGTGGCCCCCGGAGAACCAGGCCTGCGTCGCCGCCATCTGCCGGGCGCACAGCGTCTTGCCCGCCGCCGCCAGCCGCTCCATGCGGTGGAAGGCCGAGAACAACTCCAACGACTCCGGCCCGCTCAACGCCTCGGGATCGAGCTCCTTGAGCGCCTTCTCCATCCCCGCCAGCAGCTCGCCTGCCGCACCAACGATCATACGTTCGATCATACTATGACCGTGAGACACTACCGATACATCCCAGGCCTTTCTGGGTGATTTCTTCGAGAATATGTCTCCCTGTTGAAATCCCTTGGGAACTGGTGGCAGGGGCCAGTCCAAGTGTCGGTGACCTTGGCGTCGGGATAGAGGAGGCGCCCGAGCGCTGATGTCGTCTGCCGACCTGACCCGTTCGAGGACCACGTCGTCCCGTCTTAGGATGAGGACACCCGTGTGTCGGCACACCGCCCGCCGCCAGGTTCGGTCGATGCCCTCGGCAGCAGCGGTCGAGAAACGAGTTCCAAATCCGGACGTCCCGTGGGGCCTGCAGCCGGAGACGCCCCGGCGATCTCGCCAACGGCACTGCGCTCGGCCCGGAGCGATGCGACCGGTCGGCCGCCAGCGGCGCCCCCAGCTCTTACCTCGGCGTGAGGGCGGCCAGGACCCCATGGGCCGGGATCGCCGAGGTCCCCGGAGAATGCACGCGGCACTCAGCCGACGATCTCCCGGGCGCGGGCGAAGATGGCGTCGAAGGCGGGTTCGGAGAGGACGCCGGTGAAGGTGTTCTGCTGGCTGGGGTGGTACGAGCAGACAAGGATGCGCCCGTCCGGGAGGACGTGCTCCACGCCGTGTCCGAACCGGGGTCGGGGGCGCAGGCGGTAGAGCCGGCTCACCCCGTCGAGGGCGAACTGGCCCAGGACCACGATCACCTTCACCCCCTCGAGCACGCCCAGCTCCCGGCGGAGGTAGCCGAGGCACCGGTCGCGCTCGTCGGGCGTGGGCTTGTTCGCCGGCGGGGCGCACCGCACGACGGCCGCCACGTAGGCCCCGGTGAGACGCAACCCGTCGTCGGCGTCGACGCTCGTCGGTTGGTTGGCGAAGCCCGCCTTCCACATCGCTCGGAACACCCAGTCGCCCGAGCGATCGCCGGTGAAGACCCGTCCCGTCCGGTTGCCGCCGTGGGCCGCGGGGGCGAGTCCGACGACCAGCAGGCCGGCCGCCGGGTCGCCGAAGCCGGGGACGGGCCGGCCCCAGTACGTCTCGTTCCGGAACGAGGCCCGCTTCTCGACTGCCACCAGCTCCCGCCACGCCACCAGCCGGGGACAGGCCCGGCAGTCGACGACTTCGGCCGACACCTGCTCCAGCGAGTCCACCGTTCCACTCTGGCCGCGACAGAGGCCGGGCCGGAGCGTTCCGACGCTCCGACCCGGCCCCGAGAAAGTCGTTGGTTACTCGCCCCGGCCGGCGGGCTCGGAGCCTGCCTTGTTGAGGTCGTCGCCGGCGTCGGCGCCCGGGTCGTTGGGAACGTCGGAGGTGATGGCGTCGTCGTCCGGCGTTGCGCTCTCGACCTCGGCCTGAATTCCGTCCCTCATGTCGCTCACTCTGTTTCCTCCTTGCCGAGCTCTCCCTGAGCTGCGCCTGCTCCCTAACCGTGAGGACCGCTTCGTAAACCGCCGAGGCTCGCGATCCCGCGATTCGACCGCTTGGGGGCACGGTACGGTGGCCGCAGTCATGGCCCCCCGGAAGTCCCAGGCGCCGTCCGGCACCCTCGTCCTGCTCGTCCGCCACGGCGAGACGCCGACGACGGGCAAGCTCCTGCCGGGCCGGGCCAAGGGTTTGCACCTGTCCGAGACGGGGCGGGCCCAGGCCGAGGCTGTCGCCCAGCGGCTGGCCGTCCTCCCGAGGATCGACGCCATCTACGCCTCACCCCTCGAGCGCACCCGGGAGACGGCCAAGCCCATCGCCGCCGCCCGCCAGCTGCCGATCACGGTCGACAAGGGCCTGCTCGAAGCCGACATCGGCGACTGGACCGGGATGGAGCTGAAGGTGGCGGCCAAGACGCCGGAGTGGAAGGCGGTGCACTCCTACCCGAGTGGCTTCCGGTTCCCAGGCGGGGAGTCTTTCCCCGAGATGCAGCAGCGGATCGTCGGCGCCATCGAGCGGCTGCGGTCGGCGCACCCCGGGCAGGTCATCGTGCTCGTGTCCCACGCCGACCCCATCAAGGCGGCCGTGGCCCACGCCCTCGGCACCCACCTCGACCTCTTCCAGCGCATCGTCATCTCGCCCTGCTCGGTGACGGCGATCACCTACGGCGACCTCGGGCCTACCGTGCTGTCGGTGAACTCCGTGGGCGACCTGAGCGCGGTGAAGCCGTCGTGAGCTCGATGTCGTCGTCGTTCGATCTGGGCGACGTCGACCGGCTCACCGTCGGCACCGTGGGCGAGCCCGGGCGGCGGGTCTTCTACCTCCAGGCCGTCTCCGGCACCCAGGTGGTCTCGCTCAAGCTGGAGAAGCAGCAGGTGGCGGCGCTCGTCACCTACCTGGCCACGCTCTTGTCCGACCTGCCCGGGCCCGGCGCCCTCCCCTCCGACCTCGACCTGATCGAGCCGGTGCTGCAGGAATGGGTGGTGGGCGCCCTGGGCGTGTCCTACGACGAAGCCACCGACCGCGTCCTGGTGCAGGCCGAGGAGCTGATGGAGGAGGAGACCGACGACGGGGCCACGGCCCGGTTCCTGGCCACCCGGGAGCAGGTGGCGGCCCTCGCCGCCCGGGGCGCCGAAGTCATCTCCGCCGGACGCCCGCCGTGCCCCCTGTGCGGCCAACCCCTCGACACCGAAGGACACATGTGCGTGCGCCTGAACGGCCACCGGAGCCAGAGCCGCTAGCCCTGCTCGCGGCCGGCGACGTCGAGGTCAAGGGCCGCCTGCCGTGGAGCTCGAACGGGACGTTCCTCGTCGAGCTCCGCCTCGACGATCCCGACGGGGACGGGGACGGCGACGGGGACGGGGCCGCGGTCGCGGTCGAGCGGGCCGTGTACAAGCCGGGTGCGGGCGAGCGGGCCCTCTGGGACTACCCGAGCGGGCTGTTCCGGCGGGAGCGGGCCGTCTACCTGGTGAGCGAGGCCCTGGGGTGGGGGCTGGTGCCGGAGACGGTGCTGCGGGAGGGTCCGCTGGGCATGGGGTCGTTCCAGCGGTTCGTCGCGGCCGACTTCCGGGAGCACTACTTCACCCTCCTGGAGCGACCGGAGCACCACGACGCCCTCCGCACCATCGGCCTGTTCGACCTGCTGGTGAACAACGGCGACCGCAAGGCGGGCCACTGCCTGCTGGGCGAGGACGGGCGCCTGTGGGCCATCGACCACGGCCTGTGCCTGCACGACGAGCCCAAGCTGCGCACCGTCATCTGGGACTTCGCGGGCCAGGCCTTCTCACCCGAGCGGGTGGAGGACGTGAGCCGGCTGGCCCTGGACCCGCCCGCCGAGCTGGCCCGGCTCCTGAGCCCGGACGAGGTCGACGCCCTGGTGGCGCGGGCCGTGGGCCTGGTCCGGCGGCCGTTCTTCCCCGCCCTGCGCTCGCACTGGGCCTACCCGTGGCCGCTCATATGAGCCCGTCCCTATGACCCCGGGTCCGCTGACGACGGCCGACCTGGTCGACATGGGCGACCTCGACGCCCTGCTCATCCGCATCGACCACCTGTGCGCCGACCGGGACTGGGCGGGCGTGGTCGACCTACGTGACCGCTGCCGGCGGGCCATCGAGCGGGGCCGGCAGCTGTGGCCGGCGGCCAGCCACGCCGAGTACCGGTTGGCCCTGGAGGCGCCCGGTCGGGCGGCGGCGGCGATGCTGGTGGCGGGCACCGGCCGCTTCGCCCTCGGACCGCTGGCCGAGGTGGCGGCGTCGACCCACACCTGGGCCGAGCTGCGGCCCCACCTGGAGCCGACCCCGGAGGCGGGGATGGTCGCCCACGAGCGGGTGGTACGGGGCGAGGACCTCACCGGCGACGACCGCGTCGACCCGACCATCCTCGAACTACCCCTCCGACTGCAGCCGTGGGAGCCCGCCTACCCGCTGGCCACCTACCGGGCCCACAAGCTGCAGGTGGCCGACGTGCCCCCGCCACAACTGCACCCGGTGGAAGCGCCCACGACGACGGCGGAGGTGGTCGACGACGCCGAGGCCACCCGGGCCTTGGAGGACCTGGCCATGGCGTGGAAACAGGAGTCGAACGGCGCCGCCGCGGCGGTGGCGGTGGCCGGCGACGCGCTGGCGGCCGTCGCCGCCCTCGTCCCCGACGTCACGGGGCTGCGCGTCGGCCAGGTGTCGGCGGCCGACGCCCTGGCCGTCATGGCGTGGGCCGCGGCCAGCGGGGGTGCTCACGGTCGGCGCCGAGGGATGGCCTACGGGCGGTTCTCGGCCTGGTGGGCGGTGGCGGCGATCGCCGGTCGCCTCGACGATTGGCCCTTCCGGCCCGACGACCTGGGCGCGGCCGCGTCCGCCCTGCGTTGGTACCGGTGGGACGACGGGTCGCCCCCCACCGGCTGGTCGCTCCACCTGGCGGTGGAGGACGGCCGCCGCGGTCAGGCGTGGGCGGTGGGAGCCACCGACCGCGCCTGACCGGCGGCTGAGGCCGAGGTCAGGCCAGCTGGCCCCGCACCGCCCCACCCGGGAACGGGGCGTTGTGGACGTTGACGTAGTAATCGCTCGGGTGGTTGATGATGTCCTGCACCAGCACCGGGTCGGCCACGACGCAGCCGGCCGACGAGCCGTTGGTGGGCGGGGCCAGGAAGACCTTGATCGGCCCGTTCGAGCCGGCGGGCGCCTTGTGGATGTGGGCGGCGGTGGCGGGGGCGATGTTGGCCACCGACAGGCCGTAGCAGACCGAGCCCGACCCGGCGGTGAGGAAGACGCCGAACCGGCCGGTGCCGTCAGGGTCGGCGGGCGGGACTTCCTGCGCGCCGGAGAGCCTGGCCGAGGCGCCTCCTGCGGTCGGCCCGGAGGTGACGGCCGAAACCGGACCGGTCGACAGGGCGGCCAGGACCATCCCTCCGCCGAGCACGAGCATGATGAGTCGTCTCCGCATGATGAACTCCGTTTCCGCATTCTGGGTGGTGCCCGCTTAGGCTGGCACCAGCGATCGGCCGCGAAACCACCGCCGCCGTCGCGTCACCAACGTAATTGGAGGGGAACAAACTTGGCCACTGGAGAGGTGCGTCTGGAAGTACCGGCGTCGCCGGAATTCCTGCGCATCACCCGGATCATGGTGGCCGGCGTCGCCAGCCGCCTGGGGTTCACTCTCGACGACGTCGAAGACCTCCGCATCGCCATCGACGAGCTGTGCTTCGCCCTGGTGGGGAAGGGCCGCGCCGGCACCGTCGCCCTCCGCTACGAGATGCTGGAGGACGGCCTGGCCGTGGAGGGCGTGGGCCACTTCACCGACGACGGTGCGGCGGTGGCCAAGCTCTCGCCCATGTCGAGCCAGATCCTGGGCGCGATGGTCGACGAGGTCCACCTCGGGAGCGGGCCCGACGGACCTACCTTTCGCATGTTCAAGCGGTTGCGGCCGGCCTGACCATGGCCTTCGACGCCCGGGAGCGAGACGAGCTCCGCCGGAAGTTCCACGAGTACGCCCAGTCCCGCGACCGCGGCCTGCGCGACGAGCTGGTCACCGCCCACATGGGCCTGGCCGAGTACCTGGCCCGGCGCTTCACCAACCGCGGGGAGCCGCTCGACGACCTGGTGCAGGTGGCGGCGCTGGGCCTGCTCAAGGCCGTCGACCGCTTCGATCCCGAGCGGGGCCTGGAGTTCTCCACCTACGCCACGCCCACCATCGTCGGCGAGCTCAAGCGCCACTTCCGCGACAAGGGCTGGGCCGTCCGGGTCCCCCGCCGGGTCCAGGAGCTGCACCTCCGCCTGGGGTCGGTGGTGAGCACCCTCTCCCAGGAGAGGGGACGTTCCCCCACCATCGGGGAGATCGCGCTGGCGGCGGCGGTGTCGGAGGAGGAGGTCTTGGAGGCCATCGAGGCCGGCCACGCCTACCGCTTCACGTCGCTCGACGCCCCCTCTGGCGGCGACGACGACGGCTCGCTCTCGTCCCAGCTCGGATCCGAGGACCAGAACCTCGTCGACAGCGAGCACCGGGTCACCCTGTCCCCCCTCATCGCCCAGTTCCCGCCCCGGGAGCGGATGATCCTGCACCTGCGCTTCTTCGAGGGCCTCACGCAGTCGGAGATCGCCGGTCGCCTGGGCATCAGCCAGATGCACGTGTCCCGCCTGCTGGCCCGCAGCCTGGCCCAGCTCCGGTCACAGGCCGAGGAAACAGGGGACGACTGATTGAGGGTTGCCCTGCTGGTCAACCCCTACGCGTCGTCGGTGACACCGAAGAAGCAGAGGCGGGTGGAAGAGACGCTGGGCGTGAGCCATCAGCTGTCCGTGCTCACGACGATGGAGCGCGATCACGCCACTGCCCTGGCCGCGGAGGCGGCGGCCGCCGGCCACGACGTGGTCGTCGTGTACGGGGGTGACGGCACCCTCAACGAGGCGGCCAACGGCCTGGTCGGCACCGACACGGCCATGGCGCCCCTCCCCGGCGGGTCCACCAACGTGTTCGCCCGCACCGTCGGCGTCTCCAACAACCTGGCCAAGGCGCTGACGCAGCTCGGCGCGGCCCTGGACTCGGGCTCGATCCGGCGCATGCCCCTGGGCGTGGTCAACGGGCGCCGATTCCTGTTCCACGCCGGGCTCGGCTTCGACGCGGCAGTGGTGGAGCAGGTCGAGCGGCATCCCGTCCTCAAGCACAAGCTGGGCCAGACCGCTTTCGTCTACGCCACCCTGACCACCCTCGCCCGCCACTTCGACCTGCGCCGGTCGTACTTCACCATGCGCTTCGGCCCAGGCACCGCCGGCGACGAGACCACCGTCGACGGCGCCTACAGCATCGTCATGAACTCGAACCCCTACACCTACATGGGCCGGATCCCGCTCAACCTGACGTCCGACGCCGTCCCTGGGCGGGGGCTGGTGGCTGTCACCGTCCACACCATGCACCTGCCCGCCGTCGTCGGCATGCTCTCGTCCGCCATCGGAAGCGGTAAGCGGCTGCGGACGAACCCCCAGGTCGACCACCGGCCCGACCTGCTCGCGTTCACCGTCACCGGCATCGGGGGGCCCTTCCCCTACCAGGTCGACGGCGATTTCCTGGGCCACACCGACGAGCTCGCCTTCTCCTACGAGAACGACGCCCTGGCCATCGTGTCCCCCCGCCGAGGTTCTAGCCCGAACGAGGGAGGCGGGGAGTGAGGTTGGGAAAGGTCGGCCTCACCCCTTGTGACGCAAGGGCGTGGGAAGTACGCTCTTTCGGGCGCCAAAATTGTCTTTCGGTCCCATTTCGGCCGACCCATCTTGTGAACGACTTCACAAAGAGGAGTGTTCGTGGCACTGACCTGGAACCGGCCCTACGAATGGGACGTGGACGACTGGCGCCAGAAAGCGTCGTGTCGTGATACCGATCCCGACCTCTTCTTCCCGGTGGGCACCACCGGGTTGGCCCTCGACCAGATCGAGTCGGCCAAGATCGTGTGCCGGGCGTGCGAGGCTCGCGACGAGTGCCTGGAGTTCGCCCTGGCCACCAACCAGGAGGCGGGCGTCTGGGGCGCCACGTCGGAGGAAGAGCGGCGCAAGCTGCGCAAGGCGTGGCTGGCCAAGCGCCGCCGCGCCAGCTGAGCCCGTCACCCGGAGCACCTAGGCACCCGGAGCACCTAGGCACCCGGAGCACCTAGGCACCCGGAGCAACTAGTCCCCGGGAGCAGTCGCCTCCAGGGTGGTGCCGGCGCTCACCGGCACCCGTAGCTCCACCACCGTCCCCCCGTCGCTCCACATGTCGATCGTGCCCCCCAGGTCGGTGGTGACCAGGGTGCGGACGATCAGCAGGCCCAGCCGGGGACCGTGCATGGTGAAGCCGTCGGGCAGCCCCACGCCGTCGTCGCGCACCCGCACCAGCAGCTGGCTGCCGTCGTTGGCGAAGGACACGACCACCCGTCCCACCTGACGGGCCGGTGCCGCCTCTCCGTCGAGGGGGTCGGAGATGTTGGTGTGGTGGACGGCGGTGTCGTCGGTGGGAAACCCGTGCTGGACCGCGTTCTGGAGCAGCTCGGTGAGCACGACTGCGAGGGGCGTGGCGATCTCGGCCCGCAGCTCGCCGGCGTCGCCCTGCACCTCCAGGCGCACCGGGCGCTCCTCCGAACCCAGGCCCTCCTCCACCATCCGCACCAGGGGGCGGACGATCTGGTCGAACTCCACCTCCTGGCTGGCACCCTCGGAAAGTGTCTCGTGGACCAGGGCGATCGACCGCACCCGCCGCACCGCCTCCTCCAGCGCGGCCCGGGCCTCGGGGTTGTCGAGGCGGCGGGCGTGGAGGCGGAGCAGCGACGAGATCGTCTGCAGGTTGTTCTTCACCCGGTGGTGGATCTCGCGGATGGTGGCGTCCTTGGAGATGAGCAGCCGGTCCCGGCGCCGCAGGTCGGACACGTCGCGCATCACCATCACCGCCCCCGTCACCCGCCCGTGCTCGAGGAAGGGGATGCACCGGACCAGCACCACCACGTCGCGGCGCTCGATCTCCTCGGTGATGGGCAGGCCGATGGCGAAGGCGGCCCGCACCGTCGACTCGTCGAAGCCGATCTCGCCCAGTCGGGCCCCGTGGGTGTTGCGATGGATGCCCATGCGGTGCAGGACCGAGACGAAGTTCGGCGAGGCGAAGTCGACCCTCGCCTGGGCGTCGAGCCGGGCCACGCCGTCACCCACCCGGGGAGCCTCGTCGGGCTCCGTCTCCTCCGCCCCGAAGGGGAACTCGCCGGCGATGATCATGCGGGCGAAGCGGTCGAAGATCTCGACGTAGACCCGTTCGAGGTCGCCCGGCCGCCGTCCGACCGACGGCGCCGACTCCCGGGTGAGGACGCCCAGGAGCGAGTCCTTCCACCGCACGGGGATGCACTGCACCCCCGCGACCTCCCCCGCGGGCGTGATGTCGACCTCGCCGTCGATGATGTCGCCCAGGCGCCAGGCGCGGGCCACCAGGGGACGGTCGTAGGCGTCGAAGACCTTGCCGATCTGGTCCTCGCGGTAGAGCGTCTGGCTGGTGGTGGGCCGGATCTGGCCCAGGATCACGAACCGGTCCGACGATTCCGACGGGTCGTCGTCGACCGGGACGAACAGGAGCAGGTCGGCGAAGCACAGGTCGGAGAGCAGGCCCCACGTGCCCACCAGCCGCTGGAGGTGGGCCAGACCCGGCCCCTCGAGGGTGGTCTGACTGGCGATCTCGGCGAGGGTGGCCATCGGTGGATCAGTGTACGGAGGCCGCCGCCCCGTTCGGCGATCTCAGACGGCGGAGAACCCCACGTGGCGGGTCTCGCCGCTGGCGCCGACCTCGACGTAGGCCAGCCGCTCGGTGACCACGCCGAAGCGCTTGCCCCGGCGGTCGGTGAACCACAGCATGTTGGCCTCGGAGTCGGCACCCATGGCTTCCTGGATGTCCTCGATCAGCTTGTCGCTGTCGACCTCGTCACCCATGTCGATCTCGATCTCCCTCGGGGACTGAATGACCCCGATCCGGATCTCCACTGCTTTCTCCTTCCTCGGGGCGGTCCTCGCCACCGATGTCCTCTTGGTCCGAAGTCTCGGGCTCGTCGGCTCGTCGGGCTCCTCGGGCTCGTCGGGCTCGTCGGGGGCCAGGGTAGGCGCCAATCCGGGGGGCGGGGGACGTGGTGGGGCCGGTTCGTCGTCCCATCGGCCCCACCGGGGCGTGCGGCGCAGGACGAGGAGGCCGTACAGGCTGAGGCAGAGCATGGTCAGCGCCCACCACTGGCTGCCGGTGAGGCCGAAGTGGCGGAGGTCCTCCCGCAGGAAGTCCTCCACGATGCGGTTGGTGGCGTACCAGGCCACGAAGACCATGGCCAGGAACCCGTCGTAGCGCACCTTCTTGCGCAGCCGGAGGAGCACCATGAGCAGGACGAAGGCCAGCAGCTGGTCGTACAGGGCCGTCTGGTGGACGATCGTGCCCGGCGCGCAGGGCGAGCCCACGTCGACCGCGGCCGGCGGGCAGCGGTAGCCGAGGAAGAAGTCGGTGGTCTTGCCCAGGTGGTCGCCGATGATGAGGTCGCCGATGCGGCCGACGACGATGCCCAGGGCCAGGCCGGGGGCGGCCGCGTCCATGATCTTCCAGAACGAGAGCTTCCGCTTCTTCATCCGGGGGACGGCCAGCAGGACGGCGCCGGTGATGCCGCCCAGCAGGGAGATGCCGCCCTTCCACACCCGCAGGATGTCGAGCACCGACTCGTAGTCGCCCAGGTGGTTGGCCACGTAGGCCACCCGGGCGCCGATGATGGCGCCGATGGCGGCCCGGGTGAAGAGGGGGTACACCTCGTCGTCGGGAATGCCCTTCTTCCGAGACTCGGGCAGCATGAACCGGGCGCCGATCAGGAAGCCGACGGCGATGCCGATCCCGTGGGGGGAGATCGACAGGGGCCCGATGTTGATCCGCACCAACGGGTCATAGGAGATGACCGCGAGGACGCTGAGGATCGGCGCAACCAGACTGAACACTGTCGTCTTGTCTAGCCGAGGCCGGCGACCCCGCCCGGCCGGGGCCCGGTGAAGACGGCCGTCAGCCGATCTTGAGCTCGGACTTGTAGATCCGGCTCGGGCCCATGCTCTCGACCGCCTTGGCCAGGGCCTCGAAGGCCAGCGCCGCCTCCGACGTGGGGTCGGTGAGGGTGATGGGGCGGCCCTCGTCGCCGCCCTCCCGCAGGGCCGTGACCAGCGGGATCCGGGCCAGGAGGGGCACGCCCAGGTCGTCGGCCAGCAGCTGGCCGCCGCCGGAGCCGAAGATCTCGTAGCGCTGGCCGTCGTCGCCGGTGAACCAGCTCATGTTCTCGACGACGCCCCGCACCGGCAGCTTCACCTTGCGGGCCATCAGGGCCGAGCGCTGGGCCACCCGCTGGGCCGCGGGCTGGGGCGTGGTGACGACCAGCACCTCGGCCCGGGGCAGGAACTGGGCCATCGACAGGGCCACGTCGCCCGTGCCCGGGGGCATGTCGACCAGCAGGAAGTCGGGCTCGCCCCACAGGACGTCGGTGAGGAACTGCTCCAAGGCCTTGTGCAGCATCGGCCCCCGCCAGATGACGGCCTGGTCGTCGGGGACGAAGAACCCGGTGGAGATCACCTTGAGGCCGGCGGCGACGGGAGGCACGATCATCCCGTCGATCACCACCGGCTCCTGGGTGATGCCCAGCATGCGGGGGATGGAGAAGCCGTAGACGTCGGCGTCGAGCACCGCCACCTCGTGGCCCAGGCGGCTGAGGGCGACGGCCAGGTTGACGGTGACCGACGACTTGCCCACGCCCCCCTTGCCCGACGACAGGCCGAGGACCCGGGTCTTGGAGCCCTCGCCGAAGGGGATGGCGGGGGCGGCGTGGCCGTGCTCGCCTTGGGCCGTGGCCGGACTGGTTGGCCGGACTGGGCCGGGACTGGAGCTGGCCCCGGACCGCGGCCCGCTCGTCGTCGGTCATCACCGTGAGCTCGACGTCGACGTGGTCGACCCCTTCGAGGGGCTGCACCGCGGCCGTGACCCGCTGGGTGATCTCGGCCCGCAGGGGGCAGCCGGCGACGGTGAGGGCGACGGTGACACCGACCCGCCCGCCGTCGATGCGGATGCCCTTGACCATGCCCAGGTCGACGATGCTGCGGTAGAGCTCGGGGTCCTGCACCGGTCGCAGGGCCTCGAGGATGGCGGCTTCGGTCGGCATCGTCTCAGGCATGGGCGGCGGGGACTCCGATTTCTCCTATGGCTATAGGTAGAATACCGGGGTGGCTCAACCTGCTCTGACGGCGGATGAGTTCAGCGCCGCGGTCAGTGCGGTCACCAGCGCCTTCGGCGACCCCACCCGGCGGGAGATCTACCTCTTCGCCCACGACTCCGAGAACGGGGTCACCGCGGCCGAGGTGGCCGAGCGCTTCGAGCTCCACCCCAACGTCGCCCGCCACCACCTCGACAAGCTGGCCGGCGGCGGCTACCTGCAGGTGGCGGTGGAGCGCACCGAGCACCCGGGCGCGGGGCGTCCGTCGAAGCGCTACCGCACGGTGGCCAAGGACATGCGCCTGGAGTTCCCCGCCCGGCGCGACGACCTGCTGGTGACGTTGCTGGCCCGCACCCTGGCCCTGGTGCCCCTCGAGGCGGCGGAGGCCATGGCCGAGGAGGTCGGGCAGGCCTACGGACGGTCCTTGGCCGCCACCATGGCTCCCGCCGAGGGCCACCGGTCGCTCCAGGTGGCCCTGCACACGGTCGCCGACGCGCTGACGGCGCACGGGTTCGCGGCCCACACCCAGTCCCGCGAGGGCGCCCTGGCCATCATCTCCGAGCAGTGCCCCTTCGGCGAGGCGGCCGTGCAGCACCCCGTGATCTGCGCCGTCGACCGGGGCATCGTCAAGGGCATGCTGGCCACGCTCTACGGCGACACGGTGCCGGAGACGTCGGCCTCCCGCCCCCAGGGCGACTCCGTCTGCGTCACGTTCGTCTGAGTTTCCGGCGCCCGACACTCTGAGCCGCGCCTACCTCGACCACGCGTCGACCTCGCCGGCCCGGCCGGAGGTGGTGTCGGCGATGCTCCCGTGGCTGTCGGGGGCCGGGGGCGTGGCGGCCGATCCGGGACGGGTGCACACCGAAGGGCGGATCGCCCGGGCGGTCGTCGAGGACTCCCGGGAGCGGGTGGCGGCCCTGTTCGGGGCCCGGTCGCGGGAGGTGGTGTTCACCAGCGGGGCCACCGAGGCCATCGCCGCCGCGGTGTGGGGGGCGACGGAGCGGGGCGACCACCTGGTGGTGCCGGCGGTGGAGCACTCGGCGGTGCGCGACTCGTCGGCCCGGTTCTCGGTGACGATGGTGGGCGTCGACCGGCTGGGACGGGTCGACCCGGACGAGGTGGTGGCGGCCATCCGCCCTGGTCACACGGCCTTGGTGCACGTGCAGTGGGCCAACCACGAGGTGGGCACGGTGCAGCCGGTGGCCGAGGTCGTCGCCGCCTGCCGGGAGCGGGGCGTGCTCGTGCACGTCGACGCGGCCGCCGCCGCCGGCCACGTCCCCATCGACTTCGACGGCCTCGGCGCCGACCTCCTGTCGGTGAGCGCCCACAAGCTGGGGGGGCCGCTGGGGATCGGGGCGCTCCTCGTGCGGAGGGGCCTACGGCTGCGCCCGCTGCTGGTGGGGGGCGAGCAGGAGCGGGCCCGGCGGGCGGGCATGGAGAACGTGCCCGCCATCGTCGGCTTCGGGGCCGCGGCCGAGGCCCTGACGGCGGCGGGGGCGCTGGCCGAGGAGACCGGTCGGAACCGGTCGCAGACGGATGCGGTGCGTGGCCGCGGCGACGGCCGTCGACGGCGTGCAGACGTTCGGCGACGTCGCCCACCGCCTCCCCCACCTGGTGTGCTTCGGCGTCGACGGGGTGGAGGCGGAGCCGGTCCTCCTCGGCCTCGACCAGGCCGGCGTCGCCGTCCACTCGGGCAGCTCCTGCTCCTCCGAGACGCTGGAGCCGTCACCCGTGCTGGAGGCGATGGGTGTGCCCGCCGAGCGCTCGCTGCGGGTGTCGGTGGGGTGGTCGACCACCGACGCCGACGTCGACGCTTTCGCCCGCGCCTTCCCCCTGGTGGTGGAGCGGATGAGGTCGCTCCGGTCGGGCTAGCCCCGGCGGCGGCTGATCAGGTAGACGATCAGGGCCGCGCCCAGCACCTGGAGCACGAAGAAGATCCACACGTTCTCGTCGGCCCGGGCGCCCAGGATGAGGCCGACGACCGAGCCGAGGAACGAGCCGCCGATGCCGGCGAGGATCGTGGTCCCGACGCTCATCGGGTTGGGCCCGGGGATGGCCAGCCTGCCCAGGTAGCCGAACACGATGCCGGTGATGATCAGCCCGAGGATGATTCCGAGAATTCCCATTCCGCCAGCATGCCCCGCCGGGGCGGCGAGCACCCGGATCAGGCCCGGTGCCGGCCCCTGACCATGACCAGGGCGACAGCCGTCCCCGAGAGAGCGATGGCGAACAAGGCGGCGACGGCCAGCGGGGCGGTGCTTCCGTCGTCGTCGTCGTCCGTCGGAGGGAGCGCGGTGAGAGCGCCGGGGATGGTCGATGCGGGGATGGTCGTGGGCGCGACCGTCGTCGGAGGGACGGGAGCGGGCGGCGCCGGCCACACCGAGACCTCGGTCACGCCCTCGATGCCGCCAGGAGCGGTCACCCGGACGAAACGGGTGGCCAGGGGGGCGTCGGGCGAGACCACCAGGAGCTCGTTGTAGGGCGTCGTGCCGGTGTCGGCGTCGGTCCAGGAGTGGGCCAGCGTCGTCCATGACGAGCCGTCGCCCGAGGCCTCCACCGTGCACTCGTCGAGACAGCCGACCACGAACACGTCGACCATCTCCACCGGCGCGTCGAGCTCGACCGTGATCGCCTCGGTCCCGTACGACCCGACTGTTCCCGACCGGCTGCCGTCGGTGGCGTGGCAGTTCTGGCCTCGGGGCACCGCCAGCACGGTGCCGTCGGTCTTGACGATCGAACAGGCGGCGCCCCGGGACGGCGGGGTGAGGTCGATGGCGGGCAGGCCCACCACGCCCGTGTTGACGACCTGGTGGTAGATGGTGCGGCCGTTGGCGTGGGGCACCCGCACGTCGGCGTAGGCGGTGCCGTAGCCGGCGGGCGACGACGGCTTGGTGACCGAGCGATCGGCCTCCAGCCGGCGAAGGTCGACGGTGGCCGTCGGTGTGGGCATCGTCATCGTCCCACCGGACGTGGCGATGGAGACGGTGGGCCGGGCGGTGCCGGCGGGCGGGTCGCCGTCGACCGTCACCGTCGCCTCCCACCCGTCGACCGAGAAGGTCGGCGTCTCCTCCCACAGGGGGAGCGGAGGGGCGGCCTGGACGGCGATGTTGACCTCGAACTCGAACTCTGAGCTGGGACCCCGGACCTGCCCCTCGGCCGCGGGGAGGGCGGCGGTGACCGTCCAGTCGGTGTCGGTCTCGGTGCCGGCGACGTACGACCCGGGGAGCGAGCCCCGGTAGCCGCCGTCGGCTCCGGTGGTGGCGCCGGCCCCCTCGGTGGAGTCTCCCCCGCACGCCCCGACGAGGCAGGCGAAACCGAGGCTGAAGAACATGGTCAGGAACCCTGTGACTCCGGGGTCGTCGTAGCCGTCGACGGTCACCGGCACGCCCGCCGCCGGCGATCCGTCCTGGTGGACGACGATGCCCTCCACGGCCGCGTCCACCGCCGCGGGCGCCGCCTCCTGGCCGGCTGCTGCGGGTGGAGCGGACGCAAGGAGCAGGGAGACGGCAAGGAGGACGGCGGCGGCGGCGTGGGTCATGGAACTCCGACCGCTCTCGACGGCGGTCGGTTTCGTCGGATGACTAGGGGGCGACCGTCGTCGCGGTCCCCGCGGCCTTGGCCGTCGCCGCCGCCTGGGCTTGGGCCAGCACCTCGCCCACTGCGTCGACGAAGTCGGGCGGGGGGTCGTTGGCCAGGAAGGCCTGGAACTCGACCACCGCCCCGGCGGGGTCGTCGCGGTCCTGGTAGAGGACCATGCCCCGGAAGAAGTGGGCGTCGGCGAAGGTGGGGTCGACGGTCACCGCCCGGTCGAGGGATTCCAACGCCTGGTCGGGCAGGCCCGCCCGCTTGAGGAGCCAACCCCGGTAAGCGAGGGCTTCGACGTTGTCGGGCTCGTCGACCAGGATCTCGTCGTAGAGCTTGAGGGCCTCGACCGCCTGGCCGTCGGTCTCCAGGGCCAGGGCCTGGGCCACCCGATCGTCGCCGGCGTCGGTGTCGCCCGGGACGGAGCCGGTGACGGGCTGGCCGGGATCGCGTCCTCCTGCGAAGAGCACGACCGACATCCCGGCCAGGGCGACGATGACGAACGCCACCACCAGGCTGATGGCCAGCGTCCGTTGGCGACGGGGGACGGGCCGGTTCGGCCGGGCCCGCGTGGCGGACGGGCGGGCGCCTGCGGGCCGGCGGGCGGCGGGACGGGTGGACCGTGTCCCGGTCGGACGGGCCCCGGCCGTCTTTCGGGCCCGTCTGCCAGAGGGGCGGGTGCCAGAGGGGCGGGTGCCAGAGGGGCGGGTGCCAGCTGGTCGGCGGGCCGGTGGGCGCCGGGGCGGGCTTCCCCTGCGCCGGGTGGATGGACCGCGGCGGGTGCCGGGGCTGCGCTGGGCCTGGGCTTCGATCGTGCGCAGGACGGCCGCCGCCCGGGCGGTGTAGTCGTCCTTCAGCACCGCGTAGTCGTCGTCGGTCACCTCGCCCGCGGCCCGCTCCTGCTCCAGGTCACGGAGCGACTTGAGCAGGACGTCGCGTTGCTCCTCCAGGGCGGCCAGATCGTCGCTCACGGCGACCGCAGGGCCCGTTCGACGAGGAGGCGGTCGTCGTCGGAGGGCCCGGCCGGCTCAACCTGCCGCCGGCGGCGGACCAGGACCAGGGCCAGTCCTCCGACCACCACCGCCGCCGCCACCACCGGCAGGGCCCAGACCACCAGCCCCAGCCCGCTCGTCTCCGGCCGGAGGCTGATGTTCGGGTAGAGACCGAGGATGTAGTCCTTGATCTGGCCGTCGGTCTCCCGCCCGGCGGCCACCCGGCGAGCGATCTCCTCCCGGATGCCGACCGCGGCCGGGGCATCCGAGTCGGACACCGCCATCCCCTGACACGTCGGACAGCGCAGGTCGGACCCGATGCGTCGCACCCGGGCCTCGTCGGTGAGCGGCCCGTCCCGTTGCGAGCCGACGGCGAGGGCGACCACCAGGAGAACGCCCATGACCGCCCACATCGCCAGCCGGCGGTTCATCCCGGCACCTCGGCCGGCTGCGGCGGCTGGTCGGCGGGCACGGCGGAATCGTCGTCGGCCTCAGGGCCGGGCGGGGGACCGGTGGCGGCGGGCGCAGCGGGGGCCTCGGCCTCGGCCTCGCCCGGCGTCCGGCGGCGGCGGTCGCGGGGCCAGGCGGCCAGCAGCGTCCCGAAGCCCATCACCGCCCCACCCGCCCACAACCAGGCCACCAGCGGCTGGATGTTGACCCCGATGACAGCCGTCTGGTCGGCCCCAGCGTCGGAGCGGTCAGCGGCGTCGGGGGCGGCCACCAAGGTGAGGTAGACGTCGTCGATGGGGCCGCTCCGCACCGACGGCGATCCGATGGCCAGGCTCGCCCCCGGGAACTGGTGGAGGGCGGGGGCGTAGACCTTGCCCCCGTCGATGCGCACCCGGGCCCGGAAGGTGCGCTTGTTGGGCTGGTCGACGACGTCGAAGCCCAGGTAGGTGACGGTGTGGCCGGCGAGGCTGGCCGACTCCCCCGGCGCCAACCGGAACTGGTCGCGGTGGCCGAACGAGGAGCTGGCGGCGAAGCCGACGGCGATGAGTACGACCCCCAGGTGGACGATCATCCCCCCGTTGGCCCGCCCCGTGAGCCCCCGCAGGAAGGACGCGCCCTGGGCCCGAGCGCCCCGGACCGAGAGCGCCAGCTGGCGGATGGCGGCCGCGCCGGCGAAGGCGGCCAGCCCGAACGCCACCAGCGGCCCGAAGCCCCGCAGCCCGAAGACCACACAGGCGACCACGGTCAGCGTCCCCGCCCACGCCGGCCACAGCAGGCGCTTGTGCAGCACCTCGGTCGAGGTCCGCCGCCACGGCAGCGCAGGCGCCACGGCCATCAAGAAGAGCAGGGTGAAGCCGATGGGCATCGTCATGCGCTCGAAGTAGGGCGCACCGACCGACAGCCGGTCGCCCCGGATCGCCTCCGCGATCAGGGGGAAGACGGTGCCGAGCAGCACGACGAAGGCGAAGGCGCCGAAGGCCACGTTGTTGGCCAGGAAGGCCCCCTCCCGCGACACGGGCGAGTCGATGGTGCCCGGCGAGCGGAGCTGGTCGCCCCGCCAGGCCACGAGCCCGACCGAGACGGCCACGACGACGGCGAAGAAGGCCAGGATCATGGGTCCGATGGCCGACTCGGAGAAGGCGTGCACCGAGTCGAGCACCCCCGACCGGGTGAGGAACGTCCCCAGGATGGTCAGGGAGAAGGTGGCCACCAGCAGGGACAGGTTCCAGACGCGGAGCATCCCCCGCCGCTCCTGCACCATGACCGAGTGGAGGTAGGCGGTGGCCGTCAGCCAGGGCAGGAAGGAGGCGTTCTCCACCGGGTCCCACGCCCAGTACCCGCCCCAGCCGAGGACCTCGTACGACCACCACGCGCCCAGCATCACGCCCAGGGTGAGGAAGCCCCAGGCGAACAGGGTCCAGCGGCGGGTCTCGACCAGCCACCCCTCCCCCAGGCGGCCGGTGGCGAGGGCGGCGATGGCGAAGGCGAAGGGGATGGTGAAGCCGACGTAGCCCAGGTAGAGCATCGGCGGGTGGAACGCGACCAGGGGGTGGTTCTGGAGCAACGGGTTGGGGCCCATGCCGTCGAGCGGCGTCGGTCCCGCGGTCCCACCTTGAACGGGTTGGCGGGACCGGCCAGGAGCAGGAAGAAGAAGGCGACCACCACCAGCCCGACGAGCGTGGCCCACGCCACCAGGGGGTCGGACGCCCGGCTGCGGAAGTGGCGAGCCATCACCGCCATGTAGCCGGCGAGCACCAAGCCCCACAGCAGGATCGAACCCTCGAGGGCCGACCACATGCCGGTGATCGTGTAGAGCAGGGGCGTGGCCCGGCTGTTGTTGCGGGCCACGTAGTCGACGGCGAAGTCGTGGCCGATGAGCGCCGACTGCATGGCCACGGTGGCCACCACCGCGCCCCCCAGCACCACCCACACGTAGCGCTGGCCCGGCCCGCAGGAAGCGGGGGTCGCCCCGCTTCAGTCCCAGGGCCAGGGTGATCACCCCCAGGACCGACCCGGCCAGGGCCAGCGCGACCGCGGCCGTGCCCAGGATGGCGTTCACGGCTGCCGCACGCCCGCGGGAACGGAGGTCGTCACCCGTTCCGGGTTCTCGGCCACGTAGGTCTCGGAGTGCTTGACCAGGATGCGGTCGCTGGCGAACCCGTCCCCCTGGAACCGGCCCTCGAGCACGACCGGGATACCGGGCTGGAACAGCTCGGGCGGGTCGCCCTGGTGGGTGATCGGCACCTGGACGCCGTTGGACTCGATGCGGAAGGACACGGAGTCGCCCTGCTCCAGGACCGGATCGAGGACGTTGCCCTCGATCCGGAACCGGCGGTCACCGAGCGTCTCCCGCTGGGCCACCGCCTCGTCGGCGGTCCGGAAGTAGAGCGTGGCGTTGCCCAGGCCCTGGTAGAGGAGGAACCCGAGGGCGCCCAGCACCACCACCGCGGCCAGCCACAGGCGCCTGGTCACTCGGCGCGCTTCGCGCCGCCGTCGAGCCCCAGGGTGCGGGCCAGGCTCCGCCGGCGGGTGATCACCCAGGTGGCGTAGCCGGCGAGGACGGCGGTGGTGAGGCCGTAGCCGGCCACGATGTAGGCGAAGTGGGTCACGAGGTCGGCTCCAGGGTGGCCCCGGAGACGGTCTGAGGGGCAGCGGCCCCGGCCCCGGCGTCGGCGCCGGCGTCGGCGTCGGCGTCGGCGTCGGCCAGGGTCGCCTCGGCGTGGCGCTCGGCCAGGGCCAGCTCCATGCGACGGTCGGCGGCCCGGTCCTCCAGCCACGCCAGGCGGAAGCGGTGGACGAGCAGCCAGGCGTAGAGGAGGGTGAAGGCCAGCACCGCCGTCAGGAGGGTCACCAGCATCAGGCCCGTGATCTGGGGGTCGAGCAGGCGGGGCTCGTCGAGGAGGCTGGCCGGCTGGTGGAGGGTGCGCCACCACTCCACCGACTTGTGGACGATGGGGACGTCGAGGAAGGCGGCGATGGCCACGATGGCGGCCCGCTTGGCCGCCACCTCGGGGTCGGCCACCACCCGGCGCACCGCGAGATACCCGAGGTAGAGGACGAACAGCACCGCGGTGGTGGTGAGGCGGGCATCCCACGTCCACCACACGCCCCAGGTCGTGCGTCCCCAGATCGACCCGATGAGCAGGGTCAGGCCCAGGAAGACCACGCCGATCTCGGCCGAGGCGCCGGCGGTGAGGTCCCAGAAGCGCGACCGGGTGCGGGGCCAGAGGTAGAGGACGCTGGCCAGGCTGGTGACCCCGAACGACACGTACATCGCCAGCCAGGCGGTGGGCACGTGCAGGTAGAGCAGCCGGACGGCGTCTTTCTGGTTGACGTCGGCGGGCGACACGACCAGGGCGAGCACGGCCGTGAGGGCGAGCGACAGGGCGGTGGCCCAGCCCAGGATGCGGGTGGCGCGGGTTCTCATGGGAGGTGTTCCGTCAGGCTTCCTCGAGCAGGGCGCCGAAGGCGACGACGCCGAACGTGACATAGATGGTGGCGAACACGGCCAGTAGGCGGACCCACGGCCAGCCGTCGGACGGGGTGCCGGCGAGGGCAGCGTCGCAGGCCCGGGCCGCGGCCAGCAACACGGGGGCGAGCACAGGGAGGACGAGCAGCGGGAGGAGGGTGTCTCGCACCCGGAGGCCGGCGGCGATGATGCCGTAGACCGTACCGGCGGCGGCCAGGCCGATGGTGGCGGTCAGGCAGGTGAGCAGGAGCAGGACCGGGCTCTGGAGGTGGACGTCGTAGAGGACGACCACGCCCACCGCCAGCACGACCTCCAGGGCCACGAGCTGCACCGCGATCGCCCCCGCCTTGCCCAGGAAGATGCCGGCCCCGTCGAGACCCGACAGGCGGAGGGCGTCGCGGGCGTTGTCGTCGGCCTCGATCACGAACGAGCGCTGGATCCCGAGCAGGGCGGAGAACATCACCGTCACCCAGAACAGGCCGGGGCCGACCTTGGTCAGCACCTCCCGGTCGGAGTCGAGGGCGAAGGCGAACAGGACAAGGACAAGCAGGGCGAAGGGCACCACCTGGTTGACCCCGACCCGCGACCGGGCCTCCACCCGCAGGTCCTTGCCCGCCACCAGGGCCGCGTCACGCCACATTGACCGGCTCCGGGGCGGGGGCGGTGGCGGCCGGGGTGGCGGCGGTGGGCGTGGCCGTCAGCAACCCGTCCCGCACCTGGCCCCCGGCGATGACGACCGACCGGGTGGCGAGGGCCGCGGCCCGCTCCAGCTCGTGGGACGCGAGCACGACGGTGGCGCCAGCTGCGGCCGCTTCCCGCACCAGCTCGTCGAGGAGGTCGCGCCCGGCGGCGTCGAGGCCGGCGTGGGGCTCGTCGAGCAGCCACAGGTCGGGCTGGCGGGCCAGGACCGCGGCCAGGGCCACCCGTCGGCGCTGGCCGGCCGAGAGCTTGGAGGCGGTCAGGTCCCGCAGGCGGCCGTCGAGGCCGAGGCGGGCGGAGGCGGCGTCGGCCGCGGCCGGGGAGGAACCGGACGCCCGGGCTGCGAAGCGCAGGTTGTCGGCCACGGTGAGGTCGTCGTAGAGGAAGGCGGCGTGGCCCAGCAGCCCCACCCGTCGGCGGACGGCGCGGCGGTCGGCCTTCAGGTCGTGGCCCAGCACCTCCGCCTCCCCCGAGGAGATGCCGACCAGGCCCGCGCACGCCCGCAGGAGGGTGGTCTTGCCCGCGCCGTTGGGCCCTCGCACCAGGACCACCTCGCCGGGGGCGACGTCGAGGTCGACACCCGCCAGGGCGGGGAACCGGCCCAGGAGCGACACCGCGGAACGGAAGCGGACGGCGAGGTTCGGGGAGGTGATTTCGGGGCCAGGTTCGTTGATCGGGGTCATCGGGACCATGTCCACGGTACCGGTGACCAGGAAGGATGGTCCAAGCGGCAGTAGGTTCACGCCCGTGATCCGGAAGGTGGTGCGCGGCACCGGCAAGACGCTCATCGCGTCCGGCGTCCTCATCCTGCTCTTCGTCGCCTACCAGCTGTGGGGCACCGGGCTGCACGAGGCCCGGGCCCAGGACGCGCTCCAGGACGAGTTCGCCACCTCGGCGCCGCCCACCAGCGTCGCCCCGGCCGGCACCGAGGTGACCACCCCGCCCACCACCGTTCCCCCGCTGGTGGGTGACGCCATCGCCCGCATCGTCATCCCCAAGGCCAACGTCGACAAGATCGTGGTCGAGGGCGTCGGCGTGGAAGACCTCAAGAAGGCCCCCGGCCACTACCCCGGCACCCCCATGCCGGGCGAGCCCGGGAACGCCGCCATCGCCGGTCACCGCACCACCTATGGCGCTCCGTTCTACGACCTGAGCAACCTCGAGCCCGGCGACCCGATAACCGTCACCACCAGGGTGGGCGAGTTCCAGTACGAGGTGGTGCAGCTGCAGGTGGTGTCGCCGGAGGCGGTGGAGGTGCTCGACCCCACCGACGACGACCGGCTCACGCTCACCACGTGCAACCCCCGCTACTCGGCGGCCGAGCGGCTGATCGTCCAGGCCAAGCTGGTGACGACGCCGGTGGCGCCGGCGCCCCTGCCCGAGGGCACCGTCCGTCCCCCGCCCACCGAGTTGGCCGCCGACGGCCTCGCCGGCCTGTCGGGCGAGCGCGCCGCCCGCGGTCCCGCCGTCGGCTGGGGCATCCTGTGCGCCGCGGTGTGGCTCGCCACCTGGTGGCTCTCCCGCCTCTGGGACCGGGGCTGGATGGCCTACCTGGTGGGCACGCCGATCTTCCTCGGCGTCCTCTTCGTCTTCTTCGAGAACTTCGCCCGCCTCCTACCTTCGAACATCTAACAGCACGCACCTCGCAGTGCCTCACCAAGGGGACCCCCGAGCCGCTCAACTGTCCTCTTGCGGTTCGCAGCCATCGCTACAGGATGCCTGAATTGCCCAAGTCGGATGTTGCCGATCTGCGGAAGCAGCCCCACGGGTTCTTCGGGGACTGCACTCCACGAGCCGAATCGGTGATGGCGACGCAGACTACGAAGCCAAGTCTTCCCGCCGAGCGATCGCGCGGTTCAACTCCTCGGCTCGTCGCAGACGTGTCGCCCATTGTCGCCATGCGTTCCAAAGGAACAGCCCCGTCAGCGCTGCAAGAGCTAGTCCTTGCCACTGAAGGACGCTTTGGGCGAACGAACGACCAAGGTGGAGCAAGTAGAGGACCTGGAATCCGAACAGAAACACGGGGAGGCTCGGGAAGAGCAGCCGGTTCGTCCGCTGGTGGGCCGCAGCGACCTCAGCGGCCAGGGCCGCATAGGCCGGTTGCTCGACCGCCTGTCCACGTCGGAGCGCCTCCAAGATCATTCGTCGCTCCGGGATATCCAGGGCGCGGATGGCCCGCGACAGAGGCGACAACTCAGATCGAACGACTGCGGCGACGACCAACGCGAATCCGATGGACACCGGAGCGACGAGGAATACGCTGCCGCCGTCGATCGCCCATGGGACGGCGAGTATGAGGGCGGTCGGGACTCCAAAAGCCACACCGGCCTGGCGCGGGTGGCCATCGGCCCACCGCATGATGGGATCTCGGTCGCCTGGGCCGGACCTTGAGCACGCACGAGCCACCGGCTCCAGAATGGCCTTGAAGTGCTGCGCTTGTCGCCCTACCTCTGATTCGCAGGGGCGAGAGCTGTGAGGACTTCCCCGTCTGGAGGCATACGCCATCTGATGTGGTGACGGGATGGCGCACTTCCTTGTCGCGTCGCTCCGGGTGCTCAAGCGCTCGCCGGTCTACCTCAACGTGGGCCTCCCGTCGTCCTTCGGGCATCGGCTCCAATGGGCTAACGCACCTCCTCCGCGAACGGTCCTGGGCGCCGAACGACCGCTCGACGTCAGCATTCGACAGGGTTGGAACAACTGCACTCTCCCAGTCAACCCCGGCGACGTTGCATCTGATGCTTGCTGTGCTAGCATCAGATGCGTGCCCAGGACAACCATCGACATCGATGCCTCCGTTCTCCGCCAGCTGAAGAAGCGACAGGAACGCGAGCGGAAGCCGCTGGGGCAACTCGTGTCTGAGCTCGTTGCCAGAGTCAATCGCGTTGGAGGACGAGCCCGCACCACCGTTCTACGTGGGTCGCGAAGGATCTTCAGCCGCGAGTCGATCTGGACGACAAGGACGCGATCTGGTCCGTGCTCGACGAGCGATGAGCCAGACCGTCGACACCAACGTTCTGGTGTACGCCAGCCACACCGCGAGTCCGTTCCATGACCGGGCCCGTGCGCTTGTCGAGCACCTCGTCGGCGGTCCCAGCCTCGCCTACTTCCTGTGGCCGACCATCCTCGGATACCTCCGCATCGTCACGCATCCAGCGATCCTTGGAACGCCGCTGTCGGCCGACGATGCCATGTCGAATGTCGAAGCCGTGCTCGCGCCGTCACACGTCCGCGTCGCCGGCGAGGGCGATGACTTCTGGACATCTTTCCGTCAGGGTCGCGGCGGACGTGAAGCCCCGAGGCAACCTCGTTCCCGACGCGCACCTCGTCGCCCTCATGCGGGAACACGGGGTGTCGACGATCTGGAGCCACGACCGAGACCTTCGCAAGTTCAGCGGCATCACGGTGAAGGACCCCTTCTCCGAGGAGTACTCGACAGGTTTCGAATAGCTGCACTCCCCCAGTCAAGAGGCGGAAGGTTGCGACCGCAAGATCCTCGCCAGAGACGTTGATCGACCGTCCGAGGGGCCCGGAGCGGCCGTGACCAGAAGGCGCGCCGTGCCGCGCCGCCCCCCGTTGACTGCCGGGCTGGTCGCCGCTCTCCTCGTGGTGGGGTGCCATGACAGCCACCCAGAGGCCGATGCCGAGCCGGTGGGTTGGCACACCGTGTCCGCGCCACCGGAGGTCCTGCCCTGGGGAGGAACCCTCTGGGTTGCGGACGAACTGGCCTTCTTCAGCGTGATCGGCGGGAGTAGTTGGGCCTACGTCCCGAGCCGCGACCAGTGGAAATCAATCGCGTCGCCGCCCAGAACGGACTCGCCTGCCGGTTGGACGATGGTGAGCACCGACTCGCAGATCGTCGCCGTCTCCCAGGCCGCGACTGCGGTCTACGAGCCGAAGGCGGACCGCTGGCGCTCATTGCCCCCAGCACCCCAGCCCCAGGAATTCATCGAGCCCCAGAAATGGACCCCTTCACTCGTCTGGACCGGCAGCGAAGTCGCCTTGCAGCAGCCGTTCACCGACGAGTTCGCTGCCTTCGACGTCGATCGGGGCCGATGGCGACCCCTCCCGTCAACCGGCGGAGGCCGAGACATGACCGGGCCGCTCATGGCCACCGCGTCGGGCCTCGTCCGCACCGTCGGGAGCCTCGACAAGGTCACCTCGGTCTACCTGTTGCGCCCGGGCGCCAAGAAGTGGCGTCGGCTGCCCGACCTTCCGCCCCAACTGCAGCGCACGGTCTCCGCCGGAACCTTCATCCTCGCAGGCGGGCTCAAGCCGGGGTCGAACGACCACGACCGCGGTCGATACCTCCTGCCGCACGGGCGATGGGAGCCGCTGCCACCCGCCCCGGTGTGGACGGCCGGTGGCGCGTCGGTCGCCGACGGGGGTCTGGTCGCGCTCTGGTACGGGAGCGCCACCGAACGCCCCGAGCGACCCAACGGTGCCCTGCTCCGCCCAAGGAGTGACCTGTGGGAGTCCATCCCCCCGCCTCCGGAGCGGGTCCACGGCGGGCTGCTCGTTCCCGGGGGAAGGGACTTCTTCCTGGTTGTGTCTCAGCCTGACCCACCGTCGAACCACCCCCGACTGGTGGCCCGCTTTCACCCCGGATCGACGCCTCAGCCCGGCCTCCAGACCCTGCCCACACCGTCGGTGGCGGGCGTCTGCCGGGCCTCGTCGGTGACCGCGACCGCGGGCGAGAACGAGTTCACGCGGGGGGAGCGGTACACGATCGTCTTCACCAACCCGACGGCGGAGGTGTGCTCGCTTGGTGGGCCCATCCAACTGACGGCAACCGACGGCGGGGACCCGCCCACGACCTTCGTCGACGAGCGGTCGGCCCAGGTGGGACCGACCATCCTGGCCTTACCCGACGTGGAATGGGCAGCCAAGGTGACGCTGAACGTGCACTCAGGCGTGCCCGGGAGTGGTCCTCCCCGACCACTTCCCGAGTGTGCGGCCCGCCCGTCGGCCGCCCACATCTTCCTCTCGTGGCCGGGGTCGGAAGGCCGACTCGAAGTCCATGGTCCGCCGGTTGGGCGGACTCGTTTGTGCCACGCCGAGGTCTCGCCGTTCATCGACCCGTGGCCCTTCTGGTGACCGTCGCCAGCCGATCCCTCGATGGCACGGTTCACTGACTCGGAACAGCCCGCATTGATCACTCGTCGCCGGCGGCGGCGCCCCGGGCATCATGGCGGATGCGCGCATCCGTTGCAGTGGCGGCATCGTGCTGGAGGGCGACCACCGGGTGTGACTGGTCGCCGATCCGGGCGATGAGGTCCGCGACTCGCGCCAGTCGACATCGACGCCGTGGTGTTCGGGCGGCCGACCTCCAGAAGCGCCCAGGTCGACCGCGCCCGGAGACGCGAAACGCCTCGTGGCCCTCGGCAGTCCCCTCTCGCCAGCAATCGGCGTTCGGATCGGACGTTTCGCAACGGCCCGGCTCCAAGGCGGCGCCGAATCCCGCCGGGACGCGGTGCTGGCCGCGGTCGAGGTCCTCGGCAGTAGGGGCCTGCACCGGATCGGCGAGCCGGCGGCCGTGCTGGTGGCGTTGTTCGGGGTGCGGGCTACCAAGCGGGTGGGGGCCGCCGCCCTCGACGGGCTCGCCCTCGACCAGCTCTCGCCCCTTCGCCTGGCGGTGGCCGCCAGCGACCTACTCGGACCGGAGCAGCTCGAGTCGATCCTCGCCCTCCGGGCGCCCCCGGGGACGGAGCCGGTCCCGAAGGGCGACGCCGTCTGCTCGGACAGCAATTGGCCTCGGTCCTCGGCCCGTACACCGCCTAGCGCCGGATCGAGCCCCTCCGCTCCCTCTGGGACGACGTCGTGCGCTGGGAGCTCTCCGCCTCGCCCGGGGCCGAGCCCGCCTACGGCCGACGTCGCCCGTCGCCATCGAGCGGTGGCAGCGGAAGGTCCGCCGGTTGGACAGCGCCTGGTGGCAGGCACAGGCGGCGGCCGCCTACGGAGACGAGCCCGATGCCCTGGCCCTCGCCCTCTGGGTGCCGTCGCGGGACGTGTGGCAGGCGGCCCTGGAGCGCGCCCTGCACGAGTGCGGGGCGGCCACGACGCTGCTGCGCACGGCCCTGGCGGCCGAGGAACGGCCGGTCCAGGCGGCCGTCCTCGCCCACCACGACGCCCTCGACCACCTGGCCCGGAGGGACGACCACGGCGCCGCGTGCGAGCGGGCGGCACTGCTGGCCGCCACCGTCGCCCTGGCCAGCGACACCGCCCCCTCCGGTGGCGACCGCCTCGGCGGGCGGGACGTCGACCCGCTGCTGGCCACGCAGCTCCGGGACGCGTGGGCGCTGGCCCACGCCACCCTGGCCACCGCCCTGGGGCTCGCTCTCGCCCTGCAACGGTCGCCGGTCGCGGGGGAGGCACGACCGCTGCCCAGCCCGGCCGTGGCCGAATGGCGGGCGGTGGCCGGGTACGGGCCGACCCGGCCGCCGGAGCAGTGGCATTTCCGCCTGCTGGCGCCGACCACGGTCGCATCCCTTGCGGCCCGCCTGGTCACCGGAGAGCCGATGCCGGCGGCAGACGTGGAATTTCTCGACGACGGCCTATGGATCGCCGACCTCGCCGACGCCCTGGCCGCGTGGTACGGCCACGAGCGGGCGGAGGTCAACTACGGCGTCCACGGCATCGACGTCGACCCTGCCGACGACGAGGACGACCCCCGCTCGACCATGTCGAGTCGGTCCCCCTGGCTGTCGCGGAGCGTCCCAGCTGCTCGCCGTGGGCGCGGCGCCGCCGGCCCGGCCCAAATCGTGGGAGGCCCTGGTCGCAGCTCTCGTCGCCGCCGCCGAGAACCTCGGTCTGGACGAGCCGTTCACCATGGCGGCCGAGGTGGCCGCGACCGACCGCACCGTCCTGCCCGGCACCGACCTCGTGCGTGGACGTGGCCCGCACCCCCCGGCAGCTGGCGGAGTGGGGGAACTACATGGGCAACTGCATCGCCGGCTACGCGGACGACGCCGACCGCCGCTACGCCCTGGTCGCGCTGCGGGATGCCACCGGCACGCTGGCCGTCAACCTCGCCCTGCAGCGGGGGACCCGGCGCTGGTTCGTGTCGGAAGCGTTCGCCCGCTTCAACGAGGACCTGCCCGCCGAACTCCGCGCCCGGCTCGACGCCTGGGCCGAGCAGATCCCCGTGGCCCGCCCGGCCGCCGGCGGCGCTCGCGGTGCGGCCCGGCCCCGACGGACGGCGCCCGGCGGACGGCGGCCGCCCGCTCGCGACCGCCTGCTGCGGGCATCGGCCCGGTTGGGCGAGGAGCTCGGCGACCTCAGGGCGTCGTCCGACGTCGTCGTCGCCATGGCCGCGGTCCTGGCCCCGATCGCCCGGGAGCTGGGATGGGCCGGCGACGGCAATGACGGCGACTGGCTGGGCCCGTTCGTCGCCATTGCCCGTCCCCGGCGACCGGGGACCCTCGCCGCCGCCATCGGCCGCGCCCTCGGGCCCGGATGCCCCCTGGCCGACCTGTGGCAGGCGACCGCTACCCGCCCCCTCGCCGCGGCCATCGATCGGGCCGGCGAGCTCGACGTCGACCTTCGCCGGCTCACCGGCACCACCGTCCCCTCCGCCCTCCGCCTCGGTCTCCGCGACTCCCGGGTCCGGGCCGGGCGCACCGTCGACCTGGCCGGCCGACGGGTGCGGCTGACCCTGGCCGAGTTGCTGGCGGCGGCCGATCCCCGCCTCGACCAGGCCGTGATCGAGCGGCCGCACCTCGGCTTCGTCACCGCCGCCGTCCTCGTCCTCACCGCCCGGGACGGGCAGGTCGTGCAGCCGGTGGAGTGGGTGCCGGTGACGGGCGACGGCTCGCTTCCCGGCCGGCCCCGCTCGTCGGTGCGGGACGAGCGGGGTCCCGTGGGCCGACGCCCGGGCGCCGGCCATCGAGATGGGCGTGACCCCCGAGCGGCTCGGCGAGCTCCTTTCCGACGCCCCCGGCCGCCACCTGCTCGTTCCCGCCGCCTGGACGGCGAACGGCGGGCTGGACCGGCTTGTGACCCCGAGCCACCGGATGACCTGACTGCTGCGGCCTTCGCCGGTGCCGGCGCCGACCGGATCGTCCCTGTCTTGAACTGAGTTCAATTTCCGGAACATTGCCGTTCACATTGTGGGACAACGGCCTGCCTTTTGGGTAGGCCGACGGGGTCGGGCAACGCATGCCCACCTGCTCTGGACCCCGGCAGCGTCTGCGGACGACGCTGAGGGGAGATGGGCGGGTGACGACCGGTCGCCGACCGACACTCCGCCGCCGCAGCGGGAACTTTCTCCACGTCCGCACCCTTCGCCTCGCCCCGAGGAAATTCATGACCAGAAGTCGACCTCCCCTCAGCATCGCGCCGTCCCCGCCCTCGCCGCGGGCCTCCTCCTCGTCCTCCCCTCGTGCTGGCCCAACCTGCGGCGGCAGTCGTCAGTCCCACCCTCGGAACGGCGTCGACCTTCGCCGTGCTCGGCGGGAGCGCGGTGACCAACACCGGGGCGTCCGTCGTCACCGGCGACCTCGGGGTCAGCCCCGGCTCGTCGATCTCCGGGTTCCCGCCCGGCCAGGTCGTCGGGGGCATCGTCCAGAGCGCCCCGGTCTCCACCGCGGCCCAGGCCGACATCGGCACCGCCATCGGCGAGGCCTCGGCCCAGCCGTGCGACACCAACCTCAGCGGCCTCGACCTCGGGGGCATGACCCTCACGCCCGCCGTCTACTGCTTCGACAGCTCGGCCCAGCTCACCGGCGTCCTCCGGCTCGACGCCCAGGGCAGCCCCACCGCCAACTGGTTGTTCCAGGTGAACAGCGCCCTGACCACGGCCAGCGACGCCGCCGTCGTTCTCGTCAACGGCGGGACCCAGTGCAGCAACAACGTCAACTGGCTGATCGGGAGCAGCGCCACCGTCGGATCAGGCTCGATCTTCCTGGGCAACATCCTGGCCACCACGTCGATCACCTTCGCCACCGGCGCCAATGGCACCGGCAGCCTGTACGCCCACACCGGCGCGGTGACGATGGACACCAGCAAGATCAGCACCTGCAACGGCGACGAGATCCCGCCGCCGCCGCCGCTGGGCATCTCCACCATTCCGTCGGGCGACGGCGTGGTCGGGGGCACCATCTCCGACTCGGCCACCGTCAGCGGCGGACTGTCGCCCTCCGGCGACGTCACCTTCAAGCTCTACGGCCCCGCCGACCCCGACTGCACCGGCGCCTTCACCACGACGACCGGCCTGCTCAACGCCCGGACCGCATCCTCGGGCGACGTGGCGGTGTCCGCGGAAGGTACCTACGACTGGGTCGCCACCTATAACGGCGACGCCAACAACGGCCCCGCCACCTCACCGTGCGGGAGCGAGACGGTCATCGTCACCCGCCCCGTCCTCACCGGACGGGCCTACGGGCTGACGGCCACCGCCACCCTGGCGGGCATCCCGCTGGTCAACGTGGCCCCCACGCCTGACACCGGCTTCGTCTCGACGTCGTCGTCGTCGACCACGACCACCCCCTGCCGGGCCACCCTGCCCGGGCTGGTGGCCGCCAAGGTGCTGTGCGCCAACGTGACCACGGTCGGCTCCCCCGCCGGCTCGACGGCCACCGCGTCCCTCGCCGACGCCACCGTGGGCATCCCCACGATCCCGGCGGTGACGCTCAAGAAGGTCTCGTCCTCGTCGACGACCACCTGCGCCGGCTCGACCGGGAGCACGACCATCGCCTACCTCAAGGTGGGCAACACGGTCGTGATCTCGTCCCTGACCTCGATCGCGCCGAACACCCAGCTCAATGTCGGTGTGGTGTCGTTGGTGCTCAACGAGCAGATCCCCTTCTCCACGCCGGACGAGGGACTGACGGTCAACGCCGTCCACCTGAGCGTCAACGTTCTCGGTCTGGCCACGACCAACATCGTGGTGGCTTCGTCCGAGAGCGACATCGGCAACTGTCCGTAACCGAGTAACCGGTGCGGTGCGCCCCACGCGCTCGACGAGCGCGTGGGCGCACCGCGTCGGTCGGGGCCGTGACAGGGTGGCGGCGTGGCCTTCGAGACCGTCGCCCTGGTGTCGTTCCGGTTCGGGAAGACGGACGGGGTGTCGGTGGAGGCGGGCAAATGGGCCCGCATCCTCGAGCGGCTGGGCTTCCGCACGTTCACCGTGGCTGCGGAGGGGGCGGACCGGATCGTCCCCGGGCTCGGCATCGCCGACGATCAGCCGCCTGACGCCGCCGCCCTCCGCTCCGCCTTGGCCGACGCCGACCTGGTGGTGGTCGAAAACCTCTGCTCGCTGCCGCTCAACCCGGCTGCGGGACGGGCCGTCGCCGACTGTCTGGGGGGCCGGCCGGCCCTGCTCCACCACCACGACCTCGCCTGGCAGCGGCCCCACCTGGCCCACATCGAGGGCTTCCCGCCCGACGATCCCGCCTGGCGCCACGTCACCATCAACGACCTCAGCCGCCGCCAGCTCGCCGAGCGGGGCGTGGTTGCGGTCACCATCCCCAACGGCTTCGACACCGAGACCCCGCCCGGCGGCGACCGCGCCGGCACCCGCGACCTCCTCGGCCTGGCTCCCGACGACCGCCTCCTCGTCCATCCCACCCGGGCCATCCCCCGCAAGAACGTGGCCGGCGCCATCGCCCTGGCCGAGGGACTCGACGCCACCTATTGGCTGCTCGGCCCGGCCGAGGACGGCTATTGCCCCGAGCTCGACCGCCTCCTCGCCGCCGCCCCCACGCCTGTGATCCGCGGCACCCCCGACGGCGTCTCCCTGGCCCCAATCTCTCTGGCTGACGCCTACGCCGCGTCCGACGCGGTGGCCCTGCCCGTCGACGTGGGAGGGGTTCGGCAACGCCACCATCGAGGCGGCCGTCCACCGCCGTCCGCTCGCCATCGGCACCTACCCGGTGGCCCGGGAGATCGCCGCCTTCGGGTTCCGGTGGTTCCCCGCCGACGACCCCCGTCCGTTGCGGGCATTCCTCGACCACCCTGACGAGAGCCTCCACCACGCCAACCTGGCCATCGCCCGCCGCCACTTCTCGCTGGCCGCGGTCGAGCGCCGCCTCCGCCGCCTGCTCGGGGACGCCGGCTGGCTACCAGACCGAGAGGCGGAAGTGGGCCTGACAAGATGACGGCCGTGCCCGACCCGGTTACCGACCCGGTGCCCGACCCGGTTGTCGACCCGGTGCGAGCCCGCCGGCAACGGATCGCCAAGATCAACAAGTCCGCCCAACGGGCCGGGTACCTGCTCTTTCTCGTGGCCATCGTCGTGTTCGGGATCGGCGCCGCCGGCCGTTTCACCCCCGCCATCGTGGCCATCGTGGTCGGCAGCCTGGCCGTGGGCTCGGTGCTCCTCGTCCCGACGATCATCATCGGCTACGGCGTGCGGGCCGCCGAGCGCGACGACCGCCGAGCCGGTCGATGACCCGGGCGGCCGTGCTCACCGGCCTCGACCAGGCCCTCACCATCCGCGACGGCGTGGAGGTGGAGCACCCCCACGCGGGCGAGGTGCGGGTCCGGATGGTGGCTTCGGGGGTGTGCCACTCGGACCGGTCCTTCCAGAACGGCACCCTGCCCATCACCCTCCCGGCGGTGATCGGCCACGAGGGGGCGGGCGTGGTGGAGGAGGTGGGCGAGGGCGTCACCGACGTCGGGCCCGGCGACCACGTGGTGATCTCGTGGGTGCCCCAGTGCCGGGAGTGCTTCTTCTGCACCCACGGCCAGCCCCACCTGTGCCGGACGGGCGACGCCGTGCTGCTCACCGCCGGGCTCCTCGACGGCCACCCGCGGCTGCGGCTCGACGGTGCCCCCCTCCACCAGGCCCTGGGGACGGGGACCTTCTGCGAGACGACGGTCGTCGCCGCCACCGCGGTGGTGAAGGTGCCCCCCGACCTCGACCTGAGCGTGGCCGCCCTCCTCGGCTGCGCCGTCCTCACCGGGGTCGGCGCCGCCCTCAACACCGCCACCATCACCCCGGGCGACACGGTGGTGGTCGTCGGCTGCGGCGGCGTCGGGCTGAACGTGGTCCAGGGCGCCCGTCTGGCCGGGGCGGCCGAGATCGTGGCCGTCGACATCCACCCCTCCAAGTTGGAGATGGCCCGCGTCATGGGGGCGACGACCACCGTCGACGCCTCCCGCCAGGACCCCGTCGGGACCGTCTTCGACCTCACCGGCCAGCGGGGGGCTGACGTCGCCTTCGAGGCCATCGGCACCGGCCCCACCATCGAGCAGACCGTCACCCTCACCCGCCGCGGGGGCCAGGCCATCCTCGTCGGCATCCCCCGCATGGACGTGATGCTCACCCTGCCGGTGATGCTCGGGCTGGTGATGGCCGAGCGCACGGTGAAGGGCTGCTGGTACGGATCGGCCGACGTCCGCCGCGACATCCCCGTCCTCCTCGAGCACTACCGGCGGGGCGACCTCCGCCTCGACGAGCTCGTCTCCCGCCGCATCACCCTGGACGAGGTCAACACCGCCCTCGACGAGATGTCGACCACGCCGGAAGCCCGGTCGGTGATCGTCTTCTGAGCCGAAATGAAAACGCCGCCCCGAGGGGCGGCGCTTTCGGGTAAATGTCCGACCCGACTATCGATGCCGGGGCGGGCCTCCGTGGGGCTGTTGTCCGCCGCCTCCTCCGCCGCCGCCCAGGGGTTGGACGTTGGCTGCTTGCAAGCCCTTGGGACCCTGCTGCACCTCGAACTCGACCTTCTCGCCCTCTTCGAGGGTGCGGTAGCCGGGCTTCTGGATGGCGCTGAAGTGAACGAACACGTCTGCGCCGTCCTGCTGCGAGATGAAGCCGAATCCTTTATCGGCGTTGAACCACTTCACGGTGCCGGACGCCACGGTGGCGATCCCCCTTCTTGATCAGCTTGTAATGAGAGGGGACTGCCTGCCGTGCCCAAGCGCCAAGATCGTGACATGTAGCAAGTGCCGTGCGATTGCCAATTCCCTCGGGCCAAAACGCTAGCAAACGAGGGGCTCCGCGTCACTGGTGGACTTTGGTTCCGGCGGCCGTATCTTCGACCACCCAACCCTTCGCCACCAGGTCGTCGCGGAGGGCGTCGGCGGCCGCGAAATCCCGGTCGGCGCGGGCCTGGTCGCGGCGGGCGACGAGGTCGAGGACGTCGGCCGGGATGGCCTCGTCGGCGCCGGTCGCGAGGCTCAACCCGACGGCCCCCGCGATCTCGGCGACGGCGGCGGCCAGGGGCGCGGCGGCGTCGGTCTCACCCGCGTCGAGGTGGACGTTCGCCCGCCGGCGGAGGTCGGCCAGCAGGGCCAGCACCGCCGGGGTCGACAGGTCGTCGTCCATCGCCGCCCGGAAGGCGGCCATCGCCACCTCGTCCGGCGCCGATCCGGCGGGCAGGGCGGCCGTGCGGCGGACGAAGTCGTCGAGCCCCCGCAGCGTGGCCGAGGCGTGCTCGAGGCTGCCGGGGGTGACCTCCACCGGCGCCCGGTAGTGGGACTGGAGCACGAGCAGCCGGTAGGCCCGGGGGTCCTGCGGCGGCGCCAGCAGGTCGGTGAGCGACGTGAAGTTGCCCAGCGACTTCGACATCTTCACCGCTCCGCCCTCGCCGCCCACCACCACGAAGCCATTGTGGGCCCACCGGCGGGCGAACTGCTTGCCCGCGGCCACCGCCTGGGCCCGCTCGTTCTCGTGATGGGGGAAGGCCAGGTCCTGGCCCCCGCCGTGGAGGTCGAACCCCTCCCCCAGCAGGTCGAGGGCCATCACCACGCACTCGGTGTGCCAACCCGGCCGGCCCGGACCCCAGGGCGACGGCCACGACGGCTCCCCCGGCTTGACCTTCTTCCACAGGGCGAAGTCGCGGGCCGACCCCTTCTCCTCGTTGACTTCTACCCGGGCACCGGCCCGCATGTCGTCGAGCGCCTGCCCCGACTTCAACAGCCCGTAGTCGGGTACCGCCTCCACTGAGAGATAGACCCCGTCCGACGTCTCGTAGGCCACACCGGCGGCCACCAGCTCCTCGACCCACGCCACCATCTCGGCCACGTAGGCGGTGGCGTGGGGGTCGTGGGTCGGACGCTTCACGCCCAGCCGGTCGACGGCGTCGTACCAGGCCTTCTCGAACTCGGCGGCCACGTCGTCGGGCGATCGACCCTCCCGGTTGGCCCGGTTGATGATCTTGTCGTCGATGTCGGTGACGTTCGACACGTACGTCACCTCGTTGCCGCACCACTCGAGATACCGCCGCAGCACGTCGAACACGAGGAGGAACCGCCCGTGGCCCACGTGGGGGTGGTCGTACACCGTGGGGCCGCACACGTACATCGAGACCTTCCCCTCCTGGCGAGGGACGAGCTCGGCGGGGTGGCCCAATGCAGTGTCGTGAAGTCGCATCGCCCGGTTACCGTAACCAGCGGATGACAGCGAACGTGCCGGAAAAGCCGGGTCTGGAAGGGCTGGAGGCGAAGTGGGGCGCCCGTTGGGAGTCCGACGGCACCTACCGCTTCGACCGCACCGCCACCCGCGACCAGGTCTACGCGGTCGACACCCCGCCGCCGACGGTGAGCGGGTCGCTCCACGTCGGCCACGTGTTCTCCTACACCCACACCGACACCCTCGCCCGCTTCTGGCGGATGCGGGGCCGCCACGTCTTCTACCCCATGGGCTGGGACGACAACGGCCTGCCCACCGAGCGCCGGGTGCAGAACTACTTCGGCGTCCGCTGCGACCCGTCCCTCCCCTTCGACCCCGACTTCACCGCGCCCAGCCAGGCGGCCAAGCAGGCGATCTCCATCTCCCGGCCCAACTTCGTCGCCCTCTGCACCGGGCTCACCGTCGAGGACGAGAAGGCGTTCGAGGAGCTGTTCCGCCACCTGGGCCTGTCGGTCGACTGGACCCAGACCTACACCACCATCGGCGAGCGGGCCCAGCGCACGTCGCAGAAGGCGTTTCTCCACCACCTCCGCGAGGGCCGCGCCTACCAGGCCGAGGCGCCCACCCTGTGGGACGTCGACTTCCAGACGGCGGTGGCCCAGGCCGAGCTAGAGGACAGGGAGCGGCCCGGCGCCTACCACCGGCTGCGGTTCCGCGATCCCGACGGCGGGCCCCTCGACATCGACACCACCCGGCCCGAGCTGCTGGCCGCCTGCGTGGCCATGGTGGCCCACCCCGACGACGTCCGCTTCCAGAAGTGGTTCGGCCAGACGGCCACCACGCCGCTCTTCAACCAACCCGTCCCCATCGTGGCCCACCCCCTGGCCGACCCCGAGAAGGGGACGGGCATGGCCATGGTCTGCACCTTCGGCGACGTCACCGACGTCATCTGGTGGCGGGAGCTGCACCTGCCGGTGCGGGCCATCATCGGCCGCGACGGCCGCATCACCCAGGCGCCGTCCGGCCTCGAGGGAGGGCCGTTCGAGGAGATCCGGGGGCTGAAGATCAACGCCGCCCAAGCCCGCATGGTGGAGCTGCTGCGGGAGTCGGGCGACCTCATCGGCGAGCCCCAACCCATCACCCACCCGGTGAAGTTCTACGAGCGGGGCGACCGGCCGCTGGAAATTGTCACCAGCCGGCAGTGGTTCATCCGCACCCTCGACCACCGCGACCAGCTGCTGGAGCGGGGCCGGGAGCTGCGGTGGCACCCGCCCTACATGCAGGGTCGCTACGAGTCGTGGGTCAACGGGCTCAACAGCGACTGGCTCGTCAGCCGCCAGCGCTTCTTCGGGGTCCCGTTCCCCCTCTGGTACCCGGTGCTGGCCGACGGGACCACCGACCACCAGCACCCGATCGCGGCCGACGAGGCCAACCTGCCCGTCGACCCGTCCACCGACGTGCCCCCCGGCTACACCGCCGACCAGCGCGACCAGCCCGGCGGCTTCACCGGCGACCCCGACGTGATGGACACGTGGGCCACGTCGTCGCTCACCCCCCAGATCGCCACCGGGTGGGCCGACGATCCCGACCTCTTCGCCCGCACCTTCCCCATGGACGTGCGGCCCCAGGCCCACGAGATCATCCGCACCTGGCTGTTCTCCACCGTCGTCCGGGCCCACTACATGCACGACTGCCTGCCGTGGTCCGACGCCGCCATCTCCGGCTGGGTCCTCGACCCCGACCGCAAGAAGATGTCGAAGTCGAAGGGCAACGTGGTGACTCCCATCGGCCTGCTCAACCAGTACGGGTCCGATGCCGTCCGCTACTGGGCCGCGTCGGGCCGGCCCGGGGTCGACACCACCTTCGACGAGGGCCAGATGAAGGTCGGCCGGCGGCTGGCCATCAAGCTCCTCAACGCCTCCAAGTTCGTGCTCTCCCGGGTGGGCGACGCCGAGCCGGCCGCCGCCGACCCGGTCACCGCCGCCGCGGTCACCGCCCCCCTCGACCAGGCCATGCTGGCCGGGCTGGCCGACCTGGTCGACGACGCCACCGCCGCCTTCGAGGGCTACGACTACGCCCGGGCCCTGGAGCGCACCGAGACCTTCTTCTGGCGCTTCTGCGACGACTACCTGGAGCTGGTGAAGGGCCGGGCCTACGGCAGCCAGGGTCCGGAGGCGCAGGCGTCGGCCGACCGGGCCCTCAACCTGGCCCTGTCCACCGTGCTCCGCCTCTTCGCCCCCTTCCTGCCCTTCGTCACCGAGGAGGTCTGGTCGTGGTGGCAGGAGGGATCGGTGCACCGGGCCCCGTGGCCGACCGCCGACGAGCTCGGCGCCGGCGACCAGCTCGTGCTGGAGGTCGCCGCCGCCGTCCTGGGCGAGGTGCGCAAGGCCAAGAGCGAGGCCCACCAGTCGATGCGGGTCGAGGTGAGCCGGGCCGTCGTCACCGACACGCCCGACCGCCTGGCCGCGCTGCGGCTGGTCGCGGCCGACGTGCAGGAGGCGGGCCGCATCGACGACCTCGTCCTCGACAAGGGCGCCGCCCTCGCGGTGAAGATCGAGTTGGCCGAGGGCTAGGCTCGACTTAACGGCGGTCACCCACGACCTGCCGGCCGGCGGCAGACTGCGAGCTCAGAAGGGACGTCCGTGACGGCCATCCAGGTCCGGGGCCTGCGAAAGTCCTACGGCGCCAACGAGGCCGTGCGCGGCATCGACCTCGACGTGCAGGAAGGGGAGGTGTTCGGCCTCCTCGGGCCCAACGGGGCGGGCAAGACCACCACCGTCGAGATCCTGGAGGGCTACCGCCCGCGCACCGCGGGCGAGGTGTCGGTGCTGGGCCACGACCCGGCCCAGACCCACCGGGACTTGAAGGAGCGCATCGGCATCGTGCTCCAGGAAACCGGCGTCGAGCGCTACCTCACCGTCACCGAGGTGGTCGACCTGTACCGGGGCTACTACCGCAAGTCCCGTCCCGTCGACGAGCTGCTGGCCCTCACCGGCCTCGAAGCCCAGCGCGACCAGCGGGTGAAGACCCTCTCCGGGGGCCAGAAGCGGCGGCTCGACCTGGCCCTGGCCCTGTCCGGCGACCCCGAGCTGCTGTTCCTCGACGAGCCCACCACCGGCTTCGACCCCACCGCCCG
Source organism: uncultured Acidimicrobiia bacterium (assembly GCA_963829165.1). Taxonomy (GTDB): domain Bacteria; phylum Actinomycetota; class Acidimicrobiia; order Acidimicrobiales; family AC-14; genus JAXDMK01. The sequence goes on along the minus strand of CAWHIC010000028.1, from coordinate 22,787 downwards.
GCGGGGCGCCTGGGACGTCATCAAGGGCCTGCGGGAGCTGGGCAAGACCGTCCTGCTCACCACCCACTACATGGACGAGGCCCAGGTGCTGGCCGACCGGGTGGCGGTGATCGTGGGTGGCGTCATCGTGGCCGAGGGACCCCCCGACAACCTGGCCGGCAGCGAGCGGGCCACCGAGATCCGCTTCGCCCTGCCCCCCGACCTCGGCATCGACACCCTCCCCGACCTACCGCCGCAGGCGAAGGTGTCGGTCGAGGGCGCTTCCGTCCTCATCACCGTGGCCGACCCCACCCAGGCGGTCAACACCGTCACCGGATGGGCGCTCGGGCGGGGTCTCACCCTCCCCGACCTCACCGTCACCCGCCCGAGGCTGGAGGACGTCTACCTCGAGCTGACCAAGGACGCGGCGGCCGTCCCCGCCGAGGGCGGGACTACATGAGCGACCTCTCGATCGCCGCCCGCCAGGTCCGGTTCGAGCAGAAGGCGTTCTGGCGCAACCCGGCGGCGGCCGTGTTCACCTTCGCTTTCCCCCTGATGTTCCTGTTCATCTTCAGCAGCCTGAACTCGGGCGGGCGGATCGACACGCGGGGCGGGATCACCTTCGTGACGTTCTTCGTCCCCGGGATCGCCGCCTTCGGCGTGATCTCCGCCTGCTACACGAACATCGCCATGAGGATGGCGATCGCCCGGGACCTGAACATCCTGAAGCGGATCAAGGGCACGCCGGTGCCGGCGTGGGCCTACCTGGCGGGCCAGATCGGGTCGTCGATCGTGACCACGCTGCAGATCGTGGCCGTCACCCTCGGGGCCGGCGTCCTCGTCTTCGGCGTCGACTTCCGGTGGGACACGGTGGCCGGCCTCCTCGCCACCATCGCCCTGGGGGCGGCCTGCTTCTGCGCCCTGGGGCTGGCGATCAGCGGCCTGTGCCCCAACGGCGACGCCGCCCCCGCCATCGTCAACTTCTCGGTCCTCCCGCTGACCTTCATCTCCGGGATCTTCTTCCCCCTCGACGGCGCCCCCTCGTGGCTGCTGTCGGTGGCCAAGCTGTTCCCCGTCCAACACCTGGCCAACGGCCTGCAGTACGCCTTCGACCCCCGTACCCCCGCCCCCGGGGTGAACGGTGGCGACCTCGCCGTCCTCGCCGCCTGGACCGTTCTCGGATCCGTGCTCGCCCTCCGTCTCTTCAAGTGGGAGAACGAACGATGACCGCAGCTATCCCCGCCCCGCCCACCACCACCGCCGCCCGCGCCGTGTCCCTCGTCAAGGTCTACGGCCAGGGCGACACCGCGGTGAAGGCCCTCGATGGCGTCGACGTCGAGTTCGCCACCGGCCAGTTCAGCGCCATCATGGGCCCGTCCGGCTCGGGGAAGTCGACCCTCATGCACTGCATGGCCGGGCTCGACCGCCTCACCGCGGGCCAGGTGTTCATCGGCGACACCGAGCTGAGCCACCTGCCCGACAAGGAGCTCACCCGCCTGCGCCGCGACCAGGTGGGCTTCATCTTCCAGGCCTACAACCTGGTGCCGACGCTGACCGCCCTGGAGAACATCACCCTCCCCCTCGACATCGCCGGCCGGGACCCCGACCAGGAGTGGCTCGACCGCATCATCGACACCGTCGGGCTCCGCCCCCGGCTCTCCCACCGCCCGTCGGAGCTCTCCGGCGGCCAGCAGCAGCGGGTGGCGGCGGCCCGGGCCCTGGCCAGCAAGCCCGCCATCGTCTTCGCCGACGAGCCCACCGGCAACCTCGACTCCAAGGCGTCGTCGGAGATCCTCGGCTTCCTGCGCCAGTCGGTCACCGACTTCGGCCAGACCATCGTGATGGTCACCCACGATCCCGTCGCCGCCGGCTACGCCCAGCGGGTGGTGTTCCTGGTCGACGGCCACATCGTGGACGAGATGCGCGATCCCACTCCCGACCGGGTCCTGGACATGATGAAGACCCTCTCCGACGACCGGTAGCGGGCGATGCTCAAAGCGACGCTGAAGGGCGTCCTCGCCCACAAGGTCCGGCTCCTGCTCACCGCCCTCGCGGTCGTGTTGGGCGTGGGGTTCGTGGCCGGCACCTACGTCCTCACCGACACCCTCAACGCCACCTTCGACAACCTCTTCGACGAGGTCACGGCCGGCGTCGACGTCTCCGTGCGGGCCGAATCCGGCTTCGGCGACGAGACCAGCCTCACCACCGGGCGCGACACCGTCCCCGAGACCCTCCAGCCGACGGTGGCCGCGGTCCTCGGGGTGAAGGCGGCCGACGGGGCGCTGGCCGGCTACGCCCAGTACGTCGACAAGGAGGGCAAGGCGGTCGACACCGGCGGTGCCCCCACCCTGGGGGTGAACTGGACCGACGTCCCCGAGCTCAACCCCCTCCGCCTGCGCGACGGTCGGGCGCCCCGCGGCCCGGACGAGGTCCTGATGGACGCGGGGACGGCCAAGAAGCACGACTTCGTCGTGGGCGACAAGGTGCGCATCCTCTTCCAGGGGCCGCCGGGCGACTTCACCATCGTCGGGATCGCCGGGTTCGGGGCGGCCGACAACCTGGCCGGCGCCACCCTGGCCGTCTTCGACACCCCGACCACGCAGAAGGTGCTGGCCAAGGTCGGCCGCTACGACACCATCGACGTCGTCGGCGACGGCACCGTGTCCGCCCTCGACCTCCGCAACCGGGTCCAGAGCGCCCTCCCCGGCGGCTACGAGGCCCTCACCGGCACCCAGGTGGGCGACGAGCAGTCGGACCAGATCAAGGAGGCCCTCGGGTTCTTCAACACCTTCCTGCTCGTGTTCGCCGGGATCTCGCTGTTCGTGGGCGCCTTCATGATCCTGAACACGTTCTCCATCCTGGTCGCCCAGCGCACCCGGGAACTGGCTCTCCTGCGGGCCCTGGGCGCCAGCCGCACCCAGGTGCTGGCGTCGGTGACGGGGGAGGCGGCCATCGTCGGCCTGGTCGCGTCGGCCGCCGGGCTCGGCCTCGGGATCCTGGTGGCGATGGGCCTGAAGGCCCTGCTGGCCGCGTTCGGCGTCGACCTGCCCGGGGGCGGGCTGATCGTCAAGCCGCGCACCGTGATCGTGTCGATGGTCGTGGGCGAGCTGGTCACCCTGGTGGCGGCGGTGGGGCCGGCCCGGCGGGCGTCGAAGCTGCCGCCGATGGCCGCCCTGGGCGGGGCCGGCACCGAGGGCGGCGGGTCGTTGCGTCGGCGCACGACGGTGGGGGCGCTGGTGTCGGTCGTGGGCGTGGCCGCCCTGGCCGCGGGCCTGTTCGCCGACGGGGGCATCCAGTTGGTGGGCCTGGGGGCGGCCCTCACCTTCATCGGCGTGGCCCTGCTCATGCCCCTGCTGGCCGGGCCCATGGCGTCGGTCCTCGGCCGGCCCCTCCCCCGGGTGTTCCTCGTCCGGGGCATCTCGGCCAAGCTCGCCCGCCAGAACGCGCTCCGCAACCCCCGGCGCACGGCGTCCACCGCCGCCGCCCTCACCATCGGCCTCGGGCTGGTCGGGTGCGTGGCCGTGCTGGCCGCCTCCATCGTGGAGTCGGGGGCCGCCATCATCGACAAGGCCCTGGCGGCCGACTACATCGTCAGCACCGAGCAGTTCACGCCCACCATCAGCACCGAGGTGGCCCAGCGGCTGGCGGTGCAGCCCGAGCTGGGGGCGGTCACCGGGCTGAAGACGGGCGACTTCAAGGTTCGAGGGTCGACCACGTCCCTCTACGCCGGCGATCCCGACACCCTCCCCCGCCTGCTCAACATCGAGATGGTGACGGGCGACCTGGCCGGTCTCGGGCCGGGCGAGGTCATCGTGGAGGAGACGGAGGCGGAGGACCGCAAGCTGAAGGTGGGCGACGCGGTACCGGTCACCTTCGCCCGCACCGGCGACAAGCAGCTACGGGTGGCGGGGACGTACGAGCGCAACCAGCTCCTGGGCCAGTACACGGTGTCGAGCGAGACCTACGAGGAGAACTTCTCCGAGCAACTCGACTTCGTGGTCCTGACCAAGGCCGCGCCCGGCGTCGCCCCGGCCGCGGCCCGGGACGCGGTCGACCGGGTGGCGGAGGACTTCCCCAACGTCGAGGTGCGCGACCAGGTCGAGTTCAAGGCCGAGCAGAAGCGGCAGATCAACCAGGCCCTGGGCCTGGTGTCGGCCCTTCTGGGCCTGGCCATCATCATCGCCTTCCTCGGCATCGTGAACACCCTCGCCCTGTCGGTGTTCGAGCGCACCCGCGAGCTGGGGCTGCTGCGGGCGGTGGGCATGGCCCGGCGCCAGGTGAAGGGGATGATCCGGGGCGAGTCGGTGATCATCTCGGTGATGGGGGCGATCATCGGCCTCGCCATCGGCGTGCTCTTCGGGTGGGCGGTGGTGGCCAACTTCTCGGGCGAGGGGATCAGCGAACTGGTCATTCCCGTGGGCCAGCTGGTCACCTACGTGGTCGTGGCCGGGGTGCTCGGCGTGGTGGCGGCGCTCCTGCCCGCCCGCCGGGCGGCCCGCCTCGACATCCTCCAGGCCATCAGCCACGAGTAGGCGAGAAATCGAGCCGAACCGGGTTTGGCCCCCTTTGCCGGCCGGGTAAAACCATCGTGCACCGTGACGCGGTGTGAAACCCCCCTCCCGGGAAGGGGCTTCCTATCGAGGCCCCTTCCCGCCCCCTTTTTCGCTCGGTGGCGCCGGCGCGCCGCGGCGGGTTCAGGCCACGAGGCGGCGGAGGGTGCCGACGTCGAGCACACCCCCGCAACCGGTCTGCCGAGGGTCGGCGGTCACCCGGGCCGGTCGCGGCGGCTCGCCGAAGCCGTCGAGCACGAGGTCGGCGGCGGCCAGGTCCTGGTCGGCGGTGTAGTCGTTGGTCACCACCACGCAGGCCAGGGCGGCGGCCTTGGCCGCAACCAGCCCTTCGTAGGAGTCCTCCACCGCCACCGTGTCGGCGGTGGTGGTCCCGAGCCGATCCAGGGCGGTGACGTATCCCTCCGGGTCGGGCTTGCGCCCCGCCACCTCGTCCCCCGTCACCACCACCTCGAAGGTGATCCCCGGGAGCAGGCGCTGGAGGAGCGGATCGACCCATCCCCGGCTGCCGGTGGTAACGACTCCCAGACGACAGCCGGCCTCGGCCAGCTCGGCCAGCAGCCTGGCCACTCCCGGCCGCGGCTCGAGTGCGCCCTCCCCGATCATCCGCCCCAGGATCTCGGTCTTGTGGCGGTGGAGAGCGGGCGCCAACCGGGCCCGCTCGTCGTCACCCATCCCCTGCTCGCCCAGGTAGCGGTCGATGCGGCGCTGGCCGCCCGTCACCCGCAGCAGCCGGCCGTAGACGTCCTCGTCCCACCGGTAGGGCAGGGAGAAGTCGGCGAACGCCTGGTTGAACGCCACCCGGTGGCCGTCGCGCTCGCTGTCGACCAACGTGCCGTCAACGTCGAACACGACGGCGGACAGGCCCACGGCAGTGTCACACTAGCGAGGGCCACACGTACATGGGCGACAATAGGGTTGCCGCACAGAGTCGGTCAGCGCGTCCTCGCCGCCTGACTGCCGCCGTCGCCGTTCGAAGGAGATCCACCCCATGGGCGACCGCCCCGACCAGACACCGGCCGACAACACCGGCCCGCGCCCCACCCGGCCCCGGCCGGCGGCATCCGGTCGCCCCCGCCCATCGTCCCGGGCCGGAGGACGGGCAGGCGCCAGCGCCACCCGTACCGGCGGACGGGGCGCCGCCACCGCCGCCCCCTCGGCCCGCACCCGAGCGGCAAGCACCCGAACGGCGGGCACCCGGACGGCGGGCACCAGGACGGCGGGCACCAGGACGGCGGGCACCAGGACGGCGGGCACCCGGACGGCGGGCACCCGGACGGCGGGCACCCGGACGGCGGGCACCCGGACGGCGGGCACCCGGACGGCGGGCACCCGGACGGCGGGCACCAGGACGGCGGGCACCAGGACGGCGGGCACCAGGACGGCGGGCACCCGAGCGGCAAGTACCCGGACGGCCGGCACCCGGTCGACCCGGAGCGGGACGACGGGCACCCGGCCCACCGGCAATCGCTCGACGGCCCGGCCCGGCCGAGCCGCGGCCACCTCCACCGCCACCGACGGCCGCCCGCCCACCGGCCCCCGTCGGGCGGGCTCACCCGGACGCCAGCGGATGCAGCCGTCGCAGAACACGATGGTCGTCCTGCTCTCGGTCCTCACCGTGGTGGTGGTCAGCCTGATCGTGTACGCCTTCGTCCTCAAACCGGCCCAGCCCGCCGGCAACCCCAGCGCCGCCAGCCAGACCACCACCACCGTCGATCCGGCCGCCCCCGGACCCTCCCTGCCCGAGTCCGCCTTCGCCCGGTTCACCAGCGAGAAGCAGGGCTTCACCATCGACTACCCCAAGGACTGGGGCCTGGTCGAGACCGAGACCGGCGAGCTGGCCCTCGACGCTGGCGGCAACGACGTGGTCAGCGTGAGCCTGTTCATGCGCACCGACGTCCCCACCACCGTCGACAACCTGGCCAACATCAAGGCCTTCACCGATGGAGCCGTGACCAGCAACCAGTCGGCCCAGATCCTCAAGGTGCAGGCGATCATGGTCGACGGGATGCCGGGCTACTACTACCTCTACACCTTCACCGACGCCGAGAGCGGGGCCGAGGGCGCCCACGCCCACTACTTCCTGTTCCGGGGTCGAAACATGTACGTCATGATCTTCCAGGCCCTCCCCTCCGACGGCTTCGCCCGCCTGAGCAGCGTCTTCGACCAGATGGCGGAGAGCCTCACCACCCGTCCCGACACCGGCCCCGCTCCCGAGACCCCGACCACGGTGGGCTAACGCAGTCGGGGGGCTCCGCCCCCCGACACCCCCCCCGAAGTCAACGTCCACCGCGTTGGCCGCCTGCGGCGGGCTGCTTCCTTGTTCCGACAGGCCAAGGCCTGACAGTCGGGGGGCTCCGCCCCCCGACACCCCCCGAAGTCAAAGGCCACGGCGTTGGCCGCCTGCGGCGGGCTGCTTCCTTGTTCCGACAGGCCAAGGCCTGACAGTCGGGGGGCTCCGCCCCCCGACACCCCCCCGAGGTCAACGTCCACCGCGTTGGCCGCCTGCGGCGGGCTGCTTGCTTGTTCCGACAGGCCAAGGTCCTTCGGCTGGCCTGTCGGCTATGCCGGCCAGAACCGCCGGCGTCGGGGTCGCTGACGGGTCGGGACGACTCCCCCCGGCGAGCGGATCCGACTTCTCCGGACCCGTTCGGTGATGGACCGGAGCCCGCCTCGACGGGGGTGCACAGAGAACGAGGGCCCGGGGTTGTCCCCGGGCCCTCGTTGGTGATGCTTGCCGTTCCCCGAAGGGGACGGGACGTTCCTAGGTGCCACACCCCGGTGCGGGGATGACAGCCAGTGCGCAGTTGATGCCGTTCACGGACGCATGGATGGTGCCTGCGACGTGACCGGCAGGACCGGCGGGACCCGCCTGGGCGATGACTCGGGCCAGGTCGGCCTGGATGCCATTCACCGGCGGGAAGGCCTCGGCGGCCCGGATGTTGATGGCTTCGACGCCACCACCACCCTTTCCACCGGAGCCACGGATGCTGTTCACGACCGGCAGCAAGGCGCTGGCCGTGGAGTTGATGCTGTTGACGGAGCCGTTGATCTCCTCCGCGCTGGAGAGGATGTTCGACGCCGTGGCATCGATGTTCTTGACCGTGTCGAGGATCGTCTGGGCCTGGCCCGAAAGGGGCTGAGCGGCCTTGAGGATGTCCTCGGCCTTCTGGGCAACGTCGTTCAGCTTCTCCGTCTGGTCGAGCTGGGAGACGTTGGAACCGGGTCCGACATCAGTGGTGATCTTCTCCACCCGGTCGTCGATCTGCTTCGCGGCCAGGGTCACCCTGGACAGCTGGATCACGGCGAACAGTGCGAAGGCGATCGTGAGGGCCAAGTTGAGGCCCACGATGCCGGCTTGCCCCATCAGGCGGCGGTCGCCGCGGGCGCTCATGCAGTGCACCCGAGGACGGTTCCGACCACCAGGCTCGAGTTACAGACCCCCGTGAGGTGGGTGTTGATCGAGTCGAGGCTGCCCGTGATGGCTGCTGCGTCCGCCTCGGCTGCGCTCAAGTTGCCGCCCGTGGCGAACGGACCAGCCGTACCGCCGTTGGTGGCAGAGCCCTGACGGGGCGAGTTGCGACCGTTCAGCCCAGCCACCCGGTGGTGGATGTTCTGAACGCCGAGCCGGTCACCCGGGTCGTCGGCGTCGATCAGCGTCGTGTTGACGGCCTGGACCGAGCCGAGCACCGTCTGCAGGACGCTGTCGGTGTCCTGCAGCGAGGAGTTGACCGAGGTCAGCTTGTCGTTGACGGACGTCAGGACGGTGACGATCTCACCGGCCTGGGCGGGGATGGGCTTGAGGGCCTTGTCGATGCCGTCGAGGGCGCCGTTGATGCGGTCGACCTGGTTGGGCAGGGACGTGACGTTACCCGCAGCACCGGTTGCACCGACGGCCCGGTCGGCCGTAGCCAGGTTGCCGTTGATGCTGGCCAGTGAGTTGGTGATGATCACCAGGTACACCACGACCACCAGGGTGACGACGGTGAGGAGAATGACCCACACCTTGAGCCACCGCGAGAGGAACGTGGTCTGGTCGTTGGCGGGACGAGGAGCGGGTGCGGGGCCGCTACGCGAGCGCCGCGCTGCCATGGTTGAAGTCATGAGTTCGCTCCTTTCCTTACGGGAGGGCCGCGTCGATGGCGGCGGCGAGTTGGGTCGTGCGGTCGGCCCGGGCACGGATGTTGCCGGTGTCGGCCTTGATCTGGCCGGCAACCTGCAGCGTCGTGTCGAGGTTGGCGTTGATCTGGGCCACACCGTCGTTGATGTGGCGGGCGGTCGAGAGGATCGTGGTGGCGGCGCCGTTGATGCCCTGGGCCGTTCCGTTGATCGAGCCTGCCGAGTCGTTGATCGAGGTAGCCAGGCCGTCGATCGACTGAGCCAGGCGGATCACCTCGTTGAGCGAGCCCTCGAGCGGCTGAGCGGTGGCGAGAATGGAGCCCGCCAGGTCGTTGGTGGTGCCGAGCTTCAGCACCGCCTTCGTGCTCTCGTTGATGCCGCTGGCGGAGCTGGAAATCGTGCCCGCCTTGTCATTGATGCTTTCTGCGGTCGACGCCGTCCGCTGGAGAAGAACCACTGCAATCGCAACCACCACCAGAACGATGATGAGCGAGAACGTGGCCTGTCCCCGTTCGTCGGCGGCAGACCTCCACCGCTTGGTCATACTTTCCCCCTGAGTCAGTTGGGCCGGGGACCAGCGGCAGGCTGCGACGAAGAGAGCTGCGGCGTGTGTCGGAAGACCCCGTACGGATACCACGGATGTGACGGGGACTGTATGGCACGACCGCCCGCGGTGCAACACCCTCTTTGGCGCTCTCGGCGTTCAATTTCGCCACGGACCGTGGCCCGGTGCTGGTCGCCGCGCTCGCCGACGGCCTCCGAGGGGCCCGTCGGCGGTCCCGCGGCCGCCCGTCCCGACCAAGTCGCCCCGTTTTCCGGCTACGGCTAGGTGTACAATGCACCTATCTGGGCACCTATCTGGCTGCGACAGGAGGAAGCGTCCGTCGAACCGGGAAGGTGAGGCAAGCCCACACCGGTCGCGAGTTGGTTCTGAGCAGTGGTTCTGGTCGATGTGTTTCGGCGGCAGTGACTTTGGAGGCTTGGTTGTCCGAGATGTTCGATCCACGACCGCCGTTCGCAGGGGCGGCGGTGGTGACCGTATGAAACAGCCGACCCGAACCTCCACCGAGGAGCCCCAGGGCGGGCTGCCCCGCAACTACCTCCGGGCCAGCCTCCTCCTGCTGATCGCAGAGACCCCTGCCCACGGCTACGACCTGCTGGAGCAGATCGCCCAGCTCGGGCTGCGCAACGTCGACCCCGGCGGGCTTTACCGGGCCCTGAGAGTGATGGAACAGGACGGACTGGTCGCCTCCTGGTGGGAGCACTCCACCGCCGGCCCCGCTCGCCGCAGCTACCGCCTCACCGAGGAGGGCGTCGAGTGGCTCCACGCCTGGGCCGGCGCCCTGCGGGAGGGGCGTCGCTACCTCTCCGCCTACCTCTCCCGGTACGACCGCATCGTCGACGACTCCGATCAGGCTCCGCCCGCCCGCCAGGAGGGCCTGGAGATCATCCCCTGACGCCCTGGAGGTTTTCGGCGGCGTCGTCCCGCGCCCGGAAAAAGGGGGCCGGTAATGGTGCAGTCGGTAGAGGCGCGACGTCCATATAGGCACGGCGCCACGACCGACGTATCCTGGTCGGGTCGCCCCGGGTCGGCCCCGCCATGCACTTCGGGGCCCCGGTCGCGAACGAGTGTCGTGCTAGGACTGCCCTCGCGCGAGAATGAGGCCACGAAGCTTCTTTCAGGGCCACAACGGAAGGATCGTTCTTTATGTGCCTAGGCATCCCCGGCCAACTGGTCGAGATCATCGACCTGGCCGAGCACCGCGCCATCGTCGACGTCGACGGTGTTCGACGGGAGATCAACATCCGTCTGGTCGCCGGCGACACGGGCACGGTCGAGGTCGGCGATTGGGTCCTGATCCACGTCGGGTTCGCCATGAGCAAGATCGGTGAGCAGGAAGCGGCCGAGACCCTCGCCTACATGCGGGGCCTGGGCGACGTCTACGAGCAAGAAATGACAGATTTCAAGCAGGAGGCCCAGCTGTGAAGTACGTCGACGAGTTCCGCGACCCGGCCTCGGCCAAACTGGCCATCGCCAAGATCACCGAGCGGGCGGCCGGCGGCGCGCCGAACGGCGGCCCCTACAAGTTCATGGAGGTGTGCGGCGGCCACACCCACACCATCTACAAGCACGGCATCGAAAACGTGCTGCCCCCCACCGTCGAGCTGGTGCACGGTCCCGGCTGCCCGGTATGCGTCATCCCCATGGGCCGGGTCGACGACGCCGTCGCCGTGGCCAAGACGCCCAACACCATCTTCACCAGCTTCGGCGACATGATGCGGGTGCCCGGCGGCAAGGAGAACCTGCTCGAGGCCAAGGCCCAGGGCGCCGACGTGCGCATGGTCTACTCCCCGCTCGACGCCCTGCGCATCGCCGAGGCCAACCCCGACAAGGAAGTCGTCTTCTTCGCCGTCGGGTTCGAGACCACCGCCCCGTCCACCGCGGTCACGGTCCTCAAGGCCCGCCAGCGCAACGTCAAGAACTTCTCCGTGTTCTGCAACCACGTCACGATCGTCCCGCCCCTCAAGGCGATCCTCGAGTCCCCCGACCTGCGCCTGCACGGGTTCCTCGGACCAGGCCACGTGTCCACCGTGATCGGCAACCGGCCCTACCGGTTCGTCCCCGCCCAGTACGGCCTGCCCCTGGTCACCGCCGGCTTCGAGCCCCTCGACATCCTCCAGTCCATCGAGATGCTGCTCAAGCAGATCAACGAGGGCCGCTGCGAGGTCGAGAACCAGTACACCCGGGCCGTGTCCGACGAGGGCAACCCCCGGGCCCTGGCCATCCTCCAGGAGGTGTTCGAGCTGCGCCCCCACTTCGAGTGGCGAGGCCTGGGCTTCATCTCCCAGTCGGCGCTCAAGCTCAACGCCGACTTCGCCGACTTCGACGCCGAGCTGCGCTTCGCGGTGCCCGGCATCCGGGTGGCCGACCCCAAGGCGTGCCAGTGCGGCGAGGTTCTCAAGGGCGTCATCAAGCCCTGGGAGTGCAAGGTGTTCGGCACCGCCTGCACGCCGGAGACCCCCATCGGCACCTGCATGGTGTCGTCGGAGGGTGCCTGCGCCGCCTATTACAACTACGGCCGCTTCACCAAGATCCCGGTGAAGGTCGGAGCCAAGCTCCCGCATGACGGCCCGGTAGGCCGGTCCATCAACATTCACTTGACTGTCCGAGGAACGAGGGCAGTCAAGTGACCGACGTTGTAGGTACGGCCGACCCCACGGTCGGGGAGCACGGTGGTGGTGACCGCGAAGAGCAGGTCATGCAGCGCATCGAGGAGTTCCGCAAGCGCCGGCCCAAGCTGAAGGACGAGTTCATCAACTCGGCCCACGGCGCGGGGGGCAAGGCGTCGGCGGCGCTCATCGACGCCGTGTTCCTGGAGGCGTTCCGCAACAAGACCCTCGAAGGCATGTCCGACGGGGCGGTCATGGAGCTCCCGTCGGGCGAGCGCATCGCCTTCTCCACCGACTCGTTCGTGGTCAAGCCCCGCCGCTTCCCGGGCGGGTCCATCGGCCACCTGGCCATCTGCGGCACGGTCAACGACCTGTCGATGATGGGCGCCCGGCCCCAGTGGATCTCGGCCGCCTTCGTGCTGGAGGACGGCTTCTCCATCGTCGAGCTGCGGGAGATCGTGGCCGACATGGCCGAGGCCGCTGCCGAGGCCGGCGTGATGATCGTCACCGGCGACACCAAGGTGGTCAACAAGGGGGCGGCCGACGGCTGCTACATCACCACCGCCGGCGTGGGCGTGGTGCCGGCGTCGGTGCACCTCGACTCCAAGTCGGTGAAGCCGGGCGACAAGATCATCGTGTCGGGCAAGATCGGCGACCACGGGGTGGCGGTGTTGATCGCCCGGGGCGAGCTCAACCTCGAGGCCGACATCCCGTCCGACACCGCTCCCCTCAACGAGATGGTCGAGCAACTGCTGGAGGCGGCGCCCGGAGTCCGGTTCATGCGCGACCCCACCCGGGGCGGCGTGGCCACCGTCCTCAACGAGATGGCCAAGGAGGCCGAGGTCGGCGTCCGGATCATGGAGCAGTCCATCCCCGTCCGCAACGTGGTCAACGGCGCCTGCGAGATCCTCGGCATCGACCCCATGTACGTGGCCAACGAGGGCAAACTGGTCGCCGTCGTTCCCCCCGAGGAGGCCGACGCCGCCCTGGCCGCCCTCCGGGCCCACAAGTACGGGGCCGACGCCGCCATCATCGGCGAGGTCACCGCCGAACCGCCGGGCATCGTCGTCCTGCAGACCGGCTTCGGCGGCACCCGCATCGTCGACATGCTCGTCGGCGACCCCCTCCCCCGCATCTGCTGATTTCCCATGGTTGAGCGCCGGCGCCTACGGGTCACCGGCACGGTGCAGGGAGTCGGGTTCCGACCGTTCGTCTACCGGATCGCGGTCGAGCTGGGGCTGAGGGGCTCCGTCGCCAACGACAGCCGGGGCGTGATCATCGACGTCGAGGGGTCGGCGCCCGCCCTCGACCGGTTCGCCGAGCGGCTGGTGGCCGAGCTGCCGCCGCTGGCCCACATCGAGTCGCTCGACGTCGAGCCCATCGCCGCGCCGCTGGGCGCCGACACCTTCACCATCGTCGACAGCCGGGTGGAGGGGGCGCCGGCGGTGGCGGTGAGCGTCGACGTGGCCACGTGCGCCGACTGCACCCGGGAGATGCTCGACCCCGCCGACCGCCGCTTCGGCTATCCGTTCATCAACTGCACCAACTGCGGGCCCCGCTACACGATCATCACGTCGATCCCTTACGACCGGCCCTCGACCACCATGGCCGGTTTCGTCCTGTGCGACGACTGCCGCTCCGAGTACACCGACCCCGCCAACCGCCGCTTCCACGCGGAGCCGGTGTGCTGCCCGGTGTGCGGGCCCCAGCTCTCCCTGCTGTCGGCCGACGGGGCGTTGCTGGCCAAGGCCGACGACGCCCTCGACCAGACGGTGGCCCTCCTGGCGGCGGGAAAAGTCCTGGCCATCAAGGGTCTGGGTGGCTACCACCTGGCCGTCGACGCGGGGAACCCGGAGGCGGTGGCCGAGCTGCGCCGGCGCAAGGCCCGCGACGACAAGCCCTTCGCGGTGATGGTGCGCGACCTCGACGAGGCCCGCCGAGTGGCCCACCTGAGCGAGGCGGCGGAGGCGGAGATGGGGTCGGTGCGGCGGCCGATCGTGCTCGTCCCCCGGCGGGACGACTCCGGCCTGGCCCCCCCGCCTCTCGCCGGCAGTATCGCCCCCCGCCTGCCGGAGCTGGGGATCATGCTCCCCTACACCCCGCTCCACACCCTCCTGCTCCACCGCGTCGGCGGCCCCCTGGTGATGACCAGCGGCAACCTGTCCGACGAGCCCATCGCCCACGACGACACCGACGCCCTCACCCGCCTCGGCCCGATGGTCGACGCCATCCTCACCCACGACCGCCCTATCCACATCCGCTGCGACGACTCGGTGGTGCGAGCCCGGCCCGGGGGCAAGCCGGTGCAGATGCTGCGCCGGTCCCGGGGCTACGCGCCGGCGCCGATCCCCCTGATCCTGCCGACCCGGCACCAGGTCCTGGCGGTGGGCGCGGAGCTGAAGAACACGGTCACGGTGGCCAAGGGCACCAACCTCATCGCCAGCCACCACATCGGCGACCTCGAGCACCTGGCCGCCTACAAGTCGTTCCTCCAGGCGGTCGACCACCTCTGCCACCTCACCGGTGTGGTCCCCGAGGTGGTGGCCCACGACCTCCACCCTGAGTACCTGTCGACCAAGTTCGCGACGGACCTCGACCTGCCCACCCTCGGTGTGCAGCACCACCACGCCCACATCGCCTCCTGCCTGGCCGAGCACCGGCGCGACGACAAGGTGCTGGGCATCGCCTTCGACGGCACCGGGATGGGCACCGACGGCGTCATCTGGGGCGGCGAGTTCCTGGTGGCCGACCTCGACTCGTACGAGCGGGTCGGGCACCTGGCCGCGGTGGCCCTCCCCGGAGGCGTGCGGGCCGTCCGGGAGCCGTGGCGCATGGCCCTCGCCTGGGCTCGCACCTCGCTCGGGCGGGAGGAGGCGGAGCGCTACGGGCGGTCGGTCGACGAGCGATGGCCGTCGATCCTGTCGATCATCGAGCGGGAGGACAGCCTGCGCACCACCAGTGCCGGCCGCCTGTTCGACGGGGTGGCCGCCCTCCTCGGCATCCGCCCGAAGGTGACGTACGAGGCCCAGGCCGCCATCGAGCTGGAGGCGGCGGCGGCGGGCGAGCCCCTCGACACCCGCACCATGGCCGACGGTTGGGACGCTCTCGTGACCCCCGGGGCCGACGGGTGCGCGGTGCTCGACCCGTCACCTCTCGTAGCTCACGTCGTGGCCGCCCGGGACCGGGGGGCAACGGTGGCGGCGGTGGCGGCCGCCTTCCACGCAGGACTCGGCCAGTCGGTGGCGGCGATGGCCCGCGACCTGGCCGCGGTCGCGGGCGTGAACACTGTCGCCCTCAGCGGCGGGGTGTTCCAGAACGCCCGCCTGACCGAGATCGTGGAACGGGAGCTCACCGCATCGGGAGTGGAGGTGCTCGTCCACTCCCGAGTGCCGCCCAACGACGGCGGGGTGAGCATCGGGCAGGCGGCCGTGGCCGCCCGCTGGCAGGGGTAGAGCCCCGCCGACTACTTGGGGAGGCTGGCCTCGAACTCGACGGTGACGCCGTCCTTGACCTTGATGATGCCCATCGGCGCCGAGTAGGGCTTGATCCCCAGGGCGCTGTGGGAGACGTTCATGCTGCCCGATGCCTTGGAGTCGGTGAGCGTGAGGTCCATGGTGGCCGAGGTGCTGGAGCCGCCGGCGGAGAGGTCGCCACTCACCTTGGCCCGCTTGTCGTCGCCCGAGATGCTCTTGGACTTGAAGGTGGCGGTGGCGCCCTTGATCGTCTTCTCGGTGTTCTTCTTTATGTCGGCCTTGTCCTTGTCGGACATCTGGCCCGACGACTGGATGACCTTGAGCGACCCGAGGTTGGCCGTGACGTTGACGGACGACTTGCTGATGTCGTCGTCGACGGTGACGTCGGCGCTCCAGTCCCCGACCTCGAGGGTGAGGGCGTGCGCCATCCCCTTGCCGATGCCTTCGGGGTCGATCTTCACGAGGAGCTTCCCATCCTGGGGCCCCAACTTGTACGTTCCTGAATTAACCATATGCTGACAAGGCTAGCAGCCCCACGACCAGCCCTTTTACGCCCGTGAGCGCCGTTTGAGGGCTTCCGAGTGAGGGTAGGTACGGTAACTCGGACTTAATCGACGGGCCTCCATTCGACGGCCGGCGGGTCGCGGACATGGCAGCGTGGGCCTTTCATGTCGCCCTCCCGGCCCCTCGCCACCCTCGTCGCCACCGGCATCACCCGGTCCCACGGCACGTTCGTGGTGCTCGACGGCATCGACCTCACCATCGGCCCCCGCAGCCGCATCGGCGTGGTCGGGCCCAACGGCGTGGGCAAGAGCACGCTCCTGCGCATCCTGGCCGGGCTCGACCCGGCCGACGGCGGCAGGCTGGTGGCCGCCCCGCCCGACCTCACCGTCGGCTACCTCCCCCAGGAGTCCCAGGCCCGCCCCGGCGAGTCGCTCGCCGCCTACCTGGGCCGGCGCACGGGGGTGACGGCGGCCGAGGCCGAGCTCGAAGCGGCCGCCACCGCCCTGGCCGAGGTCGGCGGCGACGAGCGCTACTCGGCGGCCCTCGAGCGCTACCTCGGGTTGGGCGGTCCCGACTTCGAGTCCCGGGCCGAGGCGGTGTGCGCCGACCTGGGTCTGCCCCCCGACCGGCTGGCGGTGGAGGTGGCGCAGCTGTCGGGCGGGCAGGCGGCCCGGGCCGCGCTGGCCGCCATCCTCCTCTCCCGGTTCGACATCCTCCTGCTGGACGAGCCCACCAACGACCTCGACTTCGCCGGCCTGGCCCGCCTGGAGCGGTTCCTCCACGAGTCCGAGGGCGGGCTGGTGGTGGTGTCCCACGACCGGGCCTTCCTGGAGGCGACCGTCGACCGCGTCCTCGAGATCGACGAGCACGACCGCACCGCCACCGAGTTCGGCGGCGGATGGCTCGGGTACCTCGACGCCAAGTCCGTCGCCCGCCGCCATGCGGAGGAGGCCCACGAGCGCTACTCGTCGCAGAAGGGCGACCTGGAGGACCGGGCCCGCAGGCAACGGCAGTGGGCCGTCACCGGGGCCCGTGACGTCAAGAAGAAGGCCACCGACCACGACAAGGCGCAGCAGGGCTTCAAGCTCAACCGCACCGAGAAGCAGGCGGCCAAGGTCCGCATCACCGAGAAGGCCCTCTCCCGGCTGGAGGTGGTCGACAAGCCGTGGGAGGGGTGGGACCTCCACATGGAGCTGGCCCCGTCGTCCCGCAGCGGCGACGTGGTGGCCCGCCTCGACCGGGCGGTGATCGAACGGGGGACCTTCACCCTCGGTCCGGTCGACCTCGAGATCCGCTGGGCGGAGCGGGTGGCGATCACCGGCCCCAACGGCTCGGGCAAGACGACCCTCCTGCGGGCGATCCTGGGCCAGATCCCGCTGGCCGACGGCGAGCGCTACCTCGGGCCGGGCGTGGTGGTGGGCGAGCTCGACCAGGGTCGCCGCCGGTTCCTCGGCGACGAGTCGCTGGTGACCACGTTCGCCGCCGCCTCCGGCCTGTTGGTGCAGCCCACGCGGTCGCTGCTGGCCAAGTTCGGGCTCACCGGCGAGCACGTGGAGCGGCCCGGCTCGAGCCTGTCCCCCGGGGAGCGGACCCGGGCGTCGTTGGCCCTGATGATGGCCGGCGGCGCCAACTGCCTGGTCCTCGACGAACCGACCAACCACCTCGACCTGCCCGCCATCGAGCAGCTGGAGCAGGCCCTCGACGGCTACGACGGCACCCTGCTCCTGGTGAGCCACGACCGCCGCCTGCTGGAGGCGGTGCGCACCACCCGCACCCTCGAGGTGGAGCAGTGGCGCGCCGGGGGCTAGGCGGGGGCGGTCAGGGTTCGGGTGGCGTTCAGGGCTCGGGTGGGGAGTCCTCGTCGGGGACGAAAAGGGGCTCGTCGTCGCTCCCCGGGCGGCGGATGGAGCCGAACTTCTCCTCGTAGCCGGTGAGGTTGTCGTTGAGGGCCCGGATGATGTCGAACACGAGGGTGGGCGGCACCTTGATGCGGGACGTGACCCGGCAGGGGACGTGCATGACCGGATCGCCATCGACCGACTGGGTGGGCTCGGCGGGCAGGGTGGCCGAGAAATCGAGCGTGAACTCGTGGGCCGTGTGCCAGACGCCGAGGAAGTTGGCGTAGACGCCGCCCTCCAACTCGGGCGGCACCCGTAGCTCGAAGTGGACGTTCTGGTTCTGGTCGTAGAGCTCGGGCACGGGTGCAGTCAACCATGCCCAGGAACGGCCGGAGGGACACGCAGGTTCTGGCGGCCGGTCACCCGGCCGGACGGTCAGCTGCCGCCGTTGACGGCTGCGGAATCGCTCACCACGGTGGCGGGCGCCTGCCGAGCCTCGGTGGAACCGGTGCGGGCCAGGACGGTGCCGATGGCCAGTCCGAGGAGGATGGCGAGGATGGCGGCCATGACCAGGGCGACGTTCTCGAACTTCTTGATCGCCCGCATGGGACCGCTGGCCAGACCGCCGGCGGCCTTGCCGGGCTTGGCCGCCTTGGCGCCGACGGCACCCGTTGCGCCCGACCGCACGTCGTTCTCGTACGGCTCCATGTCGATGTCGTGGTCGATCTCGGGCTCGAGCTCCATCTCGAGGGCCACCGCCGCCGCCTCCATGCGCCGGGGCAGCTGCGGGCGGACCTCCTCCTCCCAGGTGGCGGCCTTGGCCACCGGCCGGGGACGGGACGACTTCTCCGTCTCCACCGCCGACTCTCCGGTCGTCGCCTTGGCCGCCTTGGGCGCCTTGGCCGCCTTGGGTGCCCTGGCCGCCCTCTTCTTGGGAGCGACCACCTCGGCCACGACCACTTCGGGGACGACCTCGTCGTCGTCGTCGAAGTCGTCGATGAAGTCGTCGTCGAAGTCGGCCAAGTCGAAGGAGCGGGAGTTGTCGGAGGGGTCGGCGTCGGTGTCCCCGTCGTCGTAGGAGTCGGAGTCGGCGTCGGCGTCGGCGTCGTAGGAGTCGGCGTCGACATCGGCGTCATTGCCGAAATCGGCGTCGAAGCCGTTGTCGAAGTCGTCGGCCATCTCGTAGGACTGGCTGGCGTTGAGGTCGGCCGTCCGGGAGGAATCCACCGTGCGCCGTTGCTCGACCACCTCGAGGTAGGGGACCGGGTCGAGGCTGTTGTTGGCGTCGATCGTCACGATCGGGGCCAGGTCGTGGTCGGCGTCGAGGTCTTCGGCCTCCACCGCGGCCAGCAACTGGGGGCTACCACCCGTCGTGGCGCCCTTGCTGGCGCCCTTCTTGGCGGCCGCCTCCCGGTCGAGCTCGATCTTGCGCACCGCCCGCAGGAGCGTGACCCGGTTCTTGCCCGCCTTCTCGTGGGCAGTCACGGCCTTCAACTCCGGACCGCTCAGGGTGGTGAGCCGGGGAACGATCTCCTTGATGGACAGGCGGTCGTAGCCGTCGATCGGCATCGGGGTGCTGCTCGACTTCTTCGCCCTAGTGGTGGCAGCCATGGCTTCCCTCTTTACAAGCGGTGGACACGTACATCATCGGCATTCCCATCGGCGATCTTGAGAAGGAGCGCGGGGCTGGTGGTCACCGGACGCCGCGGGGCCGGAATTGGATGCTGATCCGGGGCCCGACCGGTCGGCGCCGCTTGGGGACCGAGTGCTCCCAGGTGCGCTGGCACGAGCCTCCCATCACCAGGAGGTCGCCGTGACCGAGGGCGTGGCGCAGGGTCTCGCCGCCGCCCCGGGGCCGGAGGAGCAGCTCCCGGCGCTCCCCGACGGAGAGGATGGCGACCATGGTGTCCTCGGTGCTGCCCCGGCCGATCCGGTCGCCGTGCCAGGCCACGCTGTCGCGGCCATCGCGGTAGTAGCAAAGGCCGGCGGTGCGGAAGGGCTCGCCCAACTCGTCGGCGTACTGGTCGTTGAGCGCCGACCGGGCCTGGTGGAGGACAGGGTCGGGCAGCTCGGCGTCCTCGTCGTAGAAGCTCAGGAGGCGGGGCACCGCCACCACCTTGTCGTACATGGGACGGGATTCTGCCCGCCACGGCACCTCCGCCGCTAGGCGCTCGAAAACGACGTCGGCCCCGGCCAGCCAGCCGGGGAGGAAGTCGGTCCACGCCCCGTCGGTGAGCTCGGTGCGGCGGAGCCCATCGAGCGACCCCAACCCGACATCGACGGTCGAGTCGAACAACGAGGTCTGCCAGGCCGCGGCCACGAAACCGAGCCTACCCGGGCGAACAGACGTTCATCAGTGGTCGATCGACGAACGTCTGAGGGGGGACGTCCCGCAGGGCGTCCCCCCTCAGCTCGCCGCGGTGCTACTTGACGTCCGACGTCCCGGACCCCGAGTCGTTGGGCTCCATCAAGTCCCCCTCGACCTGGCCCACCGGCCGGTTGGTCGGACCTTGGTGCTCCGTGGCCGGCTCGGCGTAGTCCTCGCCCCGGGCCCGCGTGGGGTCGTGGGTCGGGTCGTCGTCAGGAATGATGTCAGTCATCGGGGGCTCCTCCTCAAGGGGCGAACGTCGCGCTCTGACTACCCGCGACCTGGCCTGGGAAACCCCCGTCCCCGGGAGAGGACACCACCAGGTTTGGTGTCGGAGAGGGGACCTGTGCGACTACGGCGGACGGGTCTTGTGGATTCGAGCGCAGTCGTTGAGGCCCTTCTCGCTGGCGGCGCTCGTGCGCGCTGCGCATCCCCGATGTCGCTGGGCCCGGGACGCCGTGGGAGTACCTGCTGCGGCGGGACCGCCTCACGCCGGAGGACATGCTGGCGGTGGCCTTCAACGGCCTCGCCCGCCGGCGCGTCCGAGGCGCGAAGGTGCCCGGAAAGGCGCTGGAGACGATGATCGCCGACCTCCACGGGCTCGCTTTCGCCCTGGAGGCTTTCGACAACTACAAGCCCGGGACGTTCTTCGATGCCGAGATGCTGCGGGAGGTCGCCGCTGGAAGGGCCGGGCGAGCGTCGAGGCCGGGTACGGGGCAGTCGACCCCGACGAACCGATGGAGGACGAGCTATGAGTCAATCCCGGGCGAACATCCGCAAGCGGGGAGAGACCTACACCTACTCGCCTACGTGACCGAGGCTGACGGCCGGCGCCGACAGGTCAGCCAAGGCGGCTTTCGCACCAGACGGGAGGCCGAGGAGGCCAGAATCGAGTTCATGCTGGTCGGGTCGGGCAACGAGGACCTCGATCTCGCCTTCTGCCATCCCGACGGCCGTCCCTACGAACCGAATCGTTTCAGCCGCGAGTTCATCCGGAAGCAGGAGCAGCACAACCGGGCTCACCCCGATCAGCCCCTACCCCGACTCGTCCTCCACGGCCTTCGCCACACTTAGGCGACGCTGGCGCTTCAGGAGGGCATCGACATCAAGATCGTCTCCGAACGGCTCAACCACTCAAGCACCCACGTGACCCGAGAGATCTACACCCACGTCACCCCGCCGATGCAGAGCGATGCTGCCGAGCGGGTCGCAAGATCGATCTTCGGTATGCCGCAGAACTAACTCTGGAGCTCCCGATTCTCCTGGTCGCCAGGCGTCCCACTCGGGCACCCTCGGCAGACTCTGGTGCTCCGATCGCGCGACGCAACCACCAACAAACGTTCCTGCTTTCGGCCGAGACCCAACACCGTGCCGCAAATCGTTGGGGCTTCCTGCGAGGCCCCAACGTTGGTTGGGGTTTCGGTAGGAGTCCCAACAAATCGCCCGCTTTGTTGTAGCTTCTCGGATGTGGAGCCGGCATCCTTTCGCACAACTGACTTTGGCGAGGTAGTCAAGACACCCGGACCGCACGGCTTCTACACGTTCCTCCCGAAGCCGCTGCCCCGTTCCCTCCAATTGGGGCAAGCCACAGTCGCACACCTCTCGGATGCCGACCGTGCCCTCGGGCGACTCGCCGGCGCAGGTCGACTTCTGCCCAACCCGCATCTGCTCGTGAACGCCTACATCCGCCGCGAAGCCGTCTCCAGTTCGCGCATCGAAGGTACGCAGGCCACTCTTTCAGAGGTCTTCGATGCCGAATCGAGGGGGGACCTCCGGGGTGACATCCAGGAAGTCGTCAACTACATCCGGGCCATGGATGTCGGTCTGCAACGCCTCACCTCGCTGCCCATCTCCAAGCGGCTCATCGAGGAGATCCACTCTGTCCTTCTCGAGGGTGTTCGAGGTCAGGCCATGCAGCCAGGGCAGATCCGATCCTCACCGAACTGGATCGGCTCACCCGACAACAGACCGACGACTGCCATCTTCGTCCCGCCGCCGGCCGAGGAGATGGTCATCGGCCTCAGCGACTGGGAGCAGTTCATCCACGCCGAGTTGACCATGCCGCCGCTCATCCGATGCGCGTTGCTCCACTACCAGTTCGAGACGCTCCATCCCTTCCTCGACGGGAATGGCCGCCTCGGTCGCTTGCTGATCATTTTCTACCTCGTCAGTGAAGGGCTGCTCCCGGCACCGTTGCTGTACCTCAGCTCGTACTTCGAGCAACACAAGGGCGAGTACTACGACCGCCTCCAGGCGGTCCGGGAGCGCGGTGACATCGATGGATGGCTCACGTTCTTCCTTGCCGCGGTCGTCAGGCAGGCGACCGATGCGTTATCGCGAGCTGAGCGCCTCATCGACCTTCGTGAGACCTACCGAGAGCGGCTTCGCGGCCAGCGCACGAGAGCCCACGAGATCCTCGACGCTGTGCTCGAAAACCCATTCGTGACGACGGTCCAGACAGCACGGCGCCTCAACATCAGCCCTCAAGGAGCCACCAACCTGCTCCGCGCCCTCCAGGCTGTAGCGATTCTCAGTCCGCTCCCACGAATACCGGGCCGGTCGAACCGTTGGGTCGCGCATGAGATCCGCGACATCCTGATCGGGGAGGCGGAGTAGCGAGCGGTCCCACCTCATCGTGCCCCAGTTGGCCATCCGGCGCGACCTGCCACGAGATGTTGTGGACAACTGATGACAATTCGCTGACAAATGGTGCTCGGAGCGTCCGCCGCACCCCTGTGACCTGCACTTTTCTGGTGTCGGAGAGGGG